>CAWCGA010000030.1:0-140743 GCA_963794775.1 uncultured Alphaproteobacteria bacterium | reverse complement strand
ATTCCGTTCCTGGCGGCGCTGGTGACGCACAAGGATGTGCGCGCCAACAAGATCGATACCGGCTTCATCGAGCGCGAATTGAAGGCGCTGACTCCGGAGGTCTCCCCGCCCGGCGATCTCGAACTGGCCGCCGCGGTCGCGGCGATCCTGAACGACGAGGCCGCTGCCGCGAAGGCCGAGGCGGCGTCGCCCTGGCAGACCTTTGGCTGGATGCCGGTCGGACGACGGACGCGCGTATTCGCGTTCCGCGCCGGTGACGAACACAAGGTGACCTTGCGCTATGGCAACGGCCCGGCAACGGTCACCATCGGCAAGCGCGAGATAGCCTTCGCTTCGAACGCTGCCGGTGATGGCATCGATGTGACGCTCGACGGCGTCAAGTCCCGCGTCGCGACCGTTGTCGAAGGCCACGAATTCTATCTGCGCACCCGCAACGGCCGTTTCGAGCTGCATTGGGTCGATCCGTTCGGCGGCGAGACCGAAGAGCAGACCGGCGAGGACAAGATCGTGGCGCCGCTGCCGGGCACAGTCGTCGCCGTACTGGCGGAGGAGGGCGCAAAGCTCGAGAAGGGCGCACCGATCCTCACCCTCGAGGTGATGAAGATGGAGCAAACGCTACGCGCGCCGTTTGCAGGTACGTTGAAGGCGATCAAGTGCAAGGTCGGGGACATCGTGCAGGAGGGCGTTGAGCTCGCCGAACTGGAACCGGCCGCGTGAGGTCGAGATGAGCGATACCGTTCACATCGTCGAGATGGGCGCCCGCGACGGGCTGCAGAACGAGAAGACTCCGGTCAGCCCCGCCGACCGCATCGCCTTCATCAAGCGGCTGCTCGACGCGGGATTGCATACCATCGAGGTCGGCGCCTTCGTGTCGCCGCGCGCGATCCCGCAGATGGTCGGCTCCGACGAGGTGCTTCGGGCCGTCATCGGCCTCCCCGGCGAATTCCACGTACTGGTGCCGAACGAGAAGGGTTATGAAACCGCCCGCGCCTGGGGCGCCAGGGTGATCTCGGTGTTCACGGCCGCTTCCGAAGGTTTCTGCCGCGCCAACATCAATTGCTCCATCGCGGAATTGATCGAGCGCTTCAAGCCGGTCGTGGAACGCGCCAAAGCTGATGGCATCAGGGTGCGTGGTTACGTCTCCACCGTGCTCGGCTGTCCCTTCGACGGCGAGGTCAAGCCGCAGGCGGTCGCCGATGTCGCAAAGACGCTGTGGGATCTCGGCTGCTACGAGATATCGCTCGGCGACACCATCGGGGTCGGCACACCCGTGAAGGCCAAGGCGATGCTGCGCGCGGTAGCGGCGCACGTGCCGATGGCCAAGCTCGCCATGCACTTCCACGACACCTATGGCCAGGCGCTGGCGAACCTTTATGCCGGGATGGAGGAGGGCGTGCGCGTGATCGATTCCGCGGCCGGCGGTCTCGGCGGCTGTCCCTTTGCGCCGGGCGCGACGGGTAATGTCGCGACCGAGGACGTCGTCTACATGCTCGAGGGCATGGGGATTCAGACCGGCGTCGACATGTCAAAGCTCCTCGCCGCGACGAACGAGATCACGGCGTTGATCGGGCGCAGCCCGGCAAGCCGGGTTGCGAATGCGCTGAATGCGAAGCGGCGGGTTGGTTAGTCGTCGTCATTGCGAGGAGCGCAGCGACGAAGCAATCCATAGTCCAGCAAGCGGATAGGTGGATTGCTTCGCTTCGCTCGCAATGACGAGAGGGCCGCTACCTGCTCCCGTCCGGACCCATGATCTGGTCCGGCAGCCAGGTCGAGATCTCAGGCACGAAGCACAGGATCAGCACGGCCAGCATCATCAAGAGCACGAAAGGCAGCGTGCCCCAGATCACCTCGCTCAGGGGAATATCGGGCGCGACGTTGCGGATCACGAAGATGTTCAGGCCGACCGGCGGATGGATCAGCCCCATCTCCATCACGATGGTCATGACAACGCCGAACCAGATGATGTCGAAATGCGCGGCGCGCAGCGGCGGCAAGATGATAGGCGCCGTCATCAGGATAATCGACACCGGCGGCAGGAAGAAGCCGAGCATGACCACCAGCACCAGGATCGCCACCAGCAATTCCCAGCGCGGCAAATGCATGGCGATGATGGATTCGGCTGCCGACTGCGAGATGTGCAGATAGCTCATCACATAGGAATAGAGCAGGGACATGCCGATGATCATCATCAGCATGGTGGACTGGGCGATGGTCGATCGCATGATCGGTCCGAGGTCGGACGGCCGCCATACGCTGTAGATCATGGCGATCAGGATCAGCGCCAGCAATCCGCCGAGGCCCGCGGTTTCCGACGGCGTGGCGTAGCCGCCGTAGAGCGCGATCATCACGCCGGTCAAAAGCAGCACGAACGGGAGAACACGGGGCAGGACGCTGAAGCGTTCGGCCATGGTGAAATCGTCGCGATGCAGGATCGCGGCTTCGACGCCGGTCTTCTCGTAAGCCGCAAGCGCCGCGGCATACTCCTTGCGGAAGCGAAACACGGCGTAGAGGCCGAACAGGGAGACCAGAAGCAGGCCGGGTCCGATGCCTGCCAGGAACAGCCGGCCCAGCGATTTTTCCGCCGCGACCGCGAACAGGATCATGGTGATGGATGGCGGCAACAGGATGCCCAGCGTGCCGCCGGCCGCGATGATCCCGGCCGCCAATCCACCGGAATAGCCGCGCTTGCGCATCTCGGGGATGCCGGCCGAGCCGATCGCCGCGCAGGTCGCAGGCGAGGAGCCTGCCATCGCTGCAAACAGCGCGCAGGCAAACACGTTGGCGACGCCAAGCCCGCCGGGAATGCGGTGCAGCCAGGCATGCAGCGCCGAATACAGGTCCTTGCCGGCGCGCGACTGGCCGATCGCCACGCCCTTGAGAATGAACAGCGGGATCGACAGCAGCGTGATCGAGGCCATTTCCTCATAGACGTTCTCGGTCACGGTATCGAGCGAGGCGGCGGGCATGTAGATCGCCATGAACACCACCGCGACCGCGCCGAGCGCAAACGCGATCGGCATGCCCGAGAACATCGCAAGCAGCGTCGAGAGCGCGTAGGCGACGCCAATCCCGAACACCGTCATCGCCGTGACGCTCCGGCGATGAGGGGAATGATGATCTGCAGCAGGATCTGCACGCAGAGCAAGGTCATGCCAAGCGCCATCAGCGTGTAGGGGATCGCAAAGGGCGGCGACCACGTCGAATTGGTAACGCGTCCTTCGACATAGGCCTCGTGCATGAGCGTCCAGGACTTCCAGGCAAAGAACGAGCAGAACAGGAAACTCGCGACATCGACCAGCCAGAGCCGGATGCGGTTCGCCAGCGGTGACAGCAGTCCGACAAAGGCTTCGATGCCGATATGGCCGCGCTCCCCCTGCACATAGGCCGACGTCATGAAGGTGACGCCGACCAGCAGGAACACCGCCGCTTCGTCCTGCCAGTAATTGGCGAGATGGAACAGCGCGCGGCCGAGCACGCTGTAGCTCAGGATCGCGCAGGCTGCGATCAGCGCCAGCGCCGCGAGAACGACGATGATGCGGTTGCAGAACGACAAGGCGCGCTGAAGCGCCGCCACGAGCGGATTGCTCGAGACGGCGGTCTTGAGTTCTTCACCTTCCCCCAGCGTATGGTGCATTTATGCGGAAACGTCGCTCGCTAGCTTCAGCAGATTCGCTGCCGTAGCCGTCTTAGCACCATAATCCTTCCAGGCGGTATCGCGCGCAATGTCGCGCCACTTGCCGACGGTCGCGATATCGAGCGGACTGACCTTGGCGCCGGCTTTCTCGTAGACCTTGGCCACCTCGACGTCGTCGTCCTGCGCGCCCTTCTTGCCGAACGCTTCGAGCTCGGTGCCGACGGCGAGGATGATGTCCTGATGGTTCTTCGGCAGCTTGTCGAAGATCGCCTTCGACATCATCAGCGGCTCCAGCATGAACCAGTAGGAGGCGCCGGCCCCTGACGTCAGCGACTTCGAGACCTCTTCGAGGCGGAACGAGATCAGGCTGGTGGAGGAGGTGATGCCGGCGTCGCAGGCGCCCGTCTGCATCGCCGCATAAAGTTCGTTCGAGGGCACCGACAGCACCGAGGCGCCGGCGGTCTGCAGCACCATGTCCATCTCGCGCGAGCCGCCGCGCACCTTCAGTCCCTTGGCATCCTCGGGCGCGACGATCGGCTTGGAGCGGCTGGCCACGCCGCCGGCCTGCCAGACCCAGGACAGCAAGATGATGCCCTTGTCGGCGAGGAAATCGGTCAGCGCCTTGCCGACCGGCTCCTTCTTCCAGCGCAAGCCCTGGTCGTAGGTGGCGACGAGGCCCGGCATCAGGCCGATATTGGTCTCCGGCAATTCGCCGCCGGCATATGGCATCGGATAGAGGCTGATATCGAGCGCGCCCTTGCGCATGGCCGAGAACTGCGCGTTGGTCTTCACCAGCGAGGAGTTCGGATAGACCTCGCCGACGAGCTCGCCGCCCGACCGCTTGGAAATTTGCTCGGCGAACATGCGGCAAAGCCGGTCGCGGAAATCGCCCTTGTCGATGGTGCCGCCGGGGAATTGATGCGAGATTTTCAGCGTGGTCGCGGCCTGCGCTGTGCCAATTCCGAAGCGCAGGACGGCAGGTGCTGCAACCGCAGTTGCGATGACGTGACGGCGTGTAAGCATGGTTCTCCCCTTAAGCAAAAGCGACCTTTGAAGTGGTCTTGCGAGCCGGCCCTGGGCCCATCTTAGCCGGGTTGTCGCTGGTCTTTCTCTAGTCTGATAGTCGGCCTCGACATCGCCTGCAATTTGCTGCGGCGCACAGTCGGCCCGATGCGGGAGCGACTAACACGTTTTTCGCGGGCGAAATTGTGTCTGAGCTGCGGAGAAAACCCCCACCGAGCGTGGCAAAAATCCGCACTAGCCGGAATTTTTTGCCCTTCGCGTAACAAAGGCAGGCGCCGCGGC
Source organism: uncultured Alphaproteobacteria bacterium (assembly GCA_963794775.1). GTDB lineage: Bacteria > Pseudomonadota > Alphaproteobacteria > Rhizobiales > Xanthobacteraceae > Bradyrhizobium. The sequence continues at coordinate 135,804 of CAWCGA010000030.1, read as the reverse complement.
GTCGATCAAAAAGGCGGCACGAGCCGCTTGTCGTCAACCAGCTCCCGAAGGAAGACCAAATGACCTCGCGCCTCTCGCTCGCAATCTCCGCCGCCGTTCTCTCGCTTGGCCTCGCGCTCGCGCCCGCCGCCTTTGCCCAGGACAAGATGGGCAAGGATGACGGCATGAAGAAGGACACGATGTCCAAGGACAACATGAAGAAGGACACCATGTCCAAGGACACGATGAAGAAAGACGATGGTATGAAGAAGGACGACGGGATGATGAAGAAGAACTGAGGCCGGTTCTTCTCTATGCGTCGAGATGGCCGGGTGCGCCCGGCCATCATCCATTGCTCATCTCTTTTTCTTGCCGCGATCCTTGCGCGCGGCGTAACGCGCGTCGCGCTTGGCCTTCTGGTCGGCCTCGGCCGCGACCTGCCGCGCCGCTTCCTCTTCCTTCTCACGGGCGATACGCGCGGCTTCTGCCGCCTTCGCCTCGGCCTCATGCCGCTTGGCTTCGGCCTTCTCGGCTTCGCGCGCGAGTCTTGCCTGCTCGCGATTGGCGGCAGCCGCCTCACGCTCGGCGCGGCGCTTGGCGACCTCGGGATCGTCGGGGCCGGGCTGGGACCGGAATTTGTTCAGCAGGTTCTGCTTGGCCTGCGCCGCCGCCTTCTGCCGGTCGGCGAAATCTGGTTGCTTGAAACCACTCATCAAACGGCCTTGTCGCTTTCTTTCCATCAAGAACGGATTTGCGCGCCGTGCTTACAGCGCCGCACGCCCCGATGCCACCCATTATCACCGTTTGTCACCATTGCGTGTGACGATGGGCATTTCCGCCCGGTTTGCCTGATCACACAAGGACTTGGATCGGTTCTGGCCGGTTTGGCCGCATGTGATCCATTTCACAGGGGACGGTGGGCGACGGCCGTATCGTCCCTAGCTATTGGATGAGGAGTCTCGGCAAATGACCGGACAACAGTGGAATCGCAAAATTCTCACTTTGGGCTTGGCGGCACTGACCTGCGCGGCGGTGGCTGTCTCGATCTCGTTCGCCTATCCGACACAAGTGGCGAGCCCCACCTTGGGCGCCGAATGGCAGTGCCACCGGGCCGCAGGCATTCTGACGACCTGCAGCCGCGTCAGCCATGTGTTGCCGACGAACACTCGCGTGCCCAGCCGCGCGATGGCTATCCGCAACGTGTGACGTTTGCTCGACGGCTGTGCTAGAAGCGCCGCTTCTTGCAGGTGGCCGTCCGATGACCGACCCGAAAAATCAGGGCGATGGCGATAACCGGCGCGGCGCGATGGCCGGGCTGGTGATTGCGATCGTGCTGCTCGCCGTTGGGATCTGGCTTGCCCGCGACCTCTCGGCTGCCAGCAAGATGCAGGACTGCCTGATGTCGGGCCGCACCAATTGCAACACGATCGAGCCCGCGCGATAACTTCCGTTCATGATCGTTACGATTTGCAACGCGCCTGCGGTTTGACGCAAAATTGTCGCGATCTTACTGATTTGTAACAAGCAAGCTGCGACAAAACCTGTCAGCAACAAGGACCCGTGCCGGTTCCGCGGCTATGCCGCCCGTGCACGGCGAACGAGGGGTTTTCCAACAATGAATGCTTTCGGCCGATCCAAAATCGTCCTTCCGCTCGCTGCGGCGTTCACGGTCTTTGCGTTCTCGGCACAAGCCCAGGGCCTTGGTGGCGCCGGTGGCGAGCCGCCGCACGCAAAGGGCCCGCCGCCGGGTGTGCATGGCGCCCCTGGTCCGCGCCCGCCGGGAGCGGTCGGTCCGCGTGTCGGCGGCCCTGCCGGACCCGGACCGCGCGTCGGCGGCGGACCGCCCGGCGCCCGTATCGTGCACGGCGGGCCGATTCCTTCCCGCAATTTCGGTGGGCGCCCATATCGCGGCCACCTCGCATGGGAAGGCGGCCAGTGGCACCACCAAGTTTACAACGGCCGCATGGGTTGGTGGTGGGACGTCGGCGGCGTCTGGTACTTCTATCCGCAGCGTTTCGATGGTCCGCCGGCCTATATCTCCGAAGATTATGCCGACGACGCCGCCTACGGTGATCCCGGCCCGGCGCCGGTTGCCGGCGCCTATGGACCGCCTCCGGGCGCCTACCCACCGCCTCCACCCCCGCCGGATCCGGGTGTCGCCGGCGTCGGCGGCGCCATTGTCGGCGGCGTGCTCGGCGGGCTGATCACCGGCCGCGCCAGCGGCGCAGCGGCGGGCGCCGTGATCGGCGGTCTCACCGGCGCCACCGCGGCCGCGCGCGAGGGCTACTGGATGTCGAACGGTGGCTGCTACTACCGCTATCCCAGCGGGCAGTACGTCGCGGCCGACCCACGCTGGTGTTACTGAGCGCCAGCTAACAGACGATCACGATCCAAAGCGCGGGCTTTTGCCCGCGCTTTTGTTTTTGACGCGAGGGCAGGGCGGCAAACGCCGCTTCACGATTCGTTAACGGCTTTTCTCAACGCAAATTTGCCACCTCGCGCGCTAGATCAAATTTCACCTCCGGCCTTTCGGAATTGTTCAACATATCAGGTGCCCACATGTCTCGCGTTATTGCCGCGTCCTTTGCCGCGATCGTCGCCGCCGCCGTGCTACCGACGGCCGCCTCCGCCGGCTGCTACAATTGCTACACGCCACAGCCCTGCGCGACCTGCTACCAGGAGCAATATGCACCGCCGCAGTACCGCGCGGTGCAGGAGACCGTGATGGTTTCGCCCGGCGCCGTCGTCGCCCATCGCACGCCCCCGCAATACCGCACCGTGATGGTGCCGCAGACCGTGATGGTCTCGCCGGGAGGCGTCGCCTATGAGCATATCCCGCCGCAATATGCGACGCAGGAACGCGTTGAGATGGTCTCGCCCGGTTACAGCTATTACGCGCCGGTCATGCCGCGTTGCGCGTCCTGCGGCTATTGATCTGATCGGATCGCGCCAGTGAATTAAAAGCGCGGATTTTATATCCGCGCTTTTTCTTTTCACTCGTAGCCGGCGCGCCGGATGCTGACGCGGCACAGGCCGTCGCAGCCGATCCTGTGTGCGGCTCCGAGCGAGAAGTCCAGCACCCGACCTTGCGCAAAAGGTCCGCGATCGAGCACCGGGCATTCAATGCTCTTGCCGTTGTCGAGATTGGTCACCACGAAGATGGTGCCGAATTCCTCGGTGCGATGCGCGCAGGAGACCTCGTGGGGCTTGAAGCGCTTACCGCGCGCATCCCATCTGTCTTCCCAGTAGACGGACGCTTCCTCATTGTCGGCGGGCGGCCGCGCGACGCGGCCCATCCACATCTGCTGAAAGCTGTCGGCCTTGACCGGCAACGCGCTCATCACAAGCGCGAAGGCGGCGAGCCAGGGTCGCAAAAGAGGGCGGCGATACATCCGCCGCTTATGGTGAATGTGCGGGTTACAAATTTGGCGCCGGCATGGCCGGAGCAAGGCAAATGGTTAAGACCTCTTCGCCTTGAGGCGGCGCTCGCGATTGAGAAAGGAGACGCCGATCTGATCGCCATTGACCCAGGCAAGCCTGCAGTGGCGGTAGGCGAGGCCCGTCGATGACAGCACCAGGAAGAACTCCGTCAGCTGCAATCCCGTGATGGTATCGCCGACCGACAGCCGGGCGCCGCCTTCGCCGATATTTTCGACGACGCAGTCGCGCCGCCAGGTGCCGTCGATCGCCATCATCTGCGCGGGACGATCGTGGTCGAACCGCACGCGAGGACCTGCGCGCTTCTCGCCCTCGCTCATACCGCGACCGGGATCGGCGGCGAACCTCCGCCCGTGGTCTGATCGCTCCGCACGATCAGGCGCATCAACGCATCGATGTCCTGACGCTCGACGAACCTGACCGCAAAACCCGCCGGAAATACCCGGACCACGCGGCCGATACAGGAGCCGATCGCCAGCGGCATTCCGATCGGCGGCTGCAATTCGCTGGAAACTGCAACGCCGGTTGCCGACACGTCGATGACGAAGCAGGTGTGGACGCCGCCGTCCGCCATCGTCAGCGTGGTGTGCGAGGTCTGCGGAATGAAGCGCGCGTTGTGGCGCTCGTCCTGGACGCTCGGATCCTTCTGCTTCTTCTCGAGCCAGGTGAGCTTGTCGGCCATCCACTCGCGCTTCTCGGGCGTCATCTCCAGCTCGAGCAGGATGCTGCCCTGCCGGGTGTCGCTGATGTTGCCGTCGAACTCCCCGAACTCGCTGAAATAGGAGGTGATGCGATCGCCGACCCGGCCGGTCACGGGCACGTCGACGATCATGCGGAACGGCGAAACGCGCGTTGCGCGACAGGCGAGCGTGCGCAGCTTGCCTTGCGGGTCGTACCAGCGATGAAGGGTATAGGTCCCTTCAACGACGACGTTGACGGCGCGCTGCCTGAGGAAACGTTCGACTGACAAGAGGGCCTCGCGGGACGGGACGCGACCGCGAGAGGTTCAGGCCGGTTGATGCGGGGCCTTAAGTTCTTTGCAGCCGGGCTTCATTCCCCGCGCATGTAATCGGCGAAAAACTAAAATTGGCCTAATATTTTACCGTTTGGGTACAGTTCCCCGAGGGAACCGTAGAGCTCAAACGTATCTTTTCCCCTAAGTTTTCATCCGCGCAACTACGGATTGCGGGCATTGCATGGCTCATCGGGAGGCTCTGCGCGCGGGTTGTCGCAGCCATTGCCGCTCTATTGGAAAAAGTGAATTGGAACACGCCGCGCAACCGGCCGTTGAATGGCCGCGATGGCGCGGAATTTTTATCTCACTGCGGATATGGCGGCGGCTCCTCGCGAGCAAACCTTGCGGGAGGATGCCTATGACCGCGCCGTCCGGGAGGCAAGGGGCTTCCTGTCGGATGGGGGTCGAAGCTATCTCGACATTCGCGCCCGGCTGGATGAGCTGATCGCTGACGGGCGTCGCGAACTCGCGGGCAGGCGCGCTGCGGCTGACGATATCGAGGGTTGGGACACATCCTTCCGCGTCATGTTCCTGTTGTGCACCTGGCACCCGTCGTGACCCGCTTTCCGGTGTGACGCGTGCCGCCTTTGGCGGCTTGCGCGATGCGGGTCGATGGCGTCAGAAACGGTGCCTGCAAGCATCCCGCGAATTGATTCTGAAAAGCAATTTATAATAAATTAGACAAAGGGTTAGGTGCGCATGGGGTGCGCACCTTTATGCCCGTGAGTGTGGCCGTATGGCAATAGGTCCCGACGCCTGAACTCCGTACAACGACGGGGTTCGTTGTTGCATTGCGAAAGCAGGCAACCGTTTCATTCAGACTTGTCATTCAGACTTGGGGAGTACCTGTCATGAGAAAAGCTATTGCTGCCATTGCGACCGCGATGTCGCTCGCCGCGCCGGCTTTCGCCGCCGACCTACCGATGAAGGCCGCACCGATGCCGGCACCTGTGTGGTCCTGGACGGGATTCTACATTGGCGCCCATGTCGGCTCGGGCTGGGGCGAGACCGAGAGCACCATCACGGGATTCACGGCCGCGGTGCCCGGTGTTCCCGCGCTCACCGCAAACACAAACCTTCCCTTCAACCAGAACAGCCGCAGCGGCTTTCTGGGCGGCGGGCAGGCCGGCTACAACTTCCAGGCCGGTGCATTCGTGCTTGGCGTCCAAGCCGACATCGCCGGACTTGACGTCAAGGGTACCGATCCCTGCCTCGTCATCCTGAGCTGCACTGCCAAGAGCAATTGGCTTGCCACCGCGACAGGCCGGATTGGCGCCGTGGTGCTCGACCGTGGTCTGGTTTACGCCAAGGGCGGCGGAGCCTGGCTAAACACCACCAACAGCGTCAACTTGACCATCGCCACCCCGCCGCTTTCGATCGTGAACGGCAGCTACACCCAGAGCGGCTGGCTGGTCGGCATGGGCACCGAGTGGATGGTCACCCGGAACTGGACGGCTTTCGTCGAGTACGACTACATGCGGTTCGACGACAAGGCTGTGGCCTTCAACGTCAATCCTGTGCTGGTAGCGCCTGCGACCGTCAGCATCAGGACCAACCAGACGAACACGCTGTCGATCGCCAAGGTCGGCGTGAACTACAAGTTCGATTGGGCCGGGGCCGTCGTCGCGAAGTACTGATCGATGGCATGACTCGAAGATTTGAAAGCCCCGGCTTGCTGCCGGGGCTTTTTCTTTTGGGACGGCAACTTGCCGATGCTTGCGATACAATCGGAGAGATGGTGAGCTTGATTTGGAAATGGCTGGAGGCTGACATGAAACGATTGCTTTTCGCCGCAGCGATGCTCGCGGCTTTTTCGATTGCGCCCGCGCGTGCACAGACCCAGGTCGGCGACTGGACCATCGAGAAGCGCTCGCAGGACAACCATTGCAATGCCAGCCGCGGCTACAAGGATGCCGATGACGAGAATAACCAGTACGCCATCGTGCTGAGCTATTCCAACGAACGCATCGTCGTGGTGATCATCTACGAAGGATGGGAGTGGGAGAAGACCGGCGACATCCTCAAGGCGGATTTCTCGACCGACAATGTCGATATCATGAAGAAATCGAAGTGGGAGGTCATGGACAAGACCACCGTGCGCGGCGTGTTCGAGTTCGATCAGGCCGTCGTCGATGCGATGTCGAAGGCGAAACGCCTCTCGATCGATTTCGAGGACGATGACGACGACAGCATCGAGTTTCAGACGCCGCGCGCCGGCGAAGCGCTGGCGGCGCTGAAATATTGCGAGGAGAACAAGAAGTAGCGGTTCGGACTATCTGGTCGGCGGAGGAGGCGGAGATGCTGCTTCAACGGGTCGGCGCGGCCGGCGCGGCGCCGCTGGTCCGCCGCACGCGGAGTCCGGCGTCATCGAAACGGTGACGACATCAGGGTATTTGTTCATGGCGCCGCTGGCAGCGTCGACGCCGAGGCCGATGAGGCCGCCGAACACGACGTTGCCGGCCGCCATGGCTTCCGTGCCGGAAGGAATGATGCTCGATCCCGGCGTGTAGCATTCTTTCGTGCAGGTGATAGGCAGTGGCGCGGAGCCCTTGTCGAGCGTGACGTTGCCCGGGGTCGTGACGCCCCGTGGTCCGCTCTGGGTTTGAATTGTGCAGACTGCGCCCGGTACGCCCGGCGTATCCACCGCAATCGTTTGGTGTGTTCCCCTGGTGATCGTCGCGCAGCCGGCAAGAGCAAGCGCGAACGCCAGAATCGCAAAAATACGCATTTGTCGTCCCCGTCCCGGACGCATCCAAACTCAACTGGCGCGCGAGATCAATGGCGGTAGACTACGGGAGGTTCAACAAAGTCGAAGAAGCGGTCACCGGGGTTAACGCAGGTCCGGTTCCGTTTTGGCGAGCGACCATTGTCCGTGCTGCAGGTGCGCCGGAAGCGGCCCCGCGATACGCAAAACACTGCGGAGCCGCTACCCGACAGTTGGGGGGCATTGGCGCCGAAAGTCCGTCGAGCGCGGCCAGTCTAGCGCGGGCGGGAAAAACCCGTGTGTCATGATTTGGCACAGGTCTACGCCCGCAGAGCCTCGCGTTGCGCGGCCTCGCGCAGGAGTGAGCTGACTCTCGGAATGATCACGTCAGTGCGCCGCGTCGTGTTGAAGTGGTCGCAGCCTGGCAGGCCGAGGAAGCTCGCGTTGGACATCTCGGAGGCGGCCTGTCGTGCCTGCGCGAGCCGGGGATCGAGCTCGCCGCAGAAGATGAGGGACGGCATCGTCATGGTTGGCAGCACATCGGCGATGTCATCGCGATCGGTGGTCAGCGCGCGTAACGCGACGAGATCGTTGGCGAGCAGGCGCGCGCGCCGCGCCGGCGTCAGCAGCGCGCCATAGGTTTGTTCGGCGATGGCGATATAGGTCGCCTGGTCCGTCGGCATGCGGTCGCGAATGGCCTGCGTGTTCTCGGCATAGGGATGCGCGCCGCCGAGGATGAATGCATCGAACCGCTCCGGAAAATGCTTTGCGAGGCCGAAGCCGATCCAGCCGCCCATCGAATAGCCGAGGAAGTCGGCGCGCGGCACATTGAGATCGTCGAGGACCGCGACGACGTCGGCCGCGCGCACGCTGAGATCGTAGGCATTGGGATCGTGCGGCTTGTCGCTCTGGCCGTGGCCGCGGGCGTCGATCAGGATCAGCCGATGCCGGTCCTGCAAAGCCCCGACATAGCCGAGGTCCACCCAATCCGGTCCGCTGCCCCCGGTGCCGTGATGAAGCACCAGCGCGGGTCCTTGACCTGCCGTCTCGTAATGGATGCGGATGCTGCCGTTTTGCGCGAATGGCATGGTTTTCTCCCCGAAACGATACCGCAAAGGGTGATGCAGACGGTTGGAACTCTCAAGACCGCCAGCCGTCCTTATTTTTAACTTTTCCTTGATATTTGCTGCGACGAATGGGGCGATATCGCGCTTGGGAGTTAAGTGGGTGAGTTACCAACAGAGCGGCCACGAGGCTGAGTACGACGAAGAGTTCGAGGACGAAGTCGAGGAGCGCAAGCCGCGCTTTTGGGTGTCTGCGCTGGTCTGTGTCGTGCTCGCGGCAACCGGCTCCGGTGCGGCCTTCGCCTGGCGCGGCTATGTCGGCGGCGAATTGACTACGGGTGCGCTTTCGGCGACGCCAAAAGCGGCAGCAGCGCCACAGGCCGCCGCCGCGCAGGACGCCCTGCTGAGAGATATGGCCGTTGCCCAGCAACAGGCAGCGGCGATCGCGCAACACAATCAGGACTTGCTGCAGGCGCAGGCCGCCGAGATCAAGCGGCTGTCGGAAGCGGTCGCGCAGCTGTCGACGCGCGTCGACGGCATGGGTGTGCGCAACGCGCAAGCGCTGGTGCCGCCGCCGGCGCCGAAGAAGCCGGCGGCGCCGAAGGTGGTCGCGCCGAAGCCGGTTGCGGTTGCGCCTGCGCCGCTGTCGCTCGCGCCGGAGGCGAAGAAGTAGGGCGCTCGAGATTATCCAGGGACAAGACTACGTCTGCTTTGTCTTTCCAGGGATCGAGGCGCTGAAGCTCATCGTGGCGCAAAGCGCCATTTCGGCAAGCTTGTGCAAGCTGCCGATGCGACAAGATGGCTGTCGTTCTTGGCAGCGGCATTATCACGCGATGTCCAAACCCTTCTGAGGCAGGTCAATCTGTGCGATACTGCGCGTCATAAACTTTTCAATCCAGGAATTTTCAGCACGGAGGGGAATCATGTTTCCCAATTTGTCGCTTTGCAAGGCGGTGATTGTTGCTACCCTGGTGCTGGCGGCCGCGCCGGTCGCGCACGCGGAAAAGCGGCTTGCGCTGGTGATCGGACAGTCGGCCTATCGTTCCGTGCCGGCGCTGCCCAATCCCGCCAACGATGCCCGCAAGATGACCGAGCTGCTCGGCACGGCCGGCTTTGACGTCACTGCGGCTCCCGACCTGACGCAGAACCAGATGCGCGAGACCGTCGGCGATTTTGCGCAGAAGATCGCGGCAAGCGGGCCCGATACGGTGGCCTTGCTGTTCTACGCCGGCCACGGCCTGCAGATCGACGGCGAGAACTATCTCGTGCCGGTTGACGTCGATCCCAAGCGCCAGACCGACATCCCGCTGCAGGCGATGAGGCTCAACGACGTCATGAACACGTTGGGCGCGGTGCCGACGCGGTTGCGGATCGTCATGCTCGATGCTTGCCGCAACAACCCGTTCCCGGCGCTCAGCGCGGGCGCGGGTAACGGACTGGCCATCGTGGATACCAAGGCCGGGTCGGCCGGGTCGTTCATATCCTACTCGACATCGCCGGGCGCGGTGGCCGAAGACGGCAACGGCGAGGACAGTCCGTACACATCAGCGGTGCTCAACTTCGCGCGCGAGCCCAACCTGCCGATCGAGGAAGCGTTCAAGCGCGTACGGGTCGCCGTCAACGAGGCGACGGACGGCCGTCAGATTCCCTGGGACAGTTCGTCGCTGACCACGGATTTCCGTTTCTTCGGCGATCAGGCCGGCAAGCCGGCGCCAACGACGGACACGAAAGCCGGAGCCGACAAGCAGCCCTCGGCCAAGCGCAGCGTCGACGACTGGCGCAAGGCGCTCAAGGGGAAGGATCAGAAGGATGCCTACCAGCTCGTGATTGCCGACGACTCGGTGCCCGCCTATGAAGCGTTCGTCGCGTTGTACGCCCAGCCGCCCTATAACGTCCGCGTCCGTTCGTTGCTCGAGCGCCGTTACGTGATGCAAGCCTGGGCCATCGCGGTGGCGACCAACACCGTTGCGTCCTACCAGTTCTTCCTGACGACCTATGCGAACAGCGATCTGGCAGTGACGGCGCGCAAGCTGCAGGAGCGGGTGCGCAATCGCGAGTTCGGCCCGTTGCCGGCGGCGGTTGCGGCGCTGGGCGGGACCTGTCCGTGTCCTGAGCCGCAACAGCAGCTCAGGAAGCGGGTCGACGACCCGGCCCCGAAGAAGCAGCGCGCCGAAGCGCCGAAGGAGCGCAAGCAGCCCGCCGCCGGACAGAAGGACGACGGGGTTCCTGCCGAGGCCATCGGTATCGGCATCGGGATCGGTCTCGGCATGGGCGGCGGAATGGGCGGCGGCGGCGGAGGAGGTGGTGGCCGCGGCGGCGGCGGAATGTCGGGAGGCAGCAGCGGCCACAGCCGCTAAATACCGCCGCCTGAACGCGCGTCGCGCCTAAGCAGCCAACTGCTCGGCGACCTGCGGCTCCGTCAGAAGTTTCAGCTTCCCGGCGTGGTCAAGGTCGGGAACCGCGATTGCCGTATGGGTGTAGAACGCATCGGTCTGCGAATTGGCAATATGATCCAGGATATCGCGGCCCTTGATGACGTGAAGACCCATGTCGTCGCCCGAGGGGTAGATGGCCAATACAATGTCGTAGGCAGCAATGACGTCCCGTAGTGCCGCAGCTTTGTCGTCGGCGTGGTCGATGAAACTGCGAACATCGGCTGCGAGCTCGCGCAGCTCTTCAAAATCAAGCACCGGGTTACTCCAACACAACTGACGGGCCGGACTTTGGATCGATAATATTACCGAACGGTCAACGCGGGGGCGCTGTTGTCCTGAGGGGAGGCAGGACGGGGCTCATTGAGCGCACTTCATTCGCGTGAGAGCGCCCGTTCCAGTAGTCGCCGGACTGCCTCCGATCGCGACTTCAGGCTCTCTCGCTTCTTCCACACGTCTACACGTTCAATCAACTCCGCGGGCAACTTAAGTCCAAAGAATGGATTGGGGCCGCCTGGCTTCAACGGCCTGCCCCTTTTCGGTTTTGCTTTTGATGATTTTCCCATAATTCCGGTTTTACCATAATTCCCGTCTCAAACAAAGAGGGAGCCCTGATGGCCGAGAACAGCTTGATCGTTGACGGCTACGGCGTACCGGATTTTTTTGTGAGACGCTGCACGACCGGCAAGCTCCTGGCGATCCCGGCAGGATTCGAACCTGCAACCCTCAGAGTAGAAATCTGATGCTCTATCCAGTTGAGCTACGGGACCGACTTTGGGCGCGACCTTGTCGGAAAGCCGGACCCAGACCGCACAAGCGCAGGGCGGACTTTTCCGGATCGCGCCTGAATCCGGCGGACCTTTGCCGTGGCGCATTCATAGCATTGCCAATATGAAAAATCCGCTGTCACGGGAAGGTGGATCGAACCGGTTTTCCGCAACTCGCGACTAAAGGGGCGGGGGACTGTCTGCAGTTTGCCCGCTGCGGTATCCGCCTTGTTCATCCAGATGAATCGGCCGGTCGGGACTTTGGCTCTTGCTATGCGACTTTTTGCGCCGCTTGCTCTGTTGCCACGAGTCCGTCACCATTTCGCAATTCTATCTGCTTCGCGGCGCCATCCCACGCCGCTACCCGGAGTCCCCCATGATCGGTCTGGTTCGCGCCGCAACCCTCTGCGCCACGCTGGCGCTTGGCCTGAGTTCGGCGCTGGCAGCGGATAAAGCCTTCAAGCGCGACGACCTCGCCGATAGCGCGATCAAGCTGGAAGCCCAGATCAAGAGCGAGGCGGGACCGGTCTCGAAATCATCGGCGACGCTCAAGAGCGACGCGGATGCCGCCTTCAAGCGCAACGATTTCCGCTCGGGCCTGCAGATCCTTGGCCAGATCGCGACCAGTCGCGCCCGAGGACAGCGGCAACTGGCTCAAGCTCGCCCGCACCATCTTCCAGATCAGGTCGTCGACCGAGAGCGAGCAGACCCACTTCATGGAGCGCGCCTCGACCGCGGCCTATATCGCCTATCAGCGGGCGGGTAACCCGCAGGACGAGGCCGATGCGCTGGCCGTGCTCGGCCGCGCGCTGTCGGAACGCAAGCTGTGGCGGCCGGCGCTGGACAGCCTGCGGCTGTCGCTCGACCTGCGCGAGGTCGCCGATATCAGAGGCCAGTACGAGAAGCTTCGTGACGAGCAAGGTTTTCGGCTGCTCGATTACAGCGTCGACTCCGATTCCGCCTCGCCGCGCGCCTGCTTCCAGTTCTCCGAGGATCTCGTCAAGCGCTTCGACTTCTCGCCATTCGTGGCGCTGGCCGGCAACGACAAGCCGGCGATCACGAGCGAAGGCAAGCAGCTCTGCGTCGACGGGCTGAAGCACGGCGAGCGCTACAACATCAATCTGCGCGCGGGCCTGCCGTCCACGGTGAAGGAGGGGCTGCCGAAATCGGCCGAGTTCAACATCTATGTCCGCGACCGCAAGCCGTTCGTGCGCTTCACCGGCCGCGCCTATGTGCTGCCGCGCACCGGCCAGCGCGGCATTCCCGTGGTCAGCGTCAACACGCCCGCCGTCCTCGTCAACGTGTTCCGGATCGGCGACCGCAATTTGATCAACACGGTGATCGACAGCGATTTCCAGCGGCCGCTGAGCAAATACCAGCTCTCCGATCTCGGCGACGAGCGCGGCATGAAGGTCTGGACCGGCGAGCTCGCCACCGCGACCACGCTGAACCAGGAAGTTACGACGGCGTTTCCGGTCGACCAGGTGCTCGGCGATCTGCAGCCGGGCGTCTATGTCATGACGGCGGCGGCGAAGAACCCCGGCAGCGACGACGATTATCAGCTTGCCACGCAATGGTTCATCGTCTCCGATCTCGGCGTCTCCGCTTTCTCTGGCAATGACGGCATCCACGTCTTCGTCAATTCGCTGGCGTCGACCGAGGCGGTCGCGCGTGCCGATGTGCGGCTGATCGCGCGCAACAACGAGGTGCTGGCCACCCGCAAGACCGACGAGTCCGGTCATGTGCTGTTCGAGGCGGGGCTCGCGCGCGGCGAGGGCGGGTTGTCGCCGGCGATGCTGACGGTGGCGGGCGAGAAGACCGACTACGCCTTCCTCAGCCTGAAATCGAACGCGTTCGATCTCAGCGATCGCGGCGTGTCCGGTCGCGCGGTGCCATCGGGCGCCGACGCCTTTGTCTATGCCGAGCGCGGCGTCTACCGCTCCAACGAGACGGTGTATCTCACCGCGTTGCTGCGGGACGGGCAGGGCAATGCCGTCACCGGCGGACCGTTGACGCTCGTGGTCGAACGACCCGATGGCGTCGAGTATCGCCGCGCCGTTCTGCCCGATCAGGGCGCGGGCGGTCGGTCATTGGCCGTGCCGCTCAATTCGGCGGTGCCGGCCGGCACCTGGCGGGCGCGAGCCTTCGTCGACCCCAAGGGCAATGCGGTCGGCGAGACCACCTTCATGGTCGAGGATTACATCCCCGAGCGGCTGGAATTCGATCTAGCTTCCAAGGACAAGGCGATCACGGCTCAAGCTCCAGTGGAACTGAAAGTCGACGGCCGTTTCCTCTATGGCGCGCCCGCTTCCAACCTGCAGCTCGAGGGCGACATGCTGGTGGCGCCGGCGGCGGCCCGTCCCGGTTTCCCCGGCTATCAGTTCGGCGTCGCCGACGAGCAGACCACTTCCAACGAGCGTACGCCGATCGAAGGCCTGCCGGAATCCGACGCCAAGGGCAGCGCCACTTTCCCGGTCAGCCTCGCCAAGCCGCCGACCTCGTCGCGGCCGCAGGAGGCGCAAATCTTTATCCGCATGGCGGAAGCCGGCGGCCGCGCCGTCGAGCGCAAGCTGGTGCTGCCGGTGGTGTCGGCAGCGGCGCAGATCGGCATCAAGCCGGCCTTCGGCGACAAGAACGTCGCTGAAGGCGACAAGGCCGAGTTCGACGTGCTGTTCGCCGCACCCGACGGCAAGACCCTGGCGCGTCCGGGCCTGCGCTACGAGCTGCTCAAGATCGAGTCGCGTTACCAATGGTACCGCCGGGATTCCACGTGGCAGTTCGAGCCGGTCAAGACCACGTCGCGCACCGCCGACGGCGAGCTCAGCATCGCCGCCGACAAGCCGTCGCATCTCGCGTTCTCGCCGCAGCCCGGCCGCTATCGCCTCGACGTCAAATCGACGGAAGTCGACGGCCCGATCACATCGGTGCAGTTCGATGTCGGCTGGTATTCCGACGGCAGCGCCGACACGCCCGATTTGCTGGAGACTTCGATCGACAAGCCGCAATACGCGTCCGGCGACACCATGACCGTCTCGGTCAATGCGCGCGCGGCCGGAAAACTCACTGTCAACGTGCTCGGCGATCGCCTGCTGACCACGCAGACGATCGACGTCAAGGAAGGCACCGCGCAGGTGAAAATCCCGGTCGGCAAGGACTGGGGCACCGGCGCCTATGTGATGGCGACCTTGCGCCGTCCGCTCGATGCCGCCGCGCAGCGGATGCCGGGACGGGCGATCGGCCTGAAATGGTTCGGCATCGACAAGCAAGCGCGTACCTTGCAGGTCGCGCTGTCGCCGCCTGCGCTGGTGCGTCCGAATTCGAAGCTGACGATCCCGGTCAAGCTTGGCGGACTCAATCCGGGCGAGGACGCCAAGGTGGTGATTGCCGCCGTCGACGTCGGTATCCTCAACCTCACCAATTACAAGCCGCCGGCGCCGGATGATTACTATCTCGGCCAGCGCCGTCTCACGGCTGAAATCCGCGACCTCTACGGGCAATTGATCGACGGCATGCAGGGCACCCTCGGCGCCATCAAGTCCGGCGGCGATTCCGGCGGCGAATTGCAGGGCGCTCCGCCCACGCAAAAGCCGCTCGCGCTCTATTCGGGTGTGGTCACGGTTGCGGCCGACGGCACGGCGTCGATCGATTTCGAGATCGGCGATTTCGCGGGCACCGCGCGGGTGATGGCGGTGGCGTGGAGCGCCACCAAACTCGGCCGCGCCAATATCGACGTGACCGTCAGGGATCCCGTCGTGCTGACCGCAACCTTGCCGCGCTTCCTGCTGTCAGGCGACAAGGGCACCATGAGCATGGACCTCGACAATGTCGAGGGCGCGGCGGGCGATTACACGCTCAACGTCAAGGCAAGCGGGCCGGTGAAGCTCGGCGGCGATGCATCGACCACGCTGAAGCTTGCCGCGGGTCAGCGCAGCACCACCACGCTCGGCCTCGACGCTGCCGGCTCAGGCACGGCGCAGCTCGATGTCGAGATCAAGGGACCGAACGGGCTGAGCCTGGCGCGGCACTATGCGCTCGACGTCAAGTCGGCGACGCAAATCCTGGCGCGCCGCTCGATCCGCACGCTGGCGAAAGGCGAGAGCCTGACCTTGACTGCGGATATGTTCAGCGATCTCGTGCCGGGCACCGGCAGCGTGTCCCTGTCGGCGTCGCTCTCGACTGCGCTCGATGCCGCCACCATCCTGCAAGCGCTCGACCGCTATCCGCATGGCTGCTCCGAGCAGATCACCAGCCGCGCCATGCCGCTGCTTTATGTCAACGAGCTCGCGGCGGGGGCGAAGCTCGCGCAGGACAACGACATCGACCAGCGCATCAAGGATGCGATCGAGCGATTGCTGGCGCGGCAGGGCTCGAACGGCTCGTTCGGCCTGTGGTTGGCGGGCGGCGACGACACCTGGCTCGATGCCTATGTGACGGATTTCCTGACCCGCGCCCGCGAAAAGGGTTTTGCGGTACCGGATATTCTGTTCAAGACCGCGCTCGACCGCATCCGCAACTCGGTCGTCAACGCCGAAGGGCCGGAAAAGGACGGCGGGCGCAATCTCGCCTACGGCCTCTATGTGCTGGCGCGCAACGGCGCGGCGCCGATCGGCGATCTCCGTTATCTCGCCGACACCAAACTGAAGGATATCGCCACGCCCATCGCGAAGTCGCAGCTTGCGGCGGCGCTGGCGCTGGTCGGCGACCGCAACCGCGCAGAGCGGGTGTACGCGGCGGCGCTCGGCGATCTCGCGCCAACGCCGGTGCTGCAGTTCGGCCGCACCGACTACGGCTCGGCGCTGCGCGATGCCGCCGCGCTCGTCTCGCTCGGTGCCGAAGGCAACGCGCCGCGCGCGACGATCACGCAGGCCGTGCTGCGGGTCGAGGCCGCGCGCGGGCTGACACCCTACACGTCCACGCAGGAGAATGCCTGGATGGTGCTGGCGGCGCGCGCGCTGGCGAAGGAGACGCTGTCGCTCGACCTCAATGGCGAGGCGATCAAGGCGGCTTTGTTCCGCAACTACAAGGCCGCCGAGATGGCGCAGCCGATCCGGATCACGAACACCGGCGAGGCGCCGCTGCAAGCGGTGGTTTCGGTGTCGGGCGCGCCGGTCACGCCGGAGCCTGCGGCCTCGAATGGCTTCAAGATCGAGCGCAATTACTTCACGCTCGACGGCAAGCCGGTCGACGTCAGCAAGGCCAAGCAGAACGATCGCTTTGCCGTCGTGCTCAGGGTGACCGAGCCGAAGCCGGAATATGCGCATGTGATGGTGTCGGACTATCTGCCGGCCGGATTCGAGATCGACAACCCGCATCTGGTGTCCTCGGGCGACAGCGGCACGCTGGACTGGATCGAGGACGGGCAAGAGCCGGTCAACGCCCAGTTCCGTGACGATCGCTTCACGGCGGCCGTCGACCGCGCCGCCGATTCCAAGTCGGTGTTCACCGTCGCCTATGTCGTGCGCGCGGTGACCCCAGGCAAATATGTGCTGCCGCAGGCCTATGTCGAGGACATGTACAATCCCTCGCGCTACGGCCGCAGTGCCACCGGCAACGTCGAGGTGCGTCCGGCGAAATGAGCGATGACGTGACGATAGTGCCGGCGCCTCGTCGGCGGCGGATCAGGAACGCGGCAATCGCTGTGATTGCTGTCGGCCTGTTGCTGTCTACGGCCTTCGCCGCATGGGTCGCCTCGCTTGGGCCGCTGCCACTCGACCAGGCCAGGCAAACCTCCGTCACCATCGTCGACCGCAACGGCAAGCTGTTGCGTGCCTTCGCGATGAAGGACGGCCGCTGGCGGCTGCCGGTGGATGCGAAGAAGGATGTCGACCCGACCTATCTGAAACTGCTGCTCGCCTTCGAGGACCAGCGCTTCTACGACCATGCTGGCGTCGATCCGATCGCGCTCTTGCGCGCAGCCTGGCAACTCGGCTCACGCGGCCGCATCGTCTCGGGCGGCTCGACCATCACCATGCAGCTCGCGCGGCTGATGGAAGAGCCGACCCATCATCGGTCGTTTTACGCAAAATTGCGCCAGATCGTGCGCGCGATCGAAATCGAGCGCCAGCTCAGCAAGGACCAGATACTCAACCTCTATCTCGCGCTGGCGCCGTTCGGCGGCAATCTCGAAGGCATCCGCGCTGCGTCCATCGCCTATTTCAGCAAGGAGCCGAAGCGGCTGACGCTGGCCGAGGCCGCGCTGCTGGTCGCCTTGCCGCAATCGCCGGAGACGCGCCGTCTCGACCGCTATCCGGAAGCTGCGCGCGCCGCGCGCGACCGGGTGCTCGACCGCATGGTAGACGAACATCAGATCGCGCAGGAAGATGCCGCACAAGCCAAGACGGTCGCGGTGCCGAAGCTGCGCAAGCAAATGCCGATCCTTGCGCCGCATTCCTCGGATGCCGCGATGGCGGCGATGAAAGATGTGCCGCTGATCAAGCTGACGCTCGATGCGACCTTGCAGAAGGTGCTGGAGCCGCTGGCGCGCGACCGCGCGCTGGCTTTGGGGCAAAACATTTCGGTCGCGATCATCGTGGTCGACAATGCCAGCGGCGACGTGCTGGCACGCGTCGGCTCCGCCGATTATTTCGATGAGAGCAGGGCGGGGCAGGTCGACATGACCCGCGCGATACGCTCGCCCGGCTCGACGCTGAAGCCGTTCATCTACGGTCTCGCCTTCGAGGACGGCTTCGTCCATCCGGAGAGCCTGATCGACGACCGGCCGATCCGCTTCGGCTCCTACGCGCCCGAGAATTTCGACATGACGTTCCAGGGCACGGTTCCGGTGAAGCGCGCGCTGCAATTCTCGCTCAATGTTCCTGCGATCGCGTTGCTCGACCGCGTCGGTTCCAGCCGGCTGTCGTCGCGGCTCCGACAGGCCGGCGCCAACCTGGTGCTGCCAAAGGATGAGGCGCCGGGCTTGGCGATGGGCCTTGGCGGCGTCGGCGTCACGTTGCAGGATCTGGCATTGCTCTATGCCGGACTGCCGCGGCTCGGCACCACCAAACCGCTGCGCGAGATCATCGATGGCAAGATCGATGAACGCGAACCGATGCGGCTTGATGGATCAGGTCGCCGCTTGGCAAGTCGGTAATGTCCTGCTCGGCGTGCCACCGCCGGAAAACGCCGCGCGCGGAAAAATCGCGTTCAAGACCGGCACCAGTTACGGCTATCGCGACGCCTGGTCGGTCGGCTTCGACGGCCGCATCACCATCGGCGTCTGGGTCGGCCGTCCCGACGGTGCGCCGGTGCCGGGCCTGATCGGGCGCGTGGCGGCGGCTCCCATCCTGTTCGATGCGTTCGCGCGCACAGGCCGGCAGCCGGTCGCGCTACCGAAGGCACCGAAGGGCGCGGTGACCGTTGCGGGCAACGAAAAATTGCCGCTGCCGCTGCGGCGTTTCCGTCCGATCGGCGAGTTGGTGCGAAACAACGGCGAGCAAGCGCCGCACATCCAGTTTCCGCTGAACGGATCGCGCATCGATGTTGACCGCTCCGTTGGAGCCGATGCCGCCGCGATGCCGGTCAAGGTTGCGGGCGGCGTGCTGCCGATGACGGTCGTGGTCAACGGCGTGTCCGCGGGCGAGATCGACGGGCGGCGCCAGCGGCTGATCGATCCGCCCGGGCCGGGATTTGCGCGGCTGACCGTGATCGACGCCACGGGCGCGGCGGACACAGTTGTTGTCAGAATTCAGTGAAGTCGTCCTAAGCGGTTGTCCCAATAGCGGTTTCAGCGTATGCGGAACCCCATGGTCGACACCCTCCAACCTCGCTTCGGGGCAGGCGCGCAGCCCCAAAAGCCGTCGAAATCCAGCCGCGGGCTGGTCCCGATCGTGGATTTCGCCGTCGGCAGCCATTTGCGCGCGACATTGTTCCTGCTCGCCTGTGCCGCGCTGCTGTTCCTGCCCGGTTTCTTTGGCATCCCCGCGATCGACCGCGACGAGGCACGCTTTGCGCAGGCGACCAAGCAGATGGTCGAGACCGGCGACTACGTCGACATCCGCTTCCAGGATGAGGTGCGCTACAAGAAACCGGTCGGCATCTACTGGATGCAAGCCGCGGCGGTAAAGACCGCGTCTGCGCTTGGGTTGCCGGGCGCGCAGCTTCGCATCTGGGTCTATCGCATCCCCTCGCTGATCGGCGCCGTCGGCGCGGTGCTGTTGACTTATTGGGCGGCACTCGCCTTCGTCACGCGACGTGGCGCGGCGTTGGCTGCGCTGATGATGTGCAGCTGTGTCGTCCTCAACGGCGAGGCGCGTCTGGCCAAGACCGACGCCATGCTGTTGCTGACGGTGGTGGCCGCGATGGGCGCGCTCGGGCGCGTCTATCTGTCGTGGCAGCGCGGCGAGGACTCGGAGCATCCGCCGTGGAGCTGGCCCGCGATCTTCTGGACCGCGCTCGCCGGTGGCATCCTGCTCAAGGGCCCGCTGATCCTGATGTTCGCTGGCTTGGCCATCTTGATGCTCGCTATCCTCGATCGCAGCGCGACCTGGCTGTGGCGGCTACGCCCGGTCTGGGGCCTGATGTGGATGCTGGTGCTGGTGCTGCCATGGTTCATCGCGATCTTCTGGCGCGCGGGCGACACCTTCTTCACCGACTCGCTCGGCGGCGACATGCTGGCGAAACTCGTCGCGCAGGAATTGCACGGCGCGCCGCCCGGATTCTATCTGCTGCTGTTCTGGATCACGTTCTGGCCGGGCGCGCCGCTCGCGGGCATGGCGGTGCCGGCGGTGTGGCGTGCGCGGCGCGAGCCCGGCGCGCAATTCCTGCTGGCCTGGCTGGTGCCGTCATGGATCGTGTTCGAACTGTTTCTGACCAAGCTTCCGCATTACGTGATGCCGCTCTATCCGGCCGTCGCCATCCTCGCGGTGGGCGCGCTGGAGCGGGAGGTGCTGGCACGCAACTGGCTGCGTCGTGGCGCGGCCTGGTGGTTCGCAATTCCGGCGCTGGGCGCAATCATCTTCGTCGTCATTGCGGTCAAACTGACCCGGCAGCCTGCGTTTGCATCCTGGCCGTTCTTCGCCGGCGCAATGGTGGTCGGCCTGTTCGCCTGGTGGCTTTACGACGACAACCGCGCGACGCGTTCGCTGCTCAACGCGGTGCTGGCGGCCATGCTGCTGTCGATTGCGGTGTTTGGTGTGGTGATGCCCTCGCTCACCACGTTGTATCCGAGCGCCGAAATCGCTCGCGCGCTGCGCAATGTCACCTGTGTGGGCCCGAAGGCGGCTGCCGCCGGCTACCACGAGCCCAGCCTGGTGTTCATGACGGGCACGTCGACATTGCTCACCGACGGCTCCGGAGCCGCCGATTTCCTCAGCCAGGGCAGCTGCCGCTTCGCGTTGGTGGAGCGCAGCGCCGAGCGCGCTTTCGTACAGCGGGCCGAAGCAATTGGGCTACGCTACAACGCGGCGACCCGCATTGACGGCTACAACATCTCGCAGGGCAGGCAGGTCTCGATTGCGATCTTCCGGTCCGAAGGTACGGAGTGATGGCTGAAGGCTACGTCTCGCAGCTGTCGCATCTGTTGGCGCAGTCGGCCGGCGCGCTGGTCCGCTCGCCCTCGCATTCGCATCGGGCCGAAGCGCGGCGGCGGCTGGCGCGGCACTCGCTCATGCTGGCGGCGAGTTTGAGCGCGCTGATCATCGTCCTGATGTTCGCCTTCGATGCCACCGAAATCGGCTTGATGCCGAAGCGCGGCGCGCCGGAGCTGTGGCCGGCCCGTATTCTGACCGATTTCGGCAAGGACGAGTACGTGCTGTGGACCCTGGCGGCGATGTTCGTCGTCAGCGCAATCGCCTATCCGCTGGTACGATCGGCCAAGCGGCCTGGGTTGGCGCGGTTCGCCATCCGTGTCGAATATTGCGCGCTTGCGGTGGCGCTGCCCGTCTTCATCGCTGAGCTGATCAAATGGACCGTCGGCCGCGGCCGGCCGTTCGTCGGCGGCAAGGCCGACGCCTTCAACTTCGTGCCGTTCACGGGAACCGAGGCCTATTTCAGTTTTCCATCCGCGCATGCGGTTACGGCTTTCGCGCTCGGCTTTGCCATCGCGGCGATTTGGCCGCGATGGTGGGTCGCCGCGTTTCTCTATGCGTTGTTGATTGGCATAAGCCGGCTGGTTCTGCTGGCGCATCACCCGAGCGATGTGGTCGGCGGTGCGTTGATCGGCATCGTCGGCGCGATGGCCGTGCGCTACTGGTTTGCCGCTCGGCGTGTCGGTTTCGA
The DNA here is from genome assembly GCA_963794775.1 of uncultured Alphaproteobacteria bacterium. GTDB lineage: Bacteria > Pseudomonadota > Alphaproteobacteria > Rhizobiales > Xanthobacteraceae > Bradyrhizobium. Next base: position 114,190 of record CAWCGA010000030.1, on the reverse strand, counting down.
CATCAAGGACGACGGCAAGATTGTCTCGCTGTAGATTCTCAAGGCCGGTTTGCAGGCGTGCTTGGTGAGCCCGGTCGCGCCCAAAAAAGCGCGCGATTGCGGGCGAACGCAATCAGCTTCTGGAAAGCGATGCCGTACAGCGCCAGGACGACGAGCAGCGCGAACGTGCTGGATGTGTCCAGGTTGACGTTCATCGCGATCAGCCAGTTGCCGACGCCCGCTGACGAGCCGACAAACTCGGCGACGATTGCGCCGAGCATGGCATAGAGACCGCCGAGTTCGATACCGGCGAAGACAAACGGCAACGCATAGGGAATGCGCACATAGCGCAGCGTCTGCCAGCGCGTCGCGCTCATCCCGCGCATCAGTTTCAGCCGTCCCTCGTCGGTGGCCTTCAGGCCCTCGGTGAAGCTCACCAGCATGGGAAAGAACGACAGCAGCGCCGCCACCACGATCTTCGACGGCAGGCCGTAACCGAACCAGATCACGATCAGAGGGGCGATCGCGACTTTGGGCATCGATTGCAGGGCGGTGAAATAGGGATAGAGCAGCCTTTCGGCGCGCTGCCATTCCGTCATGACAACAGCGAACACGGCGGCAACGACCAGGGCGATCGCAAATCCGGCGATGGCCTCGATGAATGTGACGAGGAATTGCGACAGCAACAGTCCGCTCGTCGTCATCGTCACCAGCGATTGCAGCACGCGATAGGGAGCCGGCACGACGAAGATCGGCACGTCGAAGACGCGCACGACGAGCTCCCAGATCACGAGCAAGGCGATGAACGATGCCGGAAGCATGACGGCGTCCGCGAGCCGCGTCGCGGAGAAGCGGCGGGAGCCATTTTGCGCGGCAGCGGAGGAAGTTGCGAGATCGCTGGCCATGAGTTGTCTCCAAAATCAGCCGGAGGCGCGTGCAAACAGCAGATTGCGCACGCGCTCCGCATAGGCGCCGAATGCCGGCGTCGCGGTGATGGCGAGATCACGCGGGCGCGGCAGGTCGATGTCGATCACCTCGACGATCCGTCCCGGACGAGGCGACATCACCACGACGCGTTCGCCGAGCAGGACCGCTTCCGAAATCGAATGCGTGATCATCAGAATGGTCTTGCCGGAGCCGGCCCATATGCGCGCCAGGTCGAGGTTCATCTGTTCGCGCGTCATCGCATCCAGCGCCCCGAACGGCTCGTCCATCAACAGGATCGAGGGGTCGTGCACCAGTGCGCGCGCGATCGATACGCGCTGTTGCATGCCTCCGGAGAGTTCTTGCGGATATTTGCTGGCGAACGCCGATAGCCCGGTCAGCTCCAGAAGCTCCAGCGCGCGCGGCTTGAATTGATCGATCGGCAGCCGATGCACCTCGATCGGCAGCAGGACGTTCTCGAGCACGGTGCGCCAAGGCAGCAGCAGGGGCTCCTGGAAAACGGTGCCGATCTCGCGCCGCGGACCATCGATCGATAACCCGCGCAGTGCGACTTCGCCGGATGAGCGTTCGAGCACGCCCGCCATGATGTGCAGCAGCGTACTCTTGCCGCAGCCGCTGGGGCCAACGACCGAGAGAAACTCGCCATCGTAGATGTCGAGCGACACGTCGTCCAACGCGACGATCCCGCCACCATCACGACTCGTATAGTGCTTGCAGAGATGCGAGATCGAGGCGAGCATTTGTCGCGCCGGCTGGCTTTCCGCTGTGGAACCGCTGTGGCTTTGCGCGGCCGGGATCATCGCGTTTCCCAGCTCCCTTGCGGCGCTTTCTTGCGTGCGCCGGCCTCGATCCCTGCGTCGTTCGCCGTCTCGGCCTCGCTCACGATCAGTGAGGTGATGCCTTCGAGCCGCAACAGATTGCTGCGGGCCTTACGGATGTGGCGGCCCATCAGGAAGCCAGCGCGCTCGGCATCGCGGTCGCGCATCGCCTTGACGATCTCGCGATGCTCCCGGAAGGCGGCCTCGGTACGGCCGGCTTCGCCCGACGATTTCACGCGATAGACGCGGAGCAGGTCCGATAGTTCGCCGCAGAGAAGGCTGATCAGCTGGTTGTTCTTGCTGCCGCGGATGATCGCGGTGTGCAGATCGGGGGCTTTGGCGGTGCGAGAGGTGGCGCGGCCGGAGTCGGGATCGCGGTCGTGGGTGTCGAGCAGGCGTTCCAGCTCATTGATCTCGCCGTCGAGCATGCGTTCGGTGGCGAGCTGGCAAGCTCTGATTTCAAGGATTTCCCTGATTTCGAACAGCTCGATCACGTCGCGCGCCGACAGCGATACGACGCGCGCACCGGCGTTTGGCTTGGCGACGACGAGCCGGCGACCCTCGAGGCGCCGCAGGGCCTCGCGCAGCGGTCCGCGCCCGATCTCGAACCGCTTTGCCAGCGCGGACTCGCTGATCCGCGCGCCGGCTGCCAATTCCCCGCGCACGATCGCATCCGAAATCGCGTTGTAGGCGCGATCGGCCAGCGTTTCCGAAGCAACCTTGGCGCCCAAGGGCATTGTCGACGTGCACCTCAAGTCTCGGCCGCATGCGGCCAAAAATGTTGACAAAGAAGATGCGATTGAAGCTAGATTGTCAACAATCGAGAGGTAAGTCGGGTGAAGACATGAAGAAGACGCTGCTGGCCGCGTTCGGTCTGCTGACGGCCGCCGTCATGACGACTCCGGTGTCCGCGGCCGAATTGCGCAAGGTCGCGATTAATTTCGGGCTCACCTACGTGCCTGTCGGCAACGCTCCGGTGTTCTCGGTGCCGCAGGCGATGGGCTTCTGGAAGGAGGAGGGGCTCGACGTTCAGGTGCAGCTCGCCAACGGCGCGGGGACCGCGATCCAGCAATTGATTGCCGGGCAGGTGGTCGGTTCTGTCGGCGGGGTTCCCCCCGCGATGTCGTTGATCAACAAGGGTGCGCAAATCATCACGGCCGCGAGCATCAATTCGCGCAACGTCTACTATCCCGTTACGCTCGAAACCTCAGCGATCAAGATCATCAACGACATGAAAGGCGCCAAGATCGGCATCGTCTCCGCTGCTTCGTCGAACGTCTACTGGATCAAGTCGATGCTGCAAAAACACGGTCTCGATCCCGACAAAGATGTGAGCCTGGTCAGCGTCGGCTCGGGGCCGGCCGCATTGCAGGCGCTGACCTCCGGCCGCATCGACGTCTTGCAGCTGTTTGAGGCGGCTTACGACCAGATCGAATTGACGGGTGTGAAGCTGCGGCGCTTTGATCAGGACGCGGACTTCAACTCGCTGGCCTTCACGTTCGGAATGATGGTTCGGCTCGATACTTTCAAAGGCGATCCCGACCTGCTGACAAGGGTTCTGCGCGGGATCGCCAAGGGCATCGTCTACGCCAAGGCGCATCCCGAAGATGCCGTGCGCATGCATTGGAAGGTCTACCCGCTCGCGAAACCACAGGGCGTGAGCGACGAGCAGGCGCTGGCCAACGACACCGTGATCATCAAGAGCGCGTTGAAGAACCACGCATGGATCGACCAGAAGAAATTCGGTTACGAGAAGCCCGAGTCGGTGATTGCGATCCGGGACGTGCTCAAGCAGTTCGGCGAACTCGATACGGCGCTGCCGCCGGAGCGTTATTTCGACCCGAAGCTGGTCGCTGGCATTAACGACTTCGACCAGGCCGAGGTCGCCTCGCGCAAGCCACAGTTCTGAGAAGCGACCCGCCATGCCGATTGTCGAGATGCGAACCTACAGCCTGCAGCCCGGAACCGTTCCGCTGGCGCTTGAACGTATCGCGAAGGGGATTGAGGAGCGCACGCGCCTGTCACCGCTTGCGGGCCTCTGGCAGACCGAGTTCGGCCGCCTGCACCAGATCATCCACATCTGGCCCTATGAGGGATTGGCCGAACGCGAGCAGGTACGGTCGCGTTTCAAGGAGCTGAAGAACTGGCCCGCGCGTACGGGCGAATGGACCGAATTGTCCGAAACCAAGATCATGCATCCCGCGCCGTTCTCGCCACCATTGACGCCGCGTACGATCGGGCCGGTCTATGAGGTCAGGACCGACACCTATCGTGGCGGGCAGCTCGGGGAGATCACGAAATTATGGACGAAGACCTTCGAGCGCGGCGTGCCCGATTGTTTGGTTGGCGCATGGAGCACCGATCTCGGTCCAATGAACCAGTGGATCCACATCTGGGGATTCCCCAGCCTTGAAGCACGCGCACAGGCGATGCAGACATATGATGCCAATCAGCATGCGGATGCTGGAACGCTGGCCAAAATCTTTGTCAGCCAGGAATTGGTGATCTGCCGGCCTGCGTCCTTCTCGCCGTTGAAGTAGCGGGGCCGCCGTGGGTCGTTACGCGTCGTTCCGTCCGATCGTCCGGTCGCCGTCGTTCGCGGTGCCGAATGGAGCCTGCGATACGCATTTTCACGTGTTTGGCGACCGCGCGACCTACCCCGTCCTGCCCGGTATCGAACACGACATGCCGGAGGCGACGATCAAAGCCGCGATGGCGATGCACGCGAGACTCGGTTTTGACCGCGGCGTGATCGTCGCCACTACCGTGAATGGCTCCGATCATGCCGTCGTGCTGGATGCGCTCGCCAAAGCCGGGCCGAACTACCGCGCTTGCGCGCTCAATTCGGTGTTGCTGGAGCAGCCGGACACCTACATCGCGAAGCTTCACGCTGCCGGCGTGCGCGGCGTGCGCTTCAATCTCCTGAAAATGCTCAACCGGGCGCCATCGCCGGCCGACCTGCAGCGTTGCATCGATCGCGCCCGCGAACTCGGCTGGTATTGCAAGGTCCAGCCGGACTATTACGAGCCGATGGAGAGCATCGCGCAGTTCTCCGATTTGCAGCAGCCCGTGATCATCGATCATCTCGCGCGGGCCGATGTGATCAAGGGCGCCAGCGATCCGACGGTTATCAAAGTGATCGAGCTTCTCAAGCGCGGCAATGTCTGGCTGTTGATATCGAACGGCTACAAGATTTCCAAACAGGGCTTCCCCTGGGACGATGTGATCCCGGTGGCGCGCAGCTTCATCGAGGCTGCGCCAACCCGCATGCTGTGGGCGCTGGATTGGCCGCACACCTTCCACGAACAATTGCCGCCCGACGACACCGATCTGTTCGAGCTGTTGCCGCGTATTGCCAGCGAGGGCGAGCGAAAGACGATCCTGATCGATAACCCCGCCGAAATATTCGGCTTTCCGTCGTTCGCATAGGCTGCAAAAGGGGGTTGCCCCGACCGCGCTGGCCCCATAGAAGCGGACGCCGCAGGGTCGCCGACCGATTGCACCTGCCTGTTCGAAGAGCCCGGATTTGTCTCAAGCTGACACCGATATTGCAGTTTCCATCGTCGTGCCCGTGCGCAACGAAGCGGACAATATCGCGCCCCTGATCGCCGAGATCGCGGCCGCGCTGGACGGCCGCTGGGCCTATGAGATCGTTTACGTCAATGACGGCTCGACCGACGCCACCGCCGAGCGACTCGCGGCAGAGCGCGCGCAACGCGCGAACCTGCGCGAGATACGTCACGCCAAATCCGGGGGACAATCGGCGGCGGTGCGCAGCGGCGTTCGCGCCGCGCGTGGCGCGATCGTGGCGACGCTCGACGGCGACGGCCAGAACGATCCGGCGTTCCTGCCCGATCTGATCGCAGCGATCGAGCAGGGCGGGGCGCGCGTCGGGCTCGCCGCCGGCCAGCGGGTCGGGCGCAAGGACACCGGCTTCAAGAAAATGCAATCGCGGATCGCCAACGCCGTCCGCAACGCGATCCTGAAAGACGGCACCCGCGACACCGGCTGCGGCCTGAAAGCCTTCCGGCGCGACGTGTTCCTGATGATGCCCTATTTCGACGGGCTGCATCGCTTTTTGCCGGCGCTGGTGCGCCGGGAAGGTTTCGACATCGCCTATGTCGATGTCGTCGATCGTCCGCGCCATTCCGGCGTGTCGAATTACGGCTTCTTCGATCGGCTCTGGATCGGCATCATGGATCTCGCCGGCGTATGGTGGCTGATCCGCCGCAAGAAGCCGACGCCAGTTGCGACCGAGGTGACGTAATGCTCATTCAATACGGGCAGGCGCTCAACAATTATCTCTACGACGTGTTCGTCGCCAAGTTCGATTTCTGGCTGGCGTTTGGTCTGTTGGCGCAACTGGCGTTTGCGGCACGGTTCCTGGTGCAGTGGATCGCCAGCGAACGCGCCGGCAACAGCGTGGTGCCGATGGCGTTCTGGTTCTTCTCGATCACCGGCGGTCTCATGACGCTGCTCTATGGCATCGTGAAACGGGAGCCGGTCATCATCTTCGGACAGTTGCTGGCGAACATCATTTATGTCCGAAACGTCATGCTGATTGTGAAGAACCGCGCCAGGGGATCGCAGACGCTGGATCGCTGATTAGCGATAGCGCGGCAGTGGCGTTTCCGGCGCGGGCAAGGTCGCCGCATCTGCGCCGCCGCGATCGACCGCGAGTTCGCCCGCGGCGTCCAGCACGGGATAGGCGACCGAGCAGATATGCGAGTGGATTCGCCGGAGGTCGCGTAGCACGTCGAGATGCAGCGAGGTGGTCTCGATGGTCTCGGGCCGGCCTTCGCGCAGGCGGTCGAGATGGGTCTCGGTGGCGGCGAGCTCCGCATTGCGCAGCGCAGCCTTTTCCGCCAGCAGCTTGCGCGCCTCGCCGGGATCGCCCGACATGAAGACGCCGAAGGCGATCCGCAAGCTATCCATGATGCGCTTGTGGAAGGCCGACAGTTCCTCGGCGCCTTCATTTGAGAACTGGAAGCGGCGCTTGATCTTCTTGGTCGCAAGCTCGCTCAGATTCTTGTCGATGATGTCGCCGATATGCTCGAGGTTGATGGCAAAGGAGATGATCTCCATTGCACGCTTGCCCTCGCGCTCGTCGAGAGAGCCGCGCGTCAGCTTGGTCAGATAAAGCCTGATCGCCTCGTCGAGGCCGTCGACCGCGTTGTCGGTTTTCGAGACCTGATCGACCAGCGCGCGGTCGTTGGTCATCATGGCCGTCATCACCTTGCGCAGCATGGTCTCCACCATGTCGCCCATGCGCAACGTTTCGCGCGCGGCATCGGCAAGTGCGAGCGAGGGCGTCTCCAGCGCGGTCTCGTCGAGATAACGCGGCCGCGCCGGGTTGGCTTCCTGCACGCGATCCGGCAGCAGGCGCTTCAGCAAGGCAGCCATGGGGTCAAGAAGCCCGATGAAGACGATCGCGGTCGCGACGTTGAAGACGACGTGAAATTCGGCCGTGAGCTTGGCGAGGTCCGGCTGCCAACCCTGCAGGTAGGCGGCGGCTGGACGCAGGAACGGCAGCACGATGAGAATGCCGAGGATGCGGTTGACGAGGTTGCCGACCGGCAGCCGGTAGCTCGCGGGATTGTCGCGCCGCGCGCCCTCGAACACCGGATTGATGGCGCTGCCGAGATTGGCGCCGAGCACCAGCGCCAGCGTGGCGAGCGGCGAGATGAAATGCGAATAGGCCAGCGACATGATCAGCAGCACGGTCGCCACGCTGGAATGCGCGGCCCAGGTGATCCCGGCTGCGATCACGATGCACAGCACGGGATCGGCCGTGATCGCATCCATCAGGACGCGGACGCTCGGCGCATTCTCGGCTGGTGCGAGCGAATCCAGCAGGATGTGCAGCGCCAGCAGCATCAGGCCGAGACCGATGAAGACGCGGCCGACATCCTTGATACGCGAGCGCGGCCCGGTGCGGAAGGCGACCAGGCCGAAGATGAAGAGGATGGGGGCGACCGCGGCGATGTTGAAGGAAAGCACCTGAACGATGAGCGTGGTGCCGACATTGGCGCCGAGCATTATGGCGAGCGCCGGCACGAGGCCGACCAGCCCTTCGGCGGCAAATGAGCTCGTGATCAGCGCGGTCGCGGTGCTGCTCTGCAGGATCGCGGTGAGACCGAGGCCGGCGGCGAAGGCCTGGAAGCGGTTGCCGAGCGCCTTCGACAGCAGCCGTCGCAGGTCGGGGCCGAAGGCGCGCAAGATGCCGCTGTGGACCATATGCAGGCCCCACAACAGCAGCGCGACGCCGCCCATCAGGTCGAGAAGAACGATGCTTCCCATAATCTAGCGTATCCAGACTTGAATCGAAGGATCAGGCTATCGCCAAATGGCGCGGGATCAAACGCTTTGTTGCGGATCACCGGGAACGTTAACGCCCGCGCCGCGCGTGCGTTCCTCCTCGCCCTAATCGGGCAAACCGAGCAAATGCGCGCCTTCGACGAGTTTGTCCGCAATGGCCGAGACCAGGCCGATATCCAGGAAGAAGCGATTCCTGAAGCCCGGCTCCAGTTCGAGCGCGCGCCGAACGATCTTTTTGGCTTCGTCCATACGTTCGCCGAGCGCAAGCGCGACGGCTTGAAAGAAATAAAGCGTGCTGAACCGGGTATTGGCTTGCACGGCATTGGCGAAGTTCGACGCGGCTTCGTCGTAGCGGGCTTCCTGGATTGACGCCAATCCCAGCGCGTTGTGGGCTTCGTACGAGAACGGATCGAACGGGCTCAAGCGTAGCGCGCGTTTCGCGTGAGTTGATACTACCGCCGGGTTGCCGTTGAAGGCGTAAATATGTGCGCCGAAAAACAGCGCCGCCGCTGAGGACGGATTGAGCGCCAATGCGCGCTCGATGGTGTTCGCCGCGGTTTCCCGCTCCTTCGCAAGGTGAGAAATCACAAGCGCTGCGACGGCCAATGACGCGGCGTCGTCAGTCCCCGACGCGATCGAAGCTCGCGCGCGGTCGAGACCGGCGATTCGATCGGCCTCGTCGAACCCGCCGCGCATGAAGCAAATCTCATGGCACCAGGCGAGCAGGGCCTGAGCTGCGGCATAATTCGGGTCGAGTTGCAGCGCGCGGTCGAGAAAGCCCGCAGCAATTTTCGCGTCCGCGGGCATCACCGAAGCCATGTGGGGAAGCGCGCGCAAATAGAGATCGTAGGCGTCGAGGTTCTCGGGCGGTTTGCGCCGCGACCGTTCGATCTCCGAGCGCTGCAGGCTCGGCTCGACGATGCCAACCACGCGTTCGGTGATCTGGTCCTGCAGGTCGAAGACATCCTCCAATGCGCCGTCGAACCGGTCGGCCCACAGATGCCGTCCGGTCTCGGCCTCGACGAGCTGTGCGGTGATGCGCACCCGGTTTCCCGTTTTGCGGACGCCGCCCTCCAGCACATAGCGGACACCCAGCTCGCGGCCGACCTGCCGCACGTCGACCGCCTTGCCTTTGTAGGTGAAGCTCGAATTGCGCGCGATCACGAACAGCCATTTGATCCGCGACAGCCCGGTGGTGATGTCCTCGACCATCCCGTCTGCGAAATACTCCTGCTCAGGGTCGCCGCTCATGTTCTGGAAGGGCAGGACGACGATGGAGGGCTTGTCCGGCAAGGCGAGCGTCGGTGCCACCCGTTCGATGACGACCTCGGCAGGCGTAGCGTTCGGTGCCGGACGCGCGCGCCAGGCCCGCATCGGTTCGACGATATTCTTCAGCGACTGGTGACCCATGTCGTCATAGGCGATCTCGGTCTTGCCCCTGATCTGGCGATGGGCGTCGTCGGAGATGCAGATGCCGCCGGGATCGGCAATGCCTTCGAGGCGCGCCGCGATGTTGACGCCGTCGCCGAAGATATCGTTGTCATCGATGATGATGTCGCCGACATGAATGCCGATGCGGAACTCGATCCGCTTGGCCTCGGGGATGTCGACATTGCTCGTGGCCATGCCGCGTTGGACCTCGACGGCGCAGCGGACCGCATCGACCGCGCTGCCGAATTCGACCAGCATGCCATCGCCTGTGGTCTTGACGATGCGGCCGCGATATTCGGAGATTTTGGGATCGACGAGAGCCTTCCGGCAGGCCTTGAGTTGGGCGAGGGTGCCTTCCTCGTCAGCGCCCATCAACCGACTATAGCCCGCAATATCGGCTGCGAGGATTGCCGCAAGCCGCCGTTCAACGCGCGCGCCAGTCATTTCAGGAATCACCCACCACGCGTAAAACGCGCGTAATTTTCTTGTTCAATTGACTAGATCGAAAAGCCGCGACGACGGCAAGCGCCACCTTCGCTTAATGCGAAGGTTCCATTGCCGGCATTACGGGAACCGACGTCAGGCCGCGTTGAACACGGCAAAACCGCGATCGAGGTCGGCCTTGAGGTCGTCGACGTCCTCGAGTCCGATATGCAGCCGCAGGGTCGGCCCGCCCGGCGCCCAAGTCGTTGCCGTCCGATACTCGCTGCAATCGAAGGGGACCGCGAGGCTCTCGAAGCCGCCCCAGGAAAAGCCCATGCCGAACAGCTTCAACGTATCGAGCATGGCGTCGACCGCCTTTTGCGGCTTCGGCGCCAGAACGATGCTGAACAGGCCCGAGGCGCCGGCAAAATCGCGCTTCCAGATCGCGTGGCCGGGATGGCTTTCCAGCGCCGGATGCAGCACGCGCTGCACCTCGGGGCGCTGCTGCAGCCAGCGTGCCATCTCCAATCCGGCGCGATGATGCTGCGCGAGGCGGACCGAAAGCGTGCGCGTGCCGCGGAGCGCGAGATAGACGTCGTCGGGCCCGGCACAGACGCCGAGCAGGCGGATGTTTTCGGCCAGGGCCGGCCAGGCCTTGGCGTTCGCCGCGATCGTGCCGAACATGATGTCGGAATGGCCGCCGATATATTTGGTGGCGGCCATCATGCTGATGTCGACACCTTGCTCGAGCGCGCGGCGATAGAGCGGCGTCGCCCAGGTGTTGTCGTCGATCACGAGCGCGCCGCGCGCATGCGCGATCGTTGCTATCGCGCGAACGTCGGGCATCTCGAAGGATTGCGAGCCCGGCGCCTCGACCAGCACCGCGCGCGTGTTCGGCTTGAACAGCTTGTCGATATCGCTGCCAACAAGCGGATCGAAATAGCTGGTCTCGACCCCGTAACGTGCCAGCACGCCGTTGCAGAAATTGCGCGTCGGGCGATAGGCGTTGTCGCAGACTAGAAGGTGGTCGCCTGCCTTGCACACCGCCAGTAGCGTCGTCGAGATCGCGGCCAGGCCGGACGGCGCAAGCCCGACGCCCGCGCACTGCGGACCTTCCAGCGCCATCAGCAGGTCCTGCAGCGCGCGCGTCGTCGGCGTGCCGCGGCGGCCATACTGGAACTCGCCGCGATGGGCGTGCAGGTCATCGGCGGTTGGATAGAGCACGGTGGAACCGCGGACCACCGGCGGATTGACAAAGCCCTTCTGTGCTTTTGTGTCGCGGCCTGCCGTGACCAATCGGGTCTCGGCTTTTTGCGCGTTCGAAGCACCGGGGCCGTCAGCGGAATCCATGGCTTTGCCGTTGTTTTCTTTGGTCTCGACGTGTGCCGCACAGGCGGCCGCAGCTCGGAATAGGGTTACTAACAGGACATCGAAGCAGGCCGTCAACCCCTTGACCCCGCCCGCCAGTCGTTCTGTGATGCGGCGACGCTTTTTGTCGCTGCACGTTGAGGGGCTTGCTGCGACCTTCGATCCATTGCCGGCTTTGGCATGCTGCCTTAGGGAGGGCGGCTCGCGGCACTGGATTTGGAGGCTGGCCTCCTGAGCGTCACGACGAACGCCATCCCAGTACGAGCCGCCCGCTTTCCAAGACGACCGAAAGGCCCTGTCCATGACACGCGTATCCCTCGCCACTGCCCTCGCTTTCGCAGCTCTCCTGTCGGCCCAGCCCGCCATGGGCCAATCGCTCAAGGTCATCAAGGAGCGAGGCCAGCTGTCCTGCGGGGTGAGCCAGGGCCTGCCGGGTTTCTCCACGCCCGACGACAAGGGCAACTGGACCGGCCTTGACGTCGATATCTGCCGCGCGCTCGCGGCGGTGATCTTCGACGATCCCACCAAGATCAAGTTCGTGCCGCTGTCGGCCAAGGACCGCTTCACCGCGCTGCAGTCCGGCGAGATCGATGTGCTCTCGCGCAACACCACCTGGACGCTTTCGCGCGATACCTCGCTCGGCGCGAATTTCACCGGCGTGACCTATTACGACGGCCAGGGTTTTCTGGTGAAGAAGTCGCTCAACGTGAACTCGGCGCTGGAGCTCTCCAACGCATCGGTGTGCGTGCAGACGGGCACCACCACCGAGCAGAACCTCGCCGACTACTTCAAGGGCAACAAGATGAAGTATGAGGTGATCGCGTTCACCGGCGCGGACGAGACCGTCAAAGCCTACGAATCCGGCCGCTGCGACGTATTCACCTCGGACGTCTCGCAGCTCTATGCCGAGCGGTTGAAGCTTGCCAATCCGGCCGATCATGTGGTGCTGCCTGAGGTGATCTCGAAGGAGCCGCTCGGTCCGATGGTGCGCCATGGCGACGACCAGTGGTTCGATATCGTCAAATGGGTGCTGTTTGCGATGATCAACGCCGAGGAGATGGGCGTCACCCAAAAGAACGTCGACGAGATGGCGAAATCCGACAAGCCGGACCTCAAGCGCGCCTTCGGCGTCGACAGCAATCTCGGCGAACAGCTCGGGCTGACCAAGGACTGGTTCTATCGCATCATCAAGGCGGTCGGTAATTACGGCGAGGCGTTCGACCGCAATGTCGGCGCCGGCTCCAAGCTGCAGATCTCCCGCGGGCTCAACCAGCTCTGGAACAAGGGCGGACTCCAGTACGCACCGCCGATCCGCTGATCTCTATCGTCCGCGGGGCGCGGCGATGAACATCGAGAGCGCCGAGACACGATCACCGCCGCTGCAGCTCGAGCTGCGGCTGAAGCGGGCGCTCGGCGGCGCTGCCGGCTGGAACGGCGTCGCGGTGCAAACCGTGTTCGTGATTGTGCTGGCCTGGGTGGCCTATGAGATCATCGTCAACGCCCGCACCAATCTCGAGACGCAGCACATCGCCGCCGGCTTCGGTTTCCTGAAGAACACGTCGGGCTTCGACGTCAGCCAGAGCCTGATCCCGTATTCCCAGTCCGACACCTATACGCGCGTGTTCCTGGTTGGCCTCTTGAACACCATCCTGGTGTCGATGATCGGAATCTTCTTTGCGACCATTCTAGGCTTCATCGTTGCGCTCGGCCGGTTGTCGCCGAACTGGCTGATGTCGCGCATTGCGGGCGCCTATGTCGAGATCGTGCGCAACCTGCCGCTGCTGTTCCAGATGCTGTTCTGGTATCTCGCGGTGCTCGCGGCGTTGCCGGCGCCGCGTCAGAGCTTGTCGCCGGCCGCCGGGTTCTTTCTCAACAATCGCGGTGTGATCGTTCCGACGCCGGTGCCGCAGCCCGGGCTCGAGTATTTTGCGTTGGCGCTCCTGCTTGCCATCATCGGTTCGTTCGTCCTGCATCGCTATGCGCGCCGCGAGCTGTATCAGCGGGGACGCGCCATCAAGACCTGGCCTTATGTGCTGGGTCTCCTCATCGGCCTGCCTCTTCTCGCCGCGCTCGTGTTCGGCGTGCCCGTGTCGTTCGAATGGCCGGTCCTGAAAGGCTTCAACTTCGTCGGCGGCTCGCGGATGATCCCGGAATTCGTGGCGCTGACTTTGTCGCTGTCGATCTACACTGCGGCCTTCATCGCCGAGATCGTGCGCGCCGGCATCTTGTCGGTACACGCCGGGCAGATGGAAGCGGGCTTGTCGCTGGGAATCAGCCGTGGCGCGGTGTTGCGGCTGATCGTGGTGCCGCAGGCCCTTCGGGTCATCCTGCCGCCGCTGACGAGTCAGTACCTGAACCTGACCAAGAACTCCTCACTCGCGGTGGCGATCGGATATCCGGATCTGGTGTCGGTCTTCATGGGAACGACGCTGAGCCAGACCGGGCAGGCGATCGAGATCATCGCGATCACCATGGGCGTCTATCTCCTGTTGTCGCTGGTCACCAGCGCGATCATGAATTTCTGGGGATGGCGGATCAGCCGGAGCATGGGCGCATGAGCGACGTGGCCGCCGACTCTTATGTCCGCGAGGCGCTGGTCGCCGAACGCATAGCGCCGGTGAAGACGACGGGATTGGTCGGCTTTGTTCGAACGCGGCTGTTCAACTCGCCAACCAACATCGTGCTGACCATCGCCGGCGCATTGCTGATCTGGTTCACGGTGGTGCCCTCGCTGAAATTCCTGTTTGTCGACGCCGTCTGGACGGGCAGCGATCGCAATGCCTGCCTCGAGGTGAATGCAGGTCATCCGGTCGGCGCCTGCTGGCCCTACATCCAGGCCAAGTACACGCAGTTCATCTACGGCTTCTATCCCGAGCGCGAGCGCTGGCGGGTCAACCTGACCTTTGCGCTGGCGGCAATCTTGTTGCTGCCGCTTCTGATCCCGCGGCTGCCGGCCAAGAGCCTCAACGCCACATTGTTCTTCATCGCATTTCCTGTCGTGGCGTTCTTCCTGCTGCGTGGCGGCGGCCTCAGCGGTTTTGCCATCAGCTGGATCGCGGCCGTGCTGTCCAGTTTCGCCAACAGTCTCATCGGCGCGGGCAATGCGCTGGCGAACGCGGCCGCTCCGGTGATCGGGCCATTATTGTGGGTCCTTGGAAAGCTGATCGCGCTGATCGGTGTCGCGATGTCCTTTGTGGTTTGGCCTCTCGTCTGGCTGCGCGAGCAGATTCAGGCAAACGGCCAGCCGGTGTGGATCGATCTTGCGATCACCGCGGCGATCGTCTCCGCGCTGACCTTCTTCCACAGCCGAAGCCTGCGGCCGTTGTTGACCTGTGTCGCGACCTTCGCCGGCATCGCACTGGTGATCGCGGTTATCGGGCTCGACCGTGGCGGGCTGCCGCTCGTCGAGACCACGCTGTGGGGCGGGCTTCTTGTAACTCTCGTTATTTCCGTGACCGGAATTGTCGCCTCGATGCCGATCGGGGTCGCGCTGGCGCTCGGGCGCCGTTCGACCATTCCCCTGATCCGCTTCGCCTCGATCACCTTCATCGAATTCTGGCGCGGCGTGCCGCTGATCACGGTGCTGTTCTTTGCGACCTACATGCTGCCGCTGTTCCTGCCCGGCAATTTCACCGTGGATGGGCTGGTGCGCGCGCTGATCGGCACCGCACTGTTTGCCGGGGCCTACCAGGCCGAGGTGGTGCGCGGCGGCTTGCAGGCGATCCCGCGCGGGCAGGGGGAGGCAGCGGCCGCGCTCGGCCTGTCCTGGGCGAAGACCACGTTCCTGATCGTGCTGCCGCAGGCGCTGCGCCACGTCATTCCCGGCCTCGTCAATAGTTTCATTGCGCTATTCAAGGACACTTCGCTGGTCTCCATCGTTGCGCTGTTCGACCTGTTGGGCTCGCTGCGCGCTTCGTTCTCCGATCCGAACTGGGCGACGCCCACAACCCTGTTTACGGGCTTCGCCTTTACCGGCATCATCTACTTCACGTTCTGCTTTGGCATGTCGCGCTATTCGCTGTTCGTCGAGAACAGGCTGAATGCGCATCGGCGCAATTGAGGGGATCACCATGGCCGACTCGATCGTCAGTATTTCCCATCTCAACAAGTGGTACGGCGATTTTCATGTGCTGCGCGACATCGATCTTTCGGTCGGCAAGGGCGAACGCATCGTGATCTGCGGACCGTCGGGCTCGGGCAAGTCGACGCTGATCCGCTGCATCAATGCGCTGGAGGAATTCCAGGAAGGCGAGATCGTCGTCGACGGCATCGAATTGGGTCCGAACCTGCGCCGTGTCGACGAGGTCCGCCGCGAGGTCGGCATGGTGTTCCAGAGTTTCAACCTGTTCCCGCATCTCACCGTGCTGGAGAACTGCACGCTGGCGCCGATCTGGGTGCGCAACATCCCGCAGAAGGAAGCGGAGGCGACCGCGATGAAATATCTGGAGCGGGTCAAGATCCCGCAACAGGCCCAGAAATATCCGGGCCAGATGTCGGGCGGCCAGCAGCAGCGCGTCGCGATCGCGCGCGCGCTCACCATGAATCCGAAGGTGATGCTGTTCGACGAACCGACCTCGGCGCTCGACCCCGAAATGGTCAAGGAGGTGCTCGACACCATGGTCGATCTCGCCCGGGAAGGCATGACCATGCTGGTGGTGACCCATGAAATGGGATTTGCCCGCGAGGTCGCCAACCGCGTCATCTTCATGGACGCCGGGCAAGTCATCGAGGCCAACACGCCGCAGGAGTTTTTCGCCAACCCGCAGCACGCGCGGACGAAGTTGTTTTTGAGTCAGATTTTGCGGTGATTGTCGTAGGGTGGGCAAAGCGAAGCGTGCCCACCTTCACGAGCAGAGTGTGGAAGGTGGGCACGGCGCAAGAGCGCCTTTGCCCACCCTACAAATTCACTCGAACGGCACGTCGATCTCGGTCTTCTTCTCCAGCCATTGCGGGACCGGAAGGTTCTTCGACCGCATGAACTCCGGATTGAACAGTTTTGACTGATAGCGGTTGCCGGAGTCGGCGAGGATCGTGACGATGGTCTTGCCCGGACCGAGCTGCTTTGCGAGCTTGATCGCGCCCGCGACATTGATGCCGGTCGAGCCGCCCAGGCACAGCCCCTCGTGCTCGAGGAGATCGTAGATCACGTTCACAGCCTCTTCGTCCGACACCAGGAAGGCGTCGTCCACCTTCGCCGTCTCGATGACAGGCGTGACGCGGCCAAGCCCGATGCCTTCGGTGATGGAATCGCCTGGCGTCGACTTGGCCTTGCCGTTCTTGAAGTATTCGTACATCGCAAAGCCGTGCGGATCGGCGCAGGCCGTCACGATGTTCTTGTTCCTCTCCTTCAGCGCGCGGCTGGTGCCGGCGAGCGTGCCGCCGGTGCCGACCGCGCAGATGAAGCCGTCGATCTTGCCGTCGAGCTGTGTCCAGATCTCCGGGCCCGTCGAATCGTAATGCGCCTTGGCGTTGTCGAGATTGTTCCACTGGTCGGCGAACAGCACGCCGTTCGGCTCGGTCTTGCGCAGCTGCGCGGCGAGGCGCTTGCCGACATGCTGGTAGTTGTTGGGGTTGGAGTAGGGCAGCGCCGGCACTTCGATGAGTTCCGCCCCGCACAGCCGCAGCATGTCCTTCTTTTCCTGGCTCTGCGTCTTCGGAATCAGGATCACCGTGCGGTAACCGCGCGCGCTTGCCACCACGGCAAGCCCGATGCCGGTATTGCCCGCAGTCGCCTCCAGCACCAGGCCGCCTGGCTTCAGTTCGCCGCGCTTTTCGGCCTCCAGAATCATCCATTTTCCGGCGCGGTCCTTCACCGACTGGCCGGGATTCATGAACTCGGCCTTGCCGAGAATGGTGCAGCCGGTCGCCTCGGAGGCGCGCTTGAGTTTGATCAGCGGCGTGTTGCCGATCGCCTGGACGACGTCTTTATTGATGGTCATAGGTAACCAGTTGGCGTTTCCTTCGGGTATTTTCAACGACCCTAAAGGAGCCATCCGGGCCGCACAAGCAGGGCCGGCTCAACGCGGCTTTGCGAAGACCACCTGTCGCACGTCGATATTGCCGGACAGGAATCCGGCCTCGCAGTAGGCGAGGTAGTATTCCCAGAGCCGGCGGAAGCGTTCGTCGAAGCCGAGCGGCGTGAGGCTCGGCCAGGCGCTGCGGAAATTATTGCGCCAGGTCGCGAGCGTCTTGGCATAATCTTGCCCGAAAATGCGTTCGCGGATAACGGGTACACCGAAGCGCTCGCCGAGCGACTTCAGGATCTGCGGCGTCGGCAGCATGCCGCCCGGGAACACGTAACGCCGGATGAAGTCGATCTCGCGCCGATAATACTTGAAGCTGCTGTCCTGGATGGTGATGGCCTGGATGCCGGCGAGCCCGCCCGGCGAGAGCCGGTCGCGCAGTTGCGAAAAATAGTTCGGCCAGAACTGCTCACCGACCGCCTCGATCATCTCGATCGAGGCGATGCGGTCGTAGCGTTCGCGCTCGTCGCGATAATCCTGCAGCCTGATCTCGACCTTGTCGTTGAGGCCCGCGTCCTGAATACGCTTTTGCGCGAAATCGCGCTGCTCCCTGCTGATGGTGAGGCCGACGACCTTGGCGCCGTAGGTTCTGGCGGCATACTCAGCGAAGCCGCCCCAGCCACAGCCGATCTCGAGCAGTCGCTGGCCCGGCTGCAGATCGATCGCCTCGGCAAGCCGGCGATACTTGTTGTGCTGCGCGGCGGTGAGGTCGGCGGTGCCGTCCTCGAACAGTGCAGACGAATAGGTCATGCTGGGATCGAGCCAGGCCGAATAGAACGCGTTGCCGATGTCGTAATGGGCGTGGATGTTGTGCCGCGCCTGGCGTCGCGTGTTTCGGTTGAACCAGTGCCGCACGACCTGCACGAACCGCACCATCGGCTTGTCGCCGAGCATGGTCTGGATCAGCTCGTAATTGACGCAAAACACATAGAGGAATTGCGTGAGGTCGGGCGTATCCCACTCGCCGTTGAGATAGGCTTCGGCAATGCCGATGTCCCCGCCATTGATGAGCCGCGCCGCAAGGGAATAGCTGTGCAGGGTCATCGCGGCCGCGGGCCCCGGTTCAATCCCGCCCGTGCGAACGACGCGTCCGTCGGGCAAGGTGATGTCGAGCGTGCCGTGCCTGAGCCTGGCCGCGAAGCCAAACGCAAGCCGCGCGAGGCGCGGCAAGTCGGCAAGCACTGCGTCGATGTTGTCCGGCCTGACCGGTATGATGTCCGCCATGGCAGTTCTTGAGCCGCTGAGGCTCTGTGTCCGCTGTCGTGAAAGGCCGGGCCCATCGGCCATCACCGGACCAGAGCGCGCCCCCCGCGGTCGGGCAGCGCTGATGAAATATAAGCGCTGCTTTCGGCGTTCGCCAAGCCGCTATTGGCGTTCGCAGTCGCACTATCGGGGCGTGAGACCAGCCGCGCGCCCTTGAGCCAGAGCCGCATCGCCTCCCAGTGGATCGCGGCGACGATCTTCACCGTCATCAGCGGCAGCGCGACGAACGCGCGCAACAGCGCGAGCGTGGTAAGCCGGCGGTGCCGGCCGATGAAGGTCGCGGCCAACAGCGGTCCCTCGCGGTCGTTCTCGAGAATGCGCAGCTTGACCTGTGCTCCGGGAGGCGCGATGCGGAAGCGATAGCGCATGGCCATGCCGATAAAGGGCGAAACGTGGAACAGCTTGTCCTGCTGCTGCCGTACGCCGGCCGCGCTGACTTCGCCTGATCGAACCGGCAGCACGTAAGGGTGGATCTCGCCAAACGTGTTGCGGACTTCGTAGATCAGCAGCGCGAGGCTACCATCGGCGCGATAGCAGAAATAGACCGACAGCGGATTGAAGGTGTAGCCGAGCAGGCGCGGGTAGCAGAGCAGCAGCACGCGTCCGCCGGTGAGATCGATGCCATGCTCGGCTGCGCGAGCCTGCGCATAGGCGCGCAACGAGCTGCCGTCGCGCGCGCCATGATCGGATTCGTGGAAACTATAGAGCGCGGAGCGGTTGACGGCGAACAAAGGCGACAGCCTGTCGGCGGCCTCCAATCTGTCGAGGTCGATCAACAAACTCATCACCCGGTAGCTGAAGCGATGGCCCATCGGTTTCAGCCGCGCATGCATCACCTCGCCGAAATAGAGCGCGGCGGCCTCGTTGGCGATGGTGGGGTCAACGGCCATAACTACTCCGCGGCCTGCGCCAGCTCAGTGGGCACCGTGCGCCATGGCGCATGGGCGCCGAGCGCCTCGGCCACCGCAAGTCCCGAGCGCAGGCCGTCCTCGTGGAAGCCGTAGCCGGTCCAGGCGCCGCAGAACCAGGTGCGGCGCCTGCCTTGGATGTCGCCGAGGCGTTTCTGCGCGGCGAAGGCGGCCCGATTATATTGCGGATGCTCGCAGATGTACTTGCCGAAGGTCAGCTCGTCGCGCGGCGCAAAGGGCGGATTGAGGCTGACGAACAGCGGCTTGTCGGCGTCGATGCCCTGCAGATTGTTCATCCAGTAGGTCACCGCGACGTCGTTGGCCATCGCATCCTCGCGCTGCCAGCGCAGGAAATTCCAGGACGCCCAGGCGCGCCTGCGCTTCGGCATCAAACTGATATCGCGATGCAGATAGACCGTGTTGGGAGAGTATCCGATCGCGCCGAGGATGGCGCGCTCGCCGTCGTCGGCGTCCGTGAGCATACCAAGCGCCTGGTCGCTGTGGCAGGCCAGCACGACGTGATCGTAACTGTCGCTATGCCCATGGCTGTCGCGCACGATCACGCCGTTCGGGCCGCGCTCGATGGCGGTCGCCGCGCAGCCGAGCCTGATGCGATCGCGAAAGGCCGCGGTGAGCTTGTCGACATAGCGGTGGCTGCCACCTTTGACCGTGCGCCAGACCGGCCGGTCATATTGCAGCAGGCGATGATTGCTGAAGAAGGCGACGAAATTCTCCGCCGGGAAGTCCAGTATTTCGGACGCTGGCGCCGACCAGATCGCCGCACCCATCGGCGCGAGATAGTCAGCGAGTAGCCTCGGAGCAAAGTGATTCCGCTTGAAGTACTCGCCCAGTGTCAGCCCTTCGAGCCGGCCGGCCTTGTAGTCCTCAGTGCTCTTCTGGTTGAAAGTCAGGATGTCCCTGAGCATCCAGAGATAGGACGTCGACAGGATGTTGCGGGGTTGCGCAAACAGCCCCTTCGCGGTCTCCATCCAGTTCTCGCCGCCGCCCCTCCATTCGAACCTGCCCTTGTCGGCGGTGACCGCAAAGCTCATGCAGCTTTCCACGGTCTCGACGCCGAGATGATCGAACAGCGCCGTGAGTTCCGGATAGTTCTGCTGGTTGTAGACGATGAAGCCGATGTCGACTTCGATCTGTGCCCCGTCGTAATCGATCGTCACCGTATGGCTGTGGCCGCCCGGTCGAAATTCGCGGTCATAGACGGTGACCGGATAGCGTCTCGAGAGGGTCCAGGCCGCGGCATTGCCGGCAATCCCCGTACCGATGACCGCGACACGCATTTCCCTTGTCCCCCAGTTGCTTGGCCAAGGAGATACGGCAGGCACGCCTGCCGGGTTTCAGGCGTTGCAAGGGCGCAAGAGGGACGGGAAATCGGACCTCAATCTACATGAAATGTTCGTAAGCTTGCAAACCTGCAACAGGTCCTGCAGCGTCAAAGAAACCGTTGGGAAACGGGCACTTCTTGAGCTAACGCGGCTGTCCTCCCGTATCCGAATCGCATTCCCGGCGAGGGCGAGCAGGGCTGTCCGGGCTCCGATCCCCCCGCTAGTATCGTGCCTCAGGTTCCAGAGAAAGCATCACGCTGTGAACGACTTGCCGACATTCCCCGCCGCGCCGGCCACGATCGTCATGATCGCCTGGACCCGCGGCCCATGCCGGGCAATCGGCCCGGCGGAGGGGTGATGTGAGCCATCCAGTCCCGGCAATTGCGGTGAAGCGGCGAGAGATCACCCGGCGCGGCATGTCGCGCGCGGCGCGTTGGGGGATCGCGCTCGCCCTGGTCGCGAGCTCGCTCGGCTGCGTGTTGACCCAGGACATTCCCGATCCCGCGCTCGACGTGCCCGGCGGCTACAAATATGGCGGGCCGCGTGCGGAAGACGCGCCGCCCGCGCTCGACTGGTGGCGCGGCTTCAAGTCGGTGGAGATGACCACGCTGATGGAGGAAGCCCAGCGGGTCAATCTGGATATCGCCGCCGCGGTGGCGCGCATGCTGCAGGCGGACGCGCTGGCGCGTCAGGCCGGCGCGGCGCTGTTGCCGGCTGTACAAGGCAACGGGTCGCAGAACTATTCGCGCACGTCGGGTTCGAGCGCCAGCGGCCTGACCAATGGCGGTCGCGAGACCACCAACTATGCGGCCTCGTTGAGCGCCAGCTATACGCTCGACTTCTGGGGCGCCAACCGCGACGCGCTGCAGGCTGCGGAAGAGACCGCAACCGCCAATCGCTTCGATCGCGATGTCACGGCACTGAGCACGCTGACGGCGGTCGCGACCGCCTATTTCAACGTGCTGGCCTCGCAGGACCGGTTGCGCACCGCCCAGGGCAATATCGCCAGCGCTCAACGCATCCTCAACGCCGTCAGGGATCGCCGCCAGGCCGGCACCGGCACCGACCTCGACGTGGCGCAGCAGGAGAGCGTGCTGGCCAACCAGAAAGCGCTGGTGCCGCCGCTCAAGCAGACGCTCGACCAAAATGTCAACGCGCTCGCGGTATTGGTCTCGCGGCCGACCGAGAGCATTCGCATCGCTGGCGGCTCGCTGTCGTCGATCGCAACGCCCAGGGTGACGCCGGGCCTGCCGTCCGAAATCCTGACGCAGCGGCCTGATATTCGCCGCCAGGAAGCACAGCTCGCCTCCGCCACCGCCAATATCGGCAATGCCCGCGCGCAGTTTTATCCGACCATTCAGCTGACTGGACAGGGTGGCTACCAAAGCTCTGCGCTGGTGTCGTTGTTCCAGCCGCATGCCGCCTTCTTCCAATTCGTCGGCTCGGCCACGCAGCCGATTTTCCAGGGCGGCAAGCTGCTCGGCCAACTCGAGCAGACCCAGGCGAAACAGGACGAGCTGTTGCAGACCTATCGCAAGACCATCGTCCAGGCCTTCGCCGACGTGAACAATGCGCTCTATTCGATCAAGCAGACCACGATCAAGCTGCGCCTTCAGCGCGAAGTCGTGACGGCCTCGCGGCGCGCCTTTCAATTGGCAGAACAACAGCTCAAGGCTGGCACTGCCGACATCGTAACTGTGCTAAACACCCAGCTGACATTGTTCCAGGCGGAAGATTCGCTGTGGCAGGCGGAGCTCGCTCGGCTGCTGGCCTATGTCAGTCTGTACCAGGCGTTGGGGGGCGGTTGGGAGCCGAGGATAGAGAGGCCGGCAAATGCTCTTTAAGCCGAACGAAACCACTGACAAGGCCGGTGGGCCGGTGGCGCGCGTCGCGAGAAGCGCGGGCAGCCGCATGGTTTCGCTTTTCATCACGCTCTTGATCCTCGGTGGGCTCGGCTACATCGGCTGGACGGTGTTTCAGCAGAAACAGGTGACCAAGGCCGGTCCGGGCGCGCGGCCCGATCTACCGGTGCCGGTGCTGGCCGCAACGCCGCGCGTCCAGGACGTACCTGTCTATCTCGACGGCGTCGGCACGGTGCGCGCGCTCAACACGGTGACAGTGCGCGCGCAGGTCGACGGCAAGCTGATCGCGGTCAATTTCATCGAAGGTCAGGACGTCAAGAAGGGTGATGTGCTCGGCGAGATCGATCCGGCGATTTATCAGGCACAGTACGATCAGGCCGTGGCCAAGAAGGCGCAGGACGAGGCGCTGCTTTCCAATCAGCGCCTCGACCTGATCCGCTATCAGCAATTGGCCGCCACCAATGCCGGTTCCAAGCAGCAGGCCGACACGCAGAAGGCCCTGGTTGCCCAGCAGGAAGCGCTGGTCAAAGCCGATCAGGCCGCGATGGACAATACGGCCGCAACGCTCGGCTATACCAAGATCGTGGCGCCGCTGTCGGGCCGCGCCGGGCTTCGCCAGGTCGACCAGGGCAACATCATTCACGCGGCGGACACGACCGGCCTCGTCATCATCACGCAATTGCAGCCGATCGCGGTGTGGTTCAGCCTGCCGCAGCAGCAGATCGTGCGGGTCAATGCGGCCTCGGCCAAGGGCGCGCTATCGGTCGACGTGTTCGGCAATGACGGCGTCACGGTCATCGATACCGGCATCCTCCGAGGCATCGACAACCAGGTCGATCCGACCACGGGCACGCTGAAGCTCAAGGCGGAATTCCCCAACGGCAAGTACCAGCTCTGGCCCGGCCAGTTCGTCAATGTGCGCCTGAAGGTCGAGACCTTGTCGAAAGCAGTCGTGGTGCCGACCTCGGCCGTGCAGCGCGGCCCGGTCGGCACGTTCAGCTATGTCATCGATTCCGACAACGTCGCCCATGCCAAGCAGGTTGCAGTGACGCAGCAGAACGAGACCGATGCGGTGATCGCGAGCGGCCTCTCGCCGGACGATCGCGTGGTGACGACGGGCTTCGCCAATCTCGCCGACGGCTCCAAGGTCGTCATCGGCAGCAACGACCAGACGCCGTCGGCCGACCTCGCGCCGCGCAAGAAAGGCAGCCGCGATCCCCGGAAGGACGGCCAAGGCAAAGACGGTCAAGCCAAAGACGGCCAAGCGAAGGATGGCCAGGCAAAGGACGGTCAGGGCAAGGACGGCGAGCATCGCAGGCGTCGCGAACAAGGTGAGGGGGATCAGAAGGGGGCAACTGGACCTGCGGGCGGCGAGCCGCCTGCAGGGACTGCGAAGTCGCAACAGTGAGATCAGCGTGAGAGAGCGCGCACCGTCATGAGCGTCTCCGAACCCTTCATCCGGCGTCCGATCGCGACTTCGCTGCTCGGCATTGCGCTCCTGATTGGCGGCGGGCTCGGCTATTTCGCGTTGCCGGTCTCGGCGCTGCCGCAGGTCGATTTTCCCACCGTGCAGGTGACGACGCAGCTGCCGGGTGCGAGCCCCGACGTGATCGCCTCGCTGATCACGGCGCCGCTGGAGCGCCAGCTCGGCCAGATCCCGTCGCTGTCGTCGATGAACTCGACCAGTTCGTTCGGCGTCAGCCAGATTTCGCTGCAGTTCGATCTCAACCGCGACATCGACGGCGCGACCCAGGACGTGCAGGCGGCGATCAACGCCGCGGCCGGGGTGCTGCCGCGAACGCTGCCTTACCCACCGGTCTACGCCAAGGTGAATCCGGCGGACGCGCCCGTCATGACGCTCGCGCTGACCTCTGAGACGATCTCGTTGCGGGCGATGAGCGACATCGCCGATACCATCCTGTCGCAGCGCCTTGCCCAGATTTCCGGCGTCGGCAAGGTCACCATCCTCGGGGGGCTGAAGCCTGCGGTGCGGGTGCAGGCCGATCTCGCGCGGCTCGCCGCTTACGGGATCGCGATGGAGGATTTGCGCAACGCGATCGCGGGCGCCAATGTCAGCGGGCCCAAGGGCTCGCTCGACGGTGCGCAACAATCCTACACCATCGCCGCCAACGACCAGATTGTGGCTGCCGACGCCTACAAGCCGATCATCATCGCCTATCGCAACGGCAATCCGGTCACGATCGGCGACGTCGCGCAGATCGTGGACGGGCTCGAGAACGATCGCACCGGCGGCTGGTACCAGGGCACGCCGGCCGCGATCATCGACATCCAGCGCCAGCCCGGCGCCAACGTCATCGAGGTGGTCCGGCAAATCCGCGCGGAAATCCCGAAGCTGCAACGCACGATTCCGGCCGGCGTCAATCTCACTATCGTCAGCGACCGCACCGTCACCATCCGCGCCTCGGTGCGCGACGTACAGTTCACGCTGATCCTCGCCGTGGTGCTGGTGACCTTGGTGGTGCTGCTGTTCCTGCGCTCCATCCGCGCCACCATCATCGCCGGCGTCGCGCTGCCGCTGTCGCTGATCACGAGCTTCGGCATCATGTATTTCGCGGGCTTCAGCCTCGACAATCTGTCGCTGATGGCGCTCACCATCGGCACCGGCTTCGTGGTCGACGATGCCATTGTGATGATCGAGAACATCGTCCGCCACATGGAGAACGGTGAGAGTGCGATGAGCGCCTCGCTGCGCGGTGCCAGCGAAATCGGCTTCACCGTGATCTCGCTGACGGTGTCGCTGATCGCGGTGTTCATTCCACTCTTGTTCATGTCAGGGCTGGTCGGACGTATGTTCCGCGAATTCGCGCTGACCTTGACGATCGCGGTCGTGACGTCGGCGGTCGTCTCGCTGACGCTGACCCCGATGATGTGCTCGCGCATCCTTAAAGCTGCGCATGAGGAGATGGCGGTGCCTGGACTGGCCATGATCAGCAATCTGATCGATCGCATGGTCGGCTTCTACGAGCACACGCTGCTCTGGGTCCTGCGGCACCAGCGCGAGACGCTCCTTGTGACGTTTGCAACGATTGCCGCGACCCTGTTCCTCTATGTCGTGGCGCCCAAGGGCTTCCTGCCTTTGCAGGATACCGGCTCGATCACCGCGGTGACGCAGGCCGGGCCAGACGTTTCGTTCGTCGAGATGCAGGCGCGGCAGACCCAGGCGGCAGATATGATCAAGGCCGACCCCGACGTGATCGGCGTCGTCTCGGTGATTGGCGCCGGCTCGGTCAACCCGACCACCAATGTCGGCAGGCTGGTGATGACGCTGAAGCCGCGCGGCGAACGGGTCGACGACGTCAGCGTGGTGGTCGCGCGACTGAAGGCGAAGGTGGCGTCGATCCCGGGGATGACGATCTATTTCCAGCCGGTGCAGGACGTGCAGATTTCGACGCAGTCGAGCCGATCGCAATACCAGTACACGCTGACCGGGACCGACGCCGTGCTGGTGTCGGAATGGGCCAACAAGCTGGTCGCGGAGATGCGGCGCGATCCGCTGTTCCGTGATGTCTCGTCCGAATCCCAGGATGGCGGCTTGCGCGCGCAGCTCAATGTCGACCGCACGCGGGCAGGGCAACTTGGCGTCAGCCTGCAGGTGATCACGGACACGTTGAACGACGCCTTCGCGCAGCGCCAGATCTCGACCATCTATGGCCAGGCCAACCAGTACCGCGTGGTGCTGGAAGCGCTGCCGATGTATCAGAAGGATCCCTCGATCCTGTCCAAGCTGTACGTGCCGGGCGCAGCAGCGGTGCCGGGAAGTCCGGCGGGGCAGGTGCCGATTTCGGCGGTCGCGACACTGGTGCGCACCACCGCGCCGCTCGTGATCTCGCATCAGGCGCAATTTCCGGCGGTCTCGCTCAGCTTCAACCTGGCGCCGGGCGAGGCGCTCGGCGATGCCGTCGAGGCGGTGAAGACGATCGAGACACGGATCGGCATGCCCTCGAGCATCGTCGGCCTCTATGCCGGCGACGCGGCCGAGTTCTCCAAATCGCTGGCCGGCCAGCCCTGGCTGATCCTGGCCGCAATCATCACCATCTACATCGTCCTCGGCGTGCTCTACGAGAGCTATATCCACCCCATCACCATTCTCTCGACGCTGCCGTCAGCCGGCGTCGGCGCGATTCTGGCGTTGATGCTGTGCGGGCAGGACCTGTCGGTGATCGGCCTGATCGGCATCATCCTGTTGATGGGCATCGTCAAGAAAAACGCGATCATGATGATCGACTTTGCGCTCGAAGCCGAGCGCAACAAGGGCATGACCGCCTATGACGCGATCGTGCAGGCCTGCCTGCTGCGTTTCCGCCCGATCATGATGACGACTCTTGCCGCGCTGTTCGGCGCGCTGCCGCTTGCGGTCGAAAGCGGCACGGGCGCGGAGCTGCGCTTCCCGCTCGGCATCTCCATCATCGGCGGCCTGCTGCTCAGCCAGTTGCTGACGCTTTACACAACGCCGGTGATCTATCTCGCTCTCGACAAGATCAACCGCAGGCTCGAACGCGCGCTGCCTCCCGCCGCTCCGGAAGTGCCACCGGTGGCGGGCGCGACCGAGGGCATGCAATGAGGACGATCGGGCCGTGATCTCGATCTCAGAGCCGTTCATTCGAAGGCCGGTCGGCACCACGCTGCTGTCGATCGGGCTGTTCCTGGTCGGGTTCGTCGCTTACGAGTTCATTCCCGTCGCGTCCGTTCCGAATGTGGACTTCCCCTCGATCCGCGTGCAGGCGACGCGTCCCGGCGCCGACCCCTCCGTGATGGCCGCAACGGTCGCGGCGCCGCTGGAGCGCAAGCTCGGCCAGATCGCGGGCATCGACCAGATCACCTCGACGAGCTCGCTCGGCACCACCAACATCCAGCTCACCTTCTCGATCGGGCGCGACATCGACCGCGCCGCGCGCGACGTGCAGGCCGCGATCAATGCCTCGCTGTCCGATCTGCCGAGCGACCTGCCGACCCTGCCAAAATTCCGCAAGTTCAATTCGGCCGCCGCGCCCGTCTTCGTGCTCGCGCTGACGTCGAAGACGCTGACGACGGGTGCGATCTATGACGTCGCCGATACCGTGATCGCGCAGCGCATCGCACAGGTTCCGGGTGTGGGCGACGCCACCGTCTCCGGCGCCGACCAGCCCGCGGTTCGCGTCTCCCTCAATCCCGTCGCGCTGTCGAACGCGGGAATCGCCACCGACGACGTCCGGCTTGCCCTGATCAACGCCAATCCGCTCGGGCCGGTCGGCATCTTCAACGGCAACCGGCAAAGCGAGACGCTGGCGCTCAACAAGCAGATGCGGACGGCGGAAGAGTTCCGCAGCATCCTGATCAAGAGCACGGGCGGCAACTTCGTTCGGCTCGCCGACGTGGCCGACGTCGAAGACTCCGTACGCAACAGCCGCTCGATCGCCTGGTTCAACAAGCAACCGGCGGTGCTGATCCAGATCACCAAGCAGGGCGACGCCAATGTGATCGAGACCGTTGATCGTGTGAAGGCCTTGATTCCCGAGTTGAGGCAGTGGATTCCGGCGGGCATAGAGGTTTCGACGCTGGTCGACCGCACCAGCACCATCCGCGCAAGCGTTCGAGACATGCAGTGGACGCTGCTTGCGACGGCCTTCCTGGTCATGGTCGTGGTATTCGCGTTCCTGCGTCGCGTCATACCGACCGTTGCGGCCGGCGTATCGGTGCCTCTGGCGCTGGCCGGCACCTGCGCCGGGATGTGGCTCGCCGGCTTTTCGATCGACAATCTCTCGCTGATGGCGCTGGCGATCTCGGTCGGCTTCGTGGTCGACGACGCCATCGTCATGATCGAGAACATGTACCGAAATCTCGAGCATGGCATGGCGCCGCTTCGCGCGGCGATGGACGGTGCGCGCCAGATCGGGTTCACCGTCGTCTCGATCAGCCTGTCGCTGATCGCGGCCTTCACGCCGCTGATCTTCATGGATGGTATCGTCGGGCGCCTGCTTCGCGAGTTCTCGCTGACCCTCACGTTCGCCATCGTGGTGTCGACCGTGGTGTCGTTGACCACCACGCCGATGATCTGCGCGCACTACATCAAGGAGGCGACGTCGGATCGCGAGACCTGGCTCGATCGGATCATCGAGGGTTCGCTGTCGCGCATCGTGGCATTCTACACCTGGACGCTCCGCCGCGTGCTGGTTTATCCGCTGCTCACCCTGCTGGTGTTCTTCGCCACCATCGCGCTGACCGTGACGCTCTACATCAAGACGCCGAAGGGATATTTTCCGGTCGACGATTCCGGCTTCATCATCGGCGCGACGCGGGCCTCCCCCGATATCTCGTTCCAGTCGATGCTGGGCCTGCAGCAGCATATGGCCGATATCGTGATGGCCGACCCCGCGGTGGCCGGTATCGGCTCGGTGCTCGGCGGTGCCGGAGGTCCCGGCGGCGGCGGTTCGAACCGCGGCACCATGTTCATCAGCCTGAAGCCGCCGGAGGAGCGCGCCGGGATCACCACCGCGCAGGTGATCGACCGGCTGCGCCGCCAGATCTTCGCCGTACCCGGCATCCGCCTGTTCATGTTTGCTGCGCAAGACGTGCGCACCGGCGGGCGGCAGAGCAACTCCAACTACCAGTACACGCTGTCGAGCACCGACCTCGATCTGCTGCAGAAATGGGCGCCGATCGTGCAGAAGCGGATGGAGACGGTCGACGGCGTGACCGATGTATCTGCAGACCGCGATCCGGGCGGCCTGCAGTTGACGCTGCAAATTGATCGCCAGATGGCGTCGAGGCTCGGGGTCCAGGTGCAGGACATCGACAACGCGCTCAACAATGCGTTCTCGCAGCGGCAGATTTCCTACATCTACACCCAGCGCAACCAGTATGTGGTCGTGCTGGAGATCGATCCGAAGTTTCAGAGCGATCCATCCAATCTCGAGCGCATCTATGTCGCCGGCGCCGGCGACACCCAGGTGCCGCTCTCGGCGGTGGTGCATTACAAGCGCGACCTGTCGCCGCTTGCGGTGTTTCATTCGCAGGCGTTTCCCTCGACGACCATCTCGTTCAACGTGCCGGATGGCGTGCCGCTCGACACCGCGACAACGAATATCCAGCAGGCGGTGGCCGAATTGCACATGCCCGAGGGTATCAGGGGCACCTTCGACGGCAATGCCGGGGATTTCAACAAGACCAGCGGGCGGCAGCCGCTGCTGATCCTCGGCGCGCTGGTCGCGATGTATATCGTGCTCGGCGTGCTCTATGAGAGCCTCGCCCATCCGCTCACCATCATCTCGACCTTGCCGTCGGCCGGCCTCGGCGCACTGCTGGCGCTGCAGATCACCGGCACGCCGCTCACCGTGATCGCCTTTGTCGGCATCATTCTCTTGATCGGCATCGTCAAGAAAAACGGCATCATGATGGTCGACTTCGCGCTCGACGCTGAGCGTAATCAGGGCCTGTCCTCGGAGGAGGCGATCTTCGAGGCGTGCCGTGCGCGCTTCCGCCCGATCCTGATGACGACCATGGCGGCGCTGTTCGCCGGCATCCCGCTGGTGGTTGCGACGGGCCCCGGCACCGAGCTGCGGCGGCCACTCGGCATCACCATCATCGGCGGCCTGTTCGTCTCGCAGATCCTCACGCTGTACACCACGCCGGTGATCTATCTCCTGATCGACCGCTTGCGGGGGCGCGCCGCACCGGCGGCGGCGGGCGCGCCGGCGGAATGAGAGTTAGTTGAAGCTGGCGGTAGCGCGGCGTATACCGCCTCATGTCTCAACCATCCGAAACAGACCAGGCGATTGTGGAGTGTCCGCAGTGCCGCAAGCCGATGCCGCTCTGCATCTGCGAGTCAGTCACGCCGATCGAGAGCCGGATCAAGCTGCTGATCCTGCAGCATCCGCAGGAGCAGGACAGGGCGCTCGGCACGGCGCATCTCGCCGCGCTGCATTTCAAGAACGCCGTGGTGAAGATCGGCCTGTCATGGCCGAGTCTCGCCAAGGCGCTCGGCCGCCCCGTCGCCGATCCATCGCGCTGGGCGGTGCTCTATCTCGGCTCGGCCAAGGCCAGCGATCTCGACACCGATGCTGATATCGTCGCGCTGACCCGTAAGGGCGAGGCGGCCGACGGTCAGCGCTCCATTCTTTCCAGCATCGAAGGCGTTGTGCTGCTCGACGGCACCTGGAGCCAGGCCAAGGCGCTGTGGTGGCGTAATGCCTGGATGCTGAAATGCCAGCGCATGATCCTGAACCCCAAACATCCATCGCGCTATGGCGCCTTGCGCCGCGAGCCGCGCGCCGACGGGTTGTCGACCATCGAGGCGGCCGGCATGCTGATCGCGGCGCTGGAGCGGCGGCCGGAGATCGCGGCCGATCTGAACGCCAGTTTCGAGCGCATGCTGGCGCGTTTTCGCGAGGTCCAGCGCACCATGCCGGAACTCGCGCCGAAGCCGAAAGGCCGCCCAAAGCGCGACTTTCGGCGGCGGAAACGAGGGTAACAGGTTCGGTTGCGTCGCGGAGGGAGGCCGTATAAGAGTGCGCCCCGGTGGGGCCACGTGGCGGAGTGGTTACGCAGCGGTCTGCAAAACCGTTTACACCAGTTCAATTCTGGTCGTGGCCTCCATTCCCTCAGATTTCGGTGACGCAAATCACGGTCGCCGGCCTTCATCTCCGACATGTGATGGCGATGGTTTCGCTGCGATGGAGATGACACATGCGCGCGCTGGCAGTCCTGCTTTTGATATTCTCGGCCTTGTTCGCGGAAGGAGCGCGAGCGGAGACGCGCGTCGCGCTTGTCCTCGGCATCAGCGACTACAAGACCATGGCTCCCCGACCCAATGCCGCCGGTGACGCCCATGCCATTGCTGATCTCCTGAAATCGGTTGGCTTCGAGGTGATCGAAGCCAACGACGTGAGCCGGGCACAATTCGCCGAGCGCCTGAGCGCGTTCGCCGCGAAGGCCGATCAGGCCGACGTCGCGCTCTTCTACTATGCCGGACAGAGCCTTTCGTTGAACGGCGCGAGCTATCTGCTTCCCGTTGACGCGAATTTCAAATCCGAGATGGACGTCAAGCTTGGCGCCGCCATCGCATTGACCAACGTGATCGAGCAGACGATGGGCCATGCCCGGACCAAGATCGTGTTGTTCGATGCAGGGCGCATCAATCCGTTCGGGCGCAGCAGCCCGCCGTCAACCGGGGTAGCAGCGAACGGGGAGACGCTGATCGCGTTCGCGTCGGCGCCGGGCCAGGACAATGAAGACGGGCCGAAGGGCGGCCACAGCCCGTTCACGCAGGCGCTGCTAGAAAATATCGCCGCACCGGGCGTCGGACTTCAGCAGGTGATGACGAAGGTGCGGGCCCGGGTGGGCGAACTGACCGAGAAACGCCAGCTGGCGTTCGGGTCGGATAATCTGACCCGCGCGGTCTATCTCAATCCCGCGCCGGCAAAATGAGGCGTTGGAAGATTTGAGACGCGCCTTCAGCAGGCGGCGTACCAGCCCTGCGGAAACGGAATCAAAGGCCACGCCGAGCCGTTGTCGTTGGCTGCCTTGAGCTGTGCATTGAACAGCGGCAAACGGGCCGGCATGATGTCCTCCCCAGGCAATGGCTCAATTGCCGTTCGCACGGCATC
The DNA here is from genome assembly GCA_963794775.1 of uncultured Alphaproteobacteria bacterium. Classification (GTDB taxonomy): domain Bacteria; phylum Pseudomonadota; class Alphaproteobacteria; order Rhizobiales; family Xanthobacteraceae; genus Bradyrhizobium. Next base: position 81,907 of record CAWCGA010000030.1, on the reverse strand, counting down.
CAGCAATCGATCAAACTCAACTTCGCTCATGGCGCACTCCCCTTATTGGGAAGCACGCTCGCAAATCTCTTTTGTTACCGGATTGCCCGGATCGCTCAAATTGTAACGATCGGCCGATCCTGCCCCGTTTGGTTACTGATTTCTTGCTATGGCGCGCGGAAAACTAGTCGGTTCCGCGCCGCGGCAAGTGTGAGAAAAATCACATTTGGCGGAAATTAATTTTTGTATCCATCGGACGGAGCGGGCGCGCGCGGCGCGCTCGCGCAAATCAAGGGAAAACCGCCATGACCGCAAAGGCCCTTTCATCTCTGGTGACGCCGCGCCGCCTTGCCGCCGCCATCGGCCTCGCCCTGACCCTTGCCTCGGCAACGTCAGCCTTTGCGGTCGGCACACCCGAGCAGCGCCGGGCCTGCACGCCCGACGTCTATCGCCTCTGCGCCGGCGAAATCCCCAATGTCGGCGCCATCACCGCCTGCCTGCAGCGTCATAAAGGCAGTTTGAGCGAGGCGTGCCGCGCCGCGATGGATCAGGCCGGTCGCTAACGGCGCTTTGGACTGCTGACCCAAGGGGCTGTGGACAAATCATCCCAAGCCTGTGCAGGAATGTGCAGCAAGCCTTTGCTTCGCAGGAGAGAATCTCCGCGCTCGGCCTGTGGACATGCTGCGGAAAAGCCTCGCCTTGACGGTGCATCGCCCGGCTTCGCGCGACCTGCCGCTGCATTGTGACGGCCGCGTTCCTGTCCGAACGCGCATTCGCGTTCGCGCCGGCGACAGAGGACCGAAACCCGGTCGCGGCGGCTCTCGTATATATAGCCGCTGGCAATTGGTCGTCCGCCGCCGAGAGGCGCATTCTTTCAACAGCTTACTTTCAAAATTCATGGGCCTGTGGTCTCTTACCGCGGGCAGGGGAAGTCATGGCTATTGTTGAACCAACGGACGTGATGTCGGTGGCCGACGCCGTGTCGGGAGCGAGAGCCCCGGTTGCGGACCGCGCCGCCGCGCAACCCGTTGCGTCAACGCAATCTGTCTCGTTTGCGCTCGCCGCCGGCCAGCGCGAATTGCGGCTCGATCTCTTCCGCGGCCTGGCTTTGTGGCTGATCTATATCGACCACGTCTCGCCCGACCTGCTGACCTGGTTCACCATCCGCAATTACGGTTTCTCCGACGCCGCCGAGATATTCATCTTCATCTCGGGGTTCACTGCCGCGCTGGTCTATGGCCGCGCAACCTTCGAGAAGGGATTCGTGATCGGCACCGCGCGCATTCTGCGGCGGGTCTGGCAGATCTACACCACGCATCTGCTGCTGTTCCTGCTGCTGATGGCGGAGATCGCCTTCGTGACGGCCTATTCGGGCAAGTCGTTCTATGAGCACGAGATGGTCGTCGAGGATTTCTTCCGGCAACCCGGCAAGGACGTGATCCAGGCGCTGTTCCTGCGCTTCCGGCCGCTCAACATGGACGTGCTGCCGCTCTATGTCGTGCTGATGGGCAGCCTGCCGCTGGTGCTGTTGCTGGCGAAATGGAAGCGCGACCTGCCGCTCATCCTTTCCGTCGTGCTCTACATCGTCGCCAACCGGCTTGATCTGCACTTCTCGACTTATCCGGATGGATTCTGGTCATTCAACCCCTTCGGATGGCAGCTGCTGTTCGTGTTCGGCGCCTGGTGCGCGCTTGGCGGAGCGACGCGCCTGAAGCCGATCCTCGCCTCGCCAATCATCTTCTGGCTCGCGGTCGCCTATCTCGGCGCGGCGTTCGCGCTGACCATGACCTGGTATTTCCCGCATCTGGAAAGCTTCGTGCCCGGCTGGCTGGCGTACTGGATCTACCCGATCAACAAGACCGATTTCGATATCCTGCGCTTTGCGCATTTCCTGGCGCTCGCCGTGGTGGGCTTGCATTTCGTGCCGGCCAACTGGCCCGGCTTGCGGTCGTCCTGGGCGCAGCCGCTGATTCTGTGCGGCCAGTATTCGCTGCAGATCTTCGCGCTCGGCGTCGCGCTGTCATTTGCGGGTTACGCGCTGTTGATGGAGATCGATGCCGGCGTGGCGCTGCACTTCATTGTGGGCGCGGCGGGCATCCTGATCCTCTATGGCGTGGCCAGGACATTCACCTGGTACAAGCGCGTCACGGCGAGCCCCGCGCGCGCCAAGACGCCGGCCACGTCTGCGACTGCGTCACCAACGTCCGAAAGTTCATGAGTTGCTAACCGACTGGATCGATTGACATGGCAAATCAAAGCAAAGGCCTTTTCGTCGTCGAACGCGATTTGCGTCTCGACCTTTTGCGAGGCCTCGGCCTCTGGATGATCTTTCTCGATCATATTCCCGACGACGTCGTCTCCTGGATGACGCTGCGCAACTACGGCTTTTCCGACGCGGCCGAATTCTTCGTCTTCATCTCCGGCTATCTGGCCGGCTTCATCTACGGTCCGATCGTCGCCTCGGGCAATTTCCTCCCCGCGCTGAAGCGGCTGTGGCTGCGCTCGTGGCAGATGTATGTCGCGCATATCCTGCTGTTCCTCACCTTCACGGCGCAGATCGCCCGCACCGCGCGGAAGTGGGACAATCCGATGTACAAGGACGAGTTCAACGTCGCGAACTTCCTTGCCCATCCGGACGAATTGATCGGCAAGGCGCTGACCCTGCAATACAAGCCGGTCGATCTCGACGTGCTGCCGCTCTACATCACGCTTGTTGCGGCCGCACCCTTCGTGGTCTGGGGCCTGACGCGCCGGCCCAACCTGACCTTGCTCGGCTCGTTCGTGCTCTACGTGCTGGCACGCTATTTCGACTGGAACCTGCCGTCATACCCGAAAGGGGCCACCTGGTATTTCAACCCGTTTGCCTGGCAATTGATCTTCTTCTTCGGCAGCTGGTGCGGCATCGGTGCCATCAGCCAGCTCAGGAAGTTGCTGGATTCGCGCATCGTCTATGCCATCGCAGTCGCCTGGATCCTGTTTGCCCTCGTCATCGTCATGACCTGGCACAGCGCGTTCCTGGAGTCGCTGATCCCGAAATGGATGATCAAGCGGATCTATCCGATCGACAAGACCGATCTGGACATGCTCCGCTTCACCCATTTCTGCGCGCTCGCCTTCATCGTCTCGCGTTACCTGCATCGCGACTGGAGCGGACTGAAGTCGATCTGGCTGCGGCCGCTGGTCCTGTGCGGCCAGCACTCGCTTCCGCTGTTCTGCCTCGGCGTGTTCCTGTCCTTCGGTGCGCACTGGGTGCTGGTTCAGTACAGCAATAGCGGGCTCGAGCAGGTCATCGTTGCGTTTGCCGGTTTCTCGATCATGACCGCGGTGGCGGGAGCGCTCGACTTCGCGAACAAGGTTCCAAACCTGTTCGTCGACGCCGGACTTGGCGAAGAGCCTGACCCGGGCACGCAGCCCGGCGTCGCCTGATCTAGGGAGCAAGCCATGTACAAATCATTCGCAGTTCTGGGTGCATTGCTCTTGCTTTCGACAGGGGTGGCGCGTGCGCAAAATCCCTCACCGGAGACGCTTGAGGCCGCGCGCAAGCTGGTCATCACGCTGAGGCTTCCCGACCAGTACAGGGCGCTGCTGCCGGGAATCCTGCTCGGGCTGAAGCCGTCGCTGACGCAGGACCGGCCCGAGATCGAGCGTGACTTCGATGCGCTGGTGCCGACCGTCATCGACACCTACGCCACATATTACAACGTGATGGTCGATAATGCCGCCGCGCTTTACGCGAAAACCTTCTCCGCGGATGAACTGCGCGCCATCGAGGCGTTCTACAGCACCCCGGCAGGCGAGAAATACCGGCAAAATTCGCGCACGCTCGCCGAGCAACTCCGCCAGATCGGCGACGAATCCAGCCGCAAGGCCGCCGACGACCTGAAGGCGCGCATGACCCAGGCCCTGCGCGAAAAAGGCCACAAATTTTAGCGAGATAGGTGGAGAATCCTCTGGACTTGCCGGCCTCCGGCGACGATTTGAGTAGCGTGTCTACGACGAAGACAATGGGACAAGGCCGGCCATCACTGCTCCTGACGACGCAGGCTCCGCGGACTGCGGAGCCGTTGCGCCGTGCGGGGAGGGTGGCGCGCTCGCTGGTCCCGCGGAACCCCTATGACATCGCCACCTGCCTGTTGCTGGCTGCCGTCGCAGTCATCGCGCTGCTGACCTTCCGCGACTACGCGGTCTCCAACGACGAAGGCGTGCAGCACCATTACGGCGAACTGATCATCGCCTATTACCGCAGCGGTTTTGCCGACCTCGATCTCTTCACCTATCAGAACCTCTATCTCTATGGCGGCCTGTTCGACGTGATTGCGGTCGGGCTCGCGAAGCTCATTCCGATCGATCCCTACACGGTGCGCCATATTCTGTGCGCGATGACAGGGATCGGCGGTATCGCGGCTGCGGCTGCGACCGCGCGGTTGGTTGCCGGTCCGCGCGCGGGTCTGATCGCGGCGCTCGCCTTGAGCCTGTGCGGCGCCTGGTATGGCGCCATGTTCAACCACACCAAGGACATTCCGTTTGCCGCCGCGATGATGGCGGCGACGTTCTTCCTGGTTCGCCTTGCACGCGGCTTGCCGTCGCCGCGCAGGCGCGATGTGCTCGCCTTCGGCTTGCTGACCGGCGCGGCGCTTGGCGTGCGCAGTCTCGCCCTGTTGCTGTTCGTGTATCTCGCACTCGCAATTGTCATCCAACTGCCCTGGCGTGAGCGCGGGGGGCGTCTGCGCTTTGCAGCTACGGCTGCGCTAAAGACCTTTCCGGCGGTGGCGCTGGCCTATCTCATCATGATCGCGGCGTGGCCATGGGCCGCGCTGTCGCCGCTCAATCCGATCCGCGGCCTGTTTGCGTTCTCCGAATTTCACTATGCCATCCGCACGGTGTTCGAGGGACGGACTTACGAAATGGGTCAGGTGCCGCGGCTCTATGTGCCCGGCTATCTCCTGATCCGCGTGCCGCTGGTCACGCTGTCAGGCGTGATGCTTGCGGTCGTCTCGACGCTGGCGCTGCCGCTCGTATGGACAGCGCGTCGACGCGATCTCGCGCTGCTGCTTGCTGCTGCTGTCTTGCCGCTCGCCTGCCAGGTGGCGCTGCATGGGCCGGCTTTCACCGGGATGCGGCATTTCCTGTTCGTATTACCTGCGCTTGCGACGCTCGCGGGCATCGGCTTCGACGCCCTGTTCGACAGGCTCGCCGCGCACGGACGCTGGCTCGCGGCAGGCGCTGCGGCTGCGATCTGCGCCTGCTTCGTGTGGGACGGTGCGACCCTGGTGCGGCTGCACCCCTACGAGAACCTGTCCTACAACGCGCTGGTCGGCGGCTTGCCAGGCGCCTATCGCCGCTACGACATGGACTACTGGTTCAACAGCATGCCCGAGGCGATCCATCGGCTCGAGGCTTATCTTCGGGAAAAAACCCCGCTGGAGACCAGCCAGGCGCCAAGAATCTATTCGGTCGCGGTCTGCGGCGTCCAGCTGTCGTTCGACCGCACGGTGACGTTGCCGCAGCTGCATTGGGATTTCAGGTCCGAATGGGACGAGTTGGAATTTTTCATCGCGCCGACGCATATGAACTGCGACAGGGATCTCGACGGCGACATCGTCGCCACCGTCGAGCGGTTCGGCGTGCCGATCGCCTATGTGAAGGACCGCCGCAAGATCGTGAAGCTGCCGGTGACGACCGCGGCCTCGCCGCCGTCTGCTGCGGAGCCCAACCGCAAGCAAAACTGAGATATCCCCCATTTGGGGGACTTTGGCTGCGGCGACTTGGCGCGATACCGGTATGCAAGGTTATTCCAACGGGGGAAGGCGATGTTGAAGCGAGCATTATTCGCAGCAGTTGCGCTGATCGCAGCAGTCGTCATCTGGTCGCAGGTCGCAAGCGCCCTTGTCAGCCGCAATCCGTTCGGCCTGCCCGATGTCATCTCGCCCGACGGGCGGGATGTCATGCAGCTCGCCGAGCGGATTCAGATGCCGGGCGGTCCGGACGATCGCAACGCGCCGCAATGGTCGGAAGCAATGACGTCGGGCCGTCAGGATTTGCTCGACGGCACCTGGTACAGCCGCTGGGAGTCCGGAACGTCGGGCACCGCGACTGTCCGCGTGGTCGGCGATCGCTTCTATGCGATGTACAGCAATCTGAGCGGACGGCTGGCCGGCAAGACCTGGCTGCTCGAAGCTATCATTCTTCCCGACAATCGCCTTGCCGGCCGTTGGGTGCAGATCGGCAATTCCCGCGACACCGGGCCCTTCATCGGCAAGGTGGTCTCGCCCGAACGCATCGACGGCATCTGGAGTCCGCGCTTCACCGATCGCTGGGATTTTCGAAGGAGGTTGCAGGATGCGAATTGAAGGGCGTGGGAGGTTTAGCTCCTCGGGCTAAGGCCTCAACTTAGCGTCGTCCACAGATTTTCAGTGACACGTATCTGACACGCGGTCCGGCTATGCGGCTGATTTCGTTCAAATGAAAGTTCCCTAAAGGGGAAACTGCTATTCGCCAGCCTGTTGACGCGTTCGAAAATAGGCGCGCAGATACATCATCCCGTTTCCCCGACATCGAAGGCTCTCGTTTCCAATGGAGAGCCACGTCATGCGCAATCGACTCGAAGTCCGCTTCTGGGGGGTGCATCTCACCGCCGAAGGCATCGTCGCCATAGCGGCAGCACTGCTGATCGTGGTCGCGGTGCTCGCGGCGTCCAGATTGTGAAATCTTCTGTGGATCATGGGAATTTTTGACAAACGAGCGCTCACGCTCGCACGAGCGTTTTCAATGGCATGACGCGGAAACAGCGCTGATAGCACATCAGTGCTGCTTTCCTACGTCGGGCTTGACCGGCCGGAGGCTCAGCCCGCAGATAGATCATCCCCGAAGGCTCTCGCATATTTCAATGGAGAGCCGCGCATGTCCGACAGACTAATCATCGATCTCTGGGGCGCTACCGTCAGCGCTGACGGGATCGTCGCCATCGCCGCCGCCGTGATTATCGTTCTCACCTTCCTACTCAGGGGGTGAGATAGGCAAGTTCCGACAGGCCGCCTTCTCGCCGCGACGTTCGCGCCGCATTTCTTCGATGGCATCGACCCGAGACTACATCGAGAACTTCTGGCGATGCACATCGGACGCGACCCCGCCCGGCAGAAAAATTTCCGAAATATCTTTGCCAACTTTTGCTATGGTCTTCCCGTCGGTAGGTGTCTCACGACTGCGCCGGACCCGCAGTCTTCAATTTGACGATGTTTGGCACCTCGCAAGTCGTCCCGGCGATCCGATCTTCGCCCGTCGGGCAACCGCCCAAAAAACCGCCGCCTGTTTTGCCCGACGAGTCAAGTGCGTTTCGGAAAAATAAAAGCCTTTCCGAATTATAGAAGTTATGATTTAACGAAGCCGTCCCGCCTCGACATGAGGGACGTTAGGCCTATCGTCACCAGACGTGAGGTGGGATGCGATGGACGCAACAGCGTGCAGACGATGCGCGCCGGCGCGTACGGTCAAGCCGTGTGGTCCTGTCCCCTCGACGCTGGGGTCAAGCTCGTGGACGATTTCACGAGCGACGGAGGCTAACAAGCCCGAGACTCCGAGGAGAGCACGGAGCAGCCGTTCCAACCATTGCGCAGGGGATGCCGGAACGTTTCGGCTTTACCTGTGGTGACTACGCTCGCGCGCTTTTTTGTTTTGCGTGCGAGGCTGCGGGTGCGGCTGGCGCCCGGCATTCCCTGCGCCCTCTCTTCGAGAGGGAGCGACGGTTTCACGCATCACCCGGACGCAAATCGCGCCGCGGGGATGAAGAGCCGTGCGTGACAGAGCCGCAGGACGACCCAGATGGAGATGTGTGCGAAATGCTCAGAGCTGTTGGCTCCCCGGGCTGGATTTCGAACCAGCGACCATTCGATTAACAGTCGAATGCTCTACCGCTGAGCTACCGAGGAACAGGCGACGCAAATGCTCGCGAGCGGGCTGCGTATAACAAAGCCAATCCGGCTTGCATAGAAGAAATAAGTCCTCCGGCCAAGATCAGCCACGTCACGGAAGCGGCTGGTTTCGCAGCGGTTTTGGTGGCCCCGTTGCCGGAGACGGGACAGCTCTTTGCAACCTGATTGGTCCGCAAATCAGATTGCGTTTTACCGGGCCTTGTTCCAAACATGATTCATCTTTCGAGGCTTCGCCTCTGCACTCTACAGGTCAGCCCATGTCCGATTTTGCGACCGCGCGCCAAAGGATGGTCGATGGCCAGGTGCGCACCGCCGATGTCACCGATCACAGGATTCTTGATGCGATGCTGGCGTTGCCGCGCGAGGCATTTGTGCCGTTAGCCAAGCGTGCGCTGGCCTATCTCGACCTCGATCTCGATGTCGCCGAGGGCGGTTCGGTTCCGCGTTGCCTGATCACGCCGATGCTGATGGCGAAGCTGTTGCAGGCGGCCGAAATCCGCTCGGGCGATAATGTGCTGATCGTGGGCTGCGCGACCGGCTATGCCGCAGCCGTGGCTGCGCGGCTCGCCGGCAAGGTCACCGCGACCGAGCGCGACGAGGCGCTCGCGGCCAAGGGCAGGGAGGCGCTCTCCAGCGTCGGGTTACCGAACGTGACGGTCAAGGTGGCCGAGCCCCCGGCCGGAGATTCGGCCGGTGCGCCCTATGACGTCATCCTCATCAACGGTGCGACCGAGGTCTTTCCCGAGACCCTTTGTGGACAACTCAGGGACGGGGGCAGGCTGGTGGGGGTGTTTGCGGAGGAGAGGCCGCCACGGGCGACCATTGTGACGCGATCCCATGGCGACTTCGGCCACCGGACGCTTTTTGACGCCTCAGCCCCGGTTTTGCCGGGTCTGGAGCGTGTCCCGGCCTTCGTCTTCTAGGGTTTCCGGGGCCGTTCGGCCGCCCCGCTGGGTGATAAAATTCCGTTTCAAAACATAAGTGTGGCCAAGATGCTTCAGGTCGAGAGTTTCGACCGCGCACCCCCGTCGGGGTGTTCCGTAGCGCCAGTACCGGGAATATGTTGCCCGTTGGGGTACTGACTAAGTTGCGTAGCGGTGGCCCGGTTCACGCTAGCGAGCCGGTAAAAATGAATGGAATAACAGGGATGTATCGTGTGGGGGTCGTCACCTCGGCTGCGGCCGCGGTGTTGTTGATGGCCTTTGCCGGCCCGGCACCAGCCTTGGCCGAGACGATTGAGGCTGCGCTGGTGCGCGCCTATCAGAACAATCCGCAGCTCAACGCCCAGCGCGCGCTGGTGCGCTCCACCGACGAAAACGTGCCCCAGGCGCTGTCGGGCTACCGTCCCAAGGTCTCGTTGACCGCAAGCGCCGGCTACCAATACAGCGATACGCTCACCACCTCCGGCGGTACGCCGACCACGATCGTCAGGACCGAGACCCACGGTGCAAACCCGCCGCGCAGCGCCGGTCTCACCATCAGCCAGACGCTGTTCAACGGCAACGTGACCGCGAACAAGACCCGCGTCGCCGAAAGTCAGGTTTCCGGCGCGCGTGAGGCGCTGCGTGCGCTCGAGTCAACCGTGCTGCTGACGGCCGCCACCTCCTACATGGACTATCTGCGCGACTCCGCGATCGTCGAGGTGCAGAAGAGCAACGTGCGCGTGCTGGAGCAGACGCTGAAGCAGACCCGCGACCGCTTCAATGTCGGCGAGGTGACCCGCACCGACGTCGCGCAGTCCGAAGCTCAGCTCGCCGCAGGCAAGACCTCCGAGTTGCAGGCCGAGTCCAATCTGGTGACGACCCAGGCGAATTACCGCCGCGTCATCGGCAACGAGCCGGTCAATCTCGCGCCGGGTTCGCCCGTCGACCGCTATCTGCCTTCGACCCTGCCTCAGGCGATCGAACTCAGCCTGATCGAAAACCCCAATGTCACCGCCGCCATGTTTGGCGTCGACATCAACTTCCTCCAGGTCAAGGTCAACGAGGGCGCGCTGCTGCCGAGCGTGAGCTTGCAGGGCTCGGTGCAGCAAGCCTACGAATTGACCTTGATTTCGCAGCGTTCGTTCGGCGCCTCGGCGACCGCGCAGCTGACTGTTCCGATCTATCAGGGTGGCGCGGAATATTCGCTGATCCGCCAGTCCAAGGAAACGCTGGCGCAGCAGCGCCTCAATCTCGAAACGACCCGCGACCAGAGCCGTGCCAATACGGTGACGGCGTGGGGTCAGCTCGTCGCCGGCAAGGCTCAGGTGGCCTCCGCGCAGGCACAGGTGCAGGCCTCCGAGATCGCGCTCAACGGCGTGCGCGAGGAAGCCAAGGCCGGACAGCGCACCACGCTCGACGTGCTTAACGCCCAGCAGGCACTGGTCAACGCGCGCGTTGCGCTGGTCACCGCGCAGCACGATCGTGTGGTGGCCTCCTATTCGACGCTCGACAAGGTTGGCCGCCTGTCGCCGCAGGTCATGAACCTGCCGACCATCACCTACGATCCCAGCGTGCACTATCAGCAAGTGCGCGACAGCTGGGGCGGTCTGCGCACGCCCGACGGGCGCTGATCCTCGAGACGCCGTCGCCGGTTTGTTGGCCTCGCGAATCAGCGACGCGAATCACCAGCACGCCGTGGGCGCGTTGCTTGCAATCGTTAATTCCAATGACATAGCCTTTGACGAGGCAGCCGAGTGATTCGTGGCGGCGCTGTGCGGTCACGACGTTTCGATGTCCTTGAGCAGTGACGGAACCGCGCGGCGATTCCCGCAGCTCTTGATCTGGGGACAAGTCAGGCTCGCGCGACGAAAATCGTGAGCCGCTTACAACCGGAACCGGCAAATCACGTCGCGCTTGGTGTAAGACTTACGCATGCGAGGGCGTTGATGATTTGGAGTCGGAGATGACGCAGCCTGCGAAGGTCCAGGAACCCTCAATGGAGGAGATTCTGGCGTCGATCCGGCGCATCATCGCCGACGACGAAGCCAAGCCTCCGCCGGGTGCCGACAAGCCCGCCGCCGCCGCACCGCCGCCGGCACCCGCGAAGCCCGAGAAATCTGCTGCTCCAGCCGCGAGCGCGCCGGCCGCCAAGCCGCCGATGAACGACGTTCCGCCGTCGAAGGTTGCGCCAGCGCCCGCCATCGCAAAACCGGCAGCACCGCCACCGCCACCGCCGCCACCGCCGGCGAGCAACAGCCAGGACGATATCGACGCGCTGCTGAACGGTCTCGACGAAACCACGACCGAAGAGGAGGTGCGTCTGCCGCAGGCCGATGGCGAGGTACTGGAGCTGACCGACGACATGGCGGTCGAGATGGAGCCGCCCCCGCCGCAGAACGCTTTCCAGAAGGTCGAGCCCGAGGACGATCTGGAGTTCGCGGAATCAGTGGCGTCCAAATCGATTCAGCGGCCGCCGGCCTATGAGCCGCCACCGGTCGAGGCCGCCGCACCGCCACGGCCGACGCAGATCCTGTCGACGACGACGGTATCGGCGGTCGAGTCCGCCTTCAACACGCTCGCCCATACCGTGCTCAGCAACAACGCGCGCACGCTGGAGGATCTCGTCAAGGAGATGCTGCGGCCGATGCTGAAGTCCTGGCTCGACGACAACTTGCCGGGCCTGGTCGAGCGCATCGTGAAGGCCGAAATTGAGCGGGTTTCGCGCGGCCGCTAGCGATCGGTGCGCTCAGACACCATATCAGCCTCGAATTGGCCATTTCAGCCGGATTAGTGCCGTTTTCGGCGGGCTGCCTCTGTTGACTTGAGCCGTCGCGGCGGCTTCTTAGGCGTCCTCACAGCCCGAATTTTGCAAGCCATGATCGAGAAGAACTACCAGCCCGCCGATATTGAAGACCGCATGTCCGTGATCTGGGAGGACGCCCGCGCCTTCAAGGCCGGCCGTCCCGATCGGCGCGATGCAAAGCCCTTCACCATCGTGATCCCGCCGCCGAACGTGACGGGCTCGCTGCATATGGGCCACGCGCTCAACAACACGCTGCAGGACGTGCTCTGCCGCTTCGAGCGCATGCGCGGCCGCGACGTGCTGTGGCAGCCCGGCACCGATCATGCCGGCATCGCCACGCAGATGGTGGTCGAGCGGCAATTGATGGAGCGCCAGCAGCCGGGCCGGCGCGAGATGGGCCGCGAGAAATTCCTCGAGCGCGTCTGGCAGTGGAAGGAAGAGAGCGGCGGCACCATCGTCAACCAGTTGAAGCGCCTCGGCGCCTCCTGCGACTGGTCGCGCGAGCGCTTCACCATGGACGAAGGCCTGTCGCGCGCCGTCATCAAGGTGTTCGTCCAGCTCCATCGCGAAGGGCTGATCTACAAGGACAAGCGGCTGGTCAACTGGGACCCGAAGCTCTTGACCGCGATCAGCGATCTCGAAGTGCAGCAGGTCGAGGTCAAGGGCTCGCTCTGGTATTTGCGCTATCCGATCGAGGGCAAGACCTTCAGTCCCGACGATCCCGCGAGCTTCATCGTGGTCGCGACCACGCGGCCGGAGACCATGCTGGGCGATACCGGCGTTGCCGTGCATCCCGAGAATGAGCGTCTAGGGCATCTCATTGGCCAGCACGTCATTCTTCCGCTGGTCGGTCGCCGCATCCCGATCATTGGTGACGACTATGCCGACCCCGAAAAGGGCTCAGGCGCGGTGAAGATCACGCCGGCGCACGACTTCAACGACTTCGAGGTCGGCAAGCGTCACAATTTGCCGCAGATCAGTGTGCTCGATCGGGAAGGCGCGATGGAGCTCGTGGGCAACGAGGACTATTTGCGCGGCCTGCCTGAAGGCGCGTTGGAGTATGCGCAGGAGCTGGACAAGGTCGATCGCTTCGCCGCGCGCAAGACCATCGTGGCGCGGCTGGAGGATTTCGGTTTCCTGGAGAAGATTGAGCCGAACACCCACATGGTCCCGCATGGCGACCGCTCCGGAGTCGTGATCGAGCCGTATCTCACCGACCAATGGTACGTCGACGCGTATACGATGGCGCAGCCCGCCATCGCCGCGGTGCGCTCCGGGCGCACCAAGTTCGTGCCGGACAACTGGTCGCGCACCTATTTCGAGTGGATGGAGAATATCCAACCCTGGTGCATCTCGCGTCAGCTCTGGTGGGGACATCAGATTCCCGCCTGGTATGGGCCTGACGGCAAGGTGTTCGTCGCCGAGACGGAGGAAGAAGCCGTCAGCCACGCGCTCGGCTACTACGTCGAGCAAGGCGCCATCACGGCCGATGAGGGCCGCGCAATGGCGCTCGACCGCAATAAGCGCGCCGACTTCATCAAGCGCGACGAGGATGTGCTTGACACCTGGTTCTCCTCCGCGCTTTGGCCGTTCTCGACGCTCGGTTGGCCCGACGATACGCCGGAGGTGAAGCGCTATTACCCGACCGACGTTCTCGTCACCGGTTTCGACATCATCTTCTTCTGGGTCGCGCGGATGATGATGATGGGCCTTCACTTCATGAAGGAGCCGCCATTCTCGACCGTCTACATCCACCGTCTCGTCCGTGACGAGAAGGGCGCCAAGATGTCGAAGTCGAAGGGCAACGTCATCGACCCGCTCGGCGTCATCGACGACTACGGCGCCGACGCCCTGCGCTTTGCGCTGGCGCGTGGCGCGGCGCAGGGTCACGACATCAAGCTGTCGCCGCAGCTGGTCGAGACCAACCGCAATTTTGCGACCAAGCTGTGGAATGCCTGCCGCTTCGCGGAGATGAACGGCTGCGTGAAACCTGATGGCTTCGATCCGGCGCAGACCAGGGATACGCTCAATCGCTGGATCGTGCACGAGACGGTGCGCGCCACGCGTGAGGTGACGGAAGCACTCGAGGCCTACCGCTTCAACGACGCCTCCAACGAAATCTACCGCTTCGTCTGGAATGTCTATTGCGATTGGTATCTCGAGCTCTGCAAGCCGATGCTGCTGGGCGAGGAGGGTGCGGCGAAAGCCGAGACCCGCGCCACCGTCGCCTGGGCGCGCGACGAGATTTTGAAACTGCTGCACCCCTTTATGCCCTTCATCACCGAAGAGCTGTGGGAGGTAACCGGCAAACGCGACACGTTGCTGGCGCTGTCGCCCTGGTCGGCCATTGCCGGTTTTTCCGACGCTGGTGCGGAAGCCGAGATTGGCTGGGTGATCGACCTCGTCACTGCGATCCGATCGGTGCGCGCGGAGATGAATATCGGGCCAGCGACTCCGCTGGTGCTCGCCGGTGTCTCCGCGGAAACCAAAGCGCGGATTCCACGCTGGGGCGACGTCATCAAGCGATTGGCGCGGCTTGCCGACATCTCTTTTGCCGATCGCGCGCCGGAGGGTGCGGTGCAATTGCTCGTGCGCGGCGAAGTCGCCGCACTCCCGCTCAAGGGCGTCATCGATCTCGCTGCCGAGCGCGCCCGCCTCGACAAGGAGATCTCCAAGGCCGACGCCGACATCAAGCGAGTCGACGCCAAGCTCGGCAATGAGAAGTTCGTTGCCAACGCGCCCGAGGACATCGTCGAGGAAGAGAAGGAGAAGCGCGAGGCGGCGCTGGCGCGCAAGGCCAAGCTTCTCGAGGCGCTAGAGCGCCTGAAGAACGCATCCTAGATGCGCGACGGCCAACCGAGCTCGACGGCGAGGGTCGCAGCAGCCTATCGCGCGGTCCATCAAAAGCACGAAGGCGCGGTGATCTTCCGGGATCCCTTCGCGGAGAAAATCCTCGACGCGGAAACGCGCGCGATGCTTGATGGGATCGCCGCCGACCCGTTGCACCGCGGGATAAGGCTCTTCATCGTCTCGCGCAGCCGCTTCTCCGAGGAGGCGCTGGCTGCGAGCGTTGCGCACGGCGCGCGCCAGGTCGTGGTGCTCGGCGCGGGCCTCGATACCTTCTCCCTGCGCAACCCCTTTCCCGATGTTCGCGCGTTCGAGGTCGATTTTCCGACGACGCAGGCCTGGAAGCGCGAGCGTCTGCGCGAAGCGGGCCTTTCCGTGCCCGAAACGCTGACATTTGCGCCCGTCGATTTCGAGCGCGAAAAGCTTGCCGATGGACTGGCGCGTGCCGGGTTCCGGCGCGACCAGCCGGCGTTCTTCCAGTGGCTCGGCGTGTCGATGTATCTCACCCGCGAGACCGTCTTTTCAACGCTCGATTTCATCACCGGCATTCCGGGCTCGGCCCTCGCGTTCGACTACACCGAGCCATTCGAGAACCAGTCTCCCGAGCGTCGCGCCCGCTTGACGGCGATGGCGGAGAGCGCCGCGGCGCGCGGCGAGCCGTGGCTGTCGTTCTTCGATCCGCCCGAGATCGCCGCCATCCTGCGCGACAAGGGATTTCGGGACATCGAAGACCTCGGCTTTGCCGATGTCATCAAACGCTACTCACCCGAACTGGGGAGGGGTCTTCAATCCGGCGGCGGTCACGTCATCCGCGCGTCACGTTAGGAATTGTTGCAAATTTTTGCGACTGCAAACACGGTCTCGGCATCATTGGGGCGAGTTCGTGGCAGACGCGGAAGTAGCAGCGATTGACGCCCGAACCACTGCGTGAGATGCTTCATGCCGTTGCTATCGGTATGTCTTCGAAGGCGTGTGAATTGATGGCCGTGATTTTCAGACGGCTCAGGATTTATTCAAATGCGTCCGTCCGGACGCGATATCAGGCACATGATCGCGGCGCACCATACCAATCGGAATGCTCCGTCTTTTCAGCCGCGTCGGCTGAATGGGACGTGGCGATTTTAGCAGGAAGGTTATGCCATGGCTGACTTTGTCGACAAGATTGTCAAAGATCCAAAGAATCCGCCTGCAACCGTTATGTTGTATGGCTACCTTGGAGCGTCATCAGAGGCCGACCACAAGCGGCTCTATTTCGATCCGCATCTGAGTAACTATGCCGACATCCCGAGCGCGGCGATCCTGCACCAGCAGGACGCGAAGTCGGGTGACGGACTTCAGGCGAGCTACGTCTGGATTGTGCGTAACGCCCAGCTCGTTTACGGCACTGCGGCTGCGGATCGGCCCAAGGGCAGCTATCTCGACGGCGCGATTACGCGCGATCACATGGCGGGAGCCGGTGGTGCGGCACCTCAAGCGGCATGGCCGTTCCCGACGATTACGGTGATGGGACATATTTGCCCAAGCGCCGGTCCAGCTTGCGGCGGCCCCCATACGATGGCACAGGCAGCGTGGCCCTTCCCAACAATCACCGCGATGGGGCATCTCTGCTCCGGCACCGGTGGCGGCGGTCACCACACGGAGGCGCAGGTTGCAGCGTGGCCGTTCCCGACGATCACGGTGATGGGGCGCCTCTGCTCGGGCACGGGTGGCCCCCAACACACGGAGGCGCAGGTGGCGGCGTGGCCGTTTCCGACGATCACAGTGATGGGGCGTCTCTGCTCCGGCACGGGTAGCCCCCAACACACGGAGGCGCAAGTTGCGGCGTGGCCGTTCCCGACGATTACGGCAATGGGCCATCTTTGCCACGGCACCGGTGGCGGCGGCCCGCACACGATGGCGCAGGCGGCGTGGCCCTTCCCGACGATCACGATTAACGGGCATCTCTGCCACGGCACCGGTGTTGGCGGTCATCATACGATGGCGCAGATGGCGTGGCCGTTCCCGACGATCACGTCGATGGGTCATACCTGCCCGAGCTCCGGTCCCGGCTGCGGCGGTGGCCCCCACACGATGGCGCAATTCATGCCGAACTATTCCGGCACCGGCACCTAGCATCAGCGCCCTCCGGCGCCAAACTGCCAAAGACGACATCCGCCAGCGCGCCGGCGGATGTCGGCTTGGCGTTTCTGTTGACGACCCCAGGGCCTGTCACGTCGCATGATCCTGTCGCGAAGCAACGTGGTTCACTATCTTCTCGATCAGCGGCTGCTTACCTATGACGCGGTCGTCAATGATGACCTCATGGTCGCCGACTTCACGCGGCGCAACAAGAACTTCAAGGTGCTGCGCGGTTCGGAGCAGGGCTTCTTCATCAAGCAAATCCAGGCTTGGGATCCTCTCACCGTCGCGCACCTCGCGGCCGAGGCGAACTGCTACCGCATCGCGCGCGAGGCGACGGAATTGTCGGTGTTGGCCGCCGCTGTGCCGCGCGATCGCCTCTATGACCGGAAACATCATGTTCTGGTGACTGAACTGCTTCCGAACGCCGAGTCGCTCATGGAGCATCACCTCCGGCTCAAGGCCTTTCCCGGCGAAGTGGCGCGATTGTTCGGCGAGCAACTCGGCCGACTGCATCGGGAGCCGGCGCTGACGCTCGAGGGACACCCGGAGCGATCGCTGTTTCGCTGCCAGCCGCCGTGGGCGCTATCCGGTCATCGCGACAGCATGTTCGGTGCGATCAGTGGCGGCAGCCGCCAGATGTTTCAAATCCTTCAGGGCTATCCGGACTTTCAGCACGAGCTCGACGAAATGCGCGACGACTGGCGCTTCGATCGGCTGATTCATGGCGATTTGCGATGGGAAAACTGCGTGATCTATCCACGAGATTCCAGCGGTATGCTCGACAGGCGTTTCGTGGACTGGGAGCTCGCGGACATCGGTGATCCCGCCTGGGACGTCGGCGGAATGCTTCAGGCCTACATCTGCTTTTGGGTGACCTCGATGCGGTTCGATGCGGGTGGATCGCTTGCCGCGGCTGAGGAGTCTGCGGCGTATCCGATCGAACGGATGCAACCTTCGATCCGCGCATTCTGGCATGGCTATCTCGGCGAATTGAGGATCGATCCGGACGCGGCTGATGCCGTGCTGATGCGCAGCATCAAGTACGGCGCTGCGCGCATGATCCTGACAGCTTATGAGGTGTTGCAGTATTCACCGCAGGTCTCATCACCTGCGCTTGCGCTGCTGCAGGTGAGCCTCAACGTTCTCAAGGAACCGAAGCGCGCGGCCACACAGATCCTGGGGTTATGAGAGACATATCGTCCATGCAGCAAGCCTTGCGCGCTCAGTTGTTGGCGATCATGCGTGCCGTGACGTTCCCGGCGCCTGGTGTGGTCGCCTTCGCCGGGCGCACGGTGCCGCGCCTTGCCTCAGGCGCGCCGCATTCGCAGACCCCGAATGGCAATCCGCTTGTCGCCCAGCTTCAGGTTCTCTTTTACGAGCACTGCTATTGCCGCCGCTTCGATGGTGCGGCGAGGGATCATCTCATCGCGCCTTCGCCGAGCGACGATCTGGCACCGTTGTTATCGGCCGCGAATGCAAGCCGTGATCACTGGGATGATGGATGGCAGGTGAAACAGAGCTTGCCAAACGGCCAGATCGCAGCAGTCAAGGGCGCGAGGACTCGCATGGTCTGGCCCGGCGAGTTTCACGCTCCCGGCGCGCCTGGCGCGCCGGTGCAACCCGGCGCCGAGGTCAGCCTGTTCGCGGCCCGCGAGTCCCTCCTGCTGCAACCTGGTTTCTATTTTGCGTTCGGTGAGACGTTGTCCGATCAGCAGGAGGAGTTGGGGGTGGTGCGGTTCTACTGGAACATCAGGGCTGATGGAGCGCCACGCCTGGTCGGCGCGATGACTGCTGCACTCAATCGCTTTACGATTCCGTTCCATTTCAAGTGTCTGCGATTGCAAGCGTTGTTTGACCGCAGCGATGCCGCAGTTCTGTATCTTGCCAGACGATACACGCGTATCGTCGCGATGCTCCTGCCCGAAATATATGCCGCTGTGCGCAACGACCTGGAGGCGGCGGTGCCGTTATTTTCAAAACAACTCGCCGACGGCCTCGGCTTCGCCGAGGACCCGCAAACCGGTGAAAGCTTCGGCATGAACCGCTGCCGGTTGCTAGCTGAGGCGGTCTGCCGCGCGGAAGAGCGCGGGGAGGGGTCCGCCGAGGCGCGCCTCAGCGAGATTGCTGCCGTGTTCGCAGCTGCTGGCCTGTCGCTCGAACGTCCCTGGCTCCGTGCCGGCGGAGCCGATCCATATGATTTCGCAGAGCGCCTGGTGGCATGACAATGCGGCGCGACGCGGAATTTCTCGACGTGGCGGCATCGCTCGGCCGCCGGCTGTGCCGCGATGCGCTCTGGGCTGGAGAGCGCTGCAACTGGCTCGGCGATTCCCGAGAACTCATCGACGGCAGCTGGACCGTGGGACATCGCTCGCTCGGTCCCGATCTCTACCAAGGCACCAGCGGCATCGCGCTATTTTTGGCGGCACTGTATCGGCTGACGTCGGAGCCCGTCCTGCGCGCGACCGCACTGGGTGCACTGGCGCATGCTCACGGACAGGCGCGGAGGATGCCGGCCGCACAGCGCATCGGGCTCTATTCGGGATGGACCGGCATTGCCTATGCGACAGCGGCGGCCGGTGAAGCTTTCGAGGATCAACTCCTGATCGACAAAGCGTGCGACATGCTTGTCGAGGCGACGGCAGGCAAGGAGGAATTTCTGCTCGATGTGCTCGTGGGTGCGGCCGGGGCGATTGTCGCGCTGATCGACATGCAACGCCTCACAGGGCGGGATATCATGACGATCGCTTGCCGGCTTGGGGAGCGGCTGCTCGTTCGGGCGAAGCGAAGCGAAGGCGGATGGTCGTGGGGCAGCCATTCGGCGGCTGCCGAACATGATCTCACCGGATTCTCCCACGGCGCGGCAGGCATCGCCTGGGCATTGCTCGAATTGTCTGCGGCCACCGGTGAAAGGCGCTTTCGCGACGCTGCCGAGCAAGGCTTCGCCTATGAGCGACAACATTTCAGCAAGGCGCATGAGAACTGGCCTGACTTTCGCGCGGATGACCCATCATCGGCCGGGCAGCCGGGCTACATGGTGGCCTGGTGCCATGGCGCGTCGGGCATCGGCCTGTCGCGCCTGCGCGCCTGGCAATTGACCGGTGACTCCGTCGCGCGCGGCGAGGCGGAGGCCGCCCTGCGCACAACGATGCGGACGCTCACCGATCCGAATTTCGGTCCGCAATCCGATTTCACGTTGTGCCACGGCCGCGCCGGCAATGCCGAACTATTCCTTGCTGCCGGCGATATCCTCGGCGATCGGACGGCGCGCGCGGTCGCCGAAGGCGTTGGACGCTACGGCATCGAAGTCTATCGTCGCAAGGATCTGCCGTGGCCGTGCGGGGTGTATGAAGGCGGAGAGACACCGAACCTGATGCTCGGGCTTGCCGGGATCGGTCACTTTTACTTGCGGCTCTACGACAGCGAGAGCGTCCCGTCCGTGTTGATGCCGCGGCCGTGGCGCGCCGCCGAAGCGGGTGGTCTGGCGCGGACTTCGGAAAACGGGCACTAGTCGGGCGGAAACGGCTTGCTGAGATACCGCGAACCCCGCAAGCCGTAACGCCAGGGCAAATCCACCGCCTTGGTGATGCCGATGCGAATGCCCGACACGACATCGGCCTTTCCAACCCGTGCATGCAATGCGAATGGTGCCCGGTCCAGAGGCAGGCCGCTATGCGCCACGGTGATGCCGAGCGCCTCGCACAATTTGCCCGGCCCCGAACACAGCGCGCGCTCCTCGGGCACGCCGCGGCGACGGCGCATCGAGGCCAAGCCATGCGTCGGCGCCAGCGCACGGATCAACACGGCGCTCGCCGATCCCTCCTTCTCGCAGACGAAATTCACGCACCAATGAATGCCGTAGGAACGATAGACATAGGCGAAGCCGGGCGGGCCGAACATCACGCGGTTGCGCGGCGTCGGACCATTATAGGAATGCGCGGCCGGTTCGGTGTGGTGGTAGGCCTCGACCTCCACGATCACGCCGCCGACGCCTTTGAATAGCAGCGTTGCACCGATCAGGTCGGGCGCCACCTCGTGAACGCTACGGTCGAAGAAACCGCGCTTCAGCGGCTTGCCCAAAGGGGGCAGCTTGTCGGTCTTTTCGGGATGCGGGGCTTTGACCACGGGAATCGGCGGACACGGAGGAAATGCTGCCCCACTTTTGCATGGTTTTTGCGGCTTTTGGGAGTGTCCTTGCAGCCTCCCGCGATACGGATTAGCTAGAGCATTACAGGAATTCACGGACATCCATGGCCGTCATCATCGATACCCTCTCCGACCGGAAGTTGCGGCCGCGCCACCCCGAAAAGGCGAACCGGCCCGACGCCGTATCGCCGCCGAAGCCGGATTGGATCCGCGTGCGCGCGCCGAACACGCGTGGCTATGCCGACACCCGCAACATCGTCAAGGAGAATGGCCTCCACACCGTCTGCGAGGAGGCGGGCTGCCCCAATATTGGTGAGTGCTGGGACAAGAAGCACGCCACCTTCATGATCATGGGCGACACCTGCACGCGGGCCTGCGCCTTCTGCAACGTCAAGACCGGATTGCCCGGCGCGCTCGACGCCGCCGAGCCGGAGCACGTCGCCGACGCGACCTTCAAGCTCGGCCTTGCGCATGTCGTCATCACCTCCGTCGACCGCGACGATCTCGCCGATGGCGGCGCCGGGCATTTTGCGAAAGTGATCCGTGCCATCCGCGCGCGCTGCCCGACCACGACGATCGAGATCCTCACCCCCGATTTCTTGCGCAAGAACGGCGCGCTGGAGGTGGTGGTCGCGGCCAAGCCCGATGTCTTCAACCACAACCTGGAGACCGTGCCGTCGCGTTATCTCAGCGTGCGGCCGGGCGCGCGCTACTTCCATTCGATCCGGCTTTTGCAGCGGGTCAAGGAGATCGATCCCACCATCTTCACCAAGTCCGGCATCATGGTTGGCCTCGGCGAAGAGCGCCACGAGGTGCTGCAGGTGATGGACGATTTGCGCTCGGCCGACGTCGACTTCCTCACCATCGGTCAATATCTGCAGCCGACCCGCAAGCATCACGCCGTCATGCGCTACATTCCGCCGGACGAGTTTACAGGCCTTGAGAAGGTCGCCTACACCAAAGGTTTCCTGATGGTGTCGGCAAGCCCGCTGACCCGTTCGTCGCATCACGCCGGCGAGGATTTTGCCAAACTGAAGGCGGCGCGCACAGCGGCCGCGCGGTGAATGCCGCGCTTCTCCAGCAAGCGGCGCGTCGAACATAGCGCGGAGCAAATGTTCGACCTTGTTGCCGATGTCGAGCGCTATCCGGAATTCGTGCCGCTGTGCCAGACGCTGAAGGTCCATCAGCGCAGGCAAAACGGCGACGGCACCGAAACTATCGTCGCCGATATGACGGTGTCGTTCAAGCTGGTCAAGGAAACCTTTACCAGCGAGGTCACGCTCGATCGCGCCGACCGCAAGATCGATGTGCGCTATCTGCGTGGGCCGTTCGCAAACCTGGAGAACCGCTGGACCTTCGAGCCCAAAGGCGAGGAGGCCTGCGACGTCGGCTTCTTCATCGCCTACGAGTTCAAGAGCCGGATGCTGGCGATGCTGATGGGCACGATGTTCGACGCGGCGTTCGCGAGATTCTCGACAGCGTTCGAGAAGCGCGCCGACGTCGTCTATGGGAAGAGGCCTCCACCGGCCACGTGAGATGACGTCGCAATGACGAATGACATAACTCTTGCCGGAATCGCCGGCGTCACGTACGCAGGGTGCAGGGAAAGCCGAGTGCCGCTGCACCTGCAGCCTCGCGTGGCAAGGGCTTGACACGCTAGCATAGTCACTACAGGTACGGCCGTTGTCCGGCTTTCCCCCTTCATCCGTCCAGATAATGGTTTTGCACCCTCGTGGCGGGTTCGCGCGCGTCTTGACGCCGCGTGCGATCGGCGTAGCATCGCCAACCGATGGGGATGGAGTCCCCCGACAACCGCCGCAAGGCTGATGACTCCTACCGGACGCTTTGCGTCGGTAGGAGCTTGTTCCTTCCAGCAGCGTCCGCAAACGGGGACGCGCATGGCAAGAGATCCTGGAACAAGACTCCCAAACACACGACTTCCCAACGCACTCGCAATCGCGCTCTGGATTACCGGCTCCTGCTGGGCGATCGCAGGCCTCGCCTGGCTGCTCAATGCCGAGACCGATTTCCTCACCCCGCTCGTCGCCTTCGGCGTGGTGGCCGGCACCCTCGAATGGTGGCTCAGGAGGAAGTCATGAACCCTGCACTGATTGCCGCGGTCGCGGTCGGCGGCGCGCTCGGCTCCGTCATGCGCTATCTGGTCGCCGTCGGCGTAGGCCGCACGCTCGGCACCGCTTTTCCCTGGGGCATCCTCTTCATCAATGTGAGCGGATCGGCGTTGATCGGCGTCTTTGTCGGCATGTTCGCGTTGCGCTGGAATCTGCCGGAGACAGCGCGAGTCTTCCTCACGGTCGGCATCTGCGGCGGCTATACGACGTTCTCCAGCTTCTCGCTCGATGTCTGGTACCTGGTCGAACGAGGCGAAGCGTGGGCCGCCTTTGCCTATGTCGCGGTGTCCGTCGTGCTTTCGATCGGGGCCCTGATCGCCGCGATCCAGCTGGTGCGCGCGCTGGCCTGATTTGACGGCATCGGCCGCGATTACTAACCTCCGCGCAAAATGAAAAGCAGGGACGGAGCGACCATGTCTGGCGATGCCAAGCCCAAAATCCGCCGTAGCCCGCGCGGCATGCGCTGGCCGGGCGACCGCCATCTCGCCGTCGTCTTCAATGTCGCCTATGAGGCGTGGACGGAGCAGGGCGCCTCCGCAATCGGGCCGATGGGCAATCCGCTGCGGCCGGGCGTCTTCGACCTGAACGCCGACTCCTACGGCCGCTATGGCGCGACCGCCGGCATTCGCCGCCTGATGGCGATCCTCGACGGCGCGGGAATCACGGCCAATGTCTACGTCTCGGGCGTGCTGGCCGAGCGTGACCCGGATCAGGTTCGTGCGGTCGCGACCGCCGGTCATGAAATCGTGACGCATGGATATGCCCAGGATCTCGTTCCGGCGTCGCTGTCGGCTGAGGAAGACGAAGATTATGTGCGCCGCGCGACGACCGGGCTCACTTCCGTTATCGGCGAGCAACCGACGGGCTGGATCAGCCCACGCGCCACCGCCGGCGACGACACCTTCCGCCGCCTCGTTCGCCACGGCTACAAATGGCAGGGCGATGCGCTCGACGATGACCTGCCTTATCTGCAGACCTATCCGGAGGGCGATCTGGTCGCCGTCCCCCTGACGATCGAGATCAACGATCTGTCCCATGCGATGCGATGGGGGCGCACGCCCCGGCAATTCGTCGAGATGTTCGACGATGCGCTCAGCCATCTGCTCGCGGCCACCCACGATGTCGTCATCCTCGACGTGCTTTGTCACACCCATTGCTATGGCCGTCCGGCCGGCGCATGGGCGTATGACGAAATCGCGAAGAAATGCGCCAATCGCGGCGACATCTGGGTCACGACTCGAGGCAAGATCGCCGACCATTTTCTGGCGTCGTTCTGATGTGCCCCGCTTCGCTTTGATCTCGGGCCGATGTCCCGATAAATTCGGGCATGCCCACAACAGGGCGACGGGGCGAACCTCATGACGACCGGCTCGACATGGCAGCGGCTGCAACGCTCGATCACCAACTCGGCCGGCACGATCGTGTTCGGCATGGAGGACGGAACGGTCTCCATCTTCGGCTTGATCTTCGGCGTCGCGGCCACCACGACCAGCGCCAAGACCGTATTGATCGCGGGCGCCTCTGGCGCCGCCGCCGCTGCCGTCTCCATGATGGCCGGCGCCTATCTGGATGCCGAGACGAGGCGCGACCAGACCGATGCGGCCGCCTCCGCCGCCGGCACCGTCTCGTTGTCGCAGCGCCTCGCGAGCGCAGGCCTCACATCGCAGCAGTCCACAGCACTTGCAAACGCCGTGCAGAGTGACCGCACCGCCGCCGAGGGTCTCTTGCTCGCGCTCAAGGGCGAGGCCAAGGCGCCAGTCGATCCCTCGGAGCAGGCGCTGTGGATGCTGCTCGCGGATTTCTTCGCGGCCGCGGTTCCGATCCTGCCTTTCGTTCTGCTTCCGATCGATCATGCGCGCGTCGTCTCCGGGATCGTCACGGTGGCGCTGCTGATCGCGCTCGGCGTCGGACGCTCGCAACTCGGACAACGCGGCGTCGTCCGCACGGTGATCGAGACTGTTGCGATGGGCGTTGGTGCCGCCATTGCAGGTGTTGCAATCGGCATGCTGATCGATCGCTGGTTTACCTGAGAGTGCGGGGCCGTCGCAGAGCGGCCTATCGAATAAAACAAGGAGGAACTCGCCATGCAGCTTCCCTATCATGGCCGCTACGCCTACTCGCCGATCGTCGATCGCCCGAATTATTCCTGGCCGGACGGCAAGCGGCTCGCGGTCTATCTCGGCCTCAACATCGAGCACTTCGCGTTCGGCGCGGGCGAGGGGCACCTCCTCACTGTGGCGGGCACCCCGCCCGATCCCCGCACCTTCGCCTGGCGCGATTACGGCAACAGGGTCGGCGTCTGGCGCTGCCTCGAACTGTTCGACGAGCTCAACCTGCCTGCGGCACACCTGATCAACACGGCCGTGTTCGACTATGCCCCGCGCATCGTCGACGCACTGAAGGCGCGCGGCGACGAGTTCATCGGCCACGGCCGCACCAATGCCGAGCGTCACGGCCATATGTGGGAAGCCGACGAGAAACGTTTCCTCGGGGAGGTCCGCGATGCGATCACGCGTGCGTCCGGCAAGCCGCCGCGCGGCTGGATGGCGCCGTGGATGGCATCCACCCACCACACGCCCGACCTGTTGAAGGAGGTCGGCTTCGATTTCCTGATGGACTGGCCCGCCGACGACCAGCCGCTCTGGATGAAGACGCGCTCCGGGCCGCTGATGAGCGTGCCATATCCGATCGAAATCAATGACAGTCCGCAAATCCTGGTCAGGCATCATTCGCCGGAACAATTCCGCGATTTCATCATCGGCCAATTCGAGGAGCTGCTGCGACAATCGGCGAAGCAGCCGCTGGTCTGCGGCATCGCGCTGCACACCATGATCGTCGGCCAACCCTATCGGCTGCGGATGCTGCGCGAGGCGTTGCAGCACATCGCGAACCATCCGCAAAAGGACAAGGTATGGTTCACACGTCCGTCCGACATCTACGATCATTGCGCCGCGTTGCCCGCGAGCCAGTTTCCAAAGGCGTAGGGTTATTCCATCCGGGAATGCAAGACCTCGCAGGGCCTGATCCTGATGGATACGGCGCTTCCAGAGTCGACCGGCATGATCAAGGACAGCATGGCCAAGCTCGGCTTCAAGGTCGCCGACATCAAGTACATCCTCAACACCCACGCGCATTTCGATCACACCGGCGGCTTTGCCGAGATCAAGAAGGAAACCGGCGCGCAGATGGTCGCCGGCGAGCGCGACAAGCCGCTGCTGGAGGGCGGCTATTATCCGGGCGACGAGAAAAACGATCTGCTGGCATTTCCGGCCGTCAAGGTCGACATCGCCGTCAAGGAAGGCGACAAGGTGACGCTCGGCGACACCACGATGATCGCGCATGCGACGCCTGGCCATTCGCCGGGCTGCACGAGCTGGGAGATGACCGTCAAGGACGGCGCGCAGGACCGCAACGTGCTGTTCTTCTGCAGCGGCACGGTGGCGCTGAACCGGCTGGTCGGCAATCCCACGCATCCCGGCATCGTCGACGACTACCGTTCGACCTACGTCAAGGCCAAGGCGATGAAACCCGACGTGCTGCTCGGTCCGCATCCGGAAGTCTACGGCATGCAGGACAAGCGCGCTGCGATGAAGGACGGCGCGCCGAACCCGTTCGTCAAGCCGGGCGAGCTCGCCACCTATGTGGCGGGGCTCGAGGCGGATTTCGACAAGGCGCTCACCAAGCAGACGGACGCGCTGAAGAAGCCGAACTAGGGCGCGTACCCAACCGCCATGTCGGCCTTACCCGCCAAAAGCGGACATCGCCGAGTGAACATGGCTTGTCGGCTTTGGGCCCAAAGGCAGACATCGGTTAGGAGTGTTTTCCCTAAACTGGACCAGTTGGACCACCCGGCCCAGTCAGAGGCAGCTAGAGTCGGGCGTGAAAGGAGAGTCTACCGTGATTTTCTTGTTTGGTTTGTCCTTCGTCACATGGGTTTTGTGATCGCCGCCTGCAGGCGGGTGTTTGTCTGTGTGGATTGAGTCGCCCGCCGACAGACCATCGTAACGCGCTTGAGCGATTGCAGTGATGTTGCCTGGATCACGGTTAGCGAGGTCTTTTAGATACAGTTTCCAGTGTGGCCAAGACTGAACTTCAACCCCGGCGGCCATATATGCGCCGAGGAGGTGCGCCGGATCGCCTGTTTGGATGGGAAGATTAAAGGCGTCTTTTGCCGCCACGGCTGCGTCATAGTCCGAGTTTCCTGGCTTTTTATCGAAGACCTTATTCAGCGCGTCGACGATGTCCTTTCCGTCGCACAGGATCGCTCTTCCTCCGGTAAAGGCGCCACCCATAACGTCACCTCCACGTTGTTCTGTTCATACCGTTCCCGTCCAAACAGATCATGAGCGGCGCAAGGACGCAATAAATTTGATATCGCAGATAGGGCAGGAGCGGTCTTCACGGCCTCTGGGCGGCATCCGCTCCATACCCAAGAACGGACATCGGGGCCGCTGAGCATTTATGAGTACACGCCCTAGTGGAGGCTCCGCTGTTGCGGTCGTAATCCTTGTTCAACTGTCAAACAGCGGTTCGGTGTCATCGCCCGATTTAATCGGGCGATCCAGTATTCCAGAGACGGCAGTGCTGAACTGAGAAGCCTCTGGAATACTGGGTCGTCCGGTCCTGATGCGCAATTGCGCATTAGGGCCGGACGACGACAGCGGAGAAGACACACCTCCTCATTCCCGCGGCGCGGTTTTCGCGTCCGGGTCGTGAAAGGCATCGCGTCCTCGATTGAAGAGGGCGCAGGGAATGCCGGGCGCCAGCTGCACCCCGCAGCCTCGTATGCAGAATGAAAAAAGCATACGAGCGTAGTCACTACAGGTGGGCCGGAAACACAGGCATTCCCTGCGCAATGGTTTTTTCGGCTGCTCCGTGCTCTCCCCGGGGTGCCGGGCTTGTTAGCCCCCGTCGCTCGCAAATCATCTTTGCAAGCTTGTCTCCAGCGTCGGGGAGACAGGACCACACGGCTTGACCGTACGCTCAGGTGCGCATCGTCTGCGCGCCAAAGCATCCATCGCATCCCGCCCCACGTTTCGTGACGATTGGCCGTAACGTCCTCTTGCAGGAGGCGGGATGGCGAGGTGAATACGCCTGTTTCTATATTTCGGAAAAGGGAAATATTTTTACGCAACGGGCTTGACACGCGTTTCTGTAAAACCGTAGGTGTTTTGCCCGTCGCGTCGTTACGGCAACACTCACCCGCGCCAGGCGCAGCGGATCGGCAATGACGAGATGCCGCTGACCATCGTGGATGCGGTACGGCGGGGAGGGGCGGCGAGCTCGGCGGACTCCAGCCGCGGCAGCAAGGTCTTCAGCAGCGCGCGCATTTCAAGCCGCGCCATGTGGGCGCCGATGCAGTGATGCCGGCCCAGCCCGAACGCGAGATGCGGATTCGGGCGGCGATCGATCCGGAATTGGTCGGCGTTTGCGAAAACAGCCTCGTCGCGATTGGCGGAATTGAAGAACAGCGCCACCGCTTCGCCTTCCCGAATGGTTTGGCCGCCCAGCTCGACGTCCTCGGTCGCTGATCGCACGATGTGCCGGCCCGGCGTCGTCCAGCGCAGCATCTCCTCGATCGCGGTGTCGATCAGGTCGGGGTCGGCGCGCAGCCTCGCCAATTGCTCGGGGTGTTCGACCAGCGCATGCATGCCGCCGCTGAGACAGAAAGCGATCGTGTCATGGCCGCCGGTCGCGATCATCGTATAGTAGGAGAACCGCTCGTAGTCGGGCATCGGCTCACCGTTCACCTCGGCGGCGGCGATGACGCTGCTCAAATCATGGCGCGGGCAGGCGCGGCGGTCGGCGGCGACGGGATCGAAATAGTCCTGGAAACCAAGTCCGGCGCGGCAGATCGCCACGGTCGGATGATCGGCGAGGCGGCGCACGGGATCTTCCGGTCCGACCAGCCCCCATGACAGTTTCAGGATCAGATCGTCGTCGGCTTCGGGCAGGCCGAGCAGGCGCATGATGCCGCGGATCGAAAACGGCACGGCGATGTCTTTGGTGAAGTCGAATGCCTCGGTGCGGCCGGCGATGCGGCTGACGATGTGGTCCGCCCAGGTCTCCAGCCACGGCTCCATTTCGGCGAGCGCGGGCGGCGTGAGGTGAGGCTGCGCCACCGCGCGATAGGCGGCATGCTCGGGGTCGTCCATCTGCAGCAGGCCGCGCAGCACATAGGGCTTGCCGAGCATCCGCTCGAGCCGATCCTCGGTCATCTTGCTGGTGAGGAAAGTGCGCGTCGCTGCGACGAACGGCGCGCCTCGGCGCTCTACTGCCGAGATATCGCGGTAGCGGCTGAGCAGCCAGAACGGACGCATGCCGGGGGTGTCGACCCAGAGCACCGGCGCCTCGGCGCGCAGCAGCTTGAACGCGGCTTGAAGGCCCGCGTCATCGGCGTGGCCGTCGGGAGAGATGACGAAGCGGGCGGCGTCTTGCAATTCGGGGGCGGTTGCCGCTAGCGGCGGCAATTGCTCATCACGCGTGGAGCGCCAACCCGCGGCCTCGGAGTCGGAGTTGGTGCCGACTGCGGGACGCGCATTCATTCGATGCTGCCGCTGTTGTCGCTACGAACCGGTCGGAGGCTGTGGCATAGGGCACGGTGAATCGATCGTGCCAGGATCAATTCCCGCCGCCGCTCCGTGGTGAACGTGGCCGCCATGATGCGGCTTGTGCGTCTTCGTCTTCATTGCGGTATTGTTGATCAGACCGTTGTATCGAAATTGGGCGATCTCGTAGATATTTGTCGGTCCTTGCTGCGCCCCTTCCGTACTCACGGTGCCCAGGAACTCCAGATAAGAAGACCATCCCGGGTTGTTGTTGACCGGAACTCCCGCTGTCTCATAGGCGGTGATGAGGTCATTATAGTTGTTCGCGACGTTCTGAATATTACCAAAGGTGTTGTGTTCTTTCGCATATTTGTATGCGTCAGAATGCGGCCTCCCGAACACCGAGTTCAGCAGGGTGAGGACGTCATTGCCCTCACACATCATCGTTTCACCCACTTCGATAACTGCACCGCCCATGGCCTCGTCCTCCTGTTGCCCCCGCGAGCGCGGTTCTCGCATAAGCTCATCATGAGCCGCGTGAGGCCGCAAGGTCCTTTTTCGTTGTTGACGTCGGCGCGCAGGAGTTTGAATAAGATCCGAAGCCTGGCGCCGTCGGCGTGACCATCAAGAGAAATGACGAAGCGAGCGGCCGCGTGCAGTCAGCAGTCGGCTGCCGCTGATGGCGGCAATTGTTTATCAGGCGAGAGGTGCCAACTCGCCAGCTTGGAGCAGACGCGTACTCATTCATTATCGCCGATTTTGTCGCTAATATTTTTTCGGCGCCTGCGGCATAGGGCAAGGTGAATTAAGCGAACTGTGTATTCCGGCCTTTGATCCGCGCAGCCCTCGGACGTGTCCGCCATTCTGCGGTACGTGAACAGCTGTCTCCATGACCACGCCCTCGACCAGACCGTTGTAGCGAATTTGGGCAATCATGTAGATATTATCCGGTCCTTGCGGCTCCACAGTACCCAGCATCTCCAGGTAAGATTCCCATCCTAGATTGACTGGTACTTTCGCGAAATTGTAGGCATCCCTCAGGGCCTGCCAGTTGCCAGGAGCGTTCGGAACGTCTCCGAATTTGTTGTGGCTCTGCGCGTACTTGTATTCGTCGCAACTTGGATCCGCGAACACCCTGTTCAAATGGACGATGACGTCATTGCCGTCGCATCTGTATGCGGTTCCGGGTATGATCCTTGCGCCACCCATGGCCTCGCCCCTACGTTGTCCGGTTATGACACTTCCCGTGCAAACACATCATGAGCGCACCGAGGACGCAAGAATTTTTTCACCGTTTGCTTGCGCTCGCATACGCAACATCATGTTGTCATAGACCTTCGCGCCGGTCTCCTCGATCAGGGCATTGGCACGGTTGAGGAAGTTCCGTGCCTCCCCGGAGCGTTCAGAACTGCTTCGGGTCAGACTCGCCGAAGCCGCGACAAGGCTCGCGTGGCACTCGGCCAGGCGGTCTGCCTTCCGCCGAGCGACGTCAATTGCCTCCGCGGCAATTTCTCCGGCACGATCCGGATCGTCCGCGCGCATGCGATTGTCAGCGCGGCAGGCAAGCATTCTGGCCTCGAACTCGAGGCCTGCCTTGCCGCGACGGGATGCGTCCAGCGACTGCCGGAAAAAGCCATCGGCTTTCGCGAAGTCTCCAGCTGTTGAGGCTGCCAGACCCTGACAATAACTCGCGACGACAATCCAATACGGGCTTCCGGCTAGATGGGCGAGGCGGGCGACGTTATCGGCGTGTCGCGTCGCGGAGAGCATGTCGTTACGAAACCACGCTAGTTCAACTGCAAACCAGTGCGGGATGCCTTGATGAAGGGGTTCAGCTTCGGCCGGATCAACCTGGAACAACCTCGTGAGCCGCTCGTCCGCGTCAGAAAACCGTCCGAGCATGACCAGAGACCTGACCTGAAGGCATTTCATCCAATGGGGAACGTCGAATCCCACCATTTGGCCCACAGTCAAGCCAAGGACGACGCCCGTATTGCCACGACGCTCGTCGTCGATCAGATCCAGAGCCGCGCTGTTTGCTTTCAGCGCCTCGCCGACGAAGCCCGCGAGGATGCTGGCCTGGCAAAGCAAGCCGTTCAGCAGCAGCGCCTCCGCCGGGTTGGATTCGGCATCCAGCACGGCCAGCGCTTCGCGAACCAATCGAACATACTCGTCGGCCGAACCGCTTGCGGCGATGATCCGTCCGTAGCCCGCGATCAGGAGCGCTTCATGGCGCCGGTTGCCGGCTCCCCGCGCGTAGCCTAGCGCCTCCTCGGCGTAGGTCCTGGCTTCCTCAACCGGCATCCCTTCGCGCCAGCCGAAGGTCAGCAACTGTCCGCCGGCCAAAGCCCGCAATTCATCATTCTCTTTGGACCGTGGCTGACCCTGCATCATGCCGCGGATTTTTTTCCAATCCGTCAAGGCGCGCCCGGAGTTCGTCCTCCCGACCCAGCGCGCCGAACGCTGCAAATGCATGGCCGCCGCAACCATATTCCCTGCGGCCTCATAATGATACGCCACGAGGCCGGCGAACTCGTCACGCTTCGCCCAGTCCTGCGCGTCCATCGCCTGCGCCACGGCGGCATGCAGAGTGGTGCGCGTCGACCGCAACTGCATCGCGTAGGCCGCCTCCTGAATCAGGGGATGGCGGAACGCAAAACTTTCGCCCATCGCCGTTTGCCGCGGCTGGATCAGCTCGGCCGTGCGAAGGTGCCGCAGCAGCGGCCGCGCGGCCGCGTCCGACAGGCCGGTGACCGATCGCGCCACCTCGACCGGAAACTCCTTTCCGATGATCGCGGCGGTCTGCAACAGCGCCTTTTCGGCGTCGGGCAGGAGATCGATACGCGCGCCGATCACCGCCTCGACGCTCGTCGGCAAAGTCGGATTTTGCCAGCCGGACGGCGCCAGCCGGTAGCGGCCGCGCTCTCCCACCAGCACGCCGCTTTGCGCCAGGGCGAGGATCAATTCTTCCGCGAAAAACGGATTGCCGTCGGAGCGCTCCGCGACATGCGCCACCACCTGTTCTAGTCCGGGGCCGTCGCCGATCAGATCGCAAATGACCTGACCAACCTCGCCAGGGCCGAGCTCGGGCAGCGCCAGTTCACGATACGAGGCGGGCCGGAAGGGCGGCGACCAATCGGGGCGGAAGGTCAGCACCATCAAAATCCTGGTGCCTTCCACCGCCGCCATCCAGGTTTCCAGGAAGTCTTCGCTGGCTTCGTCCAGCCAGTGCAGATCCTCGATGATGAACACCGAAGACTGCAGCCCGGCCGCCTTCACGATCCGGCCGATGCTCTCGCGCAAGCGCATGCGTCGCGTCCCCGGATCGATGGCCCGGGACGTCGGCTCCGCGCATCCCAGAAAATCCGCCACGATCGGAAGATGGTCGGCCACCGGCAGCGCCAGTGTCGTCAGGGCCTGCTCGATCCGCGCCCGCGCGGCGCGCGCGTCCATGTCGGGATCAATGCGGAAGAAAGCGCGGAACGCTTCCAGTACCGGCAACAGCGGCGTCGCCCGGCCGTGAACCTGCGCGCGCGCTTCCAGCACGTTGATCTGGCGTTCGCGGCACCACTCGCCGAACTCGAACAAAAGCCGGCTTTTGCCGACGCCGGGTGGACCGGTCACGCCGATGACGCGCGGCGAGCCCGGCGCAGTGTCCTGCAGCGCGTGTTGCAATGTCGCCAATTCCACCGCCCGCCCGCGCAGAGGCAGCAGCGAGGCGCCACGAAAATGCTCGCTGTTGACGGCCGGTTTCAGGCCGATCAACCGGAAGACCTCCACCGGCCCCGGAATGCCTTTCAACGCGCGCGTACCAAGCGCCTCCGTGTCGCAGTACGCACCGAGCAGCGCCTGGGAGTCGCGGCTCAGGCAAATCTCGCCGGGCGAGGCTTCGTGCTCGATGCGGCTGGCCAGATGCACGGTGAGGCCGGTCACGTCCTGCTCGACCGAAGACCCGGCATAGAGTTTACCCGAAACGACCTCTCCCGAGTGCAGGCCGATCCGGATCGGGGGAGCATCCGGCAGTTCGGCGACAGCGGCACGCATGGCCAACGCGGCATGGCAGGCGAGCACCGCATGTCCCTCGCGCGCATGCGGTACCCCGAACGCGGCCTTGAGGCCGTCGCCCAGGGTGCGAAGCACGGTGCCGTCATAGCGGTGCACCGCGCGCGCCATGACCATCACGATCGGATGCAGGAAATTCATCGCCGCTTCCGCATCCAGGCTGGCGATCCGCGCGGTGGAACCTGCGACGTCGGCGAACAGGACGGTCGCCTGCTTGCGCTCGCCTGGCACGTTGACGACGCGGGCTTCAATTTTTCGCGGCTCACCGCACCAGGCGCAGAACCGGGCCGCTTCGGGAAAATCTTTTCCGCAGTTGGCGCATGTCGGAGCGAGGGAGGCGCCACAGGCCGCGCAGAACCTGCTTGCGGCCTCGTTCTCGTGAGCGCATGCGTGGCATCGCATCGTCAAACCGCCGTCTACTCGATCACCTCGGCGGCTCAATATAGAGGCGTGCGACCTCTGTGGAACAGCACAATCTTGGTGGTTGAGGCAAAGAGGCGACAGCCCGGTCCGCTTTTGACGCCGTTAACGATAAAATGCGCAATCTATGCGCGTGTTTCAGTTACGTTATCTCTTTGGCGTGCGTCGTCACCTCACCGTTTTGCCGTCGCGTAAAACATTCGTGCCGCCGTGATCTGAGCCGGCGCTCGCGTCAAAACACTTCGCTGTGATGGCCGCCTGAGGCGGAACCAAAGCGGCAGCCTCAAGGTTTTATCAGGGAGTTCGGAGCGAGACGGCAATTCCGTCTCCGCCGATTTCAATTTCGGAAAGCCAGGCTGCTTCAATCGGTCGCGCCAGCGTCGCGAACGCGACAGTCGTGCACGTCGACGAAGTCGTAACATGGGATCATTCGCATGAGCGTTTCGAGGTCGAGAGAATTGGCAGTCAGGAAACATACGGCTTCGATGGCGCGTGCATTGACGTGGCTGCGGGCGATTTCGACCGCCCCGATCGTGCCGAGATCGGAATTCACCGCCCTGTCGCCTGTTCGTATTTCTTCCGGCATCCGCAACAATCCGCAGGGCATACGAAGTCGAAACGATCGCTTGCACTGACGCCTTGCGTTTCAACAGCCGGTAATTACCCCCGCGGCGTGCGTCGCCGCTTCACCGCATGGCGGCGCGGCGAACGCGCCACGCGATGACGCAAACGGGTTGCAATTTCGCGCGCCGGCTTCTTCGCGGTCTGCGGCCCTCGCGCGAGCTCCATCAGCATACGCAGTGCCTCGATCACCGAGCGCTCGCGCACGGCGGTGCGGCCGATCGCGCCAAAACGGCACTCCTTATTGATGATCCGCCCGTCGCGTGCGGCGACGGCGACATGCACCAGGCCCACCGGCTTGCCCGACGTCGCGCCGCCAGGTCCGGCAATCCCTGTGATCGACACCGCGAGATCGACGCCGGCGCGCTCCAGTGCGCCGACCGCCATTTGCGTGGCGGTCTCCTTGCTGACGGCGCCGAAGGTGAGAAGCGTTTGCGCATCCACGCCGAGCATCGCGCGCTTGGCGTCGTTGGAATAGGTGACGAAGCCGCGATCGATCACGTCGGACGAGCCGGGAATGTCGGTGAGCGCGCCGGCGACGAGTCCGCCGGTGCAGGATTCCGCGGTAGCGATGGTCAGCCGGCGGCTGCGGCACAAATCGAGCAGCGAGCGAGAGAGTGCGCGTGCGCTGCTCGTGGCCATCCTACTCGCTCCAGGGCAGGCGGATGGTGGCGCTGGCGGTCGCCGCGATGCCTTCCTCGCGGCCGGTGAAGCCGAGTTTTTCGCTGGTGGTCGCCTTCACGGCGATCCGCGAAATGTTCACGCCCGTAATCTCGGCGATGCGTGCACGCATCTGGTCGCGCAGCGGGCCGATCTTCGGCCGCTCGCAGATCAGCGTCACTTCGAGATTGGCGATGCGGCCGCCGCGCGCAGTGACGCGTTCGACCGCATATTTCAGGAACTGGTCGGAGGAGGCGCCTTTCCACTTCATGTCGCTGGGCGGAAAGTGCGAGCCGATGTCGCCGTCGGCGAGCGCGCCGAGAATCGCGTCGACCAGCGCATGCAGGCCGACGTCGCCGTCGGAATGAGCGAGGAAGCCTTTGCTGTGCGGCACGTTGACACCGCAGATCATGACGTGATCGCCGGGGCCGAAGGCGTGCACGTCATAGCCGGTGCCGGTCCTGATATCCCCGAGCAGGCTCGCAAGGCGCGCCTCTTCGCGAACGAAATCTTCGGGGGTCGTGAGTTTCATGTTGGCAACATCGCCCTCAAAGGTCGCGACCGTCAATCCCGCCCATTCGGCGAGCGCCGCGTCATCGGTGAAATCGTTGCGCTTGTCGCTGGCGGCGCGGCGGTGCGCGTCCAGGATCGCATCAAAGCGGAACACTTGCGGCGTCTGTGCAATGCGCAGCCGCGCACGGTCTGGAGTTGCCTCTACGTCGCCATTGGCGGTGACGAGCTTGATGGTGTCGGCCACCACGATTGCCGGAATCGCAGCTCCCGTGCGCGCGACCGCGTCGATCGCGCGCGAGATCAGCGCCTGCGAGACGAAGGGGCGTGCGGCGTCGTGGATCAAGACAATGTCCGGCTTCGCGGCCGCGATCGCCTCGAGGCCGGCGTGCACGGATTCCTGTCGCGTCGCGCCGCCAGGCGTCGGCGCCGCATGGGAGAGGCCGTCGCAGGCCGCGTTGAACATCGCGGTGTCGTCGGGATGCAGCACCGGCTGGACGGTCGATACATCCGGATGCCGGCAAAACGATTCCATCGCGCGATAGATCACGGTCTGTCCGCCGATGCTGCGATACTGCTTCGGCCCGCCCGCGCCGGCGCGCAGCCCGCGGCCGGCGGCAACGACGATGGCGGCGGTACGCTGTGAATTTGCCATGGGACTCAATCAGGGGTGATCGCGCCGGTAACAGCCGCGCGGCGCATTGCCCTTATCACGGCAGGGCACTGGAAAAACTCTGATCCCTGTGGGAAAGGCCCTTTTTGGTGCAGTGCACTTGCGCTGCATAACAGAACTGTCTAAACTGTAGGCAAGAGGCTTGACTGCCCAAGATTTGTGCGCAAGATATAACCGCCGGTGCGATGAAGCATGGCCCAGAAAACGAGACGACCGTGACCGGCTCGGGAATAACTAAGTCTAAGCCGTTGAAAATCGGCGATATTCACCTCGCCAATCCGGTTCTTCTCGCGCCGATGTCTGGCGTCACCGACGCCCCGTTTCGGCGGCTGGCAGCCGCGCTTGGCGCGGGCCTCGTGGTGTCAGAGATGACCGCGAGCGACGATCTCGTCCAGGGACGCCCGATGTCACGGTTGCGCTGCGAAGCCGCGGGCGTTGGCCCGCATGTGGTGCAGCTTGCCGGCTGCGAGGCGCACTGGATGGGCGAGGGCGCGCGGATCGCGGAGGAAGCCGGCGCCGATATCATCGACATCAACATGGGTTGCCCGGCGCGTCATGTCACAGGCGGCCAATCCGGCTCGGCGCTGATGCGCGACCTCGATCATGCGGTGAGCCTGATCGAGGCGACGATTGCGGCAGTGAAAGTGCCGGTCACCTTGAAGATGCGGCTCGGTTGGGACGATCGCACGCGCAATGCGCCGGAGCTGGCACGGCGCGCCGAGGCTTCCGGCGTGCAGATGATCACGGTGCATGGCCGCACGCGCTGTCAGTTCTACAAGGGCGAAGCGGATTGGTCTGCGGTGCATGCGGTGAAGCAGGCGATCTCTGTACCGCTGGTCGTCAATGGCGACATCACCTCATATGAGACCGCAATCGACGCGTTGCAGGAGTCCGGCGCCGATGCCGTCATGATCGGCCGCGGCGCGCAGGGACAGCCGTGGCTGCCCGGCCAGATCGGCCGGCAACTCCAGGGCGGCACCGCCGAGCCCGCGCCGTCGCTGCCGCAGCAGCTCTCCTTCATCCAAAGTCTCTATGACGAGGTCTGCGCGCATTACGGCATGCGCGTCGGCCTGCGCCATGCGCGAAAGCATCTCGGCTGGGCACTGGATGTCGCAGCCGCCCTCGGCTGCGTCCCGCAGGAAAAGCTGAAGAGCTGGCGCGCGCGCATCCTGACTTCGGAAGATCCGGCAAGCGTGCATCGTTCGCTCAATGCGGCCTTCGACGATTTCGCATGGAGCGCCGCGGCATGAGTTCGGCCCTCGATCATCGCAGGCCCGCGCCGTCGGATGGCGAAGCGATCCTCAACGCGCTGCCCAATCCTGTGATCGTGATCGGCCCCGATGGAAAAATCATAGACGCCAATATCGCCGCCGAATCCTTCTTCGAGATTTCGACCCAGTTCCTGAAGCGACAGTCGCTCAGGGAATTGGTGCCGTTCGGCAGTCCCCTGCTGGCGCTGATCGACCAGGTGCGCACGCACCATTCAGCCGTCAACGAATACAAGGTCGATCTCGGCACGCCGCGCATGGGCGGCGATCGCCAAGTCGATTTGCATGTCGCGCCGCTGACCGAACGCCCCGGCCACATCGTCGTGATGCTGCAGGAGCGCAGCATCGCCGACAAGATGGACCGGCAACTCACCCATCGCAGCGCCGCGCGCAGCGTGATCGCGCTCGCTGCGATGCTGGCGCATGAGATCAAGAACCCGCTGTCGGGCATCCGCGGCGCCGCGCAGCTTCTGGAGCAGCAGGCCTCCTCCGAAGACCGCATTCTGACGCGGCTGATCTGCGATGAGGCCGACCGCATCGTGACGCTGGTCGATCGCATGGAGGTGTTCGGCGACGACCGCCCCGTCGCGCGTGGCCCGGTCAACATTCATTCCGTGCTCGATCACGTCAAACGGCTGGCGCAATCGGGCTTTGCGCGCAATGTGCGCTTCATCGAGGACTACGATCCCTCGCTGCCGCCGGTGCATGCCAACCAGGATCAGCTGATCCAGGTGTTTCTCAACCTCGTCAAGAACGCCGCGGAAGCCGTGGTCGATCTCGGCACCGATGCGGAGATTCAGCTGACGACGGCGTTCCGCCCGGGCGTGCGGTTGTCCGTCCCCGGCAAGAAGACGCGGGTGTCGTTACCGCTGGAGTTCTGCGTCAAAGACAACGGCTCCGGCGTGCCGGAGGATTTGTTGCCGAATCTCTTTGATCCTTTCGTTACGACGAAGCAGACCGGCAGCGGGCTGGGGCTTGCGCTGGTCGCCAAGATCGTCGGCGATCACGGCGGAATCATCGAATGCGAGTCGCAGCCGCGCAAGACCGTCTTCCGCGTGCTGATGCCGATGTACAACGCTGCCAAACATTTCGATCAAACCAATCGCGACGACGTTGCCGGGACGCCTTCGCACGCTCCGCAAGGAGCCAAATGAGGGACGACAATGCCTGCTGGTAGCATCCTGGTCGCAGATGACGACACAGCCATCCGAACGGTCTTGAACCAGGCGCTGTCGCGCGCCGGTTACGAGGTGCGGCTCACCGGCAATGCCGCAACGCTGTGGCGGTGGGTCAGCCAAGGGGAGGGCGATCTCGTCATCACCGACGTGGTGATGCCCGACGAGAACGCGTTCGACCTGTTGCCGCGCATCAAGAAGATGCGGCCCAGTCTGCCCGTCATCATCATGAGCGCGCAGAACACCTTCATGACCGCGATCCGCGCCTCCGAGCGCGGCGCCTACGAATATCTGCCGAAACCGTTCGATTTGAAGGAACTGATCGCGATCGTCGGCCGCGCGCTGGCGGAGCCGAAGGAGCGCGCGCCGAGAGAGGCGGAAGAGACCGAGTTCGAATTCGATCCCGCTGGTCGGCCGCTCGCCGGCGATGCAGGAAATCTACCGCGTGCTGGCGCGGCTGATGCAGACCGACCTCACCGTGATGATCTCCGGCGAGTCCGGCACCGGCAAGGAGCTGGTGGCGCGCGCGCTGCACGATTACGGCAAGCGCCGCAACGGTCCGTTCGTCGCCGTCAACATGGCGGCGATCCCGCGCGACCTCATCGAGTCCGAACTGTTCGGCCATGAGCGCGGCGCCTTCACCGGCGCCAACACCCGCGCCTCCGGCCGATTCGAGCAGGCCGAGGGCGGCACGCTGTTCCTCGACGAGATCGGCGACATGCCGATGGAGGCGCAGACGCGGCTGCTCCGCGTGCTGCAGCAGGGCGAATACACCACCGTCGGCGGCCGCACGCCGATCAAGACCGACGTGCGCATCGTCGCCGCCTCCAACAAGGATCTGCGCATCCTGATCCAGCAGGGGCTGTTCCGGGAAGATCTGTTCTTCCGTCTCAATGTCGTGCCGTTGCGGCTGCCGCCGTTGCGGGAGCGGATCGAGGACTTGCCAGACCTTATCCGCCATTTCTTTGCGCTGGCTGAGAAGGACGGACTGCCACCGAAGAAGCTCGACGTGCCGGCGCTGGAGCGGCTGAAGCAGCATCGCTGGCCCGGCAATGTGCGCGAGCTGGAGAATCTCGCGCGGCGATTGGCGGCACTTTATCCGCAAGACGTCATCACGGGCCCCGTCATCGACGGTGAGCTGGCGCCGCCTGCGGTGACCTCGGGCGGCAGCATTCCGCTTGGCGTCGACAATCTCGGCGGCGCGGTCGAGGCCTATTTGTCGTCGCACTTCTCCGGCTTCCCGAACGGTGTGCCGCCGCCCGGCCTCTATCACCGCATCCTCAAGGAGATCGAGGTTCCGCTTCTCACGGCAGCGTTGGCGGCGACCCGCGGTAACCAGATTCGCGCCGCCGACCTGCTCGGGCTCAACCGCAATACGCTGCGCAAGAAGATCAGGGATCTCGACATTCAGGTCTATCGCAGCGGCGGCTGATACCGACGACGGCTTTCGGACTCTCGCATGGGTCGAAGCGCCGCGGGTGGACAACGTATTTTGACTTGCCAACGCGCCGCGGAATTGTCGCAATTCGGCAACATTGTGATATGAATGCATCAGTCCACCTTCCGGCGGACCCCAAGCCATTCGAGCATCACCCATTTCGTCAATGACCAGCGCAGACACATCGGCCGCTCCGTTCGAATCGCCGCTCCCGGCCGAGCCCAGCAACTTCTCGGTGCGGCGGTGGCTGGCACCGTTCGCGGTCGTGCTCGCGCTGCTGTCGGCCTTCCTCACTTTCGTGGTGCTGACCGGCCTCACCCCGATCGAGCCGAGCCCGCGGCTCGTCCGCTCCTTCCTGGCGATCAACGCGGCGACCATCCTACTCCTGGTCGGGATCATCGTCCGCGAAGTCTGGCTGGTGGTGCAGGCGCGACGGCGGGGACGGGCCGCGGCGCGGCTGCATGTGCAGATCGTCAGCCTGTTCTCGATCATTGCGGTGCTGCCGGCCGTGCTGGTTGCGGTCGTCGCCAACGTCACCATCCAGCGCGGCCTTGACCGGCTGTTTTCGGGCCCGACCAAGTCGGTCATCGAGAACTCGCTGATCATCGCGCGCGCCTATACCTACGAACATGCGCAGCTGATCCGCGGCGATATTCTCGGCATGGCCAACGATCTCTGGCGGGCGCGGCCGCTCTACGACCAGGATCCCAAATCGTTCCAGGAGTTCCTGACCGGCAATGCCGGGCAGCGCAACCTGCCGGGCGCCATGCTGATCGACAAGGACGGCAAGGTACTGGTCAGCGCGCAGACCGGGATCAAGCATGATTTCACCAGCCCGCCGCCGGACTTCCTCAGCAATGTCAACGACAGCGATCCGCAGATCGCGGTGTTTCCCGAGGCCAATTACGTCGCGGCGGTAATCCGGCTGCGCAATTACGACAACATATTCCTCTATGTCGCGCGGCTGCTCGATCCACGTGTCGTCGCGCAACTGAAGCAGACCGAGACCTCAGTCGCCGAATACGCCCAGATCGAATCGCAGAAACTCGGTATTCAGGTGACGTTCGCGCTGATGTTCGCGGTGATTGCGCTGACCATTCTGATAGCCTCGGTATTGATCGGGCTCAACTTCGCCAACTGGCTGGTGGCGCCAATCCGTCGCTTGATGAGCGCCGCCAGCGACGTCTCGACCGGTAACCTCAACGTCCAGGTGCCGGTGGTGAAATCCGGCGGCGACCTCGCACAACTCGGCGAGACCTTCAACAACATGACGCAGGAGCTGCGCACCCAGCGCGACGAGCTGGTCAATGCCAGCGAGTTGATCGACAGCCGCCGCCGCTTCATCGAGGCGGTGCTGTCGTCGGCAAGCGCGGGCATCATCGGCGTCAATTCCTCGGGCAGCGTCGGCATCCTGAATCGATCCGCGGAAAAGCTGATCGGCCACGCCGAATCCGAGACGCTGGACCATCCGCTCTCTGACGTGCTGCCGGAGCTCGACGAGCTCATGAAGACCGCGCGCGAGGGTACGCAGCGGCTGGTGCAGGGCAATGTCACCATCCTGCGCGACGGCGATGAGCGGAACCTGTCGGTGCGGGTCAGCGCTGAGCAGACCAGCCAGTCGCGCGACAGCTACATCATCACGCTGGACGACATCACCGACCTGGTGTCGGCGCAGCGCACCTCGGCCTGGGGCGACGTCGCCCGCCGCATTGCCCATGAGATCGAAAATCCGCTGACGCCGATTCAGTTGTCCGCCGAGCGCATCCGCCGCAAATTCGGCAAAGCGATCACCGAAGATAAATCGGTGTTCGATCAATGCACCGATACCATTATCCGCCAGGTCGACGACATCAGGCGGATGGTCGACGAGTTCTCGCGCTTTGCGCGGATGCCGAAGCCGGTGATCGAGGGCGAGGACGTCGCCGACACGGTGCGGCAGGCGGTGTTCCTGATGCGGGTCGCCCATCCCGAGCTCGATTTCGAGGCCGAGATCAAGCAAGATCCGCTGAAGGCCCAGTTCGACCGCCGGTTGATCTCGCAGGCGCTGACCAACATCATCAAGAACGCCACCGAGGCAATCGAACAGGTGCCTCCGGACGAACTCGGCAAGGGCCGCATCGACGTGATCGCACAACGCGAGAACGACGACATCCTGATCGATGTGATCGACAACGGCATCGGGCTGCCGAAGGTGGCGCGGCAGCGACTCCTGGAGCCATACGTGACGACACGCGCCAAGGGTACGGGGCTGGGGCTGGCCATCGTCGGCCGCGTGCTGGAAGACCATGGCGGCCGCATCGAGTTGAAGGACGCCTCCGACTTCCGCACCGGTCAGCGCGGCGCCTGGATGCGTCTGCGCTTTTCCATCACCGGCCACAGCAAGTCGACAATGGAAGGTCAACAAGCGGCCGCCGCCACCACGGCGCCGCCAAGCGAAACAAAGCCGCCCGAGGGGGAAACCAAAGGCGGAGGAGAGACGACTAACAGTGAAACAAAAATCGAAGCCGCAACAGGCAACTGACAGGCGGGGCGCGATCCATGGCAAGTGACATTCTGATCGTCGATGACGAGGCCGACATTCGGGACCTGGTCGCGGGCATCCTGGACGACGAGGGATTTTCCACGCGCACCGCGCGCGACAGCGACAGCGCGCTGGCGGAGGTTTCCAACCGCCGGCCGCATCTGGTGTTCCTCGACATCTGGCTTCAGGGCTCCAAGCTCGACGGCCTGCAGCTGCTGGAGCAGATCAAAAAGGACAATCCCGAGCTGCCGGTCGTGATGATATCGGGCCACGGCAACATCGAGACCGCGGTCGCAGCGATCAAGCGCGGCGCCTACGACTTCATCGAGAAACCGTTCAAGTCGGACCGGCTGATCCTGGTCGCGACGCGGGCGCTGGAAACCTCGCGGCTGAAACGCGAGGTGAGGGAGCTGAAGCAGCTCGCGCCCACCGCCAGCATCCTGACCGGGCATTCGCCCTGCATGAACCAGCTGCGCCAGACCATCGAGCGCGCGGCCAAGGCCAACAGCCGCATCCTGATCGTCGGTCCGTCCGGTGCCGGCAAGGAGCTGGCGGCGCGCACGCTGCATCAGCATTCGACGCGCATGGAAGGTCCGTTCGTCGTCATCAATGCCGCCGCCATCACGCCGGAGCGGATGGAAGAGGAAATGTTCGGGGTCGACCATGCCAATGGCGACCAGCGCAAGGTCGGCGCTCTGGAAGAGGCGCATGGCGGCACGCTGTTCATCGACGAGATCGGTGATCTGCCGCGCGAAACCCAGAACAAGATTCTTCGCGTGCTGGTCGACCAGACCTTCCAGCGCGTCGGGGGCACCACCAAGGTGCAGGTCGACGTGCGCATCATCTCCTCGACCGCGCGCAATCTCGAGGAGGAGATCGCGGCGGGCCGGTTCCGCGAGGACCTCTATCACCGCCTCTCGGTGGTGCCGATCCGTGTGCCGCCGCTGTCCGAGCGGCGCGAGGATATCCCTGAGCTGATCGACTATTTCATGGACCAGATTTCGGCGACGACCGGCCTGCCCAAGCGCCAGATCGGGCAGGACGCCATGGCGGTGCTGCAGTCGCATGTCTGGCCGGGCAACGTCCGCCAGCTCCGCAACAATGTGGAGCGCGTGATGATCCTCGCCGGCGGCGGCCCGGAGGCCATCATCACCGCCGACATGTTGCCGCAGGACGTAGGCTCCATGGTGCCGGCCATGCCCAACAGCAACAATGGCGAGCACATCATGGGGCTGCCGCTGCGCGAAGCGCGCGAGGTGTTCGAGCGCGACTATCTGATCGCCCAGATCAGCCGGTTCTCGGGCAACATCTCACGCACAGCGGAATTTGTCGGCATGGAGCGCTCGGCGCTTCATCGCAAGCTGAAGGCGCTCGGGGTGGGCTGATTCCCCTCATCCTGAGGAGCGGCCTCTTGGCCGCGTCTCGAAGGATAAAGGCCCCCGGCGGGGCCTCATGGTTCGAGACGCGCTTCGCGCTCCTCACCATGAGGGTTCAATGACGCGTAACGTCCGTATCCATGCATTTGCTTGAGAAAATTCCGCCGCATGACCTGCTTTTGGCGTGAAAGCCGGCTGCTCTGATGCCGGAACTGGCTTGCCTAAAATCCGCGCCTGCCTTCTAATTGCACCGCTTTGGCCTCGGAGGGGGATCTCATGGGGGCAGGGCAAACGGGGAAGGCTCCGCGAGAGGGCAGAACCGTTCAACGAG
Organism: uncultured Alphaproteobacteria bacterium; assembly: GCA_963794775.1. GTDB lineage: Bacteria > Pseudomonadota > Alphaproteobacteria > Rhizobiales > Xanthobacteraceae > Bradyrhizobium. The sequence continues at coordinate 37,431 of CAWCGA010000030.1, read as the reverse complement.
AAAAGTAAAAATGGCGGGATAACAACAATGGCGGCAGACCGCGCACAAAACCTACAAGACACCTTCCTTAATCACGTTCGTAAAACCAAAACGCCACTGACGATCTTTCTGGTCAATGGAGTGAAGCTGCAGGGGATTGTCACATGGTTCGACAATTTCTGCCTGCTGCTGCGGCGCGACGGTCACTCGCAGCTTGTCTACAAGCATGCGATCTCGACCATCATGCCCGGCGCTCCGATCCAGTTGTTCGAGGGCGGCGAGGATGCTCCTGCTTGAGAGTGATTTGATTGGAACCCCGGAACTGGGAAGGGGGAGCTGACCGTCCAAGGTCGGCAGGGGGCAAGGCCAGCGGGCGGGCGGTTGTCATCGGCCCGTATCTGCGGATGCGCCGCGGCGAGGCCGACGCGCAAACGGACGCTCATGCGCTCCGCGATTTCGAAGCGCGACTGGACGAGGCCAAGGGTCTCGCCGCCGCAATCGAGCTCACGGTGGCCGATGCGCTGATCGCAACAATCTCTCAGATCAGGCCCGCGACCTACATCGGCAAGGGCAAGGTCGAGGAGATCACCGGGCTGATTGCCGGCCACGACATCGAGCTTGTCGTGGTCGATTGCGCGCTGTCGCCGATCCAGCAGCGCAATCTCGAGAAGGCCTGGAACACCAAGGTGGTCGACCGCACCGGCTTGATCCTGGAAATCTTCGGCCGCCGCGCCAAGACCAAGGAGGGTGCGCTGCAGGTCGAGCTGGCGCATCTGAATTATCAACGCTCAAGGCTGGTGCGGTCATGGACCCATCTCGAACGCCAGCGCGGCGGCTTCGGCTTCATGGGCGGTCCCGGCGAAACCCAGATCGAGGCCGACCGCCGCCAGATCGGCGACCGCATCGTGCGGCTGGAGAACGAAATAAAGAAGGTGCAGGCGACGCGGCGGCTGCATCGCGAGGGCCGCAAGCGCGTGCCCTATCGCGTGGTCGCGCTGGTCGGCTACACCAATGCCGGTAAGTCGACCTTGTTCAACCGGTTGACGCGCGCGGACGTGCAGGCCGCTGACATGCTGTTTGCGACTCTCGACCCAACCTTGCGTGCGCTCCGTCTGCCGCATGGCGGCAAGGCGATGCTGTCGGATACCGTCGGCTTCATCTCCAATCTGCCGACGCAGCTCGTCGCCGCGTTCCGCGCCACCCTCGAGGAGGTGCTGCAGGCTGACGTGATCCTGCATGTCCGCGACATCTCGCATGAAGACGCCGAGGCGCAGGAGAAGGACGTCGACGCGGTGCTGCGCCAGCTCGGCATCGATCCGAGCGAGAACGGCCGCATCATCGAGATCTGGAACAAGATCGACCGCTTTGCTGCCGATGAGAAGGAGAATCTGCGCAACATCGCGTCGCGCCGTTCGCCCGATCATCCCTGTTATCTTGTGTCCGCCGTGACCGGGGAGGGGATCGTTGAGTTGCTGACTGCGATCGAGACGCGCCTCGCCGCCACGCGCAGCACGTTCGATCTGTCGATCGATGCCTCCGACGGCGCCGGCATTTCCTGGCTGCATCGCAACGCCGAGGTGCTGAACAAAGAGCTGCATGACGGCCGCTTCGACATGACGGTCCGCGTCGACGAGACCAAGCGCGATATTGTGGTGAACCGCTACGCGGCCGTGCCGCATGTGATGTGAGCGGGATGATGGAAGCCCACACAATCGACAAGCCATAGAGCCGGAGCGCACGGCGGTCGGTAGGGAACTGCGGGATGGATCGAACCGATCAGCAGAAGAAATTCTCGGGGCTTAAGCACCATGCCAAGGTGCACTCGTTCAGGATCAGCACTGCGATCCTGACGTGGGTCATGTTGGGAGCTATCCTGTTCTATAAGCCAGAATGGATTCGATGGGCGCTGCGGACAGGCACGCACGCTATCGAAAGCGTCGGTGACGCACTTCCGAGCTATTGGGGTGCCCAAGCTGAAATCGTCCTACGGGAGTTAGGTGGGTTCCTATGGATACAGATCACGGCTGCGATCATCTTTGTTAGGTTCATATTTTGGTTGATTGCTGCTGCTTGGCGGCGTGGTCAGGGGTAGGCCGGCGAAAAATTCGCGGGCTATTTGTCCCGCCTCTGGGACCGGCGCGCTTCAGTCCGCCCTGAGATTGGCGGTGCGCACCACCTTGGCCCATTTCTCGGTCTCGCCGGCGATATGCCTGGCGAAGTCGGCAGTCGAGCCGCCGAATGTGGTGGCGCTGAGTTCGGCGAACCTGGCCTTCATGCTCGGATCCGCAAGCCCCGCATTGATCTCCCGGTTGAGTCTGTCGACGATCTCGGGCGGCGTCTTCAGTGGCGCGCAGACGCCGAACCAGCCGGTCGTCACGTAACCGGGGACGAACTCGCCTACGGTCGGAATATCCGGCAGCACGTCCAATCGCGCGGCGCTGGTCACCGCGAGCGCACGCAGCTTGCCGGTCTTCACATATTGCATCGATGAGGACATCGGGCTGAACATGACCTGAACCTGTCCGCCCAGCAGATCCGTCAACGCCGGCGGCGACCCGCGATAGGGCACGTGGAGCATGTCGACGCCCGCCATGATCTTGAACAACTCGCCGGCCATGTGCGGTCCCGTGCCGTTGCCGGCGGAGGCCATGTTGAGCTTGCCGGGATTGGCTTTGGCGTAGGCGATGAACTCGGGGACGGTCTTCGTCAGAAACGACGGATGCACTTCCATGCCGTAGTTTTCGTGGCTGACGCCGACCACCGGCGCCATGTCCCGTGCGAAATCGAATTTGATATTGCGATAGAGCGTGGTGTTGACAGCATTTTGCAGGCCCGCCATCAGCAGCGTGTAGCCGTCGGCGGGTGCGTCGATCACGGCTTCGGTCGCGATATTGCCGCCGGCGCCGGTCCGGTTCTCGATGATGAATTGTTGGCCGAGCCGGTCGGACAGCCATTGCGTCACCAGCCGCGCGGCGATGTCGGGCGCGCCGCCGGCCGCGAATCCGACGAGCATGCGCACCGGACGCGTCGGATAGTTTTCGGCCGCCGCCGTACGGAACAGGGCTGGAAGGCCGATTGCGGCTGTGGCTAGGGACAAGAACTTGCGGCGCGGAAGCTTCATCGCGGGTCCCAGCGTGTCGGCTCACTCCGTCGCGTTGATCATACGCCCTTCGATCGGGAAGGGGTAGCCGGTCAATCGGCACAGTTTCCGGCCCGTATTGTACTGTCGAGATGCCGAACAAGGAGCGGCATGCAGACGACATCGAGAAAACACGCGGGTGGTGAGCAGGTTTGGGGCCGTGCCGCATGTGATGTATGCGGCCAGTCCCATTCCGCTGGCGGGTGTTCGGACCCATACTCACAAATTCGAGCCATATGGCTCATCGAGATGAATTTCCAACCCGCGCGTGAAGGACAGAACGAATGGGACGCTTGGCAGGGAAGACAGCACTCATTACGGGCGCGGCTAAAGGGCTTGGTGCTGCAATAGCGCAACGTTTTTCAGACGAGGGCGCAACGGTCATCGTCAACGATCTGAACGCTGACGATGCGCAAGAGACGGCACGTAAAATCCGCGGTCACGCGGTTGTCGCAGACGTCGCAAATTCTGCTTCAGTGGTGTCAATGTTCGAGGAAATTGCACGGCTCGCTACGCGCTTGGATATTCTCGTGAACAATGCCGGTATCAGCGGCGTAGAGCCCCGCGACGTTGAAGAGGTGTTGGAGAAACGCAAGAAGCAAGCCGAAGAACTCGCCACAAATGGAAAAATCAGCACCTTCATCGATAGAACGGTTGCCATCACTGACGACCAATGGCGACGGATGCAGGCGGTTCACGTCGATGGATGTTTCTATTGTTGTCGTGAAGCATTGAAGTTGATGAATGCACAAATGGGCGGATCGATCGTCAACATTGCGAGCGTGGTCGGAACGTCAGGCCGGGGTCCCGTACCGTATGCGACAGCTAAAGCCGCGATACTGGGATTGACACGATCACTGGCCAACGAGGTGACTGCTCGCGGCATTCGCGTCAATGCCATCGCGCCCGGATGGATCGATACGGATATGACCGCTCCCGTTAAGCCCCTGCTTGCCGGAATACCCTTTGGTACGCCGGATGATGTCGCTTGGGCGGCGGTATATCTCGCGAGCGACGAAACGAAGTTCATGACGGGCCAGGTGCTCGCGCCAAACGGCGGGTTCTACATGAGTCAATAGACCGATATCTTGGGAATGACGCAGCGGCGCTAATGCGCCGCCCTGAAGGCCATGAATAGCGCCATCGCGCCGATCAGGACGATCATCATGATCCGCAGCCGTTCGGGACTGACGCGGTTGGCAAATCGCGCGCCGATGTCGGTGCCGATCCATAGACCTACCACCAGTGCTGCGATCGCAAGCCATGGCAGCGCGGTGCCCTGCTGCACATAGAACAGCGCCGCGGGGAGGGTGACGGGCAACGCTGTCACGGCGAGGCTCATCGCCTGTGCTCGATGTTGTGTGATGCCGGCAAGCCCCGCCATCAGCGCGGTGATCGCAAGTCCGCCGCCGATGCCGAGGAAACCCGATGACCAGCCGGCGATCGCGCCGATCCCGGCCAGCATCGCCCAATGCACCGGCACGTCTTGCGGCACATCGCCGTTCGCGGTCTCCGGCTTCGCGCGCGAGCCGCGCAGCACCACGATCGCGATCAGGATGGCGAGATAGCCGGCGAACGTCCATTGCAGCGCGCGGTCGGGGACGTTGGTGGCAAGCAGCGCGCCGACGATGCCGCCCACGCAGAAACCTGTCGAGAGCCAGATCAGCCAGCGCATGGAAATGCGGTGGCCGCTCTTGCTGTAGTTGCGCACGCCCGACAGGCTGGTAGGCACGACTTGCGCGACCAGCGAGATGCCCTGCGCGACATGCTGTTCCTTGCCGAGGATCAGGATCAGCAAGGGAACGAGGATGCCGCCGGAGGTCACGCCGAGGAAGCCGGAGAACAGGCCGCCGAGCGTGCCGGTGACGAAGCCGCCGAGCAGGTCATGCCAGTTCATTGGCCTACTCCGCCAATTTGTTCGGATCGCTCCTTTGCCTTCGCCTCATCCCACAGCGCATCCATCTCTTCCAGCGACGCGCCGTCGAGGTCTCGGCCCTTCGCGGCAAGCGCGCGCTCGATACAGGCGAAGCGGCGTTCGAATTTGGCGTTGGCGCCGCGCAGCGCCATGTCGGGGTCGGCATCGACGTGGCGCGCGAGGTTGACCAGCGCGAACAGGAGATCGCCGGTCTCGGCTGCGAGCTCGTCCTTGTCGGCGGAATCCAGCGCCGCCTCGATCTCGTCGGCCTCTTCCCTGATCTTGTTCAGGACAGCGCGGGGATCGTTCCAGTCGAAGCCGACGGTGGACGCCTTGCGCTGCAATTCCATCGCGCGGGTCAGCGCGGGCAAGCCGGCCTTGACGCTCGAAAGCAACGACTTGTGTGAAACCTCGCCGCCGCGGCGCGCGGCGCGCTCGGCCTTCTCCTCGGCCTTGATGCGCTCCCAGGCGCTTTTGACGCCCGCGGGCTGGATGTTGCCGTCCTTGTCGGCGAACACATGCGGATGCCGCCGGATCATCTTCTTCGTGATGGCTTCCACCACATCGCCGAAGGCAAAGGCGTTTTGCTCCTCGGCCATGCGCGCGTGATAGACCACCTGCAGCAGGAGATCGCCCAATTCGTCCTTGAGATCGTCGAAATCGCCGCGCGCGATCGCGTCGGCGACCTCATAGGCTTCCTCGATGGTGTAGGGCGCAATCGTCGCAAAGTTCTGCTCGAGGTCCCAGGGACAGCCGGTCACAGGCGTGCGCAGCTGCGCCATGATCTCGATCAGGCGTGAAATATCGCGGGAAGGGGTCATGACGCACCTCGGATAGGAGCGCGTCTTATGCCGCAAGACGCGCAGCGATCCCAGCGCAAGACTGCGATTTTCCACGACGGTGGAACTAACGGAAGTCGTCGTCCCGCAACTCGATCGGCTTGCCGTGCGGTGTGCGATCGGAGGCCCGGTCCCAGGCATCGCGATAGCGATGCAGAATCTCCGACGTCGCCACGCCCTTGGCAGTGACCAACGTTTCCAGCGTGGCAAGCCAGTGCCGGTAGTAGGTCTCGCCCGTATCGGGATCGCCTTCGGCTTGCGCGCGCTTGATCTGCGCGCTGAGAGTCTCCGCCCATTCCGCCCAGGTAAAGACGCCGCGCTCATGCAGCGCCAGCGCCATGGCAAAAGCCTGCGCCTCCCAAGGCTCGCGAAAGACAGGTCCTTCGGCGTCGCAGGGAATGCTCGGCACGGCGCTGGCCGCTTGCGCTGCCGCGCGCGCGTCCATCACGCCTGCTCCAGATAGGGCTCGAACGCGTCGATCGAGATTTTCACACTCGCATCGGATTCCGGTCCCCACAGCTCGGTGCCGTCGAACACGACGGTGTAGAGCCATTGCGGATTCTCGCCGGCATCGTTCGCCGCCGAATCCGGAAATACCTGAACGCCGTGATCGCGCTCGACCACGCCGATATGGCCGCGCACATAGCGCGGCAGCCGCGTGTGGGTGAGGGGGTGGATGTTCTTCGCGCGCACGCGGTCGCCGGCCTTGAATTTTGCGGGCGCCTGCGCGCTGCGTCCGAACTTGCCGCGCGCCATGACGCGGTCGACATCGTCTGCGGTGAACTTGCCACGCTTGAGCGGTTTCGCCGGCTCGCGCGCGTGGCCTTCTGCGACCTCGGCCTTGCCGACAAAGCCTCGCGCGATCAGCATGTTCTGAAGGCCGAGAAACCACTTCTTGTAATAGGAGCTGGCGAGATAGACATCCGGCGGCAGCGATTCCCGATAGAACCTCGACATGTCGATGTTGAAGGCGCCGGCGGCGCCCATCGCGCGCACCATCGCCAGCACGCGGCTTTCCCAGCGCGTATGAAACATCGGCTCGTTCGGCTCGACCTCGACCTTGCCGAAGCCGTCCATGCCGCCCATGTCGTGCACGCCGTTCATGAGGGCGCACCGGGCTCTTTAGGGAAACCTGTGCCGATCATGGAGTCCCGCGTGACGAGTTCGGCGAGTTGCTCCTCGCTCCAGCCGTCCGTGCCCTTCGGGCGCATCGGTAGAACCAGGAAGCGCGTTTCCGCGGTGGAATCCCAGACGCGGATTTCGGTGTCCTTCGGGACGCTGACGCCGAAATCGGCGAGCACGCCGCGCGGATCCTTGACCGCGCGCGAGCGGTACGGCGCGGCCTTGTACCAGACCGGCGGCAGCCCCAGCATTTCCCAGGGGTAACAGGAGCACAGCGTGCACACGACCATGTTGTGGCGCGCAGGCGTGTTCTCGACTGCGACGAGATGGTCGCCGACACGGCTGACATGGCCAAGCGTGCCGACCGCTTTGGTCGCGTCATCAAGCAAGGCCTGTTTGAAGGCGGGATCGGTCCAGGCCTTGGCAACGACGCGCGCGCCGTTGTGCGGGCCGATCCTTGTCTCGTAGGCCTGCACGATGGCATCGAGCGCGGCCGGATCGACATAGCCTTTCTCGGTCAGCACCGTCTCCAGCGCGCGGACGCGCAGCTCGATCTCGGATAGTTCCGAATGGTCGTGGTCGTGATCATCTTCGCTCATGCCAGGAGAATACCGGAAGAAATCCGGCTATGTCGAGGCAGTGGCCTCAGCTATCGTCCTGCAAAATCAAACGGGGAGGCGCGCTTGCCGGACTATATCAAAATCGAAAAAGGCCTCGGTCCCGACGGCCGCATCGCGGTGGTGCGGTTCGACCGTGGCGACGGCATCAATGCGCTGTCGCCCGAGGCGATGCGCCAGCTCACGGCCGTGGCGCGCAGCTTCGAGGACGACGGCGACACCTCGGTCGTGGTGCTCACGGGCAGCGCCAAGACGTTCTCCGCCGGCTTCGACCTGAAAGACCCGGAGGGCAGGGCACGCCGGACCATGGACCTCGGCGCGCTCCGGCGCTCGCTCAAGGTCGGGCCGCGGCTGACGCGCGCCTGGCAGGAGATGGAGCAGGTCACGATCGGCGCCATCGAAGGATTTTGCATCGGCGGCGGCGTCGCGCTGGCGGTGGCGCTGGATTTCCGGGTGATGGCTGCGAACGCGCATATGCGCGTGCCCGAGATCGGGCTCGGCATGAACATGAGCTGGCAGAGTGTACCGCGGATGCTGCATCTGATGGGGCCGGCGCGCACCAAGCAGGCGGTGATCGTCGCCGACGAGCGCATCTCGGCCGAACAGGCGCGGGAATGGGGACTGGTGGAGGAGGTGGCCGCACCGGGCAAGGCGTTCGATGCAGCCATGGCGCTGGCCGAGAAGATCGCGCGGCAGCCGCCGCTGTCGGTCGCCATGACCAAGCTGACGGTCAATCGGCTGGCGCATGCGCTTGACGATCTCGCTGGCCACATGGACCTCGACCAGTTCGCGCTGGCAAGCACGAGTGAGGATCACAAGGAGGGCGTGGCGGCCTTCATCGAGCGGCGCAAGCCGCGGTTTCGGGGGCGGTAGAGGGCGATTTACAGATTGCGGCGATGCGACCTCGCAACTAAAACGGGATCATCGGCTTCCCGTTTCCTCTGCATCCGAGGCGCCCATGTCCATCGCAGGCCTGATCCGTGTCGCGCTGCCATTGTTCGCGCTGCTCTCGCTTTTCGCCCCGACATCGGCTCTCGCCTGGGGCTACCAGGGCCACGAAGTGGTTGGCGCCATTGCCGACCGTCTGCTCACACCGAACGCACAGAATCAGGTGCGCGCGATCCTTAACGGCCCGCCGGAGCCGGCCGATCCCAACGCGCCGGTCAAGCTCGTCCAGAAGAGAGAGCTAAAATTGCAGCAGGCCGGTCCTTGGGCCGATTGTGTCAAGAGCGTCGTCCGCCATGACGACGGCAAGTTCCACTACGAGGTTGATCCCAACCACCTTGAATACGAAATCCCGTGCGTCGTCTTCAATTCGCCGGAGGAGAGGGCGCGGATGGAGACCTATGCGAGCCGGAACTGGGATACGTGTCTCTATCCGCCAGAGGGCGCTCAGCGCGGCTGCCACAACACGTTCCACTTCGACGACGTAGCGATCCAGCGCAGCTATTTCGACCGCAGCTATCAAGGCACCAATCCACACGACCTTGTCGCCGCAATCGGCGCGACAATTGCAGTGCTGTCGGGCAAGCCAGTTCCGCCAGTATTTCCCTTCCGCATCAGCGACAAGAAGGAAGCCCTGCTGTTGCTGGCGCACCTGATCGGCGACCTGCATCAGCCGCTGCATGTCGGCGCAGTTTATCTCAACGCGGAGGGCAGACCGGTCGACCCCGACAAGGCGCATTCTATCGATCCGGTCACGGATACAACCGGCGGCAATGCGATCCAGGACCAGAACCTCAGCCTCCACGCCGAATGGGATGCCATCCCTTATGACATCGGGGAATCCGCAACCAAGGAGCTGATTAGCGATGCCCAGGCCACGCAGCCGACCACGGGACCGATGGACGGCTGGCCGGCTGCATGGGCGACCGACAGCCTTTACGTCGCACAGAGCGCGTTCCGAGATCTGAAATTCCAGCCCACCACCACGCCCGGCTTCAAATGGACCGTGATGTTCGACGACCACGCGACGTATTTGCGGCTGATGGACGAGATCAAGCGCAAGCAGCTCGCCAAGGGTGGGGCGCATCTCGCCGAAATCCTCAAAGCGATCTGGCCTAACTGAAAGCGGACATTCCGCGCATCGGCAGCGATGTGCGCCTATCCGCGATTCGCATAAGGTATATTATGGAATATTTATAGGCGAAGTTTCACTTCACATACCCAACCGCTAAAGGTATGATTTGAATGAAACAAATCAGCCCGCAGCGCCTATTTGTTGCCGAACCCATTCCCTGCGGGCTTTGGAGCCTGTGGGACATGCTGAATTGCTGGGGGTACTTGTACTATTCAACGGGCGTGGCGCTCGCCTATGCCGTGACCGCCTTGCTTGAACAACGCACCAAAACTGGCGGTGCAATACCGGGCCATGGGACGAGCATCCTTGACCCAGATGATGAAGCTGCGCTGCTCGTGGCAAGCAAGTGCGCCGAGATTCTGCACTTCATGAAAGGCTATGAGGACGAACTTGGCACTCTACCGATGCAGATCGGAGTGCTTCAGGCCAAGCTTAAGGTGTCCCGCGAAAAGCGGCATCAACTGCCGATGTACACCAATGACATCCTTGATGACGTGATGAACATCAAGGATGGCTTCACCATGCTCCTCTCTCAAACAAAATTCTATTACTTGGCGCCCACGATGGCGCAGTTCTACGGAAAGACAGCATTATTTGGCGAAGAGTTTTGGGAGAAGTTCAGGAACGCAAGAGACGATCTTGTTCAATGCACGGAACGCGCGCCTATTCGCCCCAAGAGGCAAAGCAAGTGTTGGATGCGATGAAAGACTTCTCACTCTATCTAATCACGCTTTGAGGTTGTCTTCCCGGTGACCTTCTTGAACGCGCGATCAGCCCCAGCCTCGGATTCATCGGCTTCCGCTTCCTTAGCGGCGTCTATGAAGCGTTTCGACTGTGCGGCGTCGTCTGGCTTAGGTGGAGGTTTGGCTTTCATGACCGACCCGGCTGTTGATTTAAAAATGTCTCTGCATCCGTCAGAGCCTGACGCAATTGCGCGATGGTGCGCAAGTTTACCGCGAAAGCGATGGTTCCCGCTTCCTCTAACCGCAGGAGAAGCGCGGCTGTTCCGTCAGGAGCAAGCGCAGCAACTGCGTCCCGCAGAGTCACCGTCAGAAAATCTCCTGTACGGGGATCAGTCATGACCTATCTCCTGCGCCCGCGCCTGAACGGTATCAAGTCCAACTGGTACGGAGCCTTAGGCTTCCTCGGGGCTATGAGTTGTTTGATACGTCAGGCGCTTGCCAACGAAGCCTTGCAGCGCCTTGTCGGCGCGCATTTCGTCGTTGTAGCCAAGCTTAACGCGGGTGTTCTGGCGGAAATCAAACTCCGCGAGATAGCGGTCAAGGTGCTTGGCATCGACGTGCTGGTAAACGCCGACAAGGCCGCGCTTCAAGACGCTGAAGAAGCCTTCCAGCGTGTTGGTGTGTGCGTCGTCGCGAACCCACTCAAACTTGTGATGATCGACCATTTCGTGACGCGCGACCGGCGCGTGCTTGTAGCGCGTAGCCGTGTCCGTCATGAGCGTGCTTTCATGGTGCACGTTCTTGCGAACGATGCCCATGGCGCTGCGGTGGTCCAGCATGGTGGAGCGGATATCGCCACCGCGCTCGACAAGGCTCATGACAATCGGATTGTGCGTCTTGCGCCGGAAGCCAGCCGGACGCTTCGTCTTGCGCGACCGCGACAACTCGGTTTCGTCGGCTTCCACGATCTTGCCAGCGCCACCGAGCGGGCCGATATCGCCACCGGGAGCCATGCCGAAGCGGATACGGTGGCCAAGGTGCCAAGCCGTTTTCATGCCGCAGCCGAGCATGCGCTGAAGCTGGCGGGTAGAGATGCCTTTCTTGGAAGCGCAAAGCAGGTGGATAGCCTGAAGCCACAAGCGCAGCGGCAGATGGCTGTCCTCAAAGATCGTGCCCATGCGCACCGTAAACGGCTTCCGGCAGGCGTAGCACTTGCGCAGACCAATGCGCGTCGTCTTGCCGGTCAACCGGCCGATCTTGGCCGTCTCGCCACAGTGCGGGCAGACAGGGCCAGCGGGCCAAAGCTGCGCTTCGACGTAAGCGAAGGCGGCTTCTTCGTTGTGAAAGCGTTCGTGGGAAAGGACAGATTTGGGCATGGCTTAGCTCCGTTGGCCAAATCACTACATAATGGGCATGGGTATGTCAAGTGAAACATCGCCTATTTATATCCATAATTAGATCAGTTATTTAGCTGGATTTGCTTCCAGCTCGGATCAGGCATCGGGCCCGTTCGACCATCCCGCGAGCGATGCGTTTGGGGCGTTGCGACCGTCCGCAAGCTGCTGTTGCGGCTCCGTCTCAAACGCTGCAATAAGCCGCTCATCGACGATCGCGACGGCGCGGCTGTTGCGGCTCACAACAACAAGAAATCCAGGGAGTTTGATCCATGACTGTTTCCAGACGCGCGTTGCTTGGGGCGTCCGCGGCATCCGCGCTGCTGGGCGGCATTGGCGCGCCCCATGTGGCCCGCGCCCAAGGCGCCGAGTTCGCTTACAAATACGCGAACAATCTTCCGGACGGCCATCCCCTGAACGCGCGCGCCAAGGAGATGGCGGCGGCCATCAAGGCGGAAACCAACGGTCGCTTCGATCTGCAGATTTTCCCGAACAACCAGCTCGGCTCGGATACGGACATGCTGAGCCAGATCCGTTCCGGCGGCATCGAGTTCTTCACGCTGTCGGGCCTGATCCTGTCGACGCTGGTGCCGGCGGCTTCCATCAACGGCATCGGCTTCGCATTCCCGGACTACGACACGGTCTGGAAGGCCATGGACGGCGATCTCGGCGCTTTTATCAGAGGCGAGATCACCAAGGCTGGCCTCGAGGTGATGGACAGGATCTGGGACAACGGTTTCCGCCAGACCACGTCGTCGACCAAACCGATCAACGGCCCCGACGACCTCAAGGGCTTCAAGATCCGCGTGCCGGTCTCGCCATTGTGGACCTCGATGTTCAAGGCGTTTGACGCCTCGCCCGCCTCGATCAATTTCGCCGAGGTTTATTCGGCGCTGCAGACCAAAATCGTCGAGGGTCAGGAGAATCCGCTGGCGATCATCTCGACCGCAAAACTCTATGAAGTGCAGAAGTTCTGCTCGTTGACCAACCACATGTGGGACGGCTTTTGGTTCCTGGCCAACCGCCGCGCGTGGGCCGCGGTGCCGAAGGACGTGCAGGCGATCGTCGCCAAGCACATCAATGCCGCCGCCGTTAGCGAACGCGCCGATGTGGCCAAGCTCAACGCCGGCCTGCAGCAGGACCTCGCGGCCAAGGGGTTGACCTTCAACCAGCCGAATGTGGCGCCGTTCCGCGACAAGCTGCGGTCGGCCGGCTTCTATGCCGAGTGGAAGGGTAAATATGGCGAGCAGGCCTGGGCACTGCTCGAAAAGTCCGTCGGCAAGCTGTCTTAAGCCGCCAAGAGGGCCAGATGGCTCACGCCGACATCATCGACAAAGGCGGCGAGGTGGACTCCCCTCGCCGCCGTACGCTTATCGGTTCGCTCGAAAACTGGCTCGGCACATTAGTTGAAATTCCGGCGGCGCTGCTGGTCGTCGCCGAGATTCTTATCCTCTTTGCGGGCGTCGTGGCGCGCTATGTGCTGCACGCGCCGCTGATCTGGTCGGACGAACTCGCCTCGATCCTGTTCCTGTGGCTGGCGATGCTCGGCGCCGTGGTGGCGTTCCGCCGCTCCGAGCATATGCGGATGACCGCGCTGGTCGCGAGCGCCGGCCCGCGGATGCAGGCTTATCTCGATCTGGTCGCGACCTGCGCCGCGCTGGCGTTCCTGCTCCTGATCGTGCACCCGGCCTATGACTACGCCTATGAAGAGAGTTTCATCACCACGCCGGCGTTGCAGATTTCCAATTCCTGGCGCGCCGCGGCGCTGCCGGTCGGCACCTGCCTGATGGCGCTGTTCGCGCTGCTGCGGCTGGCGCGTCATGGCGATGTGCGGACCGTTGCCGCGGCGGCGTTAACCGTCGTCGTGATCATCGGGCTGTTCTGGCTGGCGCAGCCATATTTTCGGCCGCTCGGCAATTTCAACCTCGTGATCTTCTTTGTCGGCGTCGCCGGGCTCTGCGTGTTTGCGGGCGTGCCGATCGCGTTCGGCTTTGGGCTGGCGATCTTCGGCTATCTGGCGCTGACCACGCGTACGCCGCTCCTCGTGCTGATCGGGCGCATGGACGAGGGCATGAGCCACCTGATCCTGCTCGCGGTGCCCCTGTTCGTCTTTCTGGGCCTGCTCATCGAAATGACCGGCATGGCGCGCGCCATGGTGGCGTTTCTGGCGAGCCTGCTCGGTCATATCAGGGGCGGCCTGCATTACGTGCTGGTCGGCGCGATGTATCTGGTGTCGGGCATCTCAGGCTCGAAAGCCGCCGACATGGCCGCGGTTGCGCCCGTGCTGTTTCCGGAAATGAAGGCGCGCGGCGCCAAGCCGGGCGATCTCGTGGCCCTGCTCTCGGCCACCGGCGCACAGACCGAAACCATTCCGCCGTCGCTCGTGCTGATCACCATCGGCTCGGTCACGGGCGTGTCGATCTCGGCGCTGTTCACCGGCGGCCTGCTGCCGGGCGTGGTGCTGGCGATCACGCTGTCGGCGCTGGTGTGGTGGCGCTACCGCAAGGAAGATTTGAGCCATGTGAAACGGGCGAGCCGCAGCGAGATCGGCCGCGCCTTCGTCATTGCGCTACCCGCGCTCGCCCTTCCCTTCGTGATCCGCTACGCCGTGGTCGAGGGCATCGCGACCGCAACCGAAGTCTCCACCATCGGCATCGTCTACGGCGTTCTTGCGGGCATCATCGTCTATCGCCAGTTCAATTGGCGGCGGCTGCTGCCGATGCTGATCGAGACTGCCTGCCTGTCCGGCGCCATCCTGCTGATCATCGGCACCGCGACCGGCATGGCCTGGGGCCTGACGCAGTCGGGCTTTTCGCGCGCGCTGGCGCAGGCCATGACCGGCCTGCCCGGCGGTTCAGCAAGCTTCATCGCGGTGTCGATCCTGGCCTTCGTGATCCTCGGCAGCGTGCTGGAGGGCATCCCGGCCATCGTGCTGTTCGGGCCGCTCTTGTTCCCGATCGCGCGGCAGGTCGGCGTGCACGAGGTGCACTATGCCATGATCATTATTCTGGCCATGGGCATGGGATTGTTCGCGCCGCCCTTCGGGGTCGGCTATTATGCGGCCTGCGCGATCGGACGCGTCGATCCGGCGCAGGGCATCCGGCCGATTTGGGGCTATATGCTCGCGCTGCTGGTCGGGCTCGTGATCGTCGCGATATTCCCGTGGATTTCCATCGGGTTCTTGTAGAAGTCTTCATTCGGGAGGTGACCGATGGGCAGCAAGCAAAGCCAATACGATATCGGTCTAGACAAGAACGCGGCCAACTACGTGCCGCTGACGCCGCTGAGCTTCCTCGAGCGCAGCGCGGCGGTCTACCCGAACCACCTCAGCACGGTCTATGAGGGCCGCAGCTTCACCTGGGCGCAAACTTACGAGCGCTGCCGGCGCTTCGCGTCCTATCTTGCGAAACAAGGCATCGGCGAAGGCGACACGGTCGCGGCAATGCTGCCGAATGTGCCGGCGATGAACGAGTTGCATTTTGCGGTCGCCATGGCCGGCGCGGTGCTGAACGCGCTCAACATCCGGCTCGATGCGTCCTCCATCGCCTTTCAGCTCGATCATGGTGCGGCGAAAATCATCCTGGTCGATCCCGAATTTGCCGGCGTGATTTCGGATGCGATGAAGCAGATGAGCGGGCCAAAGCCCGCCGTGATCGACGTCGACGACGCATCGTTTGCAGGCGGCAAGCGCATCGGTTCCATCGAATATGAAGCCGCGGTCGCACAGGGCAATCCGAACTTTGTCGGCCAACGGCCGAGCGACGAATGGGACGCGATCGCGCTGAGCTATACCTCGGGCACCACAGGCAATCCGAAGGGCGTCGTCACCCATCACCGCGGCGCGTACCTGAACGCCGTCTCCAACATCCTTGCAGGTCAACTCGGCCAGCACCCGGTCTATCTCTGGACCCTGCCGATGTTCCACTGCAACGGCTGGTGTTTTCCGTGGACGGTCGCGGCTAGCGCCGGCATCAATGTCTGCCTGCGCAAGGTTGACCCCGCGAAGATCTTCGAGCTGATCCCCAAGCACGGCGTCACCCACATGTGCGGCGCGCCGATCGTCTACAACACGCTGATCAACGCGCCGGATGCCCCGAAGGGCAAGAGCGCAAAACCCGTGGTCGGGCTGATCGCGGGCGCCGCACCGCCGGTCGCGGTGTTAGAGGGTGGTGAAAGCATCGGCATCAAGCTGACGCATGTCTACGGCCTGACCGAAGTCTACGGTCCTGCCTCGGTCTGCGCCGAGCAGCCGGGCTGGGACGATCTGCCCTCGGCCGAGCGGGCGCATTTCAAGCGGCGGCAGGGCGTGCCCTACCCGCTTGAGGAAGCCGTCACCGTGCTCGATCCCGAGACCATGAAACAAGTGCCGCGCGACGGCGAGACCATCGGCGAGGTCATGTTCCGCGGCAACATTGTGATGAAGGGCTACCTCAAGAACGAGAAGGCCACGAAGGAGTCGTTCGCCGGCGGCTGGTTCCACACCGGCGATCTCGGCGTGCTCGACGAGCACGGCTATGTCATCATCAAGGATCGCTCCAAGGACATCATCATATCAGGCGGCGAGAACATCTCATCCGTCGAGGTCGAGGACGTCCTCTACAAGCACCCGGCGGTGCTGTTCGCCGCCGTCGTCGCCAAGCCCGATCCGAAATGGGGCGAAGTGCCCTGCGCCTTCCTCGAGCTGAAGGACGGCGCGAAGGCCACCGAGGCCGAGATCATCGCTTATTGCCGCCAGCACATGTCGGGCTTCAAGACGCCGAAGGCGGTGGTGTTCGGCGTGATCCCGAAGACGTCGACGGGTAAAATCCAGAAATACCTCCTGCGCAACGAGGTGCAGTCGGCCAAGGCGATTTCGGCGTAGCCGCATCGTCATTGCGAGGAGCGGAGCGACGAAGCAATCCATAGTTCAACAAGCTGAGGAATGGATTGCTTCGCGGAGCCTGTCATCGGGCCGGCCCAAGCGGGCCGGACCCGTTGGCTCGCAATGACGAGTGCTTAGAAGACGAGGCCGAAAAGGCTCGTCCAACAAGAAGAAGGGACTAAGGGATGAAACTCCTGAAAATCGTGACGTTGCTGTCGTGTGCGCTCAGTCTTGCCGCCGTATCCGCCAGGGCCGAAGACGGCCCACTCAAGAACAGCGCCATCCTGGACAAGCTGGTCAAGCAGACTGGCGTCTATGACCGCTCCAAGACCGGCAAGACACCGGATTTCGTGTCCGATCCGACCTGGCCACAGCCGCTCCCGCACAGCTGGCTGCTCGGACAGATCGGCGGCCTCTATGTCGACAGCCACGATCATATCTGGGTCTATCAGCGCGCGCGCACGCTCAACAACGACGAAGTTGGACTTGAACCGGCGGTACCTGGCGCGACTGACGCGAAGGGACAGCCGATCAACGGTCTCGGTTTTGTTCGGACCGACGGGTTCGGAGCGGATTGCTGCCGCGCAGCGCCTGCGGTGCTTGAGTTCGACGTCGACGGCAAACTCCTGCGGGCATGGGGCGGCCCGGCGGACACCGGCTTCCTGGGCGGCAAGTGCAAAACCGAGGACGGCTGCATCTGGCCGAATGTCGAGCACGGCATCTATGTCGATAACAAGGACAATGTCTGGATCGCCGGCAACTCGGCGGCCCCGAAGCCCGACGCCAAGACAATTCCCTGGACCACCAACAAGACCGGCGGTGGTGACGGCTTCATCCTGAAGTTCGACATGGACGGTAATTTCAAGACGAAGATCGGCGGCACGCCTGCCGGTCCCGACAGTAACAATCGGGACGGCGGTGTGAACGGGACGCCCCTGCTCTATCAGCCTGCGGATATGGTGGTCGATCCCAAGACTAATCGGCTCTACGTCGCGGACGGATATGGCAATCGACGGGTCCTGATCGTCGATGCCGATACAGGTAAATACATCGGTCACTTCGGCGCCTACGGTAACAACCCGGTCGACGATGCTGCGGCCGCTGCCGCCAGCCCTTGGCCGCAAGCGTGGGTCAAGGGTGAGCGGAAGCCGGCGTTCTTCCGTAACCCCGTGCACTGCGTGAAGATCGCCGACGACGGCAAGATCTACGTCTGCGACCGTGGCAATGACCGCATTCAGGTGTTCGACGGTAAGGATCCCGCGCTTGGCAAGGACTGCAGCAACCCCAATGGCGAAGCCGGCAAATGCGGCTTCGTCGCGGAGCGTTTCATAAGCGAGAAAACGCTCACATTGCCGGTGCTGTCGGGGACTTCGGTCTCGGTGAATTTCTCACCGCGACAAGGCGCAAAGCTGCCTCTACGTCGGCGATCTCAATAATGAGACCATCTACATCATGGGCCGCGACAATCTCGAGCAGCTCGGTCGTCTCGGCCGCGGCGGCCGCATGGCCGGCGATTTCCACTGGCTGCATCAGGTCAGCCTCGACAGCAAAGGCAACATCTACACCGCCGAGGTCGACACCGGAAAGCGCGTGCAGAAGTTCATCCGCTATGGCGCGGATGGCTGCAGCGGGACGGGTTCGGCTATCGTTGGCGGCGAAGCGGCGGAGAGGAAGTAGCCGTCATTGCGAGCGGAGCGAAGCAATCCATCTCTCCACAAGCGGGTAAATGGATTGCTTCGTCGCTATCGCTCCTCGCAATGACGAGGTTATTGGGTGTGGTGACGGAACCAGCGCATCAGGGCTATCGAAGCACGGTTGTCTCGGCTGCATGTCTGGGCCTCATCTGGTTCGGCGATGCCGTCATCTACGTCGTGCTTCCGCTGTATGCGCAGGCGTTCGGCTGCGATGCGTTGATGGTCGGCGTGCTGCTGTCGGTCAATCGCGTGGTTCGCATTTTCGGCTATGGATGGGTTGGTCCGCTGGCGCGGACCTATGGCTCGAATGTGCTGACCGCGGCGGCGTGTGCCGCAGGCGCGGTCTCGACACTCGTCTACGGCCTGCTGAGCGGCTTCGTGCTGCTCTTCATCGCGCGGATGCTGTGGGGCGCGGCATGGGGCATCATCAACCTGACCATGACCGCCTATGCCTATGGGGATGGAACGGGCGCGGGCGTGCGGATCGGCATCGCGCGCGCGATCAGCAGTGTCGGCGCCTTTGCCGCGCTGGTCGCGGTCGGCCCGCTTTGCATCGCCATCGGCCCGCACCGGATGTTCGTGCTCTATGGACTGATAGGCCTGGTCACGATCCCCCTCGCCTTTCTCCTGCCGCCGCTGCGTGCCGATGCGAGCGATGCAAACGCCGTCCGGCGCTGGACGCTGACACCGCTGAACGCCCTGTTCTTCATCATCTCGTTTGGCGCTGACGGCGTGGTGGGGGCGACCATCTCGGTGCTGCTCGCCGAATTCATGCCGGTAACATCGGCGATCATTGGCGCGGGACTTCTGCTGGCGCTGCAGCGCCTGAGCGCCATCGTGCTGGCGCTGTTCAGCGGTCCGTTGACCGATCGGCTGGGAGCTCATCGATTGCTGCTGCCCTGCACGCTTGCGATCGCCGCCGGCTTCGCCGTGATCGCCGGCGGTTACGTCAAAGCAGGGACGATCGTCGTGATTTTGGCGCGCGCGTTGCTGGGCACCGCGGGTCCCGTGCTTGCAGCCGAGAAGTCGACCGATCGTATCGCCGCCCTCGCCTCCTATGCGACATGGACCGACGTCGGCCTCGCCGCAGGCGCTTTCTTCGGCATCGTCGGCGTTGCCCAGATCGGTTACGCCAGCAGCTATGCGCTGCTGGCCATTCTGCTGCTCGCGACTGCCTTGTGGCAGTTTCGGAGCTTTAAACCTGAATAACGGTGTTACTCCGCCGGCGCCGCGACCGCCTTCGCCTCCGCCTCCCCTGGCTTCGGGATGTGCAGGAAGAACGCGCACACGGCTGCGGCGATGAAGCCGAGCAGTGCGAGTCCGTACAGCCCGCCGGCATAGCTGCCTGTCCAGTCCTTCATGACGCCGACATACCAGGGCCCGAAGAAGCCGCCGAGATTGCCGATGGAATTGATCCAGGCGATGCCGGCCGCCAGCGCCGGACCGGTCAGGAACATCGGCGGCATCGCGAAGAACGGACCCTTGGAGCCGTAGAAGCCCATCGCGGCAATCGACATGCCGACCAGCGCCCACCACGTTCCCATCGTCATGCCGGCGATGATCAGGCCGATGGTGGAGAACACGCAGCCGAAGAACAGATTCCAGCGCCGCTCATCCATGCGATCGGAGACGCGTCCCCATATCACCATGGCGATGCCGCCGCAGATATAGGGGATCATGGTGAGCCAGCCCACCGTCATGATGCTGTAGTTGCCGAGCGACTTGATGATTTGCGGAATGAAGAACAGCATGCCGAGGCTGGCGGTGACGATGCCGAGATAGTTCAACGCGAGCAGTAGCACTTTCGGATTGTACAGGGCTTCCCACAGCGTATAGCGGCGTACCGCCTCGGTGGCGCGGCGTTCGCTGGCGATGGTGTTGACCAGCCAGTTGCGCTCCTCCTCGGTGAGAAATTTCGCCTGTTCCGGTTTGTCGGTGAGAACGAAATAGGTGATGACACCGAGGACGACGGTTGGGGCGGCCTCGGCGATATACATAATCTGCCAGCCGTGCAATCCGAACAGGCCGTCGAGGTAGAGCAGGCCGGTGGAGATCGGCGAGCCCAGTGCGACCGCAACCGGCAGTCCGACCAGAAAACCCGACACGATCCGCGCGTGATGATTGGCGGGGAACCAGTAGGTGAAATAGAGGATGATGCCCGGGAAGAATCCGGCCTCGGCGACGCCGAGCAGGAAACGAACGGCCGAGAAGCTCGTCATACCCGTCACCATCGCGGTGAGGCCGGCCAGGATGCCCCAGGTGATCATGATCCGGGCGATCCAGATCCGTGCCCCGATCTTTTGCAGGATGACGTTGCTCGGCACTTCGAAGATGAAGTAGCCCCAGTAGAATGTGCCGACCGCAAAGCCGAAGTCACCGGACGACAGGCCGAGGTCGCCGCGCATCGTGAGACCGGCGAAGCTGACATTAATGCGGTCGATATAGGCGAGAATGTAACAGAGCATCGCAAAGGGCAGCAGGCGCATATAGACCTTGCGCATGGCCGAGCGTTGGATCGTGGCGTCCACGGTTCCCTCCCCTGATATGTCATTTTCTTGTTTTGTGGAGAGCCTACGCCGCAGTCGCGGCGCTGTCACCGAACAAGGTGGGATGCTGCGGTGCGATTAAAACTAAAGGATGGCGCGACGGCGATTTGTCGCAGGTTTCATCGAGAGGCCGGCGCGGCGGCAGCGCAAGCCATGGCACGCGTGAAGATCGAGCCGGCGTCTCGGCTACGATCGAGGCAATTGACGAGGTCGGTGGCGGGCATGGCTGGATTTCCGCAGAACACCCGCATGAAGTCGGCGGCGAGCGCGGTCTTCGCCTCGCCGCTCGCCTGCTCCCATCCCTGTTGGTCGAGATACAGCAACGTCGCTGCAGGCGTGTGATCGGCAAGCGCGCGTGGGCACGGTGCGATCGCGAGGATCGCAACGACGAGAGCGATGTTGATCGCTCTCAATTCGCCGCCGCCTGCACCGGCGGTACGTCAAGCGCCGGACTGCGGTCGAAGAAGTTGAACGGCCGCAAGCGAAAGCCATGCCAGAGGCCGGGCATCGCCGGCCAGTCTTCCGCGCGCGGGACGTGGCGGAACCCGACCGTGTACCAGAGCACGAGGTCGCCTCCGTCGATCGGGCGCTTCGCGGCCACCCATTTCGGCAAGCCGTCGACATCGGGATTCTCGTTGGGATAGGCGCCGGCCGCGAACAATTCATGCGGCGCATAGGCGCTCGACCACATCGTGTAGGCCGAAAAGCCGGCGCGGATCTGGGTGGGATCGTCGGGCGCGAGGATCGAGCTCTCGGTATGTCCGGGCATCAGCTGATAGCCGGTCGGATAGCCCTGCGCATTCTTTCGGGTCGTGCTTTCGACGCGGAATTGCGCCGCGTTGATCGGCGTCGTCACGGGGCCCTCGATCGCGACAGTGCGACTCTCGACCTGCCACAGGCTCCGTCGCGGCCCGCTCTCGGAGATCCGCTTAGGCACGATGCGATCCTCGACAAAGCGGTTGGCTGTGCCGTCGACGTCCATATCGATGCGGAATGCCATGTAGTGGTCGTGGTTGACGGCGACGAGCCGCTTGCCGATCAAGGTGCCATAGGCGGTGTCGGCCGCTGCCGTCGGATCCGACAGCGTCGAGGATGCCACGCCCTTGGTCTCGTCGATGCCGTAGGCGCCGAGCCGAACATCGATGTCGCCGGCACGGTCGAACACGTAGTCGACGAGATAGTCGTAATTGCCGACGACCGGCGCCATCCGCACCACGAGCTCGGTATTCGGGCGTGCTTCGTAGGTTTGATTGACCGCCTCGTCATGCCGCCACAGGGGATCGCCGGAGGCGCGTTCGAAGATGCAGACGACGCCTTGCAGGCCGAGTGGCGCACCCTTGGTGTCGGCGATGGTGACATCGAGAAAGGATGCCCCGGTTGGGCAGTCCTGACCCCACCGAAGCCGGGTTGCGAGCACGCCAAAACCGTACTCGCCGATATCCATGTAACCGCGGAACGACCAGGTCGGCGCCGGATCCATGTAGGGCACGAACATCTCGCTGGCCGACAGCTGATAGGCGATCTCGCGCGCGCTGCCGTGGTCGTCGTAACGGATCAGCGACAGCACCGCGCCGAGCCTCGGATCGAGGCGGACATGGAACGACCAGTTGTCCCAGCGCACCTCTCCGCCGGTAACCGAGATGTTCGAGCCCTGCGGTGAAGCGATCTCGACCGGCTTGGTCACGGGGCGAGCCTGCCCGGAGTTCTTCCAGGCATGGCTTGGCGTGTCCGGCGGGAGCGGCAGGACGCCGAGGTCGATGATATCAACCACTTTCCGCGTGGTGAGATCGACGGTCGCCATGAGGTTCTCGATCGGCTTGCCCCAGATGTTATTGCCGGCGCCTGCGCGATCGACGCAGGACGAATTGAGCAGACGCCGCCCAGCCAGCTCAGAGTCGAGCAGCGTGCCGGTCGAGAATGGAAAGCACATGATGTTCTCGAACTGGGTGATGCCGCGCTTGGCCATTCCCGCGCGCCAGCGTTCATCCGCCTGCAGGATGCTGCCGACCGCGATGATCTCATCGATCGTGATCGCGGCCTGACGGTTCTCGATGACATTCCAGGAGGCAAGCGTCCGTGCGTCGAGGTTGATGGTGGCCTCGCCGAGTTTGCCGTCGGTTAACACGACGGCGAAGGCATGGCGGGAAAACGCCTCGCCTTTCAGCCAGCCGCGCACTTCGGCCTTGGACGGCTCTTCAAGGGTCATGGAGACCACAAGTGAGGTATCGCCAAGCTTGCCGGCGTCTCGGAGGATTTTTGTCGCGGCCGTAATCTCGTCTGCCGTCAAGGCTTCCATCGGATGGGTCGCGCGCGTCGGCGCCGGAATGCGATCTTCGGCGCGGGCAGTCGCGCAGAGAAGCGCAAGGATGACGAGCAAAGCTAAATGAAGAAGCGGCATGTGACTGCTCACGAGAACGACACGACCCGCAGCCTGTCCCACATCATGCCGGCGCACAAGAGGCGCGGCCGGTCACGCCGAGCTGCGCACCACCGGCGGGTAATATTGCGGGGCTTCGGTCCGGTCATGCATGGTGTAGTCGCGCATGACCTCGAAGATACGGACATATTCGGTCGTCGCATCCGCGAACAACCGCTGACCAAACGCGATGCCGGTTTGCGGGTCCGGTACGTCGACGAGATGCGCAAACTGCCCGTCGCGATAGACGCTGGTGAAGGCGTCGCGGCGCCATTCGGTTTTCACCGGAAGGTTGTCGCTCTTTGATTCCGTGGCCAACACATAAGTCGGCGCGCGCCGTGACGGATCGTTGTAGGGCGTGCGGCGCTCCGGCTGCCACACCGGCTGTTGCGGCTTCGTCTCGTGGATTACTTGCGCAATGCGGATACGATAGTCCGAGAACACCGCTTCCCGCCCGATTTCCTGCACGCGATGGTGCTTTCCGTTCACGCGCCATGCCGTGAGCGCGCCCTCGTCCTGCCAGATCTGGTAGGACAGCAGCACGTGCTCCCGCGACAAGCTCTGGAAGCGATCGATGAACAGGCAGCCGCCGTTGGCGTCGAGCCCGGGCCGCAGCGATGCGGCAAGCTCCAGGTACTGATCGCGATGGCCCGGTTTGGTCTGGACTTCAAAGAACAATCCGATCATCGGAACTCCTCCAGACTATTCTTGCAGCGTCAGACGCATTCCATCGTAAGCGGGGATCACACCCTCGGGCAGGTGTTGCTGCACCTCCTCGTAGTCGAGATCGGAATGCATGTTTGTTATGACCGATCGCTTCGGCTTGAAGCGTTCGATCCATCGCAAGGCGTCGCTGACGCTGAAGTGGCTTGGATGCGGCGCATAGCGCAAGCCGTCGATGATCCAGAGATCGAGGTTTTCGATCGCGCCAAAACTCTCGCGCGGGATGTCGCTGACATCGGGCGCATAGGCCGCACCCGCGATGCGATAGCCGAGCGCAGGGATATTGCCGTGCTGCATGGTGAAGGCCTGCAGCGTCACCGGCCCGCCCGGGCCTTCGATCGTCTTGCTCTCGCCTGCCTCGATCGCATGGCGATCCAGGATCGGCGGATAGTCGCTGCCGGGCGGCGTTTCGAACACGTAGCCGAAGCGCGTCATGATGTCTTTTGCGGTCGACGCATTGAAATAGACGGGAATGCGCCGGCGCTGGTGCAGCACCACCGAGCGCAGATCGTCGATGCCATGGGTCTGGTCGGCATGCTCATGGGTCAGAAAGACCGCGTCGATATGATCGACCTCAGCATCGATCAACTGCTCGCGCAGGTCGGGCGAGGTGTCGATCACGATGCGCGTCACGCCCTTCTCCGACCGCCGTTCGACCAGCAGCGAGCAACGGCGACGGCGATTCTTCGGGTTGTTCGGGTCGCATTTGCCCCAGCCGAGCGCGGGACGGGGAACGCCGGCGGAGGAGCCGCAGCCGAGGATTGTCAGGGTCAGCGTCATGCGGCGACAGACGCCGGCACTTTGGAGAAGAAGCGGAAGAAATTCTCGGTGGTTTGCCGCGAGATATCTTCCAAACTGACGCCACGGGTCTCCGCCAGCACCCTGGCGACCTCCACGACATAGGCCGGCTCGTTGCGCTTGCCCCGGAACTTGCCGGGCGCCAGATACGGCGCATCGGTCTCGACCATGATGCGGTCGGCCGGCAATTCGGCGGCGAGCGCGCGAAGTGCGTCCGACTTCTTGAAGGTCAGGATGCCCGTGAAGGAAATCGACAGACCCAATTCGATCGCGCGCATCGCTAGCTCCCGTCCCCCCGTGTAGCAATGCAGCACGGCGCGGAAAGGTCCGCGCGCAACCTCCTCCTCCAGGATGCGTTTGCAGTCGTCATCGGCGTCGCGCGTATGGATTACAAGCGGCAGGCCCGTCGCGCGCGCAGCGGCGATATGGGCGCGAAAACCGCGCGCCTGCGCTTGCGGCGAACCATTGTCGTAGAAATAGTCGAGCCCGGCTTCGCCGAGCGCGACGACCTTCGGGTGCTTGGTGAGTGCGATCAGCTCGTCCGGAGCAATACCGTCTTCCTCATCGGCGTGATGCGGATGCGTGCCGACCGAGCAATAGACGTTGGGAAAGCGCTCGGCGATCTCGAGCAATCCGCCAAGCCGCTTCACCCGCGTCGAGATCGTGATGATGCGTCCGACGCCGGCCGCCGCCGCTCGCGCGACGATGCCGTCGAGGTCATCGGCAAAGTCCGGAAAGTCCAGATGGCAGTGGCTGTCGACGAGCATGACGTCTTAGGCCGCCGGCTCGACATAGCGCGGGAACACGCCGACCGGCGCAGGCAGCGTGGTGCCGGGCGCAATGCGCGTCTTGCCGCCAAGCGCGGAGAACATCCGCGCCGCGCCCTCGCCGATGCCAAGGCTGTCGAGCAGCTTGGCTGAGGCTGCCGGCATCACCGGCTGGGTCAGGATCGCGATCTGCCGCACCACTTCTGTTGTGACATAGAGCACCGTGCCTTGGCGGGCCGGATCGGTCTTGGCCAGCGCCCACGGCGCCTCGCCCGCGAAATAGCGGTCGCCCTCTGCCACGACCTCCCAGACCGCATTGAGCCATTGGTGGATCTGCTGGCTCGCCATCGCCTCGCGCGCGAGCGCGATCATCCCGTCGGCATGCGCCAGGATCGCCTTGTCGTTATCGGTGAAATCACCGGGTGTCGGCAGCACGCCGCCGAGTTGCTTTGCGATCATCGACAGCGAACGTTGCGCGAGATTGCCGAGACCATTGGCGAGATCGGCATTGATGCGCGCCACGATGGCCTCGTGGTTGTAGCTGCCGTCCTGGCCAAACGCGACCTCGCGCAGGAAGAAGTAGCGGATCTGGTCGACGCCGTACTGGTCGGCGAGATTGAAGGGGTCGACGACATTGCCGACCGACTTCGACATCTTCTCGCCCTTGTTGAACAGGAAGCCGTGGGCATAGACCCGCTTCTGCACGGGAATGCCCGCCGACATCAGGAATGCCGGCCAGTACACCGCATGGAAGCGGATGATGTCCTTGCCGATGATATGCAGATCGGCCGGCCAGAAGCGCCAGTTCGCATCAAACTCGTCGGGGAAGCCGACGCCGGTGATGTAATTGGTGAGCGCGTCGACCCAGACATACATGACGTGTTCGGGGTCGTTGGGCACCTTCACGCCCCAGTCGAAGGTGGTGCGCGAGATCGAGAGATCCTTCAGGCCGCGTTTGACGAAGCTTGTGACCTCGTTGCGGCGCGCATCCGGCCCGATGAAATCGGGCTGGCTCTCGTAAAGTGCGAGCAGCCGGTCCTGATAGGCCGACAGGCGGAAGAAATAGGTCTTCTCTTCCACCCATTCGACCGGCGTGCCCTGCCCGCCGCGGCGAACATTGTCCTCGCCGACAGTGGTTTCGTCCTCGGCGTAGTAGGCCTCGTCGCGCACCGAATACCAGCCGGCATAGGTGTCGATATAGATGTCGCCATTTTGCTGCATCCGGTTCCAGATCATCTGGCTGGAACGATGATGCTGCGCTTCGGTGGTGCGGATGTAGCGGTCGAAAGACACGTTGAGACGCTCGTCCATCGCCTTGAAACGGCCGGCGTTGCGCGCCGCGAGGTCCTGAACGCTCAGACCTTCCGCCTGCGCGGTCTGCACCATCTTCAAGCCGTGCTCGTCGGTGCCGGTCAGGAAGAACACGTCCTTGCCCTCGAGACGCTGGAAGCGCGCCAGCGCGTCGGTCGCGATCGCCTCATAGGCGTGACCGATATGCGGCTGGCCGTTGGGATAGGCGATCGCAGTCGTGATGTAGAAAAGGTTGTTGCGCGGGGCCGCGGGTTTGGCTGCGGCCGGCTTTTTGACCGGCTTGGCTGCCGGCGGCTTCGTTTTGGGCGCCGTCGGTTTCGCAGCGGCTTTCGACGGCTTTTTGGCAATCTTCTTCGCGGCTTTCCTGGCGACCTTCTTCGCAGGCTTCTTCGCGGATTTCTTCGCAGCCTTCTTTGCGATCTTTTTGGCCTTCTTCACGGCGCGCTTTTTGGTCGGCGCAGCCTTGCCCCGCTTTGCGGCCTTCTTTTTCTTCGACTGCTTGGCCACGGTGGAATCCTTCAAGTCGGCGTGAACGAGGTTTTCGGGAATCGGAGATTCCAGGAGACGCTACCGCGTCGCGTCCGCAAGCATCGAGAACACCGAGAAAACCAGCGGTTTTCGTTCCAGATTGTAATCCTGGGTGTCGCGCGCGGCGCGGGCGATCTTTTCCCATACCTCCGCCAGCCGTGCAAGGCGGGGCAGGTTCGCATTGGCGTTGGCGCCGCGCAGCCGTTCCGCCATCCACCGGTCGACGCTGTCGACAAAGGCCGAGAGCGCCACCCGGTCGCTGGTGCCGAGCGCTTCGCCCAGCGCGTGCAGTTCTCTGGGATCGACGCGCGGCAGGCCCGCCAGCATCGCAGCGGTGCGCTGCTGCAGTTTCAGCGTATCGCCGCCCAGCAGCGTCAGCGCGCGCGCCACGCTGCCTTCGGAGGCAGCGGCAGCCTCGCTGAGCGCGGGGTCGTCGGCCGCGATACCGGCAGCCTGCGATGCTGCGCGGATCACATCCTCGGTCGCGAGCGGCCGCAGCATCAGCTTGCGGCAGCGTGACAGGATCGTCGGCAGCACCCGTGCCGGCGCGTGGCTGATCAAGAGGAACAGCGATTGCTGCGGCGGCTCCTCCAGCACCTTCAGCAGCGCATTGGCCGCATTCGGATTGAGCTCGTCGACGGTGTCGACGATGCAGACCCGCCAGCCCTCGACCGCCGCCGTCGAGCCGAAGAAGGAGATGGTCTCGCGGGTTTGGTCCACGGAGATCACGGTACGCATCACGCCCTTGTCGTTGAGCGTGCGCTCGAGCGTCAGCAGGCCGCCATGCGAGCCGGATGCGACATGCCGCGCCACCGCGCCGTCAGGGTCTAGCGCGAGCGTCTCTGCGCGCTGCACGCTTGCGGCAAGCGGATCGCGATGGGTCAGCACGAAGCGCGCCATGCGATACGCCAGCGTCGCCTTGCCGATGCCCTGCCCACCGCCGATCAGCCACGCATGCGGAATGCGCCCACTCTTGTAGGCACTGAGCAACGCCGTCTCGGCGTCGCTGTGGCCGAATAGCTCGGACGTCTCGCGCGGGTGCGGGACGCTGATTTCGGCCTCGGCCTTGCGCGGGCTCATGCCGGGCTGGCTGCCGTGGAAAAGAAGCGGTCGCGTAGCGCGGTCCACACATCAGCGGCCACGGTGTTGGCATCGCCGCTGGCATCTATCATTACGCAACGCGCGGGCTCGGCGGCGGCGATCTCGCGAAAGGCGTCGCGCAAATCCTGGTGGAATTTCAGGTCTTCGGACTCGAAACGATCGGGCGCAGCACCGCCGCGCCGTGCGGCCGCGCGCTTCATGCCGACTTCGACTGATACGTCGAGGATTATGGTGAGATCAGGCTTCAGATCGCCGATGGTGACGCGTTCCATCGCATTGAGAATGCCCGGCTGCACATGGCCGACCTTGCCCTGATAGGCGCGGGTGGAATCCGAGAAGCGGTCGCAGAGCACCCAGGTGCCCTGCGCCAACGCCGGCTGGATCACGGTGCGGACATGGTCGTCGCGCGCGGCGGCAAACAGCAAGGTCTCGGCTTCGGCGCCCAGGAGCTTGCCCATGCCCGAGAGCAAGAGATGCCGGATCACCTCGGCGCCCGGCGACCCGCCGGGCTCGCGGGTCAGGATCGCGCGCAGCTTCGCCGCTTCAAGACGCTCCGCCAACTTCTTGATCTGGGTCGATTTTCCGCTTCCTTCGCCGCCCTCGAAGGAGACGAACCGCCCGCGTCCGGGCGCGCGTTTGGCCGCTGCATCGCCCATGTCAGAGCTTCTCGGCGCTGGCGCGGAACATGCCGATCACAAGCTCCTGGGCGCCATCCATCGCGCGCCGCATGGTCGACCCCGGGCCGACGGCATCGACGGCATAAACCGGCTGTTCCATCGCGACATTGCCGCCGCGCCAGACCCTGACCACGCCGACCTTCTGACCGGCGGTGACCGGCGCGCGGATCGGGCCGCTATAGACGAGGCGCGCGATCAGCTTGTCATTGCCCTGCTTGGCGACCATCACCTTGACCGGTTGCGGGCTGGTCACCTTGACCGAGCGGCTTTCGCCGCCGAACACGCGGACGGAGCCGAGCGGCGCATCGGCCGCGAACAGCGTCTTGGTCTCGAAATTGCGATAGCCCCATTCCAGCATCTTCTTGGCTTCGGACGCGCGATCATCGGGATCCTCGAGCCCGTTGATGACCACGATCAGCCGCGTGCCGTTGCGCACGGCGGAGCCAACCATGCCGTAGCCGCCTTCCTTGGTGTAGCCGGTCTTCAGCCCGTCGGCGCCTTCCATCGAATTCAGCAGCGGATTGCGGTTCGGCTGCCTGATCTTGTTCCAGGTGAACTCCTTCTCGCCGAACAGTTTGTAGTATTCCGGAAAGTCCAGAATGATGTGGCGTGCCAGCATCGACAGCTCGCGCACCGTCATCTTGTTGGTCGGATCGGGCAAACCGTTGGAGTTGCCGAAGGTCGATTTCGAAAGGCCAAGCTCGCGCGCCCGCTTGGTCATGTAGTCATTGGCAAAAATGCGTTCGTTGCCGGCGATGCCTTCGGCGAGCGCGATGCAGGCATCGTTGCCGCTTTGGATGATCGCGCCATGCAGGAGATCGTCGATCGCGACCTTGCTGTTGATCGCTGCGAACATGGTCGAGCCGCCCGAGGGCGCCCCGCCCCGTCGCCACGCATTCTCGCTGATCCTGAATTCGTCAGTCAGCTTGATCTTGCCTTCCTGCAACGCGTGGAAAACGACTTCCGCCGTCATCAGCTTCATCATGCTGGAGGGCGCGCGCAGCTCGTCGGCGTTCTTCTCGAACAGCACGCTGCCGCTGGACCCCTCGATCAGGATCGCGGTCGGGGCGTCGCCGTCAAATGCGAGCTCGTCAGGTTTCTTGGCGCCCTGGACACTCTGGTTGGCGGCGTAGAGCACGCCACTCCATCCGACCGCCGCGGCCACGGCAGCCGCAATCAGGCCGCGGAGGGCCAGTTTCCTGCTGACATTTGAGGTGTTGCGGACCATTCGGATGCCCAAGAGAGAAACGCGTTCTAACAGCTGCAAGTGGCGCAAACAACACAGGTTTTGCGCGCATTCCCTGATCATTGCAGGGGCTTGTGAAGGCCCCTATCCTATCCCCATCAGGCGGGAAAAACGGGGCGGAAAAACGATGTCATCCACGCGTACCATCGCAGCCAACGGCATCGAGCTTTTCGTGCGCGAGGAAGGCAAAGGGCCCTTGGTCGTGCTGTGCCACGGCTGGCCCGAACTGTCTTATACGTGGCGGCACCAGATTCCGGCGTTGGCCGCCGCCGGTTTCCACGTGGTTGCACCCGACATGCGCGGCTATGGCGGCACCAGCGCGCCGCAGGATATCTCTGCCTACAGCATCTTCGACACCGTCGGCGACATCGTCGGCCTCGTGCAGGCGCTCGGCGAAAAGACGGCCGTCATCATCGGTCATGACTGGGGCGCGCCGGTGGCCTGGTTTGCCGCGACGTTTCGGCCGGACATGTTCACCGCCGTGGCCGGCCTCAGCGTGCCGCCGCCGTCCCGCGGACCGGGCCGTCCGCTCGACATGCTCAGGAAAAACGGCATCACCAATTTCTACTGGCAATATTTCCAGACACCCGGCGTTGCCGAGGCCGAGTTCGAAGGCGACCTTGTCCGTACCTTCCGCACGCTGCTGGGTCCGCGCGGCTTCGCCGATCCGGCGGAGCACACCTTCATCAAGCCGGGCAAAGGCTTTCTCGGCGACAGCAAGGGCGATGGTCCGCTGCCATCCTGGGTGACAGAGGCCGACATCGCCGTGTTCGTCGAGGCCTACAGGAAGTGCGGCTTCCGCGGCGGGCTGAACTGGTACCGCAACATTGATCGCAATTGGGAGATGACCGCGCCGTGGCACGGCGCGCAGATCCATCAGCCGTCGCTGTTCATCGCGGGCTCAAAGGACGCCGTCATCACTGGGCTGATCGGCAGCAAGCGCGTCAACGAGCTCGAAGTGGTGCTGCCGAACCTCAAAGGTCGACTGATCATCGAGGGCGCAGGCCACTGGGTGCAGCAGGAGCGCCCGGACGAGGTCAACGCCGCGCTTATCGATTTTCTGAAGAAGAACGGCGCGAGCTAATACAGCCCGCGACCGCTGAGGATCTCGCTTGGGCCGCGCGGATCGACCGGCGCATAGGCCGGCGACGGCCGGTAGGCCGTCACGTAGCGGTCGTCGTTCTCGTAGGAGACCTCGCGGGGATTATCGACCGCGCGACCGCGCGATCGGCTGGAGGCCGACATTTCCGAGGTGGCGTTGAGCGAGGCGTAATCGGCCGAGGTATTGCCCAAGCTATAGGGCCGTCCCTCCGGCATCGGGATGTCGCCCCGGATTGGGCGGCTGCCCTGCGGCACGAACGGATGGGCCGAAGCAACCCGGACCAGCGACGGTGCCGGCGCCGGCGTGCCTGTGCGCAGCGTTGCGACCAGTTGGCGGTCGTCGGACCCCTCCAGAGGGGCGCGAGCGACATATTCGACGCGGACCCGGGCCACGCCATTGCCTTTGAACTCAAGCAGTTCGGCGGCTTTGTTCGAGACATCGATGAGGCGGTTGCCGTGATAGGGCCCGCGGTCATTGACTCGCACGATCAGCGATTTGCCGTTGGAAAGGTTGGTCACCCGCGCATAGCAGGGCATCGGCAGGGTCGGATGGGCTGCGGTCAGCGACCCCATGTCGAACACCTCGCCATTGGCGGTCAGCCGGCCGTGGAAATCGTCGCCGTACCAGGAGGCCATGCCCTCCTCGCGGTAGTTGACGTCCTCTTCAGGAACATACATCCGGCCGCCCACTGTGTAGGGCTTGCCGACCCGATAGGTGCCGCCGCCCTTGGGCACGGGATCGCCGTAAGCCACGACGCGAGGACTCGAGGATACCCCGTATTTCGGGTCGACCCGGCCGGCGAATTTTCCTGATGAGGCGCAATTGGCGAGCGCAAGGCACAGGACCACGGCAGCCGCGCAACGCGCCGCCCGAGCCGCCGAATCTGCGCGACGAATCCCCATTCGCCCCAATTACCATTGCACCGGTGACGGGCCCATTCCGGGGCGTCACCGGCATCTCACACATGATACGGCCCACCTCCGCATCTACTGGTGAAGATATCGCAACTGGAACGCGGCGGAAATGGGGAGAGCAGTTCCGTGGTGAACCAATGGTTACGCGCGCTTCCCGTGGATTTGCGGGCGAAAGCAGCGGTTTCGCTGGCCCCATTTGACACACCTGTTGCCGAGAAGCCTCGGTCTTCCCGCATTGTACGGGCGCGCCCCGAAATGTTTTTGACTGTGCAAGCCCGCCACCGTTTTCTGCACATGCGCTAGGGGTGCCAAGGGAAGTTTGCAATGTTCGAGACAATGACCGCGATGATGGGACTGCTCGGTGCCGGAATCTTCCTAGCCCATGCGTTCGAGGGTATCCGCTCGCGGGCGTAAGCCCGAGGGTGGAAGCGTGTATCGCTTCGTTCAAAGTCGCTCGTTCCGAAAGCTTTAATCAATTCGGAACAGCATGAGAGTCGGAGGGTGTGTCATGCGAAATCGAGATCTCGTTTCCGACGGCTTCCTTGCCTTGACTGCAGGTGGCGTCGCCCTGCTCTGCTCCAGCCTTCTGGCTTTCGCCTTCGTCTGAGCCTGGCTCTTACGGAAGCCGGTCCAGCCCCGGGCTTCCGCGCTTTGGCTCTGACCATCCAACGGCGTTCGACGCCGACCAAATGTCATTCAATCTGACGTAATTAACCGCGCTCGCGCGTCCGTGAAGCGGTTTCGCGGGCGACCGTTCCGACGACATTTTCGAGCTTTCCCGCGAAGCCATTTTGGCCCGCCGGCGAAGACAGGCGGAAACAGAACCGGTGCAGCCTCGCCCTCACTGATCAACAATGGAGTTGATCATGTGGACGATCCTTACTCTCGCGTACCGGTATTATTGCTGGGCTCGTCTAACCGAGATGCGCAAGCAGCGTCTCTTCGGCATTGCCTGATTTATTGGAGAGGGCCTCACCATGTTGGCCGAGAAGTTCTTTCTGTACCTGGAAGCGCTGATCAAGTCGCAGCAGACCCACGCCGATGGCAGCCCGCGCGTCATCTCCTCGTCGCCGCATGTGCCCGTGAAGCTGGCGGGCGTGAAGTAATCGAAACACGGATCGCTACGACACTGACCGGTGGTCTTGCAGACCGCCTCGCATGATCTGAGCAGCCGTTTGCGCCCCGCCTGATGCTCAACTCGCTTGCATACAATGCGAAAATGCTGCCGATATTTTAGTCACATGGAATCTATGCACAAGAATCCGCCCATGGCATAAATCAATAATAACATCGCTAGATCATAAGCTTACAATCTCTTGCTCACCCAGAATGCTCTGGCACGAAGCTTGCGACATCCCGTCCCGGGGCTTCGCCAAAACGGCGGAGCGACGAGCGGGCGGCGAACGCTGCCGCAGGGAGCAAGCAATGGATTTTGGCAGGATTTCACGACGGCGCCTGTTGCAGGGTAGCGCGGCGCTGACACTCGGCTCGGCCCTTGGCGTTCGCGAGGCAGCGGCCGCGGACACCACGATCGGCTTCATCTATGTCGGATCGCGCGACGACTACGGCTACAACCAGGCGCATGCGGCGGCCGCCGCCGCGCTGAAGAAGATGCCGGGCATCAAGGTCGTCGAAGAAGAAAAAGTGGCGGAGACCGACGCCTGCGAGAAGACGATGGAGTTGATGATCAATCTCGACGGCGCCACGATGCTGTTTCCGACCTCGTTCGGCTACTACAGCCCGCACATGATCAAGATCGCCAACAAATATCCGAAGCTGCGCTTCGAACATTGCGGCGGCCTGTGGACCGACAAGGACCCGAAGAACGCCGGCAGCTATTTCGGCTATATCGACGAGGCCCAATACATCTCCGGCATCGTCGCCGGTTATTCGACCAAGAGCGGCAAGCTCGGCTTTGTCGCGGCCAAGCCCATTCCGCAGGTGCTGCGCAACATCAACGCTTTCACGCTCGGCGCCAAGCTCGCCAACCCCAAAGCGACCACGCAGGTGATCTTCACCGGCGACTGGTCGATGCCGGTCAAGGAAGCCGAAGCCACCAACGCCTTGATTGACCAGGGCGTCGACGTTTTGACCTGTCACGTCGACGGTCCGAAGACGATGGTCGAGAACGCCGCCCGTCGCGGCGCCATGGTGTGCGGCTATCACGTCAACCAGTCGCCGCTCGCGCCCGAAGCCTATCTCACCGGCGCGGAATGGAATTGGGAGGCGCTCTATCCGAAATTCCTCAAGATGAACGCCTCTGCCGAAGGCATTCCCAACTTCTACCGCGGCGGCTTGCAGGAGGAGATCGTCAAGGTCTCGCCCTACGGCCCGAAAGTGTCGGAGATGGCGCGCAAGCATGCCGACGAGGTCAAGGCAAAATTCCTCGCGACGGGTCTTGCGATCTTCAAAGGCCCGCTCGTGGACAACAAGGGCAAGACCGTGATCGCTGGTGGCACCGACCGCGGCCAGAAGGATCCTGAACTCGAGAAGATGGATTATCTGGTCGAGGGTGTGCTCGGAGCCACTTCGTGACGGCTGAGGCGGTGGACAGTGCTGAAGCGGCCGGACCAGCGCCGGCCGCTGACGCGGGATTTCTCCAGCGTCACGGCACCACCATCGAATACATCCTGATCCCGGGCGCGGCGCTATGCGGCGCGCTCGCGGTGTTCGGCGTTTTTGTCGCGCTGTTCGGCAAGAACCCGCTCGATCTGTATTTCTACATGTACCAGGGCGCGTTCGGCACCTGGTTCTCCTGGCAGAACACGCTGACGCGCGCCGCGCCGCTGATCCTGACCGCGTTGTGCACGGCGCTGCCCGCGCAGCTTGGCATGGTCATCATCGGCGGCGAAGGCGCGCTGTTGATCGGCGCGTTGTCGGCAACCTCGATTGCGCTCACCATGCAATGGGCTCCGCCACTCGTTGTGCAATTCGCGATGATCGCGGCCGGCATGGTCGGCGGCGGACTGTGGATCATGCTGTCGGGGGGCTTGCGGCAATATCGCGGCGTGAACGAAACGATTTCCAGCCTGCTGCTGGTCTATATCGCGCTCGCGATTCTGAACCATCTGGTCGAGGGCGCGATGCGCGACCCCGCGAGCCTCAACAAGCCGTCGACCCGCGAGATCGGCGCCGCCAACATGATCGGGTCACATTCCCGGCACCGACGTGCATTGGGGTCTGGTGTTCGGGCTCATAGCGGCCGTCGCTTCTTATATCCTGATCTATCACACCACCTTCGGCTTTGCCGCGCGCGTGGCCGGCGGCAATGTCCGCGCCGCCAAGATCGTTGGCCTCTCCGTCGGCAAGCTGATCCTGACCATCTGTTTCCTCGCCGGCGCCAGCGCGGGCCTCGCCGGTATGGTGGAGGTTGCGGCTGTGCAAGGCCGCACCAATGCAAACCTCGCGGCCGGCTACGGCTTCACCGGAATTCTCGTGGCCTTCCTGGCGCGGCAGAATCCGCTGGCCGTCATTCCCGTTGCGGTGCTGCTCGGTGGCATTAGCGCCAGCGGCGGGCTGTTGCAGCGCCGGCTCGGCCTGCCCGATGCCTCCGTGCTGGTGCTGC
This sequence comes from uncultured Alphaproteobacteria bacterium, assembly GCA_963794775.1. Lineage (GTDB taxonomy): Bacteria > Pseudomonadota > Alphaproteobacteria > Rhizobiales > Xanthobacteraceae > Bradyrhizobium. The sequence goes on along the minus strand of CAWCGA010000030.1, from coordinate 1,414 downwards.
AAGGCATCATCTTCGTGTTCGTGCTCGCAAGCGACGCGATGTACGGACGCATCGGCTTCCTGAAAGGCAAGACCTGACATGGCGGATGGATCGATAGGCCTCTGGACCGTGCCGCTCGCCGTGCTCGGCGGCGCCATCCGCGTTTCCACGCCGTTCCTGTTCGTCAGCTTAGGGGAGTGCATCACCGAGCGGTCGGGCCGCATCAATCTCGGCCTCGAAGGCACGCTGGTGATGGGCGCGATGAGTGCCTACGGCATTTCCTATCTCTCCGGCTCGCCCTGGCTCGGCGTGCTTGCGGCCGGCATCACTGGCGCGATGCTGGGCGCGCTGCATGCCGGCATCTGCTCGCTGCCGCGGGTCAACGACGTCGCCGTCGGCATCGCGCTCATGTTGTTCGGCACCGGGCTGGCCTTCTATCTCGGCAAACCCCTGATCGAGCCGACCGCACCAAGGCTGCCCGCGATCGATTTCGGCTGGTGGAGCAGTATCCCGCAGCTGCAGGCGGCGCTGCGCATCAATGTGCTGTTCCTGATCGGCGTGGCGCTCGCGCCCATTCTCTACTGGGCGTTCCGCACCACGCGCTGGGGCCTGTTGATCCGCACCGCCGGCGAAAGCTCGGATGCGGCGCGCGCCATGGGCCATTCGGTGTTGCTGATCCGGCTCCGCGCCACCATGGTCGGCGGCTTTCTTGCCGGCATCGGCGGCTCCTTCCTGTCGCTGTTCTATCCCGGAAGCTGGAACGAGGGCCTTTCTTCGGGCCAGGGCATCACCGCGGTGGCGCTGGTGATCTTCGCGCGTTGGGACCCGATGCTGTGCCTGTGGGCCTCGCTCGCCTTCGGCGGCGCGGCAGCGCTCGGACCGGCCTTGCAATCGGTCGGCGTCACCTCCGGCTATCACCTGTTCAACGCCGCGCCCTACATCCTGACGCTGGCCATCATGATCATTACCTGCTCGCCGAAGCGCACGCTGACCGGCGCGCCCGCCGAACTCTCGATCACGCGGTAACCGACATGCCCGAACGCTATATCAAGTCCGAGCCCTACGCCTGGCCCTACAATGGCGATCTGCGGCCTGAGAACACCGCACTCATCATCATCGACATGCAGACCGATTTCTGCGGCGTCGGCGGCTATGTCGACAAGATGGGCTACGATCTGTCGCTGACTCGGGCGCCGATCGAGCCGATCAAGCGCCTGCTCGCGGCGATGCGCGCCAAGGGCTATCACATCATCCACACCCGCGAGGGTCATCGCCCCGACCTCGCCGACCTGCCCGCCAACAAGCGTTGGCGGTCGCGGCAGATCGGCGCCGGGATCGGCGATCCCGGCCCGTGCGGCAAGATACTCGTGCGCGGCGAGCCGGGCTGGGACATCATTCCCGATCTCTATCCGAAGGCCGGCGAGCCCATCATCGA
>CAWCGA010000029.1:0-287279 GCA_963794775.1 uncultured Alphaproteobacteria bacterium | reverse complement strand
AGCGCGGTAGGATCCCGGCCGACGATCATCGACACAGCTTGACGTGCGGCAATGATGTCGCCTGCAGCAAGGGGGTCGCGCACATCCGCGACATGAACCCTGAGCGAGCGGAGCGCAACAAGAGGCCACGCCAGCACACCGAGCAGCACAACAGCGCGCCAGTCAGATGGTATCGCCTTTTGCAGGAGCCAGCCCAAGCCCGCCGCCAGCGCGATCCCGATCAGGGCAGTGGCAATGCCAGCCGAGCGCCGCATCGCTGGCGTGTCGGTCGGCCTGTTCCATCGCTTATCCAGCGCGCCGATCATGCGACCCAGCCAGCTCACGGGATGGCCGACGCGCGCGAACAGCGCGCCGGGCCAACCCAGCACGGCATCGATCGCCATCGCCACCAGCATCGCTCCCGTAAACCCCACTGGCTTGCCCTCCACCCTTCCCTGATGCGGGAGAAAGCCGCGCCATTGCAAGCCCCCGTTCGACGATTTAGCGGTTTGCTTCGCCGGGGATTGATGGTTAGTGCAAGGCCGCATGACTATCATCCTCATCACCGGAGGGGCGCGATCGGGCAAGAGCATGCGCGCCGAGGCACGCGCGACCGCGTTTGCGGGCAAGCCGGTCTACATCGCGACCGCCGAAGCGCTCGACGCCGAGATGCGCGAGCGCATTGCCAAACATCGCGCGCGACGCGGCAATGAGTGGATCGAGCACGAAACGCCGTTTGAGCTCGTCCCCGCGCTCAAGGCGACCGACGGCGGCGGTGCGCGGCTGGTGGATTGCCTGACGTTGTGGCTGTCCAATCTCATGCACGTGCAACGCGACTGGTCGAATGAGACAGCAGCGCTCGCCCACGCGCTTCGCGCGCAAAAAAGCCCGGTCGTGCTGGTGTCCAACGAGGTCGGACTTGGTATCGTGCCTGACAATGCGCTGGCGCGACAATATCGCGACGCAGCCGGAATCATGAACCAGATGATTGCGTCAGCCGCGGATGAAGTAGAGTTTGTCGTCGCGGGTTTGCCTGTTCGGGTGAAGTAGCATGGCCGAGTCCATCGAGACGTTGAAGGGCCTGATCGCGGATTTGCGGATCGGCATTTCGCTGTGCACGCGCTTCCCGATTGGAACCTCGGCGTCCCTCAATGACGGCGAGGTGGCGCGTGCGAGCTGGGCCTTTCCGGTTGCGGGAATCCTGGTTGGGCTCGCCGGCGCGCTGGCCTACTGGGTCGCGATCCGCCTCAATGTGGCGCCGATCCCCGCTGCCGCGCTGGCGTTGGCCGCGACGATGGCGCTGACCGGCGCGATGCATGAAGACGGACTCGCCGATTCCTTCGACGGGCTCGGCGGCAACACCCGCGAGAAAAAGCTCGAGATCATGCGCGACAGCCGGATCGGCACCTTCGGCACGCTCGCGCTCGTCGTCACGCTGCTGCTGCGATGGAGCACGCTCGCCGACATCGCCGAGCCGCGCTATGTCGCAATCGCCCTGGTTTGCGCCAATGCTTCGGCACGCGCCGGGATGACGGCGTTCATGCATCTCGTGCCGCCCGCGCGTGCGGACGGGCTATCGAGCGGCGCCGGACGCCCGCCCGGACAATGCGTCGCCGCCGCGCTCGCGATCGGAATCTTCTGCCTGCTGTTCGGCTTCGGTGCCAAGGGCGCGATGATAGCGCTGTTGCTGCTGGCTGTTGCCGGCATCATCACCGCTCGCATCGCCATCAGGCAGATCGGTGGCCAGACCGGCGACGTGCTCGGCACGTTCGAGCAGGTCGGCGAAGCCATTGTCCTCTTGATCGCGGCGTCGCTGTTCTAGAACTATTCCGGCTTCAGCTTTGCAAAAGCATCCGCGAGATCGACGGTGACCGGCACGGGATCGTCGGGAGCACCGTCCTTCTTCCAGGTCGTTGCCGTCAGCGTGTGAGGCGCGGCGAACTGGAATTTCTCCGACAGCAATGGCCGCCCGTCGATCATGGCGCTGAGATTGGCGAAGCGGTTGGCCGCAACGCTATAGACCATGGTCGGATGCGACCATGGCGAATGGCCGCCCGACGATACCAGGCTGTAAACGAAGAACTGCGAATCCGGCGACCACTGCGCCTGGTCGACATAGTAGCCGTTGACGCCGCGCGGCGAGGAATGGTTGTGGGAGTTGAGCGTGCTGCCCGCGACCGAGCGGATCACGACCCGGCTCTCCATGTCCGGCGTCGCATCCAGGCTGATCTCGGCGGGAAACACGGTGGCATGCAATTTCTTGTCGGGCGACGGATGGACCTTCGCCAGAATGGTCTGGCAGCTGGTCTCGGGCCGCGGCGCGGGAAGCAGATTGTGGCCTTCGCATTGCGGATCGGCCGCGTCAGCATTTTTCGGTAGCAACAACACGACAGCCGCCATCGCGATCACAAATCGGTTCATGAAACCCTGCCCTTTCAAAATCGCGCGCAAGTGTCGTGCAAACACGATATTTTGCAACGGATTTTGCAAAATCAGCGGGACGATTTCGGCGAGACCGATGATCAGGGTTGCAAGACGGTCTTGGCTAATTGATCTAGAGTAAAGCGGCGTGCAATACCGGAATGGCTGCAATGGGCAGGTTGTTGAATCTCTGGCTACCAACGGCGAAGTCTCTCGTTCTGATCGGCCTCATTGCCGTGCCGGCTTTTGCCGACGACGATCTCAGGAGCGCGCAGCTGCAGATCACCTTGTCCATGACCCACGACGAGCTTGGCGACGGCTGCCGCCGCATCGACACCATCGACGCGTCGCAACTTGCACCGGTGTCCCTGCATCGTACCTTCCATGACGATTTCGACGTGCATCCGCTGAAGAGCGGGCACTGGGTGCCGCATTATGCGGGCGGCGCGGCCTGGCCCGATGCGCAATATTGGGGTGGCCAGGGCTCGCAGCTGAAACGCCAGACCAAGCCCAACGGCGAGCAGCAGATCTATGTCGATCCCCGCTATGCCGGCCTTTCGTCACAACCGCTCGGGCTCGATCCCTTCCGCGTGCACGACGGCGTGCTGTCGATCGTCGCAAGCCGCACGCCGCCGGAGCTTTTGCCCGTGTTGTTCGACAACCCCTATGTGTCGGGCATCTTGACCAGCCAGGGGTCATTTGCGCAGAAGCACGGCTATTTCGAAATCCGCGCCAAGATCCCCCACGGCCTCGGCGTGTGGCCGGCGTTCTGGATGCTTGCCGATGACGGCGGCTGGCCGCCGGAGATCGACATCATGGAAGGACGCGGGCAACGGCCCGATGACCTCGTGATGACGACGCATTGGCGGATTTCGACCACGCAGAAGATCGAGTCCTGCGGCTTCGATTTCCTGCAAGCGGGCGCATCGAACGACTTCCATAATTATGGGGTGCTGTGGACTCAGGACCGGCTGATCTATTTCATCGACCGCAAGCCGGTCTCCGAAATCAGGGTGCCGGTCGGCTATGACGATCCCATGTACATGATCGTCAATCTGGCGATGGGCTCGAAATGGTTCGGTGGCGTCGGCGTGGTCGACGGCGAATCTCCTGAGATGGTCGAATTCGAGATCGACCGGATTTCCGTCTATCAAATCGATCCGTCTTGACGATAATGGGATGGGGTCGACGCCAACCCGAGGGGATATCAATGCTCGGAAAATTCTCGCGCCGGCAAATCATGCAGCTCGCGGGCCTTTCCGGCGCCGGCATGATGTCGCAGCCTGCGTGGGCGCAAGCGCCCGCGACCGATCCGCATCCCCCGGCGCGTTTCCCGACTGGTTTCATCTGGGGCACGGCGACGTCGGCCTATCAGGTGGAAGGCGCCGTCAATGAGGACGGCCGCGGACTGTCGATCTGGGACACTTTCAGCCATACGCCCGGCAAGATCGCCGACCATACCAATGCCGACCGCGCCAACGATCATTACCACCGCTACAAGGAAGACGTCGCGCTGATCAAGGCGCTCGGCGTCAAGGCCTATCGCTTCTCAATCGCCTGGCCGCGGGTCTTTCCCGACGGCGACGGCGCGCCGAACCCGAAAGGCCTCGACTTCTACAATCGCCTGATCGACGAACTGCTCGCCAACGGCATCGAGCCATTCGCGACGCTCTACCATTGGGACCTGCCGCAATCGCTGCAGGATCGCGTCGGCGGCTGGCAATCCAGCAAGACCTCACAGGCCTTCGGAACCTATGCCGGCTATGTCGCCGAACGCCTCAGCGACCGCGTGCAGAGCTTTTTCACGTTGAACGAGCCCAGCCGTTTCCTCAATTTCGGCTATGGCTGGGCCATCGATGCGCCCGGCCTCAAGCTGCCGACTGCCGAGGTCAACCAGGCGCGGCACAATGTCGTGCTCGGGCATGGACTTGCAGTTCAGGAGATTCGCGCCAAGGCGCGCGCAGGCACCAAGGTCGGCCTCGCGGAGAATATCGCAGCCTGCGTGCCGGCGATCGACACGCCCGAGAACATCAAAGCCACCGAGATCGCGACGCGCGAACTCAATGCCGGCATTCTTGCCGTCACTCTGGAGGGTAAATATACCGATCATTTCCTGGAGTACGCGGGCAAGGACGCCCCCAAATTCACTGACGCGGAATTGAAGATCATCGGCACGCCGACCGATTTCGTCGGCGTCAATATCTATGCGCCGCAGTTCTATATCGTGGCCAAGGACTCCAAGCCCGGCTTCGACGTGGCGCCCTTCCCCGCATCCTTCCCTCACATGAACTCGGAATGGCTGCGGGTCGGGCCCGAGGCCGCCTACTGGATTCCGCGTCTGGTGGCGAAGGTGTGGGGCGTCGACAATATCTATATCAGCGAGAACGGCACCTCGTCGGAGGACAATATCTCCGCCGACGGCAAGGTCTACGATCTCGACCGCATCATGTTTTTGCGCAACTATCTGGTCCAGCTGCAGCGGACGATAGCGGAAGGTGCGCCGGTGCGCGGCTATTTCCTCTGGAGCCTGATGGACAATTTCGAATGGATTTTCGGCTTCGAGAAGCGCTTCGGGCTCTACCGCGTCGATTTCGAGACGCAGCAGCGCATTCCGAAGTTAAGCGTCTCCTTTTATCGCAATGTCATTGAGAAGAATGCGATCGGCGCCTGACCATCAATGCGAGCTCACATGCGGCTGACGCGACGCGATGCGCTGTTGCAGACGCTGGTGCTCGCCGGCACGAGCGGGCTGCGGCCCGCGGCTGCCGCCACACCTCAAGCCGCGTCGTCGCGTAATCCCGACATCAGATTCGATCCTTCAAGGCGCAGTCAGCTCCCACGCAGTACCCGGCGTGGTGGCGATGGCCGCGATCGATCGCACCGTCACTTACGAAGGCGCGTTCGGCCTGCGCTGCCTCGGCACGCAGGCAAAGATGTCGACCGACACCGTGTTCCGCATCGCCTCGATGGTGAAGCTGTTGACGTCGGTCGCGGCGATGCAACTGGTCGAAAGCGGCAAGCTCTCGCTCGACGATCCCGCCGACAAGGTCGATCCCGAGCTTGGCGCCGCGCAGGTGCTCACGGGCTTCGATGCCAAGGGCCAACCGCAACTGCGCGCGCCGCTGCGGCCGATCACGTTGCGCAACCTGCTGACCCACACATCCGGTTTCAGCTATCCGCTGTGGGACGAGAACGCCAAGCGCTACTACGCGGTGGCCGGCAAGACCAAGGGCCTGCCGCGCCGGCCGCTGTTCTTCGATCCCGATAGCAAATGGTCCTATGGCGGCGGCATCGACAAGGTTGGACGGCTGGTGGAGATCGCGAGCGGCGAACCGCTCGACCGCTATTTCCGGACTCGCATCTGTCAGCCGCTGGGAATGAAGGATACGGGATTCGAGATCAATGCCGCCCAGCGCGCCCGCGAGGCCAATCTCCACGTCCACAAGGCGGATGGCACCCTGCTGGCGAAGCCGTTGGAGAAGGCAAACGAGCCGCGTTCGCATTCCGGCGGCGGCGGCATCTACTCCACTGCGCCTGACTATCTGACCCTGCTGCAGGCGCTGCTCAACGGCGGCAGCCTCAATGGCGTGCAACTGCTCAAACCCGAGACCGTGGCATTGATGTCGCGCAATCAGACCGGCGACATCGCGTGTGGCCACATGAAAACGACGAGCCCGGGCCTGTCCAACGATGTCGACTTCTTTCCCGGCGTGCGGCTGGGCTGGGCGTTCGGTCACATGATCAACCTCGATCCCGTCAAGGATGGCCGCAAGGCCGGCAGCCTGACATGGGCGGGGCTTTACAACACCTATTACTGGATCGATCCGGCCTCGAATGTCGCCGGCGTCATCATGATGCAGGTCCTGCCCTTCGCCGATACGCGCGCGGTCGACCTCTACCGAAAGTTCGAGCGCGGCGTTTATCGGGCACTGAAGCCTACGTAGCTAGATTCGCGTGACGGGCTGAGGCAGTGAGGAGACGTGGTGCACCTGCCGCGCCATCGTCAGCGCGGCAATGCCGGACGCCACTGCAAAAGCGATGATAAGCCCGATCAGGGCGCGTCGAACTGCCATGGCGTTGCCTCCCGAGATCATTCCGCCGCCGAAGCGGATATTTCCCTCTCCGGGGGTATCTCCCCGTCCAGCCAATCCTGCTCGTGCGCCAGAGCGATCCAGGCCTGCGCCATGCGCCAATAGCGCTTGAACGCCGGCTGATCCTTGGCCCGCTCGGCCAATTGCAGGCAATTTTCAGCGTTTTCCCGGTAAATGTCCGACTGCTTCATACCTTCAAGGTGGGCCCCAAAACCGATTCCACAACAGATGGTTACGGGATCTTAATCGTGACGGTCCGCTTCGGGTTCCCGAAATTGAACCTGGTGCGGGGTTGAGAGCGTTCAACATTTTTTACGTTTGCTTGGAACCCAAACCCTTGCGGCGAGTTTGATTGCTCGGGTCAGACCGGCAGGTTCCAATTTGCTGCATCACCGTGTTCCAGCTTGATCCTCTTTGGTTACTGGCGTTCTCATGCCGAGACCCTTTGTGGATTCGGCCTTTATGACTGGCTGGGGGGAATATCATGAGTGACCTCGATTCCGGAGCCACATCACCGGCTCTGCGTCCCGTCCCCAAGCGTAACGGCGCAGGCAAAGCTGACCCAAGTCAGGACCTGCTGCACGCGCTGCAAGCGATGCGCAGCGGGGACTTCTCGGTGCGCATGAGCGGCGACTATCTCGGCATCGACGGCAAGATCGCCGACACTTTTAACGAAATCATCGCGGCCAACGAGCGCATGGCGCAGCAACTCGAGCGCGTCGGCCAGGTGGTGGGACGCGAAGGCAAGACCCGTCAGCGCGTCAAGTTCGGCCTCGCCTCCGGCTCCTGGGCCGACATGGAAGGCTCGGTCAACACCCTGATCGACGACTTGCTCTGGCCAACCCGCGAGGTGACCCGCGCTGTCGCCGCCGTGGCACAGGGCGACCTCTTGCAAACCGTGAAGCTCGACGTCGATGGCCGCCCGCTGGGCGGCGAATTTTTACAGTCGGCGACCATCGTCAACACCATGATCAAGCAGCTCAGCGTGTTCACCTCGGAGGTGACGCGCGTGGCGCGCGAGGTCGGCACCGAGGGCAAACTCGGCGGCCAGGCCCAGGTGCCGGAAGTGACCGGCGTCTGGAAGGATCTGACCGAGAGCGTCAACTCGATGGCCAACAATTTGACCGGTCAGGTCCGCAACATCGCGGAGGTGACGATCGCGGTCGCCAACGGCGACCTCTCGAAGAAGATCACGGTCGACGTGCGCGGCGAAATCCTGCAGCTCAAGGAAGCCATCAACACCATGGTGGACCAGCTGCGCTCGTTTGCTTCCGAAGTGACGCGCGTGGCGCGCGAGGTCGGCACCGACGGCAAGCTCGGCGGACAGGCGATCGTGCCCGGCGTTGCCGGCACCTGGAAGGACCTCACCGACTCCGTGAACGCGATGTGCGGCAATTTGACCGCACAGGTCCGCAACATCGCCAACGTCACCACCGCCGTGGCGCGCGGCGACTTGTCCCGCAAGATCACCGTCGATGTGCGCGGCGAAATCCTGGAGCTGAAAGACACCATCAACACCATGGTGGACCAGCTCAACTCGTTCGCTTCCGAAGTGACGCGCGTGGCGCGCGAGGTCGGCACCGAAGGCAAGCTCGGCGGTCAGGCGCAGGTGCCCGGCGTCGCCGGCACCTGGAAAGACCTCACCGACAACGTCAACTTCATGGCGTCGAACCTGACCGCGCAGGTCCGCAACATCGCCGACGTCGCGACCGCGATTGCCGGCGGCGACCTCTCCAAAAAGATCACCGTGAACGTGTCGGGCGAAATCCTTCAGCTAAAGGAAACGCTGAACACCATGGTGGACCAGCTCAACGCGTTCGCGGGCGAAGTGACCCGCGTGGCGCGCGAGGTCGGCACCGAAGGCCGGCTCGGCGGCCAGGCCAACGTGCTCGGTGTCGCCGGCACCTGGAAAGACTTGACCGAGAGCGTCAACTCGATGGCGTCGAACCTGACTTCTCAGGTCCGCAACATCGCTGATGTGACGACCGCGGTCGCCAATGGCGACTTGTCCAAGAAGATCACGGTGGACGTACGCGGCGAAATCGCCGAGCTGAAAGACACCATCAACACCATGGTGGACCAGCTCAACGCTTTCGCCGGCGAAGTCACCCGCGTGGCGCGCGAAGTCGGCACCGAAGGCAAGCTCGGCGGCCAGGCGCAGGTGCGCGGCGTCGCCGGCACGTGGAAGGATTTGACGGACTCCGTCAACTCGATGGCCTCCAACCTCACCGGCCAGGTCCGGAACATCGCCGAGGTCGCAACCGCGGTCGCCAAGGGCGACCTGTCGAAGAAGATCACGGTGAACGTGTCGGGCGAAATCCTTCAGCTGAAGGAAACGCTGAACACCATGGTCGACCAGCTCAATGCGTTTGCGGGCGAAGTGACGCGCGTGGCGCGCGAGGTCGGCACCGACGGCAAGCTCGGGGGACAAGCCGAAGTGCCCGGCGTCGCCGGCACCTGGAAGGATTTGACGGACTCCGTCAATTCGATGGCCGGCAATTTGACCGCGCAGGTCCGCAACATCGCCGAGGTGGCAACCGCAATCGCCGGCGGCGACCTCTCGCGCAAGATCACCGTCGACGTGCGCGGCGAAATCCTTCAGTTGAAAGAAACGCTCAACACCATGGTCGACCAGCTCAACCGCTTCGCCGGCGAAGTGACGCGCGTGGCGCGCGAGGTCGGCACCGAAGGCCGCCTCGGTGGTCAGGCCAACGTGCCCGGTGTGGCCGGCACCTGGAAGGATCTCCACCGACTCCGTGAACTCGATGGCAGGCAACCTGACCGCCCAGGTCCGCAACATCGCCGAGGTGACCACCGCGGTGGCTCGCGGCGACCTCTCCCGCAAGATCACCGTCGACGTGCGCGGTGAAATTCTCGAGCTCAAGAACACCATCAACACCATGGTGGACCAGCTCAACGCCTTCGCCTCGGAAGTGACGCGCGTCGCGCGCGAAGTCGGCACCGAAGGCAAGCTCGGCGGTCAAGCCGAAGTGCCCGAGGTCGCCGGCACCTGGAAGGATCTCACCGACAACGTCAACTTCATGGCGTCCAACCTGACCGCGCAGGTCCGCAACATCGCCGAGGTCGCAACCGCCATTGCCGGCGGCGACCTCTCCAAGAAGATCACCGTCGACGTCCGCGGCGAGATCCTGCTGCTCAAGGACACCCTCAATACGATGGTCGAGCAGCTGCGTTCGTTCGCGGCTGAAGTGACCCGCGTCGCGCGCGAGGTCGGCACCGAAGGCCGATTGGGCGGTCAGGCCGTAGTGCCCGGCGTCGGCGGCACCTGGAAGGACCTCACTGACAACGTCAACCTGCTGGCCGCGAACCTCACCACACAGGTCCGCAACATCGCCGAGGTGACGACCGCGGTGGCGCGCGGCGACTTGTCGCGCAAGATCACCGTCGACGTGAAGGGCGAAATCCTCGAGCTGAAGAACACCATCAATACCATGGTGGACCAGCTCAACGCGTTTGCCGGCGAAGTGACGCGCGTCGCGCGCGAGGTCGGTACCGAAGGCAAGCTCGGCGGCCAGGCGCAGGTGCCCGGCGTCGCCGGCACGTGGAAGGACCTCACCGACACGGTGAATTTCATGGCCGCCAACCTCACCGAACAGGTCCGCGGCATCGTCAAGGTGGTGACCGCGGTCGCCGACGGCGACCTGAAGCAGAACCTCACAGTGAAATCGCGGGGCGAGGTCGCGGCACTCGCCGAAACCATCAACAACATGACCGAGACGCTGGCCATCTTCGCCGATCAGGTGACGAGCGTGGCGCGCGAGGTCGGCGTGGAGGGCCGTCTCGGCGGCCAGGCCAACGTGCCCGGCGCAGCCGGCACCTGGAAGGACCTTACCGGCAACGTCAACCTGCTCGCAGCGAACCTGACCTCGCAGGTCCGCGCCATTGCAGAGGTGGCGACTGCCGTAACCAAGGGCGACCTGACGCGTGCGATTCAGGTCGATGCACGCGGCGAAGTCGCCGAGCTCAAAGACAACATCAACACGATGATCACCAACCTCCGTCTCACGACGGACGTCAACACCGAGCAGGACTGGCTCAAGACCAACCTCGCCCGCTTCACCAACATGTTGCAAGGCCAGCGCGATCTCACGAGCGTCGGTCGACTGTTGCTGACCGAGTTGGCGCCGCTGGTGAACGCGCATATGGGCGTGATCTACCAGGTCGACAGCGAGGACAACCCGCAGCTGCGGCTGCTCGCGGCTTATGCCACCGATGGCGTTTATCCCCATCAGCAGTTTGTGCCGATCGGCCAGGGCCTGGTCGGGCAATGCGCTGCGGATGGACGTCACAGGCTGGTCGCGGACATTCCGTCCGATGCGGTTCCGGTCAACTCGACGCTGCTGCGACTTGTGCCGAAGAACCTCGTGGTGCTGCCGGTGCTGTTAGAGAACCAGGTCAAGGCGGTGATCGAGCTGGCGTCGCTGAGCCAGTTCACGACCTCGCAAATGGCGTTCCTGGAGCAGCTCACCGACTCCATCGGCATCGTGCTCAACTCGATCGAAGCTACGATGCAGACCGAGGGCCTGCTCAAACAGTCGCAACAGCTCGCCGGCGAATTGCAGACGCAGCAGCGCGAATTGCAACAGACCAACGACCAGCTCGAGCAAAAGGCGCAGCAGCTCGCCGAGCGTAACGTCGAAGTTGAACGCAAGAACCAGGAAATCGAGCAAGCCCGCCGCGCCCTCGAGGAAAAAGCGACCGAGCTTGCGCTGACCTCGAAGTACAAGTCGGAGTTCCTGGCCAATATGAGCCACGAACTGCGCACGCCGCTGAACTCAATCCTGATCCTCGGCCAGCAGCTGACGGAGAACCCGGACGGCAACCTCACCCTCAAGCAGGTCGAATTTGCACGCACCATCCATGGCGCCGGCACGGACCTGCTCAACCTGATCAGCGACATTCTCGACCTGTCCAAGATCGAGTCCGGCACCGTCACCGTCGACGCCGAGGAAATCCTCACCGCCAACCTTCTGGAAACCGTCGGCCGGCCGTTCCGGCATGAAGCCGACAACAGGCAGCTTACATTCACAGTCGATGTCGATCCGAACCTGGCGCGCAGCATCGTCACCGACTCCAAACGCCTGCAGCAGGTGCTGAAGAACCTGCTCTCGAACGCCTTCAAATTCACGGGCGAAGGCGGCGTACGCCTCAATGTCTCGGCCGCGCTCGGCGGCTGGAGCCCTGATCATCCCGTGCTCAAGAGCGCGCCCGCGGTGATTGCCTTCGAGGTGTCGGACACCGGCATCGGCATTCCCTCGGAGAAGCAGAAGCTGATCTTCGAGGCGTTCCAGCAGGCGGACGCCGGCACCAGCCGCAAATATGGCGGCACCGGCCTGGGCCTTGCCATCAGCCGCGAGCTCGCCAACCTGCTCGGCGGCGAAATCCACCTGAAGAGCGCGCCCGGCAAGGGCTCGACCTTCACGCTCTATCTGCCGCTGAAATATTCAGGCCCTACGGTGGCGCCGCGTATCAGTCCGCCTGCGTCGCAATATGCCGCCGTCCCTGCCCTGCAAGCGGTGACGCAAGAGCGCGTGATAGAGCAATTGCCGGACGACCGGCTCAATCTGGAGCCCGGCGACACCATCCTGCTGATCGTCGAGGACGACCCGCATTATGCGCGCGTCCTGATCGATCTCGCCCGCGACAAGGGCTTCAAGGTGCTGGTCGCCGCACGCGGCACCGAGGCGCTGGAGCTTGCCAAGCAGTACCAGCCGGCGGCGGTCTCGCTCGACGTGTTCCTGCCGGACATGCTGGGCTGGACCGTGCTGAACCAGCTCAAGCACAACCCGCTGACACGTCATATCCCGGTCCAGATCATCACGCTGGACGAGGACCGCCAGCATGCGCTCTCGCGCGGCGCGTTCTCCTTCGTCAACAAGCCGACGACGACCGAAGGCGTTGCGGCGGCGCTGTCGCAGATCAAGGAATACGCCAAGCCGCGCCGCAAGCGGCTCTTGATCGTGGAAGACAATGCCGCAGAGCAGATGAGTATCCGCGAGTTGCTCGATCACGACGACATCGAGATCGTCGCGACCGACACCGGCGCCGGCGCCCTCACCGTACTTCGCGAAAGCCCCTGCGACTGTGTCGTGCTCGATCTGCGCCTGCCGGATATGACCGGGTTCGAGGTGCTCGATCGCATCCGCAACGATGCCGCGCTGTCCAATGTTCCCGTCGTGGTCTTCACGGGCCGGGAACTTTCGGCCGAGGAAGACGCGGAACTGCATACCATGGCGCGCAGCATCGTGGTCAAGGGCGTGGAGTCACCGGAGCGCCTCCTCGATGAAACTGCGTTGTTCCTGCACCGCGTGATCACGGAACTTCCGATCGAAAAGCAGCGCATGCTGGAACGACTCAACAGTTCCGACGAGGATCTGGTCGGAAAGACCGCGCTTTTGGTCGACGACGACGCCCGCAACATCTTCGCGCTCTCCAGCGTGCTGGAACGGCGCGGCATGAAGGTGCTGACCGCAACCACGGGACACGAGGCGATCGCACTGGTCGGGTCCAACCCGGAAATATCGGTTGTGCTGATGGACATCATGATGCCCCAAATGGACGGCTACCAGACCATCGGCGTGATCAGGCAGAACCCGTCCTTTGCACGCCTGCCCATCATCGCGCTGACGGCGAAGGCGATGAAGGGCGACCGCGAGAAATGTCTGGAGGCCGGCGCCTCCGACTATCTGGCGAAGCCTGTCAACACGGAGCAACTGCTCCTCGCTATCCGCATGTGGCTACATCGCTGACCGGTATCAAATGATGGACCACGAACAGGTCAACATCCTTCTTGTCGATGACCAGCCGGCAAAACTGCTGGCCTATGAAGTCATCCTGAAGGAGCTCGGTGAGAACCTGATCGTCGCGGCCTCCGGCCGCGAGGCACTCGAGATCCTGCTCAAGAACGAGATCGCGATCATCCTGGTCGACGTCTGCATGCCCGAACTCGACGGCTTCGAGCTTGCAGCCATGATCCGCGAGCACCCGCGGTTCCAGAAGACCGCGATGATCTTCATCTCGGCGATCCAGGTCTCCGATATCGATCGCTTGCGCGGCTACGAGATGGGCGCGGTCGATTACGTGCCGGTGCCTGTCGTGCCGGAGGTGCTGCGCGCAAAAATCAAGGTGTTTGCCGAGCTCTATCGCAAGACCCGGCAGCTGGAGCGGCTCAATGCCGAACTCGAGGACCGCGTCCGCGCCCGCACCGCCGAGGTCGAGAAGTCGCACGAGCGGCTGCTCGAGAGCGAGCAGCGGCGTAGCCTCGCGCTCGCTGCCGGCAAGATGGGATCGTGGGATTGGGACTGGATCAGCGGCAACTGGCTGTGGGACGAAGGCCAGTATCGCATTTTCGGCGTCGACCCCGCGACCTTCGCCGTGACGCCCGCGAATGTCGAGCCGATGCTTTATCCCGACGACATCAACGAGCTCCGTAAGGCGATGGCGCAGTTCGAAAAGGGCGCGCGATCTTATGAAACGGAGTTTCGCATCAGGCGGCCCGAGGGCGAGATCCGCTGGTGCGTCGGCACGGCTGCCGCTACCCTTGACGAGGATGGGCGCGTGGTGCGGGTCTCTGGCGTCACCATCGACATCACTGAACGCAAGCACGCCGAGGAACGCCAGAACCTGCTCACCCGCGAGGTCGATCACCGCGCCAAGAACGCGCTGGCGCTGGCGCAGTCGATCGTGCGGTTGACGCGCGCCGACAATGTGAAGACCTATGTCAGCGCCGTCGAGGGCCGCATCAACGCGCTGGCGCGCGTACACACGATCCTGTCGCTGTCGAGCTGGCAGGGCGCGGAGATGAGCCGGCTTTTGAACGAGGAACTTGCGCCCTACTCCGTGAGCGACCGCATCCGCCTAAACGGCACGGAAGTGCACCTGCAGCCCGCCACGGCGCAGACGCTGGCGCTCGCGCTTCACGAGCTCGTCACCAACTCCGCCAAGTACGGCGCGCTGTCGTCGCTATCCGGGCAGTTGTCGATCGACTGGAAAGTCGACGATGAGACGTTGGCGCTGACGTGGGAAGAGCGCGGCGGCCCCGAAGTGCGCGAGCCGACGTCGCGTGGCTTCGGAACACGCAGCCTGATGGCCAGCGTGGAATCCCAGCTCGGCGGACAGGCCGTGTTCGACTGGCGTTTGGAGGGCCTGATCTGCCGGTTGCAGGTGCCGCTCGTGCGCAAGCCGTCCGCCTCCGTCGAGCTCAACGGCCGCCAAGGCGCACAAATATCCGAGCCGCCGCTGCAGCGCGCGACGGCCTGATCGTATTCAGAAAGCTACCAGTTCCACGACCAGGCAGGCGCTGCCGGATAGGCGGCAACCCGGGCCGGAGCGAACCTGGAAGCCTTGTGCCTTACAGCTTTGCGCGGCGCGTTTTGCGCCGGCGCGGCGGGCTTGAATTCCGCAAAGGCGTTGAGCGATGATTTGCCGACGACCGGTGCCGCGGCAAGCGTCGGCGCCGGTGGCGCAACGGTGGTAGCCAGGGGCTGCAGCGGAACGATCGCCGGAAGGTTCGTGTCGAACACGACCTTCTGCGGCCATCGCTGCGCGGACTGGATACGGAGGATTTCCTTGTCGAGCGATGTCTGCTCGACCTGATCATTGCCGGCCGCCGCTGCCGGCGTGGCGGGCGAGTACCAGTCCACGAGGAACAGCAATGCAAGGAGCGCGCTCCCGGCGTAGAGAAAATATCGGACCAGGGGCACGGGCGCGGCGTCCTATTTGAATGTGTCGCGCCGGTACAAGCGGCGCGCGAACGCTTTGTTCCTCGACCGGCAACCTATCGCGATGCCGAGGTCTGCGGGCCTCCGGTCACGCGCCATACCGCGTTGCCGACATCGTCGGCGATCAGCAGCGCCCCTGACTTGTCGATGGCCAAACCCACCGGCCGGCCACGGGCCTGTCCGTCATTGTTGAGGAATCCGGTCACAACGTCCTGCGCCTTGCCGCTCGGCTTGCCATCCGTAAAGGGCACGAACACGACCTTGTAACCGTTCGGCACGTCGCGATTCCAGCTGCCGTGTTCGCCGACGAAGGCGCCACCGCGATAGGATTCCGGAAGACTGGTCGCCGTGTAGAAGGTGAGGCCGAGCGGCGCGACATGCGAACTCAACGCATAGTCCGGCGGAATCGCTTTCGCCACCAGGTCCGGCCGCTGCGGCTTTACGCGCGGATCGACATGCTGGCCGTAATAGCTGTAGGGCCAGCCGTAGAAGGCGCCGTCCTTGACCGATGTCATGTAATCGGGGACGAGATCGGGCCCCAACTCGTCGCGCTCATTGATGACCGCCCATAGCGCGCCGCTCTTCGGTTCGAAGCTCAAGCCGTTGGGATTGCGCAATCCGCTGGCAAAGATACGGAAGGCGCCGCTAGCGCGGTCGACCTCGAGGATGGCGGCGCGGTTCTTCTCGGCCTCCATGCCGTTCTCGGTGATGTTGCTGTTCGAACCGACACCGACATAGAGTTTTTTGCCGTCGGCGCTTGCGACCAGGCTCTTGGTCCAGTGATGGTCGATCGGTCCGCCCGGCAGTGGCGTCAGCGTCGTCCCCGGCGCGGTGATCTTGGTATCGCCCTCGTTGTAGGGATACCGGACGATGGCGTCGGTGTTGGCGACATAGAGATCGTTGCCGACCAGCGCGACGCCGAACGGTGAGTTCAGATGGTCGAGGAAGACGCTCTGGGTGTCCGGCACGCCGTCACCATTGGTGTCGCGCAGCAGCGTGATGCGATTGCTCGCTCCCGTATTGCCGCCGGAGGTGGCCCAGGACTCGACGTAGCCCATGACGATTTCCTTGGGCCGTTTGATCGAGGCACCGGGCGGGGCCTTCGATTCCACGATCAGCACGTCGCCATTCGGAAGGACATAAGGTTGACGCGGGTGTTGCAGGCCCGTTGCGAAGGCGTGGATCGCAAGCCCCTTCGCCACGGTTGGCGTTTCGTCCTTGTTCTTCCAGCCGACCACGCGGGCAATATGCATCGGCGGCAGCAAATATTGCTGGATGTCCGGCAGCGTAGGATTTGGGCCTATCTGCGCATTGGGATCGCCGCTTCCGTCATTGCAGCCCGCAAGGCAAAGCAGCGGAGCGGAAAGCAGAGCCAGCGTCAGCAGGCGCGAATGATGTCGAGTGGATGTCATCGGGCCGCTCCAACGCCGTAGCGATAGACCATCGTCCAGCCGAGCCAGCCGGTGACGGGCAGGATCAAGACCGTGATGATGGAAAGGGTGAGGCCCACCGGAACCACCGAGCTCCACGCATCCCGCGTGTGGATCAGCGCATTGAAGAATGCGAGCGTCAGCATGATGAGATTGCCGATCAAATGAAGCCACGCCACGCCCAGCGCGCGTATTCCGGGACTACCCAGAAAATCGATCAATCCGGCGATCGCGGCGAGAACGCCGATGATGACGCCGACGGCCAAAAGCCAGGCGGAGAAATCCGCCCACATCATTTCGGCGCTTACGGCATAGGCGATGTCGGTCAGAAGCGCGCCGATGAAGCAGACGATCGGAACGGAGACCAGCATCGGATGGATGGGATGTCGGGCAACCTGCGCTGTCGGTTGCAGGGCGAGTTCGTGAGTCAAGGCCGCCTCATCTTGCTTCAAACCGCCTCCA
The DNA here is from genome assembly GCA_963794775.1 of uncultured Alphaproteobacteria bacterium. Classification (GTDB taxonomy): domain Bacteria; phylum Pseudomonadota; class Alphaproteobacteria; order Rhizobiales; family Xanthobacteraceae; genus Bradyrhizobium. The sequence continues at coordinate 270,155 of CAWCGA010000029.1, read as the reverse complement.
TGGTGCTCCAACCGGCGCGAACGGGGTGGGTTCCAAAATTTCTGGCGCGTTCAGGTCCAACCTTTGGCCCGATCCCACTTCGCTGTGAAGTCGCCGGCGGAACGTCACGCCTCAGGCGCGGTTGATCGGAGATCAAATGCGAGGAGGCGATCTCATGAGGACCTGGAAAGTAATTGCTTTGGCCGCGCTGGTCTCGACGACCGTCGCCGCGCCGGCTTTGGCGCGCGACTATTGCGATACGTACCGCTGCTATCACCGCGGGCCGGTTGGCGCGGCCGCCGACACCGCAGCCGGCATCGCAGGCGCGGCGATCGGAACCGCGGGGGCGATTGCAACCGCGCCGTTCCGCGATTCCTATGCCTATGACAGGCGGCGCGACATGGGACCGGACGGCTACGCTTGCGAGCCCGGCACCTGGTTCACTGGCGCAGACGGGCGGCGTCATCCCTGCCAGTAACAAAGTCTCCCTGAACCTGCGAAAAGGCGGCCAACCGGCCGCCTTTTTTGTTTCCGGCGGTCAGGCCTTCAAGGCGCTCTTCAGTTTCGACACTGCGCTGTCGGGCGTGGTGAGCACAGGCCGGCCGGTGGCTTCCGCCACCCGCGCCGCCGCGGGCGCCATGCTGTATTGCGCCAATGCGATCACGTCACAGCCGCGCAAATCCTTCGAGGCCTCGGTCACGATCCGATCGTGCTCGGCACGATCGCCGCGATCGAGCGCGGCCATCCCACCCTCGGCAAGCTTCGTCACGACCTCGACTGAGGACGGAAACTCGCGCGGCATCGACGCGAGCGTCGGCGGAAAGGTCGAGAGCAGACCGATCTTGCGGCCTTGTTTGACCGCCTGCTCGATCATCGCCTCGTTGGGCTTGAGCACCGGCGTCGGCGCATGTTCGCGCGCCACCGCCTCGATGCAGGGACCGAACGCCGAACAGGTGAACAGGATTGCGTCCGATCCCGTCGAGGTGACATAGCGTCCGATACTGAGGAAACGCTCGGTCATTGCGTCGGTGAGTTTACCGTCGCGCGCCAGATCGGCCGACAGGCTGTCGTCGAGCAGGTTCATCAGCTTCGCGTCGGGCCAAAGCCGCGCAAAGGACGCCTCGATCGGAACGATCGAGTGTTTCAGGGCGTGAATGAGTGCGATGCGCATGGCAGTCAAAATCGGCGGCGCGGCAAATGTACCGCGCCGCCGCCTCTGTTACTTGAACGGAAGAGCGTATTGCAGGCCACCCTTGCTCCAGAGCGCGTTCAAACCACGCTCGAGCTTGAGCGGGCTCGACTTGCCGACATTGCGTTCGAACATCTCACCGTAGTTGCCGGTCGCCTTGAGCGCCGCCTGCATCCACTTGTTGTCGAGCCCGAGCCGCGAGCCGAGATCGCCGGAGACACCGAGCAGGCGCTGGACGCCGGGCGTCGACGATTTGGCCATCTCGTCGACATTGGCCTGGGTCACGCCGAACTCTTCGGCCTCGAGCAGACCGTAATGCAACCAGGTGATGATGTCGCTCCAGATTTCGTCGCCGTTGCGGGTGAACGGTCCGAGCGGCTCCTTGCTGATGGTGGTCGGCAGCACGAGATAGTCGGCCGGGTTGGGCGCGGCGGTCGCCACCGAACCCGCGAGCGCGGAGGCGTCCTGGGTCATGGCGTCGCAACGGCCGCCGAAGAAGGTCTGCTGCATGGTGTCGGGACGGTCGAACACCAGCGGTTTCCAGTCGATGCCATTGGCGCGGCCGTAATCGCCGAGTGTCACCTCATGCGTGGTGCCCTGCGCGACGCAAACGGTCGCGCCCTTCAGATCCTTCAGCTCCTTGACGCCGGAGTCCTTCTTCACGACGAAACCCTGGCCGTCATAGAAATTGACCGGTCCCTGCCGCAAACCAAGGGTCGTGCCGCGCAAAAATGTTTGGGTCGAATTGCGATAGAGTACGTCGACCTCGCCCGACTGCAGCGCCGTGAAGCGGTTTTGCGCGGTGAGCGAGACATAGCGCACCTTGCTGGCATCGCCGAGCACGCCGGCAGCGAGCGCCTTGCAGTAGTCGACGTCGAGGCCCTTGAAATTGCCTTGCGAGTCCGGCGCGGAGAAGCCGGCAAAGCCGGTCGAAACGCCGCACACCAGCGTGCCGCGTTGCTTCACCGTATCCAGTGTCGCGGCCTGTGCGCCCGCAACAGATGCGGCGACCAAACCGGCGGCAATCAAAATTCTATTCATACGACTCTCCCTCCCTCAGTGATTGATACTACGCAACGCGCTGTCGACAGCCATGCCCAGCCTGTCGACGATCATGTCGATATCGTCAGGCGTGGAAATGTAGGGCGGCGCCAGCAACACGTGGTCGCCGTGCTTCCCGTCCACGGTCCCGCCTGCAGGATAGCAGGCTAACCCGCCTTCGAACGCCGCCGCCTTTATCTTTTGGTTGAGTTTCAGGGCGGGATCGAAGGGTTTGCGGGTGGCGCGGTCGGCGACCAGCTCGATGCACTGGAACAGGCCGCGGCCTCTGATGTCGCCGACATGGCGATGATTGCCGAAACGCTCGGTCAGCCGGCGCTCGAGCTGGCGCCCGCGCTCCTTGACCTGGTCGAGCAGATTTTCGTCGGCGATGATCCGCTGCACTTCCAATGCCGCGGCGCAGGCGAGTGGATGCGCCAGATAAGTGTGGCCGTGCTGGAACGCGCCGGAGCCTGCCCTGATGGTGTCAACCACGCGGGAAGTCGCGAGCATCGCGCCGATCGGCTGATAGCCGCCGCCCAGGCCCTTCGCGATCGCCTGGATGTCGGGCGCAATGCCCTCCTGCTCCCACGCATTGAGCGTGCCGGTGCGGCCCATGCCGCACATCACCTCGTCGAGGATCAGCAGCGCGCCATGCTTGTTGCAGATGTCGCGCACAGCGCGGAAGTACCCCTCGGGCGCGGTGACGGCGCCGCCGGTTGCGCCGACCACGGGCTCGGCGATGAAGGCCGCGACCGTGTCAGGCCCGAGCCGCATGAATTCGGCATCGAGCTCGGCAGCGAGCCGAGTGACGAAATCCTTCTCGGACTCGTTGTCACGCTTCTCATGATAGGCGAAGGCCGGCGTGACATGGCTGAAAGCCGACGACAGCAGCGGCTGATAGGGTTCGCGCCGCCAGGCATTGCCGCCCGCTGCCAGCGCGCCGAGCGTATTGCCGTGATAGCTCTGCCGCCGGGCGATGAAGCGCTGGCGCTGCGGCTGGCCGGCCTCGAGGAAATATTGCCGCGCGATCTTGATCGAGGCCTCGATCGCCTCCGATCCGCCGCTGACGAAATAGACGTAAGCCAATCCACCGGGCTCGTGGCCGACGAGTTGCTCGGCAAGCTCTTCGGCCGGCTCGGAGGAGAAGAACGCGGTATGCGCGTACACGAGTTTTTCCGACTGCTTTGCCATCGCCGCAAGGACGCGCGGATGCTGATGGCCAAGGCACGACACGGCTGCACCGCCCGAAGCATCCAGCACCTTGCGGCCATCCTCGGCAAACAGCCAGACGCCCTCGCCGCCTACGGCCTTCGGCGGCGTCTCGCGCAGGCTCCGATGCAACACGCGGCTATGAGAGACAGCCATGACGATCAACCTTTCTCCGAAACATATTGCGCGGTCGCGGCGAGCCGCGCTTCGGTCTCTTCCAGACGTTTCCTGGCCACGGTGCCACCGAGCGCGAACGTAGCTGCCGCCAGCGATTGCGCGATCGCAATCCCACCGGTCAGGCTCGGGAAAAATCCGGGCGAAGATGCGGATTCATAGAGCAGTACATGGTCGGCGCCTTCGGCCATCGGCGCGCTGACGGAATCCGCAATCGCGATCAGCTCGGCACGTGCGGCGTGCGCGGCGCGCGCCGAGACGACGCTAGCACTCGAATAGGGCGCGAAGCCGATCACCACGACGGCTTCGCCTGTGCGAAACGCGCCGAGATCGAGATCCTCAGGGCCGGAGCCGCCGACCAGTTGCACCTCGTCGGGCCGGAACAGCCGAAGCTGGTAATTCAGCAGTTCCGCGACGCTGCGACAGCTGCGAAAGCCTGCGATCCAGATCCGCCGCGCCGCATGTAGTGCGCGAGCCGCCGCGGCAACCGATTGGGGCGAGATGCGCGACAGCCCTGCCGCATCGGCGTCCAGCTTGTCGGATATCAGGGAGATGTCGGCATTCGGCCCCTGGCGCCGGCCGCGGGTGCGCCCCGAGAACGGTGAGGCCTGCGCCGGCCTGCGGGCTTCCGTGAGCGCGGCGCGCAATTCGTCCCAGCCTGAGTAGCCGATCGCCTTGGCAAGGCGGGTAAATGCCGCAGGATCGGCGCCGGCGACCGAAGCAAGCTCTCGCATCGAGCGCGTGGTCGCGTCATAATCATTGGCGGCGACAAAGCGGCCCACCTGCTGCAGCCGGGTCGGCAGCGACGGCAACGCGCTGCACAATTCGTTCAGGGGGGACCGGGCGGGCTGGGCCATGAAACAAATGTTGCATACTTCTAGATTTGATGCAACATTTGAAACGCGCCGCCCAAGGTCCTCAAAGGGAAGGATACGCGTGCCGTGACGACCATAACGCCGCAAAAGCGCCCTCCCCGGCAGCGGATGGAATTTTCGCTGCAGAACGATCAGTTCAAGGGACTGCTGTGGCAAATCCTGGTCGTCGGCATTGCCGCCCTCATCATCCTCTATCTCTGGTCCAACGCCAGCCATAACCTCGCGGTGCGCCGTATCTCGACCGGCTTCACCTTCCTCGGTCGCGAGGCCGGCATGCCGATTTCCGACACCTGGCTCAGCTACAGTCCGCGGGACACTTACCTCTGGGCTTTCATCGTCGGCATCGTCAACACACTGCGCGTTGCCGCGATCGGCATCGTGCTCGCGACCATCCTGGGGACATTGATCGGTATCGCGCGGCTGTCGACGAATTTTCTGCTGTCGCGTCTCGCCGCCATCTATGTCGAAACGCTGCGCGACATTCCGCTGCTGCTGCAGGTGCTGTTCTGGTACGTGATGATGCAGGGATTGCCGCCGGCACGCGGCGCTTGGAAGCCCATCGAAGGCGTCTTCCTCTCCAATCGCGGCCTGGTCATTCCCGGCATCCCGCTCGAAGAAAGCCAATTTGCCATCCTCGGTCTCGCCGCGCTCGGCTTCGCAGCGTTCTGGTGGATACGGCGTCAACTGATCGCAAAGCAGGTCGCTGACGGCCAACCACGTCTGATCTGGCCGTACGGCGTCCTGCTGGTGATCGTCGTGCCCGCGCTGGTGTCGTGGCTGTCGGGCGTGACCTGGACCATCTCGATGCCGGAATTGCGCGGCTTCAATTTTGCCGGCGGCTGGACGGTGGCGCCAGAGTATTTCGCGCTGCTGATTGCGCTCGTCACTTACACCTCCGCCTTCATCGCCGAAATCGTGCGCAGCGGCATTCAAGCCGTTCACAGGGGACAATGGGATGCCTCCCTCGCATTGGGCATGAAGCGCGGCTTCGTCCTGCAGAAGATCGTGCTGCCGCAGGCGTTGCGCGTGATCATTCCGCCGCTGACCAGCCAATATCTGAACCTGACCAAGAACTCTTCGCTGGCGGTCGCGATCGGCTATCAGGACATCGTCTCGGTTGCCAACACCACGCTGAACCAGACCGGTCAGGCGATCGAGGCGATCGCGCTGATCATGCTGGTGTTCCTCACCATCTCGCTCAGCATCAGTCTGTTCATGAACTGGTACAACGCGCGCATCGCGCTGACGGAGCGCTGAGCGATGACCGTTCTGACCGACGTTCCGAACAGCCCCCGCCCCACCACGCGCGGCCGCACCGGCTGGGACGCCAATCCCGTCACGCGCTGGATGCGCGCCAATTTGTTCTCGTCGATCGGCTCGACGATCACGTCGCTGATCTTGTTTGTGGTGCTGGCGAAGGCGCTCGTGAACCTCGTCTCGTGGGGCATCCTCAATGCGGTGTGGACCGTTCCCGGCAGCGATACCAATGCCTGCCGGGCGGCGCGCGGCATCGGGGCCTGTTGGGCTGTGATTCCCGAAAAATATCGTTTCATCCTGTTTGGCACCTATCCCTACGACCAGCAATGGCGGCCGGCGCTGGCGGTGCTGGTCTTCATCGCGCTGTTTGTCCTCACGAGCCGGCGCAGCCTCTGGCGCAAGGAGCTGGTACTGATCTGGGCCGGCGCGCTGTCGCTGATCGGCTTGTTGATGTGGGGCGGCGTTCCCGGCCTGCCCTTTGTCTCGCAGGAGCGCTGGGGCGGGCTGCCGGTCACGCTGGTGCTCGCGACCTTCGGTCTCGCCTTCGGTTTTCCGCTCGGCATTCTGGTCGCGCTCGGCCGCCGCTCGAAACTGCCGGCGATCCGCTCGCTCTGCGTGCTCTATGTTGAATTGATCCGCGGCGTCCCGCTGATCAGCCTGTTGTTCATGGCAAGCGTGATGTTCCCGCTGTTCATGCCTGAGGGCTTCAACATCGATAAACTGCTGCGCGCCCAGATCGCGATCATCATGTTTGCCGGCGCCTACCTAGCGGAAGTCGTGCGTGGCGGCCTGCAGGCGGTGCCGCGCGGTCAGAGCGAAGCCGCCGAGGCGCTCGGACTATCCTATTGGCGCAAGAACTGGCTGATCGTGCTGCCGCAGGCGATCCGCCATGTCATCCCGCCGCTGGTCAACACCTTCATCGCCTTCTTCAAGGACACCAGTCTGGTGCTGATCATCGGCCTGTTCGACCTCTTGACGACCGCCAAGACCGCGATCATCGATCCGGCCTGGCAGCCGTTCAGCGTCGAGATCTATCTGTTCGTCGCACTGATCTACTTCATGTTCTGCTTTGCCATGTCGCGCTACAGCCGGCAGCTCGAGCAGTCGCGAGCGGCGAAATAAGACGAAGTGCAGGAGCTGCGTGCCTCACGCGTTCGCGTAAGGCTTGATGATCTCCTCGCCGAAGCGACCCAGCGTCGTTTCGATATCGGGCAGGAACGCCGTCACCGGCAGCGCAACGCGGCCGACGCCGCGCGCGATGCGCTCCTCGACGGCCGCGCGCGGATCGGAGCCGGAGTTCGGCAGCGCACCGGGACAGCCGAGGATCAACTCCACCTTCGCCGGATCGCGGCCGGCCGCTTCGGCCGAACGGCGCACGACGTCGAGCAACGGCATGGTGTCGACCTGCGCGCCGATCGAGGGGAAGAAGCCGTCGCCCAGGCGGCCGGCGCGGCGGGCGGCCGCTTCCGAGTGGCCGCCGACGATGATCGGCACTGATTTGGCGACCGGCTTCGGATTGCAGCTGACCTTGTCGAATTTCACGAACTCGCCCGCGAAGCTGGCGCCGTCGCTGGCCCACAAGGCGCGCATCGCCGCGACATACTCATCGGCGCGCTTGCCGCGACGCTCGAAGGGAATGCCGAGCGCCTCGAACTCCTCCTTGAGCCAGCCCACCCCGATGCCGAGTTCGATCCGGCCGCCGCTGAGATAGTCGAGCGTGGCGACCTCCTTGGCCAGCACCAGCGGGTTGCGTTGCGGCAGGATCATCACGGCCGTCATGAAGCGCAGCCGCGTGGTGGCGGCGGCGACCCATGTCAGCCAGATCAGCGGATCGGGCAGTTTCGTCGATGGATTGCCCGGCAACCGGCCGCCCGGCGCATAGGGATAGACGCTGGTGTAATTGTCGGGAAACACGACGTGCTCGACCGCGAACACCGAATCGAAACCGGCCGCCTCCGCCACGCGCACCAGGCGGCGCGCGGCCTCAGGCTCGTAGAACGTGTTGTTGCCGAAGTGCAGGGCGAATTTCATGACGGCGGTCCTCCCAGGATCGAACGGCGCGTTCGATCGGCGCCTTCCAAGCGCCATCATGGCACGCGGCGAGGCCGTCGGGGAGCCGCCGTTCCTGCATCCCCCCATGCGCGCGCCGACACCTGTTCAAGCAAGCCTGCGCTTCGTATCCTCTGCACACGGGAGGACACGACGATGAAGCTTGGCCTGTCAATCGGCTATTCCGCGCGCAATGGAGGTGCCGGTCGCACTCGTGCAGCGCGCGGAAGAGCTCGGTTACGACTCGGTCTGGTCGGCCGAAGCCTATGGCTCGGATGCGATCACGCCGCTCGCGTTCCTCGCCGCCAAAACCAGCCGCATCAAGCTCGGCACCGGCATCATGCAGCTCGCCGCGCGCACGCCGGCCAATGCCGCGATGTCGGCTGCCAGCATCGACGCGATGGCCGGCGGCGGCCGCTTCATCGCGGGCCTCGGTGTCTCCGGACCGCAGATCGTCGAGGGCTGGTACGGCCAGCCGTGGGGCAAGCCCTATTATCGGGTCAAGGACTACGTCGCGATCATGCGCAAGATCTTCAAGCGCGAAGAGCCCGTGACGCATGAAGGCCGCGAGATCAGCCTGCCCTACACGGGCGAGGGCTCCGCCGGCCTCGCCAAGCCGCTGAAGTCGATCCTGCACATGAACCCTGACATCCCGATCTATCTCGCCACCGGCGGCGAGGCGATGGTCAAGCTGACGGCCGAGATCGCCGACGGCTGGCTGCCGATGGGCTTCGTGCCGGGCGCCATGGAAGAGTACGGCCCGTGGCTGGAGGAAGGTTTTCGCCGCGCCGGCAATGGCAAAAGCCTGAAGGATTTCACCATCCAGGCCTCCGTCCATGTCGAGGTCGACAACGACGTGAAAGGCGCGCTGGCGCGTCTCAAGCCGGAGGTCGCGCTCTATGTCGGCGGCATGGGTCACCGCACCAAGAATTTTCACAACGACGTCATGGTCCGGCGCGGCTTCGGCGATGCCGCCGAGCGTATCCAGGAATTGTACCTCGCCGGCCACAAGGACGAAGCCATCGCCACCGTGCCCGACGAGTGGGTCGATCTGAAATCGCTGGTCGGCCCGCCGGCGCGCATCCGCGAACGCTACCGCGCCTGGGAGGACAGCGGCGCGAATTCGCTCAGCGTGCGATCGCGCCAGCCCGAGGCCATCGAGGTGATGGCCAAGGCCGCGCGGCTGAACTGAGCCAGCGGAGAACAAGCGTCATGCGTCCACCCCTTCGCGTCGGCACCGTCTACGATTTCCGCAACACGCCGGAATCGGGCATGGACATGCCGAGCCTGTACGCCGCGATCATGGACCAGGTGGTGATGCTCGATCGCCTCGGCCTCGATCTCGTGTGGTTCACCGAGCACCACTTCCTCGATGACGGCTACCTGCCGTCGTGGGTGCCGATGGCGGGCGCGATCGCCGCGCGCACCAAACATGTGCGGCTGTCGAGCGACGTCTGCCTGCTGCCGTTCAACCATCCGCTGCGGCTGGCCGAGGACCTCGCGGTGCTCGACAATATCAGCAACGGCCGCATCGAGGTCGGCGTCGGCATGGGCTACGCGCCGCACGAGTTCCGCGGCTTCGGTCTGCCGGTCTCGCGCCGGGTGTCGCTGACGGACGAAGGCATCGAGGTGCTGCGCCATTGCTTCACCGGCGAGAAGTTCTCCTTCCACGGCAAGCGCTACGATTTCGACGACGTGATGATCAGGCCGCGCTACGTGCAACCGGGCGGCCCGCCGCTCTGGATCGCGGCGATGTCGGAGGCCGGCGCGCAGCGCGCGGCCCGCAACGACAGCAACTTCCTGCCGCAGGGCGCGCGGGAGAAAGTGCTCGATCCGTGGCGCGCGACGCTGAAGGCGTCGGGCCGCAACCCCGACCTCTATCGCGTCGGCATCATCCGCTCCTGCCTCGTCACCGACGACGCCGAGCGCGACTGGCCGGCGGTGCGCGCCGCCGAGCGCTATCGCGGCCAGATCTATCGCAGCTTCAACAAGGACGAGAGCGCCGCCGGCGGCGTTTCCGGCAACACGCGCGAGGCCAGCATCCCGCAGACCTGGGTGGTCGGCAATGTCGAGCACTGCGTGAAGGAGCTGACATCCTTCGTGCGCGAATACGGCATCACCGACCTCGTCACCTGGGCGGTGCCGCCGGGCATGCGGCCGGAGCAGATGAACGGCAGTCTCGAACGCTTCGTGCGCGACGTGGCGCCGCGCGTCAAAGCCGCAGCGGCAGCCTAGGGCGGAAGGAAGACGGCGCATGGGTGTCGGGATCGGACTGGGCTGTGCGGAGTTTCCGTTTTCCGGCGCGGCGGCGTACTGGCGCTGGATCGACATGTGCGAGGCCGGCGGCGTGGATTCGATCTGGCAGACCGACCGGATCGTCAGCCGCCAGCCGTTCCTGGAATCGATGACCACGATGGCGGCTTTGGCAGGGCGCACGCGGCGCATGAAGTTCGGCATGAACGTGGTGTCGCTGGCGTTCCGCGATCCCGTGCTGCTGGCCAAGCAGTGCGCCACCATCGACGTGCTGTCGGAAGGCCGCCTGCTGCCGGCGTTCGGCATCGGCAGTCCGCTGGGGCCCGAATGGGAAGCGCTCGGCGTCGACACCAAGACGCGCGGCCGCAAGACCGACGAGTGCCTCGAGATCATCCGCCGCCTGTGGCGAGAGGACCAGGTCGACTTCAACGGCGCCTTCTACAAGCTGAAGGGCGTCACCATCCTGCCGAAGCCCGTGCAGCCCGATCTGCCGATGTGGATCGGCGGCTCGACCGATGCCGCGATCCGGCGCACGGCGCGCATCGGCACCGGCTGGCAGGCCGGCGGCGACCCGCCGGCCGAGGCCGGCCGCGTCGTGGCCGCGATCAAGGCCGCTCGTCACCGAAGCCGGCCGGTCGATCGACGACGATCATTACGGCGCCGGCTTCGCGTTCCACTTCGGCAGCTCCGACGCGCCCGCCGTCCGCAGGGCGATGGACGGCCTACGCCAAACGCACCGGACGCGACGCCACGCATGCGTTCGCGGTCGGCGACACCGATGCGATCCTCGCGCGCCTCGCCGAATATGTCGACGCCGGCGTGTCGAAGTTCATTTTGCGGCCGCTCGGCGGCGATGACGACGCCATTCTGGCCCAGACCCGTCTGCTGATCGAGCAAGTGCTGCCGCGCGCGGAAGCGCGGTGGCCGAAACGTGCGAAGGTCAGCGACGACCGATAAATAACAACACGAGGGAGCGAACGATGCGCATCGGCGGGCAAATGTTTTTCACGGACTATTCGATGTCGCCGACCGAACTGGCGCGGGCGCTGGAGGAGCGCGGCTTCGACTCGCTCTGGGTGCCCGAACACTCCCACATCCCGATGTCGCGCAAGTCGCCCTTCCCCAGCGGCGGCGATGTGCCGAAGAAGTACTACGACGCGATGGACCCGTTCGTGGTGCTGGGCGCGGCCGCGGTCGTGACCAAAACGCTGCTGCTCGGAACCGGCATTTGCCTCATAGCTCAACGAGATCCAATACAGACCGCCAAGCTGGTCGCCTCGATCGACCAGGTCTCGGGCGGCCGTTTCCTGTTCGGTGTCGGCAACGGCTGGAACGAGGACGAGATGGCCAACCACGGCACCGTCTTCGCGACGCGCCACAAGCTGGCGCGCGAGCGTATCGAGGCCATGAAGGCGATCTGGACCCAGTCGAAGGCCGAGTATCATGGCGAGTTCGTGAACTTCGACCCGATGATGGCCTGGCCGAAACCGGTCCAGAAACCGCATCCGCCGATCCTGGTCGGCGGCGCCTTCCCGTACGGCGCGCGGCGTGCGCTGGCCTACGGCAACGGCTGGATGCCTCACCGCACGCGCACCCAATATGCCGACGTGCAGGCGCTGCTGCCGAAATTCCGCGAGATGGCGGCTGAGGCCGGCCGCGACCTCGCCTCGGTGCCGATCACGCTCTGGGGCGCCAAGGAGGAGATCGAACTGCTCAAGCGCGACCGCGACAACGGTATCTCACGCGTGGTCGTCAGCCTCGATTCCGCCAAGGCCGATAAGATCCTGCCGGAGCTCGATCGCTGGGCGAATTTGATCCGCCAACTCGGCTAGACCAGCGGCAAGACCTCGGCCCTGAATTTCTGCATCGCCCCGAGGACCTCGTCGGCGGTCGACCCGCCGAAGCCGAAATCGAGGCAGCCGACGCCGATGTCGCGCAGCGCCCGGATGTCGGCGGCAAGCTGCGCCGGCCGACCGGCGAACAGGCGATGTTCGCCGTCACCGGCCTGCGGCGGCGCGGTCTCGCCGAACACCGTGACGCGCAAGGTCAGGCCGACTGCCTTGGGATCGCGACCCGCCTCAGTGACCATCTTGCGCAGGCGCGCCACCTGGGTCTTGAAACGCGTCAGGCTATCGAGCGGATTCTGCGGGTTGGTGCCGATCGGATACCAGGCATCGCCGAGGCGGGCCGTTCGCCGCAGCGCCGGGCCGCTCTCGCCGCCGACCCAGATCGGCGGATGCGGCTTCTGCACGGGTTTCGGCTCGAAACCGATATTGGAGAACCGGACATGCTTGCCGTCGAATTTGGGCGCATCCTTGGTCCAGAGCTCGACGAAGGCGCGCACATATTCGTCGGTCACCGTTCCGCGCGCATCGAAGTCCGGCGCGTCGATGGCCTCGAACTCCTCGCGCATCCAGCCTGCACCGATGCCGAGCGTCAGCCGGCCACCCGAGAGAACGTCGATGGTCGAGAGAATCTTGGCGGTCAGCACGGCCGGCCGATGCGGCACCACCATGACTGAGGTCACCAGACGCAGGCGCGTCGTTTTCGCGGCGATCCAGGCGATCTCCGTCAGCTGCTCGTGCCGCTCGCCGCGGGTGCCGCTGGGGAACTCGCCGGAGGCGCTGTAGGGATATTCGGCCGCGATCGCGGTCGGAATCACGACGTGGTCGCTGAACGTCGCGTAGTCGAAGCCCAGCGCCTCGCCGCCGACCACGATTTTCGCAAGGTTATCCGCGGTCGACAGGGGGCCGGCGGTCGGTGCGTTGAAGCCGATCTGCATTTGTTGCATCCTTCCTTGCGTTGCATCACGAGCGTCGATGGGACACCATGCGGCCGCAAGCGAGTGGGCGGAGACGACGGATTGTGACGGTCCGATAGACAGACGAGGCGGCGGTTCGACGCGCCGCTGGCCGAACTGATAGCAGAAGCCGCTCGCCTGCGCGATTCCGCGCATGGCCGGCTGATCTCCTATTCGCGCAAGGTTTTCATTCCGCTCACCAAGCTCTGCCGCGACGTCTGTCACTACTGCACGTTCGCGGAAGTGCCGCGCGCGGGCAAGCCCGTCTACCTCTCGCCCGACGAGGTGCTCGCCATCGCGCGCGCCGGCGCGGCCGCTGGTTGCACCGAAGCGCTGTTCACGCTGGGCGACAAGCCCGAGCTGCGATACCAGGCCGCGCGCGATGCGTTGAAGGCGCTCGGCCATGACACGACGATCTCCTATCTGACCGCGATGTGCGCACTGGTGCTGCGCGAGACCGGATTGCTGCCGCATGCCAATCCCGGCGTCATGACGCGCGAGGAGATCGCCGCGCTCCGCGAGGTGACGGCGAGCCAGGGCATCATGCTGGAGTTGACCAGCGAGCGGCTCTGCGACCGTGGCGGCGTTCACTACGGTTCTCCCGACAAACATCCCGCCGTCAGGCTGGAAACGCTTGCGTCTGGCCGGCGAACTGAAGGTTCCGTTCACGACCGGCATCCTGATCGGCATCGGCGAGACCCGCGAGGAGCGGATCGACGCGCTGGAGGCGATTGCCGATCTGCACGCCGCCCACGGTCATATCCAGGAAGTCATCGTCCAGAATTTTCGGGCCAAGCCCGACACCAAGCTCGCCAATTCCGAGGAGCCCGATCTCGACGATTTGCTGTGGACCATCGCGGCGGCGCGTCTGATTCTCGGGCCCGACATGAACATCCAGGCGCCGCCAAACCTGTCGCCCGGCGTCTATCAAAAGCTTGTTGACGCGGGGCTCAACGACTGGGGCGGCGTCTCGCCGGTCACGCCCGATCACGTCAATCCCGAAGCGCCGTGGCCTGCCATTGCCGAACTCGCCCGCAAGAGCGCGGAGGCCGGCAAGCTGCTGGTGAACCGCCTGCCCGTCTACCCCTCTTACGTGCGCGCCGCCGATATCTGGCTCGCCCCTGATATCGCCACCCGCGTGCGGCGCATGAGCGACGCCGAAGGGTTTGCGCGCGACGACGATTGGGCGCCGGGCAACACCAAACCGCCGCCGGCGCCGCTGGTGCTCGCCCGCAGCGTCGATGCTCGTATCGCACGGAATCGTCGAGCGCGCCACATCGGGCGAGCGGCTCGCCTCTGATGATATCGTGCGCCTGTTCGCGGCACGCGACGCCGACTACCGCTACGTCACGCAGGCCGCCGACGCGCTGCGACGCGCGGTCAGCGGCGACGTCGTGCGTTACGTCGTCAACCGCAACATCAATTACACCAACATCTGCACCTACCGGTGCAAGTTCTGCGCGTTCTCGAAAGGCCGCACGCACGAGGATCTGCGCGGCTCGCCCTATGATCTCGACCTCGGGGAAATCACGCGTCGCGCGATCGAGGCGTGGGATCGCGGCGCGACGGAAGTGTGCCTGCAAGGCGGCATCCATCCCGACTACACCGGCGCCACCTATGAGGCGATCTGCCAGGCGATCAAGGCGGTCGTCCCCGGGATGCACATCCACGCCTTCTCGGCTCTGGAGGTGACGCAAGGCGCGGCCACGCTTGGACTGGCGATCCCCGAATTCCTCGCGAGGCTGAAGGCGGCCGGTCTCGGCACCCTGCCCGGTACGGCGGCCGAAATCCTCGACGATGAGGTCCGCGCCATCATCTGTCCCGACAAGATCGACACCGGGCAATGGCTCGACGTGCAGCGCGCCGCCCACCAGGCGGGACTGCGCACCACCTCGACCATCATGTACGGGCATGTCGAAACCTCGCGCTCGTGGGCGACACATCTGCTCGCGCTGCGCGACCTGCAGACCGAGACCGGCGGCTTCACCGAGTTCGTGCCGCTTCCCTTCGTCCATATGGAAGCGCCGATGTACCGCCTCGGCATGGCGCGCTCGCGGCCCGACATTCCGCGAAGCCGTGCTGATGCATTCCATCGCGCGGCTCGCACTTCATCCGCTGATCCCGAACATCCAGACGTCGTGGGTGAAGATGGGACCGGCCGGCGCCGCGATCTGCCTGAACTCCGGCGCCAACGATCTCGGCGGCACGCTGATGAACGAGAGCATCTCGCGCGCCGCCGGCACCCAGCACGGCCAGGAGTTTCCGCCTCACGACATGGAAGCGCTGATCCGCGGAATAGGCCGCGAACCGATGCAACGCGACACGCTCTATCGGCAGGTGGCAGAAGAGCGTCGCGCGACATCCATGATCGCGGCCGAGCTGGCGCCGGTCGTGCTGACGCCGCCGCGCAAGAGGGCAGCGGTCGGTTAAGTCGTGATGAGGCCAAGCTAGATCGAGCGACGTCGGGAGGTGTACTCCCTCTCCCCGTTCTTACGGGGAGAGGGTTGGGGTGAGGGGCAGACGCACGATCAGTGCGAGTGGTGAAACCTGTACCCCCTCACCCGGATCGCATCTGGCGATGCGATCCGACCTCTCCCCGCAGGCGGGGCGAGGTGCACCGGACTCGCGACGATGAGATTCATCCTGAAATTATCATGCTTCATGCCGATGCCTCGCGCGGCCAACAGCGCGGGCACGCCGAGTTCGTCGAGCAACGCGCGGGTCCGCGTGCCCTTTGATTGCGGCAGGCGCAGGAAAAGCGCCAGATCGACCGGATGGTCGATATCCATGGCAATGCCGGGCTGACGGATCACCGTCGGCTCGATGCCGTGACGACGCGCGGCGTCGAGGTGCGGGAAGTAGCTGTTGTCGCCGAAGCGAAGCGGCACCGATTCCGGCGGCGAGCAGACCACGGCATTGGATCCGAGATCGTCATGCGCAGGCGAGATCGTGAAAGAGGGCGCCGCGAGATGCGCCGATAACACCGCGTCGATCTCGCCGGCACGGGTGGCCGGAATGTCGCCGGGAATCGTGATCATGCCGCCGCGCCCTTCGCGCGCGAGAATCCGGCGGCCGGCGTTGACGCTGCCGGTATGCCCGTCCCGCGCGCCCTCGGTCAGGATTCGCGCACCGATCTTTTCGCCGAGAGCCGTCGCATGCGGATCGAGCGTGACGATCACCACGCCGGCCAGAAGCCGGCGAGCCGGCAACGGCATCGAGCATGTCCGTCAGCATGGTCTCGGCGAGACGACGGCGTTGCGGCGGCGACAGCAGGTCCGAGAGCCGATGCTTGGCGCCATCGAACTCCTTGACCGGAATGACCGCCCAGATGTCGCTCATCGCGGGCCAGCGCGTCCGCCGCATCGAGCGTCACGCGCGCCAGCGTTTCCCGGTCATGCAGGCTCGTCATCAGGGTTTTTGCGATCGTCACGCGCGCGCCGATTTTGCCGATCCCATCGGCGTCGGCGTGGTCGACGATATAACCATCGAGCAGGTCGCCGTAGCGTGCGGCGACGCCGGCGGCTGTGGCCTCGAGGCCGAGTTCGCGCATCATCTTTGCGGTCGGGCCCTTGACGGCCTGTCCGCCGATGATCGGGCGACACCGCGACGACAGGTGCGCCGCTCGCCTTGATCGCATCGCGCATGCCGGGGATCGCCAGGATCGGCTCGATGCTGATGAAGGGATTGGACGGACAGACGATCACGGCCCGCACCTCGCCCGAGCGCAGCGCCGCCACGATCTCGGCCTGCGGCCGCGCCAGCGTCACGCCGTCGAAAGCCAGTTCATGGACGACCGGCCGGCACTGCTGGCGCACGAAGTAGTCCTGGAAGTCGATCCAGCCCGCGTCGCCGCGCACGCGGGTGCGCACGCGGTCGTCGCTCATCGGCACCACGCGGACACCGATGCCGAGGCGCCGGCAAATGTCCGATGTCACCTCGGACAGCCTCTCGCCCAGGCGCAGGCGACGGGTGCGCTCGACATGAAGCGCGAGATCGCGATCGCCGAGCCGAAACCAGTCTTCACCGCCGAGCGCGCCGATTGAGTCCATGAACGACCACGTCTCGTCACGCCGGCCCCAGCCGGTGACGGGATTGTCGAGGCCGGCGAGAACATAGGTCAGCGTGTCGATGTCGGGCGAGATGCTTAAGCCCAGATGCTCGAAATCGTCGCCGGTGTTGGCGACCACGAGCAATTCGTCGGCCGGCAGGACGCGGCTCAGACCGAGCGCCAGTTTCGCGCCGCCGACCCCGCCGGACAGCGCCACGACCAGTCGTTTGCTCATCGGAACATGTCCTCGGCGGCCGGGCGCACCAGCTCGGACGCGGCATTGTCGGGACCGCGCCAGGTCAGACCGCGCACGATCACGACGGGCTGGCCTTCGGCGCCCTGCCCCATCACCAGCGAGGCTGCAGCGGCGATTTCATCCGCATGCCCGGTGATGCTGACCTGAAGCTCGCGGCCGAACAGATCGGGCGAGCCGCGCAAATCCATCAGCGACGGCAGGCCGGCCGCACCGATCGCGACGCCGCAGGTGCCGCGCCGCCAGGCACGGCCAAAACTGTCGCTGATGATCACCGCGACCGGCACGCCGAGCTTTTCCGACAAGCGCTTCCTCAAGATCGCGGCGCTGCCGTCGGGATCGACCGGCAGCAGCAGTGCGCGCTGCGGCTCGTCGGGCGAGGCCACGTTGGACTGGTCGATGCCCGCATTGGCCATCACGAATCCCAGCCGATGCTCGACGATCAGGACGTTCGGCCTTGAGCGCACGACGCGCACCGATTCCGACAGGATCAGTTCGACGAGGCGCGGATCTTTCTGGACGTTCGCGGCGAGTTCGATCGCCTCAGCCGAGGGTTTGACGGTCGCGAGATCGACCATGCGTCCTTCGGCCTTGGACACGATCTTCTGCGTCAGCACGAAGACGTCGCCGCCACGCGGCACGATGCCGCCGCGCGCCAGCCCCTCGGCGATCAAGGCGACGAGATCGTCGTCCTTGGCTACCCGCGGAATGCCGGGGACGGCGAGCATCTCGACGGCGCTGCTGCTTGTCATCGACCGGTCCCGCGCACTCAACCGAAACGCTTGCGCAGCCGCGGCAGCACGTGCTCGCCGTAGAGCTTCAGGAAGCGCGCCTGGTCCGGTCCCGGCGCATGGAACACCAGATGCCGGAAACCGAGACCGACATAGTAGCCGATCCGCTCGACATGCTCGTCGGCGTCGGAGGACACGATCCATCGGCTGGCGGCGCGCTCCAGCGGCAGCGCGTCGGCGAGGCGCTGCATCTCGACGGGATCTTCGACCGACATCTTCTCCTCGGGCGTCAGCGCCAGCGCCGCCCAGTGCCGCGTGTCCTCGAGCGCGCGCGCCTTGTCGGTGTCGAACGACACCTTGACCTCGATCATGCGATCGTAGGACCGCGACGGATTCTCCGACGCCGCGAGTCCCTCGGCGACCTTCGGCAACAGCGTCTCGGTGTAGAGCTCGGTCTTCTTGCCGCTGGTGCAGATGAACCCTTCCGCGGAGCGGCCGGCGTAACGCGCCACCAGCGCGCCGGCGGCGGCGACATAGATCGGCACCGGCGTATCGGGGCGGTCGTAGATCGTCGCCTTCTCGGTCTTGTAGTACTGGCCCTCGAAGCTGACCCGCTCCTGCGTCCAGAGCTGCGCGGATCAGCGTGACGGCTTCGCGCAGGCGGGCGAAGCGCTCCTTGAATTCCGGCCAGGGCTGGCCGGTCGAAGGCACTTCGTTGAGCCCTTCGCCGGTGCCGATGCCGAGCACGACGCGGCCGGGAAACATCGCGCCCATCGTGCCGAACGCCTGGGCGACGATGGACGGATGGTAGCGGAAGGTCGGCGTCAACACGCTGGTGCCCATCACCACGCGCGATGTCTTGGCGCCCAGCGCGCCCAGCCACGTCAGCGAGAACGGCGCATGGCCGTCGACGTGCTTCCATGGCTGAAAATGGTCGCTGATGAAGACCGAATCGAAACCGACTTCCTCGGCAAGACACGAGAAGTCCAGCAACTTGCCCGGCGCGAACTGCTCTGCGGAAGCCTTGTATCCGAGCTTGATCAACGCACATTCTCCCTGTGCGGCCGGTCGATGGCGATGCCATAGTACCTGCCGCGAAAATCTATAGACTAGCGGGCAAACGAACAACCACCCACAGCGAGGAAACGGCCATGCATCTCGGACTTGCCCTGCCCTTTGGCGACATCGGTGGCGATGGCGCGACCGTGCGCGAATTCGCCGAGCTCGCCGAAGCCGAAGGCTACGACGGCCTGACCTTGGCGGATCACGTGCTGGGCGGCAATCCGGCCAACCCCGCCAGCGGCCGTGCCGGCGGGCTCGGTCTCTTCCACGATCCCTTCGTGGCGTTCGGTTTCATCGCCGCCTGCACCAAGAAGGTCGAACTCTCGACCCAGGTGCTGATCCTGGCGCAGCGCCAGACGGTGCTGGTCGCCAAGCAGGCCGCCAGTCTCGACGTGCTCTCTGGCGGCCGTTTCCGCTTCGGCGTCGGCGTCGGCTGGAACGAGATGGAGTTCGTCGGCCTCAACGAGAATTTCCACAACCGCGGCAAACGGTCCGAGGAACAGGTGCAAGTCATGAAGGCGCTGTGGGCCGATCCCTACGTCAATTTCGAGGGCAAGTGGCATCGCCTCCCCGACGCCGGCATCAATCCCCGGCCGCCAAGCCGCAAAATTCCGCTGTGGTTCGGCGGCCATATGGACGTGACCTTGCAGCGGATCGCGAAGTGGGGCGACGGCTGGATGATGCTGTCCGAGCCTCCGGGGCCGAAAGCGGTGGCGGAATTCGACAAGCTGCGCCGCATGGTGGAAGCCGAAGGGCGCGATCCCGCTTCGGTCGGCCTCGAAGTCTGGACCTCGACCGGCACCGGCGCCGAGAAGGACTGGCGCGAGGACGTCAGCTTCTGGAAGAAGGCGGGCGTCACGCATGTCACGCTGCACAACACCTTTGGCGGCTATCATCACAAGCGCATGGCGGGCCGGAGCATGAGCGACCATGTCAATGCCATGCGCCGCTACCGCAACGCCGTCGCCGATCTGCTTTGAGGGAGTGCGCACGCGTCAGGTATCGGCAAGCGCGGCCAGCACGCGATCGCGGGCGGCGAAATCGCCATCCGCGTGGACCGGCTGCAGACAGACATGGGTGGCGCCGGCTGTAAAATGCGCCCGCAGGCCGCGCTTGATCGTTTCAGCGTCGCCCCACAGCACCATCGCATCGATGAACCGGTCGCTGCCGCCATCGTTAAGCTCAGCTTCGGTAAATCCTTGGCGCAGCCAGCTATTGCGATAGTTCGGCAGCACCATATAGCGAGACAGTTCCTTGCGCCCGAGCGCCCTCGCCTTCGCATGGTCAGTTTCAAGCGTGACCTTCTGCTCCACCGCAAGCCACTTCGACGGCCCGAGTATCGCGGCGGCCTGCGCCGTATGCCCGGGCGTCACGTTATATGGCACGGCACCACGCGACTTGGCGCCGCTCAGCGCCAGCATCTTCGGTCCGAGCGCTGCGACCACGACCGGCAACTCGCCTGATGGTGCTGATTTGTTGATACCGTCGAGATAGGCGCTCATCGCCGCCAGCGGCTTGTCGTAGCGATGGCCGCGCAGACCCTCGACCATCGGAATATGGCTGACGCCGAGACCGAGAATGAACCTGTTGCCGTAGAGCGCATTCAGCGAGATCATGGCGCGCTGTGCGGTGAAGGAGTCGCGCGCATAGATGTTGGCGATCGAACTGCCGATCATGAGCTTCTCGCTGCTCGACAGCAGGAAGGCCGCGAGCGACATCGACTCATAGCCGCGCGACTCCGGGTACCACAGGGCCGAGTAGCCATTGTTCTCGACCGTACGCACGAAATCGCGCAACTGCGATCCGTCGAGTTTGTCGGTCGAGTACCACACGCCGAGGCGTCCGAGTTTCATGTCTGATATCTCCGGTCAGGCTGCAATTCCGAGAATGGTTCGACGAGCACGCGCGTCGCCTTCGGACTGGATGTCGCTGGCGAGCCGGCGCAGGCGTTCGCGATCGGCGTCGGTCTTCACGGGAATCGAGAACTCGCAGTTGGTGACCACGCCGTCATAACGATCGCAGAGCTTGCGGCCGATCTCCTCGTAAGTCGCGATCGTCACGAAAGTGTGCAGCACGTCGTCGTCGATATGCTCCGGCATCTCCTCCCAGCGCTGCGCCCGCGACAGCAGTTTCAGCCGGTCCGCGAGGTCGCCGAGGCCGAGATGGTCGAAGGCGGCGCGATATTGCGGCGTCGAGGCATAGAAGGCGATTCTGGCCCGCGCGTCGCGTACCTTGGGTGCCAGCTCCGCTTCGTTGGCGGCGGTCGCGACCAGCGGCTTCATGCAGACCTGGAAACGATCCAGCGATCTGCCCGCCTTTGCCGCACCCGCGCGCACCGCCGGCAGCATGACCTTCTCGATGTAGGACGGCGTGCAGACCGGATGCGGCCGGATACCCTCGGCGACCTCGCCCGCCACTTGGCACATCACTGAGTTCACCGCCGCGAGATGAATGGGAATGCCGGGATGTTCGATCGGACCGGGATTGAACAACGGCACCATCAGGTTGATGTTGTAGTGCAGCCCCCTGACGTCGAGCGGCGTACCGTTCTGCCAGCAATCCCAGACCGCGCGAACCGCGCTCACATATTCGCGCATCCACGGCCCGGCCGGCGTCCACGGCATGCCGAAGCGCCGCTCGATATGGGCCTTCACCTGCGTGCCGAGGCCGAGGGTAAAGCGGCCGCGGGACAGTTTCTGCAACGTCCACGCGCTCATCGCGGTCACGGTCGGGCTGCGCGGAAAGGCAATCGCCACCGACGTGCCGAGCTTCAGGGTCCTTGTCGTCTGCGCCGCCAACGCCAGCAGGATGAACGGATCGTCCTTGGTCTCCTCGACCACGAGCCCGTCATAGCCGATCTCTTCCAGCAGGCGCGCGTCGCCGGCGATGGAGTGGAGGTCGAGCGGAATTTCGGGCGCGCGCAGGCCAGGGTCGACCTTGCCCAGCGGCAGAAGCGTCTCAAGCAGCACGTGGTTGCTCCACGATGAACGGCTGCACCTTATCACGCGAAGGCGCAGGGCCAAGCTGGCTCGTCATTCCGGGGCGGCCTGCAGGGCCGAGCCCGGAATCCATAACCACAGGCCTTCGCTTGGAAGGTCGTCCGCCATTTTCGTTTCACCGAGAGATTCCGCGGTATGGATTCCGGGCTCGCCGCTTCGCGGCGCCCCGGAATGACGACGGAGTTTGAGGCGAGCGCCCGTATTCCCGCGGCGCGTATCGCGTCCGGGTGATGCGAAAATCCGTGTCCCTCGAAGAAGAGGGCGCAGGGAATGCCGGGCGCTGGCGCGCCCGCAGCCTCGCGTGGGAATGAAGAGAACCACACGAGCGTAGTCACCGAGGGTACGCCGACACGATCCGGCATTCCCTGCACGATGGTTTACGGCTTACTTCGTGCTCTCGCCGGAGTACCGGGCTTGTTAGCCTCCGTCACCCATTGAATCGCTCAACAGGCTTGATCCCAGCGTCGGGGGACCACGACCACACGACTTGACCATCCGGAGCCTGCGCGCATCGCCTGCGCACCGGCCGCGTCCATCGCATCCCGCCCAACGTATCGTGACGATTGGCCGAACGTCCCTCTGTAGCGAGGCGGGATGTCTTCGTTAAATCATAATTTCCGCCTTTCGGAAAGATAATTATTTTTGCGTCGCAGGCTTGACACGCCGGGCAAAACAGGCGGCGGGATTTTGGGGGACTGCCCGACGCGCGACCGCGATCAGCCCCTCACCCGTCGCATGGTCATGGCGTGACGGAAGCGCGATGCGGGATGCGTGTTGATCGCCACTTGCGCGATCTTGCCGGTCGCCAGCCTGTAGGTGCGCTGAACTTCGAGCGCGGTGGCGCCCGCCTTCGCCTTGAGTCCGCCGGCCAGCGCCGGCGAAATCAGCGCGGCGGCGATCTCCTGATGCACCTCGACGATGCTCTGGCCGAACAGATCCTCGATCAGGTGGAAGATCGGACCGCGATGACGCTGCAGCAGCCGCCCGACCGCGGCGAACTCCCGGTTGATGTAGACCTCGGTCCAGCACACCGGCCATTCGCTGCCCTCGGTGTGGCGGAAGCCGCGCACCGCGAGCCATTGCTCGCCGCGCGCGATCCCGGTTCGCGCCGACAACTTGTCGTCGATCTCGATCATCTCGATGGTGTCGATCGCAAAGCGGACGCCGGTCGCGAATGCGACGAGGTCGTTGATCGACATCACCTCGTGCACGAAGGACTCGGAGGGACGCGGCGGCACCACTGTGGTGCCGGCGCCCTGGCGCGAAGACACCAGGCTGTCCTCGCGCAACCGCCGCAACGCTTCGCGCACGGTGTAGCGGCTGACCGAGAAGCGATCGCACAATTCTTCTTCGGTCGGCAGTTGCGAACCGACGGGATAAACGCCGCTGACGATCTCGTCCTTCAGTGCGCGCACGACCTGCAGATAGAGCGGATCGTCGGATTTGGCGCCGACCGGCGCGCGCGCAGACGGCCTCGCTTTGGGCGAGGCGGCGCGGCGCGGCCTGGTGTCAGTCTTCGACACCATGGCCCCTCTTGGCGACCAGCGCCGTCCGCTCGAAGCTGATGAACTGCGTGCCGTCCGCCTTCTTGCCGATCGTCCGCACGGTGACGAGGCCCTGCCCCGGCCGCGACGACGATTCGCGCTTCGCCAGCACCTCCGATTCGGCATAGATGGTGTCGCCGACGAACACCGGCGCGGTGAGCTTGATGTCGTTCCAGCCGAGATTGCCGATCGCCTTCTGGCTGATGTCGCTGACGCTCATGCCGACCACCATCGACAAAGTGAGGCAGCTGTTCACCAGCGGCCGCTTGAACTCCGACTTCGCGGCGTATTCCTTGTCGAAATGCAGCGGATGCTGGTTCATCGTGATCAGCGTGAACCAGGTGTTGTCGCTCTCGGTGATGGTGCGGCCGGGCCGGTGCTCGTAGACATCGCCGACGGTGAAATCGTCGTAATAGCGGCCAAAACTCTCGCGATAGCGCTGGGGACCGATCTGGTCGTGGCCTTGCATCGCCCTACTCCGACGTTCTCAGTATTGTTGACGTGTGTTCGCCGAGCGCGGGCTCGCGCAGCACAGGCTCGGCCGGCTCATGGCGGAAATGGATCGGCGGCCCGACATGACGGCGGCCGGTCTCGTCGCTGCGGATCATCCCACGCTCGATCAGCACGGGATGCGCGAAGGCTTCCGGCAGCGTGTTGACGCGGCCGAAGCAGACGTCGAGCTTCGCGAGATCATCCTGCCACTCCGCCAACGTCTTCTTGCGGAATTCGCCGGCGAGGAAATCGATCACCGGCTGCTGATGCGGGCCGGGCCCGCGCAGGCAGAGTTCGGCAAGCTCGGGCCGGCCGAAGGCGCCCAGCAGATTGTGGATGAATTTCGGCTTCCTGCCCGGCGAGCACGAGATAGCGCCCGTCCTTTGTCTCATAGGGCCGGTAGAACGCCGCGCCGCCGGTGGTGCGCTCATGCGCCGGGATCGGCTGGCGATCCTCGGCGAAGGTCGGCCCGAGTATATTGAGCATGCCGCCGACGGTGACGCTGTGCATGCTGATGTCGATGTAATCGCCGACGCCGGTCGTCTCGCGCCGAAGCAGCGCCATCAGCACGCCCGACAGGCCCTGCAGACCCGCCAGCACGTCCGCGACGGGAATGCCCGGCATTGCGGGCTTGCCGTCACTGCCGAGCGTCATGCTGACGAGCCCGCTCTCGGCTTGCAGCGCGAGATCGTGCGCCGGCCGGCCGCGCCACGCGCTGTCCTGCCCGAACGCGCTGATCGAGCAATAGACGATGCGCGGATTGCGTGCGCGCACCGCGTCGTAACCGACGCCGAGACGATCGACCGCGCCGGGCCGGAACGATTCCACGAAGACGTCGGCGGTCTCGCACAGCGCCAGCAACGCTTCGCGCTGCGCGGCGTCCTTGAGGTCGACCACGACGCTCTTCTTGCCGCGATTGAGATTGCGGAAGAACACCGTGCTCGGCCCGTCCGAAAGGCCGATGTGACGGCCCGGATCGCCCTCGCCCGGCGGCTCGATCTTGATCACCTCGGCGCCGTGATCGGCCATCGCCAGCGTCAGATACGGTCCCGGCAGGAACACCGAGAGATCGATGACGCGGATGCCCTCGAGCTTCATGATCAGCCGGCGCGCTCGGTGGCGCGCGTCTCCCCGACATAGGTCGCATTGTCGGCGCCATAAGCCGAGCACGGCGTCTGCGACAGCCGCTCGCCGTCGATCTTGATCGGATTGGAGAGCACGCGCATGCCGGGCTTGGCGGGATGGCCGATGGTGTGGATCATCTCGGTCGACTGCAGGAACGGGCTGTCGAGCGCCTGCGGCAGTTCGAGCACCGGCGCGATCGGCAGCACACCGTTCAGCCGCTTCAGCCAGAACGCGGTTGGTTGCTTCTTCATTTCGCCGTCGATCGCCTCCATCAGCGCATCGCGATTGGCCTGCCGCAACGATGGCGTCGCAAAGCGCGGATCGGATGCGAGCTCGGTCCGGCCGATCGCCGACAGCAGGTCGCCAAAGAACTTGTCCGTCATGCACATGATGAAGACCCAGCCGTCCGAGGTCGGGAAGGTCTGCACCGGCGCAACCGAGAAATGCGCGCTGCGCGGCTGCCGCGTCGAGACGAGGCCCTCGTTGAGATACCAGGTCGCGACATAGCCGAGCTGATGCAGCGCGACGTCGAGCAGGCAGGTGTCGACGTCGCAGCCCTTGCCGGTCGAACGCGCCTGGATCACGGCCGACAGCAACCCGACCGCCATCGTCAGACCGGTGGTCTGGTCGATCATCGAGGGCGCGCCGATACGGGACGGCGGGCCATTGGGCTCGCCGGTCAAATCCATCAGGCCGGATTCGGCCTGCATCAGATAGTCGTAACCCGGCCAGGAGGCGCGCTCATTGTCGCGGCCATAGGCCGAGACGTGCACGCAAACGAGCTTCGGATTGCTGGCCGACAGCGTCTTGTAGTCGAGCCCCATCTTCGCCGGCAGGTCGCCGCGCAGATTGTTGACCACCGCATCGGCCGTCGCAATCAGTTTGCCGAGAGCCGCCTTGCCCTCGGCCGAGCGCAGGTCGATCGCGACGCTCTTCTTGTTGATGTTGAAGGCCTGGAAATACTCGCTGTCGTTTGGCCCGAGAAAATAAGGCCCGGTCTTGCGCGCGGGATCGCCATTGATGGCGGCGTTCTCGATCTTGATGACCTCGGCGCCGAGATCGGCGAGCAGCATGGTGCCGTATGGCGCGGCGCCGAACTGCTCGACCGAAACGATGCGCACGCCCTGAAGTGGCTTCATGCCGCGGGATTCCTCTTGATGAATTGCTTGGAGATGATGATGCGCTGCATCTCGTTGGTGCCCTCGCCGATGCAGGTCAGCGGCGCGTCGCGGTAGAGCCGCTCGATGTCGAATTCCTTGGAATAGCCGTAGGCGCCGTGGATGCGCATGCCCTCGATCGAATTTTCCAGCGCGGCTTCGCTGGCGAAATATTTCGCCATGCCGGCTTCCATGTCGCAGCGCTCGCCGCGGTCGAAGGCCTGCGCCGCGTCGAGCGTCAGCAGCCGCGCCGCGCGCGCGCGCGTCGCCATCTCGCCGAGTTTCAGCTGGATCGCCTGATGCTCGCAGATCGGCTTGCCGAACGTCTTGCGCAGCTGCGCGTATTCGCCGGCGAGTTTCAGCGCGCCCTCGGCAATGCCGACGCCGCGCGCGGCGACATTGATGCGGCCGAGCTCCAGCCCGCCGGCGACCTGGAAGAAGCCGCGGCCCTCGACACCGCCGATCAGGTTTTCGGCCGGCACGCGATAGTTCTCGAACACGAGTTCGGCGGTGTCGATCGCCTTGTAGCCGAGCTTCGGCAGCTTGCGGCCGACCGAAAAGCCCTCCTGCTTCGGCGCAATGAAGAGGCTCATGCCGTTGTGGCGCGGCTGCGCATCCGGATTGGTCTTCACCAGCAGCGCGACGCAGGAACCTTCCGCGCCGTTGGTGATCCAGGTCTTGGTGCCGTTGATGACGTAATGATCGCCGTCGCGCTTCGCGGTCATGCGAATGCCCTGCAGGTCGGTGCCGGCATCCGGTTCGGTCAGCGCAAGGCCGCCGCGGACCTCGCCGGTCGCGAGCTTCGGCAGCCATTTGCGTCTTTTGCTGCGGCGTGCCGAATTTCTCGATCGCCAGCGCCAGCATCAAATGCGAATTGATGATGCCCGTGATCGACATCCAGACCGACGAGATGCTCATGATGATCTTGGCGTAGGTCGACGCCGACAACCCGAGGCCGCCATACTCCGGCGCGATCGTCGCGCCGAACAGGCCGAGCTCCTTCATCTGCTCGACGACGCCATGCGGATAGCGGTCGTCGTGATCGTATTCCTTCACGATCGGCTTCAGCTCGCGCGTCGACCCAGCGATCGATCATGTCCAGGATCTGGCCGTCGTCGTCCGCCTCCGCGGGCTTTTCCCGCAGCACCTGCGACATCGGGACGCTCCTCCAAATTTGTACGGACAACTTTGTGTCTCTCATTCGATGGTCTGTATATCGCTGGCCTTGACGCCAAGTAAAGTCCCCAGTACTTGTCTGGACAAAATCAACCGCGTTCCAGGGAGGAACCATGCCGGGCGCTGCCCAGCATCGCAGCCGACGCGCGTCGCAACGGCGACGCCGATGCCGGTGCGGATCTCCTGATCGGCGGCATTCTGCTCGGCGGCGTCTACGCGCTGATGGCGTGCGGCCTCAATCTGATCTTCGGCGTGATGCGCGTGATCAATTTCGCGCATGGCGACATTCTCGCCATAGCAGCGCTGTCGACGGTGTCGATCGCGGTCGGCCTCAAGCTGCCGTTCTGGGTCGCCATCATCGTCGTCCCGATCGGCTGCGCGGCGTTCGGCGCTCTGATCCAGGTCCTGATCCTGCGCCGCATCGAGGGCGCGCCCATGATCATGTCGCTGCTGGCGACCTATGCGCTCTCGACCATCCTGGTGAACGTCGCGATCCTGATCTGGGGCGGCGGCTATAGCGGCCTGCCCGGCGTGCTCTCCGGCTCGGTCCGCATGCTCGGTGTCAACGTCTCGCTCTCGCGCCTGGTATCGTTCGTCTGCGCGATCGGCGTCAGCCTCGCCGTCTGGTGGGTGCTCGAACATACGCGCTTCGGCCGCGCGGTCCGCTCGGTGTCGGCGGCGCCGGAGCTCGCCAGCATTTCCGGCATCGCCATCGAACGGGTGCGGCTTGCGACCTTTGCGCTCGGCACCGCCATGGCGGGCTTTGCCGGCGTGCTGGTCGCGCCGGCCTTTGCCATCGATCCGCAACTCGGCTCGCGCTTCATCATCAAGGCGTTTGCCGTCATCATCGTCGGCGGCATGGGCAGCTATCCCGGCGCCATCCTTGCCGCGCTGCTGCTCGGCGTGGTCGAGGTCATCGGCGAGCTATCTCGTCGGCGCGGTGATCGGCTCGGCGTTTCTGTTCCTGCTGATGCTCGCGGTGCTGCTGGTGCGGCCGCGCGGACTGCTTGGCGCGGGTGTGCGCGCATGAAGGGCATCAATCCGCTCGTCGTTGTCGGTGTCGCCGCCATTGTCGCGATCGCCCTGCCGTTCGTCGGCTCCGACTACGCCATCTCCTTTTCCATCCAGCTCCTGATCTTCCTCGTGCTGGCCTGCTCCTGGAACTGGATCGGCGGCTATGCCGGTTACACCCATTTCGGCCAGGTCGGCTTCTTCGGCATCGGCGCCTATGTCGGCTCGCTCCTGAACTTTCACTGCGGCGTGCCCTGGTATCTCGCCGCGCTTGTCGCCGCTCTTGCCGGTGCGGTCATGGCAATCCCGCTCGGCGGCGCGATGCTGCGGCTGAAGGGACCGTTCTTTGCCATCGGCATGTTCGGACTGGCGCGCGTGCTGGAAGCCTTCGCGCTCGGCTTCGACTCCATCACCGGCGGCGGCACTGGCATCTATCTGAAGCCGGTCAGCGATCTCCGCCCGCTCTATTGGGCGGTGGCCGCGGTCGCCATGATCATGCTGCTGCTGACCTGGAAGCTCGACAATTCCCGGCTTGGCCTGAAACTGCTGGCGATCCGCGAAGACGAAGATGCCGCGGAATCGCTGGGACTTCCGACCACGCGGCTGAAGATCGGAACGTTCGTCGCTTCCGCGATCGCCCCCGCCGCGATGGGATCGATCTACGCCGTCTATCTCGGCTTCATCGATCCGCCGACCGCGTTCGCGCCGAACATGGAGCTGACCACGATTGCAATGGTGCTGCTCGGCGGCATGGGAACGGTACTCGGTCCCTTGGTCGGCGCGATCGTGCTCTCCGTCGTCAACGAGGTGCTCTGGGCCAACTATCCGCAAATCTACCTCGCCAGCGTCGGCGTCATCGTACTGCTCGCGGTGCTGTTCATGCCGCGCGGCATCGTCAGCCTCGGCATGAAGAGCGGTTGGCTCAGGATCGGGCGTCCGCAGTTCCGCCGCCTTGCGGCGCGTGAAGAGCGGGCGGCGGCATGAGCGATCCCATCCTTGCCGTCGAGAACGTCTCCAAGCGCTTTGCCGGCCGCGTCGCGCTGGATTCGGTCAGCATCGACGTCGCGCCGGGATCGATCACCGGCATGATCGGGCCGAACGGCTCGGGCAAATCGACGCTGTTCAATATCATCGCCGGCACCCTGCGCCCGGATCAGGGGCGCGTGCTGGTCACGGGACAGAACACGGGCTCGGCATCACCGGCGCAGATTTGCGGGCTCGGCGTCGCGCGCACCTTCCAGATCAGCCGGCTGTTTGCCGAAATGACCGTGCTGGAAAACCTCGTCGCGGTCGCACGCGGCCGCGACGACCGATCAGCGATTGCGCTAGCGCTGGAGCTACTGGACTTTCTCGAGATCAGGGACATCGCCGACCGCTGGGGCGCCGAGCTGTCCTACGGACAGCGCAAGCTGGTCGAGATCGCGCGCGCACTGATGCTGCAGCCGAAGATCATGCTGCTCGACGAACCCTTTGCCGGCGTCAATCCGCGGCTGCAGAACCGCATCGTCGAGCATTTGCGCGCGCTCTGCGCTCGGGGCATCACCGTGTTCTTCATCGATCACGAAATGCGCATCGTGCTCAGTGAATGCGACCTCGTCTATGTGCTCGCCGAGGGCCGGCTGATCGCGCGCGGCGATCCGCAGTCGGTACGCAACGACGCGAAAGTGCTGCAGGCCTATTTCTGATCAGGATTTGTTAGGGAGGTAAATGATGAAAAGAACAACTCTCTCGCTCGTCACGGCAATTGCCGCAGCGGTCGCGCTGCCGGCCTTGGCTGAGGCCGCCGACCCCGTTCGCATCGGCGTCGCGCTCTCGCAGACCGGCAACCTCGCGGACTCCGCAGCGCCGTACTTCAAGGGGCTCGACCTCTGGCGCGAGCAGGCCAATGCCCGCGGCGGGCTCGCCGGACGTCCGATCGAATTCGTCATCTATGACGACCGCTCCGACCCCGCCACCATCAGCGCGGCTCTACGAAAAGCTGATCACCGACGACAAGGTCAATCTCGTGATGTCGTCGCTCGGTTCGGCCACGGCCGCGACCGGCTCGGCAGTGGCCGAAAAGCACAAGATGGTCATGATCAACGGCGGCGGCGCGGCGGAAGCGATCCAGCAGCGCGGCTTCAAATATGTGTTCCAGACCGCGGCGCGGATTTCGTCCTATGCCGACGGCATCGTGCCGATGATCGAGAAATACAAGGTCAAGTCCCTGTCGCTGGTGTCCCGCGACTATGCCGCCGCGCGCGACATCAGCAAGGCGATCAAGGAGCAGATCAAGGACAAAGACGTGAAGGTCGTCATGGACGAATACTTTCCGGCCGGCACCGCCGACTTCTCGTCCCAGATCGCCAAGGGCCAGCAATTGCAGCCCGATCTCTGGATCGGCCTGCTCTATCCGAGCGAGGCCATCGAGACGGTCCGCCAGTTCCACGCGACAAATTACATGCCGAAACTGTTCATCGCCAACGGCGTATCGCAGGACGATTTCATCACCGCGGCCGGCAAGGACGCCGAGTATGCGCTCGGCATGTCGCTTTACGAGCCGTCGCTTCCGAGCGAAGGCAACAAGGAGTTCGTGAAGACCTATCACGACAAGTATAACGCCGATCCCGGTTACTACGCAGCGTTCGGCTTCGTCGCCGGCACCGTGCTGGAAGCCGCGGTCAAGAAGGCCGGTGCGGTCGACAACGAGAAACTTCGCGAGGTCCTGACCACGCTGAAGCTCAACACCGTCATGGGCAAGCACGAGGTCGATCCTGCAACCTACATGCAGATCGGCGTGAAGGGGCTGGTGGTGCAGGTCCAGAACGGCAAGCGCGAGGTGGTCTGGCCCGACGAGTACAAGACCGCCGAGCCGAAGCTGCCGATTCCGGGCTGGGACAAGCGCTGAGGCCGACATGCCAGACGCGCCGCCACTGGAGCTCAGGGATATCACATCGGGTTACGGCGACGTCGCCGTGATCCGCCGTGTCAGCATGACCTTCGCAAAGGGCGTCATCACCACCATTGTCGGCTCCAACGGCGCCGGCAAATCGACCGCGATCAAGGTTGCAGCCGGATTGTTGCGCGCCTGGCAGGGCGGCATTTTCGTTGACGGCGCCGACATCACGCGTGAGGCAGCCGACCGCCGCCTTCATCGCGGCATCGCCTATGTGCCGCAGGGCCGTATCGTGGTGCCCGAGATGAGCGTGCGCGACAATCTGATGATCGGCGCGCATATCCTCGGCAATGACCGCGCCGCCATTGATGCCGCGACCGATCGCGTGCTGCAGTTGTTTCCCGCGCTGAAGCCCCGACTGAAGCAACAGGCCGACACCATGAGCGGCGGCGAGCAACAGATGCTGGCGGTCGGCCGCGCGCTGATGACCAATCCCGAGATCGTCATGCTGGACGAGCCGTCGCTCGGCCTCTCGCCGAAATTCGTCGATGTGGTGTTCGAGAAGCTGCTCGCGTTGCGCGACGAAGGCTTGACCATAGTGATGGTCGAGCAGAAGGCGTCGCATGCGCTCGGGATCTCCGACCGCGGTTATGTGATGCATCTCGGCCAGGTCGCGATTGCGGGTGCAGCGAAGGACCTGCTGGAAAACGATGATGTTAAACGCCTGTTCCTTGGCGAAATCCCCGAAAGCATGAAGGCGCTGAGTTTGTCCGATGCCTGATATCAACGCAGCCAATGCCGTGGACGACGCGATCACGACCCGCCAGTCGGTGCGCGCGTTCCTGCCGACCCCGGTCGAGCGCGCAACGGTCGAGCAGTTGCTGAAACTCTCCGCGCGCAGCGCCAGCGGCAGCAATATCCAGCCCTGGCGCATTCGCGTCATTGCCGGCGACATCAAGGCGCAGCTGACCCAGGCGATCTTCGATGCCGTCGCGCGCGACGGCTTCGATCCCTATCAGCGCGAATGGAACTATTACCCCGTCAACTGGCGTGAGCCGTTCCTCGGCCGCCGCCGCAAGATCGGCTGGGACATGTACAAC
Source organism: uncultured Alphaproteobacteria bacterium (assembly GCA_963794775.1). Classification (GTDB taxonomy): domain Bacteria; phylum Pseudomonadota; class Alphaproteobacteria; order Rhizobiales; family Xanthobacteraceae; genus Bradyrhizobium. The sequence goes on along the minus strand of CAWCGA010000029.1, from coordinate 237,756 downwards.
CTGCTCGGGGTCGGAAAGGGCGATTTCGAGGGCACGCAACGCGCGCGGATGCGCAACTACGAATTCTTCGGTGCTCCGGTCGGGATGATCTTCACCCTCGACGAAGACCTCGAGATCGGAAGCTGGCTCGACCTCGGCATCTATCTCGGCACGTTGATGGTCGCGGCGCGAGGTCACGGCTTGCACACGTGTCCGCAAGCTGCCTTTGCCGACTTCCACAAAGTCATTCGGCCGATTCTCAATATCCCGGAGAAGGAAATCATCGTGTGCGGCATGGCGCTCGGCCACATCGATCCTGACGCGCCGGTCAATCGGCTCGTCACCGAACGCGCGCCGCTGGCCGACTATGCCAGCTTCCAGGGTTTGTGAGGGCGGGCGATGGTGCTGTACCTGCCAAAGGAGATCGTGGTCGCCGAGGTCGGGCCGCGAGACGGCCTGCAGAGTTTTCCGCGCTGGGTCGAAACCGACACCAAGATCGCGATGATCGATCGTCTCTCCGATCTCGGTCTGCCCGTGATCGAGGTTTCGAATTTCGCCCATCCGAAGGTGATCCCGCATCTGCGCGACGCCGAAGAGGTGTTCGAGCGCATCAAGCGCAGGCCGGGAACGGTCTATCGTGGGCTTGTGCCGAATGCGCGCGGCGCCGAACGGGCTGCCTCGGCCCACGTCGATGAGATGCTGGGGCTCATCACGATCAGCGCGAAATATTTGCGCAAGAACCAGAACATGACGATCGATGAGGCGATCGCGGAGAATCTGGAGTCGTTCCGGATCGCCGAGAAACATTCGACCGCCTTCGTGATGGCGCTCGGCATGTCCTTCTGGTGCGCCTACGAAGGGCAGATTCCCGAAGAGAATGTCATCGCGGTCGTTCGCAAGTTTCACGATGGCGGCATCCGCCGCTTCTATCTCGCGGGCTCGCTCGGGATGGAAGACCCCGCCCATGTCAACCGCCTGTTCCGGCGGTTGGGCGAAGCGTTTCCGAAAAGCTCTTTCGGCTTCCACATCCATAACCTGTCCGGCATGGCGACCGCCAATATCCTGGCCGCGCTCGATGCCGGCGTGAGCTGGCTCGAAGGCGCAATCTGCGGCATCGGCGGCGGCATCGCGATGCCCACCACGCTCGGCTCGGTCGGCAATTTCTCGACCGAGGATCTCGTGACCATGCTGGCCGAAATGGGTGTTGCGACCGGGATCGATCCCGAACGCATCGTCGCGACCTCGCAGGACATCGCCAAACTGCTCGGCATCACGCCGCGGAGCCACCGCGGCGGCGGCGCCACCCGTAGAAACGTCGCAGACCTCGCGACCAACAATCCGAACATGAGATATTCATGACATCCCAAATCGCATACCGCTCGTTGTTGGCCGTTCCCGCCTCCTCGCCGCGCTTCATGGAGAAGGCCGCGCAAGGACCCGCCGACGCCATCTTCCTTGACCTCGAAGATGCCGTGATCCCGCAGCTGAAACCCAAGGCACGGCTGGATGCGATCGCGGCGATCAATCAGCTCGATTGGGGCCGCCGCGGCGTCGCGGTGCGCGTCAACGGCTTCGGCACGGCCTGGGGCTGCCGCGACATCATCGAGGTCGTCGAAGCTTGCCCGCGGCTCGATTACATCCTGCTGCCGAAATGCGAAGAGGCCGCCGACGTGCATGCCGTCGAAATGATGATCCGCTCCGCCGAGATTTCCGCGCCGCGTGAGCGCAAGGTCGGCATTTTTGGGTTGATCGAAACGCCGCGCGGCGTCGCCAATGTCGAGACAATCGCACGCGCCGGTGGCCGGCTGCATGCGCTGGTTTTCGGCGGCGGCGACTACCAACTCGACCTCGGCAGTTTCCAGCGCGCGGTCGGAGCGCCCGCATCGGACTATGTCGTGCTGACGGACGCCGACGGCAATAGCCCGCGCGAGCGGCATTGGAACGACCTCTGGCATTTCGCCACCGCGCGCATCGCCAACGCTTGCCGCGCCTTCGGCGTCATGCCCATCGACGGCCCCTACTCCGGCATCCCCGACATCGATGGCCTGCGCGCCGCCGCGAAACGCGCCCGCGTGCTCGGCTTCGAATGCAAGATGGCGATCCATCCTTCGCAGGTCGACACCATCCACGAGGTGATGACGCCCTCTGCCGCCCAGATTGCCTGGGCCGGCGAGGTGCTGGAAGCGATGGAGGCGGCGGCGCGCGAAGGCCGCGGCGCGGTCAAGGACAAGAACGGCGAGATGATCGACCTCATGCACATCAAGGTCGCCAACAAGCTGCTGGAACGGGCGGCAAGCCTGAAGGACCGGACATGAGCGCGCTGAAGGGTATTCGCGTCCTCGACCTCGGCACGTTCATCGCAGGTCCCCATTGCGCCACCATTCTCGGCGAGTTCGGCGCCGAGGTGATCAAGGTCGAACCGCCCAAAACCGGCGACTCGCTCCGTCGTCTCGGCACCAACACCGAATGCGGCGACACGCTGGTCTGGCTGTCGGAAGCGCGCAACAAGAAATGCGTGACGCTCAATCTCGCCACCGAACGCGGCCGCGACCTGTTGCGTCAGCTTGCGGCCAAATGCGACATCATCGTCGAGAATTTCCGGCCGGGCACCTTGGAGAAATGGGGCCTCGGCTATGATGAGCTGAAAAAGCTCAATCGCGGCGCGATCCTGGTTCGAATCTCCGCTTACGGCCAGGACGGGCCGATGCGCTCGCAGCCGGGCTTTGCTCGCATCGCGCACGCCTTTTCCGGCCTGACTTACCTCGCCGGCCTTCCCGGCGGCGTGCCCGTGGTGCCCGGCTCGACGTCGCTGGCCGACTACATGTCGGGCATGTATGGCGCGATCGGCGCGCTGGTGGCGTTGCAGGCACGGCAAGCGACGGGCGAAGGCCAATGCATCGACCTCGCGCTCTATAAATCGGTATTCCGCGTGCTCGACGAGATCGCTCCCGCCTTCAAGAAGTTCGGCTATGTGCGCGAGCGCATGGGCGCCGACACCGTCAATGTCTGTCCGCACAGCCACTACGAGACGAAGGACGGCAAGTGGATTGCGATCGCCTGCACAAGCGATGCGATGTTCGCGCGGCTGGCAGATGTGATGAGCCAGCCGAAACTCGCATCTGATACGATGTATGGCCCGCAGAAACTGCGGCTCGCCGCGCGCGACGCCGTCAACGCGATCGTCGCAAGATGGGTCGCCTCGCTCGACCTCGAGACGGTGTTGAAGCGCTGCACCGACGGAGAGGTGCCGGCGAGCCTGATCTTCAGCATCGCGGACATTTTCGAGGACGCGCAATATCGCGCGCGCGGCAATATCAAGACGACCGAATCCCGCGCAGGCGCCATCGCCGTGCCCGACGTGGTGCCGAAGCTGTCGGCTACTCCAGGCGGAATCCGCTGGCTTGGAGAAGGAATCGGCGCACAGAACGAGGAGATATTTCGCGATCTCCTCGGCCTGAAAGACGCCGATCTCGCAGAGATGCGCGACGCAGGGGTGATTTGACCTCGTGTCGGTTGCGGGTATCTACTATTTGTCGCTGATGCCGCGCACCTGCCTCTGCGCGCGGCGGCTGGAGACGTTCGACTGATGGCCACGCTCTATCACGTGCCGACCTCGCGCTCGTTCCGCGTGTTGTGGACGCTGGAGGAGATCGGCGCCACGGTTGAAGTGAAGTCTCTGGGTGTTCGGCCGCGGCTGCAGGAGCCCGAGTATCTCGCGATCAACCCGGCCGGCACGCTGCCCGCCCTGATCGACGGCGACCGGGCGATCTACGAATCGCTCGCGATCTGCGAATACCTCGCGGCCCGGCATGGTTCCGACCTGGTCGTAGCGCCGGACGAGCCGGAGCGGCCGGAGTTCGTGCAATGGCTGTTGTACGGCGAGGCGACTCTGCAAGCGCCGCTCTCCACGATGGCACGCGTCGGCCGCATCCGGAACAAGACGCCGGAGATGCAGACCGGCATCGATGCCGTGCTGGCTGATGCTCGCCACTCGCTCTCGATGCGGGCAAAGCTACTCGAGCAGCGGCTGGAGGGTCGTGACTTCCTCGTGGCGGGGCGGATGACGCTTGCTGACATTTCGGTTGGCTATCCGCTCAACACCATGGGAAAGCCCGACTTCGCCTCGCTGCTCGGTCCCCGCGCCACGGCCTATCGTGAGCGCCTGCTTGCGCGGCCAGCGTTCCAGCGCGCCGCGGCCGTTCCCTAGCCTGGCTGGGCCGGAAATTCAAAGCGGCCTTTACGCTGGCTTGAGTAGTGAGGTCCACTTCCGATGTTAAGGAGGGCTCCGGGCGCGACCTTGATTTTGCGCGATCTCCGTGATAACCAGCGGCGATGATCAACGTCGTGCGCATCGTGACCCGTAAACACATGACCCACACTCGCTGGGCCGTGGAAGGAGTCGTGCGCTAGCAATTCGACGACGCGATCTTTTCACCAGGCCCCGCCGGCATCGGACGGGGCCTTTTGCTTGGCCACGCTCCTTGCCGGCACGGCAACAGGAGCATCCGATGCCACCTCAACAGACGAAGCTCACACCCGAAAGCGGGCGTGATGCTGCAGGGCGCCGCCCCGACCTCGCCATCGCAGCGCTGCGAGACGTTTGCCCTGAAAACGAAGCGGCTGGACCACCAGTCGCATCGACGTGGAGTCTCCCGGGTTTGCTTAGGGGATATTGGCGTGCGTTTCGCAAATGGCGCCGACGCGAGAGGTTGCGATTGAGTTTGCACGACCTGAGTGACAGGGAGCTGATGGATATCGGCCTGACATCCAGTGAGATCGACTGCATCGACGCCGGCCGAGCTATTGAAAGGCTCAGGGATGGCATGATGCATCTATAACCGTCTGGTGATTGCGAACTCCCCAGAGCGCCTCAGAACGTCGCCTTCAACCCGGCATAGAAAGTACGCGGATAGGCCGGGTTGAGCGCGCGCGCGTCGTTGAATTGCGCGCCGCCGGCGGCGAAGTTCGGCAGCGCGCCTGTATCGAAGAAGGTGCCGTAGGTCGCATAGCGGTTGTCGAACAGATTGTTGATCCGTCCGTAAATCTGGAACGTCTTGTTGATCTGATACGAGGTATGGACGTTGAAGACCGTATAGGAGTCCAACTTTGGCGCCTGGTTGGATTCGTCGCCTACAAAGTATTGGCTGCTCACAAAGACCGCATCGGCGCCGACCTTGAAGGCATCGGTGACGAAATAGTCGAAGCCGGCCTTGACGCGATGGCGGGGGATGGCCGGGATCAAATTGCCGGGCGATATCTGAACGTTGCCGTTTGCGTCGGCGAACGGGCTGTTGGAGCCGACCTGCAGTGAATCGAGGAAGCGCGCATCGACGAAGGTGTAGCTGCCATAGATCTGAAACTGAGATGATTTCAGCTTGGCCTCGGCTTCGAGGCCTTGCCGGCGCGTCGATCCGACGTTCTGGAAATAGCCGAATCCCTGCAGCACGGGATCGGGAATCGCGAGAATGTCGTCGGTATTGGTGGCGCGGAAGCCGCCAAGCTTCCATTCCAGGGTTCCCAGTTTCATGTCACGCGTGCCGCGAAAGCCGGCTTCGACGGTGCGGGACACCACCTGCTTCAGCGGCGGATCGGACACCAGGAACGCCGCGATGATGCAGGGCCGGTTCGGATCAGCGCAGCCGAGCTCAAGCGGCGTCGGCGCACGGTTCGCCTCCGAATAGCCGGCATAGGCGGTCAGCTCCGAACTGATCTTGTAGGTCCCGCCAATGATCGGGTTGAAACGATCGTATGTCGAACTGCCGTTGAGCTGGGTGCCAATCTGATCCTCCAGCGCAATGCGGGCGTCGTTGAAACGGCCGCCTGCAGTGATCGAGAAGGCTTTGGTGACGTCGAAAGTGTCGAGCACATAAAGGCCGGTGTATTGATTGGTCGCGCGCAGCGACACCGGACCGATCGAGATGGGGTTGCCTGACTGCCCGAGGAAAATGCCGCTGCCACTGACGACGTAGTTGGAGCCGATCGTCCCGAGTTCGGCGCTGGCGTTAAATTGGGTGACGCTGACGTCCAGGCTGGCGCCGATGACGAAGCGATTGCCATGCCCGAAAATCTCGTCGGTATTGGTCGCCTGCGCCGAAAATCCGCCGGTGGTCGAGCGCGTCGACGTGCGATCGATTTCGCCCAGGATCGCGTCTTGAGCGAAGGTATTCGCAAGCTGCGCACCATTGAGGCCATTGGCCGACGGCTGAAGCCCGGTCACCGGGTCGGTCGGGCCGAAGCACAGCAAAGTCGCATCAGCATCGCAAGGCGCAGTGCCGGTCGGATTACCGTCCAAGGTCCGCTGCTGGAAGGCGCGAACATGCGTGACAGTTTCGACCGTCCAGGTCGGCGTGACTTCGACCTTGCCGGTCAGATTGGCGTAGGCAACCTGATTGGCGGAGGTCTGTGGCGTGGTGTAGGTCGCGCCCCAATATTGCTGCAACAGCTCGATCGGCGTGGTCGCCGGCGCCCCCAGCTTGTTGTCGGCGAGCCCCAAATTGAGATGGAACTCCGCATTCTCACTGCGATAGCCGACATCGCTGTAGAAACGTTTGATGTCCGACGGCGAGAAATTGCGAAATCCGTTGTCATGGATTCCTTCGAGCGCGCCGTAGATCGCGAATTCGCCGACCTGTTTGCCCCATTGCGCCGAACTCTGCAGCCGGCCGTATGAGCCAGCCATCGTGTCGATCTCTGCGCCATGATAACCGAAGCCATCCTTCATCTGGATGGTGACGGCGCCGCCGAGCGCGTTGAGGCCGAAGGCGGGATTATTCGTCACCACGGCGATCGACTTGATCGCCGCGGTCGGGATCAAATCCCAATTGATGGTGTCGCCGAAGGCTTCGTTGATGCGCACGCCGTTCTGATAGACCGCAAGACCCTGCGGCGTGCCCGCCACGGGCGACGCCACAAATCCGCGAAATTCGACATTCGGCTGGAAAGGATTGCCGGACACTTCGCTGACGTTGATGGCCGGCACACTCTGCTGCAGGGCATCCGTGATGTTCAGGGAGTTGGTGCGCTGGATTTGGCCGGAATCGACGAAGTTGATGGTGGAGGGCACCTTGTCGACGGCGAGCGCGGTGCCCGGGCTCGACACCGGCGATGTCGGATAGACCACAAGCCTCGCAACCCGAGGAGCGACGGGGTTTGCCGTCCTTGGGCGTTGCGGCCTCGACGCGGTCTGCGGCGGGGACGCCTCAACGGCCGGAAGCTCACTGGTATAGCTGCCCTTGTCTTTGTCCTGCGCGTAAGCCCAGCCGCTTTCGACGACGAAAGCCGCCGACACCGATGCAACAAGCAGCACCCGGACACCCATCTGCGTTGCCCCATTCCGTTCCGGCTTATTGTCCCCACCGGTTCGGAATTTGAAATTCTAGCGCGCGGAAAACGGCGCGCCAGTTGCAAAAAGTCCCGAACCATTCGGGAAAATTCCCGAAGCGCCCCCACTACACCGCGTGCGTGGGAACCATGGCTTCGATGGTGACACCTTTCTCGCCGGACGCCACGGTGAGCGTGCCACCCAATGCCAACAGCCGCTCCCGCATTCCGGTCAGGCCGAGGCCGAACTTCTGGTCCGGCTCCAGTCCGCGACCGTTGTCGCGAACCCGCACCAGCGCGTAGTCGCGGTTGCCCTGCGCACCATGTTGCGCAGCAGGCGTGATGCTGACGTTGACTTCGGTCGCATCGGCATGGCGAAACACGTTGGTCAGCGCTTCCTGCACGACGCGATAGATCGTGAGGTCCGCGGTCTCGCCGGTGTCGCGAAGCTTGTCCGAGATCGTCGTCTCAATGGTGACATCGGGGTGGGATTCGTTCCACAGACGTAGCAAGGCGCCCAACGCTTCGCGAAGTCCGAGCTCCGCCAGCCCCACGGGCCTCAGTTTCTCCAATATGCGGCGCGTGAGCTGTTGCAGCGCGTTGACCTGATCGAGGATGGCGCCGCCGTGCCGGCGCAACGCGGCTTTGTCCGGCTCATGCGTATCCGCCAGCCGCATCAAGGCTCCGACGTGGGCACGGAGCGCAAAGAGATAAGGCCCGAATTCGTCGTGCAGTTCGTGCGCGATCTCCTTGCGCTCGAGGTCCTGCAGCGATACGGCGCGCTCGGCCAGTCGTCGCTTGTCCTCGACCGCCTCCCCCAATGTCGCCGCCAGATGATTGAGCCTGGTGCAGAGCGCCGCAAGTTCGGGCGCTCCGCCGGGATTGACGCGCACGTCATAGGCACCGGACTCGATCTTCGTCATGGCCTGCGACAGCGCCTGCAGGGGCGCCAAGGCGCGGCCGATCACCATCATGGTGATCAGGAAAAGGACCGCCGCAACGGCGGATCCGACCTCGATCTGGGTCAGGATTCCGTCCCAGATTTCGGCAATCTCGTCGTTCGGAATCGACGTGATCACGAGCGCCGTGCGCTTGTCATGGATCGAGAGCGGCACGGACACGGAGGTCTTTTCCGGGTGCACGAGGGTCACGAACCACGCCGGCACGGATTGCGCATCATCGTCGTCATCGATCGCGTCAGGCGGTGCCGCACCGTCATCGCGCCGGGTGATGCTGACATGACGCAACCGCTTGAGATCGCGGACAATCTGGTCCAGTCGCGCCTCCGGATCGGGCGCCTCGTTGAGGCCAGTGACGATGGTCTCAACGAACTCGCGCGCGAGCCGCGTGACGCTTTGATCTTCAGCCTGCACGCGCGGCGCGGCCTCGAGCACGAGCCGCGCCACGTTGATTGCAAGACCCGATGTCAGCACCAGCGCGAGCAGCAGGTTGATGCGCCCGCGCAACGATAATCTCTGCCACATGACGTGTTTCCCTTCGCGTCGAGTTCCGCTTCCGATCCGGAGCAGCGTTGACAGACGGACGAAACGTACCCCAATATCGCCCAAGTTGCATGGCGGATTGATAACTGAAGCTCATGCAATGCAGTGCGAGAGCGATGACGCGAGGCCGACAGCATGCGGATTCTGATCGTCGATGATCATCCGATCGTTGCGTCCGGCTGCCGCACCGTGGTCGCCGACGAGCCCGACGTCGTCGTTCTGGAAGCCGCCGACGCCGAAAGCGCCGAGCGCGCCTTCATCACCGAGCATCCCGACATCTGCGTGATCGACATCAACCTGCCGACGGTATCGGGCTTCGAACTGGCGCGCCGCTTGCTAGTGCACGACGCGGCCGCGCGGATCATCATGTTCAGCATGAACGACGACCCGGTGTTCGTCGCGCGCGCGATCGAGACCGGCGCCAAGGGATATGTATCCAAGACCGGCGATCCGCAGGATCTCGTCGATGCGATCCGCGAGGTCGCAGCGGGCGGTGTTTATCTGCCGCCGGCGCTTGCGCGAAGCATCGCCTTTGCCGGACCTGCCGTCGCCAAAAACCCGCTGGCCAGGCTCAGCGCGCGCGAGATGGAAATCCTGCGCCTGCTCAGCTCGGGCAAGAGCCTGTCGGAAATCGCCTGGCTGGTGCACTCGCCCTACAAGACGGTGGCGAATACATCGTCGATCATCCGCCAGAAGCTCGGCGTGCGGACGTCGGCCGAGTTGGTGCGGCTCGCCATCGAGCGCGGCGTATCCTGAGCGGCCTCGCCTGAACAGGAGCCGCGCGATGACCCTGCAAACCGTTTCGCTGAACAAATCGCATGGCGGCACGCAAGGCGTTTATCGGCACAGGAGCGGCGCGACGCAGACCGACATGACGTTCTCGGTGTTCGTGCCTGACCATCGCGAGGGCACGAAGCTCGCGGTCGTCTGGTATCTCTCCGGACTGACCTGCACCCATGCCAATGTGACGGAGAAAGGCGAGTTCCGCGACGCCTGCGCCGAACATGGCCTGATCTTCGTTGCGCCCGACACCAGCCCGCGCGGCGACGGCGTGCCCGGCGATCCCGGAAACGCCTATGACTTCGGACTTGGAGCGGGCTTCTATGTCGATGCGACACAAGCGCCGTTCTCGCGCAACTATCGCATGTGGAGCTATGTGACCGAAGAGCTGCCGAAACTGGTCGCGGAGCATTTTCCGGTCGATGCTGTCAGACAATCGATCATGGGACATTCCATGGGCGGACATGGCGCGCTGACGGCGGCGCTGCGTCACCCCGACCGCTATCGCGCGACGAGCGCCTTTGCGCCGATCGCAGCACCCTCGCAAGCGCCATGGGGCACCAAGGCGCTCGGCGGCTATCTCGGTGCCGACAAGAAGACGTGGCGCAAGCACGACACCGTCGCGCTCATCGAGGATGGTGCGCGAACCCAAGAATTCCTGGTCGATGTCGGCGATGCCGATCCATTCCTGACCGAGCAGCTCAAGCCTGAATTGTTGCAGGCCGCCTGCGAAAAAGCGGGCATTCCCCTGACGCTGCGCAGACAGTCCGGCTACGACCACAGCTACTATTTCATCTCGACCTTCATGGGCGATCATTTGCGCTGGCATGCGCAACGATTGAAGGCCTAAGAAGGACTACCGCTGCGGCGCGCCGTAGTTTGGCGCGAGCAATCGCTCGCGGATCAGATAGCGCGTCGCACGCGACCAGGATTCATCGGTATTGCCGCGCATATCGACGCTCGCCGCGGCCACGAGACGGCCGGTACGGACGTCACGCAAATAAACATTGATGTTGAGAATCAGATTCGAGACTTTCTGCACCACGCCCGTGATGTCGAGATCGACGTCGAGTTGCTTTGCCAGCTTCACATCGCAGCCGCCGCAAGCCTGCAAATTGCTCTGATGCGCCGCAGCATTGACCGGCGCGATGTCGACGATCCGGAACTTGCCGGACTCCCCGAGTTCCTTGCGCAGGAGATCGCCGACCCGCATCAGCCGATCATGCTCGTCGGCTTGCGGCCCATAGAACTGCCCGGGGAGGCTGGTGTCGATCATCTCGAAATCGAATACCGCGAGTTTTGGCGGCTCGGCCGCATGCAACGGAACGAGGCTCGCCAACATCGACAACAAAAGGACAACACGCGCTCTCATGATCGTGACCTGCTTATTCCGCGACCATGTAACGATAAATTGCACCCTTGCAAGCCAACACAATCCGGTCTTGTTTCAAGACAACTTCTCCGGGCAAGGAGAACCACAAGGGAGCCGGCATGATCCGGATGTTGATCGGCGCGATTGGCCTCTGCGCGGTGGCGACGCACGCACTCGCGGCCGACCCGCTCGAAATCGGCATCGGCTATATCAGGCACGCCGGCGTGAAATCGACATTGTCGCTGGTTGCGCAACCGGCCGACAATGACGGCATCGACGGTGCGCGGCTCGCCATCGAAGACAACAACACCACAGGCAAGTTTCTCAACCAGCATTTTACGCTGACCGAAGTGCGGCTCAAGCCGGGCGAGGACGTCGCACAGGTGGCAAGTTCGCTCGCCGAGCGCAACAACTTCATCATTCTCGATCTGCCCGCGGACGACCTCTTGAAGGTCGCCGATACCTTGCGCGATCGCGGCACCGTCCTGTTCGATGCCGGCGCGATCGACGACCGGCTTCGCGAAGAGGACTGCCGCGCGAATTTGATCCATGTGGCGCCGACCCGTATGATGCTCGCCGATGCGCTCGGGCAGTATCTGGTCTGGAAGCAATGGAAGCGCTGGCTTCTCGTCACGGGTTCGCACGACAACGACAAGCTCTATGCCGATGCGCTGCGGCGCGCCGCGACGCGGTTCGGCGCCAAGATCGTGCAGGAGCGCACCTTCGAGGACACCGGCGGCGCACGGCGCACCGACAGCGGCGTGACCTTGATCCAGCGTCAGATCCCGGTGTTCACCCAACAAGCGCCGGCCTATGACGTGCTCGTCGCCGCCGACGAGAGCGAGGTGTTCGCATCCTATTTGCCCTATCGCACCTGGGATCCGCGGCCGGTCGCCGGGTCGGCCGGCCTGATGCCGACCAGCTGGGACGCTGCCCACGATCAATGGGGCGCGATCCAGATCCAGAACCGCTTCGTGAAATTGAACGCGCGGCATATGACCGCACTCGACATGCAGGCATGGACCGCCGCGCGGATGATTGGCGAGGCGACCTCGCGCACTAATTCGGGTGATGCAAAGACCGTGTTCGATTTCGTCAAGGGGAAGGATTTTTCCGTTGCGGCCTTCAAGGGACAGCGGTTGACATTGCGGGACTGGAACCTGCAGCTTCGTCAACCGATCCTGTTGGCCGATGGCCGCATGGTGGTATCAGTGTCGCCGCAGGAGGGCTTCCTGCACCAGACCTCGGAACTCGATACGCTCGGCGTCGACCGGCCCGAGACCAAATGCAAACTGCGATGACGGAGCGGTCGCGCATGCGCCTGTGTTGGCTGCTTTTCATGTCCGCATGGTCGCTGGCGGCAAACCCCGCGTCGGCGTTCATTGCCTATGTCTCGAACGAAAAGGGCAATACGATCTCGGTGATCGATACCGACACATGGACCGTCACGGCGACCATCAAGGTCGGCCAGCGGCCACGCGGCATCGAATTCACCCGCGACGGCAAGTTCGTGATGGTCGCGGTCGGCGACGATGACACCATCCAGGTAATCGACACCAAGACCCGGCAGATCGTGGACACCTTGCCCTCCGGCCCCGATCCCGAACTGTTCACCCAGGATGCCGCCGGCAAGATCCTCTACGTCGCCAACGAGAACGACAACACCGTCACCGTGATCGACATCGCGAAGCGAAGCCGGCTCGGCGACATCCAGGTCGGCGTCGAGCCCGAAGGCATGACCATCAGCCCGGACGGCAAGATCCTGATCAACACGTCTGAGACGACCAATATGGCGCATTTCATCGATACCGCGACGCGCCAGATCGTCGCCAACGTGCTGGTCGATTCGCGGCCGCGTTTTGCCGAGTACAAGCACGACGGCTCCGAATTGTGGGTCTCATCCGAGATCGGCGGCACGGTGTCGATCATCGATCCCGTCAAGCACGCCGTCACCGGCAAGGTGGCGTTCAACATTCCGGGGCTGCGCAGCGAAGCCATTCAGCCGGTCGGCATCGGCATCACCAAAGACGACAGGACCGCCTTCGTCGCGCTCGGTCCGGCCAATCGTGTCGCGGTCGTCGATGTCGCAAGCCACGCGGTGACCAAATATCTGCTGGTCGGCCAGCGGGTCTGGCACATGGCGTTCACGCCGGACGAGAAATATCTGCTGGTGACCAACGGCGTCTCCAACGATGTCTCGGTGATCGACGTTGCCGCGCAGAAGGTGATCAAGACCATCCAGGTCGGCGAGCTTCCCTGGGGCGTGACGATATCGCAATGACCGCAACCGATGCCCATAGCGTAGCTGCCCGCCCGGACGTTTCCGCCGGGCCCGCGGCCACGCCGGCGCTTTCGATCGGCGAGGTCAGCCATTCGTACGGCGCGCGCCGCGCCTTGATCGACGTCGATTTCGCCGTGGCACCCGCGAGCTTCACCGCCCTGCTCGGCCTCAACGGCGCCGGCAAGAGCACGCTGTTCTCGCTGGTGACGCGGCTGTTCGGAATCCAAACCGGGCGCATCGCCATCTTCGGTCACGACATCGGACACGCACCCGGCGAGGCGTTGCGTCTGTTGGGCGTAGTGTTCCAGCCGCGCACGCTCGACCTTGATCTGTCAGTGATGCAAAACCTGCTTTATCACGCGGCCCTTCACGGCATCGGACGGCGCGGCGCACGCGAGAGAGCTGAGGAAGAGCTGGCGCGGATCGGGCTCACTGAGCGCGCCGGCAGCAAGGTGCGCGATCTCTCGGGCGGACAGATGCGAAGACTCGAGATCGCGCGCGCGCTGCTGCATCGGCCGCGGCTTCTGCTGCTCGACGAGGCGACCGTCGGGCTCGACGTCAAGGCGCGGGCCGATATCCTCACCCATGTCCGGCAACTCGTTACCGAACAGGGTATCGGCGTGCTCTGGGCGACGCATCTGTTCGATGAAGTCGCACCCACCGACAATCTCGTCATCCTGCATCAAGGCCAGGTCCTTGCACAGGGCGAAGTCGCGCGCGTCGTCGGTGAAGCCGGCGCGCACGACGTCAACTCGGCTTTCATGCGGCTGACCGGCGCGAGTTCGGGGAGTTTTGCTCCATGAGCATCACCGCCCTCGATCAGACGCCGCGCGGCTTCTCGCTGGCCCAGTATGCGACCTGCCTCGGCGGCATCGTGTGGCGCGAAGCGCTGCGCTTCCTGCATCAACGCGAACGTTTCGTCTCGGCGCTGGTGCGACCGCTGGTCTGGCTCTTCATCTTCGCGGCCGGATTTCGCCAGGTGCTGGGCATCTCCATCATCCCGCCCTACGAGACTTACATCCTCTACGAGGTCTATATCGCGCCAGGATTGATGGCGATGATTCAGCTCTTCAACGGCATGCAATCCTCGCTGTCGATGGTTTACGACCGCGAGATGGGCAACATGCGCACGCTGCTGGTGAGCCCGCTGCCGCGCTGGTATCTGCTGTTTTGCAAATTGCTTGCAGGGACGGCAGTCTCGCTGCTGCAGGTCTACGCGTTCCTCGCGGTCGCCTGGTTCTGGGACATCGCGCCGCCGCCTTTTGGTTACCTGACGGTTTTGCCGGCCCTGATCCTGTCCGGCCTGATGCTCGGCGCGCTCGGCATGTTGATCTCGTCCGGCATCAAGCAACTGGAGAATTTTGCCGGCGTGATGAACTTCGTGATCTTTCCGATGTTCTTTGCCTCAAGCGCCCTTTATCCGCTCTGGCGCGTGCAGGAGGGCAGCCCGATGCTCGCCACTATCTGCCAGCTCAATCCGTTCACCCACGCGGTCGAGCTGATACGATTCGCGCTCTATGGAAAGATGGACTGGGTGTCGCTCGCGGTCGTCGGTGGCTGCACGGCGGCCTTCATGACGGCTGCGATTTTCGCCTATGATCCGTCGCGCGGGCTGGCGCGTCGCGGGCCCGCAGGAGGCGAGGCATGAAATCGCGCATCGCGCTTCTGGCATTGCTCGCGCTCGTTCCGCAGGTCTGCGCCGCCGCCGATCCGCGCTATCCGGACTGGCCTTGTGCGCAGGCCAAGGTGCCCGACATTTCGCTCGCCGCGGTGTGGGCCGGTCCGCCGCTCGGCGACGCCGAGACAAAATGGAAAGACGATCTCGCCGTCAGCGCGCTGGTGGAGAAGGCCGCGGCGAGAAAGACTCCGCTCGACGACGCTCAGAAGGCAATCACCGGCTACCTTTCCACACCCGGAACCGACAAGGCGACGGCAGGCAAGCTCCTGTTCGCCGGCTTGTTCGAGCGGCTCAATGCCGAACGCTCCTCGGTCATGGGCGGGCTCGAGCGGGTGACGCGCAAGCAGCGCGCAGCCGCGGACAAGATCCGCGCCGATACGATTGCCTTGCAGGCGCTGCAGGATGCAACGCCGCCCGACCAGCCCAAGATTGACGAGCTCGGCAATCAGCTGGTCTGGCAGACGCGAATCTTCGAAGATCGCCGCCGCGTGGTCAAATTCGTCTGCGACGTGCCGACCGCGATCGATCAGCGGCTGTTCGCGCTGGGCCGCACCATTCAGCAGGAAATCGAGTAGCCGCTACCTGGCGCCTTGGTCGCCCGGCCGCGGTTCCGGCTGCGACTCCACGACCGGCAAATTAGCGCGCTCCCACCCGTCGGTACCATCGGGATACCAGGCCACGTTGGAATAGCCGTAAGAGAGAGTCCGCTTCGCGGCATTCCACGACATCCAGCAATCGGCCTGGCAGTACACCACGATCAGCGCGCTGCGGTTGCCGGCGGATGCGCGGCTTAGACCTTGCCGCAGATAATTGTCCGTGACCTCCGCGAGCTCACCATAGCCGGTGTCAGGCAACCAGATGCTGCCGGGAATGTTCAGGCGCGGCTTGTCGCGCCAGACCGTGCCTGCCGGCAAATTCGATGGCTTCGGCGGCCGCGGCAACACGTCGATGAATATGCCGCTTCTGGCGCGCCAGATCGCTTCGGCTTCCGCCGTCGTGAGAACGCGCCCACCGGCGAGCGTCTCGGGAACGGGCGCGCGATAATCTTCGGTGCGATAGCCTTGGGGCTCGGGCACGAGGCTTTGCGCCCGCGCCGCAGCGCTCAACGCGACGAGCGCAAGCACCACACCGGCCGCAGACCATCTCACTTCGTCGCGCTCTCCGCTGAAATCGGCTGATTGTTCTCGTCGAGCAAGGGAACGCCGTAACCGGCCAGAATCTTGTTGATCTCGCCCTGGTTCTCCTGGATCAGGCGATTGAGCAGACGCTTCCAGTTCTGGTCGGCGCGCCGCACGCCCATACCGATGCGATAGACGAGTTGCGGTCCGGTCTTCTCATTCACCAGCGGCGTAACGTGAAGCGGCGGATCGGACTTTTTGGCGTAAAAGCCAGCCATCGGTCCCCAAAGAACACCGGCATCGATCTCGCCCTTGGCAAGATCCTTGGCCATGGCCTCGGCGGACGAATCGACGCGGGTGTCGATCATCAGCGGATAAGGCTTTGCATTCGCCATCAAGCCGTTGGCCGCCATGTTGGTGCCTGGCGGCGTGCCGGCGACAACGCCGATATGCTTGCCCTTCAGACGTGCGTCGTTCAGCGTCGTGACGTCTTCGAGACCCGAGCCTTGTTTCGAAATCAGCGCATAGGCCGTGCGGTAATACGGATTGGTCCCCTGCACGAGATCGTCGCCTTGCGGAAAACCCATGATGACATCGCAGCGGTGCGCGCCGAGCGTAACGCGGACGAAACCGGTCGCCTGCGGGAAATACATGTAGTCAAGCTTCTTCTGCAGCTTGGCCGCGAACAACTCGGCGAGCTTGTTCTCGAAGCCTTCGGCTTTCTCGTTCGAGAAAGGCAAATTGCGCGGGTCGGCACAGACCCTCAAGACCTTGGGATCGACCAGCTCGATCGAGAGATCGAGACCTTCATTGTCGGACTGCGCGCGCGCACCATCGTGACCGACAAACATTGCGACGATCGCGAGAAGCGCTGATATCAGGCGGCGGCGTGCTGGATCATGGGTCATCGTTTGCCGTTTCTGGTTTGCGTCACCTCGCCCGTCAAAATGCTATGCTTCTCAATCCGGGCGTGCAACAGGATATTCTCCGAGCGAAATTCACGATGCGCCGCGATGCAAATCGGAACCTCTGACGTAGCGATGCAATGAGATCAGACAAGGGAATGCTGCGTTGTCTTGTGCTGCTTGCTGCGCTTGTGGCCTGCCCGTTCGCCCATGCGCAGCAGCCGCCCCTCTCCGTCACCGAAATCGCGCCCGGGGTCTTCGTCCATATCGGTGCGATCGCGTTGATGACGCGCGAGAACGAAGGCGCCATCGCCAATGTCGGCTTCGTCGTGGGCAATGACGCTGTCGCTGTCATCGATACCGGCGGCAGCGTGCGCGAAGGGCGCGCGCTTCTTGCTGCCATCCGCACCCGCACCGACAAGCCGATCCGCTATGTCATCAACACGCATGGCCATCCCGATCACGTCTTTGGCAACGCTGCCTTTTCCGGAAACGGCGCAGTGTTCGTCGGGCATAAGAATTTGCCGCAGGCGTTAAGCACGCGCGGGGCCTTCTATCTCGACAATTTTCGCGAAATCATGGGCGACGCGTTGATCGACGAGGTCCGCATTGTCCCGCCCAGCCTATTGGTCGACAGCACCCTCACGCTCGACCTCGGCGGCCGCGTGCTTGCGCTGCGCGCCTGGCCCGCGGCGCACAGCGACAGCGATCTCACCGTGATCGATGAGACGACGAAAACGCTGTTCGCGGGCGACCTGGTCTTTCTCGTCCACATCCCTGTCATGGACGGCAGCATTAACGGCTGGTTGCGCATCATGGGCGATTTGAGTGGGCAGGCCGCGCAACGCGTGGTTCCCGGTCACGGACCCGTGAGCGAATGGCCCGCGGCACTCGCCGGCGAACGCCGCTATCTCGAGACATTGGCAGGCGACGTTCGCGCACTCGTCAAGCGCGGCGCGCCGATCACAACTGCCGCCGATACGGCCGCCGCATCCGAGCGTGCACAGTGGCAATTGTTCGACGACTACAATGCCCGTAACGCGACTGCAGCATTTTCCGAGATTGAGTGGGAATAGCGAACGGGGTAATCTCTGCGAAAGCGATCCTCGACTGGAAGCGCGATCATGTCCCTACATCGACTTCGTCTGCTTGGCACCCTGGCTATGCTTGGCGCGGCACTTTGCGTCACACCGTCCATTGCTGCCGAACCTTCCGATCCCTGGCCTGGCCTCGTTCAGGACATCTTCAAGAATCGGCCGATGAGCGATGGCAGCGACGTCATCGCCATCGAGATGCCCTATCGCGCCGAAGACGCGGCCATCGTGCCGGTGACATTGCGCTCGAAACTTGCGGCTGATGATGGCAGGCGCCTGCAAGCGATCACGCTGGTGATCGACCAGAACCCGGCGCCGATGGCGGCGAAATTCGAGATTGGAACCGACGCGCGCGTCTCGGAGATTTCAACGCGCGTGCGCGTCAACAACTATACCAATGTTCATGCGGTGGCCGAGCTTTCCGACGGAAAGCTCTACATGGTCAAGACCTTCGTCAAGGCATCCGGCGGCTGCTCGGCGCCTGCGGGCAAGAATGCCGAAGAAGCGGCGAACCGGCTCGGCCAGATGAAGTATCGGCAGTTCACCGGGACGGATCAGGGTCCAACCAGCGGAAAGCGCGAGGCCCAGATCATGATCGGCCATCCCAATAATTCCGGGCTGCAGATGGACCAGATCACCCATCTCTACATTCCTGCCTACTTCATCGACGAACTGCATTTGTGGCAGGACAACAGCCCGGTGCTGTCGATGGAGGGTGGAATTTCGATCTCGGAAGATCCCAATCTTCGCTTCACCTATGTCTCCAACGGCGCCAAGACGTTCCGTGCCGAGGCCAAGGACACCTCGGGTCACGTCTTCCAGAAGGAATGGAAGATCGACGGCTCCGGAAGCTGATCCGCAGGCGTATCAGAAGCACCGCACCTCGGCTTCGGCCTGCGCGCGCCGCAAATCGTCAAGCGCGCCTTTCGCCTGCTCCGACGAACGGAACTGCGTGCCGAGATTGCCGCGGACCTGCGACATGCTCAGCACCGTTTCGGCGCTGACATATCGCTCATAGGGCAACAACGACGCGATGACGTCGATCGAGCAGGAACATTGTTCGATCGACTGCCGCGTCTCGCCATTGGCTTTCATGCAGCCGAACACGTATTCGGAACGGGCGGACGTCGGATAGTCGTTGACGTCGGCGGCATGAGCGATCGCGGCAGTCACCGCGAGTCCGCCCAGCGCAGCGACAATCGGCCCCAGCCTTCCGGCGCGTGTCATTGGCATTGCTCCCGAGAGCAAAAGCTATGCTATCGATCTCGCTATGGAAAGCCCAGGATACTGCTCACGATGTCATGAAGCCGAATGGAGGTCACCATGCCGCGGATAGTGATTGCGATCTGCCTGATCTCCGCAACGTTGCCGGGCGCGCTGCTGGCACAGGGCAAAGGCATCCGCTTGTGGAACCTGACGACGGCAACGATGTCCGGCTTCCAACTGTCGCCTGCCGGCAAGAACGAGTGGGGACCGAACCAGACCCTGAACGACCGGGACAAGGAGGTCGATCACGACGAGCGCCTGCGCATCACCGGCGTGGAGCCGGGACGTTACGATGCCAAAGTCAGCTATCGCGATTCCCGGCAATGCTTCGTGCGCGACATCGAGATCAAGACGGATGCGGTGTTCTCGATATCCGACAAGGACCTGAAGGATTGCAACAAGTAGGCCGCAGGACCGCGCGGAGTCAGGTTCTTTCGCGGCTGTGCGGATATTCGCAGCGCCACTTCACCGCCTTGTATTGCGGATGTTCGCCGATCCATTGCGCGATATAGGGCGGCGCCGCCATCAGGCATTGCTGCAGCGAGAAGGTCGAGGCGAACACCAGGTTCTTTTCCTCGCAGCTGGCCGGAGACAGCACAGCGCAAACCGTGATGACCAGGTTGATCGCGTCCATGCCCACATCCTCCAGCGCGTTTCCTTAGCCATCGATAACACGACGAGTTACGCGATCAGCTGAAACGAGGTTTCACTAGCACGTGAAGAGTAAGGCTGGCGATCCTAGAAGTTGACGCCGAAGACGAGCTTCGCCTGGTGGCGCTCGAAGTTGACGAGATCGAGCGTGGCGCTCGATCCGACTGGCCGGCCCCACGCCTGCACGCTCCAGGTCGCTGTGATGCGCGCGCGCTCCGAAAGCTGGAAATATGCGGTCGGTCCGATGAAGAGCGCCTGTCCCGCCAGCGACTCCAGCCCAATACCGTCATACTTGCGGAAATAGCGCACCTCGCCGCCTAGCAGAAAATTCGGACGAACCTGCGCCATGACGCCGAACGCAGCGGCAAGTGTGGATTCCTGCTCCTCGGTAGGCGCGCCCGCAAAACGGGTCCATTCCGGCTGATAGCCGAGGTTGAGCGTGGCGACCGCAAGTCCCGGCACCAGATCGCGCTCCAGCGCCAATGTCAGCTCGGTCCCGTAATTTTGCGCGCGCAACGCCGTGGTTTCGTCGATGCGATTGCCGTGGCTTTCCAGTGCCATCGTCAGGCCGAACGGCGCGCTGTCGCGGTTGAGAAACCGGTAGCGCAGATCGAGCGAAGCGCCCTGCCAGTTGGCCTGGGTCCGATCGAGAAAGCCCGGCACCTGCTCGATGTTGTGGGCCGCGAGCGTGGTTCCGATCTCGATGCGGAAATCCTTGATCGGCACGAACTCCAGCTCGAGCTGCTGGCCGACAGCCTGGTAGGTCCCGGCCTGTCTGGAAAACCGTCCGGTGGTCTCGGTCTGGAATTCGCGCTCGCCGCGCTCGCCGACATCGGTGCCGATCATGAAGCCGTAGATGTGCTCGGTGTCGATGCCTTCAGCGCGGCCGGGGCCGCCCTGCAGCGCCAGGCACAGCATCGCAGCACAGAATGATTTCGCAGGAATGCTCATTCCCGTTCCGAAAGCCGCCGACAGGTCCGCTAGCCGCGAGCCTATCACAGGTCGAGGCGCCGATATTGCCGAGTTTGGGGGGATCAACGGAAAAGCGGGAGCAAGGTTCGGATCGCGTCGGACGATGGAGCGAACGGCCAGCTCGTCCTACGAAGACAAAGTTCATACGCGGGGAACAACGTCTGCCCGGCGTCCGGCAGTGAATGCCGGAGCCGGACAGAGCGCAGTCACTTACGCGCAGCGCAGGCGTACATGTTGATTTCCATGCCCACCGGCACTTCGACGATCTTCGGAGTTTTCCAAGTCATGTGGGTCTCCCAAGCAGT
This sequence comes from uncultured Alphaproteobacteria bacterium, assembly GCA_963794775.1. Classification (GTDB taxonomy): domain Bacteria; phylum Pseudomonadota; class Alphaproteobacteria; order Rhizobiales; family Xanthobacteraceae; genus Bradyrhizobium. The sequence continues at coordinate 216,533 of CAWCGA010000029.1, read as the reverse complement.
CTGGTGCGACAGTCGCACCGGGCCGGAACGTAAAACTCTCGCGCGCGTCACGCAAGGCCTCGCGCAAAAACGATTGTTATCTCAACAAACGCAACAGCGCGCGTCCTGCCGGCGTGCGCAACTCCTTCGCATCGAGCGTTCCATCGCCGTCCGGGTTCGCCGCATGGAAGCGCTTTTCAACGAGCGCGAGATATTCATCGAGGGTCAATGTGCCGTCATGATCGGGATCGGCGGCCGCAAGTTCGCGCGCGCTCAACCTGCCCGCCAGTTCACGCCGGTCGAGCGTTCCGTCGTGATCGGGATCGAGTTTTGCGAACAGCGCCGACGCTGCTTTCTTCACCTCGGCGAGGTCGAGCGTGCCGTCGGCATCGGTGTCGAACATCTTGATTGGATCGGATGCGGCAGCTTTCGCGCCGGTTGCGAGGAATGCCGCTGATATCAAAAGGATAGACCGGCGCGTCGGCATCGTTGATCTCCTGTGTGCTGTTTCGAATTGAAGCGAATTGATCGTCGTCAGGTTCCGGGTGGCGGCAACAATTGTGGAGCTGCTACGCTTGTCGAATTATTCGAGGAGACCCGCATGAGATTACCTCGAGGAATTGCCGGCGCGTTGCTGATCATCGCATTCGTGTCCTGCGCTCGGGCCGAGGATGGCAGGCATGATCGCGGCGCAACGCAGGCCCAGCAGGCGCGCCGTCCGGTGCTCACGGGCAAGGAGCGGCTTGGCCCAAAGTGGACGGACGAGCAGCGCATCGACAATTGCAACGTTCCCGTCGACAAGCGCGGCACAAGGTCGCGGCCCAGCGCCTGCACGAACATTCCGTCGAGCTGACCCGACTAGTGGTCCGACGGTCCCTCGCCGTGCAGTCCCTTGTGAATGGCGGAGGGCGAGACGCCGAAGCATTTCCGGAACACGCGGCTGAAATGCGATGAACTGGAGAAACCCCAGGAGAAAGCCACGTCTGTGATGGTCTTGCCGCCATGCGTCTCCAGCTCCTGCCGGCAATGCTGCAGCCGTGCCCGCCAGATGTAGTCGCTGACGGTCATGCCCCGCTCGCTGAACAGCATGTGCAGATAGCGCTTGGTGCAGCCGAGCGCTGCCGAAATCTGGTCGATGCACAGCTCCGGATCGCGCAGATGCTCGCGGATGAAGGCCTGCGCGCGTACATACATCGCCTCCGGCCCGACCCGATCGAAAGCCGTGTCGGCCTCGCGCAGCGGCAGCAACAGCAGATCGATCAGCGAATTGGCGACGCCGACGGCGCTATTTGCCGACAGCCTGGCCGCCTGGTCGAACGCGGCATGCACGAAGTCATGCGCGATCCGCCCGGTTCCAGTCAGCGCCGACAGCTTGCAGGCCGACATCTTGCCGAAATGAAAACCGCGCTCGCGCAACAACTCCTTCGGCACGATCACGACTTCATGCCGGGTCAGGGCCGGACTGATGATCGTGTGCGGGGATGAAACGTCATAGGCGAGACAATCGCCGGGCTTCACCTGGATCTGACAGCCGTTCTGCTCGAAGTAGGAAATCCCGTAGGTCTGGAACAGAATTTTGACGTAGGGATGCTCGCTGGTGTGGCTCGGTGATTTCGCGTGGGCGATTCGATGCTGGCTTGCTTCGATCTGGCACAGCTTCAGTTTCGAAACGGTCGTGTAATTGATGCGCGCTTCCAGCGTCGAAGCCTCGAGCGGATCCACGTCAAACTGACCGCAGAGATCGGTCAGTGCGTCTGACCAACACTGAATCTGCCTCTTCGGCCCCAAGCCGGCAGTGCTGAGCGAGTGGATCGTGTCGGGCATTTCCTGCCACCGATTTGAGATCACCGTGAGAGTTCGCGGCTGTTCACGGCAGGCAACATTCAACTTGAGGCCAAGTTGAGGCCGTCCCGGCGGGATTTTTGAAGTGTTCCTCTTGCTCCCGTCAAGGTTGATCCTCTGTCTAAGTTGAGGCGGCGTCAAGGAAAACATCGATGGGCAGCATCCCCCAATGATTCCGATGGCCCCGCAGCATGGAAGCCGTGAGCTATGCAGCGCCAGCGCCCGAGACGAAAAAGTTAGTCGCGCTTCCCTGTCGAGCAAATGCGCTTCGCTCTCGGGCAAGTCTCAGCTTTTCGAAGGGGATACCAATGGCGGTTAAGTAAGAATTCGAACGGGCCGCGTCCGACGGAACCCGAAGCTGTTCAAATGGGAGGATCCACGATGCGAAAGCTGCTACTCGCGACTGGTCTCGGCATGATGGCGGCACTCGCCGCTGGAAGCGCCGGAGCCAACGACGAACTGAACCGGATGTCGCAGAATCCGGCCGAGTGGGCGATGCCGACGGGCGACTACGCCAACACGCGTTACTCCAAGCTCAAGCAGATCAACGCCTCCAACGTCGGCAAGCTTCAGGTTGCCTGGACCTTCTCGACCGGCGTGCTGCGCGGTCACGAAGGCGGACCGCTGATCATCGGCAACACGATGTACGTCCATACGCCGTTCCCCAACAAGGTCTATGCTCTTGACCTATCCAACGAGAGCAAGATCATCTGGAGCTACGAGCCGAAGCAGGATCCGAACGTCATTCCGGTGATGTGCTGCGACACCGTGAACCGCGGTCTCGCTTATGCCGACGGCAAGATTTTCCTGCATCAGGCTGACGACAAGCTGGTCGCGCTCAATGCCAAGAACGGCAATGTCGAGTGGACCGCAATCAACGGCGATCCCAGCAAGGGACAGACCGGCACCTCGGCGCCGATGGTCGTGAAGGACAAGGTCCTGGTCGGCACATCGGGCGGCGAGTTCGGCGTCCAGTGCAGCATGACCGCCTACAGCATCAAGGACGGCAAGCAGGTCTGGAAAGCCTACTCCGAAGGTCCGGACGATCAGATCCTGGTCGATCCCGACAAGACCACGGCGCTCGGCAAGCCGGTCGGCAAGGACTCCAGCCTGAAGACATGGGAAGGCGATCAGTGGAAAATCGGCGGCGGCTGCACGTGGGGCTGGCTTGCCTATGATCCCGCGCTCGATCTCGTCTATTACGGCTCGGGCAACCCCTCGACCTGGAATCCGAAGCAGCGTCCCGGCGACAACAAGTGGTCGATGACCATCTTCGCCCGCAATCCCGACAACGGCATGGCGAAGTGGGTCTATCAGATGACCCCGCATGACGAGTGGGACTATGACGGCGTCAACGAGATGATCCTCACCGATCAGTCGATCGACGGAAAGGCTCGCAAGCTGTTGACCCATTTCGATCGTAACGGCCTCGGCTATACGCTCGATCGCACTAACGGCGAGCTGCTGGTCGCCCAGAAGTTCGACCCGAAGGTCAACTGGACCTCTGGCGTCGACATGAACAAGGGTTCGCCGACTTACGGCCGCCCGAAAGTGGTCGACGAGTATTCGACCGACAAGCAGGGTGAGGACCACAACAACAAGGGTATCTGCCCGGCCGCGCTCGGCTCCAAGGACGAGCAGCCTGCAGCCTACTCGCCTGACACGCAGTTGTTCTACGTTCCGACCAACCACGTCTGCATGGACTATGAACCGTTCAAGGTGAGCTACACCGCCGGTCAGCCCTATGTGGGTGCGACGCTGTCGATGTATCCGCCCCCCGGCGAAACCCACATGGGTAACTTCGTCGCCTGGGACGGCAAGACGGGCAAGATCGTCTGGTCGAACAAGGAACAGTTCTCGGTCTGGTCGGGCGCGCTCGCGACCGCCGGCGGCGTCGTGTTCTACGGCACGCTGGAGGGTTACCTGAAGGCGGTCGACGCCAAGACCGGCAAGGAGCTCTACAAGTTCAAGACTCCGTCCGGCATCATCGGCAACGTCACGACATACGAGCATGGTGGCAGGCAGTACATCGCCATCCTGTCCGGTGTCGGCGGCTGGGCAGGCATTGGCCTCGCGGCCGGTCTGACCGATCCGACCGCGGGTCTCGGCGCGGTCGGTGGTTATGCGGCGCTGACCAGCTATACGGCGCTCGGCGGAACACTCACCGTGTTCGCGCTGCCGCAATGAGCTGACGGCCTCGTTCCGGCGCGTGGATTCGTCCACGCGCCGGACTACGTGACATCGACAGCCGAGGACAGGCTCTTGCGTATCATCTTTCTCGTGACAGCGGCGATTGTGCTGATCGCTGCCGGCGGAGCCGCCTTCGCCGACGGCTCGGGCGATCCGGCCGCGGTGAAATCCGAGGACGGCAAATACCTCGATAAGGAGTTAAACCCGACCTACAAGATTGCCGCCGACGGCACCGTCGATTGGTACACCTATTCCGGATACCGCCGCTATCACTCGGAGTGCCACGTCTGCCACGGGCCCGACGGCATGGGTTCGAGCTATGCGCCGGCACTGAAGGATTCCCTGAAGACGATGAGTTACGGCGACTTCCTCGGCATCGTCGCGAGCGGTCGCAAGAACGTCGGGACCGCGCAGGACAATGTCATGCCGGCGTTCGGCGCCAACCCGAACGTGGCCTGCTACATGGATGACGTCTATGTCTACCTGCGGGCGCGCGCCAATGACGCGGTGGGACGCGTGCGGCCCGCGAAACACGAAGACAAGTCCCCTGTCTACCAACAGGCCGAAGACTTCCTGCATGGGCAAGAGATAGCGGAGCTGAACGAGAAGCGAGACAGGATTTCGACATGAAGACACGCGCCGCCGTTGCCTTTGAAGCCAAGAAGCCGCTGGAAATTGTCGAACTCGATCTCGACGGGCCGAAGGCCGGCGAGGTTCTGGTCGAGATCAAGGCCACCGGCATTTGCCATACCGACGCCTATACCCTCGACGGCTTCGACAGCGAGGGCATCTTTCCGTCGATTCTCGGGCACGAGGGTGCCGGCATCGTCCGCGAGATCGGCCCCGGCGTCACATCGGTGAAGCCCGGTGACCACGTCATTCCGCTCTACACGCCCGAATGCCGGCAGTGCAAAAGCTGTCTCAGCCAGAAAACCAACCTCTGTACGGCGATCCGCGCCACCCAGGGCAAGGGCCTGATGCCGGACGGCACCTCGCGCTTCAGCCACAAGGGCAAGACCATCTACCACTACATGGGCTGCTCGACATTTTCGAATTTCACCGTGTTGCCGGAGATCGCGGTGGCGAAAATCCGCGAGGACGCTCCGTTCGACAAGAGCTGCTACATCGGCTGCGGCGTCACCACAGGCGTCGGCGCGGTGGTCAACACCGCCAAGGTCACGCCGGGATCCAACGTCGTGGTGTTCGGCCTCGGGGGCATCGGCCTCAACGTCATCCAGGGCGCCAAGATGGTTGGCGCCAACAAGATTATCGGCGTCGACATCAACGACTCCAAGGATCAATGGGGCCGCAAGTTCGGCATGACCGACTTCGTCAACCCGATCAAAATCGGCGGCGACATCGTTCCGCATCTGGTCACGCTGACCGACGGCGGCGCGGATTTTACCTTCGACTGCACCGGCAACACCACCGTGATGCGCCAGGCGCTGGAAGCCTGTCATCGCGGCTGGGGCGTCTCGGTGGTGATCGGCGTCGCCGAGTCCGGCAAGGAAATCGCCACCCGGCCATTCCAGCTCGTCACCGGGCGGGTCTGGAAGGGCACGGCGTTCGGCGGCGCGCGCGGCCGCACCGACGTACCGAAGATCGTCGACTGGTACATGGATGGAAGAATTCAGATCGATCCGATGATCACTCACACCCTCAAGCTCGAGGACATCAACAAGGGATTCGACCTGATGCACGAGGGCAAATCGATCCGTTCGGTCGTCGTCTACTAGCAGAACATCCAACAACAGGAGGATAGTCCATGAGCGCTCATATCCATCCCGCGGTCGACAGCGGCGTGAAGAAAGGCTCCGGCAACTTCGCCGGCGGAACGCTGGTCTGCAAATGCAAGGACAAGCCGGTCAAGGTCGGCATCAAGGGCGACGTCGCGCATAATCATGCCTGCGGCTGCACCCAATGCTGGAAGCCCGACGGCGCAACCTTCTCGGTGGTCGCCGTGGTGCCGCGGCAGAACGTCAGCGTGCTCGAGAACGGCGACAAGCTACATGTCGTCGATGCCTCCAAGACCATCCAGCGCTACGCCTGCAAGGCGTGCGGCACGCATATGTACGGCCGCATCGAGAACAAGGGACATCCGTTCTACGGCCTCGACTTTATTCACCCGGAGCTGTTCCAGGAATCCGGATCGGCGGCGCCGGGGTTCGCGGCCTTCGTGTCCTCCGTGATCGAGGCGGGCGTGAAGCCGGAGCAGATGGATGGCATCAGGCACCGGCTGAAGGAGCTGGGGCTCGAACCCTATGACTGCCTGTCGCCGGCGCTCATGGACGCGATCGCCACGCACGTCGCGAAGTCCAAGGCCGCGTGAGCAAATCGCAACAATCAATAATGACTGGGATTCAATCCAGCCTCCTCCCTGACTGAACCTCGGCCTCGCCTGTTCCCTGCGGCGAGGCCACACCTTGCCGGCGCGTGCTCGACGGCCCGCCTTTCTCCGTAGTCGTACGGAAGCGGTTGGCTGTGGGCGCCGAGGCTTGGCACGAACGCTGCATGGTAAAAATGAGCCGAATTGTCGCTCATTGGAGATTCCATGCTCGTTACCCTCGTCGCCGTGCTCTGCAACAGCCAGATTTGCCTGGAAAAAATCGTCACCGACAGCGACCAGTCGAGCATCTCGATGATGGATTGCGCGGTCCACGCCCAGGCCGGCATCGCCGAATGGCTGCAGAACGGGCCGTACCGGGCCTGGCGATTGCAGGGCTACAAATGTGTCGTGGGCAAATACATTCCCAAAAATCAGGCCTGACCATCAGACAGCTACGTCAGCCAGGAAACCAAGGGCCGACTTTTCGCCCGCGTTCCCGACCTATCGGTCTCGTCCTCTGAAGGCTGCTTACCTCTCGGCGAACGCTTTCTCGACCACGAACTGCGCCGGCTCGCCGTGATTGCCTTCGGTGAAGCCGAGACCGTTCAACATCCTGCGCGTGTCCGCAACCAGCGCCGGGCTGCCACAGATCATGACGCGATCGTACGCGGGATCGAGCGCCGGCAGGCCGATATCGGCAAACAGCTTGCCTGAGGTGATGAGGTCGGTGATGCGACCGCGGTTTCGGAAAGGATCTCTTGTCACGGTCGGATAATAGACCAGCTGATCGCGCACCAGCTCGCCGATCAGCTCGTCGTTCGGCAGCCGTTCGGTGATCATCTCGCCATAGGCGAGTTCCCTGACGCGACGGCAGCCGTGCAACAGCACCACCTTCTCGAAGCGATCATAGGTCTCGGGATCCTTGATGACGCTCAGGAACGGTGCCAGGCCCGTGCCGGTGCCGACGAGATAGAGATTGCGGCCGTCGTCGAGGTTGTCGATGACGAGCGTGCCGGTCGCCTTGCGGCTGACGATGATCTCGTCACCCTCTTTCAGATGCTGGAGGCGGGAGGTCAGCGGCCCGTCCGGCACCTTGATCGAGAAAAACTCCAGCCGGTCCTCGTAATTGGCGCTCGCGACACTGTAGGCGCGCAGCAGCGGACGCTCGCCGACTTTCAGCCCGATCATCGTGAACTCGCCGTTGCGGAAACGGAAGGAAGGATCGCGGGTGGTGGTGAACGAGAACAGCGTATCGGTCCAGTGATGGACGCTCAACACGTTCTCCTGGTTGAAATTGCTCATGTCGCCATCCTTGACCCGATTGACCGATCAACTCATTTGTGTACGATCATTTGTATACAAATGAATAATCCGACTTGATCGAAAGGTCAAGCCGGGCTCAAATTCGGTAAGGATTTCAAGGAAGGAACATCTCATGGCGCATGACGCACCCCAGGCCGCCGGCCCGAGCAAGCTCGTGATCCGCAACATCGGCCTGATGCTATCAGGCGCGCTGGAGAAACCGATCCTCGATGCCGACACCATCGTGGCCGAAAACGGCAAGATATCAGCCATCGGCCGCTTGAAAGACGTGAACACCGAAGGCGCCACGACGATTGTCGACGCCCACGGCACCACCGTCGCACCCGGGCTGATCGACAGCCACGTCCATCCCGTTGCCGGCGACTGGACGCCGCGCCAGAACCAGTTCAACTGGATCGACAGCTATCTCCATGGCGGCGTCACCACCATGATCTCGGCCGGCGAAGTCCATATGCCGGGCCGCCCGCGCGACGTGGTCGGGCTCAAGGCCATGGCGATCTTCGCGCAGCGTGCGTTCTGGACGCTTCGGCCGGGCGGCGTGAAGGTGCACGCCGGCGCGCCCGTGATCGAATGCGAGATGGTCGAAGAGGATTTCAAGGAGATGGCCGCCGCCGGCGTCAAGCTGCTTGGCGAGGTCGGGCTCGGCGGCGTCAAGGACGGCCCCACCGCACGCAAGATGGTCGGCTGGGCGCGCAAATACGGCATCCAGAGCACGATCCACACCGGCGGACCGTCGATCCCCGGTTCGGGCCTGATCGACAAGGATGTGGTGCTCGAAGCCGACACCGACGTGGTCGGTCATATCAACGGCGGCCACACCGCCCTGCCCGACGATCAGATCCGTTGCATCTGCGAGGGCTGCAAGCGCGGGCTCGAACTGGTCCACAACGGCAACGAGCGTTCGGCGCTCTACACGCTGCGCACGGCGCGCGAGATGGGCGATCTCGCCCGCGTCATCCTCGGCACCGATGCGCCGGCTGGGTCCGGCGTGCAGCCGCTCGGCATCCTCCGCATGGTCTCGCTGCTGTCATCGCTCGGCGAGTTGCCCGCGGAGATCGCGTTCTGCCTCGCCACCGGCAACACGGCGCGCATGCGTGCGCTCGATTGTGGGCTGATCGAAATTGGCCGTGCGGCGGATTTCGTCATCATGGACAAGGCGCAACACTCGCCCGGGAAGAACATTCTGGATAGCGTGCAGCTCGGCGATCTACCCGGCATCGGCATGACCATCATTGACGGCATCGTGCGCACCCAGCGCAGCCGCAACACCCCGCCGGCGGACAAGGTGCCGGAGATCGTTGGGCATTGACCACCGCCGTCATTGCGAGCGAAGCGAAGCAATCCATCTACCCGCTTGTGGCGACATGGATTGCTTCGTCGCTACGCTCCTCGCAATGACGAAATCAGGTTAGTGCACCCCTAGGCTCTAGCGCAGCTTGTTCAGCAGCACAAACAACGCTTCGCGCTCCCTGGCATCGAGCGGCGCGAGCGTCTCCCTGGAGATCGCCAGCGCGTTTGGCGCCGCTTTCTCCGCCAACTGCTGGCCCGCGCGCGTAAGACTGACAAGCAGGCGGCGGCCATCCTCGGGATCGGGACGCGTTTCGGTCAGGCCGCGCGCGGTCAGGCGGTCGATCACGCCCTTGATGGTCGCAACGTCCATCGCGGTGAGCCGCCCCAGCTGATTCTGCGAGCACGGTCCGGTCTCGCTCAACTTCGCCAGCGCCGCCCACTGCGTCGGCGTCAGGTTGATGCCGATGTCGCGCGCGAAGATTGAGGCATGACGTTGCCAGACCTGACGGAGGATGAAGCCGATCTGTTCGTCGAGGATATAGGCCGGCCTCGACGGCTTGACGCTCTTCTTCAACGTGGCGCTCCTGCCCATCCCCTCACCTCCCTACAACGACAGATGCGCGTCACGGATATCCGGCCGCGCATCCAGTTCGGCCATGGTGCCGCCGAAGCAGATCCGGCCGCGCTCGATGATATAGGCGCGATCGGAGATCAGTTTAGCGAAATGCAGGTTCTGCTCGCTCACCACGATGCTGACGCCTTCCTTCTTCATGGTCAGGATAGCATCGACCATCTGCTCCACGATCTTCGGCGACAAGCCCTCCGACGGCTCATCTAGCAGCACCAGCGACGGATTGCCCATCAGCGTGCGGGCGATCGTCAGCATCTGTTGCTCGCCGCCGCTCATGCGCCCACCTGGCCGGTTGCGCATTTCGGCAAGATTGGGGAACAGCGCGAACAGCTTCTCTCGCGTCCAGAGCGGCGCGTTGGGCCGCTGCGGCTGCCGGCCGACTTCGAGATTTTCGTCGACCGTCAGATCGGTGAAGATGCGGCGTTCCTCCGGCACGTAGCCCAGTCCGCCGCGCACGATCGCGTGTGTCGGTTCGTTCGAGACATCCCGGCCTTCAAAGACGATCCGGCCCGAGCGCTGCGCAACGAGGCCAACGATGGATCGAAACGTCGTCGATTTGCCCGCGCCATTCCGCCCGAGAAATGCCACGACCTCGCCCTCGCCGACATCGAGCGCGATATCGAACAGGATATGCGCGGGGCCGTAGTGACTGTTGAGATTTTCCACGCTGAGCTTCATGCCGGAAGTCCCTCGCGATGGCGGGCGTCGTAGACCAGCCCTTCGCCGAGATACACCGCGCGCACTTGTGGATTGCCGCGGACTTCGGCCGGCGTCCCCTCGGCAATCAGGCTGCCGCGGTTGAGCACCAGAATGCGATCGGCGTGCTCGAACACCACGTCCATATCGTGTTCGGTGAAGAGCACGCCGATCGATTTCTCCCGCGCGATGCGCGCCGTCAGCCGCATCAGATCGATCCGCTCGCGCGGCGCCATGCCCGCAGTCGGCTCATCCATCAACAACAGCTTCGGTTCATTGGCGAGCGCAACCGCAAGCTCGAGCCGCTTGAGATCGCCATAAGCGAGTTCGCCGCAGGGCCGGTCGGCATAGCCGCTCATGCCGACGAGATCGAGCAGTCGGCCGGCTTCGTCGCGCGCCAGCTTTGGCGTCGAGGACCAGAGATTGAACAGCTGGCCACGGTGCGAGACCAGCGCGACCTGCACATTCTCGCGCACCGTCATGGTCGGAAACGTCGCCGTGATCTGGAAGGTGCGTCCCACCCCGAGCCGCCAGACGGCACGCGGCGCGCGTCCCGTGGTGTCCTCGCCGAGCAGCGCGATCCGCCCGCTATCCGGAATCCGCTGGCCGTTCAACATGTCGAAGCAGGTGCTCTTGCCCGCGCCGTTCGGGCCGATCAGTGCGAGGATCTCGCCGGAACGTAACGCAAAGGACACGCCACGCACGGCGTGCACGCCGCCGTAGGATTTGGTCAAACCATCGACCGACAGCAGCGCAGGCGCATTGCTCATTCGGCGGTCTCCACGCGAGGCGAGAGCGCCGCCGATTGCGAAGACCTACGCCTCAGGCGCAGCCGGATCGTTTCGATCACGCCAACGATCCCCTTGGGGAAAGCGACGACGATCAGCACGATGAAGCCGCCAAGAACAAGCTTGGACAAGTCAGTCTGACTGACCAGCCAGATATTGAGCGCCTTGTAGACGATAGCACCGACGACCGCGCCCGAGATCGTCTCGATACCACCAAGCAGCACCATGACCAGCGCGTCGACCGAGAGTGAGATGCCGACGACATCGGGAAAGACGCTGCCCTTGAGATAGGCGAACAAGGCGCCACCGATTCCGGCGACGGTGCCGGCGATGACGAACGCGGTCCACTGGATGCGCTTGCCGTCGATGCCGATGGCTTCGCCGCGGAGCGGTGAGTTGCGCGTGGCGCGTAATGCGAAACCAAAAGGCGAAAAGATCAGGATTCGCAACGCCGCCACGACGAGCGCCGCGATGCCGAGCGCCAGCCAATAAAAGTGCGAGGCGCTCCCCGCCCATTTTTCCGGCCAGACGCTCAAAATGCCGTTGTCGCCCCCGGTCACGTCCACCCACTGGAATGCGATCGACCACACGATCTGCGCAAAGGCCAGCGTCAGCATCGCGAAATATACGCCCGATAGTTGCACGGCAAAGAAGCCGAAGACCGCCGCACCGAGCAGGCCAAGCAACGGACCAAGCAGCAGGCAGGCGATCATCGGTAACCCCGCAATCTTGGCGAGGAAGGCGACGCCATAGGCGCCGAGACCGAAATAGGCGGCATGGCCGAACGAAGCGAGCCCGCCGACCGACATCAGGAAATGCAGACTGGCGGCGAAGATGACGAAGATCGCGATTTCGGAGCCGACGGTGAGAGCATAATTGCCGGCGAACAGCGGCAGCGCGGCTGCGACAAGGATCACCGCGAGCGCAGCGGCGCGCTCGCCGGATGTCAGCGGCCGCCAGGGATTGACTGATAGCCCCGGCGTGCGCCGCGCCGCAGCCTCCGGTTTTCCGAACAAGCCCCAGGGCCGGACGATCAGCACCACCGCCATCACCAGAAAGACCAGGATGATGGAGATCTTCGGAAAGATCAGGATGCCGAAGGCGTTCAGCTCGGAAACCAGCACGGCAGCAACGAAGGCGCCGATGATGCTGCCGAGACCGCCGATGACGACCACAACAAACACATCGACGATGATCCGCAGGTCCATGGCGTGATTGACGGCGTCGCGCGGAATTTGCAGCGCGCCGCCGAGCCCGGCCAGGAACACGCCGAGCGCAAACACGCTCGTAAAGAGCCATTTCTGGTTGACGCCGAGCGCCGCCACCATGTCGCGGTCCTGCGTGGCGGCGCGGACCAGAACGCCCCACCGCGTGCGTTGGAACAACAGAAACAGCAAGCCGAGTACAACCGGTCCAAGCACGATCAGGAACAGATCGTAACTTGGAACGTTCTGACCGAAGAAATTCACCGCGCCTTTGAAGCCCGGGGCGCGCCGACCGAGCAGATCGCTCGGCCCCCAGATCAGCACGACGATGTCCTGAACCATCAGCGTCAGGCCGAAGGTCGCGAGCAGCTGGAACAGCTCCGGCGAATGATAGATTTGCCGCAGCAACAGCATTTCGACGATGACGCCGATGACCGCGACGATCAGCGCCGCCACGATAATACCGCCCCAGAAGCCGAGCGCGCCGGAGAAGCGCTCGGTCAAGGTGAACGCCATATAGGCGCCGAGCATATAGAAGGCGCCGTGCGCGAAATTGACGATCCGCGTTACGCCGAAAATGATCGACAGTCCCGACGCGACCAGGAACAGCGACGCCGCGCTGGCAAGCCCGGTCAGGAACTGGACGATGTAAAAGGCCATCGGCGGTCCTTTTTCACCTCTCCCCGCCCTTCGCGGGGAGAGGTCGGATCGCCCATGCGATCCGGGTGAGGGGCCTTCTCAACGAGACGAATTCATGGAGACAGCCCCTCACCCCAACCCTCTCCCCGTAAGAACGGGGAGAGGGAGAGGAGAAAGTTTGCTCAATCCTTCGGGCGCAGCTTCTCGACTTCGGCATCGCTCGGCAAATAGTCCGAGCCCTTGCGATACGCCGTGTCGACCATGATGCCCTTGCCGTCCTTCTGAGCGGTCTTGCCGGTGAAGGCGCCGAGCGTCGACTGATGGTCGATCTTGCGGAACGTGATCTCGCCGAACGGCGATGGCACCGAGAGGCCTTCGGCCGCGGCAATCAGCTTCTCGGGATCGGTGGAGTTGGCCTTGGCGAGAATTGCCGCCGCCGACTTGATGGTCTGATAGCCGACGATCGAGCCGAGGCGCGGATAGTCGTTGTACTTGGCCTGATAGGCTTTCAGGAACGCGTCATGCTCCGGCGTTTTGATCGAATACCAGGGATAGCCGGTCACGATCCAACCCTCGGGCGTTTCGTCCTTGAGCGGATCGAGATATTCGGGCTCGCCGGTCAGGAAGCTCACCACCTTGCGATCTTTGAACAGGCCGCGGGTGTTGCCTTCGCGCACCAGCTTCACGAGATCGGCGCCAAAGGTGACGTTGAGGATCGCCTCGGGATTGGCGGCGGCGGTCGCCTGCACCACCGGGCCGGCGTCGATCTTGCCCTGCGGCGGCCACTGCTCGTCGACCCACTGGATATCGGGCCGCTTCTCGGACATCAGCTTTTTGAAGACGGACACTGCCGACTGACCGTATTCATAGTTCGGCGCGATGGTGGCCCAGCGCTTCGCCGGAAGCTTCGCCGCCTCTTCCACCAGCATCGCCGCCTGCATGTAGTTGGACGGACGCAAGCGGAATGTGTAGCGATTGCCCTTGGCCCAGGTGACCGCGTCGGTCAGCGGCTCGGCCGCGAGGAAGAAGACTTTTTTCTCTTTGGCGAAGTCGCTGACGGCAAGCCCGATGTTGGACAGGAACGTGCCGACCAGCATCGCGACGTTCTCGCTCGATACCAACTCATTGGCGGCGGTCTGGGCATCCGCCGGCTTGCCGCCATCATCCTTGGAAATGACGACCAGCTTCTTGCCGTTGATGCCACCGGCCGCATTGACCTCTTCGACCGCGAGCTGCCAGCCCTTGCGATAAGGATCGGTGAAAGCAGGCAACAGCGAATAGCTGTTGATCTCGCCGATCTTGATCTCGCCTTGCGCCATAGCGCCGTTCGCCATGCCGGCCACGGCGATCGCAAGTCCCGCCCCTACAAAATGTCGTCGCAGCATCCCTTACCTCCTGTTTGAAATTCCTTGTCTTTGTTTGGGCATGATCTTTCTCGGAAAACCGCTTCACACTTTTCCGGATCATGCCTTACCGCAAACCGTCCTCGCCTTTGACTTCCGCAACCGTCAGACCGCCCACGCGCGGCAGCGGCCGGCCGGAGTCGGTGACGGCGACCGCAACCATGATCTCGTTGGCGCGCGGCGCGTCGTTGATCTGCACCTCCATGCCGTCGAAATGACTGCGCACGAAAGCCGCGTCCTTGTGCCCCAGCGGAATGTCGAGGGTGGTGCCGGGACCGCTGCGCTTCTTCGAGGACGGGATCAGTGCCGCACCCTTGCTCAGCACCTTGCGCACCGGCGCGCCCATTTTCGGATGCAGGATCGCTGCCGCATGCTCCAACTCGCCGTTTTCGCCGACGGCAGCCGCCTTGCCATAGCTGTGGGCTTTCGCGCCGTCGATGCCGAGCGCGGCCACCGCCTTTTTCGACAGCAATTCGCCGAGCTCCTCGCCGATCGCAACCAGCGGCGAGAGATCTTCAACATAGCGTCCGGCGAAAGGATTCTCGATCACGGCAATGGCCGCGGCGCGGCGGGTCGCCGGCGCGATCGCCTTGCCCATTTCCAGATGGGTCTCCTCGACGACAGTCACGATCTTGCGGATAATGGCACTCATCGCTGTTCTTCCCGCTCACACCTGTACGAATTGTTCCCGTCGGCGAGCACGATGCGTTGAACGAACCTCGCCCACTCCCACCAGTATCGCCTTACCTTGCAACTGCAACGCGGCGCTCTCGATCAATCCGGCGCCAAGCAGCCGGCGCGCACAGTCTGCACCGGCATGCAGCGCTTGCTCAATTTCACTTTCGGTCAATGCGGCAACTTCCCGCGTCACCAAACGGGCGCCGAGATCGCTGTCCGGCTGCAGCTCATTCGCTGGGCGCCGGATGACGCCGGGATGGCCGGGCAAGTCGACCGCATTCGCGATAACGGTCGCGGCGGCATCCGCCATCGCGGCCGTCCGCGCCAACACCGTGACAGCGTCGGCAATCCCGAGCGAGAAACTGCGGCCGTGCCGTCCGCTGGTCGCGATGCCCCTGACCAGGTTATCAGCACCGATGACCGTGGTGCGCATCAACCCTTTGCTGTCAGGCCGGTCGATTAGCCCGACGGTAAACTGCTCGCCCTCGCCGAGATGCAACGCGATGTCACCGCCATTGTTGACATAGGCCCGGTCGATTCTGCCTGCGCCGAGCATCGCGCCCAGAATTTCCTCGGCGACGCTGCCTGCCACTGCCGCCATCGGCGTGATGAAGCAATCGGCAGCGAACGGCGCGACCGCCGCGTGCATGCGGCGGGCAACGGCGCCTTTCAGCAGACATCGCGCGGGCTCGGCAGCGCGGCGCAGCTCGATCAGCTCTTCGCAAAGCTCGTCCAGTAGCCCGGTGAAGCGTTCAGCCGCCGCTTCGTACGCCGCGCGAACGTCACCTCCGCGACCGTCCGCCTCCACGATCAGATCGATCGGGCCGTCCTGCAAATGCAACCGCTTGCCGTCCGGAAGAAGCGCGATCTGTGGGAGCCGCGTCATGCACGCCGTCCCGGAATGAGCATCGGACGGAATTCCGCGCTGTCGCGGATTGCCGACAGCGGCCGGACATAATCCATGTGGCCGCCAAGCGCAGCGTAGTCGGACAGGCGCATCGTGAATTCGATGGGAGCAACCAGCGCCGGGGTCGGCACATAGCCGAAGGCACCAGCCGGCATCTGCGTGACGTCAACCATGAAAGTGATGCCGCCGCCGGGCCACACGTAGACCGGCGCGCCACCGCTGGTGACGCGGGTCAGAGCATCCTTGACCGAGCGCGTCAGTCGCACCGGATTGTCGGTGACACCGGCGCGCAGAGAACCGCCAGCCCCGCCCATGAACAGGACCGTGCAGAGAGCGGGCTCGCAATTCTCCTGGATGCGTTCGACGGAGAACTTCAGATCCGGCGGCATATCGGTTTCGACAGGCCGCAACGCTGCATCCAGCACGTAATAGGCAGCGTGCTCGCCGGTGGTCGACACCATCAACATGGTGAGGCCGGCGCGCGCCTCTTTCGGATTGAAAGGACCCAGCACCGACAACGGATCGGAGATGTTCGTGCCGCCCCATCCCGTTCCTGGCTCGGCAACCTGGAAATATCGTCCGGGCGTCGAACGGCGACCCTTCATCTTGATGCCGGTGTCGGCGATGTCGAGCAACTTCCCGGCCTGGTGCTCCGAGAGCACGCCGGTGATATGGTCGTCGACCACGACCACCTCGTCGACCTTCCCGTGCCATTGCTTGGCGAACATGCCGATGGTCGCCGAGCCGCAGCCGACCCGCATCCGCTCTTCCGACGTGCCGTTGACGATCGGCGGCCGGCCGGCCTGCACCACGACGGTTGCACCACCATCGATCGTGAGCTCGACCGGTTTGCAGTTCGACAGGTCCATCAGCGTGTCGCAGGTGACGCGGCCTTCTTTCTTCGAACCGCCGGTCAGATGATGCACGCCGCCGAGCGACAGCATCTGCGACCCGTACTCACCCGTCGTGACATGACCGACCGCCTCGCCGTCGGCGCGCACGATCGCGGTCTCCGGGCCGAGATGCCGGTCGGTGTCGATCTTCACCTTGACGCCGCAATAGGAAAAGATTCCTTCGGTGACGACGGTCACCATGTCGACGCCGTCGATTTCAGACGAGACGATGAACGGCGCAGGCTTATAGTCGGGATAAGTCGTGCCCGCGCCGATCGCAGTGACGAAAACATCAGGCTGGCGGACGATCTTGCCGTCCCAATCTTCGCCGATCTGAAACGGCACCAGCCGGCCGCCATGCTCGACGGTGCGCTCCAATACGATATGCGGATCGATGCGGACGAGCTGGCCATCGTGATTGGCGTAGCGATCGCAGGCGCCCGCCGCGCCCGGCTTGATGTAGCACATCACCGGACACGCATCGCAGCGGATCTTGTCACCGATCGCAGCAGGCAGTGCTTCAGTTGACATGAACGGGCTGTCCTCCGGTGGCGGACCATCCGGCAAGTCGTTCGTATACGAATGATCCTGCGCGCGAACCCTTGCGCTGTCAAGCGGGGCAACGGCGAAAACGCCACCATGCCGAATAATCGTTTACCTGCCCACGGCTTCGTCTGCAAAAGCAGGCGGCTTTTGCGCTGCGAAAGGCGCGCCGCTTGCACGCTTGTATACAAACGGTACTGTCGGGCCAACGTCCAGCGCAAACGGACTCGCATGTCGCAGCCCACGATTCGACTGACCGTCAACGGCAGCACTCACAACATCGAAGCCGCGCCCGATACCGCCCTGCTCTATGTGCTGCGCAACGATCTCGCTTTGAACGGACCGAAGTACGGTTGCGGGCTCGGTGAATGCGGAACGTGCACGGTACTGATCGACGGCGTTGCCGCCCGCGCTTGCGTGATTCCGATCGAAGGCTGCGAAGGCCGCAACATCGTGACGCTCGAGGGTCTCGGCTCGCGGGAGCGCCTCGATCCCGTCCAGGCGGCGTTCATCGCCGAACAGGCCGCGCAATGCGGCTATTGCCTCAACGGCATGATCATGACCACCAAGGCGCTGCTCGCGCACAATCCGCATCCGTCTGAGGCCGAGATCGCTGAGGCGCTGCGCTACAACCTTTGCCGCTGCGGCGCGCATCTGGAAATCATGCGCGCGGCAAAGCGCGCCGCCGGCCTCCTTGTCGAGGCCAACGACTGATGCCGGGGTCAGGAACGCTCTCGGTTGTTCGTCCGGCCGGCAGCGCCGGTCAATTCGAGACTTTCATCAAGATCACGTCGGATGGCTCGGTCAACGCCTACAATGGCCATGTCGATCTCGGCACCGGCATCCGCACCGCACTCGGCCAGATCGTAGCCGAAGAGCTCGATGTGTCGTTTGCGCGCGTGGTGGTGGTGCTCGGCGACACCGCAGTGGTGCCGAACCAGGGCGCGACGATCGCGAGCGAAACCATTCAGATCACCGCTGTGCCGCTGCGCAAGGCCGCGGCTCAGGCGCGGCATTTCCTGATCGCGCGCGCGGCCGAACATCTCGAGCTGCCGGTCGAAGAACTGACGATCGAGGACGGCCTGATCCGCGGCAAGGACAACCGCAGCGTTTCCTATGGCGAACTGATCGCGGATGAGAGCATCCGACTTGAACTGGCCGATGATGTCGCGGTCAAGCCAGTCGAGAGCCATCGGATCGTCGGTCAATCGGTACCGCGCGTCGATCTTCCAGCCAAAGCAACGGGCGAACTCACCTATGTCCACGACATACGTGTGCCCGGCATGCTGCATGGCCGTGTGGTCCGTCCGCCCTATGCCGGCGTCGATGCCGGTCCGTTTGTCGGGACCAGCCTGATCGCGGTCGATCAATCTTCGGTGCGGGACATTCCGGGTCTCGTGGCCGTGGTGCAGATCGGCGATTTCGTCGGCGTTATCGCCGAGCGCGAGGAGAATGCGGCGAAGGCGGCGACCCAACTCAAGGTCAGCTGGAAACCGACACCCAATTTGCCCGACCTGATTGATCTGGAAACCGCGCTGCGCGCCAATCCGTCGCAACCGCGTTTGCTCACGAACCAGGGCGACGTCGATGCCGCGCTTGCGTCGGCCGCCAAGCCCATGCAGCGGACCTATGTCTGGCCCTACCAGCTTCATGGTGCGATCGGCCCGTCCTGCGCGGTCGCCGACTATCGCGACGGCCACATCAAGGTGTGGTCGGGCACGCAGAACCCGCACCTGTTGCGCGCCGATCTTGCGTTTTTGGCGGAGCTTCCTGAGACGGACATCGAAGTGATCCGGCTTGAAGCCGCC
Source organism: uncultured Alphaproteobacteria bacterium (assembly GCA_963794775.1). GTDB lineage: Bacteria > Pseudomonadota > Alphaproteobacteria > Rhizobiales > Xanthobacteraceae > Bradyrhizobium. The sequence goes on along the minus strand of CAWCGA010000029.1, from coordinate 197,392 downwards.
GGATGTTATGGGCGCAACTGCGCAGATGACGTCACCGCGGATGCGTTGCTGCTGTCGCGTGCCGTCGGTCGACCGGTACGCGTGCAGTTGACGCGAGAGCAGGAGCATGCGTGGGAGCCGAAAGGCACGGCGCAGTTGATCGACGTCAATGGCGGACTTGATGCCGAGGGCGGCGTCGCGGCCTACGATTTTGCCACGCGCTATCCTTCGAACGGCGCGCCGACGCTGGCGTTGCTGCTGACTGGAAGGGTCGCGCCGGTGCCGGCCGTCTTCGAGATGGGCGACCGCACCGCGATCCCGCCCTATGACTACGAGAACCTTCGCGTCACGGCACATGACATGCCGCCGATCGTCCGCGCTGCGTGGTTGCGTGGCGTCTCGGCGTTGCCGAACACCTTTGCGCATGAGTCTTTCATCGACGAATGCGCCAGCGAGGCCGGCGTCGATCCGATCGAATATCGCTTGCGCTATCTGAAAGATTCGCGTGCGGTCGACCTCGTCCATGCGGTCGCCGAGCGCGCCGGCTGGCAGAAGCGGCCGATGCGAGAGGAGAAGATTCCCGAAGGCGACATCGTGCGCGGCCGCGGCTTTGCCTACGCGCTCTATGTGCACAGCAAATTCCCGGGCTACGGCGCGGCATGGTCGGCCTGGGTCGCCGATGTCGCAGTCAACAAGGCGACAGGCGACGTCAGTGTCACGCGCGTGGTCGCCGGCCAGGATTCCGGCTTGATGATCAATCCGGACAGCGTACGGCACCAGATCCACGGCAATGTCGTGCAGTCGACCAGCCGCGCGCTGATGGAGGAAGTGGCGTTCGGGCGCACGGCGGTCGCAACCCGCGAATGGGGCGCCTACCCGATCGTCAAATTTCCCGATGTGCCCGACATCGACGTGCTGATGCTGCCGCGCCAGGATCAACCGCCGCTCGGCGTCGGTGAATCCGCCTCCGTTCCGAGTGCCGCGGCCATCGTCAACGCGATCTATGATGCCACCGGCGTGCGTTTCCGCGAGATGCCGCTGACACCCGAGCGCGTCCTGAAAGGCTTGCGCGAACATGAGCCGGCCGCGCGTCAGGCCTTGGCGGCGCCGCCCCGAGCCGAACCAAAATCCGACATCTGGCGAAATCCATTCGTCAGGCGCACCGGAGTTTTCGCCAGCATGGCCGCCGTCTGCGCGGCCGTGATCGGTATCGGCGCGGCCGCGCTGCCGTGGCGCGCAATCGCGCCGATCGCGCGGCCGGACCCATCCGTATTTTCGACAGCGACGATCGCGCGCGGCAAGCTGCTCGCCGCACTGGGCGACTGCACGGTCTGCCATACCAGCGCGAACGGTATCATCAATGCCGGCGGGCGGGCGCTGGAGACGCCGTTCGGCGTCATCACCAGCACCAACATCACGCCCGACGTCGATACCGGCATCGGCGCATGGTCCTATCCCGCGTTCGAACGCGCTATGCGTGGAGGCATTCGCCGCGACGGACGTCATCTTTACCCCGCGTTCCCATACACGCACTTCGCCAAGGCCAGCGACGCAGACTTGCAAGCGCTCTACGCCTATCTGATGGCTCAGCAGCCGGTGCGCGCCACTATGCCTGGTAATGAGTTGCGATTTCCGTTCAATCTGCGGCCGCTGATGGCGGGATGGAACGCGTTGTTCCACCGGTCCGAGACTTTCCAGCCTGATCCAGCGAAGTCGAACCTTTGGAAACGTGGCGCCTATCTCGTCGAAGGCCTCGGTCACTGTGCCGCGTGCCACTCGCCGCGCAACGCACTCGGCGCGGAACAAGCGAGCGCCTATCTCGCCGGTGGCTTCGCTGAAGGTTGGGAGGCGCCCGCGCTGACGTCGCTGTCGCAAGCGCCGATTCCCTGGAGCGAGGACGAACTGTTCGCCTATTTGCGGACCGGCGAGTCGCGTTTCCATGGTGTGGCCACAGGCCCGATGGCGCCCGTCGTGAAAGAGCTTGCCGCATTGCCTGATGAGGATATCCGCGCGATGGCGGTCTACCTCGCCTCCTTCAATGCGGCGGTTGACACATCGGCGGAAGATGCGCTCGCCGCAAAACTGGAGACGGCGACCAAGGTGTCGTCCGCGGGAGGGGCCGGTGCGCGACTTTACCAGGGCGCCTGCGCGGTCTGCCATGAGGTCGGCGGTCTGCCGCTGTTCGGCAGCCGGCCGTCGCTCGCGCTCAACAGCAACCTGCACAGCGGAACGCCTGACAACCTGATTCAGGTGATTTTGCATGGCATCGCCAAGCCCGCGTACAGCCACCTCGGATATATGCCGCCCTTCAAGGACAGCATCACCGACACGCAAATAGTCGAGCTGGTGTCGTATTTGAGGAAGCAGTTCGCGCCGGACAAACCGGCGTGGATCGACCTGTCCTCGACAATTGCGCGCGTGAGGGGAGCCGCACGCGTGGAAAGCCGCTGAATAGCTGGCTGCCTTGAAGAGGATCAAACTCGCACATTCCCAAATGAAGAACGGCCTTTGGAATCTCAAGAGATACGCCTGCAATTGCGCGAATTGAGCGGTGGAGACTTTTAGGCATGCCGGTACCCAATTTCGTAAGTCCCGAGACGGTTCGGTCAGATAACCCACGTCTGCCTTACATCCGGGAGCGGAAGCATTGGCCGGCACTCATGACGCCAGCTTTGGGTCAAAGCGAAAGCCGAGACTTAATGCGCTTGACGTCGGCCGCGATAAAACGCCATTTCTCTGGCGAGGCGCAGATAGATCTATGAGAGCAGGTTCCTGACGTGGAACGCCGTTGTTTGATGTTTTTCTCCACGCCCTCTAACGTATTCCCATAGCGCAATCTTTGCGCTATGGGGGCAGCAGGTACTAAACGTTTTGGAAATCTCGGTGTTCGGAATATTTCGCGTACTTCTCGCTGTTGCAGTCGTTATGAACCACACGATCCCATGGCTAGAGGGTATCGGTGCCGTAGCGGTATTTTGTTTTTTTCTTCTCAGCGGATTTCTCATGACGCTCTTGATGACGGGCGTCTACGCGGATCGGCCGGGCGCTTTTTTTCTAAACCGTTTTTTGCGCCTTTATCCAATGTACTGGGGTGCACTGATCACCACATTCTTGTTGTGGGCCACGCTCAATCCGCCGCACGAGTTTCCGCATAACGCGTCGTCGCTCTTCTTGAAGATTGTTTACGTCTCTAGAGGAACTGACCGGATCGTGGGCTCTGCTTGGGCGGTGACGAACGAGATTTGCTGCTATGTTCTCATAGGACTCGGTGTCACAGCTACCCGGCTTCATCGGAACATTGTTGGTCACGATTCTTGCGTCGGCTGCTTTTCTTCTCTTGATCGACAACCCGGTGAACCGCATTCGGTCAATGGTGCGAGGACGGGGGTTTACCGGGAGCTAATAGCGAAAATCGCAAATCCGACGAGCCTCAGCTTGTAACCTCCGCAAACCGATAGAAACACTTCGAGTATGCGAGCCAGATCCAATGCCGGCGCTCGAACGCAGTGGCGGTCAAAAAAGTCTCATGCAAAGTCTCTCTAAAACGGGAGTTCTCCGCTGTTGAGTTGGAGACTTTCGGAAGATTCTCGCCAAGATTGCCGAATCTCGGCGTTCGGAGACTGATCCAAAATGCACTAATCCTCGTGGAACGCAGGGTTTCGGCGCACAATTGACTACAATCACAGATTGATCCACTGCGTGGCTGGCGACGCAGTACTGATCGCGCCCGTCTCCAGACGATTTCCCTGCAAACAGGGAATTTTACAGGGAATTCCTGAAAGTCCGGCCCTGAAGAGGCCCCAGTTAGACAAGAAACCCGCATGCTGCAGCGACTTCTTGCAGAATTCCCTACGATGGCTATCACGGAAAATATTCATTGGAACAGGGACTCTTGTCCTCTGATCAGAGAAAAGTCGGTGAGAATGCAGAGATCGCTGGGGATGTACCGGCGCTGCGCCGACGAGGAATTGAATAAAGGAGGCAATGTCCGTTTTGGCCCTTAGCGGACGTCGTTGACGAGACCTTGAATGTCCGCTTCTAGGGCAGAGCGGACAAGCCGTCAGCGGTCGGAGAACTAATAGCCAAGCTAGGTCTTTCGCGGTCTTAGAAGCTATGGGCCAACTGTCCTCGAATTCTCGATTTTTTCTGCAGAGATATCGCGGCGCACGGACTCGGAGTTCGGCGCCTAATCGTTTTCCGTGGCTTCTAAAGTCTGCATATACGCGAGAACGACATTTCCCGACGCGATGATGTGGCGTTCAATCAGGTCCATGAGACCGGCCCGGTCCTTCTTGACGCAGAGGGTCAACATCTCCTTGTGCTCGGTCTGGGTGATAGTCGGAAAGCTCTTCTCTCTCCAGGCAAGAATCCAATAGCGGTTCAGGTTGTTTCGAGCGCGGTTGACTTGTTCAAGGAAGAACGGCCGGTTGGCTCGGTGATAGATCAACGTATGGAATTCAGTGGCAAGTCGCAGTCGTGCCGACGCGAGCTTCGCCGTGTCGACCTTTGTGATGACGCGGCGAGCCTGTTCGATGTCATGCTCGGTCAGGTGATCGAGTGCCCAGCCGGCCAGACGTGGTTCGATGAGGGCGCGGAATTCCATCAGTTCGCGCGCGACAGTGCTCGAGAGATTCGTAACGAAGCAGCCGCGATTGTGGTGCAGGGTCGCGAGCCCCTCGGAGACCAGGACTTTGAGCGCTTCGCGGACCGGCGTGTGACTGACGCCGAACTCGGCGGCGATCTCGTCCTGCTTGAGTGGCGCGCCGGGTGAGATGTCACCGCTGCAAATCGCATCGCGAAGTGCGCCGGCTATCATCTCCGTGCTCCCGAACAGTTTTTTGCCCGACCCCTTCAACATAAATTCCCAACCCCGAATTGATTGACATATAATATATAATCTTCTAGAGAAAGCAAGAGATCAATAGGTTAAAGCACATCTCCAATGATTATATATAATATGCAAAATGTTCTGTTGCAAATGCCGCTGGCCTGCCGGTGATGTTGTCCCTGACCTCATCACAAGCTTCGGTCGATCAGAGGCTGGCAGGCATCGAGACGCCAAGTCTCGTCCTGGAGACCCGGCGTCTCGCTCGCAACCTGTCGCGGCTGAAGACACAGCTCGAACCGTTCGCTGTCAGGTTTCGGCCGCATCTCAAGACCGCAAAGAGCGCCGACATTGCACGGCTTGTCACGGACGGTCCGGCCGGGCCACTGACGGTCTCAACGCTGAGAGAAGCGGAGTATTTTCTCGATCATGGCTTCTCCGATTTGCTTTACGCCGTCGGCATCGCGCCAAACAAGCTGGAGCACGTGTTCGACTTGCGGCGCCGCGGGGCCAACTTGTCGATCGTGCTCGACAACATCGAAATGGCCAGTCTGGTCGCCGCACGGAGCGCCGAAAGGCGCGCCCCCCTGCCAGTCCTGATCGAAATCGATACCGACGATCATCGATCCGGCATCAAGCCGCAGGACCCTGTCCTCGTGGAGGTGGGGCGCGCACTTCACGAGGGAGGTGCGATGCTTGGCGGCGTCATGACGCATGCCGGCGGCTCATATGGTTTGACAGGCACGGCGGCTTTCGCGGAATGGGCCGAGCAGGAGCGATCGGGCGCGGTCGCAGCGGCGGAGGCGCTGAAGCGCGCCGGGTTGCCCTGCCTTGAAGTCAGCGTGGGATCGACCCCGACGGCGCATTTTGCCCGTGATCTAAACGGCGTGACGGAAGTGCGCGCCGGGGTCTTCATGTTCTTCGACCTCGTCATGGCCGGCATCGGCGTCTGCTCGCTCGACGACATCGCAATCTCCGTTCTTGCAAGCGTCGTCGGCCACCAGCGCGACAAGGGGTGGATCTTGATCGATGCAGGCTGGATGGCCATGTCGCGTGACCGCGGCACGGCGCGGCTTTCCGTCGATCAGGGATATGGGGTCGTCTGTGACCTCGCGTGCAATCCGATCTCCAACCTGATCGTGATCGATGCCAATCAGGAGCATGGCATCATCGCACGGCGTTCCGGCAGCGACCCTCTGCCGAACCTTCCGATCGGCACGATGGTGCGCATCCTTCCCAATCACGCCTGCGCCACGGCTGCGCAGCATGACCGATACCACGTCACAAACGATGGCTCGATCGTGTCCGCGATCTGGCCTCGCATTTACGGATGGTGACTCCATGTCGACTCTGCTTGCGGCCATCAATACCGGCTCTGCCCCGAAACCCTTCGGTCACTACGTGCAAGCCATCGATACGGGCGGGCTCGTTTTTGTCTCGGGGCAGCTTCCCGTGCGCGTAGGCGGGGCGCCGCTGGCCGACATGTCGTTCGAGGCTCAGGCCCGCCAGTCACTCGCCAACCTTCTGGCGATCGTCGAAGGCGCTGGGCTCCGCTGCGATCGCATCGCGAAAGTGACGGCTTACCTGGTCGGCGTCGAGCATTGGAGCGCCTTCAATGCGATCTACGCCGACGCCTTTGGCGAGCACCGCCCGGCACGATCCGTCGTGCCGGTGTCCGCGCTGCACCACGGCTATCTGATCGAGCTCGATGCCATCGCTGTGCGCTGAAGGTCACGCCAGCCGTTTCGTTTCGGTGAAGAGGTTTTCAGCCGATGAGTCATGAAGTGCGGCAAACACGGTTGCGACCGGCGCTGATATCCTTCGATGTATTCGGCACGTTGATCAGCGTCCGCGAAAGCTCCTATGGCGCCTTCGAACGTATTCTTGCGGAGGCCGGCGCGCACCGCGTCGATGTGAAAGCGTTCTGGGAACACTGGGAACACCGAAACATCGTCCATTATTGTCAGCCGTACCGAACGTATCGCGAGATTTGCGAGCTTTCGCTCCAGGAAGCCTTCTGGCATTTCGGCGTCACCGGCGAGGCGCGCCTAATCAACCACTATTTCGATGCGTTTCCTCGCTTCTTTCTCTACGACGATGTCGTTCGTACGCTCGACCGGCTGTCGCGCCGCTACCGACTGGCGGTCGTATCCAACATCGATGACGATTTGCTCGCAATGACGCCGTTGCAGCGAGAGTTCGACCTCGTGTGTACGGCGCAACGGGCGAAGGGTTACAAGCCTGACGGCGCGCTGTTTCGCTACCTGATTGAGCATGCCGGCTGCTCCAAGGAAGAAATTCTACATGCCGGACAGTCGCAGTTCACGGATCTGATTGGCGGCAAGCCGCTCGGCTTGACCATTGCCTGGATCAACCGGCGTCAAGTGGCGCTGGATGAGTCCGTACCACGACCTGACTTCGTCTTTGCCGACATTCAATCGCTTGGTGATCTGGTCGAACTGTGAATGCGAGGAGCACGTTATGATGTTTAGGAGAGTCTTCGGCTTACTGGCGATTGCGACCTTGGTCGCGTTGTCGCCGACGGTGACGCGGGCTGACGAAGTGGATACCGCGCTGGCACGCATTCGGCAAAACAAGGCCGTCACCATCGGCTTTCGGGAAAGCGCGGCGCCGTTCGCCTATCTCGACGAGCAGCGGCAGCCAAGCGGCTATTCCATCGAAATCTGCAAGAGGATCGTCGCCGAGATCGGTCGTAGGCTTTCTATTCAGAACATCGAGACACGGTATGTGCCGGTGACCCCGCAAACGCGGATCCCGCTGATCGCGAACGGCACCGTCGATATCGAATGTGGCACGACAGTAAATTCATTGGCGCGGCAGGAGCAGGTGGATTTCAGCTACGCGATCGCCCTTGCGGAGGGCAGGATGCTCGTGAAGACATCATCCGGCATCCACGACGTGCCGGATCTGCAAGGCAAGATCGTGGCACTTGCCGGAGGGACCACGGCTGAGCGCTATGTGCAGGCGGCGCTCGATCGCGGCAAGATCAAGGTGCGAGTTCTCCAGGTCCGCGACAATGCCGAAGGTCTGCTTGCCGTCACTTCCCAGCGTGCCGATGCCTTCATCAATGATGCCGTCTTGCTAGGCGGCTCACTTCAGAAGAGCCAGAACAAGGCTGAGCTCACCGTAGTGGGGCCACCGCTCTCATTCGAGCAGGTGGCCTTCATGGTCGGGAAGAACAATTCCGGCCTCCTGACCATCATCAATGGCGCCATCGCACGTATGCTGATCGCGGGCGATCTCCAGAAGCTATACGACAAATGGATCACGCCTTACGGCGTGCCGATCGAGGGCGAGGTCGACACCTTATTCAAGATCGAGGCGATCGCCGAATAGGGCGCGACCGTCAGTGTGAAGACCGTGAAGGGAAAAATGCCGCTGTGAACTATCAGTGGAATTGGGGACTGCTCCTGACCCAACCCTATGCAGGCTGGCTGCTGTCGGGGCTTGGATGGACGCTGGCGCTCGCCCTCACCGCCTGGCTCCTTGCGGTGCCGATCGGTGTCTGCGTCGGTATCGCACGGGTTTCGGCGTCGCGATATCCGTATTGGGTTGCCCAATTCTACGTGTCGGTGTTTCGCAACATCCCTTTGTTGCTGCAAATGTTCGCATGGTTCTTCTTGGTGCCTGAGCTGTTGCCGGCAAAGATGGGTCTTTGGTTCAAGCGCGACTTGCCTGATCCTGAGTTCTGGACCGCGGTGCTTGCCCTAGCGCTCTACACATCAGGGCGCCTAGGCGAATTGTTCGGTGCCGGATTGCAGGCCGTCCCCCGCGGGCAAAGGATGGCCGCGGCGGCCGCCGGCATGAACGAAATGCAGGCACTCCGCCATGTCGTCGCTCCGCAGGCTTTCCGGATCGTGTTGTCGCCGTTGACGTCGGAGTTCCTCTCCATCGTCAAGAACTCATCGCTCGCGCTCACCATCGGCGTGCTCGAATTAACCGCTCAGAGCCGGCAGATCGAGAATTTCACGTTTCACGGCTTTGAGGCTTTCGGCGCGGCGACCGCGTTCTATGTCGCGGTCGCGCTAGTCCTCAATGGCGTCATGGCCGAACTGCAGCGTCGTTCGGCGCGGCCCACGGGATGACGCCGATGCCGGATTATTCGTTCATCGCTCGCAATGCCGCCTTTCTGCTGGACGGCCTCGCCCTTAGTCTCACCTTGACCATGCTCGGTGTGGTGGGCGGCCTCGGTGTCGGCACGATTCTGATCTTGATCAGAACATTCGGCGGCGTGTTCGCCAACCGCTTCGTAGATGCCTACGTGTTTCTATTCCGCGCGATCCCGCTCATCCTGGTGATTTTCTGGTTCTATTTCATGGTGCCTCTGATTGTCGGCAGGCCGGTCGGCGCATGGACATCGGCGATCATCGCCTTCTGCCTGTTTGAAGGAGCCTACTACAGCGAAATCATGCGGGCTGGCCTCAGGAGCGTTCGTCCAGGCCAGTTGAACGCCGCGTTGGCCAGCGGCATGAGCCGCGCTCAGGCCTTGCGCCATGTGATTTTTCCGCAGGCTCTGACGGCCATGATCCCGGTGTTCTTCACGCAGGCTATTGTCTTGTTTCAAGATACCTCGCTGGTCTTCGTCGTCTCGCTCCACGACTTTCTGACGACAATAACCATCATTGCCAATCGCGACGGGCGATTGATCGAGGCCTACTCCTTTGCCTGTCTCGTCTATTACGTGATTTGCCTCGCTGCGACAGCGGGCGTGGAACGGCTGAAGAGGACATTCGCACGGTGATCGAGTTCAAGCGCGTCAACAAATACTATGGTGCTCACCACGTGTTGCGCGGCGTGACACTGCAGGTATCGAAGGGGGAAGTCGTGGTGGTGTGCGGGCCATCCGGCTCCGGCAAATCGACCTTGATCAAATGCGTTAACGCCCTCGAGAACTACAATGATGGTGAAATAGTTGTTGACGGCGTCGCGCTGAAGGAGGGAGAACGATCGATCAGGTTGCTCCGTCGGCGCGTCGGAATGGTCTTTCAGAATTTCGAGCTCTATCCCCATCTCAACGTTATGGACAACATATGCCTCGCGCAACGCGTCGTGCTCCGGCGTTCCGTTGAGGAGGCAGAGGACCGAACCAGAAGTCTGCTCAGCCGGGTCGGGCTCGCCGACAAGGAGACGGCGTATCCGGCAAACCTCTCGGGCGGACAACAGCAACGCATTGCAATCGCCCGCGCGCTGGCGCTCGACCCGCAGATCATGCTGTTCGACGAGCCGACCTCCGCGCTTGATCCCGAAATGATCAACGAGGTGCTCGCGGTCATGACGGCCCTCGCGCATGAGGGCATGACTATGATGGTGGTGACTCATGAAATGGGGTTTGCAAAGAGAGTTGCCGACCGGGTGATCTTCATGGACAAGGGTGAGGTGGTGCAGGATTGCCCGACCGGAGATTTCTTCGATCGCTCAAACAACCGGTCCGAGCGTGTGCAGGTGTTCCTCGACAAGGTTCTCTCTCACTGAGGATCGCGGCGTAAATTGACCGGTCATCTGCGTCACGAATAGCGCGATCCCGGCAAGATCATCCCTACGAAGCCAAAATCCATGCTGCGCGCCTGTCGATGGTCAGCGAAACGTGCTCACTGATTGACGCAATCGCAGGCACTTCTGCTCTGATTGGGCTGCCGTTTACGTCAATTGTCACCGCGCGTCGCGCGCCGTGGAAGCTTGATTGAACCACGCGGCCAGACAAGCTCGTCCCATTATCTCCCCCCTCACGACCGGCGTCCTCCAGAGCGATATTCTCCGGGCGAACCATGACAAAGACGTCCGTACCCGCCGCCAAGGCCGCTCCGGCCCGATAGGCGCCTTGCCAACCTGCGCCCTGCACTGCCACTTCAAACTCATCATCGCTGAGACGAACGCATCCGACCGCCCTGGCTGGCAAGAGATTTGGAGAGCCAAAGAAGCTCGCGACTGCGCTGGTGTTGGGACGCTGATAGATGTCTTCGGGCCTCCCGATTTGCAGGACGCGCCCTGCCTGCATGACGACAATGCGATCCGACAGGGCCATCGCTTCCTCCTGATCGTGCGTCACATAGAGGCTGGTAATGCCGAGCCGTTTCTGAAGCGAACGGAACTCCGACCCCATTTGAGCGCGAAGGCGCGCATCGAGATTGCTCAGGGGTTCGTCGAGCAAGAGCAGCGCCGGCTCGAAAACAAGGGCGCGTGCGATCGCCACACGCTGCTGCTGGCCGCCCGACAAGGCAGGCGCCGGCCGTTGAGCGTAGCCCTCCATTTCCACCAGGCGGAGAGCGGCAAGCACCCGGTTACGGAGCTCGGATCGCGGTGTCCGGCGCACTCGCAACGGATACGCCACATTGTCGAACACCGTCATGTGCGGCCAGATCGCGTAGGACTGAAATACCATGCCGAGTGCCCTGTGCTCGGCCGGCATGAACACACCGCGATCTGCGTCGCTCACGACGCGGTCGCCGATCAGGATACGGCCGCCGGAGTTCTGTTCCAGCCCCGCGACCATACGCAAGGTTGTTGTCTTGCCGCAGCCGGAGGGGCCCAGAAGAGTCACGAACTCGCCTTCGTTCACGCGCAAATCGACGCCGCCGACGGCGATAAAATCACCGAATTTGCGGCTGACCTTTTCAAGAACGATGCTGGACATCGTCAACTCCTCGCTGCGTCACAGCGTGCTGATGCGCTTCTTGATGACACTGAGCTGCACCCACCGGAACAGCACGACCAGTACCATCATGATCAGGCCGACGACGCTGACCTGTTCCGCGTTTCCGTTCGCCCACAGCTTCAACAAGACAACCGACAGGACTTCCGATCCCACCGAGTAGAGCAGAACAGACGCCGAGAGCTCGCGCATGATGCCGAAGAAAATCAGCACCCATCCGACCGCGAAGGATGGCCACGCCAGCGCGATCATGATGCGCCACATCGTCTGAAGCCAGCTCGCGCCATGCACGCGCGAGCATTCTTCGAGATCGTAGGACAATTGCCCATAGGCGCTCGACATCACTCGCACCGAAAGCGGCGTTCCGAGCGAGACATAGGCCAGCAGCAGGGCCCAGATCGTGCCGTAGATGGGGATCGCGTGCGGCAGCAGCGCAAACCCCCAGAGAAAGCCGACGCCGAGCACGATGCCGGGCATCATCCACGGCAACCAGGCCATCGCATCGATCAACAGGCGGCCGCGCCATCGGGTGCGAACCGAAATGTAAGCGACAGCCCCGCCGAGAACCATCGTAAGCGAGGCGCCGACCACGCCGAGCAGCATCGTATTGCCGAAGCCGCGCCAGAACTCGCTGCTGCCGAATACGGCCCGATAATGCTCGAGCGTCAGCATGTCCCATTCATAGAAGCCGAAGAACTTGAAAAAGGAGCCGATCAGGAGCTGGCCCACCGGCAGGACGACGGTCACGGCGAAGAAGAGGATGCAAAATGCGAAGGTGGCCCAACGCCAGGCGCCAAGGTTGATGATGCCGGGCGAATAGCCTTTGCCGCTGACAGTCGTGAAGCTGCGGCCCTTCAGAAGCTTCCACTGCAGCATCACGATGAGGAATAGCAGCATCATGATGACGAAGCTGACCGACGTGGCATATTGATATCGGGGCGGAGAACTCTGATTGATCGCGTCGTAAATGTCGGTCGTAATGACGCGGATGCCAGCCGGCGAGCCGAAGAAAAGTGGCGACTCGAAATTCTCGATGCCGCGAATGAAGCTGAGAATCGCGGCACCCGTAAGCGCCGGCAGTATCAACTGCAATGTGACTGTCCAGAACGTCCGCCACCGCGACGCCCCGCACATGCGCGCCGCATCTTCCAGGCTCGGGTCCATGGCACGAAATGCATCGACGATGAGAAGGAACAGGAACGGCACGGAATATTGCATCATGTGCCAGACCACGCCGCCGTAGGAATAGACATTGATCGGCGCAACGCTCGATCCCGTCGCCCATTGATACAGCTGGTTGAGCAGTCCGACCTGCGGATTGCCCAGCATGCCCCACGCCATCGCCGTCAGGATCGGGGGAATGAAAAACGGCAGCGTGATCAGGACCTCCAGGGCACCGCGGAACGGCGTGTCCGTGCGAGCGAGGATCCACGCCAGCAGCACGGCCAGCACCAGCGACGGAATGGTTTTTGCCAGGGAAATGCCGACGGTATTGAGCAATGACAGCAGGCTCTGCCTGGTCAGCACCTCCCGGTAGCCGTCGAGATCGAAGGCACCGGCCATACCCGGTGGCGTCGAATGAAGACTGCCATAGAGCAGCATCGACAACGGATAGACCGTCAGGAACGCGAGAAGGAGGATGACGAAAGCGAGCGCCGCGATCCGTCCCGTTGAAACGCCTTGAAACAAGCGCAATTTCGCGGTCCAGCCCGCGATCGGCGTTCTATCGACATTCACCACGCGATCGTCGGCCGAGACGGTCATGCCACCCTTACGGATACAGCTTCTTGGCCAGCGTCATCATCGATGGACGTTCCGCGAGCTTGGCGGGTCCAATCAACTTGGCATTGGCAAAAACCTGAGCGTCCGGATTAGCGCGTTCGGCTACGCCGGCAACGACCGGCGGCATCCAGGCATTGGCGTAAATCAGCTGGGCCTCCATCGAAAGGAAATGCTGGATGAACAGGCGACCCGCGTTCGGGTGGGGCGAGTTCTTCAGTACGGCCAAATCCATCTCGGCGTAGGGCGCGCCCTCTTTCGGGATGACGACCTTCACCGGGAGCCCCTTGAGGTCCGACGTAAAGGCAAAAATCTGCGGCACGTAGATCGGATATTCGCCGCGCGCGACGCGGCGAGCGTCGTTACGCATGTCGCGGCTGAACACCGGTTTCTGCTCGGCAAGCTTTTCGTTGAAGTCCCCGCCCATCTGATGCTGGAGGATCGCAAACATCGTGTTGCCGCTGCCGAGCGGACGCATGTCGTCCGAGAGAATCTTGCCCTTCCATCTGGGATCGTTGAGATCGTTCCAGCTGGTCGGCACGTCCTCCTCTTTCACCAGCCGTGTATTGACCAGAATGCCCATCGGCTGGACGAAAGCCGGCACGCTGTAATCATCAGCGCGGAACGGCGGGCGAAGATTGGCGGCATTCGGGATCGGCGGCAGCTTTTCGATGAAGTCGCCGTTCTGCCGCTGCTCCTCGATCATCGTCGTGGTGATGATCTCGACATCGCCGAGGAAACGGCCGGCGGTCTGCTCGGTGCGGATCCGTTCCGCGAGTTCACTGGCGCGCAGATCGAGGCTTTCCACCGGGATGCCGTATTTGGCCTCGAAGGACTTCAGGACCGCTACGAAATACGGCGCGCCCAGCGCCATGTCGTAGACGACGACCTTGCCCTCCTTCTTCGCAGCATTGACCACGGCGTCCCAGGAGTCCTCAGCCTGCGCGGGCAGGCAAAGAGCGAGGAGACAAACGGCTGCAAGACCCCAGTGCGTTTTCAACAATACCCTCCCTACTTTGATTCTTGCTTGCCTGGCCCGCGAGCTAGACCTCGACCACCACATACTGCTTTTCGATCGACACCGGGAAGGTCTCGGCCTGGAGCGGCCCCTCGGCAAGGGCACTGCCGGCCTCGACCTTCAAATCGTAACTTCGCACCTTCGTCCGGTCCGGCTCGCACCAGGATTTGCCAGTCCTCAAGTCGAATTCCCAGCCATGCCACGGACAACGCACGAGCTCGCCGCGCCGGCTGAACTGGTACGCTCCGGGCTCGCTTGCCTCGACAAGACCCACGATGCGCCCCTTGCACAAGGACCCGCCGTTATGAGGACAACGGTTACCAATGCCGAAGAACTCGCCGCCGACGTTGAAGATGCCGATTTCGCGTCCACCCACGGTGACCAGCATTCGTTCGCCCGGCGGTATCTGGTCCACGGTCGCGACGACGTGGCGCGTCATTCGTCAAACCTGTAGAACTTGCGTGCGTTGGCGTAGAGCAGCTGATGACGCTGAGCCTCGGTGAGGTTCGCCTTGAAGGAGGTGCGGGGATCGTCATAGTCCCAATGCGGATAATCGGTTGCGAACAACAGGCGGTCCCATCCGATCCGGTCGAATAGATCAAGAAGGGCTGCCGAACTGCCGGTCTCTTCCATCGGCTGGGTCGTGAACCAGACATGCTCGCGCACATATTCCGACGGCGGCCGCTTGACGTGGGGCACCTCGCTGCGCAGGCGATTCCAGTGCTTGTCCATTCTCCCGCAGAGCGACGGAATCCAGCCGAGTCCACCTTCCATGATGACGATACGCAATTTCGGAAACCGCTCGAACACGCCCTCGAAGACGAGGCTCGTCACAACGGCCTGCATGGCTTGCGCCACCATATGGTGCTCTTCCATGTAGTAGGACGACCATCCGCCGGCAGTAGACGGATGGCCACCCGTTCCGCCGACATGAACCGTGATCGGAAGGTTGTTGCGCACGGCGGCCTCGAAGATCGGCCAGTAGCGTCGCCGTCCAATTGGCTCGTCGGTGCGCGGCAGAATCAGGATTTGCGTGAAGTTGGGATCGCCGCCGCGCGCGTCGATCTCGGCGACGGCAGCCCGAGTATCTTCCTGCGCGACAAGGACAGATGCCCGCAAGCGCGGCTCCTGCTTGATCCAGCGCTCGACCTGCCAGGTGTTCATCGCCCGCGTCAGCGCGACGCCGAAATCCAGGTTTCGCTGGCTGCCCGGATTCCAGCGCAGCGGAATCAGCATCCCCACCTCGACCCCGTTGGGATCGAGGTGCTGCTTCTGCATCATCTTGAGGCTCGATCCGGGCGGACCGCCCTCCTCCGGATAGGCATCGACCCGCGCGGCATCAGGCGACATGCGCGGGTGCGACAGCGCCTCCGAAAATGCGTGGCGCAAATGGCTACCATACACCGAGAGATGCTCGATCCAGCGCTTCTCGAGATAAGGGTGCACCTCGGTCCAGGACGTCATGGCTGGATGGATATCGCAGTCGATGACCTGAAGCCTGTGCTTCGCGGACTGGCCGCGTTCCACATCGGTAATGCTCATAGCGCAATCTCCATGGGGCGATCCGCTTTTGACAGGCGCGGATAGGTGGCCAGCGCATTTTCGCTCATGATTTTCCGGGCGAGCGTCGCCGGCAGGCCGGTCGGGAGCGCCCCATCGCCGTCGAATTGCCAATGCGGATAATCGGTCGAAAACAGGAAAAGGTCATCCGATTTCATGTGGTCGACAAGACGCAGGATCGCCTCGCGCTCGTCGGCAGCATCGACTGGCTGCATCGTGAAACGGACGTGATCGCGGACGATCTCCGACGGAGGACGGGTGACCCAGGGAGTTTCGGCGCGCACACCTTTCCAGGTCTTGTCAGAGCGCCAGACATATCCGCTTAGCCAGGTCAGGCCAGATTCAATTGCAACGACCTTTAATCGGGGAAATTTTGCGAAAACGCCTTCCGCGATCATGCTTTGCAGCTGGTTCTCAAAGGCGGCGGATTGCGCGATGTAATCCTCGACGTAATAGGACGGCCAGCCGATCGGGGTCGGAGCGTACCGGTAGGCACTTCCCGCGTGGACACCGATCGGCAGCTCCAATCGCTCCGCCAACCGATAGATCGGCCAAAGCTGCCGGCGCCCGAGCGTCATTTCTCCGGACACCAGCATCAACACTTGCACGAACCTGAAATCGTCGGCCCTGCGCTCGATCTCGGCGACCGCGAGTTCGGTGTTGTGCGCGGGGATTACGATGGAGGCGCGCAGCCTGGAATCGCGGCTCAGCCACTCGTCGCGAATCCAGTCATTCGCCGCGCGGCAAAATGCGGCGGCCATGTCCTCGCTGTGCAAGACCTGCGCACCATAAAGGCAGTTGAGAATGCCGTAGCGCGGCCGGTGACGGTCGAGCACATGCGCTTGCATCGCCGTGAGCGACGATCCCGGCTTGGCCCCGTCTTTCGGAAGCCAATCGGGACGGCAGGAGATTGGCGCATTCTGCGGATAGCTGGTGAGACTAAGGTTCAGCCGGTCGAGTGCGCGGACCGATACCATCTCCCTCCAATAATCGTCGAGGTAAGGCAGCAGGACGCTCATCGACGGCACAGCCGGATGCAGATCGCAATCGATCGCACCGGCGTATGGCGTGGCATGATCGGCGTCGGCCATCTCTTGTTCCCTTGCCATGAACTCTCCAACCACTCGATCGTCGCATGTCCGACTTCAATCACCCCTTGGGGAAAGGCCCCGTGCGACCACGACTACTTGTAAATCTCTCTGGCCATCGCGAGCACCTGGTCCATCTTCGTCGCGTCGGTGGTGCCGAGCAGCTTGCTCTTTTCCAGATCGGCGACCGCGGGGTCGACCTCCGAAAGCACGTCTGACGTCACCGGCAACAGGCCGAGATTGGCAAATCCCTGCTGCATCCTCCCGCCGAGATAATACTCCATCAGGAGCCGCGCGGCATTCGGATGCGGCGCATTTTTCAGGAGCGCCAGGTCGTAGTTGACATACGGCAGACCTTCCTGCGGGACCAGGAACTTGACCGGCAGCCCCTTCAGTTCGAGGATCGAAGTCAGACTGACCGGGAGATACAGCGGCAGTTCGCCGCGCGCGATGCGCCGCTCGTTGGCGGGAATTTCGCGGCTGAACTTGATATCCTGCGCCGCGAGCTTCTCGTGAAACTCACGCCCGTAGCGTTCCTCGAGCGTGTAGAACAGCACGCCGCCACCGCCGAGCGCCCGAAAATCGTCGGCCAGGATCTTGCCTTTCCACCTGACATCGGTGAGGTCGAGCCAGCTTTTGGGTTCGTCCTCGGCCTTGACCAGCCTGGAATTGGCCAGGATGCCGTAAACGATGGCGAACACCGGCAGGCGGATGTCGTCGGCTCGGAATTCCGGCTTGAGGTGACCTAGACTTGGCAGCGGTCCGTGCGGATCGAACACCTTGTCCTGTACGATCTGAAGCGTTGTAGCGGTTCGCCCGTTCTCTGAGACGTCGGCCGCGAACCGGCCGGCTGCCTGCTCGATGCGAATACGTTCTCGAATCTCGCTTGCCCGCGCTTCCAGAATATCGACGGTGATGCCGTAGGCCGCCTGAAAATCCTTCTTCAGTTGCAGATGCGCCCCAAGACCGACGAAGGCGCTGTAGAGCACTACGTGGCCTTCTTTTTTGGCCGCCTCGACGACCTTATTCCACTCGTCTTCCGCTCGCGCCAAATCCGGCAAGGACAGCGCGACCGAACCTGCTGCGAGGCCCAGCAGCGCCGTACGGCGCGTGACGAATGCACGATCGGGTGACGACATCGGCTACTCCGCGGCCTGCCGGCCCGGCGCAGGCCAACGGACCGCCCTCTTCAATTGCTCCCGATACGCATCGAGCCAGTCGGTCTTTGCGTCGGCATAAAAAGAGCCGGCGCGTGCCTTCCAGAACACTTCGGCATCATCCACTCCGGGCGGCACGGTTCCGTTTTCGGCAAAGCCGCGGGCCGCCGTGAGCAGCCGGCGCCGCGTACGCGAGATCATGATGTCACTGGGAGCGAGGTGCTCCTTGGTATGGTTCACGATCGGCCCCATGCTCTCGGTCACCGCCTGGTCCTGCATCACGATGTTGCGGATACCGGAGTAGATGCGATTGGCGCGCATCGCCGCGCGGTCGATCTGCCAGTCGTTGCCGAGGTTCTGCACGGGACGCCAACGTCCGAACCAATCGGTGGTATTGGGGAGATAATCGAGCGGTTCGGCACCGCCTATGCCCGTTCCTGACTTCAATTTCGAAGACGAGTAGGTAGAACCCTTCGCCCGGCCGCCATAGATCGAGATCAGCATGGTGTGGCTGTCGTCCATCGGCACCCATGCCTTGGCGACGACGTGATCGGCAAAATCGGCGTTCGGCGTCTGCGTCCAGAACGGAAGCGAGAAATGCGCCATGCGCCAGTGCATCCTGCCATTGGCCTCTGGGCGGTAGGCGCCGTACATCGTGCCCCAATCAGTATCGGCGATCTTGTACTCCGGCGCGCGGTTGGCCACGGTGTGGCGGGCCGGATGGCCTTCCTCGAAATCCTCCGCCTTGACGTGCCCGGCATGGAGGAAGCCGAAATGCGATGTATCGATGTCCCCTTCCAGGCCCTGCAACCAATTCGCCTCACGCTGCAAGATCGTCACCGTCAGATCCTGCTCGGGAACGAACAGCGCCTCATGCATCGGCATCGGCGGCGCTTCCGCTCGCGCACCCATATAGACCCAGATCAGGCCGGCGGCCTCCTGCACCTTGTAAGCCTTCGCTCGAACCTTCTCCTTGAAATCCTGCGGCGGCGGCACGTTCGGCATTTCGAGACAACGGCCTTCGACGTCGAACTTCCAGCCATGATAGACGCAGCGAATGCCATTCTCCTCGTTCCGAGCGAGAAAGAGAGAGGCGCAACGATGCGGGCACTGGTGGTCGAGCACGCCAACCCGCCCGGAACTGTCTCGGAACGCGATCAGCGGTTCTCCTAGCAACATCAGCCGCATCGGATCGCAGTCCGGCGTCAATTCGGAGGAGAGGGCAGCAGGAATCCAGTACTGCCGCATCATTTCGCCCATGACGGTGCCGGGGCCGACCCGGGTCAGATCATAGCCATCGCTCGCTTTGGACATATGAATCCTCCCCTGTTGAACTTGTTGCGGCGCAGTATCTTTGCTGCCGGGGCACGGCCGCCGCGTAATTACTTGCATTATGCAAATAATTGTCGTCAGCGTCAACAAGCCGGCGTTCACGAGCGGGAGAGTTCGTTGAGTTGCGAACCGCCTGTGACTATAGTCGTCACGACCTTTGGAAATTCCGTATTCAATGAAGAAATCGAAGACTCCGCTACCTCTCGAGAACTGGATCGGGTATCGCTTCAGTCTCATCTCCGCGCGCTTGGGCAACTTTGTCGTACCCATGTATGCAAGCCGCCACGACCTCACGATGCCGGCCTGGCGTAGCCTCGCAGTCATTGCGCGATACCAGCCGCTAACGGCGAGCCAGCTTGCAATGCGAACGTCGTCCGACGCCTTCAAGGTTGCCCGTGCCATCGAGCTTCTTGTTCGACGCGGGCTGATCCGCCGCGATATGGATAAGAACGACCGGCGCCGCGCGAGCCTTCGCCTCACGACGGATGGCCGCAAGATTTACAGGGATATCGAGAAGTTCGTCGTTCGCATCGAGGACGAGCTTGCTTCCGCGCTCGATGCAAACGAACTCGCAACGATGCGGCAATGCCTCGACAAGTTGGAACGGCAACTGGAAAGCCGGATCAGGGTTCATGCCTGGGAAAAATTCATGAAGAGCCGATAGAATCCGGACAGAAACTTCCTCCAAAGTATTTTCCGCATTTTCTTATCAGTCCAGAATTGTCGTGAGTTGCGCTCCCTCGTCCGCGATGAATACGGAGATATGCTCCGAACGCTTACGAGCCGTCGATGCCGCCAAGAAGCCGAGCCCACGTCATGGCCTCAAAAAGTCTACGCAGAGACGGCTTGATATGGCTCACTAAGGCCGCAAATCCATGTCGATGCGCACGAAGTCGCCGCGATAGGTGACCTCGCCGAGATAGATCACCGTGCCGTCGGCGCTGGTGAAGACGCGCCGCACCTCCGCGACCGGCGAGTTGAGGGGCACCTTCAACAGCCGCGCAACATCGAGGTCCGCCGTGCCAATGGTCAGCGTTTGTTTCGCATATGCAATCCTGGGATCGCGCATGTCATGAAGGATCGGAATCACCGTCTCGTTGCGGAAGCGCTTGGGCGATTTGCGGAAAACTCTCTCGTCCAGATAGATCGAGATTACGCAATAAGGCCGCTTCCTCCGTGAGTGCACCCTGCGCATAAAGACGTATCTTTCCGCGGGCCGACCGTCCTCCGGCAGCAGGGGCGCAGCGATGTGGCTTTCAGAGATGTTGATGATCTCGGGCAAGGTGTCGCGATAGACTTCGGCAAGGTCGGCAAGCGTCGTCTCGACCTTCAACCAGCGGTCCTGCTTCAGGGTCCCGGTTACGAAGGTGCCCTTGCCCTGCCGGGCCTCGATCATGCCATCGCGCGACAACAGGTCGACCGCCTGGCGGATAGTGACCCGCGACACGCCGAACTCCTCGGCCAGTTCCTCGTTGGCCGGAAGCCGAAAACCCTTGATCCAGAGGCCGCGCGCGATGCGCTGCCGGAAGGTGTCGGCGATCTGCGCGTATTTCGGGACGTGACTGTCGGCGATCAGGTCCACCTGACGTTCTCCCCGCGGAGGCTCATGACATGACAAGAGCGGCGCCCCGCTCCCCGATCATCAAACTGGTCGCGTTGGTATTGGCGGACGTGATCTGTGGCATAACGGATGCATCGATCACCCGCAATCTTTCGACGCCGCGAACGCGCAGTTGCGGATCGACCACTGAACGCGCGTCGCTACCCATGCGACACGTTCCGACGCAATGAAAAACGGTGCCCCCGGTATCGCGTGCGAAACGCCAGAGAGCGTCGTTATCGGCCGTCGCTTCGCCGGGAACCATCTCCAGGTCCCAAAGCCCACGGAACGATTGCTGCCGATAGATGTCACGCAGGATTTTCAGTCCGGCCACCATAGTCTTACGATCGATGTCTTCGGCGAAATAGTTTGGCACGATACGCGGTTGCTCGAATGGATCGGCGGAACGAATGGCAAGCCGGCCCCGCGATGTCGCGTGGCATTGCCAGACCGACGCGGTGAAGCCCGAGTAGCTATGCAGGGGCGTGCCGGGCTTGTCGACCGACAGCGGCATGACGTTGAACTGTACGTCAGGCCGGCCGCCGACAGCGTATTCGGTGCAGGCCGCGCCACCGACCTGTCCGGCGCCGACCGTCAGCGGACCGCGGCCGCCGAACATCCATTGCAGTCCCATCCGCGCCAATTCGATCGGGTTGCGAATCTGATCGTTGAGCGAGAGCGGCTGCTTCAGCCGGACGATCAACCGGGCCTGGTAGTGATCCTGTAGATTGCCGCCGACCTCGGAAGAATCGGCGACCACGGGAATGCCGAGACCCCGCAATAGCTCGGCAGGACCAACACCCGAGATCTGCAGGATTTGCGGCGATTGCAACGCGCCGGCCGAGAGAATGACCTCGCGATCGGCGCTGGCGCGCGAGACCGTCTCGCCTTTGATCCACTCGACGCCATCAGCCACTTGACCGCGGAACGTCACCTTGCTGACCTGCGCGCCCGTTACAATGGTGAGGTTCGGGCGCTGCGCGATCGGCCTCAGGAAGGCCGACGCGGAACTCGTGCGCCAGTGCCGGCCGATACCAAGCTGATAGGCGCCGACACCGAACGTCGTCTCGCCGTTGAAGTCAGGATTGTGCGGCAGTCCGAATTCGACGCCGGCCTCGACCCACGCGGCGGACGCCGGATTGTCGTTACGCAGATCCGAGACCTCGAACTCGCCAAAGCCGCCGTGATACTGGCTGTCGCCGCCGCGATAGCGCTCGTAGCGCCGAAAATAGGGCAGCAACTCCCGATAGCTCCATCCCGTTGCCCCAAGACGTTCCCAGTCGTCGAAATCCTCATGCTGACCGCGAATGAAGATAAGGCCGTTGATCGAGGACGAGCCGCCGATCACGCGGCCGCGCGGCCAGACGATCGCGCGGCCGCCGGTCCCCTCACTCGCCTCGGTCTCGAATAGCCGGGAGAAACGCTCATTGTAGATCGTCCGGTAGTAGCCGACAGGAAGCCTGAGCCAGAAATTCCGATCCGAACCGCCGGCCTCCAGCAGCAGCACACGGCATGCAGGATCGGCGGACAGCCGGTTCGCGACGACGCAGCCGGCCGAGCCCGCGCCGACAATAATGTAGTCGTAGCCCGAAGCAGCCATCTCATGCCGTCCGGTATTGCTCGATGGAAGCGAGATCGGGCTCGATGCCGAGGCCTGGCGCATCGCCAAGCGTGATCATACCGTCGACGACGTCGGCAACAGGGCCGCAGAAGCGATCGCGCAAGGGATTTTCGTTGGCGTCGACTTCGAGCAACCCATTGCCGTCGATTCCGGCGAGCAAGTGCGCCGATGCAAGCAGGCCGATGCCACCGCCGAGATAATGCGGGCAGAATAGCTTGCCCGATTTGACAATATCCCTCGCAATGCCGGCACAAAGGCTGAGGCCGCCCCATTTCGCGATGTCGGGCTGCACGACTCGCAATACATCATCGTCAATCGCCTGCGCGAAGCCGGCTCTCGTCGCGATGTTCTCGCCGGCCGCCAACGGCGTTCGCGCGGTCTTGCGCAGCAATTTCCATTCATGCCACGGGCGGTCCGCCCGGATCGGCTCCTCGAGCCAGGCGAGGTTGAATTCCGTCAGCGACGGGACGAGTTCGAGCGCACGGTCGATTGTCCAACCCTGATTGACATCGGCAGCCAGCATACCATTGCCGGCAAGCCGGCGCAGCTCGGAAAGATTGCCTCGATCTGTCGCGGGATCGAACCCGATCTTGAGTTTCAAGGCGCGATGACCGCGCTGCATCGCGGCTTCCGCCATCTGACGCGAGCCCGTCGGATTGATGCCGCTGGCATAGACCTTGATCTTGCCGCCGGCGCCGCCAAGCAATTTCCAAAGAGGCGTTTTGTTACGTTTGGCGTGCAAGTCCCACATAGCAAGGTCGATGCCCGCAATGGCCTGCGCGAAAGGACCGGCCTCACCCGATTGCAGCGCAAGGACCGAGGTCGTCTCCGTCAACTCGTCAAAGATTTGCGAAGGCTCGCCTCCTGCAGCACCGGTCACCGCGGGCGCAAGCACTTCGTTGATCAGCCGCGCGCGATGCTCCGCCGCGGTGGACGGGAAGTTGCACCAGGCTTCGCCCCAGCCCGAGTTGCCATCCTCGTCATCGACCCGAACGAATACGGCGGGCCGGTTCGTCATCCGGCCGAAAGATGTGACGACCGGCGTCGTCAGGGGATAGCGAAAGCAAAATGCCTGGAGCCGACGGATACTGAATGGCGCGGATGTCATTTGAGGCTGTTCCAGGCAGGACAAAGGCCGCTCTTGTATGGTCATCCTATTTATAATATGACCATGTCGGTATCGATCGCAAGCCGGAAGCGTCGAATGAGCGGGAGTGTCGCGAGACGCTTTTTGTTGGGTTTGGCGCCGTGGGTCGGCGCGGTGCTGCTTTGGTATGCCGTGCGCTGGAGCGGCTTCGTCAATGACGCGCTGATCCCCGCCCCGCATCAGGTCGCCTCCAAATTCATCGACCTGCTGCTGCACGACACGCTGGCGCTCGACATCATCGCGTCGACGCGCAGGGTGTTCCTCGGCGTCATCCTCGGCATCCTGGTCGCAGTGCCGGTCGGCTTCATGCTGGGCTGGTACCGGCCGGCGCGGACCCTTGCCGATCCCATGATCAATTTCTTCCGCGCGTTGCCGCCGATCGCGTTGATCCCCCTCGTTATCGTCTATTTTGGCGTCGATGAAATCGCCAAGCTGGTGATCTTGTTCTACGCATCGTTCTTCTCCGGCGTCATCGTGATGTATGAAGGCGTCTCGCAGATCACACCGCTGTACATCCGCGTGGCCCAGACGCTGGGCGCGGGCGAACTTGAAATCTTTCGCAAGGTCATCATCCCGCTCACCGTTCCGCACATTCTCACCGCGCTGCGCGTCGCACTCGGTGTGGCCTGGGCGACGTTGGTCGCCTCCGAGCTGATCGCGGCCCAGCGCGGGCTCGGCGCGATGATCCAGAATGCCTCGACCTATTTCCTGCTCGACGTGATCTATGTCGGCATCATCTGCATCGGCTGCATTGCGCTGATCATGGACCTGATCCTTCGCAAGATCAGCGCCCGCCTGCTGGTATGGCAGGAGCGAGCGGTGTCATGAACGCATCGCAACTTCCGACTCGTGCGCAGTTCGACCACGTTTCGCTGACCTTCGACACCGCGAAGGGCTCGCTGAAGGTCGTCGACGACGTCACCTACGACATCCACGACGGCGACTTCATCGCCGTGATTGGACCGTCCGGTTGCGGAAAAACGACCATGATGAGCATGCTGGCCGGCTTCCAGACGCCCACCGCCGGCAGCGTCAAGTTCGACGGCAAGCCGGTCGCCGGACCCGGACCCGAGCGCGGCGTCATTTTTCAGGAATACGGCGTCTTCCCCTGGCTGACGGTGAAACAGAACATCGCATTCGGCCTGACCCTGAAAGCCAATCACGTCCCTTCCTCAGAGCGCAACGCAATCTGCGATCACTATCTCGAGCTGATGGGACTGGCGGACTTCGCCAATTCCTGGCCCAAGCATCTGTCCGGCGGGATGCGGCAGCGTCTTGCGATTGCGCGAGCTTATGCCGTCAAACCGCAATTCCTGCTGATGGACGAGCCATTTGGCGCGCTGGACGCGCAGACGCGCTCCAACATGCAGAATTTGCTGCTGAAGGTGCTCGAAACCGAAGCCAAGACGGTCATGCTGATCACCCACTCCGTCGACGAGGCGATCTACCTCGCGTCGCGCATCGTCGTGGTGACAGCGCGCCCGGCCCGCATCAGGGAGATCATCGAGGTGCCCTTCGCCTATCCGCGCGACGAATCCATCCAGGAACGCGCCGAATTCGGCGAATTGCGCAAGTACGTCCGCGAACTCGTGATGAACGAGTATCGAGCGCAGCAGGCGCAGATGCGCCCCGCATCTTTCTCGGAATAGTCAAGAACCCAAAGGAGGAGTAACGCTATGGATCGACGCCAATTCCTGACCACGACCGCGGGCCTCGCGCTGAGCGGCGTTGCCGCGCCCGCGATCGCGCAGGCCAAGACCAAGCTCCGCGTCGGCTATCTGCATACGGTAGCCGTCGACGGCCAGATCTGGACCGGCATCGACCGCGGCAGCTTCGACAAGCAGGGCCTGGAGCTGGAGATGCGCCAGTTCAACACCGGGCTCGAGCTGTTCCAGGCACTGATCGGCGGTAGCCTTGATGTGCTCTCGACCGGAGCGGTGCTGTCCAATTTCCCGGCGCGCGGTCAAGGCAAGGTATTCCTGATCAACGACATCGAGGTCGCCACCGCGCAATTGTGGGTTCGCCCGGACCAGGGCGTGAAGTCGTTCGCGGATTTGAAGGGCAAGCGGATCGCGACCGCCACCGGCACCACCGCCCATGTCTTCCTCGACAAGGCGCTGCGCGCCAACAATATCGATCCCAAGGAGGTCGAGCTGCTCAATCAGACCATGCCCGCGGCAGTGACATCGTTTGTCTCGGGCGCGGTGCCGGCCGTGGCGCTCTGGGTGCCCTTCAACGTTACCGCTCGCGACAAGGTGCCGGGGTCTGTGAAGCTTGCCGACGCTTCCGCCTATTACCCGCAGGCCGCCATCATCGACGGCTGGGCGGCGGCGAACGCCTATTACGAACCGAACAAGGAAACGCTGACGAAACTGATCAAAGGCTGGGCCGAGGCCAATGATTACATCGTCGCCAACAGCGAGGTGGCGATGCAGGCGCTGCAGAAGGCCCACTACAGTCAGACCCCGATGGCCGACATCGACGAGTTCTTCAAGGCGCAGAAGATGTTCACGTCGCAAGAATGGAAGAAGATGTATGCGGACGGCACAGTCACCAAGTGGCTGCAGCAGACCACCGACTTCTTCATGGCCAATGCCGGCGTCAAGGACTTCACACCGGCCGACAAATATTTCGATCCGAGCCTCTACCTGAAGACGATCGCCTGACGCCGTTGCCGGATGCACGCCGGCCCATGCCGGCGTGCCCACTCTTTCCATATTGCAGGAGGAATGCGAGATGTCCCGCATCCGCCAATCCATCGCATCGCTTTGCGCGCTGTTTGCTCTTTCGACGGCGGCGCACGCCCAATCCTATCCCAGCCACATCATCAAGCTCGTCGTACCCTACCCGGCCGGTGGCGCCGTCGATATCACCGGCCGCGTCCTTGCCGATCAACTCCAGAAGCAATTGAACGCTACGGTGATCATCGAGAACAAGGTCGGCGCTGCCGGCACGTTGGGCGCCAATTTCGTCGCCAAGGCCGAGCCCGACGGCTACACACTTCTGCTCAGCGGCGCCGCGACTCATGCTTTTGCGCCCTGGCTCTACCAGGCGCTACCATACAATCCCGTGACCGATTTCGCGCCTATCACAGAGGTGACCGAGGGTTACCTAGCCCTGACCGTGAGCGCCGACTCCAACATTAAGGACGTCGCCGGCTTCATGGCGACGATGAAGGTAAAAGGAGCTTCGAGTAACTATGCCAGCAACGGCTTTGGCACCTATCCGCATCTGGCTATGGAGTTGCTGAAGCAGACTGCGGGAATCGAGATAGCCCATATCCCATTCAAGGGCGGCAATGAATTGGTGACGGCCCTGCTTGGAGGACAGGTCGACGCGACACTGAACCATCTACCCGTGATCCAGCCGCAGGTCGAAGCCGGCAAGATGCGGGTGCTCGCAACCTCAGGCGCGGTACGGGCGCAAACCTTTCCAGACGTTCCGACATTGAAGGAATCCGGCTACGATGTGGTGGCGTCCGCGTGGTTCGGACTGTTCGCACCCGCGGGCACGCCGCGGGAGATCATCGACCGTGTCGCCGCCGCGGTCGCCCGCGCCGCCAAGGATCCTGAATTCAGGAACAAGATGCGTGTGCAAGGTGACGAGATTCGTGTCGAAGGACCGGATAGTTTTGCGGCTCTTCAAAAAAGCGAGTTGGAGAAGTGGAAGAAGGTTATTGAGAAGGCCGGCATCGTCCTCAATTGAAAGGTCCGTTCATGAGCCTGCCCAACATCATTCTCATCATCACGGACCAGCAACGCGCCGATACGATCGGCGCACTGGGCGCCGGCTGGATGCAGACGCCGCACCTCGATCGGCTGGCGCAGGAAGGCGTCGCGTTCACCCAATGCTTCGCAACGTCGCCAGTTTGTGTCGCCTCGCGCGCCAGCCTGTTCACCGGCAAATTCCCGCACAGCACGCAAGTGTTCACTAATTTCCAGCCGTGGGAGCCGACCTGGGTGAAATCCCTCGCCGCGCAAAGTTATCACTGCGTCAGTATCGGCAAGATGCACATCAACCCCTACGACGCCACGGGCGGATTCCATCAGCGTTTCGTCGTCGAGAACAAGGATCGGCCGCTATTCCTCGAAGAGCGTGACCGGGCCTTCTACGATGAATGGGACAAGGCATTGCATGTGCGCGGCTTGACGAAACCGTCGCGCTTCAACCGCCACGCCGCCGACCCCGATGGCTACAAGCAGGCGCTTGGTGCCTTTGCATGGCATCTCGATAGCGACATGCATCCCGACAATTTCGTGGGGAACACTGCGTGTTGGTGGATCGAGGATCGAAAATGTCCGGACCCACTATTCCTGCAAATTGGTTTTCCGGGACCTCACCCGCCTTATGATCCGTTGCCCGAATGGCTCGATCGATACGCGAACACAGATATACCCGTGCCCGAGGTCACCGACGCCGAGTTGCAACGCCAGCCGCGCGCACTGAAGATGCTGCGAGAGAACATGACGCAGTTGAATTTCGAACTCGGTCAATTGGCGGACCGACCTGAGCCGCGACGACCTGCTACGCTTACGCCGCCATTACGCCGCCAACGTCTCGATGATCGACGCACAAGTCGGCCGCATCATGGCTGCGCTCGACGCGCGCGGTTATCTCGACAATGCGATTGTGATCTTCACGTCGGACCACGCAGATGCCCTCGGTGATCACGGGCATATCCAGAAATGGACAATGTACGATTTGGTGCTCCGTGTTCCGCTCGTGATCTGGTCGAAGAGCAGGATCTCGGGCGGCCGCGTTCGAGATGATCTCGTGCAGCTGATCGACATTGCCCCGACCATATTGGAGGCGGCCAATCTGCCGGTGCCGCCCGACTTCGAAGCTCGCTCACTCTGGGGAGCGCTCGATGGCGGCAAGGACTATTTGCCGCGAGATGTGGTCTATTCTGAAGTCGCGCGAGATCACGTGCAGACGGGAGCGGAACTCATCGTGATGCGGCGTTGCCGCGACTGGAAACTCGTGGTTTACCTCGACGATGAGGACGGTGAACTCTACGACCTGCGAAACGATCCGGGCGAGGCCGACAATCTCTGGAACAACCCCGCGAACCGGCAGATGCGGGACAAAATGATCGCCCAAACCTTGCGGTGGTCGGTGGATGGTTCGCTAAAGGGCAATCGCCGCCCCACCCGTACAGCGCAGAAGCCGATGCCTGTCTGATAGCTGCTGCGAGCATTCCAAAACCGCTCATTCCGCGAAAGGGAGCTCTTCCCTCAATTGACGAGCTTGGTGCAAGCTTCTTATCCGTCCGCGAACGATCCCTATTGCGATCTGGCAAATTCTTGGGCTTCTGCCTGCGTCTCAAAAATATGCGGTGCCACGTGGCGCTCGGCGAGCGCCTCGCCCAACTTCAAGCGCATGAAGGCGCTGGTCGTGTAGCGGGACGCCGTGCTGTAGTAACGTTTCTGCAGGTAGGCGATCATGGAAAAATAGGTGTCGCTCACCTGGGGGTCGAGATAGAAGCCGTCATAGTTCGCGATCAACGCCACCGGTTTGCCGATGCCACGGCAACGGTGCTCGAACTCATGTCGGATACGATCGACATCCTCAATCGTACGCACCTCGAAACCTTCGAAGTTGACGAACAGCGTGTTCCGCTCGGGATCGTAGGTGACGCGGTCTGCGAGATTGCGTCCAAGCAACATGTGATCGAGCCCCATCGGCGCATCACGAAAGATGCGCGAATCCATCGGGCGCAGGCTGCGGATGACGGGTTTGAAGCCCATCTGCCCGAGGACGTCGCGTTCGAGATCGATGCCGGGGGCGATTTCGATCAACTCCATCCCGGCCGGCGTCCGCTGGAAGACACAGCGCTCGGTGACGTAGAGAACCGACTGGCCGGTGTCGGCCGCGTAGTCGCCGCTGAACGTTATCTGTTCGACGGCTGGCATGAATTTATGCGTGCGGCCTTCACGCAGCACATGCATCGCACCATCCCTGATCGCGATCTTCAGGCCGCCACTGGTGAAGGTGCCTGCAAACACGATCTTCTTGGCGCTCTGCGAGATATTGATGAAGCCGCCGGCGCCAGCCAGACGATTGGAGAATTGGCTGACATTCACGTTGCCGGCCTCGTCGGTCTGCGCCATGCCGAGACAGGCAAGGTCGAGCCCGCCGCCGTCATAGAAATCGAATTGCTGGTTCTGGTGAATGACCGCATCCGGATTGAGCGCGGTACCGAAATTCAACCCGCCCTGCGGCATGCCGCCGATGATGCCAGGCTCGGCGGTCAGCGTCAGGTGCTGTAGCACACGCTCTTCAGCGGCGACCGCGGCAACACCTTCGGGCATGCCGATACCTAGATTGACGACGCCGCCCGGTGGCAACTCAAAAGCGCAGCGTCGTGCGATGACTTTGCGTTCGTCGAGCTCCAGTGGCTTGACCCGGTCCATCGGCACGCGCTGGCGGCCCGAGAACGCATGGCTGTATGGCGTGCCGTAAGTCTGTGCGTGGTTTTCCGGGTCCGAGACGACGACGCAATCGACCAAAATACCCGGGATCTCGACTGCGCGAGGATTGAGCGTATTGGATGCCGCGATCCGTTCGACCTGCACGATCACGAAACCGCGGGAGTTCTTGGCCGCCATCGCCATCGCGAGATTGTCGAGCGTCAGCGCCTCGCGTTCCATCGTGATGTTGCCCGCGGGATCGGCGGTGGTGCCCCGCAGCAGCGCGACGTTGATCGGAAACGCCTTGTAACGCAGCCATTCCTCGCCGTCGATGTGGATGAGCTCGACGAGATCCTCGGTGGTTCGCGCGTTGAGCTTGCCGCCTTCGAGCCTTGGGTCGACGAAGGTGCGCAGTCCGATTTTGGTGATCGTGCCGGGTCCTTGGGCAGCGATGCTGCGATAGAGGTGCGTGATGCAGCCGAGAGGCAGGTTGTAGGCCTCGATCCGGTTGGCCAGCGCGAGCTCGCCC
Source organism: uncultured Alphaproteobacteria bacterium (assembly GCA_963794775.1). GTDB lineage: Bacteria > Pseudomonadota > Alphaproteobacteria > Rhizobiales > Xanthobacteraceae > Bradyrhizobium. The sequence continues at coordinate 166,677 of CAWCGA010000029.1, read as the reverse complement.
AGGCGAGGGACCAGCGCCCAATGGCCGCCCACCACACGCTTGATCAGGCCGTCGTGCGCGAGGCGGTTGAGCCCGCGATCCTTGGAGTTGCCGGGCGCCGCCGCGAACAGGAGCGTGAGGTCCGATGGATGTCGCGTCTCGCGATAGCGCTTTTCCAGCGCTATCAGTAACTCGTCCGGCGTCCCCACGCCAACGAACCCCGATGTGCATATAACATCGCGGTCCCGGATGATCGCGATGGCCTCTTCGGCGGAGACGATCTTGTCCTTCATGACCCCGTCAATCCCTCGCGCCGGGTGAGGCCCATGGTTCCGAAGAATTCAATGCCGCGCATGCGCCCGCTGCTGACCGGTGGCAACATTACCGTAGGCTTCGGTGTAGATCGCGAGCGCGTCCTCATAACGAAGCTCGCGCGGATTGTTGACCAACAGCCGCGTCTGCTTCATTGCGTCCTCCGCCAGCTTCGCGAGATCGCCTGCGCCGATCCCGACATCGGCCAGGGATGCAGGTACCTTGCAGTCGCGGCAAATCGCAGCGACCGCATCGACGAAAAGCCGCGCCTTTTGGGCAACCGACAGGCCTTCGGTCTTCGGATCGACGATGGGCGCGAGCTCGGCATAGAGGGCCTCGGCCTCGGGCAGGTTGAAGCGCAGCACCTGCGACAGGACCAGCGCGTTCGACAGCCCGTGGGGGACATGAAAAATCGCGCCGATCGGATAAGCGAGTGCATGGACGGCGGCCACCGGCGCGTTGGCGAAGGCCATGCCGGCCAGCATCGAGCCCAGCAACATCTGCGACCTTGCTTCCAGGTCGGAGCCGTCAGTGCAAACCTTCCGGACGTTCGACGACAGCAGAGACAGAGCTTGCCGCGCGAGCTGATCCGACATCGGATTTTTCTTGTGCTTGCTGGTATAGGCCTCGATGGCATGGACCATGGCATCGATGCCGGTCGCGGCGGTGACATGCGCCGGAAGGCCGAGGGTCAACTCGGGGTCGAGGATCGCCCAGTCCGGCAAAAGACGCGGCGCCACCACGCCCTTCTTTTCGGTCGTCGGCGTCGTCACGATGGCGATCGGCGTCACTTCCGAGCCGGTGCCCGCGGTCGTCGGCGCCAGCAGCAGCGGAAGGCGTTCACCCTTGGCGAGACCCACGCCGTAGATGTCGTCGAGGCGATCTGGCGTTTTCGCGAGGTAGGCAACCAGCTTTGCCGTATCGAGCGCGCTGCCGCCGCCGATCGAGAGCACGAGCTCGACGCGCTGCTCGCGGCAGAGCGCGACGGCCCGTTCGATGACATGCGAGGGCGGATCGGCTTCGACCTGATCGAACACCGACAGGGAAAAGCCGCCGGTCGAGAGGGCTTCCTCCGCGGCCTTCGTCAGGCCGGCGTCGCGCACGCCTTTGTCGGTGACGAGGAGGACGCGGTTGACCCCATAGCTAGCGACAATCTCGGCTATTTTCTTCGACGCCCCCGGCTCGAAAACGATGTTGGGCGGAGCTTGAAATGTGAAAGCCTTCATCATGGTCTCCTTGAACGCCGAGCCCGACTTTGTCGTGACTTGATTGAGAGGTCCCGCGCGCCGCCTGCTATTCGGCGGCCTCCTGGACGGGCTTTACCTTCGCGCGAAGCTCGTCGACCAGAACGCGCTTGTTCTCCGAATAATCGATCGGCACGACCACGAGATGCACGCCACCGGCCTTGAAAGCGGCTTCGAGGGTGGGAATGAGATCGGCAGCACTCCCAACCCGCGCCCCCTTTGCGCCGTAGCTTTCGGCGTATTTGACGAAATCCGGATTGTTGAAGGTCAAGCCGAAATCCGGGAAATCGTCGACCGCCTGTTTCCAGCGGATCATGCCGTAGGCGGAGTCTTCCAGGATCAGCACGACCAGATTGAGCTTGAGGCGGACAGCGGTCTCCAACTCCTGCGAATTCATCATGAAGCCGCCGTCGCCGCAAACGGCCATCACGCGACGATGGGGATGGATGATGGAGGCCATCATCGCCGACGGCAATCCGGCGCCCATTGTGGCCAGCGCATTGTCGAGCAAGACCGTGTTGGCGACGTAAGTGCGGTAGTTGCGGGCAAACCAGATTTTGTACATTCCGTTGTCGAGCGCGATGATGCCGTCCTCGGGAATGACTTGCCTCACATCGTGCACGATGCGCTGTGGCGTCACCGGGAAGCGATCTTCCTTGTTACGGTCGGTAATGCGGGCGAGGATGCCCTCGCGCAACGGCAATAGTGCGTTGGCGTAGTGCAACCTGCCCTCGACGCGATCAGCGAGAAGTTCGAGGCTCGGCCCGACATCGCCGACGACCTCGCATTGCGGGAAGTAGACCTGCTCGACGGTTGCCGCGGTATAGCTGACATGGATGACCTGGGGGCCTTTCGGCCCCATGATGAAGGGCGGCTTCTCGATCGTATCGTGGCCGATAGCGATAATGAGATCGGCGCGGTCAACGGCTTCATGCACATAATCGCGTTCGCTGAGAGCGGCGGTCCCCATGTAGAGATTGCTTCCACCAGGCACCGTGCCTTTGCCCATTTGGGTCGTGAAGAAGGGAATCTTCGTGCGGCGAACAAAGCCGCCGATACCGGCGGTGCTGCGTGGGCGCGACGCGGCAGCGCCCAGCATGATGAGCGGGCGTTTCGCCGCCAGGATCATCTCGGCCGCGCGATCGAGCGAGGCACGGTGCGCAACCGGAATCTCGATCGGGTGGCGTGAGACCACGGCGACCGGCTCCGTGTCTTCTGCGGCGATGTCCTCGGGCAGTTCCAGAAGGACCGGACCGGGGCGCTCTTCTTCAGCGATGCGGAAGGCGTCGCGTACGATCGTCGGGATTGTCGCGGCAGAAACGATCTGACGCGACATTTTGGTGAGCGGTTTGAATGCAGTTACGACGTCGACGATCTGAAACCCGGCCTGGCGGCTCTTCATGATGCCCTTTTGCCCGGTGATCATGATCATCGGCATGGCGCCGAGCAGAGCGTAGGCCGCGCCGGTCGTCAGATTGAGAGCACCGGGGCCCAACGTCGTGATGCAAACGCCCGGCTTGCCGGTCAGCCGCCCGTAGGTCGCGGCCATGAAAGCCGCACCTTGTTCGTGTCGGGTGAGGACGAGCTGGATCTTCGAATTTCGCAGAGACTCGACCACATCGAGGTTCTCTTCGCCGGGCACGCCAAAAATGCGGTCGACACCTTCGTTTTCGAGGGCGGCCACAAGAAGATCTGACCCTTTTGGCATTTCGTTCTCCCGATCTTTTCTTTCAACACTTCAATCTTACGTCTCTTGAGGCGTCGGGTTCAATTACCGTTAGGTTCCAAGCCGACGAATAATGCTTTGGTAAGACCTGGCGGCGGACGCCTTGCCGCCGAGAAAATCTCGGAGGGCCCTACGTCGCATTCGAGCATTGCATTCCGATCGGGGACGATCCGCTGCGGTTGCGATCTCGACGGCGATAAATTGGCCAATGCAGTCTCCCGAAACCAATGTCATGACGGGAGCGCAGGAAGAACGTTCATCAAAAGCACCATGAGCAAGCCAACCACGGCAACGATGGACTGGACAACCGAGATTGTCTTGGTCGCTTCGGTCAGCGTCATGCCGAACGATTCCTTCACCAGCCAGAAGCCGGCATGATTGGCGTAGTTGAAGAACAGCGAACCCGAGCCGATCGAGAGTGCGAGCAAGGGAAGATTCAGATCGGGATTGCTTGAGGCGAGAGGCGCCAATAGTCCCGCCGCACCGACGATGCCGACGGTCGCCGACCCCGTGGCAACGGAGAGCAACATCGCGATCATCCAGCCGAGCAGCAGCGGTGGGAGCGCGAAATGACTGGTGAGGTGGACAATAGCGTCGCCGACATGGGCTTTCACCAGCACCTCTTTGAAGGCGCCGCCGCCCGCGATGATCAGCAGGATCCCGGCGATCGGCTTCAGACTGGCGCCGAGCGATTCGCGCAGCTTTTCCGTGTCACCGCCACGCATATAGACGAGCGTGGTCGACGCAAACAATACGCTGAAAAGCATCGCAACCAACGGTTCGCCCAGGAAATCCGTGATCTTTGCGATCGTCGAGCCCTTGGCAAACAATGTCTCGCCGACCGTATTGGCGAGCATCAGAATCGCCGGCAGCAAGACGGCGACGAAACCGATGCCGAGACCCGGCTTCGCCTTGGGCGCGATCTCGCTCGCGCCATCGTGCTCGCCCGCCCCCGTGAACTGGTCCAGCAGCGCCTGGTCGGGCCGCACGCTCATGCGAGGCGCGATGAAGCGGCCATAGAGGGGGCCACCAAGGACGATCGCCGGGATGGCTGCGATAAAGCCGTAGAGCATGGTGGGCGCCACACTCGTTTTCAGCGTGGCAATCGCGGTCAACGGGCCTGGATGTGGCGGGACCATGCCGTGCATTGACGCCAGGGCGGCGATTACCGGCACGCCAAGGAGCACGTAAGTCGAGCCCTTCGTCGTCCCTTTCAATTCGAGCTTGCGTGCGACGCTGAATACCAGTGGAAGCACGACGACGAGACCGACCTCAAAGAACATCGGAATTCCGACGATGAACGCGGCAAGCGCCATGGCCCAGGGTAGCGCGTTGTCGGAGGAACGACGAACGATCGCATCGGCGATCGTCTCCGTAATGCCGGAGTCGGCGAGTATCTTGCCCAGCATCGCCCCCAGCGCGACAATGACGCCGACATCGCCCAGCGTCTGACCGGCGCCGGTCAAGATCACCTTGGTGATCTTGGTAATATCCATACCGGCGAAGAATCCAACCACGAGAGAAACGACAAGCAATGCGATCAACGGATGTAACCGAACGCGGCTCACGATCAGCGCCACCAGCAGCAACACCCCACCCAATGCGGTCAGCAACAGTTGAATATCGGTTTCAGACAAGCGCATCTCCGGATTCGCCGCGTTCTCGGACGCGGTAAAAGGGCTCGAAACGGCAAGGGGCGACGCATTGTCCCTCCTTCGTCGTCGATACCCGATACAACGCGCCCATCTTTATCGGCTTTGCCTCATCGATGTTATAAGCCAATTTAGTACTCGTTAGAAGTATGTATCCAATTGCGGTCGCAATTGCGCGTCCCTCCTTCTCTCTTGATCTTCCGCGGCGCACTTTCGCGACAGCACCTTTGTTCTGTCGCCGCTTGAACTCGGTTCAAAACGTTTTTTGCTGACGATATCACGTGGGCTAGACTGTTTCGAAGCCTGAGCGCTTAAGCAATTTGGGCGGTATCCCGTCATCCCGCGATCATGGTTTCACCGTCGCCACGTCGCCGATTGCGCGGCCCTGCCGCCCAGAATGATGACGCTGACGGCCGCCGCGGCACAGAGCAGTGCAAGAGGGAGCATTCCGAGCACAAAGCTGCCACTCCACTCTTTGACCAATCCGACGACGTTCACCATCAGCGCGCCACCACAGCATCCACCTTGGAACAGTTCGGTTGGGCGTTGGGCTCGAAGCAATCAAAGGTATTTCAAGGAACGAAGGTTCTTTCGTAGCATCGCTGGCTTCAATTGCACCCCGCTGAGAGCACGGCGCGGAGATTTCGGTCCTAACCGAAATGTGTCGTACCAAGGGGCCCCGATCGAGTGCATTTCTCGGCACGCAGTGGCCGCTCGAACGAAAGTCTCCGGCCGTAGTCTCTCCAAAACGGGAGTTTTCTCGGCAAGGACCGGAGACTTTCTGCCGTTTCGCGTCCGGGAAGAATTGGGGTGCGGAGACCAGGTCGAATGCGCGAAAAGCCCGGATTTCCGGCCCATTCGCGCGTCTCTCGGAGAACCTGGCCGAACGCATGAATGGCTGGCTGGGGCGGGAGGGATCGAACCTCCGAATGGCGGAATCAAAATCCGCTGCCTTACCGCTTGGCTACGCCCCAACGCGCTGACGGAACAGCGGATTAGGTTACCGCAGATTCCCTTGAACTCCGCCCGTCTATAGGGGGCGGGCGGCCATTTCAACAGGCTTTCGCGCGCCCGGATTCGGCCTCGGCGCGCACCCTTTATATATAAGCGGACGCGGCGATTGGCCGGCCCGGCAGTTGAGAGCGCTCCCGTTTCATGGGAAGACGGCGCGACCGTCCTTCCGGGAGTGACGCCATGACCTACCGCGCGCCGATCAACGACATGCTGCTTGCGCTCAACCACGGCGCCGGGCTGAAAGCCGCGGTCGAGGCCGGCCATTACGGCGATTTCGACGGCGACATCACGGCGGCCGTGCTGCAGGAAGCCGGCAAGTTCGCCACCGACGTGCTCGCCCCTCTGAATAAAGTCGGCGACGAGCACGGCATCAAGCTGGACTCTGGCAAGGTCACCACCGCGCCGGGTTGGCCCGATGCCTACAAGCGCTGGACCGACGGCGGCTGGAACGCGGTGTCCGGTCCGGAAGCTTTTGGCGGGCAAGGGCTGCCACTGGCGATCAACGCCGCCTGCACCGAAATCTGGAGCGCCTCCAACGTCGCCTTCGGCCTCTGTCCGCTGCTCACGCTGTCGGCGATCGAGGCGCTCGACGCGCACGGCTCCGACGAGCTGAAGACAATCTATCTGGAGAAGCTCGTCTCCGGCGAATGGACCGGCACGATGCAGCTCACCGAACCGCAGGCCGGCTCCGATGTCGGCGCGCTGCGCACCCGCGCCGACAAGCAGGCCGACGGCACCTATCGCATCAAGGGCACCAAGATCTTCATCACCTATGGTGAGCACGACATGACCGACAACATCGTGCATTTCGTGCTCGCGCGCCTGCCCGACGCGCCGGCCGGCACGCGCGGAATTTCGCTGTTCCTGATCCCGAAATTCATGGTCAATGCCGACGGCTCGCTCGGCGCCCGCAACGACATCTACGCGAGCGGCGTCGAGCACAAGCTCGGCATGCACGCCTCCCCCACCTGCACCATGACTATGGGCGATCACGGCGGCGCCGTCGGCTATCTCATCGGCGAGGAAAATCGCGGCATGCTGTGCATGTTCACGATGATGAACCAGGCCCGGCTCGGCGTCGGCCTCGAAGGCGTCGGCGTTGCCGATCGCGCTTATCAGCAGGCGCTTGCCTATGCGCAGGAGCGCAAGCAGGGCAAGGCCGCCGGCAAGAATGGCGACGGATCGGACGCCATCATCGTGCATCCCGACGTCAAGCGCATGCTGCTGCAGATGCGCGCCATGACGGCGGCTGCCCGCTCGATCTGCTACGCGACTGCCGTGGCGCTCGACGTCGCCGTGCGCGCCAAGGACGCCAAGGTGCGGAGCGATGCTGCGGCGCGCGGCGCGCTCTTGACCCCGATCGCAAAGGCCTTCTCCACCGACATCGGCAACGAGGTCGCCTATCTCGGCGTGCAGGTGCATGGCGGCATGGGCTTCATCGAGGAGACCGGCGCGGCGCAGCATTATCGCGACGCCCGCATCACCTCGATCTATGAGGGCACCAACGGCATCCAATCGATCGACCTCGTCACCCGCAAGCTCGCGGCCAACGGCGGCGCCTCGGTGTGGGCGCTACTCGCCGAGCTCGATACGACGATCAAGCAGGTCGAGACCTCAAACGATCCCGCCTTCGGCACCACAGGCGCCAAGCTGCGCGACGCGCTCGGCTCGCTGGAGCGCGCCAGCAAATGGCTGCTCGAGCGCGTTACGTCGAAGCCGAACGACGCGCTCGCGGGTGCGACGCCTTACTTGCGCCTGTTCGGCTCGACCTTGGGCGGCTGCATGCTTGCCGGCGAAGCGCTTGCCGCCAAGAGCAACGGCGACGGCGATCGTTACGTGACGCTCGCGCGTTATTTTGCCGAGAACGTCACCGTGCAGGCCTCCTCGCTCGAGCGCACGGTCATCGACAGCGCCGAGGCGGTCAACGGCGCTGACGCGGTGTTGCTGGCGTAGGTCATTCCACCTTCAGCTTGAGCAGCGCGTCGGCATTGCCATGGCACAGTTTCGCCATGTCGGCGGGTGCAAGCGAAAGGCGGTCGAGAAAGGCGCGGCCCTTGGCGTTCGGCGCGTAGGGATAGTCGACCGAGAACATGATGCGGTCGATGCCGAAGGTCATCAGCGCCGCCAGGAACGGCGGCTCGGTGAAAATGCCGCTGGTGGTGAGCCAGACCTGATCGGTGATGGTGCGGCTGATCGGGCGCTGGAGATGATCGACGTCGCGTGCGAACACTTCGTCGGCGCGCGCCATCATCATCGGCAACATCTCGCCCATGTGGCCGATGATGAGCTTCAGCCGCGGATGCCGGTCGAGCGCGCCTGACAGCACCATGCGCAGGATCTGGATCGCGGTCTCCGAATGCCAGCCCCAGCCGGCGGCTTCGAGCACGAAGCTCGCGCCATCGGGCAAATCCGAGTAGTAGGCGCGCCGCACCGCATCGGGCGCGAGATGCGGATGGATGTAGATGGGAACGTCGAGCTGCTCGGCCGCGGCCAACAGCGCATCGTAGCCGGGATGATCGAGGAAGCGGCCCTCGGTGGTGCCGTTGATCAGCGCGCCGGCGAAACCCAACTCCTTCACCGTCCGCACGAGCTCGGCGGCCGTCGCGTCCGGGCTTTGCATCGGCAGCACGGCAAAACCCGCGAAGCGCTTGGGGTGACGCGCGATCGCGCTTGCCAGATGGTCGTTCATCTCGCGGGCGATTGCGACGCCTTCGGCACCGGGCACGAGGTCCGGCCCCGGGCCGGTGTTCGACAGCACCTGCACGCTGATGCCGGTCTCATCCATCGATTGCAGGCGCCGCTCGCCGATCTCGGGCGCCAGTTCGAGCGGACCGGGGCCGCCGTCCTTTGGAGGTGTCCTTGCCCGGAAACCGCGCCGGCTGATAGCGGCCCGATCGATGCGGCCGACCAGGGCCGGCACCGTAAAATGCTCCTCCAACGCAACGACACGCATGGGATCCTCGCCTGTGTTGACCTGTGATGGGCCTTCTTGCCCAAGCGCAGCATACAACATCATTCGGCGGGGGCGAGTGGCGCTGCTGGCTGCGTCTCACGCCAGCGTGTGCACGATCACCGGGCCCGCGCCGACGCTCGCCTGTCCGACCAGCAGCGGCGCGAGGTTCTGCTCGATCCACGCCACCGCGCGCCGGTTCGCCTCTTCGGCCCGGCGAAATTGTTGAACAGGCTGATCGCGGTCACGGTGTCGTCTCCGGCGTAGACGACGTAGTAGGCGCGAAAGCCCTCGACGTCGCTGATGATGGGAATGGCGCCTTCCTTGATCCGGCGCGCCAGTTCTTCTGCGCTGCCGGTCTTGGCCTTGGCCTGACGGATGGCGGCGTACATGGGATCCTCCTTCCGGCTGTGGGCATGATCCGGAAAAGTGTGAAGCGGTTTTTCATGCCCAAACAAAACGTTGCGGGAGCGATGACGCGCCCGCCTCCATCCTACGCCCGCGGCGAGCGCGAGGCATCCAGTTTCCGCTTCACATTTCAAACAACCATTCGGCGTCGAGCCAATATTCCAGAGAGCCGATGCAAAATTTGCAGGGCAGTGTTTTGCCTGATGGGAAAATTGCTGCCCTGCACCCATGCGGAGATGTGATAACGCTTCAACCGGCAGGTGAAATCCATGAAGCGACGCGATGTTCTGGCGCTGCTCGGCAGCGCCGCCGTCTGGCCGATTGCCGTGCGTGGACAGGAGCGCGTGCGCGTGATCGGCGTGTTGTCCGGTCTCGCCGAAGGCGACCCAATCATTCAGGCCCGTGTCGCCGCGTTCGCGGATGGGCTGCGCCAGCTCGGCTGGACCGAGGGCAAGAATATCCGGATCGAGAGGCGCTTCTCGGGCGGCGTTCCCGGCAAGCTGCCGGAGCTTGCGAACGACCTCGTCGCGTCGAAATGCGATATCCTGGTTGCGGAGGCGGCACAGGCGGTCGACGCCGCGCGCGGCGCGACAAAGACGATTCCGATCGTGATGACTTATGTGGGCGATGCACTCGGTCCTGGCTACATCGCTTCACTCGCGCATCCCGGCGGCAACATCACGGGGCACACGCTGGTCGCGACCGATCAGGCCGCCAAGCGGCTGGAGCTTTTGCAAAAACTCAATCCGGACATCAAACGCATCGCCGTGATCTCCAACCTGAACGCCTCCGGCCACATCTTCCAGCGCAAGGAGATGGCGATCGCGGGACCCAAGCTCGGGATCGAGCTGCAGCAGCTGCCGATGACCACCGCGAGCGAACTCGACGCGACGCTGCGCGCGACCATCGACGGCAAGGCGCAGGCCATCGTCACCATGGAAGACCCGATGGTGCAGTCGCTGCGCAAAAACATCACGGATTTCGGACGGACGAACCGCATCCCGGTGATGGGCGAATTCAGGACCATGGCCGAGGCCGGCGGCGTCATCAGCTACGGCCCGGATCAGGCGGCGATGTGGGGCCACTCCGCCGTCTATGTCGACAAGATCCTGCGCGGCGCCAATCCGGGCGATCTCCCGGTCGAGCAGCCGGCCAAGTTCGAGTTGGTCATCAACCTGAAGACCGCGCGCGAGATCGAGCTGACGATTCCGCAGAACCTGCTGGTCGCTGCGGATGAAGTGCTGGAGTGAGATGCTACTGCCCGAGCCGCCGCAGGATGGCGTTGGCCTCGCTGTTGATCTCGCGAACGATCTCGGCGGCCGGCTGCACCTTGCGCACCAGCGCGGCGCCCTGCCCCGCCCACAATGACAGCGGCTCGATCTCGCCCACCGTGTCCGGTCCCGGCGTGACACTCGTATAGCGGTCGGCATCGCCGCGCGCCTCGGATTTTGCGATGATCACCCCTTCGCCGGGCCGCTGCCCGGCAGGCGGCCGGCCCGCGGCTTCCCAATCGCGAACCGTCGAGTTGCGCAGCACGCGATGCGGCGCGTTGGGCCAACCGCCGTCGAACAGATTTTCGCACCAGACCGTGTCGCTCTCGGACGCCGCGAGGATGCGCCGCTGGTATTCCGGGTGGATGGACGCCTCCTCGGAGGCGAGAAAGCGCGTGCCGACCCAGACGCCGGCCGCACCGAGCGCTAGCGCAGCGGCCATGCCGCGTCCGTCGGCGATACCTCCGGCCGCAATCACCGGCTTATCGCCGACCGCATCGACGACGGCGGGCACGAGCGGCAAAGTCGCCACCGTTCCCCTGACATGGCCGCCGGCTTCCCAGCCCTGCGCGACCACGATGTCCACGCCGATATCGACGGCGCGCCGGGCGTCGTCGGCATTACCAACAGTGTACATCACCACGGCGCCGCCGGCTTTGGCGCGCTTCACCAGATCGCCGGGATCGCGCCAGAAGAAGGAGATGACCGGCACCTTTTCCTCGAGACAGGCTTCGAGCCGCTCAGTTTGCGGAAACTCCATGTTCAGATTGACCGCGAAGGGCTTTGACGTCAGCGAGCGCGTCTTCTGCACGGCGCTGCGAAGCGTTTTGATTTCGGCGCGCCACAGCGGCAATGTGCCGAGCGCGCCTGCATTGCTCACGGCCGCGGCAAGCCGCGGCGACACCGCGCCGCCCATCGGCGCCAGCACGATGGGGATGTCGATTCCGAGCATCTTGCATAGCCGGTCGCGCATTGGCTCCTCCCTGCAGCTCGTTCCGGCAATGATAGCGCAGATTTCGATTGGCTACAGCGCGAACCTGCTTTGCCGGCCCGGTGGACAGGCCCGATCGCCTCGGCAATGATCGCGACCGCAAACTGGACAAATCTGGGGCAAAGACGAAACCATGATCGACGGGACGACCAACTGATCGCCCACATCGGCTATCCCACCGATACGTTCAAGTCCTCAATGATCTACAATCCCTTCTTCGAGGCGCAGGGGATCAACGCGGCCGTGATACCGATGGGCTGCAGGAGCGAGAACTATGCGTCTTTCCTGAAACTGGTATTTCGCCTTTCCAACGTGCAGGGCGCGCTCATCACCATGCCGCACAAGATCTCGACGCTTTCGCTTGTCGACGAGGCTTCCGTATCGGCAAGGATCGCTGGCGCCTGCAACGCGGTACGGATCGACGACAGCGGCGCGCTGATCGGCGACATGTTCGACGGCGAAGGTTTTGTGCGCGGCGTGCGACGCAAGGGGCGCAACCTCGCCGGTGCCAGCGCCCTTGTCACCGGCTGCGGCGGAGTTGGCTCTGCCATCGCGGCGTCGATGGTGAAAGCCGGGATATCAAGACTTGGTTTGCACGATGTGGCTTCGCCCGCCATGAATGCCTTGGCGGAACGGCTGAGAACGCACTATCCGAAGCTCGTCGTGGTGGGCACTTCCGACCCGAACGGATACGACATCGTCGTCAATGCCACGCCGCTTGGCATGAAGAAGGACGATCCGATGCCGATCGACATCGACCGCATCTCGCCGTCGAGTTTGGTCGGCGAAGTCGTGCTGTCGGAGGAGATCACGCCGTTTCTCGCGGCAGCCCGTGCAAAAGGCTGCGATTATCAGGTGGGGACCGAGATGCTGTTCGAACAGATTCCGGCCTATCTCGAATTCTTCGGCTTTCCGACGGCGACGCCGGATGAATTGCGCAAGCTGGCGCGAATTCGGTATTAAGAGCCGGGCATATGGCGCCCGCACATCGTCCGCTGCTATAACGACCTCATGCCTTCCCTCTCCTCGCGCCTCCTTGCGCAAATCAACCATCTCCGCGCGCTTGCCCATCGCTACCGGCTGCAGTTGATCCTCGCGCTGCGGGTCACGGTCGCCGCACTTTCCGCGCTCGGGGTCGCACAAGCGATGCATCTGCGGCTGCCCCTGTGGGCGGTGTTGACCTCGCTGATCGTCACGCAAATGAGCCTCGGCCGCTCGCTTCGGACGGCGCGCGACTATCTGACGGGCACGCTCGCCGGCGTCGCCTATGGTGGGTTGCTGGCGATCCTGATTCCGCATGAGAGTGAAGTCGCGCTGTTCGCCGTGCTGGCGCTGGCGATCGCCCCACTCGCCTTCATCGCGGCCTTCCGCACCAATTTCAACGTGCTGCCGATCACCGCGATCATCGTGCTGCTGGTGCCGAGCATGCAGCATGTCAGCCCCGCGGCCTCCGCTTTCGACCGCGTGCTGGAAGTCGTGGTCGGCGGCGCCGTCGGCTTCATCGTGTCCTTCCTGGTGTTTCCCTCGCGCGCGCATGTGCAGACCACCGAGGCCGCCGCCGACACGCTCGATCTGGTCGCGGACGCGCTGCAGCAGATGCTGGCGCATCATCTCGGCGGCGAGCGGCCGGACATTCGCGAGATCAATGCGGAGCTTGCGAACTTCATCACCAAGCTGAATGCCACCGGCGCCGAAGCCGAGCATGAACGCACCGCGCGTCTCACCGCCGGTCCCGACACCGGCCCGCTGTGCCGCACCTCGCTCCGCTTGCGTCACGACATCGTCATCCTCGGCCGCGCGGTCGGCTGCGAGCTGCCGCCGGACGGGGCATCGCGGCTGGAGCCGCACGTCAAGCGCATCTCGAAGGTCGCGGGCGATTTCCTGCGCACCAGTGCGCGGAGCTTGCGTGCGCGGCAGGGGCCGCCTGCGCTCGATGAAGTCGAATCCGTCTTCCATGACTATACCGAGGAGTTCAGCGCAGTCCGCCGCGACGGCCTGATCCGTGACATGACCAGCGAGGCGGCCGAACGCTTCTACGCGCTCGGCTTTGCGCTGGAGCAGATCCGGGAGCATCTCGAGGAGGTGCACCGCGTGGTCGGCGAATGGGCGAAGGGTTGAGGATTCGACCGGCCAAGCCCCTTCCGCAGCAAGTGCCGGACCATTACAATTGCTCCGGGCCGGGGACAGTGCATGCGGCGGCGGAATTTTCTTGGGGCGATCGGCGGTGCGATGGCGTGGCCGCTCGCGGCGCGCGGGCAGCAATCCCAAAAGCCGTTGCGCGTCGGCACCGCCAACGTGCAGCCGAGGACAGCGCCGCAATGGGTCGCGTTCGTGCAGCGCATGGCCGAGCTCGGATACAGGGAAGGCGAGAACTTCATCTACGACCACATCCAGATCCCGAATGCGGATGCGTGGGAGTCGAGCTATCGCACCATCGTCGCGCAAAAGCCCGACATCGTGCTGGGGGCCGGCCCGGAGAGAAGCCTGCAAGCGGCGCTCGCCGCCGCCGATGGCCTGCCGGTGGTGATGATCGCGGTCGACTACGATCCGCTGGCCAAGGGCTATGTGCGCAGCCTGTCGCGGCCGTCCGGAAACGTCACCGGCGTCTATTTCCAGAATGTCGAACTGGTGGGCAAGCGCCTGGAAATCGTGAAAGAGGCATTTCCCAATGTGAAGACAATGACGGTGTTCTGGGACAAGGCCTCCGCTGATCACTGGGCGGCCTTGCAGGCCGTGGCGCCGCGCTCTGGAATCGAAGTTACGGGGATCGAGTTCCGCGAGCGGCCATACGATTACGATCGCGCCCTCATCGACGCAGCGGCTAGAGGCAATTTCTTCTATGCCGGCGGATCGCCATTCTTCTTCCTCGACCGCACGCGCCTCGCCGAGCTCGCCATCAAGCATCGCATGGCCAGCATCGGCGAGTTGCGCGAACACATCATGGCCGGCGGCCTGATGTCCTACGGACCGTCGCTGACGGCGATGTTTGCGCTGGCCGCAAACTATGTCGATCGGATCGCCAAGGGGGCCAAGCCCGCGGACCTGCCGGTCGAGCAGCCGACCAAGTTCGAGCTGATCGTCAACCTGAAGACGGCGAAGGCGCTTGGCCTCGAATTTCCCCCATCGCTGGTTTCCCGTGCCGACGAGGTGGTCGAATGAGGCGGCGCGAATTCATCACGCTTCTTGGCGGTGCGGCGGCGGCCATTCCATTCGCGCTGCGCGCGCAACAGCCTGCCATTCCCGTCATCGGATTCCTGAGCCCGAATTCGCCGGGACCTGCAATGGACAACCGGATAGGCGGCTTCACCAAGGGGCTGGCCGAACTGCAATATGTCGTCGGCCAGAACGTGAAGGTCGAATACCGCTGGGCGGACGGCCGCTACGAACGGCTTGAGCCGCTCGCCGCCGAACTGGTCCGGCAAGGGGTCAGCGCGATCGTCGCGCCAACGCATGACGCGGCGCTTGCAGCCAGGAAGGTCGCGACCACGACTCCTGTGATCTTCAACTCCGGAGGTGATCCCGTCGCTTCCGGCCTGGTCGCGAGCATGAACCGACCGGGCGCCAATGTGACCGGCGTCAGCATGTTCTCCAGCCAGCTGGAAGCAAAGCGGCTCGCTCTGCTTCATGAAATGATCCCGAAGGTCATGATCATCGGCGCGCTGGTCAATCCCCTCAACGCAGCCGCGGAACGGCAGCGAACGGCACTTCGGGACGCCGCACGGGCCCTTGGCTTCGAGGTTGTAACTCAGGACGCGAGCACCGACAGCGATCTCGAAAAGGCCTTCGAGAGTTTCGTCAAGGCCGGCATCCAGGCCGTGACCGCGGGAGCCGATCCGTTTCTTGCCAGCCATCGCGAGCGGCTGATCGCGCTGTCCCGACAGAACAAATTGCCGGCGATCTGGGAATGGTCCGACTTCGTCGAGGACGGCGGGTTGATGAGCTACGGCACGAGCATCGTCGATGCCTATCGTCAGGTCGGTGTTTACACCGGGCGAATTCTCAAGGGAGAAAAGCCGGAGGAGCTTCCCGTCCTGCAGCCGGTCAAGTTCGAACTGGCAATCAACATGAAGACGGCGAAAGCGCTTGGGATCGAGATTCCCGCGACGCTGTTGGCCCGCGCCGATCAAGTGATCGAATGAGACGACGCGAGGCCATTGCGTTTCTTGGCGCAGCGGCGGCCTGGCCGCTTGTGGCTCGCGCGCAGCAGCCGAAGATACTGCGCCTCGGTATCGTCACGACGACCATTCCGCGGAGCGCGCCGCAATACGTCACGCTGGTGAATCGCCTGGGCGAACTGGGCTACTTCGAGGGGCAGAATTTCATCCTCGATTTCATCAACGTCGAGGGACGTTTGGAGAACTTCGGCCAGGCCATGAAGGATCTGGTCGCGCGCAAGGCGGACGTTCTTGTGGCGTTCGGCAACGAATACGCCTTGAAAGCAGCCATGGCGGCCTCGTCGACGGTGCCGATTGTCATGATGGCGATCGACTACGATCCCCTGGCGCTCGGATACATCAAAAGCCTTGCCCGGCCGGGCGGCAACGTGACAGGTCTTTTCCTGCAGCAGGTCGAATTGGCCGAGAAACGCGTCGAACTCGTCAAGCAGGTGTTTCCCGAGTTGGAAGCTGCAACGATGCTATGGGACGCGCCATCGGCGTCGCAATGGCAAGCGACCCGGAAGATCGCGCCGACGCTTGGTCTCGATGTTGCCGGCGTCGAAATGCATGATCGTCCCTACGACTATGAGCGCGCGCTTTCCGAAGCGCCGACAGATCATCGCAAAGCTCTCCTCGTCGGCAATTCGGCCGGATTTTTCTTCGACCGTGCCCGGCTCGGTGAATTCACGCTCGGCCACCGTCTTCCGACGATCTGCGCCGCGCGCGAATTTGCCGATGCCGGCGGCTTGATCTCGTACGGCGCGGATTTCCTGGGAATGGTGCGCCGACTGGCGGACTTCATCGACCGGATCGCTCGCGGCGATAGTCCGTCGGACCTGCCGGTGGAGCAGCCGACGAAATTCGAACTGGTCGTCAACCTCAAGACCGCCAAGGCGCTTGGCCTGACCTTGCCGCCAACGCTGCTTGCCCGCGCCGACGAAGTGATCGAATGAGTTACGCCGCTGCCGGCAATTAGTAACGACGAAGGTGTCGCATGCGGACATATCGAGAGCGGTGGCAGGCCGAGATTGCCGAGCTGAAACGGATTCTATCCGGGTTTAATTTGAGTGAGGAGCGCAAGTGGGGAAAGCCCTGCTACGTCATGGATGGCAAGAACGTCGTCATCATTCAGGACTTCAGGGATTATTGCGCGCTGGGCTTCTTCAAGGGCGCGCTGCTCAAAGACCCGAAAAAGCTGCTTGTTCAGCTCGGGCAGGTTCGGGCGGCGCGGGTGATGAAATTCACCAGCGCCAAGGAAATCGTGAACAAGGCAGCCACCATCAAGGCCTATCTGCGCGAGGCCATGGCGACCGAGAAGGCGGGGACGAAAGTCGAAACCAAGCCTCCGAAGCTTCCCGTTCCGCCGGAGTTGAAGAAGAAGTTCAGCGATAATCCACGCTTGAAGCGTGCATTCGAAGCGCTGACGCCAGGCCGGCAAAGGGGATACCTGTATCACTTCACCGGCGCGAAGCAGTCTGCGACCCGAACCGCGCGGATCGAAAAGGCGCTGCCTGCGATCTTCGAAGGACGGGGGTTCCTCGAGCGGCGGTAAATCGCGAAGATCAAGCCGCCGCCGACGCGCGATTCGGCTTCTTCGGCGCGGTTGCCGCCGCGATCCAGCGCGACACTGCCGCAATATCCTGGCCGCCCTCCTCAAAGGCGCGCAGCTGGAAATCCGCCGAACTGCCGCGCGTGACGATCGTTCGGCAATGTTGCACCTCGTCAGTGCAGCCGAGCGCTTCGGCGTCCGCAGCCGTCTGGTCGATCACACGCGACAGCAACTCGCCGATCGGCACCGCGCCGTCCTTCGAGGCGAAGATGCAATCGGTGCCGTAACGCTGCGCGCGCCACTTGTTCTCGACCGCGATCGCGCGATCCACACTTGTCACGCCCTGGGACAACTCGGGCCGCTGATAGAGATAGCGCGCCAGCACGCGATAGAGCGAGGCGATCGCAACGCCATCCTCGATCAGGGTACAGGTGTCGGGCGCGCGCAACTCCAGCGTCGGATGCCGCAACGAGGGCCGCATCGCCCACCAGATATGACTCTCGTCCGGAATGACGCCTGACGTCTTCAACGCATCGACATAGTCCTTGTACTGCTGCTCGGTCTCGAACAACTCGGGCAATCCGGTGCGCGGCAGCTCGCTATAGGCTGCGAGGCGATAGCCCTTCAGCCCGGTCTTGTGCGAATCCCAGAACGGCGAGGACGCCGACAGCGCGATGAACAGCGGCAGATAGGGGATCATCGCGCGCATCACCGCAAAGCGCTTCTCGCTGTCGGGAAGCTGCACGTGGACATGCATGCCGCACATCATGTTGCGATGACCGATGCTGCGCAGATCCTCGATCATCTCCTCATAGCGCGGCTTCGGGCTCGGCTTCGACTGTCGCCACACCGCGGTCGGATGCGTGCCGCAGGCCATGATGGCAAAGCCGAACTGGTCGGCCACCTTCGCGACCTCGCGGCGCAGGAACACCAGTTCCTCGCGGGCGTCGGCGGCATCGACATGGACGTTGGTCGCGACCTCGAGCTGCGCCTGCAGCATCTCGCGCATCGCCTGCCCGCCGGTCGTCCAGTTCGCGGCCTCGAACAGCGCGTTCGGCGTCTCCACGGCGACGTCGAGCGTTCGCTTGTCGGCGAGGAAGTACTCTTCCTCGATGCCGAAGGAATATTCGATGATCTCGCCCCGCCCGGCGGCGGAGCGGATGACGAGATGCTTGCGGTCGTCGCTGACCCCAAGACGCAGCCGTTTCAAAAGCTCGGAATCGAATGCCATGGTCCGCGCTCCCTGAAAGAGTGGGATACCGTTGCCAATCTAGTTGCGCGCAATAATCCGGGGGGCGCGCGGGAGTTCCGCCTTTTCAACGGGGGAAACCGTCAGATGGAGCGGAACTATTTCGACGGGTTTGGACGCACACGCCACCAACACGTGGCCGTCGGGGACTTCGGTCCAGTCATATTCCTTGTCGAACGGCTCCGACACCACCACCACCTCGCCGGCGCTTTCGCGGAAATACAGCGTGTTGGACGCGTCGTTCTCGGCGTAGCGGAAGGCGTAGAGATCGCGGCCATTGGCAATGGCCGACGTGAACCGCATGCGCTCGCGAAGGCCGCCCTCGTTGACGAGATCGCGCAAGCTTCGCAGCACGCGCGCGGTCGCGCCGATTGGATCGCGGTCGAGCCCCGCCCCCATGATGGCAAGGAAAACGGCTTCGGAATCGGTGGTGCCGAGCCGCGAGGGATACAGCGCATCGGGAATCAGCTGCTCGACCTTGCGGCGCAGCCGGTTCCAGCTGCCGACGAAGCCGTTATGCATGAACATCCAACGGCCGCAGGCAAAGGGATGGCAATTCTGCCGCGTCACGGCCGTGCCGGTGGCGGCGCGGACGTGTGCAAAGAACAAATGCGAGCGCAGGTGACGACAGAGGTAGCGGAGGTTCTCATCCGACCAGGCAGGGCGCGTCTCCCGGTAGAGACCGGGCTCGGGATGCTCGCCATACCAGCCGAGGCCGAAACCGTCGCCGTTCATGCCGGTAGTCCCTTCCAGGGCGCGCTTGCTCTGGGCGATCAGCGAGTGCTCGGGCTCGGTGACATAGGGCTCGAACGATGTTGTCTCGCCTCGATATGCGATCCAGCGGCACATGAACGTTCCCAGTGTGTCTCAATCAAAGACGCCGGCTCGGGTGGGGCCCGGCCGGTGTGGCAGGTCAACGAGAAATCGCCCCAATGGTTCCCCTCGGCTCAACAGGAGGGTAGATTTGTGCGCTTTTCCTTGCCATCGCCCACCGGCTTCGGTTGGATGAGCGCGAGGCGGGAGCTGCGATTTGCGTAGTGTGTAGGGGGCTGGCGCTGTGCGCCGCGACGCAGGTGATTGAAAAAATTCTAGACGGCTTGCGCCGAACGTCACTATTCACGGCGAGCGTCGACGCTGCCCGGCGCATGCTACCGAGTCCGGTCTTTAGCTGGCTGAGTTCGCAATCGGTGCGGCATCTGCGGGGAACGCCGCGCGAGGTGTTCGCGCAGATCTACAGGGGTAATATCTGGGGCTATCAGGAAACCGCCTCAGGCAGCGGATCGACGCTTCAGTACACCGAAAAGCTTCGGCAAGACCTGCCCGACCTGCTCGCCGATCTTGGTATCCGCACGTTGCTGGATGTGCCCTGCGGCGACTTTCACTGGATGTCCCACGTCGAGCTTCCCGTCGAGCGCTATATCGGTTGCGATATCGTACCCGAATTGATCGAGACGGCGAGAAGCCGGTACGGCCGTCCCGATCGCGAGTTTCACACCATCGATCTCTGCAACGATCCGCTGCCGGATGCCGATCTGCTGTTGTGCCGCGACTGTCTCATCCACCTGTCGGAGGAGATGAACTTTCTGGCGCTCGCCAACATTCTCGGCTCCAATGTCCGATATCTTCTCACCACCACATATCCGGACGGAAAGAACCGCGCCATCCGCAACGGCAACTGGTTCCCCGTGAACCTCTGCGCGCCGCCCTACAATTTCCCTCCGCCGATCAGGGTCATCGACGACTGGCTGCCTCCCTTCCCCCGCCGGCAGTTGGCGTTATGGGAGGTCGAGAGCCTGCGCCAGGCGCGCGGCGACCTTTTACGCGCACGCCTCACAGCGGCGCCACGACCGAGATGACCTGACCTGTTGTCAAGCCGCGACGGCGCCGGCTCCCGCAGCCTGCGTTTCCCGTATCACGTTCGCAAACAGCAAGCTCCACAGTGAGAGCAGCGAAATCGGGATGGTGTAGTAGGATACGGCGAGCCCATAGGTCAGGAAGAAGGC
Organism: uncultured Alphaproteobacteria bacterium; assembly: GCA_963794775.1. GTDB lineage: Bacteria > Pseudomonadota > Alphaproteobacteria > Rhizobiales > Xanthobacteraceae > Bradyrhizobium. The sequence goes on along the minus strand of CAWCGA010000029.1, from coordinate 146,172 downwards.
GAGATTGATCGCAAGATTTGCGGCCGTCAGTTGTCCGACACGCCTGAGCCCGCCTTCCCGGCCCAGCCAAAGCGCCGCCGCGCCCGCGGTCGACAGCGCGAGCAACGCAGCCTGCAAATGGTCGTTGAGATACTCCCACACGACCGACAAGTTGAAACCGAGCGGCACCACGGTCGGCGCGCCATGATAGGTCGAAGTGAATGGGCTGCCGGTATTGACCCAATAGGAGATCAGGGTCGGCAACATCCCGGCGACCAGCGCAAGGGCGAAAATCGCACCGCGCAGAAACGATCGCGCCTGGCGCGATTTGAGAAAATCGATCAGCAGGAACAAGCTGCATCCGCCGCAGAGGAAAATATTCGCCAGACGCAAATTGACAGAGAGCCCGAACAGCAAGCCGAGGATCACCAGCGGAGCTATTCGCCGATCCGCTTCCGGCGCAGCGAAGCATCGGGCAGTGAGATATCCGCACCACGCGCAGATCACCGCCGTCGGCGCCATCGAATAGCTCGCCTTGATCGGATTGATCATCAGGTAGATCGCAAGGACGCCGAACAATCCTGCGAGCATGATCGATCCCGGGGCGCGTGCACGAAAAATCGCCAGGCACGCGAAGCCGAACACCGCGATGGTGGAAAGCCAGAACATCGGCACGACCTGATGTCCTTCCGGAAATAACGCCAGCACCATCCCGGGACCCGGCGGGTACTGGATCACGACCTTGCCCGTGGCCGGAAAGGTATTGTGACAGGGCAGTTCCTTGTCGTTCCAGCCGGCAAAACCGATGTCCTTGAACTTCGACCGCACGTAACCGTCATCGTCGCGAGACATATCGGTGTCGAAGCCCGCCAGTCCGAAGCGTTGGAACAGGTGTGCCTGCCGCAAATAGCAGATGTCGTCAAAGACGCCGCGCGTTTCGTTCCATCCCGACATCGACCGGAGCTGGAGGGCCAGCATCACAAGACACAGGACGGCGAACACGATCTTGAGCGCGAAAGGATTCTTCATGCTGGCTGTCGGCCGCGCCGAAATGTCAGTGCAGCGCGAGGTAGAGATTGGACGACAGCGGTCCTAGCAGCAGTCCGGTGTAACCGACCGCAGCACTTCGCCCCGCGGGCGCCGCAATACGCCACAGCCGCTTGCGCGTCATCAACACCAGATTCTCTTCCTGCGACCATTCCGACTTGCCTGTTATCTGGCAGGCGATCCTGAAGGTGCCGTCGAGATAATGCGCGAGCGGCATCGCCGTGTGATGCTCGACCGGGAAGAACCGGTTCGGCACTGATATGAACACGCGGCCAGCGACCCGGCACAGCTCCTTGACGAAATTGATCTGGTTCTCGTAGCCGCCGACATGCTCGAGCACCGCGTTCGAGGTTGCGACGTCGAAGGCCTTGTCGTCGAAAGGCAGCCGCGCGTTGGGTTCGATCTGGACGTAGCGGCAGGCGGGAAAGGCCGCCTTGAAGCCGGCGCCCGCGCCAAGCCCGCAGGCCGTGATGTTGTGCTGATGCGCGTAGTTGCGCTCCAGCACGTTGGCGCCGTCGTTGATCGTGTCGGAGACGCCGACATCGAGAATCGCGTCGGAGGCCGAGGGACGCATGCGGGAGACGAAGTCGCCGAAGATGCGGTCGCGCGCAGCAATCAACAGCCGCTCCGCCACGCTGCCGGTCGGCACCTCCTGATAATATTCCTGATCGATTACCGACACTTCGCGGCCCCGTCTCAACGATTGATTAAGACTACCGCGGGGTTAAGAAGTCAATAATCGCCGGCCGCCAAACCGCTCGAACCGACCCGATTATCGTCTTGTTAACCTTTATAAATCGGCTGGGGCGGGCCCTGTTCAGGCAGCGGATTCAAGGCCATAGGCAGGCGGCGCCGAACGAGGTCGTGGTCTCGTCGCGGCGAGGCTCTAAGATGTCGCAATGAATCCACCGCTTCGTTCCATCATCGCAGCCCTCGCGCTCACTGCCCTCGCCTCGCAGGCCTCGGCGCAATCGCCCGCACCGGTCGAGCTGCGCATCCTCGCCATCAACGATTTCCACGGCAATCTGAAGCCGCCGCCCGGCGGCATCCGCATCGACGACGCGGCAGACAAGAACAAGAAGGTCATGGTTCCTGCCGGCGGCGCCGAACAGATGGCGACGCTGGTGAGACAGCTTCGCGACGGCCACAAGAACAATGTTTTCGTCGCGGCCGGCGATCTCATCGGCGCGAGCCCGTTCCTGTCGGCGATGTTCCATGACGAGCCGACCATCGAGTCGCTGTCGCTGATGGGGCTTGCGATCTCGGCGGTGGGCAATCATGAGTTCGACGAGGGCAAGGACGAACTGCTGCGTATGCAGAATGGCGGCTGCCACAAAGAGGATGGCTGCAAAGGACCGCATCCGTTTGAAGGCGCGAAATTCCATTATCTCGCGGCGTCGACTTTCCTAAAGGACAGCGGCAAGACGCTGTTCCCGCCTTACGAGATCAGGACTTTCGACGGCATTCCCGTCGCCTTCGTCGGCCTGACCTTGAAAGGCACGCCCGACATCATTTCGCCTGCGGCCGCAGCCGGTCTCGAATTCCGCGACGAGGCCGACACCGTGAATGCGCTGGTGCCGGAATTGAAGGCGAGGGGCGTGGAGGCGATCGTGGTGCTGATCCACGAGGGCGGCGCGCAGGAAGGCGATTATAGCCAATGCTCCGGCATCTCCGGGGCGATCGTCGATATTGTCAAAAAGCTCGACAAGGCCGTCGATGTCGTCATCAGCGGCCACACCCACCGTGCCTATATCTGCGAGATCGACGGCCGTCTCGTCACCAGCGCCGACAAGTTCGGCACCCTGGTGACGGCGATCGATCTGAAGCTCGATCCCAAGACGCGCGACGTCATCAGCGCCAAGGCCGGCAACACCATCGTGCGCACCAGCCTTGCGAAGGATCCCGAGCAGACCGCACTGATCGAGTCCTATGAGAAGGTTGCAGCCCCGATCGCCAACCGCCGCGCCGGCACCATCACCGCGATCTTGTCGCGCGTGCCGAACCTGACCGGCGAGAGCGTGCTCGGCGATGTCGTCGCGGATGCGCAGCTCGCGGCGACCCGCAGCGAAGCCAATGGCGGCGCGGTGATCGCCTTCACCAATCCGGGCGGCATCCGCACCGACATCCTCATGAAGGACGGCGGCACCGTGAGCTATGCGGACGTCTTCGCGGCGCAGCCGTTCCGCAACCGCCTGGTGACGTTGACGCTGACCGGCGCGCAGATCAGGCAGATGCTGGAACAGCAATGGCGCGATCCGGCGCGGCCGCGCATCCTGCAGGTCTCGAAGGGGTTCGCCTATTCATGGGATGCGGCCAAACCCTTCGGCGAACACATCGACGCTGCCGCGATCAAACTCGACGGCGCGGTCATCGCGCCTGCGAAAAACTACCGCGTCACCGTCAACGATTATCTTGCGCTCGGCGGCGACGGTTTTGTCGTGCTCAGGGATGGCGGCGCGCCGCAATACGGCGTCTATGACGATGAGGCGCTGTTCGCGTTTTTCGGCGCCAATAGCCCGATCATATCAGGCGCGCCGACACGCATTTCGCGGATGAATTGAGATATCTCCTTTGCTTGCCCTTCCCCGGCGCGGAACAACCTCCTAGATTGACCGCCTGTCGCGCAACCCGCGCAAGGAATTCGAATGACCACGCTTCTGTTGAGCCACGACGCCTGCCTTGATCATCTGACGCCGCCGGGACACCCCGAAAGACCCGACCGCTTGCGCGCCGTCAAACAGGTGCTGGCGCAAAAGCAGTTCGATCCGCTGGTGAGGGAGCTCGCGCCCGAAGGCAGCCTCGACGACGTCACGCTCTGCCACAGCGAAGCCTACGTCACCGAGCTGCGCAGCGTCGCGCCGACCGACGGCCTCGTCTATATCGACGGCGACACTTCGATGTCGCCCGGCACCTGGGAGGCGGTGATGCGCGGCGTCGGCGGCGCGGTCGCGGCGACCGATGCCGTGATGACGGGCCAACACAACAACGCATTTGTCGCAGTGCGCCCGCCCGGCCATCATGCCGAGAAGGCGACCCCGATGGGCTTCTGCTTCTTCGACAATGCCGCCATCGCCGCGCGCCATGCCCAGCGCAAATACGGCATCGCGCGCGCAGCCGTGATCGATTTCGACGTGCATCACGGCAACGGCACGCAGGACATTTTCTGGGCGGACAAATCCGTGATGTACTGCTCGACCCACCAGATGCCGCTGTTTCCGGGCACCGGCGCATCGGGCGAGCGCGGCGAACACGACACCATCGTCAATGCGCCGCTGCGGCCCGAGGACGGCAGCGCGAAATTCCGCGCCGCGTTCGACAATGTGATCCTGCCGCAGCTGAAAAAATTCGCGCCCGAGCTCGTCATCATCTCGGCCGGCTTCGACGCGCATCGCAGGGATCCGCTGGCCAACATCAACCTCGAGGCGGGCGATTTCGCCTGGGTGACGCAAAAGCTGATGGATATTGCGGACGCCAGCGCGGGGGGACGAATTGTTTCGGTGCTCGAGGGCGGCTATGATCTGCAGGGCCTGCAGGAATCGGTGGCCGCCCACCTCACCGCCCTGATGGGCACCACGTCAAAACCATGAGTGCGCCACATTCCGTCCGCAGTGGTGACCCTAAAATTCATCCACCAGCGTTAGAGTGCTTACTTTCAGGGACAACAGCATGGCCGAGAACACCCAGGTCGAGGTGAAGAAACTCTCCTTCGAGCGCGCGATCGAGGAGCTGGAGGGAATCGTCAAGCGGCTGGAGGACGGCAAGGTGCCGCTGGAGGAGTCGGTTACGATCTACGAGCGCGGCGAGGCGCTGAAGCGCCGTTGCGAGGAATTGCTGCGCCAGGCCGAGGCCCGCGTCGAGAAGATCACCACGGACGCCAGCGGTCAGGCCGCCGGTGTCGCGCCACTGGACGTACAGTAGCAGCTTGCTCCACCTCCCCCGCCTGCGGGGAAGGTCACATCGCATCGATAGTGCGATGTGGGTGGGGGCTCTTGGCCGTAAAATTCCTCGACCTCTCCGTGCGGCGCCCCCTCCCCCAACCCTCCCCCGCTAGCGGGAGAGGGAGCCTACCGCCGTTGATCCTGCCAGCCGGTGCAAGCACGCCTCGCCGCGAATCCCTCTTGGCGCATCGCGCCGCCTGCTATAGTCCCCACCCATCGATCGCCGGGGACCTGAGTGCGCGTAACCAACCGCCACGTCATTTATGTGCAGGGCTACGACCCGCGCGGGCTGGCGCAATATTACCGCATGTTCCGCACCGAGCTGCGCAAGTTCGACGCGCTTTATAGCGTCACCTCCTCGATCGGCCGGCCGAAGACCGTCACCGAAAACGAGATCGCCTCATGGTCGATCGAGACCAAAGCCGGCGATTGGCAGACGCGCACCACCTACGACTTCCTGCGCGTCGAGGATTTGATCCTGCGTGACATGGCGATGCCGAGTTGGCGCATCATCACTACCACGACATGGATCTACCTGCGGCTGATCGCGAACGGCACCGTGTTCCGCTTCATGGCCGCGAATTGGCGGTTCCTCATCTTCATCACCTGGCCGCATATCGTGTTCTGGTTCGAGGTCACCTGCCTGGCGCTGGTCGCATCCTTCGTGCGCCGCGGACTGGATGCGCTCGGCATCGCCCTCCCCGCTCGACTGGCTCGCAACGACGGCGCTGTTCATCGCCGCGCTGTGGGCGCTGCTGAAATCCACCGAGAAATACACCTATCTGCTTTATCTCATGTGCGACACCATCTGGACCTGGGAGTTCTCGCACAGCGAGCGGCTCGAGTGGGATGCGCGGCTCGACCGTTTCGCGCAGCATCTGTGCGAGGTCGCGCGCAATACCGACGCGCAGGAGATCGTGGTGGTCGGTCATAGCTCGGGCTCGTTCCTCGGCACCGAGATTCTCGGACGCGCCCTCGAGCGTGACCCAACGCTCGGCCAGCACGGCCCGCGCATCGTGCTGCTCACGCTCGGCGGCAACACTCCGATCGTCGGCTATCACAAGGCCGCAAAATTCTTCCGCGATCATCTCGCGCGCATTGCGACCGAACCGTCGGTCGACTGGATCGACTGCCAGGCGCGCAAGGACGTGATGAACTTCTTCGATTTCGATCCGCTGACAAGCCACGGCATCGAAGTCGGCGCCAACCAGGCGCAACCCGACGATCGTGCCCATCAGGTTTCGCGACATGATCAGGCCGGAGAATTACAATGCCTTCCGCTGGAAGTTCTTCCGGGTGCACTTCCAGTTCGTGATGGCGAATGAGGTTCGGCACGCCTACGAGTTCTTCATGATCGTCTGCGGCCCGGTTCCGTTGCGGGAACGGACGGCGCGGCCGAACGCCGCCCTCGCGATCGCGTCCAACGATGAAGCCATGCGCGCGCAAGGGTGGCGAGAGCTCGAAGCGCCCCTTGCGGCGCCGCCAACGCCCCCAAATTGGGCACTTTGGAACGTTCTACCCCGCAGCACGGTTGACGCTGTCAGGCTTTGCGCAGCCCTGCCGTCGGGTTCCCGAGAGGGATCAGCGGGTTGGCTTTGACTTCGGCTTTGGTGTAAAGCTTGCAGGAACTTGGGACTTGCAGGCAGGGGCGGCCGTTTTAGGATACGTTAACCGCCTGCAATGGTTGACGAAAGTGGCTGAAAGCCACGAAGAGTGACTGATATCACATTGACCGATCCGGAGCGCCTTTAAGCTTGGAATCTGGGCACATCTGCCCGCGCTGTCGAGAGGGCCGGCTGAACCGGTTCTCGCTGCGCCCATACCCATCTGGTGTCGGAGTTTTCGTCCGACCTTTAAGAACTGGAAGAACGCCGTGGACGCATACAGTAAAACGCCGCTTCTCGACACGATCCGCACGCCGGACGATCTGCGCAAGCTCAAGATCGATCAGGTCCGGCAGGTCGCCGACGAGCTGCGCCAGGAAACCATCGACGCCGTCTCGGTGACGGGCGGACATTTCGGCGCCGGCCTCGGCGTGGTCGAGCTGACCACCGCGATCCATTACACCTTCGATACGCCGCGCGACCGCCTGATCTGGGACGTCGGCCATCAGGCCTATCCGCACAAGATCCTCACCGGTCGCCGCGACCGCATCCGCACCCTGCGCACCGGCGGCGGCCTCTCCGGCTTCACCAAGCGCAGCGAGAGCGACTACGATCCGTTCGGGGCCGCGCATTCCTCGACTTCGATCTCCGCCGGTCTCGGCATGGCGGTCGCCCGCGACCTCGCCGGCGGCAAGAACAACGTGATCGCGGTGATCGGCGACGGCGCGATGTCGGCCGGCATGGCGTATGAAGCCATGAACAATGCCGGCGCGCTGGGCTCCCGCCTGATCGTCATCCTCAACGACAACGACATGTCGATTGCGCCGCCGGTCGGCGCCATGAGCGCCTATCTGTCGCGGCTTTATTCCGGCAAGACCTACCGCACGCTGCGCGAAGCGGCCAAGCAACTCGGCAAGCATCTGCCGAAAGTCCTCGCCAACCGCGCCAACCGCGTCGAGGAATATTCCCGCGGCTTCATGATGGACGGCGGCACGCTGTTCGAGGAGCTCGGCTTCTATTATGTCGGCCCGATCGACGGCCATAACCTCGACCATCTCCTCCCTGTTCTGAAGAACGTGCGCGACATGGAGACTGGCCCGATCCTGGTCCACGTCGTCACCCAAAAGGGCAAGGGTTACGGCCCGGCGGAAGCCTCCGCCGACAAATATCACGCGGTGGTCAAGTTCGACGTCGCGACTGGAACGCAAGCCAAAGCCAAGCCGAATGCGCCGGCCTATCAGAATGTGTTCGGCCAGAGCCTCGTCAAAGAGGCGCAGAAGGACGACAAGATCGTCGGCATCACCGCCGCGATGCCGTCCGGCACCGGCATCGATATCTTCAACAAGGCTTTTCCCAAGCGCACTTTCGATGTCGGCATCGCCGAGCAGCACGCCGTGACGTTTGCGGCCGGCCTCGCCAGCGAAGGCTACAAGCCGTTCTGCGCGATCTACTCGACCTTCCTGCAGCGCGGCTACGACCAGGTGGTCCATGACGTCGCGATCCAGAGCTTGCCCGTGCGTTTCGCCATCGACCGCGCTGGTCTGGTCGGCGCCGACGGCGCGACCCATGCCGGCTCGTTCGACAACGCCTATCTCGGCTGCCTGCCGAACTTCGTGATCATGGCCGCGGCCGACGAGGCCGAGCTGGTGCACATGGTGGCGACGCAAGTGGCCATCAACGACCGCCCGAGCGCGGTGCGCTATCCCAGAGGCGAAGGCCGCGGCATCGAGATGCCCGAGGCCGGCGTGCCGCTGCCGATCGGCAAGGGCCGCATCATCCGCCAGGGCAGCAAGGTCGCGCTATTGTCGTTCGGCACGCGGCTGGCCGAATGCGAGAAGGCGGCTGACGAGCTCGCCGCCCATGGCTTGTCGACCACCGTTGCCGACGCGCGCTTCCTCAAGCCGCTCGACGAGGAGCTGGTGCTCAAGCTCGCGCGCGAGCACGACGTGCTGATGACCGTCGAGGAAGGCTCGATCGGCGGCTTCGGCTCCCACGTCATGCAGGTCCTCACCGACAACGGCATGCTCGACCACGGCAGCCTGAAGGCCCGCTCGATGATCCTGCCCGACGTGTTCCTCGACCACGATTTGCCGAATGCGATGTATGCGCGCGCCGGTCTCGACGCCAAGAGCATCGTCAAGAAGGCGTTCGAGGCACTCGGCAAGGATTTCAAGACCGAAGCCGTGAAGCTGGCGTAAGGCGCTTCACCTCTCCCCCGCGGGGAGAGGTGGTTCATTTCCGAGCGATCCATGAAAATCTATCTGGCAGGTCCCGACGTGTTCCTGCCGGATGCGATCGAGATCGGCCGGCGCAAGGTCGAAATCTGCAAGGCCCACGGCGTGAGCGGCCTCTATCCGCTCGACAACAAGGTCGACCTGTCAGCGCCCGACGCTTCGCTGCAGATATTTAGAGGCAACGAGGCGATGATGGACGAGGCCGATGCCATCATCGCCAATTTGACGCCGTTCCGCGGGCCGGGCGCCGATCCCGGAACCGCCTGGGAACTTGGCGCCATGGCGGCGCGCCGGAAATTCTGCCTCGGCTATTCCAACGATCCCTCCGTCTATGCCGACCGCGTCAGGCGTTTCACCACGGTCACGTCACGCGACGGACATTTGATCGACGGCGACGGCCTGACGGTTGAGGATTTCGGCCTCAACGATAATCTGATGATGATTCATGCCCTCGATCTCTACGGCTGTCTGCTGGTCACGCCCCAGCAAAAGGCGGATGATATCTGGCATGATCTGACGGCCTTCGAGGTGTGCGTTCGGCTCGCTGCTACGCGCGCGCGGGAGTAAGAGATGTCCGCCACCAAAAAACGCGTCGACCTGCTGCTGGTCGAGCGCGGCCTGTTCGAGAGCCGGGCGCGGGCGCGCGCCGCGATCGAGGCCGGCCGCGTCATCGCCAATGACAGGCAGGTTGCGAAACCGTCGGACATGCTGCCGTCGGACGCCAAAATCCAGGCCGAGCCGGCACACCCTTACGTCTCGCGCGGCGGCGTCAAGCTCGCCGGCGCGCTGGAGCAATATCCGATTCCCGTCGAGGGCCATGTCTGCCTCGACGTTGGCGCCTCCACCGGCGGCTTCACCGAGGTGCTGCTGGCAAACGGCGCGGCGCTCGTGTTCGCAATCGACGTCGGACACGGGCAGTTGCACCACTCGCTGCAGGGACACGCCAAAATCGTCTCGATGGAGGCAACCGACATCCGCAAGCTCGAGGGTGCGCGGCTTCCGGCGCGGCCCGACATCGTCACCATCGATGTCAGCTTCATCTCGCTGAAGGCGGTGTTGCCGGCGGCGCTGTCGCTCGCGGCCGCACCGATGCATTTGCTGGCGCTGATCAAACCGCAATTCGAGGCGCAGGGAAAGCACGGCAAGGGCGGCATCATCCGCGACACGACCGTGCACCAACAGGTCTGCGACGACATCGCGGCCTTTGCCGCAGCGCAAGGCTGCACCGACATCAAGATCTTCCCCTCATCGATCGCGGGCGGCGATGGCAACGCCGAGTTTTTCCTCGGCGCGCGCCGTGGCTGAAACATTAGTCATCGATCACGTCGCCCATCGCGGTGACGGCGTCGCCTTTGCCCGCGGCGAGGCGGTCTATGTGCCGTACACACTCGGCGGCGAGACCGTCGAGGTGGAGCATGTGCCGGGTCATCATCCCGATCGCAGGCGGCTGCTTGCCGTGACAAGCGCGAACCCCGAGCGGATCGAACCGTTCTGCCAGCACTTTGGCGTCTGCGGCGGCTGCGCGATCCAGCACTGGCAGATCGACCACTATCGTGCCTGGAAGCGCAACATCGTGGTGGAAACATTGCGGCAGGCGAAGCTCGATTGCGACGTCGTGCCGCTGATCGACGCGCACGGGGCCGGCCGCCGCCGCATCACCGTGCATGCGCGGCTCCTCAACCACGACATCTTGAAGGTCGGCTTTGCCGCTGCCGGCTCGCACGACATCGTGCCGATCGACCGTTGCCCGATCCTCGATCCCGCACTTTCGGGCGCGCTGGAGGCGGCATGGGCGCTGGCCGAGCCCCTGGCTGACATCGGCAAGCCGCTCGACATCCAACTCACCGCGACCAAGGGCGGTCTCGACGTGGACGTGCGCGGGTCAGGCCCGCTGCCGCCGGCCACGGTGACCGCGTTGTCGGGTCTTGCCGCGCAACATCGTCTCGCCCGGCTGACGCGTCATGGCGAACTCGTCCTGATGCGCAATGCGCCCGAGATCGCGATCGGCAAGGCGCAGGTGACATTGCCGCCGGGATCGTTCCTGCAGGCGACGGCCGCGGGAGAAGAGACGTTGGCTTCGCTTGTCAGCGAATGCGTCGGGAAAGCGAAACACATCGCCGATCTCTTTTGCGGCGTCGGCCCGTTCGCGTTGCGACTCGCCGCGAAGGCACGCATTTCTGCATTCGACAGTGATGCGGGCGCAGTCGCCGCGTTGCAGAAAGCCGCAAGCGCCACGGCAGGCCTGAAGCCGGTGAAAGCCGAAACGCGCGACCTGTTCCGCCGGCCGCTGATGCCACCGGAATTGCGCGAGATTGACCTAGTGGTGTTCGACCCGCCGCGGCAGGGCGCGCAGGCGGTAGTTGCGCAGCTCGCGGCGAGCAAGGTGCCGGTCGTGGTCGCCGTCTCCTGCAATGCGGCGACCTTCGCCCGCGACGCGCGCATTCTGGTCGATGGCGGTTATCGCATGGAGAGCGTAACCCCGGTCGACCAATTCAAGTACACGCCGCATGTCGAGCTGGTGGCGCGATTTTCGCGGAAATAGCTGATAGAAGGCGGTCATGCCGCCTGATCCTCTTCTCCAACGCATCGTCCCGGTGCTCGCCGAAGTGCCCGGCGTCGCAGCCATTGCGCTCGGCGGGTCGCGCGCGCGGGGCACCGCGACCGAAACCTCCGACTACGATATCGGCCTGTATTATTCCGCCGAACGGCCGCTCGACACCAACAGGCTGTTGCAAGCCGCGCGCACGCTCGTCGATAAACCCGGAGCCGCAGAAGTCACCCCGATCGGCGGCTGGGGACGGTGGATTGTCGGCGGCGGATGGCTGAGCGTCGATGTGCGCAAGGTCGATCTGCTCTATCGCAGCATCGATGATGTCACTGACGTGATCGGCAAATGCCGCGCCGGCGAGGTCACGATGCATTACCAGCCGGGCCACCCGCACGGCTTCTGCTCGGCGATCTGGATGGGCGAGGTCGCGCTGTGCCGGCCATTGCACGATCCCGACGGCCGGCTCGCAAGGCTCAAGGCCGCGACATCGCCCTATCCGGCTGCGTTACGTGATGCGCTAATCCGCAAATTCGAATGGGAAATCCTGTTTTCGATCGAGAACGGCGAGCTTGCCGCAGGCCGCGCCGAGCAGACCTATGTCGCGGGCTGCGTCTATCGGGCGCTGGCCTGTGCCGCGCAGGTGCTGTTTGCGCTCAACGAGCGCTACCTCATCAACGAGAAGGGTGCGCTGCAGGAGGCATCGACCTTGCCGCTGACGATTTCGGACATTGCGAAGCGCGCGGGCGATATCTGGCGCCTGATCGGCAGTGCCGAGTTGCGGGCGGCGCTTGCCGGCTTGCGCGCGATCGAGCGCGACGTGAAGCAGCTCACGCGCCGCGAGTGCAGCTAGGCCAGCTTGTTCACCGCCGTCGACGTGCTCGGCGGTACATATTTCGTCACCGGAATCGGATAGCTGATGTTGCCGACCTGCAGCACGGCGGAGCCGGTCTTGCCGTCGTCGCTGGTCACCTGCGCCTTGCCGAACATCACGGTGTTCTTCAGGACGGAACCGGCGCCCTGATGCGCGATGCCATTGACGGTCCAGCTCACCACCGCATCGCGTCCGTCGACGGACTTGACCGTAAAGCTGATGCTCTTGCCGCTGGAGGTCGAGAAGCCGTTCCAGGTACCGACCAGCTTGTTCTGATCGACGGTGGCATCCTGCTTGCTGAGAGTCGCCGTCTTCTTGGCGCCACCGGCCGAAAATTCGAACGCCGCGACCGAACCGTTGCGAGTGCCGATGGTGACATTGCCGAAGGTGATGGTGGCGCCATCGACGTCGGCGAGCCCGCGCTCGGTGTGGCCGTCATGGGTGTATTCGATCTGCGCCTTGCTGCCCCTGATATTGACGACCTTGAATTCGACGGGACGGCTGGTGTCTTTCCACGTGCCTTTCCAGTCACCCAGCAAATTGCTCTGGTGATAGACCCGTTCGGTGGCGGGCGAGATCTGGCTGGTGCTGGACGAGATCGTGGTCATCGGCGGCCGGAGGCATTGACTGCCTGCGATCAGGACGCCGCTTCGGTTAACGAAACATTAAATCGCCGGTCGCGGCAGCGAGGCCAATCGCCGCGGCTTTGCGCTAGCGCCCCCAGCGGTCCTGCCAGATCTTCTCGCCGATCATGCAGGACACCCGCGGCTCCTTGTCCTTTTCGGCGACCGGCACTTTCTCCGGCATGCGGCCCGCGACCTCCATCAACAGCTTGGTGCGGATCGCCTCCTTGAACTTCTCGCGGTCCTTGATCGAGATCACGAACGAGCCGGGACCGCCGATCACGCAGTCCTCGTAATAGTAATCGAGATTGTCGATATCCATGGTGGAATAGGACGGCTCCTTCACCATGATCGGCAGCCCGTTGATGATGATGCCCTTCGACAGCGCCTCGTCGCGCGCGATGGTGACGGGGGCGCCATTGTTGTTGGGACCGTCGCCGGAAATATCGATGACGCGGCGGATGCCTTTATAAGGACTGTCCTCGAACAGCGGCATGGCGAAATAGATCGCGCCCGAGATCGAGGTGCGCGAGGCACGGCGGATCGGCGTCTTCAGGATCTCGGCGGCGACGGCGTCGGCGCTTTCCGGGCCGTCGATCACCCGCCAGGGGATGATGATCTTCTGGTCGCTGGAGGCGGCCCATTCGAAATAGGTCACGGCCACCTTGCCGTGCGGGCCGGTCTTCAACGCCTGCAGGAAATCCTTCGACACGATTGCCTGCGCATAACCCTCGCGCTGGATCGCGAGCTCGTCCATGTCCATGGAATAGGAGACGTCGACGGCGAGGATCAGCTGGACATCGACGGCATTGGCGTCGGTCTCGACGCGCTGCTGCGCGAGTTGCGGGCCGGGTGCCGCGACAACGGCAACTCCCGCCATCAATCCGGCAAAAAGTACAGCCCCGATCGAGACAAACCAGCGCATCTGCTGACTCCGTCAATCGCGACGTGCATGGTGACACGCAAATTGCGCCGCGCCTAGCGGGAACGTGATTTATCCTTCACATTTGCGGCAAGAACAGGCGCCAGGACGCGTCCGCGCCCGGTCGAAGTCCACGCTCAGGCGCACAGCACATGTTATAAGGCGCGGGTCGCTAGTCGGAGGAAGGCGCCATGAAGACGATCCTTGCTGCGTTGCTGCTGCTGTTCTCGACCGCGGCCTGGGCGGAAGGCTCATCGACGCCATGGGCCATGGGCGGGAATTATTCGCGCTTCGATCCCGTGGTCGCGCAATACAATGCGTCGGGCGAGCTGTTCCGCATCCAGGGTCATTGCCAATCCTCCTGCACGCTGTTTCTCGGCATCCGGAATGTCTGCATCGAGCCGTCGGCGACGCTGCTGTTCCACTCCGCGCACGACCGGCAGCGCAACGTCTCGCCGGCGCTCACCCAGCACATGCTCGCGGCCTACAACGCACCGCTTCGCGCATACGTCACGTCCCACCATTTCATGGACACGCTGGAATTCCATTCGATTTCCGGAGCCGAAATGATCAGCAAGTTCGGCTACAGGGCGTGCCGGCGCTAGCATCGCAACCAGCCAAGCGAAAACATGCGGGTTTCGCCGCCGCGCCGGGGATTGTAAACTGCCGGTATGGCCGAGACTGTCACCAAGCCGAAAACCAGGGTCAAGACCAAGGTCGAGCGGCCGCGGCTGCACAAGGTCATTCTGGTCAATGACGACTACACGCCGCGCGAATTTGTCGTCACCATCCTGAAGGGCGAATTCCGCATGACGGAGGAGGAGGCCTACAAGGTGATGATCACGGCGCATCGCCGCGGCGTCTGCGTGGTCGCCGTCTTCACCAAGGATGTCGCCGAGACCAAAGCAACGCGCGCCACGGACGCCGGGCGCGCCAAGGGCTATCCCCTGCTGTTCACCACCGAGCCGGAAGAGTAGCTACTCGCCTGAGGTGACCGCCTTCGCACCTGCATCGCCGGCATGGGCGCGGCTGTCGGCGAGGATGTCTGATATAACGGCGCCCATCACCAGCACGCCGCCGAAGAGCGCGCGGAGCGATGGAATTTCACCGAACCCCAAATAAACCCAGAACGGCATCAGCGGCGTCTCCAGCGTCGCGATCAGCGAGGCCTGTCCCGACGGCAACGCCCGCGAGCCGAGCGCATAGAAAGTCAGGCCGAGCCCGACCTGACACAGCCCGAACAACGCGAATGTGACGAGGTCGCGTGCGGTCACCATGCCGATGCCATGCGCAAAGGGAATGCTGATGAGGCTGCCGAGGAAATTCGAGACAGAAGCGGCAGCCACCATCGAGGTTTCTCGATGTTTGCGCATCGCGACCGTCATGATCGAGATGGCAACAACCATGATGCAGGCCAGCGCGATGCCGCGAACATCGCTGGCGCCGCCGGCGCCGCTGACGATGACCGCAATGCCGGCAAGCGCCACGAGACTAGCCAGCATGGTCCGTAGCAGCACCGTCTCGCGCAGCCAGATCCAGGCGATCGCTGCAGCCACAAAGGGTTGCGTGGCGACGATGATGGCTGCATTCGCCACGCTGGTGAGCTGCAACGCCGGAATGAAGGTCACCATGCCTGTCGTGGAGAGGCATGCGACGAGCCAGCCATTGCCCTTCATCGCGATGAGGTCGCGAACGCCGCTGCGGCCCTGGCTGAGGACCAGAAACAACGCAATGAAGGTGCCGCCGAACAGGCCGCGCCAGAACAGGATGGTCCAGGAATCGAAGTGCAGCGACCGGACGAAGAACGGCGCGGTGCTCCAGGCAATCGCGGCCGCAATCACAAGCACGACGGCCGTGCGGCGATCAGCCGGCGGCATCGTGTGACGCCTCGTCGCGCAAGCCGAACACGCGTTGCGCCTTCGCGAAGCCCGCGATCGGAAACTCGCCGAGATCGGTCCAGTCGTTGTGGCAGGCGCCGGCGAACGCCGCGGAGGCCACCACCGTGCGATGCAGTTTCGAGGCGATCTTCTCCAGCCGTGCCGCGAGATTGACCGCGGGCCCGATGCAGGTGAAGTCGAGCCGGCTCATGCCGCCGATATTGCCGAACAGGATGGCGCCGATATGCAGCGCCACGCCGAAACGGAAACGTTCGACCTCGTCATCATGCGGATAGTGCATCGCGTCGACATTGGCGCGCGCCTCCTTGCCCGCTTCCAGGCAGGCGGCGCAGACCTCGCCGAGGTTGCGGCCGTCCTTCGCGATCGGAAACACCGCGAGCAGGCCGTCGCCCATGAATTTGAGGATTTCGCCGCCATGCTTGCGGATGACAGGCACCTGGCAATCGAAATACTGGTTGAGGATTTCGACCACGCTTGCCGCCGGCAGCCGGTCCGACAGCGCGGTGAAGCCGCGCAAATCCGACAGCCAGATTGCCGCCTGCATCTCCTCGCCATGCCCCCTGCGGATCTGGCCCGCCCAGATTCGCTCGCCGGCGCGGTTGCCGACATAGGTGTCGAGCAGCGTGGTGGCGGTGCGGCGCATCGCCATGATTTCGCCGATGCGCGAGAACGGTGGCGCTATCCGGCGCAACGCGGCGAGTTGTTCATCGGTGAAACCGCCCGGCTCCTTCGTGGTCCAGCTTGCGACATGGACGGTGCCGTCGGTGTAAAGCAGCGGCAGCGCCAGATAGTCCGTGACGCCTTCGTTGCGCAGGTCGTCGAATAAGGGAAAACGGCGGCTGTCCGGATCGTCCATGCGGTAACGCAGCTCGCGCGCGGTCTTCTGCACGATCACCACAGGGCTGTTCTTGTACTCCGGCGTGTCCAGAATGTCGAAATCCGCGGCTTGAACGACGACCTCCCCGCCCCGCCGCCAGATGAAGGCGCGCCCGTAAGTGTCGGGATGCAAGGTCGTCACGAACGCGGCGACGCGCCACAGCGGGATGCCGCAATCGATCAGCCGTTCGCATGTCTCCTTCAGGAAAGCGGGCGGCGCCGGCGTCGATCGCGCGCCGTCCATCAACCAGTCGAGCAGATTTTGCAGCTTTTGCGCGTCCATGCGCGCATTAGCGCGCGTGATGTCGCGGCCGTCAAGCTACGGCCTGGACGCCGGCACGGGGAGACGAGCTGAACGCGATCTCCTGATAATTCCCTGCCGCTACGCCATTGATGATGCCGACGAATTTCGGGGTGCCGCCGTTGTAGACGAAGTAGCGCACCGTGCCCGCCTCGTGGCCGGCGACGTTGGAATTGTAACCGGTGAACCAGCCCTTGGCTTTGCGCATCAGCATGATCTCGTACATTTTGATCACATGCGCGGTCCAGCGCTGCTGCGCTTCCAGCGTGGCATCGGCGCGGGTGTAGCCGCGGTCCCACATGTATTGCAGCAGGTCAGTGCACCAGTCGACGCCGTTCTCGATGCCGCGCGGGAAATTCGTCGAGGCCGACGCGCTCTGCGGTCCGGTCGGCATCAACAGATTCGGAAAGCCGTGGGTGAGCATGCCGAGAAAGGTGGACGGCGCCTGCTTCCACTTCTCGGCCAGCTTTTCGCCGCCGATGCCGCCGATGTCGATCAGGTCATAGGCGCCGGTGATGGCATCGAAGCCGGTGGCATAGACGATGACGTCGAATTCATAGTCGCGTTCGGTGGTGCGCAGGCCCGTCTCGGTCACGCGCACCAGCGGCGTCTCGCTGAGATCGACGAGATGAACGTTGTCGCGGTTATAGGCCTCGATGTATCTGGTCTCCAGCGGCAGGCGCTGCACGCCGAAGCCGTGATCCCTCGGGATCAGCTTCTCGGCCACCTTGGGATCTTTCACACGGCCGCGGATACGACCGGCGATATATTCCGAGAATTCGGCATTGGCGGCCTCGTCCATGAAGATTTCGCGATAATTCGCGAGCCAGATGCCGAAGCCGGGCTCGTCATAGAGCTTGTCCCACAACGCCACGCGTTCCTCGCGCGTCACCTCGTAGAAGCCGGCGCTCTGCGGCCCATGAAGGAAGCTGCCCGGCGTCAGCTTGCAGGCGGCGAAGATTTCGTCATAGCGCGCGCGAATGTCGGCCATCTCGGCGTCGGTGATCGCGCTGTTGTTGAGCGGCGCGTTCCAGTTCGGCCGGCGCTGGAACACGGTGAGTTCGCCGACCTTGTCGGCGATTTCGCCGATCAGCTGAATGCCGGTGGCGCCGGTGCCGATCACGGCGACCTTCTTGCCGGCGAGGTCGACCGGCTCATGCGGCCAGTAATAGGTGTGGAACGAGAGTCCCTTGAAGCTGTCGAGGCCTTCCAGGCGCGGCGCGGTCGGCGCGGACAGCAGGCCGATCCCGAGAACCACGAAACGGCTCGTCAGCGTGCGGCCGTCGCCGACTGTCACATGCCAAAGATCGCGCGCCTCATCGAAGCGCATCGTCTGAACCTTGCAGTTGAACTGCATGTGCTTGCGCAGGTCGAACTTGTCGGCGACATAATTCAGGTAACGCAAATTCTCCGGCTGGCCGGAAAAACGCTCCTTCCAGTGCCACTCGTCGAGCAGTTCGCGCGAGAACGAGAAGCCGTAAGTGTAGCTCTCGGAATCGAAGCGGCAGCCGGGATAACGGTTCCAGTACCAGGTGCCGCCGAGGTCGCCGGCCGATTCGAGCACGGTGGCGTCGATGCCGAGGTCGACCAGCCGCTTGATCTGGTAGATGCCCGCCACGCCGGCGCCGACGACAATCACCTCGTAGTGGGTCTTGGCGCCCGCCATCAATCTTGCTCCTGCTTCGCGCATCGCCTGATTACAGACCGTTTTGCCGATGCAGGCAACCGCAGCGGCAGGAGGATTTGCGTTGAGGCGCTGCCTGAATTACATCGAGCTGCGACAAGAACGACAGAACGCTCGCGGAGCGAGCGCGATCGGGAGGAATTCATGCGGATTGCGGTGGTCGGCGCGGGCGGCGTCGGAGGCGGGTTCGGCGCGGCATTGGCGAAGGCGGGCGCCGACGTCACCTTTATCGCGCGAGGGGCGCATCTCGCGGCGATGAAGAGCGAGGGGTTGCGGGTGAACAGCCCGCGCGGTGACACGCATCTGGTGCCGACGCAAGCCACCGACGATCCCGCCAGCATCGGCAAGGTCGATATCGTGCTGTTCTGCGTCAAACTGTGGGACGTCGAGAGCGCGGGCGCGCATATCAAGCCGCTGATCGGCCCCGGCACGGCTGTCATCCCGCTGCAGAACGGCATCGACGCCGCCGACCGGCTGATCCCGATTCTCGGCCGCGAGGCCGTGATGGGCGGCGTGGCGCAGATTTCCGCCTCGATCGTCAAGCCCGGTGTGATCCAGCAAGTCGGCACCTTCATGCGCATGGTTTTCGGCGAGCTCGACGGCAAGGTCAGCAAGCGCGGCGAAGCCCTGCTCGCGCTGTGCCAGAAGGCGGGCTTCGACGCGACGCTGAGCCAGGCGATCCTCACCGATCTCTGGATGAAGTTCATCCTGCTCGCCACCAATGCCAGCATCACGGCCTCGACACGCCAGCCGATCGGCAAGCTGCGCGACGATCCCGATATCCGCTCCGTGATCGTCGCCGCCGTCAGCGAGGTTCACGCGGTCGCCAAGGCCAAAGGCATCGCGCTGCCGGCAAATGCCGTCGACATGGTTCTCGAGTTCATCGGGCACGCGCCGCCCGCCATGAAGGCGTCGATGGCGCTCGATCTCGAGCGCGGCAACCGCATGGAGCTGCCCTGGCTCGGCGGCAAGGTGGTCGAACTTGGCCGCCAGCTGGGCGTTCCGACGCCGACCCACGGCATGATGTACGCGCTGCTGAAGCCCTACATCATGGGTGCGCCGGGTTGAGCACTCTCTTCGTCATGGCCGGGCTTGACCCGGCCATCCACGTCTTTCTTGAGGAATGGCACCAAAAACGTGGATGCCCGGCTCAAGGCCGGGCATGACGAGTTTAAGATGCGGCGCGAGCTATTTCCCCGTCTGCCCGCGGTGGCGCAGGAAGTGGTCGGCAAGCACGCAGGCCATCATGGCCTCGCCGACCGGCACGGCACGGATGCCGACGCAGGGGTCGTGGCGGCCCTTGGTCAGGATATCGGTCTCGCCGCCGCTGCGATCGACCGTCTGGCGCGGGCTGAGGATCGACGAGGTCGGCTTCACCGCAAAGCGCGCCACCACCGGTTGGCCGGTCGAGATGCCGCCGAGAATTCCGCCGGCATGGTTGGACAGAAATTTCGGGCCCTGATTGCCCATCCGCATCTCGTCGGCGTTTTCCTCGCCCGAGAGTTCGGCGGCAGCAAAGCCGGCGCCAATCTCGACGCCCTTCACCGCATTGATGCTCATGAAGGCGGCGGCGAGGTCCGCATCGAGCTTGGCATAGATCGGCGCGCCGAGGCCCGCCGGCACGCCTTCGGCCACGATCTCGAGCACGGCGCCGATCGATGAGCCGCTCTTGCGGATGCCGTCGAGATAGTCCTCGAAGAACGCGGCCTTGTCCTTGTCGGGGCAGAAGAACGGATTCTTCCCGACCTCCTCCCAATCCCATTTGCTCCGGTCGATGCGGTGCGGGCCCATCTGCACCAGCGCGCCGCGCACGGTGACCTCTGGCAAAATCTTGCGCGCGATCGCGCCGGCCGCGACGCGCATCGCAGTCTCGCGTGCCGACGAGCGGCCGCCGCCGCGATAATCGCGCAGGCCGTACTTGGCTTCATAGGTGAAGTCGGCGTGGCCGGGACGAAACTTGTCCTTGATCTCGGAATAATCCTTCGAGCGCTGGTCGGTGTTCTCGATCAACAGCGCGATCGGCGTGCCTGTCGTCACCTGCATGCCGCTTTCGGGATGCGCCATCACGCCGGAGAGGATCTTCACCGTGTCCGGCTCCTGCCGCTGCGTGGTGAAGCGCGACTGACCGGGCCGGCGGCGATCGAGATCGCGCTGGATGTCGGCCTCGATGAGCGGGATCAGCGGCGGGCAGCCGTCGACCACGCAGCCGATCGCAACCCCATGGCTTTCGCCAAAGGTGGTGACGCGGAACAGGTGGCCGAACGTGTTGTGGGACATGGTGTGTTCGTAACGCCCCGTCATGGTCGGGACAAGCCCGGCCATGGCGGCTCGTGCGATTAACTATACTTCTTCAAGCCCCCGTCGCCGAACACATAGACCGCGCCCTGCGCGATGGGCAGGCCGGAGGCGCTTTCGGGCGTCTCGAAGCCGAGCGACACCATCAGCGCCCGCGCCGTGCCGCCATGCGCGACCACCACCATGTCACCGCGAACAGAATCGTACCACTCGCGCATGCGCCGCTGCACCGCCGCGTAGGTCTCGCCGCCCTCCGGAGCTACGCCCCATTTGTCGGCAAGACGTTTTGCGAAGAAGGTGGGGTCGGCGGCCTGCATCTCCGCCAGGGTCGAGCCTTCCCACTGGCCATAGCCGATCTCGCGCAGCCGATCGTCGGTCGCATAAATCAGCGGCGGCAAATTCAGCGCACAGCGCATCAGCTCCATGGTCGTGCGCGCACGCAATTGCGGGCTCGACAGATACGGGATTTGCGATTTATCGCGACCGTCGCGCGCCAGCAGGTCAGCGAGGATCTGCCCGGACTGCACCGCTTGGCTCCGGCCGAGTTCGTTGAGCGCGGTGTCCTGCGTGCCCTGCAGCCGCCCGTCCGCGTTCCACGCCGTCTCGCCGTGGCGGATATAGTAGATGACAGGCGCGGGCATGGAGAGTGCGAACTAGTCCTTCGCCAGCGTGATGTCGGGCGCGTCGGGACGCTTCATGCCGACCACGTGATAGCCGGAATCGACATGATGCACCTCGCCGGTGACGCCGCGCGAGAGGTCCGACAGCAAGTACAGCGCGCTGTCGCCGACTTCCTCGATGGTCACGGTGCGGCGCATCGGCGAATTGTACTCGTTCCACTTCAGGATATAGCGGAAGTCGCCGATGCCGGAGGCAGCCAACGTCTTGATCGGACCCGCCGAGATGGCGTTGACGCGGATGGCCTTCTCGCCGAGATCGGCTGCAAGGTAGCGCACGCTGGCTTCGAGCGCGGCCTTGGCCACGCCCATGACGTTGTAATGCGGCATCCACTTCTCGGCGCCGTAGTAAGTGAGCGTCAGGATCGAACCGCCATCGGTCATCAGCTTCTCCGCGCGCTGCGCGATCGCGGTCAGCGAGTAGCAGGAGATCAGCATGGTCTTGCTGAAATTGTCGGCGGTGGTTTCGAGATAGCGGCCGTCGAGCTGATCCTTGTCGGAGAAGGCGATGGCATGCACGACGAAATCGATCTTGCCCCATTTCTGCTTCACGACGTCGAACGCCGCGTCGATGGTCGCGGGATCGGTGACGTCGCAATGGCCGAGCAGCATGCCGTTGAGTTCGGCCGCCAGCGGCTCGACGCGTTTTTTCAGCGCATCGCCCTGCCAGGTCAACGCGACCTCGGCGCCTGCCATGCGGCATGCCTTGGCAATACCCCAGGCGATCGAGCGGCTATTGGCGACGCCGAGCACCACGCCGCGCTTGCCTTGCATGAGGGAGGAATTCTGCGCCATTCGACCGTCCACCGATGTCCCTGCTTGGACGTTTGGCTACACCAGCTAATCATGCCGGTACAGCCCGAATCGGTACCCTGTGCGGCCGTTTACCCCACTTCCGGAAACACGGAATAGGCCGATGATTCGGGTGTTATGTTGGATGTGAACAAGATTCGACGGTAACACCGAGCTTGCATGAGCGCGTTTCGTCAGAGTGTCGAAGCCATGATCCCGGCGCTGCGCCGCTATGCGCGCGCGCTCGCGCGCGATGCCGATATCGCCGACGATCTGGTGCAGGACACGCTGGTGCGCGCGCTACGTTCGGAAAAACTGTTTCTCGGTGGCGACGTCAGGAGCTGGCTCTACACGATCCTGACCAACCTCAACAAGAACCGCCGCCGCTCGCTGGCGCGGCGGCCGCAATTCATGCCGCTGATCGAGAACAATCCCGACGCCAGCGGCACCGAGGCCGAGGGCCGCGACATCGCGCGTGCGCTGTCGACACTGGTGGAGGAGCAGCGCGCGGTGCTGCTGTTGGTGATGCTGGAAGGACTGAGTTACCGCGAGGTGGCCGACATCCAGGGCGTGCCGATCGGCACCGTTATGTCACGGCTTGCTCGCGCCCGTGCCCATGTTAAGGCCTCGCTGGAAGGCGAGCGGCCGGCCTTGCGCCGGGTGAAATAGCGTCGAGTTAAGTGAAGGTACACTGGCAAGCGTTATGCATGGATCATTTCGTTAGGGAATTAGACAGAGACGACGACAATGACTGACCGAAACATTCCCGTCACCGAGGACGAGCTTCACGCTTACGTCGACAACGAGCTGCCGGCCGAGCGCCGCAGCGACGTCGAGGCGTGGCTTGCAACGCATCCGGAGGATGCCGAGCGGGTGCAATCATGGCGCGCGATGGCGGACGCCCTGCACGCCCGTTACGACTCCGTGGTCAACGAGCCGGTGCCGAAGCGGCTCGAGCTCGAGCGTCTGGTGCAGCAACCGCGCCGGTGGCTCTATGGCGCGATCGCGGCGTCGCTACTCGCCTTTGTCGCCGGCGGCGGCACCGGCTGGATCGCGCATGGCGCGACCGCCTCGCCCTCAAGCTTCCAGATGTTCACCGATGACGCGCTCGACGCGCATCGCCTCTATGTCGTCGAGGTGCGCCATCCCGTCGAGGTGCCCGGCAATGAGCGCGCGCATCTGCAGCAATGGCTGACCAAGCGTTGCGGCTGGACCGTGCGCGCGCCCGAACTCGACGCGACCGGCCTGAAGCTGGTCGGCGGCCGGCTGTTGCCGGGTCCGACCGGCCCCGCCTCGTTCCTGATGTATGAGAGCGCCTCCGGCGAACGCTTCA
Source organism: uncultured Alphaproteobacteria bacterium (assembly GCA_963794775.1). Lineage (GTDB taxonomy): Bacteria > Pseudomonadota > Alphaproteobacteria > Rhizobiales > Xanthobacteraceae > Bradyrhizobium. The sequence goes on along the minus strand of CAWCGA010000029.1, from coordinate 122,550 downwards.
CGGTCTACACCGCCAAGGCGGCCACCGAGACGACGCAGATGCGCTACACCGCGCAGGACAAGGACGGCGCGATATTCTGGGCCGACCGCGGCGTCGGTTATGTCGTCTCCGGCAGCAGCGATCGCGAGCGCCTCGCGCAGGTCGCACGCCTGGTCTACGACCAGGCCGACAAGGGCGAGAAGAACGGCGGGTAGCTTCTCTCACCTCTCCCCGCATTGCGGGGAGAGGTCGACGCCTGAGCGCAGCGAAGGCGGCGGGTGAGGGGCAAGGCACGCTCGATCCCAAATTTCAAATCCAACCGACTCCGTCTTGAACCTTCTTCGAGTCGGGACCAACGTTGTTCGGACTTCTGTTGCGCTCGGCCCCTCACCCGCCGCGCAAGGGCGCGGCGACCTCTCCCCGCAAAGAGCGGGGAGAGGTGAAGAGCGCGCGCCGCCGGTCGCGCTGCAATTGAGTCAATTGCAGGGCATTACAAGCATCATCTGATAACCGGGCTCGGCCTAAGCAGGCTGCGGTAAGGATTTTTGCGCCCGGATTTTTCGAGAAAGCGCTTTGGCGAAACGTCAAAGGCGGTGTCCCAATTCGGACACTGAAATTCTTAAATCAACCATGGGTGCGTCTCATTATCGCACCGGATGATCACGAGAAAATGAGAAGCGTTCGATCCGCCGATCGACGCACGCGGCCTTGAGTTGGGGTTTTGTACCGCGCTGGTCCCCCTCTCAAGGCCGCACCGTTTCCGGGAACATGCCCCGAAAGGGGATAGCTACGATCCTGAATGCATATGGTTTCGGTTTTAGCCGAGATCTTTTCTCGGATTATAAGGGTGCCCCTCCAGCCACGATTGCATCAAAGCCTCAAGCTGGGAATCGTTCCCGTCCGGTAGCTTGATCTCTGTGGTGACATAGAGGTCGCCGGGAGTTCCCGTCGGCTTCGGCAAGCCCTTGCCCTTCAGGCGGAAGGTCCGCCCGCTCGACGTATTTTTGGGTATCGAGAGTTCCACCGCGCTGCCGAGCGTCGGCACCCGCACCTTGGCCCCAAGCACCGCCTCATAGAGCGTGATCGGCAGGTCGACGCGGAGATCGCTGCCGTCGACCTTGAAGAAGGGATGCGGCGCGATGTTGATGGTGATCAGGAGATCGCCGGGCGGATGACCGGCCGCGGTCTCGCCCTGGCCCCGCAGGCGGATCTGCTGGCCCTCGGTGACGCCAGCAGGAACCTTGACGTTGAGCTCCTTGCCGTTCGGCAACCGCACCCGCTTCTCGCCGCCCTTGACCGCCTCCTCCAGCGACACCGACATCGCGACATTGACGTCGAGATCGATGCCGATTCCGCCGCCCTCGAATTCAAAGGGGCTGCCGCCGCGCGTACCACCGCGAGCCCGCGCCTGAGCGCCGCCGAACATGCTGTTGAGGATGTCCTCGAAGCCGCCGGCGCCGGCGCCACCGCCCGCGCTGAAACCGCCGCCAGGACCGGTGCGGAAGCTGTGGCTCTCGAACCCGCCCGGGCCACCCGCACGGCCGCTACCACCGCCCGGAAAGCCCGAGAAGCGCGGCTTGCCGTCGCCGTCGATCTCGCCGCGATCGAATTGCTTGCGCTTATCCTCATCGCCGACGATTTCGTTGGCGGTATTGATCTCGGAGAAGCGCGCGGCGGCCTTCGGATCGTTCTTGTTGCTGTCGGGGTGATGCTTCTTGGCGAGCTTGCGATAGGCGCTCTTGATGGCCGCAGCGCTGGCGCTCCGCGGCACCCCCAAGACCTCATAGGGGTCGCGCATCCCACACGTCTCCTTCAGGGAAAATCAGATGATAGACCAATCGCGGGTAAGCCGCTTTGTTCTTCATCTGGTGATTCAGTTGCATTTTTGCAACGGGGTAAATCAACCCCGCCGCCACGGCTTCAGCGTATGAATTTCCCAGCGGCCATTGCCGCTGTGGCAGGCCGCGCCCTGCAGCCAGCTCTCGGTCTTGCCGTTGACGTAACTTGCCAGGAAATCACGGCAGGTCCGCCCGCCATCGCTGGTATAGGCCTGCGCCAGTGGCGTCACCGAGCCGCGCGCCCCGGTGTCGGGGTTCGACCAGGGCTGGCTGGAATCCTTGTCGCCCTTGGTCAGCACGTCGGAGGCGGCGTTGCGGGCAAAGGCCATGTCGGCATCGGTCGGGAGAGGACCGGAGGGATCGCCGATCGACCCCGTGACCTCGCTGTCGCCCATCTTGGCGAATGGCCCATCGCCGCCGCTGCGCGAAAAACTGCAGCCGCCGGCGCCAAGGCCGATCAGAATCGCTGTAACAGCAGCCCCCCGGGCCGCCAACGCCGATAGGCCAACGCGGCCCCATGCCCTATATAGGGCGGGCTGCAGCACGCTAAGGGCCGCGGACGCACGCAAACTCGGACTCCGGACATGACCGACACGACCTCCATTAAAGACCGATCACCCTTAACATCCGGTGATTTCACGCAAGCCGGGGAACCTTTCGCCCTGTTCGCCGAGTGGTTTGCGGAAGCCGTCAAGGCCGAGCCGAACGATCCCAACGCCATGTCGCTCGCCACCGTCGACGCAGACGGCCTGCCTGACGTCCGGATGGTGCTGATGAAGGGCTATGACGCCTCCGGATTTCGTGTTTTACAGCCACGTCGCCAGCCCCAAGGGCCGCGAGCTCGCTATAAATCCTAAAGCCGGGTTACTTTTTCACTGGAAGTCACTGCGCCGGCAGGTCCGCATCCGCGGCAACGTGTCGCCGGTGACGGAAGCCGAAGCCGACGCCTATTTCGCCACCCGGCCGAAACAGGCGCAACTCGGCTGCTGGGCGAGCAAGCAATCGCAGCCGCTGGAAAGCCGGTTCGCTTTCGAGCAGGCGATCGCCAAGTTCGCCGCGAAATATTTGATCGGCGAGGTGCCGCGGCCGCCGGGCTGGAGCGGCTGGCGGATCGCGCCGCTGCGTTTCGAATTCTGGCACGACCGCCCGTTCCGCCTGCACGACCGCATCGAGTTCAACCGCGAGACGCCGGCTGGCGCCTGGACCAAGACGCGGCTCTATCCCTGACGCAGCGCAAGGAGCGACATGGCGACCCCTTCTGCCAACCATCCACGGCGCACGCTGCTCCTGACCGGCGCCAGCCGCGGTATCGGGCACGCCACGGTGATCCGTTTCTCCTCGGCCGGCTGGCGGGTCCTCACCTGCTCGCGGCATCCGTTTCCCGAGGACTGCCCGTGGGACGCTGGGCCTGAGGATCACATCCAGGTCGACCTCGCCGACCATGGCGACACCACGCGTGCGATCGGGGAAATCCGCCGGCGGCTCGAGGGCGGCGCGCTGCATGCGCTGGTCAACAACGCGGCGATTTCGCCAAAGGGTTCAGGGGGCACGCGGCTGGGTACGATCGAGACCGACGTCGACACCTGGAGCCATGTGTTCCGCGTCAACTTCTTCGCGCCCATCATGATGGCGCGCGGGCTGATCGAGGAGTTGAAGACGGCAAAGGGCTCGGTCGTCAACGTCACCTCGATTGCCGGCGGCCGTGTGCACCCGTTCGCGGGCGCCGCCTATGCCACCTCCAAGGCGGCCCTGGCTTCACTGACCCGCGAGATGGCCTCCGATTTCGGTCGCCACGGCATCCGCGTCAACGCGATCGCGCCCGGCGAGATCGACACCTCGATCCTGTCGCCCGGCACCGAGAAGATTGTCGAGGACGATATCCCGTTGCATCGGCTCGGCACGCCCGACGAGGTCGCCAAGATCATCTACGTTCTGTGCACGGAGACGAGCTCCTACGTGAACGGCGCCGAGATCCATATCAACGGCGGGCAGCACGTGTAAGCGCGACTGCTCACCCCGCAATCGGCTTCCGATAGACATCCTTCAGCGCCAACTTGCCGTCCCTGAAACGGTAGAGTTCGACGCCGCGCTGCGCGCGCTTCTCGCCGGAGGCGCGCATCGTCTCGTCGATGCGGCAGGTCATGAAGCTCACATCGGGACAATGGTGATAGGCCACGTCCTCGAACCGTTGTGACGAGAACAGCTCCTTCTGCGCCTCCAGATGCGCGAGGATTTGCGCGCGGCCGACCAGCGCCTTCGTCACCGACAATCCGTCGTGAAAGCTCCACAGGAAATCCGGCGTCACCACCGCATAGAGCGCATCCAGGTCGCGGCGAAACAGCGCCTTGGCAAAACCCTTCAGCAGGTCGTCGCGCTGTTCGAACGGCGGGATCATGGCTGGCTCCGCGTGAGTAACTCAAGCAGCGTAGATGAATTGAGAAGATCGGCAAGGAAAGGCTATGCTCTCCGCGAACCGTGCGGGGCGCCCATGTCGAGACTGACCGATCTGATCCGCGGCCATGAGCCGCCAAGAGTCTACTTGCCGGAATGGATGGACCGACTGGCGACACAGGGGATCGTCAGCCACGATCCGCAGGTTGCCCGCCGCCAGCGGCTCGTCAATATCTTCACGTATTTCTCGATTCTCAATGCCGCCACCAACATCCTGGTGGCGTCAGTTTTTGAACTCCGGGCTCTTCTGCCCGCACACGCAGTGATCGCGCTGTTGATCGTCATTGCCTTGCAGATTCCCCGCATGCATCGCCTCAGCGACAATCTCGGCGGGGTTGCCATCGCAATGATCGACATTTTCGGCACGCTGTGGCTGGCATTCGCCTACGGCCGCGACAGCCAGATCTACCTCTATTACACGCTGACCGCGGTGCTGCTGCCCGTCTTCGGTATCGAGAACTGGCGACGCTACATGCCGTGGTTCGTGCTGTCGGCCGCAGGACTTTTGATATCGGTTACGCTGGCACCAGCAGAAGGGCTTTTCGCACCCCAAGACCATCGTTTGCGGGAAATCATCGCGGCGCAGACCCTCTTCAATGCCCTGCTCGTCATGACGATCACGATCTTCTTTGCACTCGCAACGCTCCGGCGCGCGGAGATCGAGCTCGAGGGCCAGCATGTCCGCGCAACGCTCCTGGTCGAAACCGTGTTCCCGCCGTCGATTGTGGCGCGGCTGACCTCAGGCCGGGAGGAGCGGATCGCCGACCGCATCGAGGGTCTCACCGTGCTGTTTGCCGATCTGGTCGGCTTCACCAATGCCGCGCGCGACCTGCCGCCGGAGGCGGTGATCGACTATCTCGACGACATGGTGCGCGCCTTCGACGCGTTGTGCGCGGCGCACGGGATCGAGAAGATCAAGACCATCGGCGATTGTTACATGGCGGTCGGCGGGCTCAACGGCGATCCGCGCGCCCAGGCGATCGCGGTTGGGCGAGCCGCACAGGACATGCTGCAGCTCCAGCAGACGCGCCCGCCGCTCGGCGGCCACAGGCTGCCGCTTCGCATCGGTATTCACACCGGCAGCGCCACCGCGGGGATCATCGGCGACACCCGTTTCACTTACGACGTCTGGGGCGATGCCGTGAATGTCGCTTCGCGCATGGAATCGCACAGCCTGCCGAACCGCGTACAGGTTTCGGAAGCCTGGCATTTGCTGGTCGGCGACGCCTTCATCATGGAGGAGCGTGGTGCGATCGACATTCGCAGCCTTGGGCCGACCCGGACGTTCCTGCTCGCCGCGGCACGTTGATGCGCGGATGTGATCCATGCCATGTAGCGGCGGTGGCGACGAGGGATTAGGCTCGCCGCATGGGACGCTTCGCCACCACAGCCGAATTCTACGAGCAGTACCGGCAGCCCTACCCGGCTGAGTTTTTTCGCGAGGTCGTCGCGAGGCTCAATCTCGACAAGCGGCACGCGCTGATTGATCTCGGCACCGGACCAGGTGTGCTGGCGCTCGGCTTCACGCCCCATGTCGGCCGCGTGGTCGGTGTCGACCCGGAGCCTGCGATGCTCGCGGCGGCGCGGGCCGCCGCCAAACGCGCCGGCGCTGACATAACTTTCATCGAAGGCAGAGCCGAGGACCTGCCTGCCGATATCGGCAACTTCGACGTCGTCACCATCGGCCGCGCCTTGCACTGGATGGACCACAGCGCGCTCGGTCCGGTGTTTGCGCGGCTGGTCGCGCCCGGCGGCGCGATCGTGATCTGCTCCTCGTTCTCGGCACGCGACGGCAGCAATCCGTGGCTGGAGGAGTACGACGCGGCACGCCGTCGTTGGTCGGACGAGGAGTTGCTGGTGGGCTCGCGCAAGGGTGAGCACGCGCACCGCAATCCGAATGATGTTCTCGGCCCACTTGGATTTGGCGTCGTCGACACGATCATGGTCAAGGCCACACATCAGATAGGCGCGACCGATCTTGCCCGGCGTGTGCTGACGCACTCTTCATCCTCGCCCGCGGCGCTCGGCGACAAGGCAGAGGCGATGCTGGCCGACATCGAAGCACGGCTGCTGCGGTTCAGCCGGGACGGCGCTCTGAAGGAGACGCTGATGTCAGCCGCCAGCGTCGCGCGGCGTCTTTAGGTTGGGGCATGATCTCCGCGCAAACGCGTACCGCGTTTGTCGCGAGGGAAAACCGCTTCACACTTTTCCGGATCATGCCCTAGATGATCCCACGCAGAATCTGCGCGGCCTGCCAGCGCAGCTGCGCCACATCGACATTGACAGCGCTGGAGCACTCGTCCTCGTGCTCGCCTTCCATCAGCGCGGCGCCGCAATGCCGGCACAGGCGCGGGCTGATCGCGAGCGACGGTGAGCCGTCGGCACGACGGCGGTAGCGCGCGAGGTCGACGACATTCGGCGACGACATTATGTGTTTCTCAACCATTGCAGCCCTCATGGCCAAGGCGCGTTTTCTTCGCACGCCTTAGCGTTTTGTTGAGCCTGATCGACTGCGAAGTTCGCGCACGCTTCTCGTGCGATCAGCTCGGGCAAGTTATCGCAGAGAAGTTTGGATCAAGCGTTCAGGGCAACGCTCAAATTTTACCGGAGGGGTTGAGGCGGACGGAAGCGGTCAGGTCTCGACATATTCAGCGATGCTGGTGGCCTCAGGAACAGCTATGCCGTCGGCCTGCAATCCTTCGATATGGAAGCGGATCGCATCGCGGATTTCCTTCTCAACGTCCGCAACGGTTTCCCCGGTCGCCACGCAGCCGGGGAGGTCCGGCACATAGGCCGAATAATTGGCTTCTGCTTTTTCGATGACGACCGCGTATCGCATTAGTGCCGCTCCTTCAGGCCGGCCTGCTTCAGGATACTATTCAGCGTGCCCGGCGCAAGATCATCGGACGGCTTGCCGGCCACGGTAACGCGCCCGGGCCGAACCAGATGCCTGTATTGCCGGTGACTGCCGCGTGTTCCGACCAAGAACCACCCGTCCTCTTCCAGAATCCGAATGATTTCCCTGACTTTCATTTGGGTTAACCGGTTCGGACTTAACCGCGTCTCACAGCCACTTCTTCCACTTGAATATCCAGTAGGGAACGATCGCCGCGAACACCATCGCGACCAGCGCGAAGGTGTAGCCGTGCTCCCATTCCAGCTCCGGCATCATCTTGAAGTTCATGCCGTAGATCGAGGCGATCAGGGTCGGCGGCATCAGCACGACCGCCATGACCGAGAACAGCTTGATGATGTTGTTCTGCTCGAGATTGACCACGCCGAGCATGGCGTCGAGCACGAAGGTGATCTTGTTCGACAAATAGGAGGCGTGGTCGGTCAGCGAGGACACGTCGCGCTGCATGGTCTTGAGCTGCTCGCGCATGTCCTTGGTCCATTTGACGCCCTCGATCACCGCCGACAGGAAGGCGACCAGGCGCCCGATCGAGACCAGGCTCTCGCGCACTTTCGAGGTCAAGTCGCCCTTGCGGCCGATCGCGATCAGGATCTGCGAGTAGCGCTTGGCATTGCCGTGGCGCTCGCTCTCGGGCTCGAAGATCTCGTGGGAGACCGGTGTCGACGTCGGCGCCGATGCGCTCGAGAATGTCGGCGCAGCGGTCGATCACCGCGTCCAGCAATTCCATCAGCACCATCTCGCCGGTGATGCCGGGCGAGCAGGTTCGCGACAGCTTGTTCTCGACCAGTGCGAACGGCTTCGGATCGTCGTAGCGCACCGTCACCAGGCGATGATCGCCGAGGATGAAGGTGACAGCGGTGGTCTTCGGCATGTCGGTGTCGGAATTGCACATCAAGGTCGCCGTCATGTAGCGGGCGCCGTTCTCGATATAGAGCCGGCTGGAGATTTCGATCTCCTGCATGTCTTCCCGCGTCGGCACCGCGATCCCCGCGAGCTTCTCGACCGCCCTGTCTTCGGCCGCGGTGGGCTTGACGAGGTCGACCCAGACCGCGTTGTCGGGCAGCCTGGAGATGTCCTCGATGACGGCTTTCTTGAGGGAGGTCTCGGAGGGAACAAACACCGAAAACATGGGGACTCCGGGAGCTGCGGGATCGGCTTTTGGGACTTAGCTCAGTTCGCACGGGCGTTTGATGACGGGGCTTGTTAACCCTCAGTTCACCCTTTGTGGCGCTCCCAAGGCGGCATCGTGGCACTGATTCGGCGTTGCCCGCGAGCTTTGCCCAAGAAACAGCCGGAATCGGAAAATGTTGCGGCAAAAAGGCCACAGGTTGTCTCCAGCAGCGCTGGACAAGCCTCTAAGCGCTGGAATTACGGCGGATTTCGACGATAATGGGCTTAACGAAATCGTGGCGTTTGGGGCGCAGAGTCAGTGCTGCCAGCGCGCTTTTCAATTTGGAAGACATCATGTCGTCGCTGAAAGCAAAATTCGCAATTCTGGCCGCCGGTCTGATGCTGACGGGCTGCATGCAGGCCGCGACCTACGAGGCGACCAACACCGCCAACTTCAAGCCGCGCGACAAGGAATATCTCGCGAAGATCAAGTACACCAACTCGCCGGTCGCAGAACCGTTCCGGCGCGCGATCGTCGAGTATCACCGCAAGGAAGCGCCCGGCTCGATCGTGGTCGATTCCGACAATCACTATCTCTATTTCGTGCTGAAAGATGGCCAGGCGATCCGCTATGGCATCACCGTTGGCGAGGAAGCGATGGCATGGTCGGGCATCGCCAAGATCGGCAACATGACCGAATGGCCGCCCTGGCATCCGACGCCCGGCGAGATCTCGCGTCTTGGCGTTCCGACTTTCGTGGCGCCGGGACCGGACAATCCGATGGGCTCGCGCGCGATGTATCTGTATTCGGGCGGCAAGGACACGCTGTTCCGGATTCACGGCACCAACCAGCCGGAATATATCGGCGCATCGATCTCCTCGGGCTGCATCCGCCTCACCAATGAGGACGCGATCGACCTCTATAACCGCGTGAAAGTCGGCACCATCGTCGTCGTGCTCGACCCCAAGAAGGGCGACTCGCCTTTCAACTCGCAGATGGCCCTGCAGGGCGGCGGCCATGGCGGACCGATGGCGCAATAGCCGCAAGCCTCCGCGATGAAATCAAAAGCGCCGGTTTTCACCGGCGCTTTTTTGTTGCGGGCTTGTTTGTTGAAGGCTTGGCCGGCGCAGGCGTGGCGTCCTCGCTCGCCTTTGGCTCGCTGGCATCGCCCTTGTCGCTCTTGTCCGTGTCGGCCTTGCCGGCGACCTCGCGCGGCGGAGCCTCGTCGGGCCTTGCTGCCGGCATCAAGGGCGCGACCTTCGGCAACGGGTCCCACACGTTCCACTGGCAGATCTTGTAGTTGTTGCGCCGCTCCATCAGGTCGAGATGGATGTGCTCCTCGTGGTACCAGTCGGAGCCCGGACCGAGTACGGTCGTGAAGCGCGCGCAGACCGAATGCAGGAAGCGCTCGCGCAGGTCGCGCGGCACGGCGCGGTCAGTCAGCTCGATCGACTTGCCATTGGCGAGCTTGATGGCACGCACGTCGAGCGCATTGGCCCGGCCATGCTCGGACAGATGCCCGCCGGGAATGCGGTTGAAACTGCGGCATTCATAGGAATCGAAATTGTCGAGCACCGTGGGCTCGCTGCCGAGCGGCGCGGCAAGACCGACAACGTCGGTGCGGACCCAATCGGCAATCTCCGACGCCATTTTGCAGCGCAGGGTCGCAGGCGGCGTCACCACGACCCGATGCTTGTTCGGCAGCACGATCGCTTCCAGCCTGACCAGATCCTCGCCGCCGCAGCCACCGGCGCCACGGATGTCGGGAATCGAGGGCGCGATGGCGATCTCCTCGGTCAGCGCCACGCGGCAGGCGGACGGCTCGGGCGCCTTGGGTGGCTCGGCGGTCTTCTCGGGCTCGGCGGGCGTGGCCCTGGCATTATCGGGCGCAGCCTGCGGGGCCTCGGCCGGGCGCGGCCGGGGCAACGGCACCTTTGCCGCGCGCACGCTGCCGCGCAGCCGCGGCGGGCTGCTGCCGAACAAGCCGTCCAGAGGAAACGGTTTTGGGGTCGCGGCGGAGCCTTGCGCAGAAAACATGACGGTAGCGGTAACCATTGCCGCCCCACCCCGCCAGATGCTGCCATAAGCCCATTTTCGCCGCCCTTTCTCCGCGCTAAGCTTCATGTCAATTCCACGATCACGTCGCCGGACCGTAAAAAACGGACGCGCGGGCAACACCAGGCGGGAGGGAATGTATGCTGGGTTTGATGCAAGACTGGCCTTTGCTGTGTCACCGGATCATCGAGCACGCGGCAAAGTATCACGGCACCCAGGAGGTCGTGACGCGCTCGATCGAGGGCCCGATTGTCCGCACCAATTACGCCGAAATTCACAAGCGCGCACTGAAACTGTCGCAGATGCTGCAGCGCGACGGCATCAAGCTCGGCGACCGCGTCGCCACCATCGCCTGGAACACCTGGCGCCATCTCGAATGCTGGTACGGCATCATGGGCATCGGCGCGATCAGCCATACAGTCAACCCGCGCCTGTTCCCGGAACAGATCGCCTGGATCCTCAACCACGCCGGCGACCGCGTGGTGATGGTCGATACCACCTTCGTGCCGATGCTGGAAAAGATCGCCGATAAGGTCCCGAGCGTCGAGCGCTACATCGTGCTGACCGACAAGGCGCACATGCCGCAGACCACGCTGAAGAACGCCATCGCCTATGAGGAATGGCTGGCGCAGGCCGACGGCAAGTTCGAGTGGAAAGACTTCGACGAGAACACCGCAGCCGCGATGTGCTACACCTCGGGCACCACGGGCGACCCCAAGGGGGTGCTGTATTCGCACCGCTCCAACGTCATCCACTCCTTCATGGCCAATGCAAAGGACGCGCTCGGCACCTCCGCCAGCGACGTCATGCTGCCGGTCGTACCGCTGTTCCACGCCAACAGCTGGGGCATCGCATTCTCCGCGCCGGCCATGGGCACCAAGCTGGTCATGCCTGGCATGAAGCTCGACGGCGCTTCGGTCTACGAATTGCTCGAGACCGAGAAGGTCACCCATACCGCCGGCGTGCCGACGGTGTGGCTGATGCTGCTGCAGCACATGGCCGCCAACAATCTGAAACTGCCGCTGCTCGAATTCGTGGTGTGCGGCGGCTCGGCGATGCCGCGCTCGATGATCAAGGCCTTCGTCGACATGGGCGTCGTCGTGCGTCACGCCTGGGGCATGACCGAGATGAGCCCGCTCGGCACGCTTGCCGCGTTGAAGCCGCCGTTCTCCAGTCTCGAAGGCGACGAGCAGCTCGACATCCTGCAGACCCAGGGTTTTCCGCCTTACGGCGTGCAGATGAAGATCACCGACGATGCCGGCAAGGAGCTGCCCTGGGATGGCAAGACCTTTGGCCGCCTCAAGGTCTCCGGGCCTGCGGTCGCCAAGGCCTATTTCCGGGTCGACACCAACATCCTCGACGAGGACGGTTTCTTCGACACCGGCGACGTCGCCACCATCGACCAGCACGGCTATATGCGGATCACCGACCGTTCCAAGGACGTGATCAAGTCCGGCGGCGAATGGATTTCCTCGATCGATCTCGAGAATCTCGCGGTCGGCCATCCCGCGGTGGCGGAGGCCGCTGTCATCGGCATCTATCATCCCAAATGGGATGAGCGGCCGCTCTTGATTGTGCAGCTCAAGGCGGGGCAGAAGGCGACCCGCGAGGAAATCCTGAAGTTCATGGATGGCAAGATCGCCAAATGGTGGATGCCCGACGACGTCGCATTCGTCGAAGGCATTCCGCACACGGCGACCGGCAAGATACTGAAGACCGCACTGCGCGAGACCTTCAAGAGCTACCGCTTCCCGAACGCGGCAGCGTAAGGCCTCTCGTCATGGCCGGGCTTGACCCGGCCATCCACGACTTCGTTTTGCGTGCAGACAGACGTGGATGCCCGGGACAAGCCCGGGCATGACGACCTGAGTTTGGTCGGGCAAAAGTCCCTTGAATTTGCCGCAACGGCGTGGTCTGCCATGAGGCGCCGGGGCGCTTTTCGTCCGGCCAACCACAACCCAGACCTATTCAGCAATGGCCCGCAGGTTCTCTGCTCCCTATCAATCGGAACCGGTCTCAGGCCTCGCCACCTGGGCCCGCAACCTCGCGGTGTTCTCGGTGATCGCGGTGGTGGTTTCGATCCTGATCGTGCGCTTCGGCTTCCTGGAGATGAAGCCGGCCATTGCCACGTTCTTCGGCGCGCTCGGCTGCGCCGCGCTCTCGATCCTGATCGGGCTCGCGGGCTTTGCCGCGATCTGGCAGAACGGCACGCGTGGCATGGCGCGCATCCTGATCGCTTTCATGATCGATGCGGTCTTGCTCGCCTATCCCGCCTATCTCGCTTTGCAGTACCGCAAGCTGCCGGCGATCCACGACATCACCACCGATCCGATCGACCCGCCTCGCTTCGAGGCGCTGGCGCGGCTGCGCGCCAGCGACGGCGCCAACACGGCGGTGTATGCGGGCCTGTATTCCGCCGAGCAGCAGCGGCAGGCCTGGCCCGACATCGAGCCGATCCAGGTCGAGATTCCGGCCGAGCGCGCCTACGCGCTCGCACTGGCGCTGGTCACCAAGCGCAAATGGATCGTGATCGATGAGCGCCCGCCGCAGCCGCCGCGCCGCATCGGCCGCATCGAGGCGGTGGCGCGCACACCGATCATGGGTTTTCGCGAGGACGTGTCGATACGCGTCATGCCCGATGGCGACGAGTCGCGGGTCGATATCCGTTCCTCCTCGCGCTATTTCGAGAGTGACCTCGGCAGCAACGCCACGCGCGTGACGAAATTCATCGACGATTTGAGCACGGCCGCAGAAGCCGATGCACTGAAACCTGTCAAGAAGATCCCGCCGCCGACGCCGAAGGGACCGGCGAAGACGGTGAAGAAATGACGTGCGAAAGCACGTCATTCCGGGACGCGCCTTAGCGCGGACCCGGAATCTCGCTCAGTTCGTCGACGCCAACCGGTACATCCCATCAATGACCGGGTCGCCGTCGGTCGTGACCACGCCGCGCGCGACCAGATCTTCGAGATGCGCCAGCACGGAGAAGCCAGCCGCATTCATCAGCCGCGGGTCGATGCCGATATAGATCGCACGCACCATGCTCGGGATATCGGTCTCGCCCTTGGCGAGCCTGTGCAGGATCGAGGCCTCGCGCGCCTGACGATGGCGGATCAGGAAGCGCACATAGCGCGGCCCTTCCGGTATTTCCGGGCCGTGGCCGCAGAAATACAAATCCTCACTCCGCGCGGCGAGCCGATCGAGCGAAGCCATGTAGTCGACCATCGATCCGTCAGGCGGCGCCACGATCGAGGTCGACCAGCCCATGACGTGATCGCCGACGAAACTGATCTTCCGCTCGGGCCAGGCGAACGCCATGTGATTGGCGGTGTGGCCGGGCGTCGCGACAGCTTCCAGCTTCCAGCCGGCGCCTTCGATCACGTCGCCGCTGTTGACCGCGACATCGGGCCGGAAGTCGCGGTCGGCACCGGATTCCGGCTGGTGCTTTTCACTCTCGTAGCGCGGCCGCGAGGCGCGATGCGGCCCTTCGGCATAGACGGTGCCGCCGGTCGCGGCCTTGATCCGCCCGGTGTTCGGCGAATGGTCGCGATGAGTGTGGGTAACGAAGATATGCGTCACGGTCTCGCCGCGCACAGCCTCGAGCAGCGCATTCGCATGCGCCTCGCTGTCGGGGCCGGGATCGATGATCGCGACCTTGCCCTTGCCGACGATGTAGCTGACCGTCCCGGTAAAGGTGAACGGGCTCGGATTGTCGCAGAGCACACGGCGCACGCCGGGACGAGCTTCCTCGACGATGCCAGGCTTGAGCGGGAGGTTGCGATTGAAGGGAATGTCGTCGTCGGCCATGGCTGTTTTCTTGTGTCATTCCGGGATGGCCCGCAGGGCCAGACCCGGAATCTTAATGTAAGGGAAAAGATGGCCCGAGATTCCGGGTTCGATGCTTCGCATCGCCCCGGAATGACGAGCAAGCGGTTTACGAAAACGCCTGGATGCCCGTGATGGCGCGGCCGAGGATCAGCGCATGAACGTCGTGGGTACCCTCATAGGTGTTCACGGTCTCCAAATTCGCGGTGTGGCGCATCACGTGATATTCGATCTGAATGCCGTTGCCGCCATGCATGTCGCGCGACATGCGGGCGATGTCGAGCGCCTTGCCGCAATTGTTGCGCTTGACGATCGAGATCATCTCAGGCGCCATCTTGCCCTCGTCCATCAGGCGGCCGACGCGCAAGCTGGCCTGCAAGCCCAGCGCAATCTCGGTCTCCATGTCCGCAAGCTTCTTCTGCACCAATTGCGTCGCCGCCAGCGGCCGGTTGAACTGCTTGCGGTCGAGCGTGTATTGCCGCGCGCGATGCATGCAGTCTTCGGCGGCGCCCATCGCGCCCCAGGAGATGCCGTAGCGGGCGCGGTTGAGGCAACCGAACGGACCCTTCAGGCCGGAGACGTTGGGCAGCAGCGCGCTTTCGGGCACCACGACGTTGTCCATCACGATTTCGCCGGTGATGGAGGCGCGCAACGACAGCTTGCCGCCGATCTTCGGCGCCGACAGGCCCTTCATGCCTTTCTCAAGGATAAAGCCGCGAATCTGGTTGTCATGCGCGGCCGACTTCGCCCAGACGACGAAGACGTCGGCAATCGGCGCGTTCGAAATCCACATCTTGCTGCCGTTGAGCCGGTAGCCGTCAGATACCTTCTCGACGCGCGTTTTCATGCCGCCGGGATCGGAACCGGCATCGGGCTCGGTCAGGCCGAAGCAGCCGACCCATTCGCCGGTGGCGAGCTTCGGCAGGTATTTCTTGCGCTGGATTTCGTCGCCATAGGCGTAGATCGGATACATCACCAGCGACGACTGCACCGAGTTCATCGAGCGGTAGCCAGAGTCGACGCGCTCGATCTCGCGCGCGACGAGGCCATAAGCCACATAGCTCGCATTGGCGCAGCCATATTCCTCCGGCAGCGTCACGCCGATCAGGCCGAGCTCACCCATCTCGTTGAAGATCTCGCGGTCGGTCTTCTCCTCGAGATAGGCCTTGATCACGCGAGGCAACAGCTTGTCCTGCGCATAGGCCCGCGCGGTGTCGCGGATCATGCGCTCGTCCTCGGTGAGCTGGTCGTCGAGCAGGAACGGATCGTCCCACTGGAAAGCAGCCGCCGCCGGCTTGTCTTTGGTCTGGGGGCGCACGCTCATGAAAAATCCTTTCGCGTCACGGCCGCACGCATCCAGCGCGGCCCCCACAAGTTAGATCGTGGAGGATCAGCCTTCAAGCCGTTCGTTGGAGACGATCTCGATGCCGAAACCGGACAGGCCCTTGTAGTCATGCACCGACGAGGTGAGATTGACGATCGAGGTGATGCCGAGGTCGCGCAGGATCTGCGCGCCGACGCCGACCTCCCGCCATTGCCTGTTGCGATCGGCCTCCGCGGACTTGAGCTCGCCGAGCGGCTGGACCGGAACGCCGGCCGCGCCGTCGCGCAGGTAAACCAGCACGCCGCGCCCTGCCCGCTTGAAATGGTTGAGTACCAACTGCATGCGCGCCGCCCCGGTGAAGATATCCTTGACGATGTTCGGCTTGTGCAGCCGCGTCAGCACGTTCCGGCCGTCGCCGATGCCGTTATAGACGAAAGCGGCATGCGCGATCTCGTCGAACGGCGAGCGATAGGCATAGCCCTGCAGCGTACCGATCGGACTTTCCGTGGTGAAGGTCGAGATCCGCTCGATCAGCTTCTCGCGTGCCTGGCGATAGGCGATCAGGTCGGCGATGGTGACATGCTTGAGTTGGTTGGCGACGGCAAAGCGGGCGACCTGCTCGCCCTTCATGACCGTGCCGTCGTCGTTCATCAGTTCCGAGATAACGCCGACCGGCGGCAGCCCGGCGAGCTTGCAGAGATCGACCGCGGCCTCGGTGTGGCCGGAGCGCAAGAGCACGCCGCCGTCGCGGGCGATCAGCGGAAAGATGTGGCCCGGCCGCGCGAAATCATTGGCGCCGGCGTTGGGATTGGCGAGCGCCCGGCAGCAGGAGGCGCGTTCCTCGGCCGAGATACCGGTACCGCCATCGGGCTTGTAGTCGATCGAGACCGTGAAGGCGGTCGTATGCGCGGAATCATTGTGCGCGACCATCGGATCGAGCCGCAGCCGCCGCGCATCGTCGGGGGTGATCGGCGCGCAGACGATGCCGGAGGTGTGGCGGATGATGAACGCCATCTTTTCCGGCGTGCACAGCGACGCCGCAACGATCAAATCGCCCTCGCCCTCACGATCCTCATCGTCGGTGACGACGACGAGCTCGCCCTTAGCAAAGGCCTGCAACACGTCCTGAACCGAATCCGCCATGCGTCCAAAGTCTCTGTCTTTATATGCCGGGATGCATTAGCCGGACTGGCCGGGTTTCGCTAGTCTTTAAGGCCTTGCATTCGCATGCCTCGGTTGCGGGAAGGAACGGCCCGCACCGGTTGGACCAATGCGGCGGCCGGCGATAGACTGGCGAACGACTGAGGACCAAGAGGTTATTGAACGCGAATGCCGCAGATCGTCTCGTCCGCTTTCAAACGCTGTTTTAATCAGGCAAATGCCGCGCTCGGCGTGCTTCTCGCCGCCCTGACCCTCATGGCCGGCCCGGCCTTAGCCGAACCACCCGGCAGCATCGAACAGAATTTCGCCGGCTCGCTTACAGCGATGCCGACCGAAAGCGTTGCGGTTGCCGGCTCGTTCTACGTCCCGGTTTATTCCAGCGTTGCGATGAGCCAGGGCAAAGTCCGCGCCGATTTCTCGGTCACGCTGAGCGTGCACAACACGTCGGAAAGCCGGCCGCTGGTCGTCAAGCGTATCGCCTATTTCGATACCGCCGGCCGGATGGTGGAGAGCTATCTCAAAACGCCCATCGCGATCAAACCGTTCTCGACCATCGAAGTCTTCATAGCGACCACCGATGTGCGGGGTGGTACAGGCGCGAATTTCGTGGTCGATTGGGCCGCCACGTCGGAGATCGCTGAACCTGTTGTCGAGGCGCTGATGATCGGCGGCGTCGGCGCCGGGCACTACGCCTTCATCAGTGTCGGCCGGCCGATCAAGGACGTCGGCAAGAATTAGAAACAATGAACGAAAAAATCCGGGAGTGAACTGCCAATGTCCGCCTCAACCACCTTCGATTTCGCGCCACTCTTGCCGGCCGGCCTGCCCGCGCCCGCGGCAAGATGGACGGGACTTGCGAAATACAGCTTTGTCGGCGGCAACAATGACCCCGACCAGGTGCCGGTGGACGGCCTGATCGATGCGGTCAATGCGGTGCTCAAGCGCGAAGGCAAGACGCTCGCGACCTATGGTCTTGCCAGCGGCCCGCAGGGTTACCGGCCCCTGCGCGAATTTCTCACAGCGAAATTGAAGCGCGACGCCGGTATCTCCTGCACCGCCGACGACCTCATGATCGTATCCGGCTCGCTGCAGGCGCTCGACCTCGTCAACCAGAGCCTGCTGGCGCGCGGCGACACCGTGATCGTCGAGCAGGAGACCTATCAGGGCGCGCTGAGCCGGCTGACGCGGCTCGGTGTCACCGCGATCGGCATCCCCCTCGACGATGGCGGCATGCGGATGGACGCTCTCGCCTCAAAGCTCGCCGAGCTCAAGGCCAAGGGCATCCGGCCGAAATATATCTACACCATCCCGACCGTGCAGAACCCGACCGGCACGATCATGCCGGAAGCGCGTCGCGCAGAACTGTTGAAGCTGTCGCAAGAGTACGGCGTGCCGGTTTTCGAGGACGACTGCTATGCCGATCTGATCTGGGACGGCAAGCGCCCGCCCGCGATCTACGCCATGGCGAAAGACGGCGGCGTGATCCATATCGGCTCGTTCTCCAAATCGATTGCGCCGGCGCTCCGCGTCGGCTTCATCGTGGCGCCCTGGGAGATGATGTCGCGCATGCTGGCGCTGAAGACGGATGCCGGTTCAGGCGCGCTGGAGCAGATGGTGCTATCGGAATATTGCGCGCCGCATTTCGCCACCCATGTGCCGAAACTGACGCGTGGCCTGCGCAAGAAGCTCGACACCTTGATGGAGGCGCTGAACGAACAGTTCGGTACCGCGGCCGAATTCGAAGACCCCAAGGGCGGCATCTTCCTGTGGGTGAAGCTGCCCGACAATGTCGATACGCTGAAGCTGTATCAGGCGGCACTCGCGGCCGGCGTCGCGATCAACCCGGGTCCGGAATGGTCGACGCACAAGCCATATGCCGGCTGCCGGTTGCGGCTTTGCTTTGCCAGCCCCTCCGAGCAGCAGATTCGCGAGGGCGTGGCCGTGCTGGCCGATGTCTGCCGCAAGGAGTTCGGCGTCCCCGTGCGCATCGCCAATGTGGAACGGCGCGCGCAGAGCTAGCGCGAAGACGCGAGCCGGCATGCAGGTCAGACCAGCTCAGCTCGCCGATGCCGACCGCGCAATCGGCGTCGTACGGCGGTCGATCCAGGAATTATGCGTGCTCGACCACAAGAACGACCCGACCACGCTGTCGCTATGGCTCAACAACAAGACCGCAGACAACATGCGGCGATGGATCGCTACTCATGCCGTGCTTGTTGCAGTTGACGGCGAGCGGATGGCTGGCGTTGCGGCCGTCCGGGCCGATGGCGAGGTATTTTTGAACTACGTGGCCCCGGAAGCGAGATTTCAGGGGGCGAGCAAGCGCCTGATGCAAGCCATCGAGATTTGGGCCTCGAGCCGCGGCCTCGTGTGGCTCACGCTCGAAAGCTCGGCCACGGCAATTCGCTTCTATCTCGCGACCGGCTGGACCATCGTAGGGCCGCCGCAGCCCGGCTTTGGGGTGACCATGAGAAATCCCATGCGCAAACAGGTGACCGCTCAACCTTTGGCCTGATCGAAGGTAAGTGGTATGATCGCGGTGTTGGGCGTGGAGGCACGATTGCGGTCATCGGCTGGGCTTTTCCTTGTTCTGTTCTTGCTCTGCCTGACGAGCCAGCCGGCCTCCGCCGACCGGCGCGTTGCGCTCGTGATCGGCAATGGCGCCTATCTGCACGCGCCGCATCTGCCCAATCCGCCGCATGATGCGGAAGATGTGGGCGCCGCATTGAAGCGCACCGGCTTCGACACGATCGTCGGGCTCGATCTCGACAAGAACAAAATGGAGGACGCCGCCATCAAGTTCGCGCGCGCGGCGCGCAATGCCGATGTCGCCGTGTTCTATTACAGCGGCCACGCGCTGCAATATGCGGGGGTCAACTACCTGATCCCGATCGATGCCGAACTTGCCGACGAGGCCGATCTGCGCCGCGCCACCCGCGTCGACGACATCCTGGAGGATTTGAAGCAGGCCAAGAACCTGCGCATTCTCGTGCTGGATTCCTGCCGCGACAATCCGCTGGCCGATCAGTTGAAACGCTCGATCGGCACGACGCGGAGCACCACGATCCAGCGCGGGCTCGCCAAGATTGAAAGCCCCGACGGCACCATCATCTCCTATTCGACGCAGGCCGGCCGCACGGCGGCCGACGGTGACGGGCGCAACAGCCCCTACACCACGGCGTTCCTCAAGCACATCGAGGAGAAGGACGACATTTCGGCGGTGTTCCATCACATCAGCGCCGACGTTTATTCCACGAGCGGCGGCGGCCAGGTGCCGGAATTGTCGCTGTCGTTCTTCGGCGAGTTCTATCTCAACGGCAAGCTGCAGATCACGATCACGCCGGGCAAGCCGGCGCCGGATGCCTGCACTGACGCCGCCGAACACTGGAAGAGCACCGAGGCCGTCGGCAGCGCGGCGGCGTTCGAGGATCATCTGGCGCGCTTTCCGAACTGCGCCTATGCGGGACTAGCGCGGGCGAGGATCGACGATCTCAAGAACAAGGACAAGACGAAGAAGAACGAGATTGAGCTCGCCTTCTGGAATTCGATCAAGGACAGCGGTGAAGCCGCCATGTTCCGCGACTATCTCGCGCGCTTTCCGGACGGCGTCTTCGCCTCGATCGCGCGCGAACGTATTACCGCCCTGACCGCGCCGCGCACGGCGCTTGCGGCGCCAACCGCCCCATCGGCGGACAACGCGCCGGCCGGCGCTGATGCATCCTGCACATCCGAGCCCAAATTGAAATCACAGACCGGCAATCGCCCGGTCACCCTGACATTCAAGAACGTCTCGAGCGAGGCGCTGAGCACCTATTGGCTCGATTACGGCGGCAAGCGCGTGTTCTATCGCCGCCTCGGCGGCGGTGAGTCCTATACGCAGCCGACCTACATGACCCATCCCTGGGTCTTCGTCGACGCAGGTGGCAAGTGCCACATGGTGGTGTTGCCCGATCCGGCGCGAAGCCAGGTGTCGGTACGCTGACGCGGGCAGCTTGTTTGCAAAAATGAGTGAGCGTGGCGCTGGCCCCGCTCGTCGCCTTGCCCTAGTCTCCCCGCCCGCAACAACAGGGCCGACAACGGCCTGAAACGGGAGACACCCATGGTTTCGATGCGAGTTTTCGCAGGCGCACTTTGCCTGTTTGCCTCCACCGCCGCCTTTGCCGAAGATCCCCTGCCCCGCGCCAAGCCCGAAGAAGTTGGTTTCTCCGGCGAGCGGCTGGCGCGGATCGACAGCGTGCTGAAGGCGGACATCGACGCCGGGCGCATTCCCGGCGCGGTGATTGCGATCGCCCGCCACGGCAAGCTGGTGAAGCTCGACGCCTACGGCTTCCGCGACAAGGCGGCGGGCGTCGCCATGACCACCGACACCATCTTCAACATCGCCTCCATGACCAAGCCGATGACGTCAGTCGGCGCGTTGCTGCTGTACGAGCAGGGCAAGCTCCTGATCGACGAGCCGCTGTCGAAATATTTCCCGAAATTCGCCGACATGAAGGTCGCGGTGCGCGACAATGGCGAGCCGACCGCCGACACCGTGCCGGCCAACCGCCAGATCACCATCCAGGACCTGATGCGCCACACCTCCGGCCTGATCTATGGCGGGCGCGGCAACACCGTCGTGCACAAGATGTATCCCTCCGGCAGCGTCGACCCCGCGCGCGAGGCTGATGGTGCTGCGTTCCTCGACAAGCTCGCCTCGCTGCCGCTGCTCTGGCAGCCCGGGACGGTCTGGGACTACGGCTTCGGCCTCGATGTGCTGGGACTGACCATCGAGAAGATCAGCGGGCAGACGCTCGGGCAATACATGCAGGCCAATCTGTGGGGGCCGCTCGGCATGACCGACACCGGCTTTGCGGTCTCGCCGGAGAAAGCCGCGCGCTATGCCAAGCCGCTGCCATCAGATCCCGACACCGGCAAACCGCAGGCGCGCAGCCCCGAGCTGACGCAGCCGCTCAAATTCGAATGCGGCGGCGGCTGCGCCGCGTCGACCGCCTCGGACTATCTGCGCTTCGCCTCGATGCTGATGAATGGCGGCCGCTTCGGCGAAGCCCGCCTGCTCGGCTCGCGCACGGTGGCCTACATGCTGTCCGACCAGCTCGGGCCGAACATCAAGAACCTGGTCGGCAATGCCGATCCGACCCGCGCCGATTACGGCTTCGGCCTTGGGCTTGCCGTGCGCACCACGCCGGGCGTGGTCCGGATGATGGGCTCGGTCGGGCAGTTCTCCTGGCCCGGCGCCAGCGGCACCGACTGGTGGGCCGATCCGAAGGAAGAGCTCGTCGTGGTCTATCTGTCGGCCGCGCCCGGACCGATCCGCTGGCACTACCGCCAGAAGATCAACGCGCTGGTCTATCAGGCGATCGTGGAGTAGCGGCGCGCGATACGGCGGCGGCAATCGCGGTTAACTTGCGGTTGCTGAATGGCTGTTCAGAATTCTGTTTGAGTTCCATCGGAACGTTCCTCCTCGCTGCAGGTTTAATCCGCACTTATCAGTGAGGAGGACTGCATGAAGAAGTTTGGTTATATCATCGCGGCGCTTGGTGCGATCGCGGTTGCGGCGCCCAGCATTGCCAGCGCCGAGACCGTCGTGATCAAGCGCGGCGGCTATCACCATGGTTATGGCGCGCGCGCGGAATTCCGTGAGCATCGCGATCGCGGCTGGCATGAGGGCTGGCGGCACCGGGATCACGACCGTGTCGTGATCAAGGAGCGTCGCGGTTACTAAGTGAGCAAGGTCGACACGGCAATGGCCCCGCAAGGGGCCATTCGCTTGTGCGCTTTTCAACTAATCCCATTCCGGCGAGAAGCCGGGCGCGACGAACCGCTTGTTCTTTGGCAAGCCCGCGATCTTCTTACGGTCGTCGTCGTCGAGCCGGACTTTCAGCGCGTCGAGATTGGCTTGCTGGTTCTCGCGGCGCGAGGCCTTCGGGATCGCGCCGACGCCATCCTGGTCGAGCAGCCATTTCAGCGCCACCTGTTCTACGCTGGCGTTGTGCTTCTTGCCGATCGCCATCATCGTCTCGTCGGAGCCGGCCTGGCCCCGCACCAGCGGGCAATAGGCCACCAGCGGGATTTTGTGCGCGTCCATGTATTTTTTGACCTTCGTCTGGTCGAGCATCACGTGATATTCGATCTGGTTGCAGGCGATCGGCGCCTTGATCTCCTCGACCACGGTGCGCAACAACGCGATGTTGAAATTGGCGACACCGATGGCGCGCGTACGCCCCTCCTCCTTCAGCTTCATCATGGTCTCGAGCATCGAGGGCAGATGCATGCCGGGCTTGGGCCAATGCACCAGATAGAGATCGAGCACGTCGAGCCGCAGCTTTTTCATGCTGGTGTCGAAGGCGCGGCGCATGGCGTCGGGCGCGAGGTTCTCGTTCCAGACTTTGGTCGTCACATGCAGCTCACTGCGCGGCACGCCGCTTGCGGCGATGGCGGCGCCGACCTCCTCCTCATTGGCGTACATTTCCGCGGTGTCGAGATGGCGATAGCCGAGCGCCAGCGCGCTCTCGACTGCGGCGCGGCAGACATCGCCCTGCATGCGGAAGGTGCCGAAGCCGAGCCGCGGCATGCGGATGCCCTGGGTATTGAAACTGTCCATGAAAACTCCCTGAAACTCTTGCGCCGCCATGCGCGACCGCGAGACCGGAAACGCGCGTTGTTATGGGATGGTTTGAAGGCGGCGGGGCTATAGTTTGCCCGGAACCGCCGGGACAGATCAAGATCATCAGCAGCAGCTACCGCTTCCAGTCGCAAATGCCGCCGCCGGACCGGCACGGCCAGGTCTGGATGCGCGTATCCATCGCCTGCGCGTTGAGCGGATTGCCATGACGATGGGCCAAACGCACCCGCGCAGCGCCATGCTGCTTCACGCTTGCGACATGTGTCGGCCGATGCGCCGCCCTGACGGTACGAATGGGGACCTGCTTCGGTTCGACCTTGAGATCGTTGCGCGCCCAGGCGGGCTCGCTGCCGCGGTCGGCCCTGGCATCGCTTTGGGCCTCGACAGCTACGGGAGCAAATTCCGCCGGCGGCCCAAGCGGCGTCTTGGACAACACCGCCTTCGACAAATCGAGATTGAGGAAATCGCCGGGACGATAGTCGGCCGCGCAGGCTCCGCCAGCCGCAAAAAGCGCGGCGGCAAACAGTGCGGGAACCAGGTTTCTGGGGACCATTGCGGCCTCCTGAAAGACTTAAAACGACGCTCCCCCTCCTTGGTCTATTTAGGACGCCTGCGGTTCAGGTCCAGTGGCAAAGGCAGTCAAGGTTACCAACTGGAACCTCATTTCTCGAACGCGCCGTAGACCAGGTTCTTCAGCGTGGTGCGGATCCGCCCGCGCTGGCTGATCGTCTGCGCCATGAAGACGACCGTCATATTCTCCTGCCGGTCGACCCAGAAGGTGGTGCCGCCCGCGCCCGACCAGCTCATCTCGCCGACCGAACCCTGGTAGGGAACGACGCCAGCCTCGGTGCGCACGGCAAAGCCGAGCCCGAAGCCGAAACCGGGTCCCGGCAGATAATACGGCCCGGGCACCACGCCCGAACCCGGCGCGATGTGGTTCGATCCCATATAGGCCACCGTCTTCGGGCTGAGATAGCGCTTGCCGTCGAGGATGCCGCCATTGAGGATCATTTGCGCAAAGCGCGCGTAATCGTCGATGGTCGACACCATGCCGCCGCCGCCGGATTCCATCTTGTGCACCACGCGTGGATCGCCCATCTGGGCGCCGGCGCCGATCGTGCGGTCATTGGCAAGCGGCTCGGCAATCAGCGGCTTCCTGGCCTCGTCGGTGACGTAGAAGCTGGTATCCTTCATGCCGAGCGGATCGAGCAGCCGTTCCTTCTCGAACTGATAGAGCGATTTGCCGGACACGACCTCGATCACGCGGCCGAGCACGTCGGTCGACTGGCTGTAGTCCCAGGTGGTGCCGGGCTGGAAGGCCAGCGGCAACTTCGCAAGCCGCTCGGTGAACTGCGCCAGCGTGGGATCGTCGGCGCCGAGATTGGCGTCGAGATAGGCCTTCTTGACCAGCCCCTCGCCGAAGAAGCCGTAGGTCAGCCCCGAAGTGTGACGCATCAGGTCCTGAACGGTGATCGGACGTTTGGCCGGAACGAGATCGAGTTGCGGCTTGCCGTCCTCGCCCGCGCTCTGCATGCCGACCTTTGCGTCCTTGAACTCGGGAATGAACTTGGAAACGGGATCGTCGAGCTGCAGCTTGCCGTCCTCCACCAGCAGCATCGCCGCCACCGTCGTGATCGGCTTCGACATCGAATAGATGCGGAAGATCGTGTCCGGCGTCATCGGCGCCTTGGTCGCGGGATCGCGCACGCCGAAACTCTTGAAATAGGCGGTGTGCCCGTTGCGGCGGATCAACAGGACCGCGCCGGGTATCTTGCTGGTGTCGACCTCGTTCTGCAAATAGGCGTCGATCCGCGCGACGCCTTCGCTGGAAAACCCGGCCGCCGTCGGATTAGCGGTCACCGGCCCTTCGGCGCGCGCTTGCGCGGCGACAGCGAGGAGAGCGAGACCGGCGATGGCGGCATGATGAAGACGGAGCGCGGAACGCATGCGTGGTCCTCCCTGTGTCAGGTCTTTTGCGTTTCGGCGTGAGCAGGCTCCGCCGATTGGAGGCGATATTCGCGTGGACCGGGCGCATTGACAAGGGCGCGATTGAGCGTTGTGTAGGGTGGGCAAAGGCGCGCTTGCGCCGTGCCCACCTTCGCGTGCACGCCGAAAATGGTGGGCACGCTTCCGTCTCCGCTTGCCGAGAGACCGCAGACGCGAGTCGCTTTGCCCACCCTACGTTCTGCGCTCGCAATGACGAAGACATGCGTCGGCGTTCCCGCGGCGCGATTTCGCGTCCGAGCCATGGAATTCGACGTCCCTCTCGAAGAGAGGGCGCAGGGAATGCCGGGCGCTGGCCGCACCCGCAGCCTCGTTTGCAATGGAAAAAGCAAACGAGCGTAGTCACTACAGGCAAGACCGAACGATCGGCACTCCCTGCGCAATGGTTTTTACGGCTGCTCCGTGCTCTCCCCGGAGTCTCGGGCTTGTTAGCCTCCGTCGCCTGCGGGATCATCACCCGCAAGCTTGACCCCAGCGTCGAGGGGACAGGACCACACGGCTTGACCGTACGCACTCGCACCGCACGCCTTGCGGCACAAGCGCGTCCATCGCATCCCGCCTCACGTCTGGTGACGATGGCCGAACGCCCCTCGTGTCGAGGCGGGACGGCGCGGGTTAGACCAAATGTTCCGTATTTCGTAAAGGTAATTATTTTTATCGGAAGGGCTGGACATTCCGCGTTATTTCTGGATGACAGAAGAGGTGTTTTGCCCGTCGGGCTGTGGCGGCAACACTCTCTCCATGCCACTGGATCGACAAATGCGCCGTCTGAAGCGGATGCCCCACTATCCCACGAGCCAAGTTACGGTTGCTCTTCCGGAGTTCACGTGCGGATGACGGTCAAAGGCCGCCAAAGCCCTCCTCGCTAGCCGGTGCGGCACCTTGCTCAAGGCGACACAAGCGAGAGCGACAGCAAGGAAAGCAGCAAGGCCGGCGGCATTACCAGCACGCCTAGGCGCAGAAAGCGTAGCGCTCCGACATGCTCGCCCTCGCGGCGCAGGGCGATCAGCCACAAGATCGTTGCGAGCGAGCCCGTCACGGAAAGGTTAGGTCCGAGGTCGACGCCGATCAGGATCGCGCCTGTGATCTGATGCGGAGTTTGCGCCACCTGCGATGTCGTCGCCGCGATCAAACCCATCGGCAGATTGTTGACGAGGTTGGAGGCGATAGCGGTCAGGATCCCAACTCCCCATGATGCGGCATGTGGTGCCGTCATCGCCAGCTGTTTCAAAAGCCGCGCCAAAGCTGGCAGAACGCCGGTGTGACTGAGGCCCTCAACGAGGATGAACAGCCCCGCCACCAAGGGCAGCACCGACCACGATACGTCGCGCAGGACGGGCATCGGTGAAGACTTGCCGACAATCAACACGATCAAGGTGACGAGAGTACCGCACAGGAAGGTCGGCAGCCCGAGATCATAGCCGAAGGCGGATGCCGCGAGAAGCACCATGGCTGTGACGCCGATCCCAATCGCGACAATGGCGGCGCCGCGCGGGAGTATGGCCCTGGTGTCCTCGTCGCCGACACGTGCTTTGAGTTCTCCGCGCTGGCTGAAGCGGAGCAACACGAAGGTTGTGGCGATCGCAGCAAACGAAGGCAACGCAAAATAGCGCAACCATTCGAGCAGCGTCGGCATCCGTTCTCCGAACACCACGAGGTTGGCGGGATTGGAGATCGGCAGTACGAAACTCGCCGCGTTGGCGATGAAGGCGCAGATAAACAGATACGGCAGCGGCTCGACCTTGGCGGCGCGCGTTGCCGCATAGACAGCCGGCGTCAGCACCACGGCCGTGGCATCGTTTGACAGGAAGATCGTGACCAGCGTGCCGACGCCGTAGACGATCGCGAACAATCTCGACGCGGACTGTTTGGAGTGACGAACAGCTTGCACCGCGAGCCAGTCGAAGAGCCCTTCCTTGCGGGCAACCTCGGCAAGCAGCATCATGCCGATCAGAAAGAAATACACGTCGACGCCCTTGCCCGCAGCCGTGATCGCGTCCCGCCACGGAAGCAAATCGAAAGCGACCAGCAACACGGCTCCGGTCGCCGCCCAGATAAACTCCGGCAGGTTCCAGGGCCGCGCGACGACGCCGAGCGTGGCGATGCCCGCGATGCACCACGTCAGAGTAGCCGCGTTCCACATTACGCGGGTCCCGAGCCTGCCGCCGCGAGGCCAAGCGGTTGGCCTCCGGGCCCGCAGGCACAGGCAGGCTTGAGGATGGGGGCAAAGGCCGTCCAGAGACCGACTGAAACAGCGGCGAAGGCTCCCAGGATGATGAACATCGGACCGTAGCCGAAGAGTTGCGCGATCCAACCGCCAATAGCCGGGCTCAGAGAGGCGCCAATGCCCTGAACGGTCATCACCGCACCCTGACCGGCGTTGATGCGGCCGGTGCCGTTGAGAATCCGCGCGACAAGGCCCGGCACTGCAACGCTCTGCAGGCCCGCGCCGACGCCGTCGAGAATCTGCACGGGATAGACACCCCATTTGTTGAGAAGCCATGCCGCGAGCACGCCGCGGATGGGTAGAGCGATAAACGACACCAGCAACACCAGCCAGTAGCCCTCTTTCTCCGCCATCCGCATGGCAACGAGCGAAGTTAGAATCATCGTTCCCTGAGCAATGACAATCGTCATCGCCACGAAGCTGGCGGGGTCGGCATGCTTGTCGGCGACGACCGCCAAGCCATAGAGGGGCAGCATCGCGGCGTTGCCGAGATGAAAAAACAGCAGGGCTGCCGCCAGGATCAGCAGCGGCTTCGACTCTACTAAAACCTGCAAGCCACCGACTTTGCCCTCATCCTTATCCTGTTTCTCCAAACCACGCGCGGCATCATCGTCGATGGCATCGCTGGGGATCATCAACACCGAGGCGATCGAAAGCACGCCGAAGGCCGCGGCGAGCCAGAAGACCGCGGTAAAGCCGTAAAGCCAACCAAGCAGGCCGGAAAGTGCCGCTCCCACCATGTTGCCCGCATGGTTGAAGGCCTGATTTTGGCCGTTCTGGCGGTTGAAGCCAGCCTGGCGCACCATGCCAAGCGTGATACCGGCGACCGCCGGGCCGATCGCCGCACCTGCGATCGCGGTGGCGACCTGGGAGGTCGCAACCAGCCAGAACTCCTGCGACAGCAGCACGATGCCGGACGCAATGACGGTGCAGATGCCCGGAATGATGACGAACAGCTTCTTGCTGCGCGTCGCGTCGATCATCGCGCCCGCCGGCGTCGTCATAAGCATGCCCGCAACGCCGCCCGCGGTCATGACGGTGCCGATCAAGCCGCTTTGCCAGCCATGGGCGAGCAGGAACACGCCGAGGAACGGTCCGATGCCGGCCTGCATGTCCGCCATGAAGAAGTTAAGCGCGAGCAGCGGCGCAACCGCCCTTTGCTGAGAACCGGCGAGAGTCACCTGTCTGCTCCGTCAGAATTTGGAAATGAGGCCGATGCCGGCCACCATCAGAATGGCGCCCGCGATACGACCGGGAGAGAGCGGGTGAATCGTCATTCCGAACAATCCATATTTGTCGATGATCAGGGACATCAGGATATTGGCGGTGATTGTGAGGCCACCGAACGTCCCCGCGCCGACCTGGCCGACAAAGAGAAGGCCGGCGACGACAGCGAAGGCGCCAATCAGCCCGCCGAGCGGCGCCCACCACGGCATCGCCGCGATGCTATCGCGCGTCGGGAAAGGATGCGGCTGGCACATCCACACGACCGACAGAAACGCAACCACGGGCATGAAGGAGATGATGCTCGACAGCCACGGGTTTTCCATCGCGTTGCGCAGGGCGTTATTCATCGGAGGACCCCACGCCTGCAGCGCGCCGCAGACAAGGATGATCGGATAAAGCCAGGCGGCGCTGATATTCTGCATGCGTCAAAGCTCGCTCAGATTTGATCGACGGAAGATCACCATTTGCGGCCATTTCGGTTTGGGCCGAGTTGCGTGCTGAACAGATGCCGCTCAGGCCAAGCACCAATGCTGTTGCGGTCGCTTCCGGTCGAAGCGCGCTCGATAACCTCATCGTCGATCTCGATCGTGTCGACGCCGCTCCGGCCGTCCGCGTCGGACACGCGGACTTCCAGAGTAAAGCGCGGCCTGGCGTCAGGGAGCGGCGCCCTTATCATCCCCTGTTCGCCAATCGACATCGGCTGCCAAGAACCCTCATCGATGCGGAATTCGGCTCGGGTGACCGGCACGGCGCCCCAGGCGCTGGCCCGGACTTCCTTCGCGACGGGAGACTTACCATGGTGGACCGCGAGACGACGGTCGGCAGGCGCCGTGATCAGCACAAACGGCCATGGCGATTCGAGCGGCTTGAAACGCCAGCTGACGGCGCCGTCGTCGATGGCGAAGAAGCTGAAACCGACAGGGCCTTCCTCGATCTGCCCGGTCGATCGCGTGACGGCATAAATCGTTCGCCCGTCATGCGCAATTTCGTTGTAGTGCGTATGCCCCATGGCGACGAGGAGCGTGTTGCTCTCATCAAGCAATCGCGACAACTCGGCTGCCTCCGCGCCAAGATCGGCCGGATAGGCGTGCATGAAGACGATGCAGGCCCTGCCGAGACGCCGCGCCGCGTCGAGCTGAAGTCTCAGCCACTCGAACTGGGCGGCGCTGAGCTTGAAGTCCGGACCACCGCTACCTTCGGAGACGACGTCGAGAAACAGACATCTGCAGCCGCGGATGTCTTCCGCGTAAGGCAGCTTGGCAAGCTCGAGGCCGCGATAAAAAGCGTCCAGTGATCGCGGCTTGAAATCATGGTCGCCGGGTATGGTATGCCAAGGAAGGCGAAGGTCCTTCAATCCCGCGCGCACGAGACCGAATTGATCGTCGGCGCCGTCATCCGCGTTGTCGCCCGGGAGATAGACGAAGTCGATGGCGTTACCGACGTAATTATTCAGCTGCTGAACGATCTCAAGAAAGTCCCGATGGTTCTGCAGACCCTCGTTAGTCAAATGCAGATCGCCGATCTGCACGAACCGCAAGGGCTGGTTAGGCGTCGTGTTGCTCATGTTACCACTCATTTCGCTCGCCATCACCAGTGGCGGGCGACCGGCCCGCAGCAGCGGATGCAGGCCGGTCACGTAGATCAGGCCGAGGCCATTTCCGCGGTCCATTTCGATGGGTCTTCGATCGATTTGGTCTTGCGGATATGACCGTCGAGTTCGACATGCAGCTCGAGATAGGTGCCGTTACGCCGACCAAGGACCTCGAAATGTTTCGGCTTGCGCCGCGGCGCCCCCAATGTCTCGAAGCCCGCAGCACGCACCGACCGGAGCGCCACGTCCGGATCGGCGGGAGCATGATGGGCATGATCATGCTTGTCTTTGTGCGGAATCTCGACGGTCTTTCCATTGCAGGTGAAGCGCGACACCTTCAGTTCGGACGGCTTCATCTCACCTTCGAGCGTCACCTGGTCGCCAACTCGCAAACGGACCAGATCCGCACCGTGTGGCGTGAGATCGGCGAGCACCGCGCCTTGAGGCGTCTCGACGACGAAACGGTGGGCAAAGACGTGTGCGATCTTGCCTGACAGTTTGTGATGATCTTTCGGCATAGTTTGTTTCATCCTTCGTGTTGGTATGATCAGCGAGCCGGTGGCGCGGGCGGCGGGGGAGGAGCAACTCCCGGAGGCGGTGGGGGTGCGTCAGCGCGCGGTGGCGGCGGAGGGGGAGCGCCCGGTGGAGGCGGCGGCGGTGCTTCCGCTAATTCAGGAGGACGCGGTCCAGGCCGCCGCGGCGGTCCGAAAGCTTCCGAGCGCCCATCGGCGTGGGATACGATCTGCGCATGGACGACGCCTCGGTCAAACATTCCTTGCACGGTCACGCTTTCGCCCCTGGCTACGGCATCACCTCGGTCTCCCCGAGGACCGAGATCGACAAGCGCGTGGCCGCTGCCATCATCCAGAATGAACTTGTTCCCAAAGAGTTCCGTCACAGTGCCTTTGACCGCCGCTGGACTTCCGTCTTGAAGACTGGCGATTGACGTCGGCTGAAGAAGCATGACGCTCTGTGGTTGCCAACGCTGCGCGACACGAACCCCGCCAGCGCCCGCCCCCGCGCCGGCGGCGACCAGAATAAGCGCGGCAGTGAGCAACATGCCTCGGCGTCGCGTCCGCCAACTCGCAGGTTGGGGCGTCGACACATTGTTCGATTTTGTTTCATCCATGCGATACTCCTGTAATCAGTTCGATGGTTGGAGCGTAGATGATCGACCCAAATCCAACCTGAACCGTTTCGTTCAGGTTGGGTTAAGCTTGGAGGCCTAGTTCGCCCCGGACCGAGGTGAGACGAGAGACGCATGAAAGTCCTTCTGGTCGAAGATGATCGCTTGCTCGCCCGCGAGATCGCGAGTGCGTTGCGTGAAGAAAATTTCGCCGTCGATATCGCAGCGGACGGCGAGGACGGTCGGCATCTCGGAGAGACGGAATTGTATGACGCCGCGGTTCTCGATCTGGGACTGCCAAAAGTGACTGGCACGGAGGTCCTTCGTTCCTGGCGCAAGAGCGGCCAACGATTGCCGGTTCTGATCCTGACGGCCCGCGATGGATGGACCGATAAAGTCGATGGCTTCAAGGCCGGCGCCGATGACTATTTGACCAAGCCGTTTCGCGTCGAAGAACTCGTCATGCGCCTGCGCGTGCTCGTCCGCCGTGCGGCCGGGCATGCCGAGCCGCGCATCGTCTGCGGGCCTCTCACCTTCGAGGCGCAGACCGGCCTGTTCGAACTCAACGGGTTGCCTCTGAAACTGACCGCACTCGAATGGCGCGTGCTCGAATGCCTGATGATGCGCAAGGAGACGGTCGTTGACCGGAGTTTCCTGGCGGAGAAGATCTATGAAGGCGATGCTGGAACAGATTCAAATTCGATGGAAGTGATCGTCGCGCGATTGCGCCGTAAGGTCGGGAAAACCATGATCGAGACCGAACGCGGGCGTGGCTACAAGCTCACTGCCGGCGTACCCTGATGTTACAAAACGCCTCCCTCAGCCGGCGGCTCATGTTGGCGGCCGGTATCTTCATTAGCGCCGCGGTCCTGGTGGCGGCGGTTGCCATCTTCTTCATCCTGCATCGCTTCGTCCAGGGGCAGATCGATCAGCGGCTCGACTCCCACATACTGTTCTTGTCTTCCATGCTGAAGGTTGATGGCGACGGTTCGCTTGAACTCGCGGGCACCGCCGACGGGCCGCCTTTTGATCGGCCGCGACGCGGCTGGTACTGGCAGGTTACCGGCCCGAGAAATGTCCTGTATTCGCAATCGCTGGGGGCGGCCCAACTCAGCTTGCCGAAAGAGCGACCTCCGCCGCCCCCTCGTCCGCCACCGCCTCCACCCGACGAAGAGACAACGCCACGCGCGCGGCCTGCACCAGCCGACGGACCAGGACCTTACGGCCAGAAGCTTCACTACCGGATTCTCGATATCTCGATGTCCGGCGTATCCGTGACAATCGTCGCGTCGTCGCCGCGAAACGCGGTTCTCGGGCCACTGCGCGAGGCGATGGTGACGCTGGTCATTTCGCTTGGTGCGCTCGCGCTCGCCCTCGTCCTTGCCATGCTTGTGCAGGTCCGTCTGGGTCTTCGACCACTGGAGCATCTGCGGCACGCAGTGGCGGATGTCAGATCGGGACGTCGGGAGCGCGTCCCCGAACGCCAACCTCGCGAGGTACAGCCACTGGCTGACGAACTCAACGCGTTGCTTGCGCAAAATGCCTCCAACCTCGAACGCGCGCGTAAGCATGTCGCCAATCTGGCTCACGGCTTGAAGACGCCGCTCGCGACGCTTGCGCTCGCGTTATCGAGACATTCGAAAGGCTCGAACGATCTCTACGAACTCGTGATGATGATGGAACGGCGGATTCGGCACCATTTGCGGCGGGCGCGGACGGCGGCACTGGGCGGGCCTGTCCGCGCGGTCACGGCAACGGCCTCGCATATCGAGGAGCTGGGCGCCGTGCTCACCAAGGTAAATACCGGAAAGCCGATCGAATTCACGGTCACGATCCCGCCGGACCTCTCCGTGGCCTGCGAGCAACAGGATTTCGATGAGATGCTCGGCAACGTGCTCGAGAACGCGTTTCAGTGGTGTGGAAGCAAGGTGGCTGTTGGAGTCCGAAATGAAGGCCGGACGGCTATCCTCATGATTGACGACGATGGCCCCGGGCTACGTCCGGAGCAATTGTCGCAGGTATTGCAAGCGGGGCAACGGCTTGACGAAAGCTCGCCAGGGTTCGGCTTTGGGTTGTCGATTACTCGGGAGCTTGCCGAACTCTACGCGGGATCAATAACTCTCGGTCCGTCGCCACTGGGTGGTTTGCGTGTATCGCTCGCCCTTCCGACGTCTTCGTAAAGGAAACAACCAAAATAGCGGCGGCTGCGCCGTGTGGAACACCGAGCGCTCTGATCGATTATGTGTCGCCTTACCGGGCACGCCCGCGAAACTGGATACAGTCGTGCAATCGTAAACCATTCATACGCGAACGGCGGCGCTGAAGCGACCCTCATTCCCGAAGACGCGCAAGTAGCGCTCAATTTCCGATGGCTGGCCAGTTGCCTTTTCAGGATTGTCGGAAAGTTTCACGGCGGGCCGCCCGTCGACTGATGACACTTTGCAGACGAGCGAGATCGGATCGAGATTGACCGTGCCGTCCGGGGGACAGCCGACGAAATCGTTAGTGAGGTTGGTGCCCCAACCGAACGATAGACGCACACGGCCGGCGAAGTGATGATAGGTCTCCTCGATCGAGTCGACATCCATCGCGTCGGAAAACACGAGCAGCTTGTCCCTGGGATCGCGGCCCTTCTTCTCCCACCATGAAATTATGTCTTCACCGGCTTGAATCGGCGGAGCGCTGTCGGGACGGAAACCCGTCCAGTCGGCGACCCAGTCCGGCGCATCGCGCAGAAAAGCTTTGGTACCAAAGGCGTCGGGCAACGCGATCAGGAGATTGCCGCCATATGACTGGCGCCATTGGTCAAGAATGCGGTAGGGAGCACGGCGCAATTCCTCGTCGTCCTCGGCGAGCGCGGCTGCGACCATCGGCAGCTCGTGCGCATTGGTGCCGATGGCCTCGAGATCGTTGTCCATCGCAAGCAGCACGTTGGATGTGCCGATGAAGGATGAACCGAGGCCTTCCTTCACGGCTTCCACGCACCAACGCTGCCAGAGGAAGCCGTGGCGCCGGCGGGTGCCGAAATCGGACAGCCGCAGATTCTCGAGCTTGCGCAGCCGTTCCACCTTGGTCCACAGCTTGGCCTTTGCGCGAGCATAGAGCACGTCGAGCTCGAAGCGGCGGCGGCCCTTCATCACCGAGCGCGAGCGCAGTTCGTTGAGTATGGCGAGCGCCGGAATCTCCCACATCGTGGTGTGAGTCCACGGCCCGTGGAAATGCAGCTCGTACTGGCCCTCGACCTTGCGCAGCTCGTATTCGGGAAGGCGGAATTCCGTGAGCCAGTGGATGAAGTCCGCCGAGAACATGTGGGTTGTCCCATAGAAGGTGTTGCCGGCGAGCCAGATCAACTCCTTCTTGGAGAAACGGATGGTGCGGGCATGGTCGAGCTGGGCGCGCAGCTCGCCCTCGTCGATGATCTCGGCAAGGCGCACATGGCGCGATCGGTTGATGACCGAAAAAGTGACACGCTGATCCGGGTACGATTGCCGAATCATCTGCAGCATCAAAAGTTTATAAAAGTCGGTGTCGAGCAGGCTGCGGATGATGGGATCCAGCCGCCAGCTGTGATTATAGGTTCTACTCGCAATGTCGGTAACGGCCATCAGATAACTTTAGCGCGGCTGTCGCAACTCAACCAGTGGGCTCGGCGGTACGCGGTACGACGACAAGACATCCCTCGCTCCGTGGTAGGGATCCAGCTAATTGCCGCCCGACAGCATCTTCACCAGGCGATAAAGATATTCGTTGCCCTGGTAGAACGACTTCACCGGCACCCGCTCGTCCTTGCCGTGGGCGCGCACGTCGTTGATGTCGTTGGCCATGCCGGAATGGCCGTAGGTCGGGATGCCGGCATTGCGCAAATAGCTGCCATCGGTGGCGCCCGCGCTCATGACCGGCACCACGATCGCATCGGGCCAGATCTCGTGCGACAGCTTCTCGATTGCGCCGACGATGTCCTCGCTGAGCTTCGACGGCTCGCTCAGCACCGCCCTTCCCTCCTGCGTCACGCTGATCTGGTCGTCGGCGAGCACACGCACCAGCGTCGCCTTGATCTCTTCGATCGGCTCGCCCGGCATCACCCGGCAATTGACCTTGGCGGTTGCAAGCTGCGGCAGCGCGTTCACGGCGTGACCACCCTGCAGCATGGTCGCGACGCAGGTGGTGCGCAGTTGCGCGTTGTAGCCGGCATTGTTGCCGAGACGCGCGAGCGCCTCCGGATCGGGCTTCTCGGCGACGACCGCCTTCATGTCGGCCGCCATCTGGCCGCTCTCGAGCTGCGCGGAGCGCGCGAAGAAGCCGCGCGTCGTCTCGTTCAGGTGCAGCGGAAAATCGAATTTTGCCAACCGCGACAGCCCGTCGGCGAGCCGATAGATCGCATTGTCCTTGCGCGGCAGCGAGGAATGGCCGCCGCTGTTCGTTACCTCGAGCTGGAAGCTGATCGAGACCTTCTCGCTGGTCTGGATCGAGTTGCGGATCGCCTTGCCGTCCTTCAGTCCGACGCCGCCGCCTTCGTTCAGCGCAAACTCGGCATCGATCAGGTCGCGATGGTTCTTCAGCAGCCATTGAATGCCGAGCGCGTCGCGATCGAGGATCTCTTCGTCGGTCTCCAGCGCCACGATGATGTCGCGGTCGGGCTTGTAGCCTTCGTTCTTGTAGCGGATCAGGTTGGCGACAAAGGACGCCGCCATGTATTTGTCGTCACCCGAACCCCGCCCGTAATAATAGCCGTCCTGCTCGGTGAGCTTGAACGGATCGACCGTCCAGTCCGAGCGCAGCGCCGGCACCACGTCGAGATGCGCCACCAGCAGGATTGGCTTGCGCGCGCCAGAGCCATGCAGCCGCGCGACCAGGTTGCCCTTGCGCGGCGCGGGCGAGAACACCTGCACGTCGGTGTTTCCGAAGCCGGCCTTCTTCAGCCACGACGCCATCGCTTCCGCGGCAACCTTGGTATCGCCGGTCGCGGTCGTGGTGTCGATCTCGACCAGTTCCTTGTAGATGTCATGGGCGCGTTGCTGGTCGGGCGTCAAATTATCGGCGCGGGCGGGAAGCGCGAACAGCGCCGCGGAAGCCAGGACCAAACCGATGTTGCGTACGCCCATGTCGCTCTCCCCTGCTTCGTTCATTCCATCAGGCCGCGCACGTCCGGGCAAGCGCTGATACCCGTCGCCCGGCGCACGTCACGTCAGCTTATTTCGCATCCTTCACCGCGATCACCTCGATCTCGACCAGGAAACCGGGATTGGCGAGCGAAGCGACGCCGAGCACCGAGCGCGCCGGCAAATTGGGCTGGCTGAAAAATTGGGTGTAGCCCTTCATGAAGCCGCCGAAATCCATCGGCGCGGACGGGCTGTGCACCAGAAACACCTGCATCTTGACGACGTCGGCCATGGTGAGCCCAAGGCCTTCGAGGATTGCCTTGATGCGGGTGAGCACGCCGACGGTCTGGGTGGTGACGTCGCCATAGGCGGCGAGGCTTTGCGGGTCGGCATCCTTGTTCACGGCCGGCGGCACCTGCCCGCTGACATAGTATGTCGTGACCGGCCCCTTGACCTCGACCGCCTGCGCGATCGGAAAGGTCGAGTTGGGAATCGGATGCCGGATCACTTCGGCACGCGCCGCACCCGCCATCGACAAGGCCGCCATCAGCAGCAACGTCCTGATCATCTTCGCCCCCTTATTTCCTTGCGTCCTTGACGTCCCTGGCCGTCACAGCATCGCGATAATCGTTGCCGAAATGCGTCCGCACATAGTTCACGACCGCCGCGACCTGATCGTCGTTCATCATGTCGCCGAACGGCGGCATCGCGCGCTGGCCGCGAACGACAAGCGTGATCGGATAGCCGCTCGATTGCAGGTTTTGATTCTTGGCCAGCGAGGGATAGCTGCCCGCGCCGCTCGCACCTCGTCCGTCGGGCATGTGGCAGCCGCGGCAGACATTGTTGAACAGCTCCTCGCCGCTCATCTCGACAAAGCGATAACCCGATGAGAACACGCGCTGGAAGTCCTGCGCGAACGTGGCCGCCGGGATCAGCGCCAGCAGGCCAGCAAGAATGGTCCGCCTCATGTCTTCACCACGCGCTGGTGCAGGCGAGCGATCGCGTCGAGCGCCGACAGGATCGCGCCTTCCTGCCAGGCGGGGAGCGCGGACGCATGCTCGCCCGCAAGCACGATGCGCCCGTCGATCTGGCAGAGATTCCTGTAGTGCTGCGCGCGCCCCTCCTCCGACCAGTCGCCGCTGCAGCCGAGCACAAAGGGCACGCGATGCCAGGCGACCGCGACGCCGTTCTCGAACTCGCTTTTGTATTGCGGATGGAGCGCGGCGCCGAACTCGACGGCGCGCTTGACTCTTTCCTCCGGCGGCATCGCGGTGAACTCATAGGCGTTGGCGCCGTCGAACAGATAGGCGCCGAGCAACACGCCGCGTCCGGTCCGGTTGAAGCTCGTGTTGGGATAGGCGATCTGGCGGATCGGCAAATCCGTGTAGCTGATGCCGCCATAAATGGCGTCGTCCTCTTCCCAGAAGCGCCGCTTGAACTGCAGGCCGACCTTGACCGCGCCGGCATAGGGCACCGCGTCGATCGCCGACTTCATCGTGGTGCCGACCTGAAGCGGCAACTGGCTCAGTATCGACAGCGGAATGGTGCAGACGCACCAGTCGGCGGTCGCAGTCTGCGTCTCGCCCGCCTTCGCCGTATCGACATAGCTCACGGTGACCCCGCGATCGTTCTGCGCGATCCCCGTCACCTTGGCATTGTAACGGATCAGGTCATCACCGATCTCGCGTGCGAACGCCTTGCCGATCATGTCCATGCCGCCGACCGGCTGGAACATGGTGGTCTGAAAATTGTAGTTGGCGAAGTTCTGCAGGTAACGCCAGACGCGCGACTTCAAAATGTCGGACAGCGCAACGGGATCGCTCGGCACCGGCATCGCGGTGAGCCCGCCGCCGGGCGCGGTGGCATAGCCGCGGGTTTCGGCGGAGAACAGATTGGCCTTGTAATTATAGTTGCGGTCGAGCGCGCCCCAGGAGCGTAGCGCCTGCAGCAGGATTTCCTGGTCCTCCTTGGTGACGGCCTCGTCGAGCCGGCCTTGCTTCGTCGACTTCGCCAGAAGCTCGGCGATCTGGCCCTGGAAATCCGCTTTCACGCTGCGGATGCGCTGCGGCGCGCCGCCGAAGGCGCGCGCGGCATGCAGATAGGCGTTGTGATTGAGCTGGATGAAGGATTCCAGCGCGACATTGAGCCGCCTGCAATAGTCGAGCAGCGCGCGGTGGTGATAGGGAATCCGCCACGGGCCCGGATTGATGTAGAGCCCGTCCTCGAACTCGCATTTTTGCGCTGAAGCCGCCGAGCTCGGTAAAGCTGTCGCCGCCGCGCAGGGTCCAGTTGCGGCCGCCGGGGCGCGCATTGTATTCGAGCAGTTGCACCTTGTAGCCGGCGTTGCGCAGCTCCAGCGCCGCGGTCATGCCGGCCAGGCCCGCGCCGAGGATCAGGACGGAAGCGCCCTTCGCATCGCCTTCCAGCTTGATCGGGCCCTGGTAGCGCGACTCGGAGGCGAAGCCGAGGCTGGTCATGGCGTGATACATGGCCGCGCTGCCCGCCATCGCCCCAATCAGCGACAACAGATCGCGCCGTCTTACCCCTGAAGCTTCGTCCTGCATGTCCGTGATTTAAACCACGCCTGGAAGCGATATGGGAGCCGCCTTGGCGGTGCGCTGTCAAGAAATAGCCTGCAGTCCCACACGCTTTGTTGATCAACTCACCGCTCGCGCGCGGCGATATGCCTCGCAAGCTCCCGCAGCTCGCTCAGGGTTTCCCGCTCCAGCGTCTCGCGCGTGACGGACGTCGCCTCGCTGCGGCTCTTGGCGAGATAGCGCGTCATCGTCAGCCCCCGGATCGGCACGGCGCCCAGCCGCCGCGTTTGCGCGCCATGGTAGATCGACGAATAGGGCAACAGTCCGTAGATCCGCCCGGTGAGCAGCAGTTGCTGCAGCGTCGCCGGGCTTTCCAGCTCGAGCCGGATGTCGAGCCTTGCGCCCTCGCGCGCGGCTGCGTCCTCGACCAGCTGGCGCGTGCGGTTGCTCTTGCTGGTCATCACCAGCGGCAGGTCGCCGAGCGTCCTGATCTCGACGCTGCGCTTCTTCAGGCGTGGATCGTCGGGACGGCCGACGAGGTAGATCGATTCCTTGAACAGCCTGATATATTCGAGCGCGGGATCGGGCGGCGGATCGCCAACGATGGCAAGCGTGAGCTCGCCGCGCCGCAGCTGGCCCAGCACGTTCGAGGTCCAGCCCTCCAGCAGGCTGAGCGTCACCTTGGGATAGGACTTCAGGAAAGTCCGCGCCAGCGGCGCGAACAGCAGCCGGCCGATCGACGGCGGTGCGGCGAGCGAGGCCGGCCCGCTCGGCACATGGGCCTCGATCTGCAAGGTCTCCTTCAGCCGGTCGACCTCGCCCAATATAAGTTGCGAGCGTTCGAGCAGCCGGTGGCCGGCCGCGGTCAACCGCACGCCGCGCTTGACGCGGTCGAACAGCAGGAAGCCGAGCTCCTGCTCCAAGAACTGGATTTGCCGCGTCAGCGCCGACTGCGCGATGCGCAAATCGTCGCTGGCTTTGCGGAAATTCTCGCGGCGAGCCGCCTGGATGAAATAGCGGAACTGGCGCAGGTCCATTTGATTGATGCCGTTTTTCGATCAAACCGATGACAATTCAACACTATCGTAATCAAAAGTCCGATGTTAGCCTCATTTCCGGATCGTCCTCGCATCGAACCGCCGCGCGCATGACGGCGGCAGACGGACATCCCGGGGGAATCGCATGGCAGACGTGACGCTCGACGCTCACGGCGTCGCACCAGCCGGCACACAGGACAGCGCCGCGAGCGCAGCCGCACGGGACGGCGCGCAGGACTGGCTCACCGCAATCGAGAAATCGAACCTGACGCCGCGCTACTATGCGACCATCGCCCTGATCGTGATGCAGGAGATGTTCGAGTTCTACGACTTCTTCCTGGTCGGCTATCTCGTCTCGGTACTGGCGCCGGGCTGGCACCTGACCTACGGCCAGAGCGCGATGATGCTGCTGTCGTCGGGCGTCGGCGCCATCGCCGGCGCGGTGATCGGCGGCCGGTTCGCCGACATCGTCGGGCGCAAACGGATGGTCTGGGGCGGCGGCTTCATCTTCGCACTCGGCGCGGGTGGCATCGCGCTGATCCCCGACGGCGCCTGGATCCTGTTCTCGATGCTGCGCTTTGTCGTCGGCTTCGGCTCGATGGCGGCAACCACCGCGCAGAATCCGCTGATCGTCGAAATCACGCCGACCCGCTACCGCACCTTCGTCTCCAGCATGATGGTGGTGCCGGTCGCGCTCGGCACCATGTTCGCGGCGATGGTCTCGGCAAGCCTGTTGCCCATCATCGGATGGCGTGGCGTGGCTTTTACCGGCGCGGCACCGATCGTCTCTTCGCTGCTGATCCTCTTGATCGTGCCGGAATCGATACGCTGGCTGTTGTCGCGCGGCCGCAATGAAGATGCGCGGCGCGAAGCCGCCAAACTGCTCGGCGTTGCCGAGAGCAGCATCTCACTGCCGACGGCGGCGCCGCCCACGAAGAAGGCGGGCTCGATCACCGAACTGCTGGGCGACCAGGCGCGGTTCTGGTGGGTCGTGGTGATCTGGGTCGGCATCTCCACATCAACCTATGGCGTACAGCTCTGGGGCCCGACCATCGTGTCGCAGCTGCTCAAGATTACCCCGCACGAGGCCGCGGGCTACTTCGTTTATGTCGCGATCTCCTCGCTGCTCGGCCGCGTGATGTTCTCGGTGCTGCCGCTTTACATCGGACGCCGCGGCGCGGCGATGGTCGGCACGTCAGTTTCGGTCATGATCATGCTCGCGATCTTCGCTTTCTACCGGGAGTTCATCTTCGGCTATCCGGCCTTCATCGTGATCATCATCTTCGGCGCATCGTTCTACAGCGGCATGTTCTCCAACATATCGCCCTACGTGGTCGAGGTGTTTCCGGTCTCGCTCGGCGGCCGCGCCTTCGGTCTCGCGCAGGCCTCCAACGGCATCGGCAAGATCATGGGGCCCGTCTGCCTCGCGCTGATCGCCGGGAGCAACGACCTGGTGTCGCCGAAAGCGACCACGGACGCGGTGGCGCCGGCCTTCCTGTTCCTCGCGGCCTGCGAATTGGCCGCGCTGATTACAATTATCGCCTTCCGCAGGGAGCCGCACGGCAAGCCGATGGATATCGGCTGATTTAAAAAGAAAAGGACAAACGATATGCTCGATATCCCCGTTCTGGTCTCCGGTGGCGGTCCGGTTGGGCTAACGGCCTCGCTGCTGCTGTCGCAACACGGCGTGAAGTCGCTGATGGTGGAGCGCCATCCCGGCACCGCGCTGACGCCGAAGGCGCGCGGCATCAATGCCCGCACCATGGAGATGTTCCGGCAATGCGGCATCGAGGAAGCGGTGCGCGCCGCGGGCCTGTCGCAAACCGGCACCGGCCTGATCGTCTGGACCGAGACTCTGGCAGGCCGCGAGATCCATCGGCTCGTGCCCGGCCGTGCGCTGGCAAAGAACATGGCGATGACGCCGGTGAAGAACTGTCTCTGCGCGCAAGACGATCTGGAGCCCGTGATCCGCCGCTTCGCGGAAGCCGCCAGCCCCGGCGAATTGCGCTTCAACACCGAGATGACGTCGTTCACGCAAAACGCCGACGGCGTCACCGGCATCTTGACCGATCGCAGCAGCGGCGAGGAAACGAAATTCAAGGCGCGCTACCTGATTGCGGCTGAGGGCGCGCAAAGCAAGGTGCGGCGCGCGCTCGGCGTGACGATGGAAGGCACCGAGAAGGTCTACGACAGCGTCAACATCCTGTTTCACGCCGACCTCACCCAATGGGTCCAGGACCGCCCGGCTGCGCTGTATTTCGTCGAGTTGGATGATTTGCGCGGCACCTTCCTCACCATCAACGGCACCGACCGCTGGGGTTTCCTGATTCACAGCCCGTCGAAATATGGCTGGACGCCGGAGGATTTCACGCCCGAGTTCTGCGTCAACCTGATCCGCAAGGGCATCGGCGTGTCGGATATTCCGGTCACCGTGCTCGGCGTCAGCCCGTGGCAGGCTTCCGCGATCGTGTCCGACCGCTATCGCGTCGGAAACGCCTTCCTCGCCGGCGACGCCGCGCATGAGATGCCGCCGACCGGCGGCTTCGGGCTGAACACCGGCGTGCAAGACGTGCACAATCTCGTCTGGAAGATCGCGGCCGTGCTGCGCGGCGGCGCCGACGAAGCGCTGCTCGACAGCTATCACAGCGAGCGCCATCCGCTCGGCACCATCACGACCCAGAACTCGCTGGCCAACGCCATGTCGATGGGCCGTACCGAAAACAAGGCCGGTGTACTGCCGCGGCAGGAATTCCTGGCGGAGCAAGGCCTGATCTTCGGCGCGATTTATGAGTTGACCGCCGTCGTGTCCGACGGCACCCCGGCTGTCGCGATCGAGGTCACCGAATATACCCCATCGGCACGGCCAGGCAGCCGTGCACCGCATGTCTGGCTCAAGCGCGGCAATGAAGAGATTTCCAGCATCGACCTGTTCGGCCCGCGCTTCGTGCTGATGGCGGGCGCGCAGGGCGAAGCTTGGCGGCGCGCCGCGCAAGGCGTGACTGTTTCATGGCCGCCTCTGGTCGCTCATGTCATCGGCAAGGACAGCGAGATCGGCGATCCTGATGGCACTTGGCACGCTGCTTACGGCATCGAGCCCGACGGCGCGGTGCTGGTCCGTCCCGACGGCTATGTCGCCTGGCGCAGCAAGTCCGGTGTTGCCAATCCGGAAAGCGCTCTGCGCGCGGTTTTCGATCGCCTGCTCGGCAAAGTGCCGGCGATGGCCCAAGCTGGTTAGAGAGTGTCCTGGGGGACCAAAAGCGGCTGTGGGCGACCGCAGCAAAATCTTATTCGATCACCTCGTCGGCACGGGCGAGCAGTGTTGGTGGGATCGTCAACCCAAGCGCCTTGGCGGTCGTCAGGTTGATGACCAGATCGAATTTGGCTGGCTGCTCGACCGGGATGTCCTTTGGCTTGGTCCCGCGCAATATCTTGTCAACGAGATCAGCGGCGCGCCGGAAAAGGTCCGGCGTGTTTGGACCATAGGACACGAGACCCCCCGCCTTGACGTAGTCGCGAATGCCGAGAAGCGTCGGCAGTCGTGCGCCCAGCGCCAGGGTGCTGATACGAACTTGGTTGCCGGATAAGAGCGGCTCGGCAACGACATAAAGCGCGTCCGCGCGATCCTTCAGCGCCTCAAAGGCGGGCCCAATATCTTCCGCTCGCCGGATTTCGAGTGGGAGGATTTCGAGGCCGAGCGAGCGAGCCGCAGCCTGAACCTCCCCCATCTCCAGTGCGCCGATGGGGCTACCGACGTTGGTCAAGATTGCCAACCGGTGCAGACCGGGGATGATCTCACGCAAGAGTTCGAGCCGCTTGCCGGCAAGGTCGGGCAATTGGTTCGACAGGCCGGTGACATTGCCGCCCGGTCGCGCCAAACTTGCGACTAAACCGGTGGCGACTGGATCTCCCGCCGAGGTGAAGACGATCGGAATGACCGATGTCGCCTGCTTGGCGGCGAGGACTGCCGCGGTTCCGGTAGTGACAATGACATCGACGTTGAGCCGGACGAACTCGGCCGCAATGTCGGCAAATCGCTCGTTTTTCCCTTCCGCCCAGCGAAGCTCGATCGCGATGTTGCGGCCCTCAATCCAGCCGCGCTCGCGCAAATGCTGCGTAAAGACGGCGACCCATTGACCGTAGGTCGAAGGCGTGCCTGCCCCCAGGATCCCGACTGTAGGCAGCTTCGCCGGCTGCTGCGCGCGCAGGACCAGCGGCAAACACGCCGCCCCGCCTCCGAGAAGCGTAATGAACTCGCGCCGCTTCATTGCCAACCTCAAGCTCGGAAGAGGGCA
Organism: uncultured Alphaproteobacteria bacterium; assembly: GCA_963794775.1. Taxonomy (GTDB): domain Bacteria; phylum Pseudomonadota; class Alphaproteobacteria; order Rhizobiales; family Xanthobacteraceae; genus Bradyrhizobium. The sequence continues at coordinate 78,127 of CAWCGA010000029.1, read as the reverse complement.
TCTTAGCGGCTCAAACAGGTAGCTTGATAGAGGCCAAAACCGGGATCAAACGCATTCCTTTTGGGCCCGGCTGACCGTTTATGAGTACACGCCCTAGCGCAGGCCGATGGTGTAGCGAAACTCGCGCGCATCGCCCGGGGCGATGTGCATCAGGCCCGGCTTGTCGGTGAACTCACCGTCGAAATCGATCGGGCTGGCGAAGCCGTACCATGGCTCGATGCAAAGGAACGGCGCGCCGCCCGGCTTCGACCAGATGCCGAGCTGACGGAAGCCTTCCCATGACACCTCCAGCGCTGGACCATTCTCTGCGGCGTAGCTCACAGACGTGCTGGCGAGCTGGTCGAGAATGATGGCGTCCTCGTCGAACAGCCGCTCGGACAGGTCGAGCACCCTGCCCCGGATCGGACTTGGCCTGGGATCGGGCAGCAGCAGGCCTTGCTTGCTCAAGCGCCGGATCGGTGCCGGCTCGTCATGGGAGAAGGTGAGCCGGTAGCTTTCCTTGGGCAAGCCCGGCGAGAGCGGCCAATTCAGCGCGGGATGCCCGCCGATCGAGCACGGCAGCACCTCGTCGTTGGGATTTGCGATGGCCATCGTGATCACGAGGTCGGAATCGCGAAGCTCATAATTAAGGACTAGCCGGTAAGCGAAGGGAAAACGCGCTCGCGTCTCGGCGGTGTCGGCCTGCACCAGCCTGCACGATTGCGGCGAGCGATCGGTAAAGGTGAAGTCGTTGTCCCGCGCCACGCCATGGCGCAGCATCTTGTAGACGTTGCCGCCAACGCGGATTTGCTCGCCCCTGACCTCGCCGATGATCGGAAACAACAGCGGCGAATGCCGCGGCCATTCCGGCCCCGCCTGCCAGAGCAGCTCCAGTCCGTCGGCGGTCTTGAGCGAGCACAGCTCGGCGCCATGCGCGAGAATGGTCGCGCTGATGCGCTCGTTGCTCAGTGTGTGTCGGTCGTCACTCATGTCTCGTCTTCGCAGAGCTCGACTGCGGCGGCAAGTGCCGGGCTAGCGGCGGCTGAGCAGGATATTGCGCTGCTGCAAGTCTCTGATCTCGCTTTCGGGCACGTCGAGCTGCTTCAGAATGTCTTCGTTGTGCTCGCCCTGATAGGCTGGGACGCCGGGCGGAGGCAGCTCGGACTTGCCAAAGATCCAGGGATTGCCGGGCATGCGCACCGTGCCGCCGGCGCGGTCGTCGACCGCGACGACCGCGTTCCATTCCTTGACCCAATCCGATGCGGCAAAATCGTTGACGGTCCGCACGCGGCCAACGGCAAGTCCGCCCTCGCTGATCTGCGCCTGCAACTGCTCGAGATTGTCGAAAGTGACGAGCCAGGCGCGAATCTCCGAAAGCAGCGACGGCAGGTTTTGCCTGCGCAGCTTCGCGGTCGCGTAACGGGGATCGCTCAGCAGGTCGCTCCGCCGCATCATCGCGCAATAGCGCGTGAACATCGGCGAGTAGATCGGGCTTCCGGCGATCGTCAGCCGCGTGCCGTCGGCCATCTCGAAGATATGCGATTCATTGGCGGACAGTGCGATCGGCTCGCCGTCGGTGTCGATCTCCGACAGCATCGCGCCGGCGCGCTCGTTGACCGAGAGCATGGTGGCAGCCATCGAAACATCGATGTGCTGGCCCTCGCCTGTTCGCTCGCGGTGATGGAGCGCGGCAAGCACGGCGATCACGCCCTGCAATCCCGTGTAAACATCGGCATGGCTGCAGGAGTCGCCGCGCGGGCTCGGTCAGCGCCTCGCCGAAATGGGATTGCACGATCGCGGTCAATCCGGTCTCCGCCTGCACCGTCGGCGCGAAGGCCGGACGGTTCCGCCACGATGTGGTCTGGCCGTATCCGCTCAGCGACACATAGATGATGCCCGGATTGAACGCCTTGACGTCCTCGTAACCAAACCCGAATCGCGCAAGCGTACCGGGCCGAAAATTCTCGACGATGACGTCGGCCTCGCGGCAGAGCCGGCCGACGATCTCGCGGGCCTCGGCATAGTTCAGATCGAGGCTCAGGTTCCGTTTTCCCGCGTTCTGTTGCACGTAATAGAGCCCGATGCCGTTGACATAGGGCAGGCCGACGCGACCGAGATCGCCCGAAGGCGGCTCGATCTTGGTGACGTCGGCGCCGAGATCGCGCAGCGCTTTCGTGCAATGCGGTCCAGCGAGCACGCGCGTGAAGTCGACGACGCGCAATCCCTGCAGTGGCGCGGCGGACATGATCAGTCTCCTTCGAAAACGGCGGTCGCGGGACCTGTCGCAAAGAATGCGTCGGCGCCACGCTGCCGGTCTTTGGCTTGCCAGATCATGTCGTTGATCTCGACCTGACGCGCATCGGCAGCCGCGATGCCGCCCCGCGCCTCCAGATTGGCCTGCATCTTGATGCCCTTGATCACCTGCGTCGGGCCCGCCGCGAGTTGCCGTGCCCAGGTCATGGAGGCGGCTGCCAGTTCCTGCTCCGGCACCACGAGATTGATGATGCCCCATCGTTCGAAAGCCTGCGGCGTGTGGCGGCGGCCGAGCATGGCGATCTCCTTGGCGCGCGCCGCCCCTGCGCGTTGCGCAAGCCTCTGCGTGCCTCCGAGCAAGGGGAGAAGGCCGACCGCGACCTCGACCTGCCCGAAGAACGCGGTGTCCGCCGCCAGGATCATGTCGCAGGTCAGCGAAAGTTCGAGGCCGCCGCCGAGCGCGCCGCCGTTGACGGCCGCCACCGTCGGTACCGGCACGTCTTCGAGGTCCCGCAGCATCGCTTCGAATTTCGGCTTGTCGGTGTGGATCCGCGTCGTCGTGCCCCAGGACTTCATCTCCGCGCCCGCGCAGAAATGCCGCATGGCGCTGCGCAACAGGATCGCGCGACAACCGTCGGCCACTACGGCGCGGTACGCTGCGACAAGGTCCTCGATCAGCGCGTCGTCCATCAGATTGTGCGGCGGCTTTGCCAACGTCACCACGCCGACCTTGCCGTCGATCTCGTGCGTCACCGTCGCCATGCGTCTCCTCCAATTGCTTTGATTTCGGTTCCGAAGATCGCCGCGCCGGAGAAAGGTGACAACGTCCTCTCCTGCCAATTATGATGTCAAAAGCTGCCAATCCGGCCGGAAACGGCCGGAAGGACGCGTCGAAACGTGCCAGGCGCAGCGGGAGGACCATGACACCGATCAAGCTCGTGACGCCGATATCAGGCGACCCGGACGCACCGACGCAAAACCTTCTCGGTCTGGCGGCGCTGGCGGCCGAGCTTGCGGCGGAGGGCGTTTCGGTACGTGACCTGTTTGCGCGCACCGGCGTCGAGGCCTCGCAAATGGAAGACCCTCACGCCCGCATCTCGCACCGGCAGCGGCTCGCCATCTACCGCAACGCCAAGCGCCTTGCGAAACGATCCGACATCGGGCTTCTGGCCGGCGCCCGGCAGCGCATCAGCGACTACGGCATTTACGGCTATGCGATGGTCAGTAGCCGCACCTTCGGCGATGCGCTGCTGTTCTCGCTCGATCACGTGACTATGGCCGGCCCGGCCGTTCGTCAGATCAGTTTCCGGATCGAAGGCCCAACCGCCATCCTGCGCAGCCACGGACTGGACACGCTCGGCGACCTCCTGCCGTTTGCCGCTGAGTTCTGGCGAAGCTCGATGACGTCGCTGTTCAGCCGCGTGCTGGAAGCGCCCTTCCCGACCAAGCGGATGATGTTCCCGTTTCCGCCGCCGGCGCACTGGCGCAATTACGAACGCCTGTTCAACTGCGCAATCGATTTCAGCGCCGGCCGCATGGAGTGGCACTTCGCGGCCGATGTGCTCGATCGTCCCTGCCCGAACGCGAACCCGATCACCGCGAAAATCTGTCAGCAGCTTTGCGACGCCGTCATGACCGAGCGGCCCGGCGAGTCCGAACTGGTCCGGAAGATACGTTCGGCATGGCTGAACAGTCCCAACAAATTCCCAGTCGCCGTGGAGATCGCATCGGAACTGGGACTTTCCCTGCGGACCTTCCATCGGCGGCTGGCCGATGACGGTCAATCCTATCAATCCATCGTCGACGACATGCGGCAATCGCTTGCGACCGAGCTGCTCGAAAACACCAATATGGGGATCGACCAGATCGCCGAACGCGTCGGTTTCGCCGATGCGACGAGTTTCCGCAAGGCTTTCAGAAAGTGGACGAACCGTTCGCCGTCGGACTTCCGCAGCCCGTCCGCCCGATGCTAGAAAACACCGCCAACAAAAGGCCCGGCTCGGCCGGTCCGATAACAACATCAGGGAGCAGCACATGGCCAAGGCGCCGCCGTCAGCCAAGCGGGACCGCATCAGGAATTTCACGCCCGCACTGGTCGATTACACCAACGACGTGGTCTATGGCGATCTGTGGGAGCGCAAGGGCCTCTCCAAGCGCGATCGCAGCCTGATCACGGTCGCCGCACTCGTCGCGACCTACCGGCCGGAACAGCTGGTCTCGCATCTCACGCGCGCCATCGACAACGGCGTGACGCAGGAAGAGATCACCGAGGTCATTACTCACATGGCGTTCTATGCCGGCTGGCCGGCCGCGATGTCGGCCGCGCAGGTGGCCTACACGGTGCTGGTCGAAGACAACAAGGGGAGCTGAACAATGGCTGATCAAATTGTCGTCGGGTTCATCGGGCTCGGCACCATGGGTGGCAAGATGGCCACCAACATCCAGAAGGCCGGCTACAAGGTCGTCGTGCACGACCTGCATCGCCAATCCGCCAGCCATCATTTGCAGGCCGGCGCCGAATGGGCGGAGACGCCGCGCGCGCTGGCCGAGAAATCCGACGTGATCTTCACGTCGCTGCCGGAGCCCACCGACGTCGAGCGCGTCGGTTTGGGCGCCGACGGCCTGATCGAAGGCGTAAAGAAGGGCGCGGCCTGGTTCGACCTGTCGACCAATGCACAGAGCGTGGTGAAAGGGCTTCACGACGCTTTCGCCAAGAAGGGCGTGCAGATGCTTGATGCGCCGGTCAGCGGCGGGCCATCGGGCGCGGAGTCGCGCAAGATGGCGATCTGGGTCGGCGGTGACCGTGCGACCTACGACAAGTTCAAACCCGTGCTCGACGCGATGGGCGACCGGCCGTCCTATGTCGGCGGCATCGGCACGGCGACCGTCGCCAAGCTCGTGCACAACATGTCGAGCTATGCGATCTCCTGCGCGCTGGCCGAAACCTTCACCATGGGCGTCAAGGCCGGCATGGATCCGGTCGCGCTGTGGGAAGCCGTGCGGCAGGGCGTCACCGGCCGCCGTCTCACGCTCGACGGCCTCCTCAATCAATTCCTGCCCGGCAAATACGATCCGCCGGATTTCGCGCTGAAACTCGCCACCAAGGACGTCAAGCTTGCCACTCAGCTCGGCCGCGAGCTCGGCGTCCCCATGCGGATCTGCAATCTCGCCTATTCGGAAATGATGGAGGCCTGTAACCGCGGCTGGGAAGGTCGCGACTCCCGCATCGTGATGGTGCTGGAGCAGGAGCGGGCCGGCGTCACCATCGCCGCCGATCCGGAGCGGGTGAAGCAGGCCGCGGAGCGCGCCAAGGGGACGTGAGGTCTATTTGGTCGCGGCTGCGACCGCGATCAGTTCCCGACCGTCGGCAGTCGCGATCGTCAACGTCACGTCGCCGCTGCTCGCGGCGGGAATCGCCGCCGAGATGCGATTGCCGTTCTTCGCATCGGGCGTGACTGCCTCATTGAACAACACGGTGTCGCCGCGCCGCATTGTGATGCGCAGCGGCGCCGCCGGTTCGAAGCTGAAGAACTCGAGATTTGCGTGCGATGCCTCCGCCGAGAGATTGACGAGAATGTTGTCGTTCGCATCCGTCACGCCGCTCATGCCGACGGTCGGAGTATAGGTCTCAGGGATCGACAGCTCACCCGATGCCGGGAGCGTCGCGCTGTGGAAGAACTGGTCCGAAGCACCCGCCCATAATTCCACATAAGGCTGCGCCGGATTTGGCTTGGTGCGCGCGACGGCGTCGTTCGCAAGTGAGGGAAATCCCCAGGTCCACATCTTCAGGCCTCGCGTCAGCCTGTTGTCGGCGATGCGGATGATGCCTTCGTCGTTGTCGTGGTTGATCACGCCCCAGAAACTGCCGCCGCCCATGTCGGGCGCAGCATAGGCGATGCCTGGCGTGGGCCAGTTCTTGAACCAGCGCAGCTTGTCGAAACGATGCCTGCCCTCGCCCGCGCTTTCGTCGGCTTGCGCGATGTTGGCCGACCAGCGCGGCGTGACATAGGCAACAACCGGCGCGATGATTTCCGCGCTACCCGTGGCGAGCGGGTGCTCCGGGTCCGATCCCGGGGCGAGCGTCGTGCAGGTCCAGTATTCGTAATCGACGGGCCGATCGTTCGGATTCTTCAGCACCAGCCGCGCATCGAGCGCGGCGCGGCCGGCTTTCAGCGTCACGTAATATGTCGCTTCGAGGCCCGTTGAGCCGCGCTTGAACAGTCGAGACGGCGCGGCAAAGTCGACATCGTCCGTGATCGACATCGCCACCGTGACTCCACGCGTCGATTGCTCGACGACTTTGAAGTCCCACGGCTTCAGCCAGGTCTTGCCGTGCTCGGGGGTCGGAAATGTCGGGAAGATGCCGCCCAGCACCATCATCCAGTCGTAATAGAAATTACCGGCCTTCATGCCGTAGGGCATGCCGACTTGCGTGCGATACAGTTCCTCGTGCCCGGTCGGCTTGTAGATGATCGACAGAATGCGCCCGCCGAATTCCGGCAGCAGCGTCACCGTCAAATAGCGGTTTTCAAGAATGTAAGTCTTGAACGTGCGCTCGACGATCGTGGTCTCGTCGAGCGAGCCGTCGACGAAACCGTTGTTGGCGTCGGCCGCGTATTTGACCGTGTGCCAGGTCAATGTGGATTCGCTCAGCGACACCTGATCGGCGTCTTGCGCGTGCGCCGCGGCCTGCAACACGCAGGCCGCCAGCAGCACCGCAAGACGCGCGAACACCGCTAGTTCAACCGCAGTTCGGTGATGTGCCGCGGATCCTGCTTCAGCTCGCCGCGCTCGACCTTCTTGACGATGTCGGTCAGAATCGCGTTGGCGCGGCAGGTCATGCCGATCTTTTCGCCCTCGCGCACGATGTGGCCGTTGATGAACTCGATCTCGGTACGCCGGCCCTTGTGCATATCCTGACCCATCGAAGGCCGCTGCTCGGACGCGGTCTTCTTGCCGTCGGCAAAACGCTGGGCGTCATAAACCTTGCTTGCCGCCTCGTCGCCTTCGCCGGCGCGCGCGATCGTCTCGGGCGCCAGATGCAGGATGTCTTCGAGCGCATAGCCATGCGCCTGTCCGACCCGGATCGCCTCGCTGCCGATGCGCGCGGCGAAGCGGCGGATCGGCTCGCTTTCGAGCATCTGGCCGCCGGACAATCCCGTGCTGGCCGACAGCCCGTTCTGCATGGCGTTGGCGACAAGCTTGGACCAGCGCTCGCCCCAGAGATTGCTGGTGACCAGCGCGCTGTCGGAAAAGGCTACCAGACGGCAGAGCTCCTTGGCGCGCTCGGTGATGCGGCCGTGCACCTCGCCGGCGCGGAACACAGTATGTGCGGCGCCGCCCTTGCCGGCGCCGCGATGGATGTGGCCGGGCTCGGGCAGGTTGACGCTGATGCTGCTCGCGATACAGCCGAGCGTCTTGCCCCAGCCGACCACGCCGGCAATCGTTTCCTCGTTCATGCAGTTCTGCAGCGACACGACAAAGCCGTCGGGCGCGAGATACTGCCTGATCATCATGGTCGCCCATGCCGTGTCATAGGACTTCATGCAGACAAAGGCGATGTCGACCGGTTTCTCTTTCGCGAGTTGCTGAGCGTCCGTCACATGCAGCGCCCGCACCGGTACGGTGAACTCGGGCACATCGCGCGCATGGGTCACGCGCAGGCCGTGCTTGCGCATGTGTTCGACATGCTCGGGCCACGGATCGATGTACGTCACGTCCTCGCCTGCCTGCACCATATGCGCGCCGGCATAGCCGCCCACCGCGCCCGCCCCCACGATGACGATCTTGTTGCCCATGTCTGCTCCCGATGTTCTTGTTATTCGCCGGGACGCACCTTGCCGCCTGCGACTACTACGCGCAACCCTTCCGCCCTGCCCTGATCGCCGCCCAGATGCGCGCGGGCGTAGCGGGCATGTCGAGATGCTTCACCCCGAGCGGGGCCAGCGCGTTCATGACGGCATTCATGACGGTAGCGGGCGAGGCAATCGCGCCGGCCTGGCCGCTGCCCTTGACGCCGAGCCGGTTGGCGAGGCTCGGAAAGTCCTGGCTCAGCGCGCCCTCGAAGCAAGGCACATCCGCCGCGCGCGGCAGCGCATAGTCCATCAGCGAACCGGACAGCACCTGGCCGTTCTCGTCGAACAGCGCCTGTTCGAGCAGCGCCTGGCCGATGCCCTGGGTGACCCCGCCATGGACCTGGCCAAGCGTCAGTCTTGGATCAAGAAGCCGGCCGAAATCGTCAAAAATCACGTAGCGGTCGAGCGTTGCCTCGCCCGTCTCAGGGTCGATCTCGACCTCGGCGAGGTGACACCCGTTCGGAAACGTATAGCGGTCGCAGAGATGCGTCGCTCTGTGCGCAAGACCCGGTGCGATATCGTCGCCCGGCCTCTCGTAGGAGGCGCGCGCGACCTCGTCGAGACCGATCTCCTGTCCGGTCGCGGTCACGCGCAGCACGCCCGCCTGATACTGCACGGCGTCGACGCTGGTTTGCAGCATCAGCGCGGCGACCCGCTTTGCATTCGCGATCACGCCTTCAGCCGCCATCAGCACCGCGGTGCCGCCCTGATGCATCGAGCGCGCGCCGCCATGGCCGCCGCCGGAGTCGAGATCATCGGTGTCGCCCTGCCGGAACACGAAGCGCTCGACCGGCAGGCCGAGCACGCCGGAGGCAATCTGCGCGTAAGTCGTTTCATGACTCTGGCCGTTCGAATGGGTACCAACCTTGAGATCGAGAAGGCCGTCCTCGCCGACCCTTAATTCCGCGACCTCATTGGGCGTGCCGCGCGCGGTTTCGAGAAAGCAGGCGTAGCCGAGCCCGCGCAGCTTGCCCCGCTTGCGCGAAGTCCGCCGGCGTGCCTCAAAGCCGTCGGCCGCTTTGCGCGCCGCATCGATGGCGTGGCCGAAACTGCCCTGCTCGATCGACAATCCCATCGCAGAAGGATACGGAAAGCGGCGGACGATGTTCTTGCGCCGCAGCCTCATCGCATCCATCCCGAGCTGAGCCGCGGCGATATCGATCAAGCGCTCGATCAGATAGTTCGCCTCGGGTTTGCCCGCGCCGCGATAGGCGTCGACCGGCGTTGTGTTGGTGAAGACGCCGCGGGTGCGGAAAGCGATCAAGGCAAAGTCGTGGACGCCGCCCATCGCGCTGCCCATCGCCATGGTCGGCACGACAGGCGCCACCGTCGAGATGTAGGCGCCCATGTCGGCGAGCACGTCCGCGTCGAGCGCCAGAAGCTTGCCGTCGCGATCGAGCGCAAGCCGAGCCCGGACGCGGCTGTCGCGGCCGTGCACGGAGGCAAGGAAGCTTTCGCTGCGATCCTCGATCCACATCACCGGACGGCGTAGGCGCCGCGCCGCCCATAGCACCAGCACCCACTCCGGATACAGCACGTTCTTCATGCCGAAGCCGCCGCCGACATCGGGAATGCTGACCCGCAGATTTTCACGCGGGATATGGAAGACCGCGCCGGCCAGCAGGTCGCGGATCGCATGCGCGCCGGCCGCCGACGCCGTCAGGTGCAGCCGGCCGCTCGACGCATCGAACTCGCCGAGCGCCCCGCGCGTCTCCAGCGACGCCGCGACCACGCGGTTGTTGACGATCTCGCATTCCACGACATGAGCCGCCGCGCGGATTGCATCCTCGACCGGCGCGCTCTCACCGCGCCGGAATTCGAAAGCGATATTGTTTGGCGCCTCCGGCCAGACCAACGGACTTCCCGGCAGGACGGCGTCTGCGAGCGAAACCACCGGCGTGAGCGGCGCATAATCGACGGAAACCTGTTCCGCCGCGTCGCGCGCGGCCTGCGCGTTGTTCGCCACCACGAATGCGACGGGTTCGCCGACATAGCGAACGATGTCGCGCGCCAGCGCATGACAGGGTGGCACGACGAGCGGCGTCGCCATCGGGATGTGGGTCACGGCGCAGGGCAACGGTCCGATATTGTCGGCTGCGAGATCGGCGGCGGTGACCACGGCCACGACGCTGGGCATCGCGCGGGCTTTTTCGGCGTCGACGGCAATGATGCGCGCATGCGCGTGTGACGAACGCACCACAATGCCATGAAGCGCGCCTGATACGGCGAGATCAGCGACGTAGCGCCCCCGCCCGCGCAGGAAGCGTTCGTCTTCGAGGCGATTGAGGCTGCGGCCGAGCGGTGTCATGACCGATTCTTGCAACGAAACACCTCGTTGCTGCAAGCCGATCGGGCCGGACTGCTTGTGCAATATTCACGTCACCGGGTGAGCCCCGTGACCAGCAATTCGACCAACCGCGGGATGTCCCGGCAGCCGAATAATTCGAGATTCTCGGCCTCGGTGAGACGATTCAGCTTCGAGAGGCCCGCCACGCCAATGCCGGCGAAAAATGCCTGCATGTCGCCATAGCTCTCCCAGGCGATCTTATGCTGGTCATAAAGTGCCCTCATGTCCTCCGCATAAGGAGCCTGCTTTTGCCAGTCCCACGTGAAATCGTCAGCAGGTTTACCCCGCAGCAAATCGATGACCGTCGACGTCGCGCCGCCAAAGGCTCCACATAAATAGACCCGCTTGTTCGCCTTGAGAGAAAACAGGATCTCCTCGACCACGCCGGGGATGCGGCCAGAATACCAGCCCCCCACTTTCTTGTCGCCGTCCGGCGTTGCCGTCACGGCCGATCCCATTTTCCCGCCGATGGCTATTCTCGCTTCGGTCTCCACCGACTGCCGCTCGCGCATCGTTGTCATGCCGCGTGCCCAAGCGTATCGTTTCTGTGGCGAGCTTGCCGGGAAGAATTGGGGTTCCGGCACGAAAGTCGTCGGATCCAGCGCGGCGACCTCAGGAAGCATCGCAACTCTGACAAACGTCGCCATGTTCTTGAACTCTGCACGCTGCTCCAGCGTCAGCGGCACCGGCCATCCTATATAACTGACGATTCGTTCCACTGCGGGCAGGCCGCTGGTCTCGGCGTGAGCCCGGACCAGATCAAACAAGACCCTCGTATAACCGGTGATCCCGAGATGACCGCCATACGCCAGGGTTGCACCTCTCACGAGCAGATGCCGTGAAATTTCCAGCAGGGCCGCATCCAGGTGATCCGGAAACATTCCGACTCGTCCCGGCGCATCAGCCTCGGAAATTGACACCGCGATCTTCATTTTGCTGATTACGCGGTTGGCCGCGGCTCGCTGCAATGGCGTTTCGACTTTGAGTTCGAGCGCCTTCAGAACTTCCATTTCCTCGTCGCCGAGCGGCGGATCCGGATAGAGCACGTCTCCGCCCTTTGCCAGCGAAATCACCGTCGTCAATTCAGGCGGGGACGTCAGCACGAGAGCGGCCTTGCCCGCGCGTTCAAGCAGTTTTTTGACGTGCAGGTGTCTCAGTTGCTCCTTGAGCAACAAATCCACGACTCTCTGAGCCTCGCCCTTCTGCCATGCAACCGTTGCAACATTACCCATGTAGGGAAATGCGCGAAGGTCGATGGAATCGAGCGCATCGACCACGACGAGCGGCCGGCTATATTTCTTCGCAAACAATATCTCGCGCCGGCACCACGGTCTGCTGCTGTAATGCGAAGTGAGCAGCGCCAGGACCGCCGTGTCCTTGTCGCGAAGGCCATCTTCGATCGACGTGGCAAAACTCTTCCCTGGCTCGATTTTCGCACTATCAATCCATGTCTCGACGGGCTGCGTCGCGTCCAAATGCTTTGATATCTCGTTGAAGACGCCGGACGGCTCCTTGTCGATGTCTTGCTTGGCGTGGCTCAAGAATACGGTGATTGGAACGCTCGTCCCACGGTCGTCGCCCAGCAGAAAACGGCAGAGTTCCACCACGATCTTGCGTTCGAGCCCGGGCAAGTCCTGCTCTGTGACCGCGCGGATGAAGTTGATCGATTTAAGGTCCTTGTGAAGGGGCCACGCGTTTTTGCTCAACTGCACGGGCAAGAAACGATGCTTGCCTGGCTCACATTGTTTGCCGATATCGGCTACGAAGTCCGGCCAGGAGGTCCGTCCCGGCGGAACCGTTTCTTCGACCACCATCCAGTCGTCGATCAGGACGACCACGGCACTGTGCTCGGCCTGATCGAGATCGTGTTGCAGGGGCGGAAATCCACTTCCGTCCTCGGCCAGCAACACGGTGGGCACCGTCAGGCCGGGCAATGCCGAATCCGCGTTCAAGGCGCGATGAAGCGCCAGCGCTTGGTCGCGTGCCGCTTTCGATGCCGGATGAAACACAAGGTGGATCAAGAACGGAGGAGGCATCGCGTCGTCCTTCTTGTTCCGACAGCCTGTGGCAAACGCAGAGGTTGCAGCCAACTTTCTACATTTTCAACGAGCAGGCAACCGAAATCAGGCTGGCAATGTGGCGGGCTCGGCACGATTCCGCTTTCCCATTGACGCAGGCAAACCCGCATAGGACATTTCGATCCACGCAACGGCAGGATCGTCCATGGGCGCTTACCACTTCAAGAATTTCGAAATGCTCGATCCTGATGCCGGCGAATTGCGCGGCGGCCATGAACTGATCGTCGAAGGCGGCACCATCAAAGAGGTCTCGGCCAAGCCTATCAAGATGGCAGAGGCCGATGTCGTCGACTGCGGCGGACGAACCGTCATGCCCGGCCTGATCGACAGCCATGTCCATGTGGTGCTGTCCGACGTCGTGCTGCGAAACCTGGAGAGCGTGCCGCTGACGCTGATGACCGCGCGCGCCGCCGATCTGATGCGCAGGATGCTCGACCGCGGCTTCACCAGCGTGCGGGATACCGGAGGCGCCGACTGGGGCCTGAAAGAAGCAACAGACAAGGGATTGCTGCCGGGACCGCGGCTGTTCATCGCGGGGCGCGCGATCGGTCCGACCGGCGGCCACAGCGACGGCCGTCGCCGCACCGATTTCGGCGTGCGCTGCCAGTGCTGCAACGCGCTGTCGTTCTCGATGGGTATCGCCGACGGCACGTCCGAAGTCCGCCGCGCCGTGCGCGAGCAAATGCGCCAGGGCTGCGACCAGGTCAAGATCATGATGTCCGGCGGCGTGGCTTCGCCTTATGATCCGCTCGACAGCCTGCAATTCTCGGAAGGCGAGGTGAAAGCGGCGGTCGAGGAGGCGCACGCCTTCGGCCGCTACGTCTGCGCGCATGCCTATACGCCCGAAGCGATCACGCGCGCAGCGATCGCCGGCGTGCGCACCATCGAGCACGGCAACCTGATCGACGATGCGTCGGCGAAGCTGATGGCCGACAAGGGCATGTTCCTGGTCGCCAACCTCGTCACCTATTTTGAGATGAAGAGCCGCGCCGCCGAATACGGCATGAGCGCGGAGATGCTCGCCAAGAACGATCTCGTCATCGACGGCGCGCTGAAGTCGCTGGAGATCTGCAAGCGCCACGGCATCCCCGTCGCCTACGGCACCGACCTGCTCGGCCAGTTGCAGGTGGCGCAGTCGGAAGAGTTCATGCTGCGCGCCCGCGTGCTGTCGCCGGCCGAGATCATCCGTTCGGCGACCACGATCGGCGCCCAGGTGGTGCGCATGGAAGGCAAGCTGGGCTGCCTGAAAGCGGGCGCCTTCGCCGACCTGCTCGTGGTCGACGGCAATCCGCTGAAAGACCTTGCGCTGCTGGGCGATCAAGGCAAACATCTCTCCCTCATCATGAAGGCCGGCGCACTGCACAAGAACCGGCTGCATTGACCACAGGCGTTGGTGAGCAAGACACGATCTTGACCGCCGCACCCTCCTGGACATCATCGCGCAGGGTTGGCCGCGTGGCACTTCGCGCCGCGGCCGGCGTGTCGCTGGCCTATATCCTGCTGCCGATGCTGTTCGTGATCTGGCTGGCGTTCTTCGCGCAGGAAATTCCCTCCTTTCCCCCGGAAGGCTATTCGCTGAAATGGTTTCGCGCCGTCCCCGATAACGACAGGTTCGTCACCGGATTTCTGCTCAGCCTGCAGGTCGCCGTCGCCGCAACCTCGATCGGCCTCGCCATCGGCATCCCCGCCGCCGTCGCCTTGGTGCGCGGCCGTTTCAGTGGACGCGAGGCGCTGAACAATCTGCTGTTGCTCCCGCTGATCGTGCCGGGCATCGTTCTCGGCATTGCGCTCTACGTTTTCCATGTCGAGACCGAGATCGCGACCGGTTGGCCGGTCCTCGGTTCGCTCGGCGGTCTGATCGCCGGACATGTGTTGATCGCGATCCCCTGGACGGTTCGCCTCGTCACGGCGAGTCTCATGGGCATGGATCGCGCCGTCGAAGAAGCGGCGCAAAGCCTCGGCGCCGATCGCCTGACAACGTTCCGGCGCATCACCCTGCCCGGCATTCTGCCGGGCATCGTCGCGGCCGCCCTGTTCGGCTTCATCGCCTCGTTTGGAAACCTGGAGATGAGCCTGTTTCTGGTCGGCCCGGGCCGCACCACGCTGCCGATCGCGATCCTGCAATATCTCGAATGGAAGATCGATCCGACGATTGCCGCGGTGTCGGTTCTCCAGATCCTGTTCATCGGCGGGGCGATGCTGCTGACCGATCGCTTCGTCAAAATCGGCCGAGTGGTCTGACGATGGCCCGCCTGCAGCTCACGGGCATCACAAAATCCTATGGGGACTTCAAAGCCGTCGACGATATTTCGCTCGACATTGCCGACGGTGAATTCGTGGTGCTGCTTGGGCCGTCCGGCTGCGGTAAGACGACGACCTTGCGCATCGTCGGCGGCTTCATCGAACCGACCGCAGGCCGCGTGCGGCTCGGCGAGCGCGACATCACCGCATTGCCGCCGTGGAAGCGTAACGCCGGTCTGGTGTTCCAGAGCTATGCGCTGTTCCCCCACATGACGGCGGCGGAGAATGTCGCCTTCGGCCTCGAGATGCGCAAATTGCCGAAGGCGGAGATGGCGCCGAAGATCACCGAGGCGCTGCGACTGGTGCGGCTCGAGCATCTGGGCGAGCGGCTGCCGCGGCAGTTGTCGGGCGGCCAGCAGCAGCGCGTGGCGCTGGCGCGTGCGCTGGTGTTCCGTCCCGATGTGTTGCTGCTCGACGAGCCGCTGTCCAATCTCGACGCCAAATTGCGCGCGGACGTACGTGTCGAAATCCGCGAGCTGCAGCGCAAGCTCGGATTGACGACCGTGATGGTGACCCACGACCAGGAGGAGGCCTTGACCATGGCCGACCGTTTGGTCGTGATGAGCGAGGGCCGTATCCGCCAGATCGGGACGCAGCGCGATCTCTACGAACGGCCTTCGGAAAAATTCGTCGCCGATTTCGTCGGCCGCTCGACCTTCATCGATGGCCGCATGGAGGGACCCGGACGTTTCGTCTCCGCCGGTGGCCTCATCATCGCCTGCGAAGCTGCCGGTGCCGGCAGTGCCTGCCTTGCGCTGCGGCCCGAGCGCCTGGCGCTGACGGCGTCGGCATCGGCGATGGACAACAGCTTTGCCGGGACGGTCGAGTTCATCTCCTATCTCGGGTCGCAGGTGGATCTTCACGTGCGCCTGTCACAGAAGGAGCGGATCATCGTGCAGGTCCAGAACCGGCCGGAACAGTCGCTACCCGACATCGGCGAGCAGGTCCGGATCGGCTGGAGCAAATCGACAGGCCATGTGTTTCAATCGTAGTATCGTCAGCCAATCGACCGGGGAGGCATAAACCATGACCCAACCGAAATCCCGCCGTGACATCCTGCTTGGCGCAGCAGCACTGGCCGGCGCGGCGAGCCTGCCGCGCAAGGCTTTGGCAGATACCAAAGGCCGCATCGTCGTCGGCACCTGGGGCGGCGACTACGCCCGTCTGCTCAACAAGAACATCGAGGTCCCGATCCTGATCAAGGACGGCTGGGATGTGGTGCAAGATCAGGCGGGGGATCCCGAGCGGCGCTCGAAAATGATCGCCGAGCAGCGACTGCCCCGCGGCACGTCGGATGTGCAGGGTCTTTCCGCACTCAACATGTTCCAGATGCACGACGCCGGCACCGTCATGCCGATCGACTACAGCCGGCTCAAGAACGCCGGCAATCTGTTGCCGTCGATGAAATATCCCTATGGCGTCGGCCATATCTATTCGGGCAAAGTCGGCGTCTACAATCCGAAAATGTTCACGCCCGCGCCCACGAGCTACAAGGACGTGTTCGATCCCAAACACGGCAACAAGCTCGGCATCATCGACATCCAGTATCAGTACACGTTGGTCTGCGCGGCGCTCGCTGCCGGCGGCAAGGTCAATGATCTCGAGCCGGGCAAGAAGTTGCTGCTGGAATGCAAGAAGGCCGGCATGCGCATCTATCCGACCAACGAGGCGTTCGCGCAAGGACTCAAGGCGGAGGAGTTCGGCATCGGCGTGATGTGGAAAGCCCGCGTCGTGCAATGGCAGAATGCCGGCATTCCGGTTGTCGCCATGACTCCCACGGAAGGCGCACTCGCCTACGTCTCCGGCTTCGTGATTCCGAAGAACGCGCCCAACAAGGACGGCGGCTACGCTTATCTGGACGCGATGCTGGAAAAAAGCGCGCAGGAAGGCTTTGCCGTCGACATGGGCTACAATCCCACCGTCACCAATGCCGTCGTTGCACCCGACCTCAACCAGCGCATCGGTTTCGCTCCCGAAGAGATCAAGAAACTGGTCGACCTCGATTACGACTACATGAACAAGAACGACATCGCATTGAAGGAATGGTGGGACAAGGAGCTCAAGAGCTAGAGCGAGCGCGAGATGCCGATGAGTGAGGCCCGCGCGACGCGCCCCAGGGCGGACGAGGCGCGTACGTCATTGCTCTCGGCAACGACGCTGATCGGGCCGGCCACCGCATTCGTGGCGGTTGGCTTGCTCGTGCCGCTGGCGATCCTGCTCCGCTACAGCTTCAACAGCGTCGACCGGCGGCGGATCATGGTCGAGACCTTCTCGCTGGACAACTACATCAAGTTCTTCTCCGATCCCTACTATACCGGCGTGCTGTGGACGACGTTGCGCGTGGCTGCGCTGTGTACCGTCGTCTGTCTCGCCATGGGCTTGCCGCTCGCCTACGTGCTGGCGCGCACCCAGTCGCGGTTCAAGAATGTGCTGATCATGCTGGTGGTGCTGCCGTTGTTCGTCGGCAACGCCGTGCGCGCGGCCGGCTGGATGATCGTGTTCGGTTCGAAGGGCTTTCTCAACGTATCATTGATGAAGGTCGGCGTGATCGATGAGCCGATCCAGATCATGTTCACCGAAAGCGCCGTCGTCGCCGGCATCATCGCCGTCAACCTGCCCTACATGGTGCTGACCTTGCAGAGCGTGATCGAAGGCATCAATCGCAACGTCGAAGAAGCGGCCTTCAGTCTCGGCGCCGGGCCCGTCATGATGTTTCGTCGCGTGCTGCTGCCGCTGGCGCTGCCGGGCCTCATTGCGGGAACGATCCTGACGTTCATCCTCGGCATGAATGCCTATGCGACGCCCGTGCTGCTCGGCGGCCCGAAGTTTCGAATGATGGCGCCGCTGATCTACGGGCAATTCCAGCTCAACAACTGGCCGTTCGGCGCCTCCGTCGCGTTCATCCTGATGACCGCGACCCTGGCGCTGACGGCGACCGCAAACGTCCTGGTCCAGCGCCGCTTCCGGCAACAATAACAAGCAGAGGTCTCACATGACGGTTGGTGTTGGCGGTTCGACGGCGGAGGCGGAACTCGCGGCTATCAAGAACATGCGAGGCGACGCGCCGCCGATCGGCGTCGACGAACGGCTCAAGCGCATTGCCCGTGCGCAAACGATCATGCGCGAAAAGGGCATCGATGCGCTCTATCTCGACGTCTCCTCAAGCATGACCTACTTCACCGGATTGAAATTCCGCCGCACCGAACGCATGCACAGCGCGGTCCTGCCCGCGAGAGGCGAGATCGTCTACGTCTCGCCGGCCTTCGAGGTCGAAAAGCTCAAGACCATGCTCACATTCGGCGACAAGATCGCCGTCTGGGAGGAGGACGAGGATCCGACCGCGACCGTCACCGAAACGGTGCGCGCGCTCGGCTATCCCAGCGGCACGATCGCCGTCGACGAGGCGACACCGTTCTTCACCTTCGATGGATTGCGACGGGCCGGCAACGCCTACACGTTCGTCAATTCGATCGACGTGACGGCCGGCTGCCGCATGATCAAGTCCGAGCAGGAACTCGCGTTGATGCAGACCGCCAAGAATATTACGCTCGAAGCGCACAAGGCGGCTGCGCGGATCATGCGCGAAGGCATTACCACGACGGAAGTGCAGGCGTTCCTGACGGCGGCGCATCGCAAGCTCGGCTCCGAGGGCGATCCGCCTTTCAACGCGGTGCTGTTCGGTGAAGCAACGGCCTATCCGCATGGTGTCCCCTACCCGCAGACGCTGAGGGATGGCGACATGATCCTGATCGACACCGGCGCGCCGGTCGACGGCTATCTGTCCGATATCACCCGCTCCTATGTGTTCGGCGAACCGAGCAAGCGACAGCGCGATGTCTGGAATCTGGAAAAGGCCGCGCAGGAAGCGGGCTTCGCGGCGGCCAAACCCGGCAACCGTTGCGAGGACATCGACATCGCCGCCCGCGGCGTCATCAACGGCGCCGGCTTCGGTCCCGGCTATGCAACGCCCGGCCTGCCGCACCGCACCGGTCATGGCATTGGTCTGGACGTGCACGAATGGCCCTATCTCGTGAAGGGCGACAAGACCGTGCTGCGGCCCGGCATGACTTTCTCCAACGAACCGACCATCTGCATCTATGGCGAGTTCGGAATACGTCTCGAAGACCACATGGTCATTACCGAGAGCG
The DNA here is from genome assembly GCA_963794775.1 of uncultured Alphaproteobacteria bacterium. Classification (GTDB taxonomy): domain Bacteria; phylum Pseudomonadota; class Alphaproteobacteria; order Rhizobiales; family Xanthobacteraceae; genus Bradyrhizobium. The sequence continues at coordinate 59,166 of CAWCGA010000029.1, read as the reverse complement.
GCGCGCGCTGGTTTACCCAGCCGGCCCATTCGGTCGACGATCCCTTCGGTCTGGAAGTTACACCGGCGCGAAGCTGATCGCGCCGGCGGCATCGACATCGCGCGTCAGCTTGCCCATCGATGCAAGCATGTTGAGATGAGCGAGTGACTCGCCGAACGCCTGGCGAGGATTGGCGTACAGCACGCGCGGGAATACCTCCTGCGCGATCGAAAATGCGCTAGTCTTTCCGGTAATCATCGATGCGACATCGCCGAGCCGCGCCTGATGATGGTCGCGCAGCTGCGCAAGCCGTGCATGGAGTCCGCGGAACGGTATCCCGTGCGACGGCAGCACCAGCGTATCCGGCGGCAGCGGCGCGAACCGATCAAGCGAATCCAGATACTCCTTCATCGGATTGGCATCCGGTTGTGCCATCGGCACGATCACCGACGGCGTGATGTGTGACAGGATCTGATCGCCCGCGATCAAGATCCTGTCCTTTTCGCAATAGAACGACGCGTGCTCGGGCGAATGTCCGCTTGCCGTGATCGTCAGCCATTCGCGCTGCCCCATAGTGACGATGTCGCCATCGCGGATGCGCGTGAACTCGCGCGGCGGCCGCAAGCCGGGGTATTTTTGCTTGCGCTGGCTACCTGCGATCGCCGCAGCATCGTCGTCGGATGCGCCATTGCGCTTCATGAAGGCGACGAACTGCTCGCCGATCTCCTCCTCGCGCTCATGCCACATCAGCCAGGCGTTGAGCCATTCGGCAAGCGGAAGGCGCACTGCGCATTTCGATTCCTTCACCAGATATGCGGCAAAACCGGCGTGGTCGATATGGGCGTGCGTCAAGGTGAGATTCTGCAATGGACGAGCGCGCAGCAACCCGCGCCAGAGCTTGTCCCATATCTCGAAGATTTCGTCGGTATTCATGCCGCAGTCTACCAGCGTCCAGCCGGGGCCGTCGTCGAGCAGCCAGCAATTGACGTGATTGAGCGTCAACGGAACGGGCAATCGCACCCAGAACAGCCCGGGCAGGACGTCCGTCAACTCGCCATAGGCCGGCGGACGTTGAACCGTGAATTTCAGGTCATCAGGCACGGTGCAGGGTCCTTTTGCCGAGACGCAACATCAGCGTGTTGGCCGCTATCGCGATTCCGACGATCACCGTGACCACGGCGGTCGACAGCGGCACGTTGTTTTGCGCCATCCCGCTCACCAGCAGGAATCCGAGACCGCGTTGCGACGAGAACATCTCGCCGATCAAGACGCCGAGCATGCTCAGCGAAAAGCTGATCCGCAAGCCATTGACGATATCGGGCAGGCACGCAGGCACCAGCACCCACAGCATCGTGCGCGCCGGAGAGAGCCGCAGCACTTTGGCGGTCCGGATCAGCACGGGCGGCAGGTTGCGCACCGCGCCAAGTGTGAACAGGGTCATCGGCACCAGTCCATGCATTACGCCGAAGGCGACCTTGGCCGACATGCCGAGGCCGAAGACCAGCAGCACGACCGGGTAGAGGGTGACTTTCGGGATGGTGTAGAATCCCGCGAGAATAGGCTCGGCGACCTCCCCGGCAAAGCGCCGCACGCCGAAGGCGAGACCAAGCATGAGGCCGATCAGGGCCGAGAGCGCGAAAGCCAACAGGAACGCCGCCAAGGTTGCCGCGGCATGTTCCCAGAACAGCCAGGTGCGGACGAGATCGAACAGATAGACCAGCGTCTGCAGGGGCGGCGAGACGGCAACGCCATTGGTCCAGCTGCCGACCGCCTGCCAGATCGCCAGCATCAGCAGAATCAATACGGCTGCATCGAATGCACGGATGCGCCCGCGCGACGGTCGCCCGGAGAGGGTCTCTTCGAATGCGAGGTCACTCACGCCTGCGAACGGCGGCGCGCCAGCCGCCCCTCCCAGACGTAAAGGATTCCGTTGGCGATGACCGCGATCAGCAAGACGAAGAGCATGAGGCCGTACATCACGCGGTTATCAAAACTCTGATACGCAAAGGAAATCGCGTATCCCAGTCCGGTCCCCGAGAGGATGAACTCGCCGGCGATGACGCCGATCAGCGCATAGCTCAGCGCCAGCTTGAAACCGCTGAACAGGCGCGGCAGGGCGGCCGGCAATACGATCCACCACAGCGTGCGCGCCGGGCTCAAGCGATGGACGCGCGCAAGCTTCAGCAAGACCGGCGAGACGGCGTCCAGCCCCGACAGCGTGCTGATCATCACGGCGGGCGCGGCGGAGAGCAGCCCCAACACCACGAGCGGCGCCTTGCCGAGGCCAAGCAGCGCCACCAGCAGCGGATAGAAGATGAATGTCGGCACCGAATAGTACGAGGCCAACAGGGGATCGGCGACATCGCGCAGCCGCTGATAACGGTGGATCAGGGCGCTGGCGAGCGTGCCACAGGCGATCGCCAGCACAAAGGCAAGCGCGATGGTCGAGAACGTGTTGACGATGCTCTCGTGCAGATCGCCCGAGCCGATTTGATCGATCATCGAGGCGACCATGTCGCTGGGAGGAATCACGGTCAGCGGATCGATGATGCCGGTGCGGCAGCAGATTTCGAGCACGGCGACCAGCCCGGCCAGGACCGCAACCCGGACCAGGAGAGCGGCGCGCCGCCGCGTCATGCGGCTCGCCCCATTGTTTTGAGGGATTCCTCGCGCAGCGAAGACCACAGGCGCGCGGTCACCGCACCAAATCCGGGATCGGAGACGATACGGCTGTCGCGATCGCGCGGCCATCCCGTCTCCACCATATCGATGAAGCGGCCCGGGCGTGCGCTCATGACGCCGACCCGATCGGACAGCATTGCCGCTTCGTCGAGCGCATGGGTGATGAGCAGCACGGTGGCGCCGGTTTCGCGCCAGAGCCGCAGCAATTCGTCGCCCATCAGCAATCGCGTCTGCTGATCGAGCGCACCGAACGGCTCGTCGAGCAGGATCAGCCGAGGCCGCAGCACCAGTGTGCGCGCGATGCAGACGCGCTGGCGCATGCCGCCGGAGAGCTGGGCCGGATAATGATCGGCAAACTGGGTGAGCCCCATGAAGCTCACGGCATGATCGACCCGTTCTGCAGCTTCCTTTGGCGGCAGGCTGGAGGTGCGCAAGCCGAAGGCGACATTCTGGCGGACGCTCAGCCAGGGCATGCTGGCATCTTCCTGGAAGACGACGCCGACGCCATCCGGAACCTCGCCGTGCAATTCCCTGCCCTCGAACCGCACGCTGCCGCTGGTCGGTGGCGCGAGGCCGCAGAGCACGTCGAGCAAGGTGGACTTGCCGCAACCCGACGGCCCGACGACGGAGAAGAACTCGCCGCGGCGTATCGTCAGGTCTATCGGACCGAGCGCGTGCACCACCGGCGGTCCCTCATAATCGCGGACCACAGCATCCAGCGCGACATGCGTCAGTTCGCTCACGGCCGCCCCGCTCATTGGGTGGGACGAAGATCGGCCGGCAGATAGGACGTATCGACATATTTCGGCCAGTCCACATCGCCCTTGATCTGTCCCGTGATCTGCAGGCCCTCGACCATGTGGTTCATGGCGGCGTAATCGAGCCGGCCGTCGCTCCAGTAGTTTTCCTTGATGAGATTGCGTAAGTGCGCCCGGAACAGCTCCACGTTCGGGTTGTTGTAGGCCTTCGCCGTAATGTCGGCGGCTTCGTCGGGGTGTTCGAGCGCGTAAGCCAGCCCCTCGCGGCGGGCGGCGATCAGACCCTTGATGATATCGGGATGCGCCTTGGCATATTCCGCGGTCGTGATCATCACGGTCTGCATCATGCGCGGATCCATGGTGTCGCGCACCATGAACAGCGGTTTCACCAACTCCTTGTTCTGCGCGAACACCAGCTCGTCGGAGAAACCGGCATCGACCGCACCGCTGCCGACGGCTGAGAGATTGGCGCCGAGATCGCCGGCCGGTACGAGCTTCACCTGCTGCGCGGTGATGCCGTTGGCCTTCAGCGCCATCAGGATCACCATGTTGCTCACCGATCCCGGCGCGGTATAGGCGACCTGCTTGCCGATGAGATCCTTGATGCCTGTGAGGGCAGAATCCTTCTTCACCACCCACATCTGGTCGGACACGGTCTGCGCGCCGGCGCCGATGATGATGAGCTTCTGTCCGGCATTGATGGCCTGGACCGCTGCCGCCAGCGAGACCTCGCCGAAGGGAATGCCGCCGGCGAGCGTGTTACGGACCGCGGTGCCGCCGCCCGCCGCCGTCAGGATGCCCGTGACGTCAACGCCGTTCTTCTTGAAGAGGCCTTTGTCCATGGCGACCGCATACGGCACGCCGTAGAATTGCCCGCCCCAATGGGTCACGGTGATGGTCTCGGCTTGCGCGGCCGGCGTTTTCCAGATCAGGATCGAAGCGGCGAGACTTGCGACAAGCCCTATTCGCGTGAACGTCCTTGCCTTTGCCATGACGTTTTCCTTTTTCTGTTGATCCGTTTTCGGATCCCTCGTTCTGGATGAATGGAAGCTACGCCTTGTGGCTGTCGGCCAAGCCATGCCGCTTTTCGAAAGCATGCACGGCGGGAAAGCCCATCAATGTGTTCATGTCGGCAAACGACAACATCGGGGCCTTGCTCCCGGTGCTGGTTCCCTCGGTTTTCAGGTTGCGGTAGACGAGTTGAAGAGCGCCTGCCGCGGTCAGGAAGCCGGAGCCGGGATAGAGCGCGATCTTGAAGCCCATCGTCGCCAGTTCGTTCGCCGACAGATACGGCGTGCGGCCGCCCTCGACCATGTTCGCCAGCAGTGCCGCGCCCTTGAAGGTTTCGGCGACGCGGCGCAATTCCTCGAGGCTCTCAGGGCTCTCGACGAACAGCACATCGGCGCCGGCCCTGAGGAAACCCTCGGCGCGACGCAACGCCGCATCCATGCCCTCGGCGTAGCGCGCATCGGTACGCGCCACGATGAGAAAGTCGCTGCTTGGCCGGGCCTCGACCGCAACACGGATCTTGGCGATGGCGTCATCGGCCGGGATGACGCGGCGGTACTCAGTGTGGCCGCATTTCTTCGGGAATTCCTGATCTTCGAGCTGGATGCCGGACGCGCCGGCGGCCGCATAGCCGCGCACGGTACGATCGACATTCAGCAACCCGCCGTAGCCGGTATCGCCGTCGGCAATGAAGGGAATGCTGGTGGCGCCCGCGACACAGCGCACGCGGTCGAGCATCTCGGTGAATGTCGCGGTGCCGGCGTCGGCGACGCCAAGAGCGGACGCGACGACGCCATATCCGGTCATGTAGAGCGCGTCGAAACCGATACTCGCCGCCACGCGCGCCGAAATGCCGTCATAGACGCCGGGAAGCGTCAGACAACCGTCCTTGCGCAGCAGTTCGCGCAGCGTCGTCGCCAAGCTATCCTCCCGTCGTTTTTCTCTCAATCGGCGATACCCTTGAACGGCATCGGCCTTTTTGTGTGCGGTCCAGCTTGCAAGCCTCGCAAGGCTATCAGGCAAAGGATATCGTTGGAAGATGCAACGGGAATCGCGGTGTTGTTTGCCACCGGCGCAGACCCACAGGAAGCAGAGTTGCTGATGCGCGCTGTCTTTTCGCTGCTCGCCGTCCTCTTGCTTGCCGCCGCAGGCTCTGCCATCGCGCAGGAAAAGCACTCGATTGACCCGATGCTTCCCGGCTCGCTCAATCCCAGGCCCCTGCCGCCGCTGACGAATCCGGACGCGCCGTCAACGCCGGCCAAGGAACTTTTCGCGCGCAAATCGACGCCGTTTCCCGGACCGTCGCGCTCGATCGGCGGCGATTTCGACGGCTGCCTTGCCGGCGCCGAGTCACTGCCGATCACCGGACCGACCTGGCAAGTCATGCGACAGTCGCGCAACCGCAACTGGGGCAACCCGCAACTCATTCGCTTCATCGAGCGGTTTTCCGCGAACGCAAAAAAAGTCGGCTGGAACGGTGTTTTGGTCGGCGACATGTCCCAGCCGCGCGGCGGGCCGATGCCTTCCGAACACACCAGCCATCAAATCGGCCTCGACGCCGATATCTGGTTTGCGCCGATGCCGGATCGGGTCCAGAGCCGCGAGGAGCGCGAGTTCGGCCCGGCCACCGATGTCGTTGCGCCCGGTCTGCGCGACGTCGATCCGCAAGTGTGGACCCACAAGCATACCGAGCTTATCCGAACGGCTGCGCAGGATCCGGTGGTCGTCCGCATCCTGGTCAATGCCGCGATCAAGAAGGCGCTGTGCCGCGAGGCTGGATCCGATCGCACCTGGCTTTACAAGGTGCGTCCCTGGTACGGTCATGCCGAACATTTTCATGTCCAGATCGGCTGTCCGGCTGACAGTACCGAATGCAAGCCGCCGGCACCGCCGCTCGCACGCGACGGCTGCGATGGTGAACTCGACTTTTGGTTCAAGGAATTGACGCTGCATCCGTCGCCAGGCAAACCAAAACCTCCACCGACACTGGCCGGTTTGCCTCCGGCATGCAGGCAGATCGTCAAAGCGCCGTGATCCCAGGGACGTTCCGGGGTTCGTCTGAAGGATGCCAGAAGCGATTTCCATGCCTGTGTTAAGGAGTTATCATAGAATTGATCCCGGCATTTGCGGTATCGCTCCGCACCAATCTCTGCAGGCAGGAAACCATGGCGGTCGTCGAAACGGAACGAAACGGGCAAGTCTTCATCGTCCGCATGAACAGGCCGGAAAGCCTGAATGCGCTCAATACCGAGTTGCGGCAGAAACTTGCCGAGACCTGGACCGAGTTCCGCGCGTCGAAGGAACTGGAGATCGCGATCTTCACCGGCGCCGGTCGCGCGTTCTGCGCCGGGGAGGACATGAAGGAATCGCTGGCGGCAAAGAAGCCCGGCGGCGTCAAACCGACGATCGCCGACCCATTCATGGACGGCTCGCTGGAAAAGCCGGTCATTGCCGCCATCAACGGCTTCGCGATGGGTGGCGGCTTCATGCTGGTGGAACGCACGGATTTGCGCGTTGCCGTTCCGGAGGCGGTGTTCGAGGTTTCGGAGGCCAAGCGCTGGCTGCTCGGCGGTTACAACCATGGCCATCTGGCCAATGTGCCCTATCCGATCGCGATGGAAATGGCGCTCGGCTTCCGCTTTACCGCCGAGCGTTTCTATCAGGTTGGTTTCGTCAACCGCTTGGCGCCGCAGGCCGACCTGATCCCGACCGCGATGGGCATGGCGGAGCACTTGTTGTCACTGCCGCCGGCTTCGCGCGTCAACACGGTACACATGATGCGCCAGATGCGCCCCGAACCATCCGGCACGCAAAAGGCGCTCGCCGACAAGCTGCATGATCATGGCGACAAGAGCGACCTGATCGAGTCGCGCGCCGCCTTCGCCGAGAAACGCAAACCCAACTTCAAGGGCTGGCTCGATCCGCAGGATCGCTTCCGGATGCCCAAACTCGACGGCAAATAATTCAGATCACTTTGCGGCTTTTCAAATCGGCGATTTGCGCGGAGTCATAACCGAGGCTGCCGAGCACTTCCTCATTATGCTCGCCGAGCCCGGGCGCGATGCCGATCTTGGCCGGCGTTTCCGAGAATTGCCACGGCGAGCCATGCACCTTGAGGCGCTTGCCGTATTGGGGATAGTCGACCTCGGCAATGTACCCATTGGCCACGACGTCAGGATCCACGGAGGCTTCCAGCAGCGTGTTGATGGGCGCTGAGACGATGTCGCCGCCGCGCAGCCGCGCCACCCAGTCTTCGCGTGCGCCGGTCGCGAACAGCTCGCCCAGTTTCGCCAGCAACTCCTCGCGCTTCTCGTCCGAATCCATCGCCACCCCGAGATGCGAAAAGCCGGCCGCCTCCATGGCTTCCCGGAAACCAAGCGCGTCCAGCGCTTCCGTCCACTGGTCGCGCGCGAGCTGAAACACGAACGGCTTGCCGTCACGGTCGTTGAAACTCGCGGACATCGCGGGCTTCTCCCGCGTGCCGGCGACACGGGCCTGGCCGATGACGGGATCGCGATCGCGCCACATCGCCGTGGTCAGGGTCCAGCCCATCAGGCGGATCTGCCCGCCGAGCAGCGAGCAGTCGATCTTCTGCCCGATACCCGTGGTGCGCGCATAGGTCAGCGCGGCCAGCGCGCCGCCGAAGGCGAGAATCGCGCAGGTCTCGTCGGCAACTGACACGACGCCGGTCTTCAACGGTTGACCAGGCGTCGCATAGGCCTGTGCGATCCCGCCAAGCGCCTGCGCCATCGAGTCGGTGCCCGGCAAATCCGCATGCGGTCCGTTGGGGCCGTAACCCGACACCGACATATAAACGAGCTTCGGGTTGACCTTCTGCAGGTCGTCCCAGCCAAAGCCGTTTTTCTCCGCAGCACCTGGGCGAAAATTCTGCCCGAAGATGTCGGCCCTCGCCACCAGCCTGTGCAGTATCTCGCGCGCTTCCGGCAATTTCAGATTCAGCGTAACGCTCTTGACGCCACGGTTGTTGGTTTCGAAAAAGGTGCTCGGCATGCCCGGAAGCACCGAGGCGACACGTGAGGTGTCGCCGCCGTTGGGCGTCTCGATCTTGATGACGTCGGCGCCGAGGTCGGCCATCAGCATATAGGGGACGGTTCCGGCCTGCGCGGTCGAGCAACTCACGACCTTAACCCCCTGCAGGGGACCATGCGGCTGACTCACGAGCTATTCTCCTGTCGAGGGGGCGGACGGACGCAGCGGCGGCGGTGATACCACGCTCGCCAGTCCGTCGGCCAGCGGCGGATGTTTTCAACCGCAAGACGCCGGCGGAGGCAATCGATCTGTTCCCGCGACAATCGCGCCTGCCGTCGCGCGGAAAATGGCAGCAATAAACCGGCGAACATATCCGCAAAGGTCCAGAAGCAAGCTATAAGAAGGCAATAATCGACTGCAGCGTGGAGCGTTACCATGAGGATGAGCCGCAGATCATTCGTCGCCGCGGCACTCGCTGCCGCCACTCCACTCGCGCGGCGCGGATTCGCTCAAGCAAACGACAATGACAAAGCGCTCTACGAAGCGGCCAGGAGCGAAGGCGAACTCACCTGGTACAGCGCCCACTATACGTCGGAGACCTCGGAACGCATCGGGCGGGCGTTCACCGCAAAGTACGCCGGCATCAAGGTGAATGTCGTCCGCACCACCGCACAGGTCGCGTATCAACGATTGAGTCAGGACATCCAGTCAGGCGTGGCGAATTGCGATGTTCTGGGTACGACCGATATTGCGCATTGCGTCTCGCTGAAACAGCGTGGGCTTCTCCTCGGCTATCAGCCGAAAAACGCCGAATTCATCGAGCCTGTGTTCCGCAATGTCGACAAGGACGGCCAGTTTCACACGACTTCAGCGACCTTCGTTTCGCTCCTCTACAACACGACGAAGGTCAAGCTCGACGATGCGCCGAAGTCATGGAAGGCGCTGCTGGATCCGAAGTGGAACAATCAGATTTCGGTCGGGCACCCCGGTTTCTCGGGATTCGTCGGCAACTGGGTCGTGCAGATGAAGAAGCTGTATGGCTGGAGTTATTTCGAGACCCTGGCGAAGCTCAATCCGCAGATCGGTCGTTCGATCATCGACACTGTGACGATGCTGTCATCGGGTGAACGACTGGTCGCCGCCGGCCCAGGCGCGCTGGCATATCTTCAAGCCGCCCGAGGCAATCCGGTCGGCGTTATCATCCCGGAAGAGGGCGCGGTGTTGATGACCTCGCCATCGGCAATCATGAAGAACTCCCGCCGGCCGAACGCGTCAAAGCTGTTCATCGAGTTTCTCTATGACAAGGAGGCCGCCGAAATCGCAAAGGACGAGTACGCAAGCCCCTTACGCATCGACGTCGACCCGCGTCCTGGCGTACTCAAGCTGGCCGACATGAAGCTGATCCAGCCGAGCGTCGATGAAATCATCAAAGGTATTCCAGAAGTCACGGAACAATGGCGAGATACCTTTGGCATCTAATTGGGGTCTGACGAATTGAGCAGATCGGGGCATTGAAGTGGAAAGCACGGCCACGATTCCATCGCAGCCTGCGATGAGCCGCCGGGATCTGCGGCCGAAACGCAGTTTCGACCCGATGGTGATCCTCTGGGTCGTGCTTGCACTCGTGTTGATGTTTCTGGTCATCAACCCGCTGATCCGGCTGGTTGTCGACAGTTTCCGGCAGGTCGGCGGAACCGATTTCACCGTTGCCAACTACGTTGTTGCCTTCAGCCGCGCGCGACATATTCAGGCTATCGTCAATACGCTTTGGATGGCGAGCTTCGCATCTCTGATTGCCGTCGCGATGGCTGTGCCTCTTGCGTGGGCGGTATCGCGAACCGACATGCCGGGCCGGGACTGGGCGCATGCCGGCGTCATTGCTGCCTTCATCACCCCGACGTTTTTGGGCGCGATCGGCTGGATGCTGCTCGCCGGTCCAAACGCCGGCTGGTTGAATTGGCTTTTCATCGTAGTGTTTGGAACGGCGACAGGCCCTTTCAACATCTTTTCCTTTTCCGGACTGTGTTTTGTCATCGGCATCTACGCCTTTCCCTTGATCTACGTTTTCACGCGCTCGGCGCTCGACCTCATCTCGACCGAGATGGAGGAGGCCGCGGCGGTGCACGGCGCGGGAACGCTTCGCACCATGACGAGGGTGACTTTGCCGCTGGCGCTTCCTGCCATCCTCGGCGGATTTATCCTGGTGTTTCTGGAAGCGACCGCGCTCTATGGCACCCCTGCCCTGATCGCGATCCCGGCGCGCTACAATGTCGCGACCACGCAGCTTGCGACGTTCTTCGAGCATCCGCTGCGGGTCGAAGTTGCAGCGGCGTTCTCGATGCCGATGATCGGCGTCACAATTCTGCTGTTGTGGATACAACGCCTGATCCTATCGAACCGGAGCTATGTCTCCGTCAGCGGCAAGGGTGGCGACCGCCGCCTCGTCAAGCTTGGCCCCTGGCGATGGCTGCTCGCAAGCTATGCGCTGCTGATTTCGCTCGTCACGGTATTGCTTCCACTGCTCGTGCTGTTGCATTGCGCGTTCGCGAAGGCGTGGGGTCAGGGATTATCAACCGCAAATCTGACGCTCGAGAATTTTCATCATATCTTCTTCGAACAACTCACGGTTCGACAATCGATGTGGAACACGTTTTCCTATGCTGCGGTGACCGCGACGGCATGCTGCGCGCTCGGATTCGGTATTGCCTACATCGTGCAGCGTCGGCTCCTGCCGCTGACGCCGGTGCTGTCATTCCTGACGCTGAGTCCGGTCATCATCCCGGGCATCGTATTGGCGATCTGCTTCTACTCGGCCTATGCCGGGGCGCCGTTCCATCTCTATGGCAGCAGCGCGATTGTGATCGTCGCGTTCGTTACCCGTTTCCTGCCAATCGCGTTCGTTACCGTGGGCTCCGGCATTCGCAGTCTCAATCCCGAGCTCGAAGAAGCGGTGCGAATTCTCGGTGGCAACCGGCTGATGGTGCTGCGCCGGGTGGTTGCCCCTCTGTTGAAGAAAACCCTGCTGGGCGCCTGGATCCTCACCTTCGTGCTGGCAACGCGCGAGTTGTCTACGGCGGTGTTCCTGTCGGGGCCGGAGACCCGCGTCATCTCGGTTTTGACGCTCGATCTGAGCGAGCAAGGCCGATACGAAATTCTCGCGGCAATGGGCGTGGTGCTCCTGATCGTCACCACCGTGGTCGTTCTTGCCGGCATGCGCGTGCTTGGCCGCGACTTCATGCTGAGGCGGACCTGATGCGGAAGCTCGCTCTCAGAGGCCTCACCAAGCGCTATGGTTCGTTGGCGGCCGTCGATCATATCGACCTGACGCTGCATGACGGCGAACTGGTTTCGCTGCTTGGTCCGTCAGGCTGTGGCAAGACCACGACGCTGCGGATGATCGCAGGCTTCGTTGATCCGTCCGAAGGCACCATCGAGATGAACGACCGCCTGATGTCTTCGCCGGCAGCCTCGGTGCCGCCGGAGCGCCGCAACATGGCGATGATATTTCAGTCCTACGCGATCTGGCCCAACATGACCGTGTTCGAGAATGTTGCGTTTGGCCTGCGCGCCCGCCGGCTGGCGAATGACGAGGTGCGCCGCCGCACCGCCGAGATGTTGTCCATCGTAAAGCTGGACCAACTGAGCGGGCGATACCCGAACGAGCTGTCAGGCGGACAACAGCAAAGAGTTGCGCTGGCGCGCGCCATCGTCACGAAGCCGGAAGTTCTGCTGCTCGACGAGCCGCTCTCCAACCTCGATGCCAATCTTCGCGAGGAGATGCGCGGAGAAATCCGGCGGCTGCATGATGAGTTCAACATGACCACGATCTACGTGACTCATGATCAGTCCGAGGCGATGGCGGTCTCCGACCGCATTGCCGTGATGAACCAGGGACGGATCGATCAACTGGATGCCCCGCTGGACATCTATCGCAAACCCAAGACCCGGTTTGTGGCGGGCTTCATCGGCCGCACGAACTTCATCGAGGGACATCTGGACGGCGACGTCGTCAAGTTCAGCGGCTTCGGCATCGCCAAATCAAGTCTCGGCACAACCAGCATTCCACCCGGGATGTCGACATTCTCGGTGCGGCCTCAGAGCCTGGAAGTGCTGACAGACCGGCCGGGCGAAACAAACCGTTTGAACATCCCCGGCAAAATCACCGCGCGGACCTTTCTCGGCGAGACATGGGACTATACCTTCGATTCCGATTCAGGCCTGCGCTTGCGCATCGCATCATCGCCGGCCGTTACACTGCAAATCGGTCAGCCGGTCTGGCTACGGGTCGATCCGGCGCAGATCATCCGGATTGAAGATTCTCCTACAACAGCTCTGGCGACCGAAATGCCCCAACGGAACCCGATGGGAGAACCAGGATGCTCAAAGGACTGACGAGGCGAAAGTTGCTGGCAGGTGCCGGCAGCGTTGTCGCCGCGGCAAGTGTCGCCGGCTCCGCCAACGGCGCGGACGCCCCATGGCCGAGCAAGCCGATCCGCGTGCTCATGCCATTCGGAGCCGGAGGCTCCATGGACATTCTGTCGCGGCTGCTCGCCCCGATCGTATCGGAATCGCTGGGGCAGCAAATCGTTGTCGAGAACCGTCCGGGCGCGACCGGCACGCTGGCCATGGCGGCGGTCGCAGCGGCCCCGGCGGATGGTTACACAATGATGTTCACGGGAAGCAGCTACTCCGTCATCTCGCTGTTGATGCGCAGTCTTCCCTTCAGCATGGACGACTTCACACCGCTCTCACGGCTGACCATCGGACCGACCCTGATGGCCGTGCCGAGCCAGCTCGGCGTCAAGACCATCGCCGAGTTCGTCACTGCTGCGAAGGCCCAGTCCGGCAAATGGTCTTTTGCCAGCGCCGGCATCGGCACGTCAGTGCATCTTGGCGGCGAGCTGTTCAAAATGGCCACGGGTGTGGATTTGACGCACATTCCCTATCGCGCCACCCCGGCGATCGTGACCGACCTGCTGGAAGGACGCATCCAGATGGCCATCCTGGGCGTGACGGACTGCCGGCAATATATCCTTTCCGGCCAACTGCGCGCGCTCGCCCTCTGTTATAGCGAGCGCATGCCGGAATTTCCCGATCTGCCGACCTTCGCGGAAGTGGGCTACCCCAATGTGCGCGCGAGCAACGACTTCGGCATAGCGATCAGGGCGGCCACGCCGGCCCCGATCCAGGCACGGATCGAGGAGGCCTATCGGGTGGCCGTGCGCAGACCGGAAATCGTGCAACGGCTCGCCGATATCGGCCTGATCGTCGTCGCCACCTCGTCGGCGGAGTTCAAGCTTGCACTCGCCGACGACGCCGCGCGCTACGGCGAGGTCATCCGCGCAGCCAATATCAAGCTGGATTGAGCCGCTTCCGCTCCATAAAAGGACCGCGCTTGACCCGGTGCACCATCTTCATCAAAAAAGGTGCATGAAAATCGCAAAGCTCCTGATCGCCAATCGCGGCGAAATCGCCATCCGCATTGCGCGCGCCGCCGCCGACATGAACCTGCCGACGGTTGCGGTTTATTCCGAGGACGACGCGCGCAGCCTGCACCTTCGCGTCGCCGACGAAGCTCGCCTGCTGCCGGCGCGGGGCGCCGCGGCCTATCTGAATGTGCAGGCGATGATATCAGCGGCGCAGGCGGCAGGATGCAATGCCATCCACCCGGGCTACGGCTTCCTCGCCGAGCGCGGCGATTTCGCCAAAGCCTGCAGCGATGCCGGGCTGCTCTTCGTCGGTCCTGACGTGAGACATCTCGACTTGTTCGGCGACAAGGCGCGGGCGCGCCATGCCGCGCAACAAGCCGGCGTGCCTGTCATCCGCGGCCTTGATCATGCGGTGACACTGGAGGAGACAAGACAATTCTTTGCCTCGCTGAACGGCGGCGCTGTCATCATCAAGGCACTGGCCGGCGGCGGCGGTCGCGGCACCCGCGTGGTCCTGACGGACAAGGAGATCGACGCGGCGTTTGCGCGTTGCCAGTCGGAGGCGCAGGCCGCGTTCGGGCGCGACGACGTCTATGTGGAAGAATTCATCCCGCGCGCCCGTCATGTCGAGGTGCAAATCCTCGGCGACCATCAAGGGCGGTATCGCGCATCTCGGCGAGCGCGAGTGCAGCGTGCAACGCCGCTTCCAGAAAATCGTCGAGATCGCGCCGGCGCCGGCGCTGGATGATGGCCTGCGCCAGCAAATCATCGCCGCCGCAGTGCGCTTTGCCAAAAGCGTCGGCTACACCAATCTCGGCACGTTCGAGTTCCTGGTCGATGTCTCCGGCCGTACAGGCGTGCAGCCGTTCGTGTTCATCGAGGCCAACGCGCGGCTGCAGGTCGAACATACCGTCACTGAAGCAGGTGACCGGCGTCGATCTCGTGCAGAGCCAGATCAGGCTGGCGCAGGGCGCAACCCTGAAAGAGCTTGGCCTCGACAAGCCGATCCCGCCGCGCGGCTATGCAATCCAATGCCGCGTCAACATGGAGACGATCAAGCCAGACGGTTCGGTGCGGCCGGGCGGCGGCACGCTCACGGTCTATGAAGCGCCGAACGGACCGGGCGTGCGCACCGACGGCTTCGGCTATGCCGGCTACAAGACCTCTGACGCGTTCGACTCGCTGCTTGCAAAGGTCATCGCGCATTCGCCGTCGCCGGATTTTGCAGTCGCGGTCGGCCGCGAAACGCGGGCGCTCAGCGAATTCCGCCTCGATGGCGTCAGCACCAATATCGCGTTCCTGCGCAACGTTCTCGCCCATCCCGATTTCGTTGCCGGCAAGGTGCACACGCGCTGGCTGGACGAACACGTCAAGGATCTCGCCGCTGAAACCGAGCAGCGCCAGCGCTTCGTCGAAGCGGCGAAGGCGGCAGCCGCAAACGATACCGGCTTTGCCGGCGCGCGCGTCAACAGCCGCGATCCGCTCGCGCTGTTCGCGCACGACGCGGCGGTGAAAGCCGAAAACACCTCGGCATCGGCAACGCATCAAGCCGCGCCTGACATGACCGGTCCCGATGGATCGGTCGGCATCGCCTCGCCCATTCAAGGCACCATCGTTGCGATCGATGTCGCCGA
Organism: uncultured Alphaproteobacteria bacterium; assembly: GCA_963794775.1. GTDB lineage: Bacteria > Pseudomonadota > Alphaproteobacteria > Rhizobiales > Xanthobacteraceae > Bradyrhizobium. The sequence continues at coordinate 43,686 of CAWCGA010000029.1, read as the reverse complement.
GGGCGATGAGGTGCGCACGGGCCAGCAGGTCGCGGTCGTCGAAGCCATGAAGATGGAGCACGTCATCGCCGCCCCGCACTCCGGCATCGTGCGCGCGGTCACGATGGCCGCGGGCGACGTCGTGCGTGAAGGCTTTCCGATCGTGTTTGTCCGTGAAGCCGAGGTGAAGGGTGGCGCGATCGCCGCCGCCGTCGAGGTCGACCTCGATCACATCCGCGACGATCTGCGCGAAAATATCGAGCGCCATGCGCTCACGCTGGACGAAAACCGGCCCGAGGCGGTGGCGCGGCGACGCAAGACCGGCGGCAACGATGCCGCGCGAAAACATCGCACGACTGGTCGATCCCGGCTCGTTCAACGAATACTGGCCGCTGATCGTGGCGCGCCAGCACCAGCGCTACACGATGGAGGAGCTGCGGAAGAATACCCCGGGCGACGGCGTCGTCGCCGGCACGTGCTCGATCAACGGCGACCTGTTCGACGAAACGCGGTCGCGTGCGGCGCTGGTGCACTATGACTATACGGTGCTTGCCGGCACGCAGGGCGGCCGCAACCACTACAAGCAGGATCGCATCTTCGAGCTCTGCCACCGCTTCCGTCTGCCGCTGGTGCTGTTTGGCGAGGGCGGCGGCGGCCGGCCCGGCGACGACCATACCGGTCCGCGCGTCGCAATCGACACCAGGACATTCACCACCTTCTCGCAGCTGTCGGGCCTGGTGCCGATGATTTCGGTGGTTCACGGCCGCTGCTTCGCCGGCAACACCGCGCTGGTCGCCTGCTCCGACGTCATCATCGCGACCGAAGTCCACGACCATCGGCATGGGCGGACCGGCGATGATCGAGGGCGGCGGGCTCGGCATCTACACGCCGGAAGAGGTCGGTCCGATGTCGGTGCAGGTGCCGAACGGGGTCATCGACATCCTCGTGAAGGACGAGTTCGCCGCGGTCGACGCCGCGAGGAAATACCTGTCGTATTTCCAGGGCGCGATCTCGACCTGGGAGGCGCACGACCAGCGCAAGCTGCGCCATCTGGTGCCGGAGAACCGGCTGCGCCTCTACAACATGCGCGACATCGTCCAGACCATCGCCGACAAGGGCTCGGTGCTGGAGATCCGCGAAAAATTCGGCATCGGCATCATCACCGCGTTCATGCGCATCGAAGGCCGGCCGATGGGTGTGATCGCCAACAATCCGCACCATCTCGCCGGCGCCATCGACTCCGATGGTTCGGACAAGTGCGCGCGCTTCATGCAGCTGTGCGACGCCTTCGATATTCCGGTGCTCAACCTGATCGATTGCCCGGGCATCATGGTCGGGCCCGAGGTCGAGCGCACCGCGCTGGTGCGCCATTGCACGCGCCTCTTCAACGTTGGCGCCAACATGACCGCACCGCTGTTCACCGTCGTCGTGCGCAAGGCCTATGGCCTCGGCGCGCAGGCGATGCTGGGCGCGGGCTCCCTGGTCGGCTTCTTCTCGGTGGCGTGGCCGACCGCCGAGTTTGCCGGCATGAACATCGAGGGCGCGGTCAAGCTCGGCTATCGCAAGGAACTCGCGGCGATCGAAGATCCGGAAGCGCGCCGCGCCGAGTTCGAGCGTCGCACCGGCGAGGCCTACGAGCAGGCCAAGGCCGTGAACGCGGTGGTTGGCGGCGGCATCGACGACGTGATCGATCCGGCGGACACGCGCAGATGGATCATCAACAGCCTGAAGCGCTTGCCGCCGCTGCCGCCGCGAACGACGAAGAAGTATCCGTATGTCGATACGTGGTGAGGCATCGGTGACGACAACGAGATTTGATGGCCGATCGTCAGGGCGGCCGCATTCACGGAGACCGACATGAAGGTTGGCGTGCTGCAGTTCTTCGGCTGGCGGGACCGATCGGTACCGTTGCGCCAGATCTACGACATGGCGCTCGAGCGGATCGCCGTCATGGACACCACGGGCTACGACGCGGTGTGGCTCGCGGAGCATCATTTTTCCGGTTTCTCGGTGTGCCCTTCGGTCCATGTGATGGGCACCATGGCGGCCGCACGCACCAAGCGATTGAGGATCGGGACGGCGGTTTCGCTTGCTCCCTTCTACAATCCGTTGCGGCTTGCCGAAGAAGTCGCCTTGCTCGACGTGCTGTCCGGCGGGCGGGTCAACTGGGGAGCCGGGCGTGGTTTCGAGCGCAGCGAGTTCGCGGCGTTTGGAATCGCGGGCGAGGAAAGCGCCTCCCGCTTCCACGAGACGGTGGATATCGTGCTCAAGGCGTGGACGAACGAGAAGCTGTCCTATGAGGGGAAATATTACCGCTACGACGGCGTCGAGGTGCTACCGAAGCCGCTGCAGACGCCGCACCCTCCGACATGGATGGCGGCAAGCTCGCTGACGGCGATCGAGTGGGCTGCGGCCAAGGGTTTTTCCATCCTGATGGATCCGCATTCCTCGCGCACCGATCTCGCAAACAAGCGGCGCCACTACGGCGCGACGCTCACTGCCGCCGGCTTCAGCGAGACTGGCCGCACGATCCCCATGGCCCGGCTGATCGCCATCGACGAGACGGCCGAGAAGGCCCGCGAGGTCGCCCGGCGCGCAGCGCAATGGACCGTCGGCTCCTATGTAGGCCCTGCTCACGGCGCACACCGCCAGGAAGTCCGGACATTCGACGGCAAGGACCCCATCGCGTTCTATCTGGAGGACGTCATCCTGCACGGCACGCCGGAGTCAGTGGTCGATCAGATCCGGGCGCTGGAGACCGACGCCGGGATGACCTATCTGATGGCCGCGCCCCTCAGCCGCCGCTCGTTCGCCATGCTCACCGACAAGGTGCTGCCGCAGATTGCGGGGTGAGACCGACCCGCGGCGCGAAAGGCAGTTGCCGGCATGCCGTTCACGCGGCAGCGAAGCCCGGCATGACCGTCTCGGCGAACCGCCGCAGGTTCTCGCGCGAACCCTGGCCGAACAGCAGCACATAGGCCACGCCCTGCGCCTTCAGCGCAGTCAGCCCTGATGCGATCTCCGCAGACGTGCCGATCAGCGAATGCGCCTCGCGCGCGCCGGCCGTATCCGAATAGGCGAGAATGTGCGACGCGGGACGGCTTTCCGATCCGCGCGAAAGCGCGAGAAGCCTCCCGTGCACCTGCGCCTGGCGGCCGATGGCCTCGTCGCGGTCGGCCGCATCGCGCGCGACCCAGCAGTTGCGCGCGACCGCAACCCGCATCGGATCATAGGCGTGACCGGCCGCCTCCAATTCCCTTCGGTAGAGGGCGATGCGTTCGCCGATTTGCTCGGGCGAAGCGAACTGATCCAGCAGCAAATTGTAGCCGCGACGCGCGCAAAGCGTAATCGAGTTTGCGCTCGAAGCCGCAAGCCAGACCGGCGGGTGTGGCCGCTGGTACGACGCCGGCTCGACCACGATGTCGTCGAACCGCCAGAAGCGGCCGCGATGCGAAAACGGCTCGTTGGACGAAAGCGCGCGGCAGAGCACGGCCAGAACTTCCTCGAAACGAGGTTCGGCCTCTTCGGGCCGCATTGCAAAGCCTGCAAACTCGTTATGGCGATAGCCCTTGCCGACGCCGAGGTCGAAACGCCCGCCCGACAACAGGTCGAGCGTCGCAACCTGCTCGGCGAGAAGAACCGGATTATGCCAGGGCAGCACGAGCACCGCCGTGCCCAGCCGCAGCCGCGTCGTGCGTGCGGCGATGAAGGTCAGCATCGTCAGGATCGCGGACATCTGACCGATGCCGGTGAAGTGATGCTCGGTGATGAAGCTCGAATGAAAGCCGAGCTCTTCAGCCTCGACGTGCGCGTCGACAACCTGCTGGAGCCCGCGAGCGCTCTCGGCGGCATCCACACCACGCGGCGCGGACGCGCCGCCGAACAATCCAAATCGCATCGTGAAATCTCTTGCAGGAGGTCGGCAAAGGCGGCGGGCTCGCCGCGGGCGGTTTGCTTAAGCGGCCACCGCTACCCGGCATGAGCATCGCGGTACGCGCACAAACGGTCGCACCGACGAGTTGTAAACACGGAGAACGAGAGCTGGTCTGCGCATCGAGCACTCCCTTCGCTGGCATTACCCAGACAGGTTCAACGGGTTTGATCTCAGCCCGTGTGATACGGGCACCCCGGTCATATCAGGTGATTTGCAGCAAACGCCGGCGGATTGTCAAGAGAGTGGCGATCCCGAAGACTTCCAAGCGCGCTTCGAGGCCCGATAAGCGACATTGGGCATCACTCGATCACCTCGTCGGCGCGAGAGAGCAGCGTTTCGGGGATGTCAACGCCGATCGCTTTGGCTGTGGTCAGGTTGAGAACAAAATCGAAGCGCGTCGGTTGCTCGACTGGAATGTCAGCAGGCTTCGTGCCGCGCAAAACCTTGTCCGCGAACTCAGCGGCGCGACGGTACAGGTCGGGCAGGTTTGGTCCGTAGGATATCAGGCATCCCGCGTCCACGAATTCCCGAAACCCGCACATCATCGGCAGTCGCGCGCTGAGCGCCGACGTGCCGATAAGCGCTCGGTTTGTGTTCGCAACCGGGTCGGCAACCACGTAAACCGCATCCGTCCAACTCTTGAGCAGCTCGAACGCAGAATTGACATCAGCGGTTTGGCGTATCTCCGAAATCGTAACGTCGAGCCCGAACGTTCGCGCCGCCGCCTGAACCTCGTTCATCTCCAGCAAAACATTGGAACTGCCGGAATTGCCGAGGATCGCCAACCGATGGAGACCGGGGACGATCTCGCGCAACAACTGAAGCCGTTTACCGGATGAATTAGGCGACCGAAGCGAAAGTCCGGTCACATTGCCGCCCGGCCGTGCCAGACTTTCCACCAGGCCGTAGCCGACCGGATCGCCTGACACTGCAAAGACTGTCGGGATTTGCGGTGCGACCCGCTTCATGACGACGGAGTCATTGGTTGATGATGTGACGATCAGATCGACTTTGAGCCGGATGAACTCGGCGGCAATCTCGTCGAGACGTTCGGGGCGTCCGGCCGCCCAACGCGTCTCGATTGTGATCGTTTGGCCCTCGACCCAGCCCAGTTCGCGCAGCCGCTGCAAAAATGCGCCTGTACTACGGCTTGGGATCAGAGGATTGCTCGGTGCAACATAGCCAATGACAGGCACATGCCTCGCCTGCTGCGCGCGCGCCGCAAGCGGCCACGCCGCCGCCGCGCCTCCAAGCATCGCAAGGAGTGTTCGTCTTCCGATGATCACCGGCGCCCAACCTCCAGAAGCTCGGCGCGAGGGTAACACGACACGGGCAAGCCGCCACTGTCGCGTGATCCTCATCCGGAAAGATGTTTCTCTCGATGACGGTCCCGACGTCGTGAATGCGTATCGCCGTAAGCCTCAAATCGGCGTAGGCTGCAAATTGACGCGATGTGGGAGCGTTTAGAAAATGCAGGCTACCGTCTACGAAAAGCCACGGCTGACCCCGCGTCCGGGCGAGGACGTTGTCACCAGCACGTGCGGCCACAATTGCGGCGGCCGTTGTGTGGTGAACGCCCATGTCGTGAACGGAAAAATCGTCAGGATTTCAACCGACCCACGGAAATGGCAGCCGGAGCTGCCGCCCTTGCCGGCCTGCGCCCGTGGTGTTGGTCAGATCGAGCGTGTTTATCATCCCGACCGTTTACGCCATCCGCTACGTCGCGTTGGTCCGCGCGGGTCGGGCAAATTTGAACGGATATCCTGGGACGAAGCGCTTGATCAGACCGCGCGCGAATTGCTGCGCGTGCGGTCACAGCATGGCAACGCGGCAATCCTTGACGTGTCCCGCACCGGCAGCCTTTCGGTCCTGCACGGCAGGAACGCAGCGAAGCGCTTTCTCTATATGTTCGGCGGCTGCACCGACCTTTGGTCGAATTTGTCCGCGGAGGCAGAGATTTTCGCGCTCCGCACGACGTATGGCAGCCAGGCCGCCCACAAGTCGTCAGGCCGCGAGCCGAGCGACTACGTGAATTCCAGGCTGATCGTCATGTGGGGCTGGAGCCCCGCGGACGGCACTTTCGGCACGGGCACGCAGCAATTTCTAAAGCACGCGAAACGGCAAGGCACGCGCATCATCTGCGTCGATCCGCGTCGCACGCGCACCAGCGCAGCGCTGGCGGATGAGCATATCTTCATCCGGCCTGCGACTGATACCGCGGCCTTGATCGCCATGGCCCATGTGATCGTGAGCGAAGGGCTGGTCGATCAGGACTACTGTGATCGCTACGTGCTCGGCCACGACGAAGCGCATCTGCCGGAGGGGGCGCCAGCCGGCGCTTCGTATCGCTCGTATCTTATGGGTTTGAGCGACGGGGTCGCCAAGACACCGGAATGGGCGTCCGAGATCACCGGCATCCCGGCGGAGACGCTTCGCCGGCTTGCCATCGAGATCGCCACTACGAAACCGACCGCGTTGCAGGGTGGATACGCGCCGGGCCGAACCGCGCACGGCGAGCAATTCCATCGCGCGCTCTATGCACTGGCGGCAATGACCGGCAATGTTGGAATTCCCGGCGGAAATTCCGGCACCAGCAACGGCGCTACCGGAGCGTGTGGCATCAAGAGCTTGCCGACAGGCAGCAATCCGACCGGCGCGCGCGTCTCATCGCCGCTGTTGGCCGATCTGCTGGCACGAGGCAAGAGCGGCGGATACCCGGCCGACATCAAGCTGATCTATTCCGCCGCAGGCAATCTCTTCAACCAATGTCCCAATACAAACAAGATGATTGCCTCGCTCGACGATGTCGAGTTCTTCGTCGCGCAGGACAATTTCCTGACCCCGACTGCACGGTACGCCGACGTCATATTGCCCGCCACGACGTTCTGGGAACGCAACGACGTGCATACCCCGTGGGCCGGCGCGCTGCATTATGCGATCTTCATGAAGCAGGCGATCGAGCCGATGTACGAATGCCGCAACGATATCGACATCTTCGCCGATCTCGCGCGCAAGGTTGGCGTCGTCGGCTACAACGACAAGTCGGAGTTCGATTGGCTACGCGAGTTGACAAAGGACGCGGTCGACGATTTCCAGGCCTTCGTTGAGCAGGGTGTCGCCCGCTTTCCAGGCCCGCCCGACGCAGTCGCTTTTGCCAAACAAATCCGCGATCCCCAGAACCACAAATTCTCCACGCCATCGGGCAAGATCGAAATCTACTCGATGGCGCTCGCCGACAAGCCGGATCCGTACGGCCTTGGCGCGATGCCGGCGATCCCCACCTGGATATCCTCGCACGATACCGACGCAAAGCATCCGCTCTTGCTCTGCACACCGAAGTCACGTGCTCGCACCCATTCGATTCACGGCAACCAGCCGAGTCTCGCGCGGGTCGACAAGGACGATCTCTGGCTCAACCCTGTGGATGCCGACGTGCGCGGGATCAGCAACGGCGCGTTGGTGCGAGTTTTCAATTCACGCGGGGCTACGGTGCTACCAGCGCACATCACCGAGCGCATCGCGCCCGGCGTCGTATCGATCAAGGAGGGCGCCTGGTTCACGCCTGACAGCGACGGTACCGACCTCGGCGGTTCGGCCAATGTGCTGACCGACGATCGTTCTTCCCCCTGCGGCGCCACCACCTACAATTCGAACCAGGTGGAAGTGGCGCTGCTTGGCTCGGAAGATATTCTCTAACCGCGGTCCTACCTCTCAGCCGATAAAGCTTCGAGCCGCCTGACAACCGACGGAATAACCTGAGCTTTTCTGTTTCGGCGAATTGCCTTGACTTGACCTGACGACACACTTATGTTCCCGTTCTGTTCCAGCCCACCAAAGGGGCGTATCGCGATCGTCACGGACGCGGGCCGGAATGCGATGGACGTCTTTGGCGCGCAGGCGAATGCGCCAAAGCGTACGGTCAAGCCGTGTGGTCCTGTCCCCTCGACGCTGGGGTCAAGTTTGCGGATGACGAATCCGCAGGCGACGGAGGCTAAAAAGCCCGACACTCCGGGGAGAGCACGGAGCAGCCGCTAAACCATCGCGCAGGGAGTGCCGATCGTTCGGTTTTACCTGTGGTGACTTTGCTCGCGCGCTTTTTTGTTCTGCGTGCGAGGCTGCGGGTGCGGCCAGCGCCCGGCATTCCCTGCGCCCTTGCTTTTCAGGGGCACGCAAATGACGCATCGCCCGGGCGCCCCTGACGCCGCGGGAACGCGCCTCTGCGCGCCGGCGGGATGGTTGACTTGAGCGCCACCAGCAATCAGAACAAATTTGCAAGAAGAGATGGCAAGAAAAGATGGTCGGAGTGGCAGGATTTGAACCTGCGACCCCTGCGTCCCGAACGCAGTGCTCTACCGGGCTGAGCCACACTCCGACTAAGACCGCGGCTTATAGCGTCGCCTTCCCCGCACCGCAAGAAGCCCGACACAAGGATTTGGGACCGTGCAAACCGGCCTGACCACAGCGATTTTGCCGGCTGGCGAGGCCGCGGTGGCGGCTGCCGCGCGGACGCTTGGCGAGGGGCGGCTGGTCGCGTTCCCGACCGAGACGGTCTACGGGCTCGGCGCTGACGCCACCAATGCGGCCGCGATCGCCCGCCTCTACCAGGCCAAGGGGCGGCCGGCGTTCAACCCGCTGATCTCGCACCTCAGCGACCTCGGTGCCGCCCGCGCGGTCGGCCGTTTCGATGCCACCGCGCTCAGGCTTGCCGAGGCGTTCTGGCCCGGGCCGCTGACCCTGGTGCTGCCGCGGGCGGCCGATTGCGCGGTGGCGGAACTCGCGACCGCCGGCCTCGAGACCATCGCGATCCGCATTCCCTCGCACCCGGTCGCCCGGGCGATCCTGCGCGCGTTCGGCGGCCCAGTGGTGGCGCCGTCGGCCAACCTTTCCGGCCATGTCTCGCCGACCATGGCCGCGCATGTGCAGAGCGACCTCGAAGGCCGCATCGACCTGATCGTCGATGGCGGACCGGTTGCGGTCGGCGTCGAGTCCACCATCGTCGGCTGCTTCGAGGAACCGATGCTGCTACGCCCCGGTGGTCTCGCGCGCGAAAAAATCGAGCGCGTGCTCGGACGCGCGCTGGCGCAGCCGCCCGCCGATACGATGAGCGACAGCGCGCAACCGCTGGCGCCGGGCATGCTCGTCTCGCATTACGCGCCGCGCACGCGCGTTCGGCTCAATGCTGACCAGCGTCGAGGCCGGCGAAGCACTGCTTGCCTTCGGCGCGCCCGTACCCGGCACGGAGAGTGCGGCCGCCGTCATGAATCTGTCGCCGCGCGGCGATCTCAATGAAGCCGCCGCCAATCTTTTCGGCTATCTTCGCGCGCTCGACGCGACGCGCGCGACGGCCATTGCGGTGATGCCGATCCCTGAGGAAGGATTGGGCGAAGCCATCAATGACCGGCTGCGCCGTGCCGCCGTCGGACGCTGACCGGGAATACCAATGAATATCGTGCAATCCAATACGCCGCCGCTGTCGCCCGAATTGATCGCAAAATTCCGCGCGATCGTCGGCGACAAATATGCGGTGACCGATCCCGCCGACATCGCGCCTTACACCACCGAGGAGCGCGACCTGTTCCATGGCCGTTCGCCGCTGGTGCTGCGCCCCGGCTCGACCGCGGAGGTCGCAGGGATCTGCAAGCTCGCCAACGAACATGGAATCGCGCTGGTGCCGCAGGGCGGCAACACCGGCCTTGTCGGCGGGCAGACGCCGCATAATGGCGAGGTCGTGATCTCGATGCGCCGCATGGACAGGATCCGCGACGTCGACACGGCGTCGAATACCATGACCTGCGAGGCCGGCGTGATCTTGCAGATCGCGCAGCAGCGCGCCGCCGAGGTCGACCGGCTGTTTCCGCTGTCGCTCGGCGCGGAGGGAAGCTGCACCATCGGCGGCAATCTCTCGACCAATGCCGGCGGCACCACCGCGCTCGCCTATGGCGTCGCGCGCGAGATGGCGCTTGGCGTCGAAGTGGTGCTGGCCGACGGGCGTGTGATGAACCTGCTGTCGAAGCTGAAAAAGGACAACACCGGCTACGATCTGCGCAACCTCTTCATCGGCGCCGAAGGCACGCTCGGCATCATCACCGCGGCGACGCTAAAACTCTTTCCGAAGCCGCGCGCGATCGAGACCGCCTATGTCGGGCTGAAATCGCCGGCGGCGGCGCTGAAGTTGTTGTCAATCTCGCAGTCGGAAGCCGCGGGCACGCTGACGAGCTTCGAGCTGCTTTCGGAACTCGCGGTGGATTTCTCGGTCCGCCACGGCATTGACGTGCGCGATCCGCTTCAAGGCAAGCACCGCTGGTACGTGCTGATGGAGCTGTCGTCGCCGCGCGACGATGCCCGTGCCACCTTGGAGGCGATACTCGCGCATGCCATGGAGGATGGCATCGTCGACGACGCCGTGATGGCAGCGAATTTGAGCCAGCGCCAAGCGTTCTGGAAATTGCGCGACGAGATGTCGGCGGCGCAGAAGCCGGAGGGCGGCTCGATCAAGCACGACATCTCCGTTCCTATTGTCGCCGTGCCCGACTTCATGGAACAGGCTGATGCCGCCGTGGTGAAGCTGATCCCGGGCTCGCGGCCGGTGCCGTTCGGCCATCTCGGCGACGGCAACATTCACTACAACATCAGCCAGCCGATCGGCGCCGATGGCGCCGATTTCCTCGCGCGCTGGCACGAGGTCAACAAGGTCGTGTTCGACATCGTTCTTGCCATGGGCGGTTCGATCTCGGCCGAGCACGGCATCGGCGTGCTCAAGCGCGACGAACTGCCCGACGTGAAAGACAAGACCGCGATCGAACTGATGCGTGCGGTCAAGGCGATGCTCGATCCCAACGGCATCATGAATCCCGGCAAGGTGCTGTGAGCAAGCCATCGAAGGGCCTCGCGCTCGCCATCGCATCGATCGAAGACCGCGAGGTTCCGGAGGTCGTCGGTCTCTGGAAGCGTGCCGGTCTGGTCCGCGAATGGAACGATCCGACCGGCGATATCGAACTGGCACGAAGGGAACGCAATTCGACGATCCTGCTCGGCCGCGACAGCGATGGCGCGCCGGTCGCCTCCGTGCTGGTCGGCCATGACGGCCATCGCGGCTGGGTCTATTACGTCAGCGTCGATCCCGACCACCGCCTGAAGGATTACGGCCGGCAGATCATGACCGCGGCGGAAGACTGGCTGCGCGCACGCGGCATCATGAAGCTGCAGCTGATGGTTCGCGGCGACAACGCTAGGGTCCACGCGTTTTACCAATCGCTCGGCTATTACGACCAGCAGCGCACGACCTTCGCCAAATGGCTCGACGGCCGCGATCCCACGCCGTAACCGGAAACACGCATGACCATCTCCGATCGCATCCGCGTCAAGGACGTCCGCCTGCTCTCCGACAACTGGTACACGCTGAAGACCACGACGCTCGAATGGCGGCGCGCCGACGGCGAATGGCAGACCCAGCATCGCGAGACCTATGACCGCGGCAATGGCGCGACGCTGCTGCCCTACAACCTGGCGCGGCGCACGGTGATGCTGGTTAAGCAGTTCCGCTATCCCGCCTATGTCAACGGCTGCGACGATCTCCTGATCGAGGCGGCCGCCGGCCTGCTCGACAATGCGTCGCCGGAGAATCGGATCCGCGCGGAGGCGGAGGAAGAGATCGGCTATCGTCTGCGCGACATCAGGAAGATCTTCGAAGCCTATATGAGCCCGGGCTCAGTGACAGAGAAGCTGCATTTCTTCGTCGGCGAATACCTGCCCGACATGAAGATCGGCAGCGGCGGCGGCAATCCTGACGAAGGCGAGGACATCGAGGTGCTTGAGATATCGATCGACGAAGCGCTCGCGATGACATCAGACGGCCGCATCATGGACGCCAAGACGATCATGCTGCTGCAATGGGCGGCGATGAATGTTTTCGGATGAGTGCTGTCGAGTTCGTAGGGTGGGCAAAGCGAAGCGTGCCCACCTTTCTTGCTCCGTGCGCGGCAAGGTGGGCACGGCGCATGCGCGCCTTTGCCCACCCTACAACGCCGTCGCTAAAACAAACTCCCCTGCCCGTCATCCGTCGCGGGCGCCTTGCCCGGCGCGGCGCGTTTGGCCGGCTTCGGCGCGGCCTCAAGCTCGCGCTGCTCCTCGGTGATCGGCAGGATCAGCTGCGCGTCGTCATTGTCGGCATGATTCACCCGCGTCGACACTTCGTGCCAGGTGAACTCGCCCTCCTCGGGAGGCACGAGCAGCGCCATCGCATCATCAGCGTCGTCGCTGGAGCAATCGAGCCAGCGCGCGAAATCATCGGGCCGGATGGTCACGGGCACGCGGTGATGCAGCACGGCAAGATCGGCGCTTGCGGGCGCGGTGACGACCGCGACCGTGTCGAGTTCCTCGCCATTCGGCCCGATCCATGTTTCGGCAAGCCCTGCGAGTCCGAACAGGCCGCCATCGCGGCGATAAATGAACAGCGGCCGCTTGCGGCCCGCCACGACCTGCCATTCGTAGTAACCGTCTGCGGGAATGAGACAGCGGCGTCGCCGCATCGCGTTCTTGAACGCCGGCTTGTGTTGAACCGTCTCCGAGCGGGCGTTGATCATCAGCGTAATCTTACGGGGATCCTTGACCCAGGACGGGATCAGCCCCCAACGCATCAGCCGGAAATGACGCGCGCCATCGGTTCCCGCGATCACGACAGGTACAGGTTGCGTCGGCGCGATATTATGCCTCGGCGGGAAATTCGGCTGCTCGGCATAGCCGAAAACCTGGCGAATCGCCGCCGGAGGCGAGGTAATGACAAAGCGTCCGCACATTCTTGGCCCAAAGTAGGTGGTTGTTCAGTACCTTTTAACCCGGATTGCCAAAACTGCGACAGAATGACCGCACAGGCTTCCCTCGCCGTTTCGCTGACACCGCTTGCCACGTGCCCCGATCCGGACGAGGCCCGCACGACGGCGCTTGTCGCCGCCAACATCAATCCGCGCACGGGACTTGCCACCGACTACCTCAATCATTTCAACGAAGCCATCATGCTGCTCGAGATGATTCCCGACATTCCGGAATGCAGCGAGGATTTTCTGGCCTGGTTGCCGCTGTCCTATTGCGAGCATTTCATGGCGTCGAATTTCAAGGCAAAGGATCTGGCGATCTCGGCCTATGAGTCCGCCGACCCCGACATCCGCACCGAGTTCGAGCAGATCACCGACACGATGACGGAAATCCTGTCCGCAGTTGGCGCCGCGATGCGCGAGGCGAGCCAGGACACGACGCGCGCCAAACTCGCCGAGCAGGCGATCGGCTGGCTCAAGCCGCTGGTGTCGGCGGCCGGCGGCGTGATCAATGGCGGCTCGGAAGCCGACGTCGATTCCATCATGAGCCAGTGAGGCGTGATGGGCGAGGCATCTCCTCCAAAACGTCCGCAGCTCGCCGTCAGCGCCGTGATTTTCCGCGACGGCAAGGTGCTGCTGCTCAAGCGCGCGAAGTCGCCGGGCCACGGCTTCTGGTCGCTGCCGGGTGGGCGCGTCGAATTCGGCGAATCCCTGCACGTAGCGCTGGCGCGCGAGGTCGACGAGGAAGCCGGCCTGAAGATCGATATCGTTGCGCTGGCAGGCTGGCGCGAGGTGCTGCCTCTCGCGGGCGGCAGCGGCGGTCACTATCTCATCATGTCGTTCGCGGCGCGCTGGGCGGCCAACGAGCTGCGGCTGAACGAAGAACATGATGATTTCAAATGGGTCGAGCCCGGCCAGTTCGGCGATCTGAAACTCACCGGCGGCCTGGGCGAGGTGGTCGAGGCCGCGCGCCACCTGATTCAGGGCAGTTGACCGGGGTCTCGCGGCCTTGCTTCCAGCGCATTTAAGGGGCTATCACGCAGGCCATGCCGACGCGCTTTCTCGCAACCCTTTGCCTGGCCATTTGCCTCGCCTGCCCGGCGCGGGCCGAAGACGCCGCCGCGCCTTTTGACGGCGATTTGCAGCGGCTCGCCGAAATCCTCGGCACGCTGCATTACCTGCGCGGCATCTGCGGCAGCAACGAGGGTGCCAAATGGCGCAACCAGATGCAGGCGCTGATCGACGCGGAGACGCCGGCCGGCGACCGCCGCTCGCGCATGATCGCCGGTTTCAACCGTGGCTATAACGGTTTCCAGCAGACCTACCGAACCTGCACGCCGGCCGCGCTCGTCGCTATCCGCCGCTATATCGACGAAGGCTCCAAGATCTCGCGCGACCTCACTGCGCGCTACGCGAACTAGAATGCAAAACATCTATTTCGATCTCGACGGCACGCTGACGGATCCGAAGCCCGGCATCACGCGCTCGATCCAGTATGCGCTGAAGAAACTCGATCGCCCGGTGCCGTCAGAGGACGAACTGACCTGGTGCATCGGCCCGCCGTTGCGGGCAAGCTTCGTCACGCTGCTCGGCGACGACAGCCTGGCGGACCGCGGCCTCGCGCTCTATCGCGAGCGGTTCGCCGATGTCGGCCTCTACGAGAACGCGGTTTATCCCGACATCGCGCATGTGTTGACGGAACTCGCCCGGCCCGGCCGCCGCCTGTTCGTCGCGACCAGCAAGCCCGCGGTCTATGCCAAACGCATCGTCGAGCACTTCGACCTGGCGCGGCATTTCGAGACTGTGTTCGGCTCGGAGCTCGATGGCACGCGTGTGCATAAAGACGAGCTGCTGGCCTATGCGATCGAGATCGCGCGCACCGATCCCGCGCAATCGATCATGATCGGCGACCGCAGCCACGACGTCGTGGGGGCGAAGAAGAACGGGATGAACGCAATCGGCGTCGCCTATGGCTATGGCAGCCCCGAGGAGCTGATCGGCGCCGGCGCCAGCCATATCTGCGCTACGCCCCGCGCTATCCTCGACCATATCGACGGGTCTCGGGTGAACCTTCAAATTTGAAAAGTCGCGTTAACCTTTCCTAAAGAACTGCCCTAGCCGTGTGCAATGCCCATGCTACACCTCGCTCCTCCGACGCGTTTCCGCTCCCGGCGAACGCGCAAGTTTGCCTGTTGAGTTCATGCGCCATCCAGCCTCGTTCAGCCCCGTCCGCGACCCCCTGCCCGACAACGAGCAGAAGCAGGCCGCGCTCTCCTATCTCAGCGAGGCCTGGGCCGATGCGCGCCATGACGGCGTCGACGGCGATTGCCTGGCGCAGGCCAGCCTGTTTGCGGCGCTCGCCGAACTCGTCGGCACCTATGGCGAGGACGCGGTCGCGAAGTTTGTCGAGGGATTGCCCGCGCGCGTGCGCCATGGCGAGTTCTCGATCTCGCTGGCGAAGCAGTAATTCCACAAACTCGATGTCATCACCCGCGAAGGCGGGTGATCCAGTATCCCAGAGGCCTCTCGATCAGGCACTGCTGTCTCTGGAATGCTGGATCGCCCGGTCGAGCCGGGCGATGACTGCGTCACGGCTTCAACGTCTCCAGGAACCGCACCGGCTCGCCGAGCGACGGCGCTGCCAACTCACCCTGCCACATCACGCGCTTGCCGCGCACGAAAGTGCCGACCGGCCAACCCGTGACGCGCATCCCATCGTAGGGCGTCCAGCCGGCCTTCGAGGCAACCCACTTGTTCGTAATCGTCTCGCTGCGCTTCAAATCCACCACCGTGAAGTCGGCGTCGTATCCGGCCGCGATGCGGCCCTTGCAGGCGATGTTGAAGAGCCGCGCGGGGCCTGCGCTGGTCAGGTCGACAAAGCGCGCCAGCGACAGCCGGCCCGCGTTGACGTGATCCAGCATCAAGGGCACCAGCGTCTGCACGCCCGTCATGCCGGAGGGCGACGCCGGATAGGTCTTGGCCTTCTCCTCCAGCGTATGCGGCGCATGATCGGACCCGAGCACGTCGACGATGCCCTGCGCGATGCCGCGCCAGATGCCTTCGCGGTGATCGGCCGAACGCACCGGCGGGTTCATCTGCGCGCGGGTGCCGAGCCGCTCGTAGCATTCGGGCGCAGCCATGGTGAGGTGATGCGGTGTCGCCTCGCAGGAAGCGACGTCCTTGTGGTCGCGCAGATACTCGATCTCCTGCTTGGTGGAGATGTGCAGCACGTGGATGCGTTTTCCCGTCTCGCGCGCGAGATTGACCAGCCGCTCGGTCGCCATCAGCGCCGCGGTCTCGTCGCGCCACACGGGGTGGGAGCGCGGATCGCCCTCGATGCGCAGCGGCTTGCGCTCATTGAGGCGATACTCGTCTTCGGCATGGAAGGCGGCGCGGCGGCGGATCACCTGGAAGATGCGGCGCAGGCTGGCATCGTCCTCGACCAGCAGCGCGCCGGTCGAGGAGCCGATGAACACCTTCACCCCGGCGCAACCCGGCGCCCGTTCCAGTTCAGGCAGATCCTGAACATTCTCGCGGGTGCCGCCGATGAAGAAGGCGAAATCGCAATGCATGCGATGGCGGCCGCGCTTGATCTTGTCGGTGAAGGCCGCCTCGTTCACGGTCAGCGGATCGGTGTTCGGCATTTCGAACACAGCCGTCACCCCACCCATGACGGCGCTGCGCGACCCCGTCTCCAGATCCTCCTTGTGGGTCAGGCCCGGCTCCCGGAAATGCACCTGCGTGTCCATCACGCCGGGCAGGATGTGCAGGCCCTTGCAGTCGATCACCTCGGCCGCTGTTGCCTGCCCCAGGCTGCCGATCTCGGCGATGCGGCCATCGATAACCCCGATGTCGCGAACACCCTCGCCGTCCTGATTGACCACGGTGCCGGATTTTAGAATGGTATCAAAACGTTAATTCATGGCTCTACATCGGAACTGGATGGCGCGCGGGCCTTGTGAGGCGGACCTTAGCGGCTTACGTTCCACTGCAACATCAGCTAACTGGCTTTCAACAAGAACTTGAAGAGAAACTTCGCGACATGAAGGCAGCGTTTCTTCCCGATCGGGGCGTGGTCAAGGTATCCGGCGAGGATGCGCGTAACTTTCTCAACGGCCTTGTCACGACAGATGTGACGCAGCTTTCGCCGGGACTGGGCCGGTTCGGCGCGCTGCTGACGCCACAGGGCAAGATCGTGGTCGATTTCCTGATCACGGAAGCCTCCCCCGGCCATGGCGGCGGCTTCCTGATCGATTGTCCGCGGCCGCTGGCGCAAAGCCTTGCGACCAAGCTCGGCTTCTACAAGCTGCGTGCCAAGGTCGTGGTGGAAGATCTCTCCGACAGCCTCGGCGTCATTGCGGCCTGGGACGGCGAACCGGCGATGAAACCTGATCTCGCTTTCGCCGATCCGCGCGATGCCGCGCTGGGCTGGCGGATTTTGGCGCCGCAGGATCTCGCGCAAAAGGTCGCCGACCTCATCGGCGCAGATCTCCTTGCCAATGACGCCTACGAGGCGCACCGGATTGCTTGCGTCGCGCCGCGCGGCGGGCTCGACTTCATGTATGGCGACACGTTCCCGCACGAAACCAATATGGATCGGCTCCACGGCGTCGACTTCGACAAGGGCTGCTATGTCGGCCAGGAGGTGGTGTCGCGGATGCAGCATCGCGGCACCGCGCGGACACGGACGGTGAAGGTGGTGTTCGACGATTTTGCGTCGGAAACGGGCCGGCCGATTCTTGCCGGCGAGAAGCAGGTCGGCACCATGGGTTCTGCCGCGGGCCAGAATGGCCTGGCGCTGGTACGCATCGATCGTGTCACTGAGGCGCTCGATGCCGGCGTGGCGCTGACGTCCGGCGGAATGGGACTGAGACTCGCCGATCCCGGCTCTATTCGTACTGAACAGAAACAGCCCGTCGCATGAGCCGGACCGCGCGACTGCATCCCGACGGCAAGACGCGCTGCCCCTGGCCGGGCGAGGATCCCGTTTACGTCGCCTATCACGACACCGAGTGGGGCGTTCCCGAATATGACGACCGCGCGCTATACGAGAAGCTGATCCTCGACGGCTTCCAAGCCGGCCTGTCCTGGATCACCATTCTGCGCAAGCGCGACAATTTCCGTCGTGCCTTCGACGATTTTATCCCGGAGAAGATCGCGCGCTACAACGCCAAGAAGATCCACGCGCTGATGAACGACGCCGGCATCGTCCGCAACCGCGCCAAGGTCGAGGGCACCATCGCAAGTGCAAAATCCTATCTGAAGATCATGGACGAGGGTCCAGGCTTCTCGAAGTTTCTGTGGGACTTCGTCGACGGCCAACCGAAGGTCAACCGGTTCAAGACCACCGCGAGCGTGCCGGCCGCGACGCCTCTTTCGATCCAGGTTTCCAAGGAGCTCGCCGGCCGCGGCTTCAAGTTCGTCGGTCCGACCATCGTCTATGCTTTCATGCAGGCGACCGGCATGGTCAACGATCACCTCGTCACCTGCTTCTGCCATGAAGGCTGCGCCGGCAAGCGCCGCCCCCCGCGTCTCAAGGCCAAATGACGAAGAGGCCGTCCGCCGCCGACACCCGCGTCTGGCAGCGGATGCTGTCAGGGCGGCGGCTCGACCTGATCGACCCCTCACCGCTCGACATCGAGATCGCCGATATCGCCCACGGGCTGGCGCGCGTGGCACGCTGGAACGGACAGACCAGCGGCGCGCATATTTTCTCGGTCGCGCAACACACACTGCTGGTCGAGGCCGTGATGCGCTGCGAGAACCCGCGGATCAATCCGCGGCTCCGGCTTGCGGCGCTGCTGCACGATGCGCCCGAATACGTCATCGGCGACATGATCTCGCCGTTCAAGGCCGTGCTCGGCGGCGACTACAAGGTGGTGGAGAAGCGGCTGCTCGCTGCCATTCATATCCGCTTCGGCCTGCCTGCCGTATTGAGCGATGACATCACCCTGCAGATCAAGAACGCCGACCGCGGCGCAGCCTATCTCGAGGCCACCATGCTTGCGGGTTTTCGCGAGGCGGAGGCGCGGCGGCTGTTCGGCCGCGATCCCGGCTTGCCGCCAAGCGTACGTGATGACTATCTGACGCCTTGGAGCGCTGCCAAGGCCGAGAAGCGATTCCTGGCGAGATTCAACACTTTGCAGGATTGAAGAGCCGCGCTTAACTTGCTTTCACGTGTCCACCAGTACGCCTATATTCAGCGCCTCAACAAGGACTGCCATGATTCACGTTTGCTCGCTCGCCGCCCTGCCCGAAACCGTACGCCTGACCGGCGCGAGCCACGTGCTGACGGTCATGGGCAAGGTCGATCAGGTGCAGCGGCCGGTCTCGGTGCTTCCCGCCAATCATCTGAAGGTGGCGGTGGACGACATCACCGAGCCGATGGACGGCTATGTGATGCCTTCGGAATCCCATGTTGCGCAAGTGCTCGGCTTTATTCGCGGCTGGGACCGCGGCGCGCCGATGGTGATCCATTGCTGGGCTGGCGTCAGCCGCTCCACGGCAAGCGCCTTTGCCGCGGCCTGCGCGCTCAATCCGCATCGCGACGAGATCGAGATCGCCAGGAAACTTCGCGCGGCCTCGCCAAATGCCTCGCCGAACCGGCTGATCGTCGCGCTCGCCGACAAGGCGCTCGGGCGCGAGGGACGCATGGTGCGCGCGCTGGAGGGGATCGGCCCGGCCGCCATGATGGTCGAAGGCAAGCCGTTCCTGCTCGAACTCGACTGATCCTCATGCCTCCCGCCGGCGCCACATGAGCGACAAGCTTCTGACGCCGATCGAGATCGGCCTCACCGCGGCCATCGTCGCGATCGAGGGCAACGAGCCCTTGATCCTCACCGCCTCCGGCATCGGCGGCGACAAGCTCGAAGGGCTGCCCTTCGGGCCCTTCGATGCAGTTGCGCACCGGACCTTCGAGATCGGCCTGCGCGCCTGGGTGGAGGAGCAGACCGGCTTGCGGCTCGGCTATGTCGAGCAGCTCTATACGTTCGGCGACCGCGGCCGGCACACGCAGGCCGGCGACACCGACATGCATATGGCCTCGATCGGCTATCTCGCGCTGACGCGCGCGGCCGACAACAATGCCTCGCGCGCGCCCGGCGCTACTTTCGAGCCTTGGTACCGCTTCTTCCCATGGGAAGACTGGCGCGAGGCGCGGCCGGAGATCATTGAGCACGACATCCTTCCCGAACTGACCAAGTGGGCCAAACAGGACGAAGCGCCGGAAACCACGCGCGCCTTGCCGCGCATGGATCGCGTGCGGCTCAATTTCGGCATCGAGGGCGCGCATTGGGACGAGGAGCGCGTGCTCGACCGTTACGAGCTGTTGTACGAAGCGGGCCTGGTGGAGGAAGCCCGCCGCGACGGACGGCCAGCGGCATTGGCGCGCAAGTCGCTGCCGGTGCTGGGCGTCTCGATGCGGTTCGATCACCGGCGAATCCTCGCCACCGCAATCGCCCGACT
Source organism: uncultured Alphaproteobacteria bacterium (assembly GCA_963794775.1). Lineage (GTDB taxonomy): Bacteria > Pseudomonadota > Alphaproteobacteria > Rhizobiales > Xanthobacteraceae > Bradyrhizobium. The sequence continues at coordinate 23,499 of CAWCGA010000029.1, read as the reverse complement.
GCGCGCAAAACTGAAATATCGCCCCGTCGTGTTTGAACTTTTGCCCCCCGAGTTCACACTCACTGAATTGCAGCGGACTGTCGAGGCGATCTCGGGGCGCCACCTGCACAAACAGAATTTCCGCAGGCTGGTCGAGGCCGGCACTCTGGTCGAACCGACCGGCGTGATGTCGACACAGACCGGCGGGCGTCCCGCTGCGCTGTTTCGCTTCCGTCGCGAAGTGTTGCAGGAGCGTCCAGCGCCGGGCCTGCGCGTTCGCGGCCGGCGCTGAAGCTTCAATCTGTTAATCTCGGAAGCGCCATGTTCGATTCTCCCATCGACCTGATTACGCTGGTGGTTGCGATCGCCGCGTTCGCCTTTGCCCGCAGGGCCCAGGAGCAAGTCGCGCGATTACGCGAGCGGCTCGAAACGCTGGAAGAAAGCGGCGTCGCGCCAGCTGTGCGGCCGGCGCCGCCGCCGATGCCGCAATTCCAACAGGCCCCGCCGACGCTGCCGGCCGCTGCGCCCGAGCCCGCTCCCGCGATGGCCACTGAAGCTGCGCCACCGCAGACTGAAACCGCGGCGAGCGCTCCGCCACCGCCCTTGCCGCCTGCCGACGCCGGCTTCGAGGAACAGATCGGCACCCGCTGGGTGGTTTGGATCGGCGGTCTCACGCTCGCGCTCGGCGGCTTCTTCATGGTGCGTTACTCGATCGAGGCGGGGCTGCTTGGTCCGAACGTACGCGTTGCGCTCGGCGGGCTGTTTGCGCTCGCGCTGCTCGGTGCCGGCGAATGGACGCGGCGCAAGGAAAGCATTTCCGACGTCGTCGCGTTGCCGATCGCCAACATCCCGGCGATCCTGACCGCGGCCGGCACCGCGGTGGCGTTTGCCACCGTCTACGCCGCCTACGCGCTCTACGGCTTCATCGCGCCCGCCACCGCCTTCATCCTGCTCGGCCTGGTGGCGCTCGGCACGCTCGCGGCTGCACTGCTGCATGGGCCGGCGCTGGCGGGTCTCGGCGTCGCCGCCGGCTTTGTCACGCCGCTGCTGGTGTCGTCCGGAAAGCCGGATTACTGGGCGCTCTATGTCTATCTCGCCATCGTGACCGCGGCAGCGTTCGCGCTGGCGCGCATCCGCCTTTGGCGCTGGCTTGCGATCACGACCATCGTGTTTGCGCTGCTGTGGACCCTGCCCTGCCTGGACTGCGGCCCCTCGATGGTCGCCCCGCACGCCTTCCACGTCATCGTCGGCTTCATCCTCGCTAGTTTACTCGTGGTGTGCGGCTTCGCGTTCGGGCCCGCGATCGAGCCCAATCAGGTCGAACCGATCTCGTCGACGTCGCTTGCCGCCTATCTGTTCGGCGCGATGCTGATCGTGCTGATGAGCGGGCATGCGGATTCGGCGCTCATCACCTTCACCATACTGGTGGCGGGCACATTGGCCGTGGCGTGGCAGGCACCGTCCGCAAGCGGCGCGCTCGGCGCGGCGGCGGCCTTCATCTTCGTCGTGTTCGCCGAATGGGTGGTGCGCGGCAATCCCGACATGCTGGTGGTGCCCGGCGGCGCGCTGCCGGGAATCGGACCGTCCGCGACGGACGGTTCGGTGTCGTTGCACATGACGACAGCGGCGATCTTCGCGGCGGCCTTCGGCATCGCCGGCTTCCTTGCGCAGGGCCGCACCGAAGCGGCCAGAATCGCCGTGACCTGGGCGGCGACGGCCGTGTTCGTGCCACTGGCGCTGTTGGTCGCGCTTTATGCGCGCATCGCGCATCTCGACCGCTCGATTCCTTTTGCCATTCTCGCCGTCATTCTCGCGGCCGCCTTTGGTGCCGCGACTGAAAGCCTCGCCCGGCGCGACAGCCGCCCGGGTATCGTGATCGCGACCGCACTGTTCGCAACAGGCACGCTCGGCGCGCTGGCGCTCGCGCTGACATTTGCGCTGGAGAAGGGCTGGCTCACCATCGCGCTCGCGCTGATGTCGGCGGGCACGGCCTGGATTTCGTTGCAGCGGCCGATCCCGTTCCTGCGCGCGCTGGCGGCGGTGCTCGCGAGCATCGTTGTGTTGCGGATCGGCTATGAGCCGCGCATCGCAGGCAACGCCATCGGCACCACGCCGATCTTCAACTGGCTGCTATGGGGTTACGGCATTCCCGCGCTGTCGTTCTGGACCGGCAGCTATTTCCTGCGTCAGCGCGCCGATGACGCGCCGCTGCGCACCGTGGAGGGGGTCGCCATCCTGTTCACGGTCCTGCTCGCTTTCATGGAGATCCGTCACGCCGTGTATGGCGGCGACATCTACCGCGCCGTTCCCTCGCTCACCGAGTTCGCGCTGGAAGCCTGCGTGATGCTTGCCATGGCGATCGGACTAGAGCGGCTCTCCATCCGCACCGGCAGTATCGTGCACAATTTGGGCGCGGTGCTGATCACCCTGCTCGCCGGGCTGATCAGCTTTTTCGGCGTGCTCGTGCTCGAAAACCCGATGCTGACACGCGTCGATATCGGAGGCGAGTTCATCAACCTGCTGCTGCTGGCCTACGCGCTGCCGTCCGTATTGATGCTGCTGCTGTCCTATGCGGTGGCGGGCCGGCGAAGCGTCCGATACGCCAATACCATCGCGGCCGGGGCGCTGATCTTCGCGCTGAGCTATCTCACGCTGGAAATCCGGCGGCTCTATCACGGGCCGACCATCATCGACGGCCCGATCACCGGCGCGGAGCAATACACCTATTCGATCGCCTGGCTCGCCTTTGGCGTGGTGCTGCTCGGTATCGGCATTTTGGTCAATTCGCAGCGCGCGCGGCTCGCTTCTGCCGCGGTCATCGCGCTGACGATCGCGAAAGCGTTCCTGGTGGATATGTCGACCCTGACCGGCGTCTACCGCGCGCTGTCGTTCATCTGCCTGGGGCTGGTGCTGGTCGCGATCGGCTGGCTGTACCAGCGCATCCTGTTCCGGCGGCAGTCGCCGCCGCCGGTTGCGATGCCGGCTCCCTAACGATTCCAGGGTAGCGCCAGTTGGGTCTGCAAATCCGAGGCGCGCTCGCCGGAGATGTCATCGAGTCCGAACCGAGTCTGACCGGGTTGGATTGTTTCGCCGCGAAAGGTGCCGAACGCGCGGTCCCAGAACGAGAACACGTTGCCATAGTTGCTGTCGGTCTCGATCCGCACCGGTGAGTGATGCAGGCGATGCAAGACCGGAGTTACAAACACGAGGCGCAACAGACGTTCGAGAGCGTTCGGCATTCTCAGATTCGCGTGGGTGAGAATGTTGGCAAAAAGCTCCACCGCCTCGAAGGCGGCCACGACGACCGGCGACAGTCCAGCGACAGCGGTCACGAGCGCCGTAAAGATGATGTTGGCGAGCATTTCGAGCGGATGGTTGCGCAAGGCCGAAGACGCATCGAGATGAACGTCGCTGTGATGAACCCGGTGCAGCCGCCACAGCAGCGGAACCTTGTGGCTGACGACATGAAACATGTATTGCGTCAGGCTCCTCGCCAGCACCGTCAGGATCAGCGCCGCCCACCACGGAGCGGCAAGGACGTTCAGCAGGCCAATGCCCGATCGATGGGCCCACCATGCCGATGCGACCGTCGCCGCCGGAACCGACGACGCGATCAAGCCGTTCAGGAGTCCGAGCCCGAAATTGGTGAACCAGCGGCGACGGCGGTCAGCATGATCGGGAAGCTGGGGGACGAGGAACTCAATCGTGCAAAGCAGGATAACCGTGCTCCAATACGCCAGAAACAGACTGTGCTCGCGGAGGAAGGCTTCCACGGCGATCAACTCGGGGCCGGTTCGCAGACGCCGGCGCTGGTCGGGCTGCGCGGACGATTTTTCTCCCACAGAACCCGCCAGTCGATGACGTCAGTGGGACGGCAGTCCGGCGGATCGGCCAGAACGATCGCCTCTTTCACCGGAACGTAGGGCGAGGCGCCGAACAGGTCGAGCACGGCGTGCTTCGCCCATTCGAGATACATCGACGGGCGATCCTGCTCTCGCCAGGATCCATCCAGATAATAGAAATGGCGTTCAAAGCCGGGCTCCGCGACACGCGCCAGTAAAGGCTCCGCCTCCAGATTGATGAAATAGGGCAGCACCAGCGACACGCGATTGCATTCGGGCCGCTGGAAATAGACGACGGCAGAAAGCAGCCTGGGCGGCTTGACGGGATTTTCGCGCAACTGAAGCCCGTGACTCTGCAGCACTTGCGCGATTGCTGCCCCGGCGTCGAACTCCGCCATGACGGACTGACGGGTCCGGTCAGTTACAAATCGAATTGCAAGCGAGAGGAGTACCACGAGCAAACAAACGCTTCGTACGAAGGCCTTGCTCACGGCATCCGCCTCGCGGGCGCCGCACCCCGCCACGCGATCGCAAGCACAACAAGCGTCTGCGCAACCGCCAGGATTTGTGCGCCTGCACCGTCATGCCAGAACACGTGATAGTCGAGAGCCCAGGCAAATAGACAGATGCGCGCGCAATTGATGAGGATCATCGCTACACCGGCGATGGCAATGGTCAACAGGTCGCGGCGAATCCATTCGGTCCGTCTCAGCATGGCCACTGCCGCGCAAGCCAGCACGGCGGTGGAAACATTGGTGAACGACGAACAGCCCGCGACGAGCGAGACGGCGTGACCGTCGGGAGAAAAGAAGGTCGTGCCGTTTGACACAATGTCGGGGCGCAGCAACATCAGGATGGATCCGACAAGCCCGGCGTCGATCTTGAGCAACTCCGGCGTAAACAGCCGAAACAAGATCGGCCCCCAGACCAGTTGGACCGAAATCGCCAACAACACGCCGCCCGCCGCCTTGAGGTCCGGATCGCCGCGATTGAACGTCAGCAGGTAGAAGGCGACGATTGTCGCGAGCGAACCGATCCCGATGCGGTAAGGCAGGAGGCTGCTGAGCAGAATGGCGGCGCCAAGCGCGAGCGCGAGCGCGCAGTCGAAGCGATCTGCACGGGCGGTCCGATCGGAGAGCGAGAGTCGATAGATGGCAACGCCGCAGGCAAGCCAATAGATGTCGTTCTGCGCCAAGAGGCTCGCGAGAAACACCTCAAAAGAGCCGACGTCCAGCAACAAAAGTGCCTGATTTGCGAACAGGCAGACGGCGATCCAGACCAACAGTTCACGGCGGTCGATCGTTGCCACGACCGGCAACGGCGAAATTGTCCTGGCGGAAATGTCGCTCAGTCATGCCTCCGATCGATGTACCCAATGCAGCTCCGCTTTCAGGCCAGCGGCTATTGTCTCAGAAGAGAAGTTCCTCTTTTTTGGGAACCTTGGGCCAGCCGCGATTCCGGCAGCGCCTGAACGTCAGATCGCCGGCAGAGGCAAAGGCGACCTGCAAAATCTTCCGCTATGATTCCCAGAACACTACTGACCGTGATTGCGATATCGCCGGAACAGTAGATAGCCTCCATAGGCGACGGCTGCGGCCAAGATACCGGCCGGTCCGGTTACGCCCACCAGCGGAGCCGGGATAGGAAATCCAGCCCAACTCGGTCCGACGCTGAACAAAAGCGCCGAGACCAATAATCCGCCCTGGATCAAAACTCGCATGGGGTAGCTCGCCGTATCACGATGAATCGCAGGACTTTAATCGAGGCGCGTCAGCTCCACAAGCAACCATGCCGGGCAGCTTTCCAGGTTCAGGGAAAGCTCGTCCGATCACTCCGTCGAATGCCGAAGCTCTGGCGTGCTCTCGGGCTTCGCCGGCGCGGGCTCGGATCGAATTGGTTCGATTTTGCTGCTTTCGACCGCCGGCGTCTCGACCCGCGCGGTAGCCTCCTGCGTCTCGGTCGATCCGGTTACGTCGGGGCGATGCAGCGCGCGCGGCCGCGCCACGGCGCGCGCCATCAGCATCTGCTGGCCGCCACCTTGGTGGTGGAAATCGCAATAGGCGAAGCCCATGCCCGACACGGACCCGCGGAAGCTGCGGTCGTCCTTCTTGTCGAGGTTGAAGCAGGGTTCGAATGGCAGGCCGCGCAACGAGGCGCAAACCGCCTGACCGCGAACCTGCAGCGTATTGCCGGGAAGACGAATGCGCTTGATCGGGCCGGCGCCGGAGAACTGCACCGCGCCGGCCGCGCCCATGTCGTCGAGGATGCGGCCCGTGCCACGGGTGCCGTCGAAGCAGGAGAAGGCGAAGACCTTGCCGGCCACGAACCTGCGCGCCTCTTCCGCGGTCATCATGCCGGCCAGTGCCGGTGTGATGATCGCTCCGGCCGTAATGGTCCCCAACACCAAACGCGCAAGCATTTCCAAACTCCGACCTGCCCTTAAAGCTGCGGGTGACGTCTGTCTTTACCCGCTGCTTACCATACCAACCGTGGCGACATTGAAGCAGGAACGTTGGTAAAGTCTGAACATGATTAGGGAATTTTTACCACGATTCGACCGCGCACCTGCCCGCCAAGAATTTTGGGTCCAGTGGCGATAACCTGATCGAGCGGAATTTCGTGAGTAATTTCAGCTAGTTTTGTCCGATCCAAATCGCGGGCCAGACGTTCCCATGCAGCCTTGCGGGGCGTGATCGGGCACATCACGGAGTCGATGCCAAGAAGGCACACTCCCCGCAAAATGAACGGTGCGACCGATGACGGCAGGTCCATGCCGGCGGCAAGCCCGCAGGCCGCGATTGCTCCAGCATATTTGGTCATCGAGAGCAGGTTGGCGAGCGTGGCCGAGCCGACACTGTCGACGCCGCCGGCCCAGCGCTCTTTGGCGAGCGGCTTCGGAGGTGCGGACAGTTCGTTGCGGTCGATCACCTCGGCCGCACCGAGGCTCTTCAGATAAGGCGCTTCCGACATGCGCCCTGTGGACGCGATGACGTGATAGCCGAGCTTGCCGAGCACGGCAGTCGCAACCGAGCCGACGCCACCGGCCGCGCCGGTGACAACGACGGGACCGCTCTGCGGCGTGACGCCGTGCTTCTCCAGCGCGAGGATAGCAAGCATCGCGGTGAAGCCAGCGGTGCCGATCGCCATCGCCTCGCGCGCCGACAGGCCCTCCGGCAGGCGCACCAGCCAGTCGCCTTTGACCCGCGCCTTCTCGGCATAGGCGCCAAGATGCGTCTCGCCCATGCCCCAGCCAGTGCAGACCACCTTGTCGCCGGCTTTCCATGACGCGTGCGAGGATTGCTCCACCGTGCCGGCGAAATCGATGCCGGCGATCATTGGGAAACGCCGCACCACCGGCGCCTTGCCGGTGACGGCAAGGCCGTCCTTGTAATTGACCGTCGACCATTCGACGCGGACGGTGACGTCGCCCTCCATCAATTCCGCTTCGTCGAATTGCGTGAGCGCGACAGTCGTGCCCTTCTCCGCCTTGTCGATCCTGATTGCCTTGAACGTTGCCACGGCATACTCCCCTGAAGTTTGGTTTCAGGGGTTGTTTAGAGCATGATCTGGAAAAGTGGAAACCGGTTTTCCGAAAAGATCATGCTTAAGCAAAAATTCAAGCGGGCTGCGCAACGGCCCTTTCAACGGGCTTCTCGACGATCGGCAGATTGATCAGCGCCGACAGCACGCCGAACAGCACCGACAGCCACCATATCGGCGTGTAGGAACCGAATTTCTCGAACACGAGGCCGCCGAGCAAGACGCCAAGGAAGCCGCCGACCTGATGGCTGACGAAAGCGAAGCCATACAGCGTCGCAAACCAGCGCGTGCCGAACATCAGCGCGATCAGTCCGGATGTCGGCGGCACCGTGGACAGCCAGGTCAGCCCTGTGGTGGCGCCGAACAGGATCGCGGAGGCCGGCGTGACCGGAAGCGAGATGAACGCGATGATCGCGACCGCGCGGATGAAATAGATGGTCGAGAGGATGTAGCGCTTCGGCATCCTGTTCTGCAGCCAGCCGACGCTGAGCGAGCCGACGATGTTGAACAGACCGATCGCCGCAATCACCCAACCGCCGGTTTGCGCGGTGATGCCGCGGTCGACCAGATAGGCCGGCAGATGCACGGTGATGAAAGCGAGCTGGAAGCCGCAGGTGAAGAAGCCGAGCACCAGCAGCACGTAGGAACGATGGCCGAAGGCTTCCGCAAGCGCAGTCTTGAAGGATTGCTGGTCCGCGGCGGGCACATTCGACGCGGTCGCAGGCGGCGTCGCCAGCGCGAGCGACAGCGGGATGATCAACAGCATGAGCGCCGCAAACACCGTGAGCGTGCCCTGCCATCCGATGGTGCCGAGTAGTGCAACGCCCGTCGGCGCGAAGATGAACTGGCCGAATGAACCGGCCGCGGTGCCGGCGCCAAGCGCGAGTCCGCGCTTTTCCGGCGGCAGCAATTTCGAGAACGCCGACAGCACCAGATTGAAGGAACAGCCGGACAGGCCGAAGCCGATCAACACACCGGCGCCGAGCTCCAGCGACAGCGGCGTCGTCGCGTAGCGCATCATCAACAGGCCGCCGGCATAGAGCAGCGCGCCGACGCACATCACGCGCAGGATGCCGAAGCGATCCGCGATTGCGCCCGCCAAGGGCTGACCGAGGCCCCACAGCAGGTTCTGCACCGCGAGCGCAAGGCCGAACACGTCGCGGCCCCAGGAAAGGTCACGACTCATCGGCTGAATGAAGAAGCCCATGCTCGAGCGCGGGCCGAAGCTGAGCAGGCCGATCAGGCAACCACAGACGATGATGACGAGCGGCGTGCGCCAGCCGGCAAAAGACGGGCTTGGGCGAAGGTCGCCTGCAGTGGCCGGCATTTGCATTCCCCATTCTTGTTCGCGGGCCGCTCAAGCGCCGGTCGCGTTTGTTACGAGGAGTTAATGCACCCGCATGGAAACCCCAACCTCAAGGCGGCCTTCGCAATGCAGCGTTGCAAATCGGGGAGTGCAGGCCTGTCGATTTAATCTTCACGCCATCTGGCGAAGGCTTCAGACCCGTGCTACATTCGATTTGCTCGTTTTGAGGATAAGTCTACGTCCTCGGGACATACCGGACCCTTTGCACTGCTGCTCGGTTGGTTCGGCGTAAGCGCAGCATAACGGAAATCTGCCGGCCCATTGCGGCCGGATTTCTCAGACCCTATATATACTCAAATTGAGTATATCTGTCCGAGAAAGAAACTTGCGAAGGGAGGCATCCATGCCGATCGCTGGAATTTACGGTCCCGATGATTTCGCAAAGTCCGGCCGCGCCCATCCGGCGGCCATGCGACGCCCCCTCACGCCAGCCGAGCGCGCCCGCGCGCTTCCGATGCCATCGCTGGAGTGGACGCCCGAGGTCGAGCGCGACACCGCGCATCTCTATGAGCGCGTCAAGAACGTCATCACGCCGGTCGAGTGGCCGTTCATGGCGCCCTACATCAAGGCCATCAATGAGCTGAAGGCCACGCGCGACGCGGTGATCCTCGCGCATAATTACCAGACGCCTGAAATCTTCCACTGTGTCGCCGATATCGTCGGCGACTTGCTGCAGCTCGCCATCGAAGCGACCAAGGTGAAGGAAAGCACGATCGTCCAATGCGGCGTGCACTTCATGGCGGAGACCTCGAAGATCCTCAATCCGCAAAAGACCGTACTGATCCCGGATTCGCGCGCCGGCTGCTCGCTGGCCTCCAGCATCACCGGCGACGACGTGCGGCTGCTGCGCGAGCGTTTCCCGGGCGTGCCTGTCGTCGCCTACGTCAACACCTCAGCCGACGTGAAGGCCGAGGTCGATGTCTGCTGCACCTCGTCGAACGCGGTTCAAATGGTCGAGAGCCTGAATGCGCCGACCGTGATCTTCCTGCCGGATCAGTATCTGGCGAAATACGTGGCGTCGAAGACGTCAATAAAGATTATCGCCTGGAAGGGCGCCTGCGAAGTGCATGAGCGCTTCACCGGCGACGAGCTGCGCGCCTATCGGGAGGCCGATCCGTCGGTGCAGATCATCGCGCATCCGGAATGCCCGCCCGACGTGCTGGCGGAAGCCGATTTCACCGGCTCGACCGCGCACATGATCAACTGGGTGCGCAAGAATCAGAGCAAACGCGTGGTGATGATCACCGAGTGCTCGATGGCCGACAATTTGCAGGCCGAGCTGCCCGACGTCGAGATGGTGCGCCCGTGCAATCTCTGCCCGCACATGAAGCGGATCACGCTGCCGAAGATTCTGGACAGCCTGGTCTACTTGCGGGAGGAGGTCGTCGTCGACCCGATGATCGCGGACAAGGCGCGGCGTTCGGTCGAACGGATGATCAACCTGAAGAACTGAATGTCGTCCCGGACAAGCGAGCGAAAGCGCCCGTCCGCCGTAGCTCGGAGAGCGAAGGCGGAAGCGCGACCAGTTTCGCGGGGACGACCAGCTAGAGAGAATACCATGTCGGACAATGTCCATGACCTCACCCGCCGAACCGACGATGTCGTCATCGTTGGTGGCGGTCTTGCAGGATTGTTCTGCGCGCTGAAACTCGCGCCGCGTCCGGTCACACTCATCTCCGCCGCCCCGCTCGGCCAGGGCGCCTCCAGCGCCTGGGCACAGGGCGGCATCGCGGCGGCCGTAGCCGAAGGCGACAGCGCCGAGGCGCATGCGGCCGATACGATTGCGGTCGGCGGCGGCATCGTCAATGAAGGCGTGGCGCTGGCGCTGGCCAGCGAAGCGCCCGCGCGCATCCACGACCTCCTGCATTACGGCGTTCCCTTCGACAGGGATCTGGAAGGCAAGCTCGCTGTCGGCCGCGAAGCCGCGCATTCGGCGCGCCGCATCGTGCATGTCCGCGGCGACATGGCCGGCAAGGCCATCATCTCCGCGCTGACCGAAGCGGTGCGCAACACGCCGTCGACCCGGGTGATCGAAGGTTTCATTGCCGAGGCGTTGCTCACCGCCGACGGCGCCGTCACCGGATTGCAGCTGCGCAAGGCCGACGACGTCACGGCGCGGCCGCTGACCATCGCGTCCCGTGCCGTCATGCTCGCGACCGGCGGCATCGGGCATCTCTATGCCGTGACCACCAACCCGCATGAAGCCAGCGGACTGGGTCTAGCCATCGCTGCCCGCGCCGGCGCCGTGATTGCCGATCCCGAATTCGTGCAATTCCATCCCACCGCCATCATGGTCGGCCGCGATCCGGCGCCGCTTGCCACCGAGGCGCTGCGCGGCGAAGGCGCGACCCTGATCAACGATCGCGGCGAACGCTTCATGCAGGCGCTCCATCCGCTGGCCGAGCTTGCCCCGCGCGACATCGTCGCCCGTGGGGTGTTTGCGGAGATTGCGAAGGGCCGTGGCGCGTTGCTTGATGCACGCGAAGCACTGGGTGCTCGCTTCGCCGAAAAATTCCCGACGGTTTATGCGAGCTGCCTTGCCGCCGGTATCGATCCGGCGACGCAGCCGATTCCCGTCGCACCCGCCGCGCACTATCACATGGGCGGTATCGCGGTGGATGCGCATGGCCGCACCTCGCTGAAAGGCCTGTGGGCCGGTGGCGAGGTGTCCTCGACCGGCGCCCATGGCGCCAATCGTCTCGCCTCGAACTCGCTGCTGGAAGCCGTGGTCTATGCCGCACGTATCGCCGAGGACATCGCGGGTCAAGAGATCGAGGCTCCGGTGAGCCTGCCGCCGGTGCTGGTGGTGCCGCGCAACTGCGCCCTGCCGGTATTAGCGGAAAAGAATCTGCGCGCGATGATGACGTCCCATGTCGGCGTGATCAGGGATGGCGAAAGCCTCGAAGACGCCGTGCGCGCCTTTGCGGGAATCGAACGCGACACCGGCAACATCGCGCTGCGCAACATGGCGACGACGGCGCTGCTGGTCGCAGCGTCCGCCTGGTCACGGCGCGAGAGTCGTGGTGCGCATTACCGCTCGGACTATCCGAACGAGGCGGCCTCGTCAGCTCACCGCACCATGACGACGCTGGCCGACGCGCGCGAGATCGCGGGCAAGCTTGGCGCGCATGAGTCGCGCGCGGTGGAGATGATCGCATGAACGCCGCCTCGCTGTTGCACCCCGAAGCCTTCCTGTCGCCGCTTGCGATCGACGAAGCGGTTCACCGTGCGCTTGACGAAGATCTCGGCCGCGCCGGCGACGTCACATCGATCGCGACAATCCCGGAAGACACCCCGGCCCGCGCCATCCTGGTGGCGCGGCAAGCGGGCGTCATTGCAGGGCTGCCGCTTGCGGTCGCGACCTTCCAGAAACTCTCGCCCGATATCCGGATCGAGGCGCATGCACGCGACGGCGCTGCTGTCGCCAAGGGTCTGCACGTCCTAACCATCAATGGTCCTGCGCGCGCCGTGCTCGCCGGCGAGCGCACTGCACTGAATTTCGTCGGCCGCCTCTCCGGCGTCGCGACCCTCACCGCCGACTACGTCCGCCATACCGCAGGCACCAAGCTGCGAATCTGCTGCACCCGCAAGACCACGCCGGGCCTGCGCGCGCTGGAGAAGTACGCGATCCGCTGCGGCGGCGGCTTCAACCACCGCTTCGGGCTCGATGACGCGATCCTGATCAAGGACAACCATGTCGCCGTCGCCGGCGGCGTCCGGCCGGTGCTGGAGCGCGCGCGCAAGCATGTCGGCCATCTGGTGAAGATCGAGATCGAGGTCGATACGCTGGCGCAGCTCCGCGAGGTGCTCGACACCGGTCTGGCCGATGTCGTGCTGCTCGACAACATGGATATTGCGACACTGACCGAGGCGGTGAAGCTTTCGCAGGGACGCGTGGTGCTGGAGGCCTCAGGCGGCGTCACGCAGAGCTCGATTGCACAGATCGCGGCGACCGGCGTCGATTATGCCTCGTCGGGCGCGCTGACGCATTCCGCGCCGAATTTCGACTGCGCGCTGGATATCGAGGTTTAGCGCCGCACCGAGTTCGGGTACATCTCGGCTTCGCTCTTGGCTTCCGATGCAAGCTGCTCCGAGAGCGCCGCGGTCTGCGCCGGCGTGCCCCAGTCCGGCGCCTCGCTGCCGTCGCCCCATGCCTTTGGCCGGTAGAACTTGTGCACTCCGAACGTGTAGAGCTTCTTCATCTCGGCGACCCATGACGGATGCACGTAATAGGCGTGATAGTGCGTCGACTTGCCGACCTCGGGCAGCCAGATCTGGCCGTCGAACATCGCCTTCGAAATCTTCTTCGCCCGCTCCCACATGTCGGGCTCGCGGATCACGTCCGGGCTGCCGTCGCAGGCGAAAGAGAATTGGCAGGCGAAGTGGCGGTGCTTGTTCTGATAGACCACGCCGCACACCGTGTTCGGATATTTGCCGGAAAAGGCGCGGTTCATCACGACTTGCGCCACCGCGATCTGGCCGCGCACGGCCTCGCCCCGCGCCTCGAAATACACCGCTTCGGCGAGACACTTCTCCTGCTTGGCGCGCTCGTTCGCATTGAACAGGCCGAGCCGCTCGGCCGGTGATTTTGTGCGCTGGTCGTCGGTGTTGACCTCGCCTTTGGGCGCGATGGTCTCGCCGCTTACGGTTTCCTTATCGTCAGCGGGCGGCAGCGACGCCATCTTCATATCAGGGTCGGGCAGCATCACGATCGGCTCTTCGCCGGGGTTCCAGCGCTCGATGTTTTCGAGCGAACCGCCAAGCGAGGAATTGCCGAAAAAGAGGCTCGATGTCTTGATGTTGAAGCCATCGCGCTGCGGCGGGGCCGCGATCGCCACCGAGCGCGTCTCCGGTGACGCCTTGAGATCGTCAAGCGGCTTCGACTCCAACGATAGCGAGACGTCGTACTGCGGCAGCGGCGGCGCGCTCAGCGCAGCCTGCAATTCCGGATCGAGCGGCGCGCGCTCCGATGCGGTCTTCATGCCCTTGACGGAAGCATTCGACGCCGCGGGATTTTCCAGCGTAGAGGGGACTTCATCCGGCAGGCCGGTCTCCGGCTCGATCGCCGGCGGCAGTGCGATAACCAGGCGGTCGCCCTTCAGCGAACGATCGACCTTGGGAAAGTCGGCGGCCTGGTAGCGCGGCGGCGCCTGCATGATCGGATTGCGCGGGATCGAGCCGGTGACGACGTCGAGGTCCTGCGCGTCGAGATTGGCAAGCCGGTAGCTGACGCTCTGAGGCGCCGACGTGCCGATCGGGCGGCCGAAGGTATAGGTCGCGAGTTGCACCGTGGCGGCGGCGTTGAACACCCGTTTCTGCCAGCGTTCGGCGACGCCGGGCTGGCGCGCGAGCAGCGAGGCGATGTCCTGATAGCCGATCTCGTTCGGCGTCAATGCAAAGACGCAGAGCACGAGACCGAAGGACGCAAACCGTGCGCCCTTCGGCTTTTTACGCACGTCGGACATAGTACGCTCACGCAACGCATACGCAGTTCAAAAAAAGGTCGAACGCAGTACATCCGTGCAATTCGATCTTTTTTGGTGTTATCGAATTTAGGTTGCCGGGGCGTTAATCGGCGTTGCGCGCGCGACACAGGCAAGCAATCGCGGATGTCCGCGCTTTCACAGCGAAAGGCTTGGTAAACGCGGCGTCAGTGCAAGTGGTAAATATTCGGTCAACAAATTCAGCCCAGTCGTCATTGCGAGCGAAGCGAAGCAATCCATTCGTCCACTTGTGGCGCTATGGATTGCTTCGTCGCTTCGCTCCTCGCAATGACGAGGCTTATCACGCCTGACTTGCAGCCTTGCTGCCGATCGCGGCCTGCGCGGCGGCAAGCCGTGCGATCGGCACGCGATAGGGCGAGCACGAGACGTAGTCGAGCCCGATGTCGTGGCAGAACGCGATCGAGGCGGGATCGCCGCCATGCTCGCCGCAGATGCCGACCTTGAGGTTCGGCCGCGTCTTGCGGCCGCGCTCAACGCCGATCTTGACGAGCTCGCCGACGCCCTCGCGATCGATCGAGACGAACGGATCGATTTCGAGAATGCCTTTGGTCACGTAGGGCCCGAGGAAGCTCGCAGCATCGTCGCGGCTGATGCCGTAAGTGGTCTGCGTCAGATCGTTGGTGCCGAAGGAGAAGAACTCCGCGGTCTCCGCCACCTCGCCGGCCATAAGGCAGGCGCGCGGCAACTCGATCATGGTGCCGACCTGGTAGGCGAGCTTGGTGCCGGTCTCCTTCATCACCGATTGCGCAGTCGCATCGATCCGCGCTTTGACCAGATCGAACTCGGCCTTGGTCGCGATCAGCGGCACCATCACCTCGAGCCCGACCGCCTTGCCGGTGCGCTTCTGCGCCTCGACCGCGGCCTCGAAGATCGCGCGCGACTGCATCTCGGCAATCTCCGGATAGGCGATCGCAAGCCGGCAGCCGCGGAAGCCGAGCATCGGATTGAACTCGGCGAGCTCGCGGGCGCGATCCGCGAGCTTGCGCGGATCGGTGTTCATCGCGCGCGCGACTTCCTCGATCTCGGCATGGGTATGCGGCAGGAATTCGTGCAGCGGCGGATCGAGCAACCGGATGGTGACCGGCAGGCCCTTCATGATCTCGAACAGCTCGACGAAATCGGCGCGCTGCATCGGCAACAGTTTCGACAACGCGGCGCGGCGCGACTGCTCGTCCTCGGAGAGGATCATCTCGCGCACGGTGCGAATCCGCGTCTCCTCGAAGAACATATGCTCGGTGCGGCAAAGGCCGATTCCCTCGGCGCCGAACTTGATCGCTGCGCGCGCATCTTCCGGCGTATCCGCGTTCACGCGCACGCCGGTCTTGCGCAGCTGGTCGGCCCAGCCCATCAGCGTGTTGAACTCGCCGGACAATTCCGGCTCGATCATCGGCATGCGCCCCGCAAGCACCTGGCCGAGCGAGCCGTCGATGGTGATGACGTCACCAGTCTTGAAGGTGCGCGAACCCAAACTCATGGTGCCGCGGCCATAGTCGATGCGGATCGAGCCGCAGCCGGAGACGCAGGGTTTGCCCATGCCGCGCGCCACCACAGCGGCGTGCGAGGTCATGCCGCCGCGCGTGGTCAGGATGCCTTCGGCGGCGTGCATGCCGTGAATGTCTTCCGGCGATGTCTCGATGCGGACCAGAATGACCTTGCGGCCGTCGGCCTGCAGCTTCGTGGCTTCATCCGACGAGAACACGATCTCGCCAGAGGCCGCGCCCGGCGAGGCCGGCAAGCCGGTCGCGATCACGTCGCGCTTGGCGGCGGGATCGATGGTCGGATGCAGCAGCTGATCGAGCGAAGCGGGATCAATGCGCGACACCGCATCCTTCTTACTGATCAGCCCTTCATTGGCGAGTTCGACCGCGATCTTGAGCGCGGCTTTCGCCGTGCGCTTGCCGCCGCGGGTCTGCAGCATCCACAATTTGCCGCGCTCGACCGTGAACTCCATGTCCTGCATATCGCGATAGTGCTTCTCGAGCATGGTGTAGATGCGCGTCAGCTCCGCGAATGCATCCGGCATCGCGGATTCCATCGACGTCTTGTCGGAGCCGGAATCCTTGCGCGCATATTCGGTGATGTCCTGCGGCGTGCGGATGCCGGCGACGACGTCCTCGCCCTGCGCGTTGATCAGGAACTCGCCATAGAGCCGGCTTTCGCCGGTCGAGGGATTGCGGGTGAAGGCAACGCCGGTCGCCGACGTCTCGCCCATGTTGCCGAACACCATGGCCTGCACGTTGACCGCGGTGCCCCAGGATTCCGGAATGTCGTGCAGCTTGCGATAGGTCACCGCGCGCGCATTCATCCAGGATGAAAACACCGCACCAATCGCGCCCCAGAGCTGGTCGTGCGGATCCTGCGGGAAATCCTTGCCGGTTTCGCGCGCAACCGCGTCCTTGTATTTGCCGACCAGCTCGACCCAGTCGTCGGCGGTGAGGTCGGTGTCGAGCGTATAACCCTGGCCGTCCTTGAAGGTGTCGAGGATGTCCTCGAAATGCGAATGCTCGAAATCGAGCACCACGTCGGAATACATGGTGATGAAGCGGCGATAGCTGTCATAGGCGAAGCGGCGGTCGCCCGACAATTCCGCCAGCGCCTCGACCGTCCGATCATTGAGGCCGAGATTGAGCACGGTGTCCATCATGCCCGGCATCGAGGCGCGCCCGCCGGAGCGAACGGAGACCAGCAACGGATTATCGGGATCGCCGAATGTCTTGCCGGTCAGCTTACCGACATAATCGAGCGCCTTCTCGACCTGCGCCTTCAATTCCTTCGGATAGGTTTTGTCATGCGCGTAGAAATAGGTGCAGACCGAGGTCGGGATCGTGAAGCCGGGCGGCACCGGCAGGCCGAGATTGGCCATCTCGGCGAGGTTGGCGCCCTTGCCGCCGAGCAGATTGCGCATGTCGGCGCGGCCTTCGGCCTTGCCGTCGCCGAAAGTGTAGACCCATTTGCCGGCCTTCGGCGCTTCCGCCGGGCGGTTCGGCGCCTTTGCGACCGGCTTGGCCGGAGCCTTTTTCAGGGGCTTTCGAGCCGTCGACGCGGGCTTCGCGGATGGCTTTGATTTCGCTGCGATTTTCTTCGACTTCGCGACGGCTTTGGCCATGGCTTTCAAAACATCCTTGAGGGCGAGGGATTTGCGCGCCTTACACCATTTTGGTGTGTCCGGCGCAAGGCGCGGAACCCGGCTTTCCAGCCTCACATATGCAGCCACCGGAGCAGGCCGAGACCGACCAGACCGATCAGGATCAGGTAAATCGCGACGATGAAGTTCAGAAGCCGCGGCATGATCAGGATCAGGATGCCGGCGATCAAAGCCACGATGGCAGGAATATGCGCAGCGGTGACGACCATCTTGTTCTCCAGGTGATGCTGTTTTGGGGAATTGATCCGAGGCCGATATTCTAACGCTGCGGGTTCCGGAATAGGAGACGCTTGGCGTCTCAATGGGTTCCCTCAACCACAAAAATTGCCCGAAAATTCCCCCGATGTGATCGGTTTCCGTGGGGAACGATCGCTTGCGCGATGCATTGGCTCGCGGAGTTTAGGCAATCAAGAGGAGTTGCCCATGCGGATGAGAATCCTTGCCATTGCAGCGCTTGGCGTTGCGATCAGCGCGCCGATTGCCGCACAGGCGCAAGGCGTGACCGTCGGTGTCGCGCCGGGCCCCGGCGTAGCGGTGACCGAGTCCGAAGGCATTGCGGTGGATCAACGTCCGGCGTTCCGCGAATACATCGTTCGCGAACGCATCCCGAATTACACGATCCCGGATCGCGTCATCGTCGGCGGCGTGCTGCCGGAGACCGGCGTGACCTATTACGACGTGCCGCAGACCTACGGCGCGACGCCCTACCGCTACACGGTGGTGAACGGCGCAACCGTGCTGGTCGAGCCGCGGTCGCGGCGCATCGTGCAGGTGATCGAGTAATACGATTCAGGTGAATGTCCGGCGAACCGCAGCGGCGTCCGGACATTTCAAGGCCCTGCCCGGTCTCCCCCACCGGGTGGGGCTTTTTTCTTTCCAATTGCGCAAGCTGCGTAGGGTGGGCAAAGCGACCACGTCGGCCGTAGCTCAACGAGCGAAGGCGGAAGCGTGCCCACCTGTCTTGCTCGATGTGCGAAAGATGGTGGGCACGGCGCAAGGGCGCCTTTGCCCACCCTACAATTGCTCAACCTTCGATTTTCGAAAAATCCGCGACCGCGCGCGTCGCGCTGCGGATTTCGTTGAGCAGCTTCAGCCGGTTCTCGCGCACCTTCGGGTCGTCGTCGTTGACCTTGACCTTGTCGAAGAATGCGTCGACCGCGGGCCGCAGCTTTGCCATCGCGCTCATCGCGGAAGCGAAGTCCTCCTTCGCGACCGCCGCGCCCGCTTCGGTCTTCACCTCGCCGATTGCCTTCGCAAGCGCCGTCTCTTCATTGAGGCTGTAGAGCTTTGGATCTGGCGCACCGTCGAAGGTCCGCTTGTCCTTTTTCTCCTCGATCGCGAGAATGTTGCTCGCACGCTTGGTGCCGGCGAGCAGGTTCTTGCCGTCATCGCTGTCGAGGAATTTGCCCAGCGCTTCCACGCGGCGGACCACGAGCAGGAGATCATCCTGGCCGCCGAGCGAGAATACGGCATCGACGAGGTCATGCCGCGCGCCCTGATCGCGTAGCTGCACCTTCAGGCGGTCGGCGAAGAAGGAGAGGAGGTCGCCCGGAAGCTTATAGGAATCCATCAGTGGATACGTGGTGCCCGACTCCATCAATCCGGCAATCGCGGATTTGGCAGCGTGAATGATTGAGAGCCGGAGTGTGTTTTCGATGATCAACCGGATCACACCGAGCGCCGCACGGCGCAGCGCATAGGGGTCTTTCGATCCTGTCGGCTTTTCGTCGATGGCCCAGAAGCCAACCAGCGTATCGATCTTGTCGGCGAGCGCGACGGCCACTGAGACTGGATCGGTCGGCACGCGATCGTTCGGCCCCTGCGGCTTGTAATGGTCTTCGCTCGCGGCAGCGACCGAAGCGTCCTCTCCCTGCGCCAGCGAGTAGTATTTGCCCATCAAGCCCTGAAGCTCGGGAAACTCTCCGACGACTTCGGTCAGCAAATCGGCCTTGGCGAGCTTCGCGGCGCGCTTGGTCTTCTCGACGTCGGCGCCGACCAATGGGGCGATTTCGGCGGCAAGTCGCTCAATGCGAGCAATCCGCTGCGCTTGGGTACCGATCGTCTCGTGGAAAATGATGCTCTCAAATTTTGGCAAGCGATCATCAAGCTTTGTTTTGAGATCGGTGTCGTAGAAGAACTTCGCATCGCTCAATCGCGGGCGGATCACGCGTTCATTGCCGGCGACGATCACCTTGCCGCCGTCGCTCGCCTCGATATTGGCGGTAAGAACGAATTTGTTGGTCAGCTTCCCGGTCTTGGGATCCTTGACCACAAAGCATTTCTGGTTGTTGCGGATGGTCGCGCGAATGACCTCGTCCGGAAGCGCGAGGTATTCCTGATCGAAAGAACCCATCATCACGACCGGCCATTCGACCAGGCCGGCGACTTCATCGAGCAGCGTCTCGTCCTCGACCAGCTCGAAACCTTGCGCGAATGCAAGCTGCTTCGCGTCGGTCAGGATCACGTCCTTGCGGCGCTCGGGGTCGAGCACGACCTTGGCCGCCAGCAGCTTCTCTTCGTAGTCCTCGAAGCGGCGCACGGAGATCGGCGCGGGCGCCATGAAGCGATGACCAAAGGTCGTCTGGCCGGCCTCGATGCCGTCGACCGAGAACTTCACAATGTCCGGCTCTTCGGTCTCGAGCCCGAAAGTCGCAGTGATCGCGTGCAGCGGCCGCACCCACACCAGCGAGCCCGATTTGGCCGAGCG
Source organism: uncultured Alphaproteobacteria bacterium (assembly GCA_963794775.1). GTDB lineage: Bacteria > Pseudomonadota > Alphaproteobacteria > Rhizobiales > Xanthobacteraceae > Bradyrhizobium. The sequence continues at coordinate 3,416 of CAWCGA010000029.1, read as the reverse complement.
CGCGCCCCAGCGCATCGATTTCGGCCACGGGAAGGTGCGGATGATGACAGGCAATATCTCGGCAAGCACGTCGATGGCGGGACGACCGGGCTTTTCGATCAGCGCGATATAGCGGTCGCCCTTCTTGTCGGACTGGATCTTGGCTTCGCTGATCGAGGTGAGACCAGTCGCCTTGAGAAAGCCCTGGATCGCGACGTCGGGCCCGCCGACGCGCGGACCGGCGCGCTCTTCCTTCAAATCCGGCTGCCGCGCGGGAATGCCGTGCACGGTCAGCGCGAGCCGCCGCGGAGTCGCGAACGCTTTCGCGCCCTCATAGACGAGACCCTCGGCAACGAGCTTGTCGGTCACCATCCGGCGCAGATCGTCCGCCGCCTTCGCCTGCATGCGCGCGGGGATTTCTTCCGAAAACAATTCGAGCAACAGATCAGGCATCAAGCGCTCGCCGGCAACGCCTTGTGCGAACCGTCACACAGCGGCGCGGTCTTGCTGCGCTTGCAGGTACAGAAGAACACGCGCTTCGTCTCCGGCGCGATGAACTGCATCGGCTCGAACTCAGTGTCTTCGTGGCTGCCGTCGCAAAACGGCTGGCTCGACGAGCGGCCGCATCGGCACCACCAGAGTTCTTCGCCCGCCTTCACTTCCACCGGAATTGGCGCCCGGCCTCCGACAATCGGCTCTTCGCTCATGCTGCTCTCCCCGCTTCGGTATGAACCCAGGCTTCGCCGCAGGCCTTCGCCAACTCGCGCACGCGCAGAATATAGCTCTGCCGCTCCGTCACCGAGATCACGCCGCGCGCATCGAGCAGATTGAAGACGTGGCTCGCCTTGATGCACTGGTCATAGGCCGGCAGCGCCAGTTGATGTTCTCGGTGATTGCCGCTCTCTCGCCAGCCGGCCGCGAGATATTTCCTGCAGGCCTCCTCTGCCATCTTGAACTGCTCGAACAGCATGGCGGTGTCGGCCACTTCGAAATTGTGCCGCGAATATTCCTGCTCGGCCTGCAGGAACACGTCGCCATAGCTGACGCGCTCGTCGCCGTCGCGGCCGTTGAAGTTGAGATCGTAGACGCGGTCGACGCCCTGCACATACATCGCAAGCCGCTCGAGCCCGTAGGTGAGCTCGCCCGCGACCGGCGCGCATTCGACGCCGGCGACCTGCTGGAAATAGGTGAACTGCGACACTTCCATGCCGTCGCACCAGCATTCCCAGCCCAGTCCCCACGCGCCGAGCGTCGGGCTCTCCCAATCGTCCTCGACGAAGCGGATGTCATGCAGCGATGAGTCGATGCCGATCGCGGCCAGCGACTTCAGGTACAGCTCCTGCAGGTTCGGCGGCGACGGCTTCATGATCACCTGGAACTGGTAGTAGTGCTGCAGCCGGTTCGGATTCTCGCCATAGCGGCCGTCCTTCGGCCGTCGCGACGGCTGCACATAGGCAGCGTTCCAGCGCTTCGGCCCGAGCGCGCGCAGGGTGGTCGCGGGATGGAAGGTGCCAGCGCCCATCTCCATATCGTAGGGCTGCAGGATGACGCAGCCCTGCTCCGCCCAGAACCGCTGGAGCGCGAGGATAAAACCCTGGAACGACCGTTCCGGGCGCATATGGTCGGGCAGCGAATCCATCGTCAGTCCTGCGGGATCAGGAATTGCGCGGGACCGTATCGGCGGCAGGGGTGGGAATCAAGGCAATGGGGATGTCTTCGTCATTCCGGGGCGATGCGAAGCATCGAACCCGGAATCAAATTCCGGGTCCGGTCTTCGGACCGTCCCGGAATGACTGAGAAAGTAGCTTAACCCGGCCGGTAGGCGCCGGTGACGGGGTCACGGCGGAGTGTCTTGATGTCGCCGGTCCGCGAGGCCTCGGCGACGCGCGCAAGCCGCGCTTCCTCCAGCTCCTGGTTCACCCGCATGGCCGTCTTGTAGGCCCAGCGAACGATAGCAAGTCCACCCAATACGCCTGCAAATGCGACGATCGGCATCGGTCTATTCCTGTCCATGCTCAGCCCCCACGCGCATTTTCCTCCAACCGCGCTCGCGCCGCAATCGGCGTTCTGAGGCAAAATGGCGCGCTCACGGAACTGTCAAAAGCCGAATCGCGACCAGATCGCGCGCGTCTCCAGCGCCGAAATCAGCTCGTCCGGCAGGCCCGCGACATCGAGCGATCCCGCACCCGGCGCCCGGCGGCCGAACAGGCTCGACAGCATACCGCTTGCGGGTGCGATGACCGGTGTCGACACCTTCTCTCCAAAGCGTGCACGCAAGGTCGAGCGCAGATCGCCGATGCCGTCGGCAAGACCGAGCGAGACCGCGGTCTCGCCGGCCCAATATTCGCCCGTGAACAGCACATCGTCGGCGCCCTTCAGCCGCGCGCCGCGGCTTGTTTTGACGAGGTCGATGAAGATCGCGTGGATCTCGCGCTGAATCGATTTCAACCGCGCGACATCATCAGGGTCTTCGGGCAGAAACGGATCGAGCATCGCCTTGTGCTCGCCCGCGGTATAGAGCCTACGCTCGACGCCGATCTTCTTGATCAGGTCGACCATGCCGAAAGAGCCGCCGACCACGCCGATTGACCCCAGGATCGACGACGGATCGCAGTAAATCTCGTCTCCCGCGCAGGCGATCATGTAGCCGCCGGAGGCCGCGACATCCTCGCAGAACACCATCACCTGCAGGTTCTTCTCATGCGCGAGCTGGCGAATGCGCAAATAGATCTGGCGCGATTGCACCGGCGAGCCGCCGGGTGAATTGATCACAAGCGCGACCGCCCGCGCATTCTTGGTCGCGAACGCCTTTTCCAGCGTCTTCGCAACGCTCGCGAGCGTCATGCCGGGCCGCAACGGTGTCACCGCGCCGATCACGCCCGACAGCCGGACCACCGGCACCACGGCCGACCCGCGCCGAAGCCGGGCCGGCAGCCAGCCCATGCCGCGGTCGACCGCCCCTCGCCATCCGCCGCGATCACTTAACTGTGCCGTCATGCCATTACCTCGATTTAACCATTTTTTATCACGTCACTGTCACTGCTGGGACTGGAACGCGCCTTGCATTGGTTTCGTTGCAGGCTGCAACGACGCAGCGGAGAAAGACATGAAAATCTATCTGCTGATGATGCTGATTGGGGCCCTCCTGGCCGCCACCCACTTCACTTCCGCCCGTGAACAGGGCTCGAAGTCGCTGCCGCAATAGTCCCGCCCTCTCCCTCACGGGTTCGCCAACGGCAGAACCCGCTTCCCCGATAACATTTCCGCGACCTCTTTGTTGGGCACTCCTGACTCATCATTGAGCATGAGGCCGCCCAAAACGCGTGCCGGCGCCTTGCCGCCTTTCACGCCGCGAATCAGCACGCGGATCGCGGGACGCCCGGCGTCGGCATGGACAGGCAGGATCGTAAGGCTGCCGAAGCCGCGGGAGAGCGCAG
>CAWCGA010000028.1:0-39201 GCA_963794775.1 uncultured Alphaproteobacteria bacterium | reverse complement strand
ACAGCAGGCTCATGCCGAGACGCGCGCGAATTTCCGCGAGCAGCGTCAGGATCTGCGCCTGCACGGTGACGTCGAGCGCCGTGGTCGGTTCGTCCGCAATCAACAGGTCCGGCTCGTTGGCAAGCGCCATCGCGATCATCACGCGCTGCCGCTGTCCGCCCGACAATTGATGCGGATAGCTCTTCAGCCGCGTCTCCGGATCGGGAATGCCGACCTGCGTCAGCAGTTCCAGCGTGCGCGCCCGAGCGGCCACAGTGCTGACATGGCCATGCAGCTGCAGGATCTCGACGATCTGGTCCTCGATCGTATGCAGCGGATTGAGCGACGTCATCGGCTCCTGGAAGATGATCGAGATGTCGTTGCCGCGGATACCGCGGATGTCCCTCTCCGACAGCGACAGCAGTTCGCGGCCGTGGAAGCGGATGCTGCCCGAAGGATGCGAGGCCGTCGGATAGGGCAACAGCTTCAGCACCGACAGCGCGCTGACCGATTTGCCGGAGCCGAACTCGCCGACCAGCGCCACGCACTCACCGCGCTTGATATCGAAGGAGATGCGATCGACCGCGACCGAGCTGCCGCCCTGGTGACGGAACGCCACCGAGAGGTCGCGGACATCGAGCAGCGGCTGGTTCACGGCATCCATGCGCTACCTCGAAAACGTCTTGCGCGGATCGAATGCGTCGCGCACCGCTTCGCCGGTGAAAATCAGCAGCGACAGCATGATCGCGACCGAGAAGAAGCCGGCGAGGCCAAGCCATGGCGCCTGCACATTGGCCTTGCCTTGCGACAGCAATTCACCGAGCGAAGGCGAACCAGGCGGCAGGCCGAAGCCGAGGAAGTCGAGCGCGGTCAGCGTCATGACCGAAGACGACACGATAAACGGCAGGAACGTCATGGTCGCGACCATCGCGTTCGGCAGGAGATGGCGGAACATGATCGTCGCGTTGGACACACCGAGCGCGCGCGCCGCCTGGATATATTCGAAATTGCGGCCGCGCAGGAATTCGGCGCGCACCAGCCCGACCAGGCTGACCCACGAGAACAGCGCCATGATGCCGAGCAGCACAAAGAAGCCCGGCGGCAGCACCGCTGATATGATCAGCAGCAGATAGAGATAGGGAATCGAATTCCAGATTTCGATGAAGCGCTGGAAGCCGAGGTCGATCCAGCCGCCGAAATAGCCCTGCACGCCACCGGCGAGGATGCCGATGATCGACGAGATCAGGGTGAGACTGAGCCCGAACAACACCGAGATGCGGAAGCCGTAGATCAGGCGGGCGACCACGTCGCGGCCCTGATCGTCGGTGCCGAGCCAGTTGTATTCGAGGTCGCGGCACCCGGAGAGGCCCTTCTTCTGCACCACGCTGCGGCACTGATCCTCGGTCAGCATCCAGGTCGGCTTCGACGGCGCCGGCGTCGGCAGATCGAGATTGTGCGTGTCGTAGGAATAGCGGACCAGCGGCCAGACGATGGTGCCGCCCTTGTCCTTGATCAACTTCTGCAAGTAGGGATCGCGATAGTCGGCCGCGGTCTCGAAATCGCCGCCGAACGTCGTCTCGGAATAGGTGACGAAAGCCGGCCAGTACAGATGGCCGTCATACTTGATCATGAACGGCCGGTCGTTCGCGATCAGCTCGGCGAACAGCGACACCACGAACAGCACCATGAAGATCCAGAACGACCAGTAGCCGCGCTTGTTTGCCCTGAAATTCTCCCAGCGCCGGTGGGTGAGTGGCGAAGGCGCAAACGGCTTGCGCGTGACCGGAACGGCGTCTCCAAGCGGGCTCACCGTCGTGGTCTCGACCGGGGGCGGGGGCGGCGCGATGATCGTCATCACACCTCCCGTGCCTCGAAGTCGATCCGCGGATCGACCCACATATAGGTGAGGTCGGCGACCAGATTGACCACGAGACCGAGTAGCGAAAAGATGTAGAGCGTGCCGAACACCACGGGATAGTCGCGGTTGAGCACGCTCTCGAACGAGAGTAGGCCGAGACCGTCGAGCGAGAAGATGGTTTCGATCAGGAGCGAGCCCGAGAAGAAGGCGTGGATGAACGCGCCGGGAAAGCCCGCGATGACGATCAGCATGGCGTTGCGGAAAATGTGACCGTACAGCACCTGATGTTCGCTGCAGCCCTTGGCGCGCGCAGTCATCACATATTGCTTGCGGATCTCGTCGAGGAAAGAGTTCTTGGTCAGTAGCGTCATGGTCGCGAACGCACTCAGCGCCATCGAGATCAGCGGCAGCGCGAGATGCCAGAAATAATCTGTGATCTTCCAGTACCAGGGGAATTGCGACCAGCCGTCGGAGGTCAACCCGCGCAAGGGGAAGATGTTCAGGAACGATCCGCCGGCAAACAGGATGATCAGCAGGATCGCGAACAGGAAGCCGGGAATCGCGAAGCCGACGATGATGATGGCCGAGGTCCAGGTATCGAAGGGGGTGCCGTCCTTGACCGCCTTGCGGATGCCGAGCGGAATCGAGATCAGATAGGTCAGGAGCGTCATCCACAGCCCGAGCGACATCGAGACCGGCAGCTTCTCCTTGATCAGATCGATCACGCTGATGTCGCGGAAATAGCTCTTGCCGAAATCGAACCGCGCGAAATTCCAGACCATCAGCGCGAAACGTTCCGGCGCCGGCTTGTCGAAGCCGAACTGCTTTTCCAGGCTCTTGATGAATTCGGGGTCCAGCCCCTGTCCGCCCCGGTACTTCGAATTGATCGCGTCGCCGCCGCCGATCTGTCCCTGCTGTCGCGCACCAAAATCGCCGCCGCCGCCGGAGATGCGCGAGGTGCCGCCGGTATCGGCGCCCGAGAGCTGCGCGAGAACGCGCTCGACGGGACCGCCCGGGGCGAACTGCACGACCAGAAACGACACGAAGAGGATTCCGAACAGGGTCGGAATCATCAGCAGAAGGCGGCGGGCGATATAGGCGCTCATGGACTACTTTGCAGAATCGAGCTTCGCGGCCTTGGCGGCGTCATACCACCACAGCGTCCGCTCTCCCATGCCGGTGGAGTAAGTGTCGGTCTGGTAGCGCGGCAAGGTTTTTGGATGATCGAACACGTCCCAATAGGCCACCGGATGGTTGTTGCGATACCATTGCGGCACCCAGTAGCGGCCAGCGCGGAACACACGGTCGAAGGCGTGGCAGGCGATGGTCAGCGCTTCGCGCGAGTTGGCGGCGATGATCTTCTCGATCAGCGCATCCATCACCGGATTCTTGATGCCGGCCAGATTGTACGAGCCCTTGGTGTCGGCGGCCTGGGAGGAGAAGAACGGACGCATGCTGTCGCCCGGCGTCGCCGACAGCGAGAACCGCTCCATGGTCATGTCGAAATCGAAGTCCTCCAGCCGGGCGCGATATTGCACGGCGTCGATGAGCCGGATGCTTGCATCGATGCCGAGCACGGCGAGATTCTTGATGTAAGGTCCGTGATGCGGCTCGACCGACGGTTCGTCCAGCAGAAACTCGATCTTGAATATTTCACCGTTCGGCAATCGCCGCTTGCCGTCCTTCACCGGAAGTCCGGCGTCCTGCAGCAGTTGCGACGCCTTGCGGAGCAGCGCGCGATCCTGTCCCGATCCGTCGGAGACCGGCGGCACAAAGGGCTCGCCGAACACATCGTCCGGCACCTGTCCCCTGAAGGGTTCGAGCAGTTTCACCTCTTCGGGCGAAGGCGACCCCTTCGCCATCAAGTCGGAGTTCTGGAACGGCGACCAAGTGCGCGCATAGGAACCGTACATGATGGTCTTGTTGGTCCATTCGAAATCGAAGGCGCAGATCAAGGCCTCGCGCACGCGCGGGTCCGCAAACTGCGAGCGGCGCAGATTCATGAACCAGCCTTGCGCGCCCGACGGGGTATCATCGGGCAGCAGCTCGCGCTTGACGCGGCCTTCCTTGATCGCGGGGAAATCGTAGCGCGTCGCCCAGATCCGCGAGGTGAACTCCTCACGAAACAGGTAGTTCTTGGCGGTGAAACCTTCGAAGGCGACGTCGCGGTCGCGATAGAACTCGTAGCGGATGGTATTGAAATTATAGGCACCGCGATTGATCGGCAGATCGGCAGCCCACCAATCCCTGACGCGATCGAATTCGATATAGCGGTTGACCTCGAACTTGCCGACCTTGTACGGCCCCGATCCCAGCGGCGTATCGAGCGTGGATTCCTCGAAATTGCGGTTGGCGTACCAGGCCTGCGAGAAGATCGGCTGGACCACGACAAAGAGCGGCACGTCGCGGCCGTGCTTCGGCGCGAAGGTAATGATCACGGTGTCGTCGTCGGGCGCTTCCGCCTTCACCATGTCACGCATCTGCTGGATGATCAGCGGATGGCCCTTCGTTTTCAGCGCCGTCATCGAGAACGCCACGTCGCGTGCAGTCAACCGTGAACCGTCGTGGAAGCGCGCCTCGGGCCGCATGGTGAAGATATAGGTCAGCTTGTCGGGCGAAACTTCCACCGATTTCGCGGCATAGCCGTAGACAGCGTCCGGCTCGTCGCCTGCGCGTGCCATCAGCGTGGCAAACGTCAGGTCCATGCCCTGCGCGCCCTCACCCTTGAGGATGAAGGCGTTGAGCGAGTTGAAGGTGAAATAGGACTGGTTGTTGATGCGCGTACCCGGCAGCAGCGAGATCAACCCGCCCTTCGGCGCGTCGATGTTGACGTACTCGAAATGATGGAAGTCCGGCGGATATTTCAGATCACCAAAGGCCGAGATGCCGTGGCTATCGCTGCTCACCGCGGCGCGCGCGGGTTTCAGCCATGGCGCGCTCAGCGCAACGGCGCCGAGGCCGAGCACATGGCGGCGCGAGATTGGGAGCGAACGAGGTCCGCGGCTCAAGAGCGTTTGCCCGTCTTGGCCGCCTTCTCCGCATCCCACCACCACAGCGAGGGAAAACCGGAGACGCCGTATTTGGGCAGCGGGTCGGGATGGCTGAAGCGGTCCCACCGTGCAGCACGATCAAATCCAAAAGCGAATTGCGGGACGACGTAAGCGTTCCACAGCAAGACCCGATCCATCGCCTTGCAACTCGCAATCAACTCGGCACGATCCTTGGCAAAGATGATGCGGTCGATCAAGGCATCGACGGCCGGGTTCTTGATGCCGGCGAGATTGCGTGAACCTTTCCGGTCCGCCGCCGCCGAGCCGAAGAAATCGCGCTGCTCGTTACCCGGCGATAGCGACTGCCCCCATATGGCCGAGATGATATCGAAATCAAAATTGCGCCGACGATTTTCGTACTGCACGCTATCGACCCGGCGAATATTCACGGTCATGCCGAGGCGTTCGAGGTAGGGCTTGTAGAAAAGGATCCCTCGCTCGTCACCCTCGTCCGAAGTCAGAAGTTCAACACTGACGGGCTGGCCCTTCGGATCGACCAGCTTGCGGTCGCGGTTTTCAAACCCCGCCTCCTTCATCAGGCGCGCAGCTTCGCGCAGATTGTTGCGGGCCGCCTCGTCATTGCCTCCCACCGGATTCTTGTAAGGCGTGGTGAAAACCTCGGCAGGGACCTTGTCACGCACCGCCTCGAGTATCTGCAGCTCCTGCCCCTCGGGGAGGCCGGTAGCCATGAAATCGGGGATGCCATCAAAATAGCTGCCGTCGCGATGATAGTCCCCGTTCGAGAGCAGCCGGTCCGACGTCTCCCAATCATAGGCATAATTGAAGGCCCGGCGCACCCTGACATCGGCAAACAGCGGACGGCGCAAGTTCAGTGCAAAGCCCTGCATGCGGCCCGAACTCGCGTCCGGGAATTTCTCCTTGATGACGCGCTTTTCGGTCACCGCCGGGAAATCATAAGCGGTCGACCATTGCTTGCCGCTTCGCTCCGCGAACCAGTCAAGCTGATCCGCCTTGAAGGCCTCACGCCCAGGGGTGTCGTCGCGAAAGAATTCGAACCGGAGTTGGTCGAAATTGTTCTGTCCGACGTTGAGCGGGATATCCTTGCCCCAGTAATCGGGAACGCGTTCCAGCACCACCGATCGGCCAGCCACGAATTCCTTGATGCGATAGGGGCCCGAACCCAGCGGAATTTCCAGCGTGGTCGCGGAGATGTCGCGCGGTTTTCCCTGCGCGTCGGCGCCCTCCCACCAGTGTTTGGGCAACACCGGAAGCTCGCCGGCGATGCTCGGCAACTCGCGATTGCCGGGAGCATCGAACGTGAATTTGATTTCGCGGTCCCCAAGCTTCTCGCACTTGACGATGTGCTGATAGTACGCCCTGTACATCGGGCTGTTCTTCTTCAGCGCATTGAAGGAAAAGACGACATCCTCCGGCGTCACCGGCTTGCCGTCGTGCCAGCGCGCCGAAGCACGCAGCCGATATATGGCGTAGGAAAAATCCGTAGGGTATGCAGCCGCCTCTGCAAGCAATCCATAGCCCGTCAAAGGCTCGTCAAGCGATCGTGTCGTCAAAGCCTCGACGATGAGAGCAGCCCCACCGGCAAGCGAGCCCTTCACGCCCTGCACGACGGTATTGAAGTTGTCGAACGTGCCGAGCTCGAACATGCGGGCGACACCGCCCTTGGGCGCATCCGGGTTGACGTAATCGAAGCGCTTGAAGTCGGCGGGATATTTGACGTCGCCGAGAGACGCTATCGCATGGCGCCACACGAGATCGGTCGCGGATTGGGCCTGGGCCGGGGAGATCGGTGAGATGCCCGCCGCAATCGGGAGGGCCGGGGTCATCGCGGCATAGGCGCCGCTCTGCAGGAGCTGTCGTCGTGTAATGGCCAAACGAGGAATTCCCTTCAGATAACGCCCCTATAGAGGACGCAATATACGGCAAGGATTCGACCGCTTACGTTGCATTTTCCTCATGATCGCAGCCTCTTCTGCGACCAAACGTCCCGATAACAAGCCCGCGAGGCAAATGGTTGCAAACAAAAACGGCCAGGCAAACCTGGCCGTTCGGGTCACAATGTCATGAGGCGCGGGGCCGTCACGCGATCGCCGTCACTTCGCCGCCGTCGGGAGCGGTTTCGGACTGTCGGACAGCGAATTGAGATAGGCGAGCACGTCGGCGCGCTGGCTGTCGTTCTTGATGCCGGCAAAGCCCATCGCGGTACCGGGAATAAAACCCTTCGGATTGGTGATGAACTGGTTGAGATCATCGATCGACCAAGTGCCGCCCTTGGCCTTGATCGCGGCCGAGAAGTTGAAGCCGCCGCGGCCTTCGCCCCTGTGGTCACCGACGATGCCGTAGAGATTAGGACCAACCTTGTTCTGACCAGCCTTCTCGAAGGTGTGGCAGGTCTGGCAGACCTTCGCCGCCGCCATCCCCTTCTCGACGGACGCCGTCTGCAACAATTTTTCGATCGGCTCGCTCGGAGCCGCCGCAGCCTTGGCCTCCCCTCCCTTGCCGCCCTCTTCCTTAGCCGCGATCTCGAAGCCCGGCTTCGCCGGCTGCTTCGGCGCAAACAGCGCATTCGCGGTGAAGCTCGTGATCAGCAGCACAAGGCAGGTGGCGAGCACGGCACCGAGGATTTTATTGATTTCGAAGGAGTCCATTTCGGATCAGGCTCCAGGCCGGAAGGTCGGATTGGCCGCGCCGCGGCCGCGTGGGAAAGCCCCGGAAGCAGGCTTTCGCAGCGCACCCCGAGACGGCCTGAGATATCGGTTTGCCCGTGCTCTGGCAACCCGTATAAACGCGCCGAAATCCGACAACCCCCACCAATTCGCTTGGCTTTTTCAGCCCGGTCCCGATGAGCAAAAACCGCACTTTGGTGCTGATTCCCGCCCGCATGGCCTCGACCCGCCTGCCCGGCAAGCCGCTGCTCGACATCGCGGGCATCCCGATGATCGTCCATGTGCTGCGGCGGGCGGAAAGCGCCGGCATCGGCCGCGTTGCGGTGGCAACCGACACGCCCGACATCGCCGCCGCAGTTACGGCCCATGGCGGCGAAGCTGTCATGACCAACCCCGATCACCCGTCCGGCTCGGACCGGATTTTCGAAGCGCTAGAGAAGCTCGATTCGAGGCGTGAGGCTGACATCGTCGTCAATCTACAGGGCGATTTTCCGACGATTTCGGTCCAGAACATCCGCGACGTGCTGGCGCCGCTGAACGATCCCGCGGTCGATATCGCAACGCTTGCGGCCGAGATCCACGACGAGGAAGAAGCCACCAATCCGAACGTGGTGAAGGCGGTCGGCTCGATCATCGAAGGCAGGCGCATGCGCGCGCTCTATTTCACCCGCGCCACCGCGCCAACCGGCGACGGCCCGCGCTATCACCACATCGGACTTTATGCCTATCGCCGCGCGGCGCTGGAGCGCTTCGTCAAGCTGCCGCCCTCGCCGCTGGAGAAGCAGGAGCGGCTCGAGCAGCTTCGCGCGCTGGAAGCCGGCATGCGGATCGACATTACCGTGGTCGACACCGTGCCGCGCGGGGTCGACACGCCCGCCGACCTGGAAACCGCGCGGCGGATACTGGCAAAAGGGTAAGGCGCTGCTAAAAGGCGCGACATGACCAAGACAATGAAAATCGCGTTCCAGGGCGAGCCTGGCGCCAACTCCCACATCGCCATCGTCGAGGCCTTTCCCGACGCGGAACCGATGCCCTGCCCGACATTCGAGGACGCGTTGGCCGCGATCACTTCGGGTGAGGCCGATCTCGGCATGATCCCGATCGAGAACTCGGTGGCGGGGCGCGTCGCCGATATTCATCACCTGCTGCCAGCGTCCGGGCTCTACATCATCGGCGAGTGGTTCCTGCCGATCCATGCCCAGTTGATGGCGGTGCCGGGCGCGAAGCTCGCCGATATCAAGACGGTCGAGAGCCACGTGCACGCACTCGGACAATCGCGCCGCATCATCCGCAAGCTCGGCCTCAAGCCGATCGTGGCGGCCGATACCGCCGGCAGTGCCCGGGAAGTTGCTGAGCGCGGCGACAAGACGGTGGCAGCGATCGCCTCGCGCCTTGCCGCGAAAATCTATGGCCTCGACATCCTCGCCGAAGACGTCGAGGACGAAGCCCATAACACCACGCGGTTCGTGGTGCTGGCGCGCGAGGAAAAATGGGCCGCGCAGGGCTCGGGCGCGCTGGTGACGAGCTTCGTCTTCCGCGTGCGCAACCTCCCGGCCGCGCTGTACAAGGCGATGGGCGGCTTCGCCACCAACGGCGTCAACATGACCAAGCTCGAAAGCTACATGGTCGACGGCAATTTCTTCGCCACGCAATTCTACGCCGATGTCGACGGCCATCCCGAGGACAAGGGGCTGGCCTTCGCGCTGGAAGAGCTGAAATTCTTCTCGCGCGAATTCCGCATTGTCGGCGTCTATCCGGCGCACCCCTTCCGCGCGACCTTCAGCGAGAAGCGGGAATAGTTACGCCGCGGCCCTGTTCGCGAGCCCGAAGGCATCAGCGAGCAGCGAATACGACTTCTTGCGTGCCTCGTGGTCGTAGATCGCGCCGATGATCATCAGCTCATCGGGCTTGCTGGCATCGATCATCGGCTGTAGCAGCCCGATCACCGTCGCAGGACTGCCAACGAACAGCCGCGAGCGGTTGCGCTTGATCGATCCGCGTTCGGCGTCGGTGTAGGGATAGGCCAGCGCTTCTTCCGGGCTCGGCAGCGGCAGATACTGGCCGCGATCGCGGCGCAGGCGATTGAGATCCATCGACGATGCGAGCTTCTCGGCTTCTGCATCGGTCTCGGCCGTCACCACTGCGACGGCGAGAATGCCGTGCGGCGTTTGCCGCCAGCCCGACGGCTTGAAGTGCGCGCGGTAATTCGTCAGCGCCTCGACCGCGTCATAGGACGCGAAATGATGCGCGAAGGCGAAGCCCATGCCGACCTGCGCTGATAACTCAGCGCTGTAGTCGCTGGAGCCGAGCAGCCAGATCGGCGGCAGCGGCGTATCGTCGGGCATCGCCACCACATTGTTGTAGGGATGGCCTGCCGGAAAATCGCGCGTCTCCCACAAGATCAGTTCATGCAGCCGCTCCAGGAAATCGTCGCCCTGGCGGTTATCGAGCCGGCTGCGCAGCGCATAAGCCGTGGCGCCGTCGGTGCCCGGCGCACGGCCGAGGCCGAGATCGATGCGGCCGGGAAACAGCGCCTCCAGCATCTTGAAGCGCTCGGCGACAACCAAGGGCGCGTGGTTCGGCAGCATCACGCCGCCCGAGCCGACGCGAATGTTCTTCGTCACTGCCGCGATCTGGCCGATCATCACATCAGGCGCGGGGCTCGCGACAGATGCGAGGTTGTGATGCTCGGCGAGCCAGTAGCGGACATAGCCGAGACCATCGACATGGCGCGCCAGGTCGATGCTGTTGCGCAGTGCCGCGGCAGGCTTGGTTGCTGACGTGACGACGGAAAGGTCGAGGACGGAGAGCGGAAGCATGATGGCCTAAGCTAATGTGTGGCGCGCGCACGCACAAAGGGCCGCAATCGCAGCCCTCAAGTGGGAGCCAAACGCCGTGGCATATACGGTTGTTGGGAATGATAATTGATTATAGAGTCTGATCTCAAATTGCCCAACTTCCATATTCTACTAAACTGTTGTATATCATATACTTACGTCTGTAATCCGTTGCCCAATACGTGCAAAATATAATCATTTCTGCACCTCAGATACTTGAAGTGGGCAATTTCCCAACATCGGTGGGCTGTTTGGGCCAACCCGTTTGCCCTATTTTAGGTCCTCCCAAGCTAGTCTGACCGGCCCCGCGAGATTTGACGCCACCATGACTGACACCTCCACGAACCTTCCTTCGCCGAAAAGGCCGGCGATTTCCTTCGAGTTCTTTCCGCCGAAGAGCGAGGAGATGGAGAAGAGCCTGTGGGAGACCATCAACCGGCTGGCGCCGCTCGCTCCCAATTTCGTCTCCGTCACCTATGGCGCGGGCGGCTCGACCCGCGAGCGCACGCATTCGACCATCGCGCGCATCCTGAAGGAGACCGCGCTGCTGCCGGCCGCGCATTTGACGTGCGTCGGCGCATCGCGCGGCGAGATCGACGAGATCGTCGACCGCTATCACGACGTCGGCGTCCGCCACATCGTGGCGCTGCGCGGCGACCCGGCGACCGGTATCGGCACGCAATATGTGGCGCATCCCGACGGCTACCAGACCTCGCCCGCGCTGATAGCTGGCATCAAGAAACGCCATCCCGATATCGAAGTCTCCGTCTCCGCCTATCCCGAGAAGCATCCCGAGGCGCGCGACTTCGACGCCGATATCGACACACTGAAGGCCAAGGTCGACGCAGGTGCTGCGCGCGCCATCACCCAGGTGTTCTTCGATAATGACTTTTATCTGCGCTATCTCGACCGCGTCCGCGCCCGCGGCATCGACATTCCGATCGTGCCGGGCATCATGCCGATGCACAATTTCAAGCAGGCGCGAAACTTCGTCACCCGCGCCGGCACCAGCGTGCCGGATTGGCTGGCGCAGAAATTCGACGGGCTCGACGACGATCCCGACACGCGCAAGCTGGTGGCAGCGACGGTAGCCGCAGGCCAGGTGCAAAAACTCGCCAAGCACGGCGTCGACACCTTCCATTTCTACACCATGAACCGCGCAGACCTGGTGTTTGCGATCTCGCATCTGCTCGGCATCCGCCCCAACGGCGCGCAGAGGGCGGCGTAAATGTCCGCAGTTTCGTCCAAGCGTGCCGCGCTGCTGGCGGAAGCCAGCAAGCGCATCCTCGTGCTCGACGGCGCGATGGGCACCATGATTCAGGCGCTGCAGTACGACGAAGCCCAGTTCCGCGGCGAACGCTTCAAGGATTTCCATCGCGATATCCGAGGCAACAACGACCTCCTGATCCTCACCCAGCCGAAGGCGATCGAGGATATCCACGCCGACTATCTGCGCGCCGGCGCCGACATCGTCGCCACCAACACTTTCTCCTCGACCTCGATCGCGCAGGCCGACTACGACATGTCGGACCTCGCCTATGAGCTGAACCGCGAAGGCGCCAGGCTCGCCCGGGCCGCTGCCGAGCGCGTCATGCGCGAGGACGGCAAGCCGCGCTTTGTCGCGGGCGCGCTGGGCCCCACCAACCGCACTGCCTCGATTTCGCCCGATGTCGCTAACCCCGGCTATCGTGCGGTGACGTTCGACGATCTGCGCCAGGCCTATGGCGATCAGGCGCGCGGGTTGATCGACGGCGGCGTCGACCTGCTGCTGGTCGAGACCATCTTCGATACGCTCAACGCAAAGGCCGCGCTCTACGCCCTCAGCGAGCTGCTCGAAGCGCGCGGCATCGACATTCCCGTGATGGTATCGGGCACCATCACCGACAAATCCGGCCGGCTGCTCTCCGGCCAACTGCCGGAGGCGTTCTGGCACTCGGTGCGGCATGCCAAGCCCGTCACCATTGGATTCAATTGCGCGCTCGGCGCCGAGGATCTGCGCGCGCATATCGCCGATATCGGCCGTGTCGCCGACACGCTGGTTTGCGCCTATCCCAATGCCGGCCTGCCCAACGAGTTCGGCCAGTACGACGAGACGCCCGAATATATGTCGCGGCTGATCGGCGAGTTCGCTGCAGCCGGCCTCGTCAACATCGTCGGCGGCTGCTGCGGCACCACGCCGGACCATATTGCCGCGATCGCTGCCGCGGTCGCGCCGCACAAGCCGCGTGTCGTGCCCGTCATCGAACCGCTGCTCAAGCTCTCCGGCCTCGAGCCGTTCGCGCTGACACCGGCGATCCCCTTCGTCAATGTCGGCGAGCGCACCAACGTCACCGGCTCGGCGAAATTCCGCAAGCTGATCACCGCGGGCGACTACACTGCCGCGCTGCAGGTCGCGCGCGACCAGGTCGAGAACGGCGCGCAGATCATCGACGTCAACATGGACGAGGGCCTGCTCGACTCGGAAGCCGCGATGCGGACCTTCCTCAACCTCGTCGCCGCCGAGCCCGACATTGCGCGCGTGCCTGTAATGGTTGATTCCTCGAAATTCGTCGTGATCGAGGCCGGGTTGAAATGCGTCCAGGGCAAGCCGATCGTGAACTCCATCTCCATGAAGGAGGGCGAGGAGAAATTCATCCACGAAGCACAGATCGCGCGGCGCCATGGCGCAGCCGTCGTGGTGATGGCGTTCGACGAGAAGGGGCAGGCCGATACGTTTGCGCGCAAGACCGAGATCTGCAAGCGCGCCTACGATATTCTCGTCGGCCAAATCGGCTTCCCGCCGGAAGACATCATCTTCGATCCCAACATTTTTGCGATCGCGACGGGGATCGAGGAGCACAACAATTACGGCGTCGATTTCATCGAGGCGACGCGCTGGATCCGCCAAAACCTTCCGGGCGCGCATGTTTCCGGCGGCGTCTCCAACCTCTCCTTCTCGTTCCGCGGCAACGAGCCGGTGCGCGAAGCCATGCATTCGGTGTTCCTGTATCACGCCATCAAGGCCGGCATGGATATGGGCATCGTCAACGCCGGCCAGATGGTCGTCTATGACGACATCGACCCCGAATTGCGCCAAACCTGCGAGGACGTCGTTCTCAATCGCGACCCGGGCGCGAGCGAGCGATTGCTTGCGCTCGCGGAGAAGTTCCGGGGTAAGGAGAAGCAAGCGAAAGAGAGCGATCTCGCCTGGCGCGAATGGCCGGTCGAGAAGCGGCTGTCGCACGCGCTGGTGCACGGCATCACCGAATTCATCGAGGCCGATACCGAAGCCGCGCGGGCGAACGCGTCGCGCCCGCTGGACGTGATCGAAGGCCCGCTGATGGCCGGCATGAACGTGGTCGGCGACCTCTTCGGCGACGGCAAGATGTTCCTGCCGCAGGTGGTGAAGTCCGCGCGCGTCATGAAGCAGGCGGTCGCCTGGCTGATGCCGTTCATGGAGGAGGAAAAGGCGCGCAATCTCGCCAATGGCGTCGAGGGCTGCGCCCGCAGCTCCGCCGGCAAGATCGTGCTCGCGACCGTGAAGGGCGACGTCCACGACATCGGCAAGAACATCGTCGGCATCGTGCTCCAGTGCAACAATTTCGAGGTGATCGACCTCGGCGTGATGGTGCCGGCCGCCAAGATCGTCGAAACGGTCAAGGCCGAGAAAGCCGACATCGTCGGTCTCTCCGGCCTGATCACGCCCTCGCTCGACGAGATGGCGTTCTTCGCCGGCGAGCTCGAGCGCGAAGGCCTCGATGTGCCGCTGCTGATCGGTGGCGCCACCACCAGCCGTGTGCACACGGCGGTGAAGATCGATCCGAACTACCGTCGGGGTCCGGTGGTGCATGTCAACGATGCCAGCCGCGCGGTCGGCGTCGCCTCGTCGCTGATGTCGCCGGAGAAACGCGAGGGCTATGCCGCCGATGTGCGCGCCGAGTATGCCAAAATCTCCGCGGCGCATTTCCGGGCTCAGGCCGACAAGAAGCGGCTCAAGCTGGCGGCTGCCCGCGCCAACGCCGTGCCGGTGGACTTTGCGAAGGCGCCGCCAAAGAAGCCCGCTTTCCTCGGCGTGAAGAGCTTTGACGATTACGACCTCGCCGAGCTGGTGGAATACATCGACTGGACGCCGTTCTTCCAGACTTGGGAGCTCGCCGGGCGTTTTCCCGCGATTCTCAAGGACGACAAGGTCGGCGAGGCCGCGCGCGCACTCTATGACGATGCGCGCAAGATGCTCGACCTGATCGTCAGGGAGAAGTGGTTCACGGCGCGCGCCGCGATTGGATTCTGGCCGGCCAATGCCGATGGCGACGATATCGCTGTGTATGCCGACGAGGCGCGAACGAAGCGCATTGCGACCTTGCACACGCTGCGCCAGCAGCTCGAGAAGCGCGAAGGCCGCTTCAACGCTGCACTGTCCGACTTCATCGCACCCGCCTCCTCCGGCGTGCCGGATTATATTGGCGGCTTCGTGGTCACGGCGGGGATCGGCGAAGACGTGATCGCGGATCGCTTCAAGCACAGGAATGACGACTACTCTTCGATTCTGTGCAAGGCGCTCGCCGATCGCCTTGCGGAAGCCTTTGCCGAGTGCATGCATGCGCGGGTGCGGCGCGAGTTCTGGGGCTACGCGCCTGACGAGACGCTGTCGCCGGAGAATCTGATCCTCGAGAAATATCAGGGCATCCGTCCCGCGCCCGGTTATCCCGCGCAGCCCGATCACACCGAGAAGGCGACGCTGTTCAAGCTGCTCGATGCGGAGACGAATTCCGGCGTTGTCCTGACCGAGAGCTTTGCGATGTGGCCGGGATCGTCGGTGTCCGGATTCTATTTCTCGTCTCCCGAGAGCTATTATTTCGGCGTCGGCAAGATCGAGCGCGACCAGGTCGAGGATTACGCCGCGCGCAAGGGCATGAGCGTCGCCGAGATCGAACGCTGGCTGGCGCCGATCCTCAACTACATCCCAACGCAGGACCAGTCGGCGCAAGAGCGCGCGGTGCGCGCAGCGATGCCGGCGGCGGTCGCGGTCGCGGCACCCGCAAACGATGCGGCGGCTGACGGCGCCACGCCGCGCGAGCTTGCCTCGCATCCGCCGGGCTGCAGCTGCGCGGTGCATCTCGCATGGCGCAAGAAGGCGGTTGGAGCGGGGTAAGGCTGCGCCGTGCGCCCACCGGACTAGCTCGAATTTCAAACAGCTTTCGATCGTGATTGCGCGAAGAACGTAGGGTGGGTTAGCGAAGCGTAACCCACCACTTCTCAATCCGCGGCAACAGAAGAGGTGGGTTACGCCCTTCGGGCTAACCCACCCTACGATCGCGACAAGCGCTCGCGTTCCCGCGGCGCGATGTCGCGTCCGGGTGATGCCGAAACATCGTCCCTCTCCGAAGAGAGGGCGCAGGGAATGCCGGGCGCACGATGCACCCGCAGCCTCGTATGCAGAATGAAGCAAGCATACGAGCATAGTCACTACAGGTGAGCCGAAACGATCCGGCATTCCCTGCACGATGGTTCTTTTCGGCTGCTCCGTGCTCTCCCCGGGGTATCGGGCTTGATAGCCCCCGTCGCCTGTTGATCATCTCAACAAACTTGACCCCAGCGTCGAGGGGACAGGACCACACGGCTTGACCGTCCGCTCCAGCGCACATCGCCTGCGCACCGGAAGCGTCCATCGCATCCCGCCCAACGTATCGTGACGATTGGCCGAACGTCCCTCTGTGTCGGGGCGGAATGGCTTCGTTAAATCATAATTTCTCTCTTTCGGAAAGACAAATATTTTTGCGCCGCGCGCTTGACTCGAAGGCCGAAACAGGCGGCGGGTTTTTCGGCCGCCCCGTTCGCCCAATAAACAGGCACAATGAAAGACCCTGGCTGTTGCGGGCGGGGCACATCGCGGGAAGTCCGGGCATGGTAATTTGGACCGGACTCGAAGCCATTTTGATTGTCCGTTGGACCAAAAACCATGAAGAAGCTGCTTCTCCTGAGCTCCGCTATCGTCGCCGCCGGCCCCGCGCTGGCCGCCGATTTGCCGATGAAAGCGCCAGTCGCCGCCGTGCCTTACAGTTGGTCCGGCTGCCATGTCGGCGCCAATGTCGGCGCGGTTTGGGACCGCACCACCTATTCGGACCCCGGCACCTTCGCGCCGGGCTTCCTGGGTCTCAACCCACCGGGTATTGCCCAGAATTTCGTGCCGGCCGGAACGTCGTTCAGCAGCAACAGCAAGGGCGGCATCATAGGTGGCGTGCAGGGCGGCTGCGATTATCAGTTCGCCAGCCACTGGGTCATCGGATTCGGCGGCGACTATTCCTGGACCAGCCTGAATCACGTGGCCAACGATCCGTTCTTTGCCGGCAAGAACGGCGGTCCGCCGCAGCTGACGTCGCAGACCGACCAGATCGCCACGCTCACGGGGCGGATCGGATACGCCTGGAACCGCGTGCTGTTCTACGGCAAGGGCGGTGCGGCCTATGCCCACGACAATTACACCGCGCAGAACTTCACGTTCCTCAACAACAACTTCTGCAACAACGCCGCCAACCAGGGCTGCATCGCAAATGGCAGCGACCAGCGTTGGGGATGGACCGCGGGCGTTGGCCTCGAATATGCGTTCTACGAGAACTGGTCGGCCTTCGTCGAATACGATCACTACGGCTTCGCCAACAAGACCATCCAGATGAACATCCTCAACGGCGTCACCGTTCCCGCCAATCTGACCGTCAAGCACGACCTCGACACGGTCAAGTTCGGCGTCAACTATCGCATCTGGTCGCCGGGTCCGATCGTCGCGCGCTACTGAGGCGCTGGTGACCATGCCTCGCGCAATGCGCGGGGCATCTTTCCACTGATCAGGATTTGGCGTTGCCCGGTTTTCGCGCGACGTTTTCGGCCGAACGCAGCCGCCGCAGGATGCGGCTGCCGATCGGCGTCTGGCGATAGGCCTTGTAGCCGTCGCGCGTCCAGCTCACGGTGCAGGTCCCGAGCGCTGAACCGTCGGTCACCGATTTCACCGGTGCGCCCGGCGCCTCGTCCTTTTGCCAGCCGAGCTTGAGCAGGTAAGCGAGCGTGACATCGTTTCGCTCCAGCACCGAGGCGCGGACGCGCGTGACGCCGATCTTGTCGAACAGGAAGTCGAGCATCGCCACGAACACATCAGTGTTGGCGCCGCGGTTGCGATGCGCGGCCTCGCCGATCACCGCGTTGACCAGCGCGTCGCCGCCGGCCTCGAGATCGATCCGGATGAACCCGACATGAAGCCGCGTTCCCATCTCGAAGATGCCGAGCAGCAGCCGTGAGCGCTGGTCGAATTGCTTGATGTAGTCGACGACGTCGCCTTTGGTGAAGGCGCGCGGCGCCGTATTGAGGACGTGCACGGTCCAGGGATCGGACAGCCAGCCGGCCCAGCGGTCGGACGCGTCCTCGCGCTTGACCGTGCGCAGGAAGTAGCGTCCCGAGCGGAACCAGATGTCCTTTTTGGTAGGCGGTGCCATCGGTCACCAATAGCACCGCATGTGTAGGGTGGGCAAAGGCGCGCACGCGCCGTGCCCACCATCTTCTCTCCGTGCGCTGAATGGTGGGCACGCTTCGCTTTGCCCACCCTACGGCATCTCGCAAGCGGAAACGGAGGAGCATCACCCCTTCGGTGGCGCCAGCGGCTGCACGATGTCGCGGAACGCCGGAAGTGCTTCACACTTCTCTGCATGCGCAGCCAGCGCCGGAAAGTGCGCCGCGTCGAACAGATGCGGATGCGCTTCGCCGGTGAAGCGCAGCACGCAGGCAACCGCGACGTCGGAATGGCCGATGCGCGCGCCGTTGAGCCACGGCGTTTTCACCGCCGCGCGCTCCTTCTCCAGCACCGCGAGCACGCCCGCGATCTGCGCCTCGCAGCGCTCGACCCACAGCTTTAGCTGCTCTCCGCGCAGCACACGCTCATAAAGCAGGCTCACCGCCTTGTCGCCGAGCCCGGTGGCGAGCGCGCAGAGCCGCAATTGATGGCGGCGCTCGGCGCCCCGCGACGGGAGCATCGCCTCGCCGGTGATCTTGTCCTGCTCGCGCGCGAGTTCGTCGAGATAGTCGATGATGACAGTGCTCTCGATCAGCGCCTCGCCGGAGTCGAGCACAAGCGTCGGCACGCGGCGCAGCGGGTTATAGGGCGCGATCTTGTCGCCCTCGCCGAAGGTCGACCACGGCTTGTGCTCATAGGGGATGCCGTAGAGCCGCATCGCGATCGCGACGCGGCGCACGAAGGGCGAGTCGTACTGGCCGATCAGAAACATCTCAGACCTTCTCCTCGATGGCGCGCTTCACGGAGGCGATCGCGGCCTCGTTGCGGCGGTACATGGTCCACTGCTTGATGCGCTTGGCGCGCACCAGTTTGGCCGCGGTCAAGACCCGCATGTGCTCGCTCACCGTCGGCGCGCTGACGCCGAGTTTTTCCGCGATCAGGAGGCCGCAAACGCCATCCTCGACCAGGTCGCCGTCGACCTGCGCGCGGAAATGCTTTCGCGGCTCGCGCAGCCATTCCAGGATCTGCAGCCGCCGCTCGTTGGCCAGTGCGCGGAGCGCCATCGCGATTTTCATTTAGTCATTTTGCTAATTACCTAATTGATGTCAACCCCCGGCTGCGCTATCAGGGGCGCCATGAACACCGAGATCACGCGCGAGGCCATTGCGGCGACGGAAGCCGTGATCCGGCCTCATGTCCGCCGCACGCCGGTCCTCCATGCCGACCTCGCCGATTTCGGGCTTCCGTCCGCGCCGGCCACCTTCAAGCTGGAGATGCTGCAGCATTCCGGCTCCTTCAAGGTACGCGGCGCGTTCGCGAACCTGCTGTTGCGCAAGGTGCCCGCGGCCGGCATCGCCGCGGCGTCCGGCGGCAATCATGGCGCGGCGGTCGCCTATGCCGCGCAACGGCTCGGCATATCAGCCACGATTTTCCTGCCCGACATCACCTCGCCGGCGAAGGCCGAACGCATCGGCGCCTATGGCGCGCAGCTCAGGATCGTCGGCACGCACATCGCCGATGCGCTGGTCGCGTGCGATCGCTTTGTCGCGAAGACCGGCGCGATGTCGGTGCATCCGTTCGATCAGGCCGAGACGATGCTCGGTCAGGGCTCGATCGGCATGGAGCTGGAGCAGGATGCGGCTCTCGACACGCTGCTGGTCGCGGTCGGCGGCGGCGGCCTGATCGGCAGCCTTGCCGCATGGTTCGCAGGCCGCGTTCGCATCATCGGCGTCGAGCCCGAGCAGGCGGCGACTTTACACAGCGCCCTCGCCGCGGGACGGCCGGTCGATACGCCGGCCGGCGGCATTGCCGCCGATGCGCTGGGGCCGCCGCGGGTCGGCCAGCTGATGTTTCCGATCGCACGCGCGCATGTCGAGGAGGTGCTGCTGGTCAGCGAAGACGACATCGCCCGGGCGCAGGCGGCGCTGTGGCAAACCCTGCGCGTGGTGGCGGAGCCTGGCGGCGCTGTGGCCTTCGCGGCGCTGCTGTCGCAGCGCTACCGGCCCAGGCCCGGCGAGCGCGTCGGTATGCTGATCAGCGGCGCGAATACGACTGCGGTGAATTTCGAGAGTTAACTCGACGCAGCCGCGAGTTCCACCTCTCCCCGCGTGCGGGGAGAGGTCGAAACCGACGCGCAGCGGAGGTTTCGGGTGAGGGGGAACCTCCGCGAACTGACGCGTAGTATTGAAACAGGATTCTTCGAATCCGATGGAGTTCAGTCACGGCCACGCCGTGCCATGCCCCTCACCCGCGCCTTCGGCGCGACCTCTCCCCGCACGCGGGGAGAGGTGAAAATAATGTGCGCATCAGCTATCCCGGGACGGGCATTGTGCGTCGCAACATGGTCATTACATCTTGCGCTTCACAGGGCGAGAGAACGTGACTGAAAATTCCACCAACTCCACCACTTCAAATTCAAGCTCTTGGGTTTCCTCCAACCACAAGCCGATGGGCTTTGCCGAATTCGTCGTCGTGATCGCCTCGATCATGGCGCTCAATCCCTTGGCGATGGACATGATGCTGCCGGCGCTGCCGGACATCGCAGCCGCCTTTCACATCACGGAAGCCAACCGGCCGCAGGCGGTGCTCTCGACCTTCCTGATCGGCTTCGGCATCGGCCAGTTCGTGATGGGACCGTTGTCCGATCGCTTCGGCCGCCGCGCGGTGCTGGTCGACGGCATGGCGCTATACTGCATCGCCAGCGTCATCGCGGTCTCCGCACAGTCGTTCGAGATGTTGCTCTTGGCGCGCGCGCTGCAAGGCATCGGCACCTCGGCGACGCGCATCATCGCCACCTCGATCGTGCGTGATTGCTATGCCGGCCGACGCATGGCGAGCGTGATGTCGCTCGCGATGATGGTGTTCATCGCGGTGCCCGTGATCGCGCCATCGCTGGGCCAGGCGGTGCTGCTGTTCGGGCAATGGCGCGGCATCTTCCTCGTGCTGATGCTGTACGGTTTCGTCGCGCTGGTCTGGAACGCGATACGGATGCCGGAAACGCTGCCGGAGTCCAAGCGCAGGTCACTTGCAGTTCGCGACGTCTTCGATGCTTACCGCCAGACCGTGACCAACCGGCAGACGTTCGGCTATGCGATTGCCGCTGCCGGCGTGATGGGCTCGCTGTTCGCCTACGTGCTGTCTTCGCAACAGATGTTCACCGGCATTTACGGGCTCGGCCATTATTTTCCGATCGCGTTCGCGGCGATTGCGGTCGGCACTGCGATCGCGGGCTTCCTCAACGCCCGCTTCGTCGGCCGGCTCGGCATGCGCGTGATTTCGCACGGCGCGCTGCTGGGTTTTGTCGCGGTGGCAGGGACCCTGCTTCTCGGCGCGAAACTCGGCATCATGCCGCTGGCGCTGTTCATGGCGCTGTCGGCACTCATGATGTTCTTCTTCGGACTGATGATCGCGAATTTCACTTCGCTCGCAATGGAGCCGCAGGGCCATATCGCCGGCACGGCGTCCTCGCTGTACGGCTCGATCACGACGCTGCTCGGGATCTGGATCGGCAGCACCATCGGCCAGGATTTTGACGGCACGCTAGTGCCGTTCGCGACCGGGTTTTTCCTGTGCACGCTGGCCTCGCTCGGGGTGGTGCTGGTGACGGAGAAGGGCCGGCTGTTCAGGCCGCATGGTGGGCGGGTGGTGGCGGCGACGCCTGACCACTGACGACATCCGCGCATTCTTTTCCGACCGCAACCCAGAGACGGCGTTTGCGATACCCGTTGGCAACACTGCGGCCTATTCGGCCGTGGGCAACTCGCGCGAACCTTGCCGGGTGGAACCGTGCGTGATCCTGTCCTCGCACGGCGGGGACGACATGAGCGGATCGAGGCTGACGGCATTAACGGTCGGCGCGGCATTGGCGACCGCGACGCAGCTTGCCGTCGCCGCCGACCTGCCGGTCAAGGCGCCGCCAGCGCCACCTCCCTCCGTCGGCTTGTTCTGGGCCGAGTTCGACCTTCTCGCCTGGACCGTCAAGGGCGACCGGCTGCCGCCGCTGGTCACGACCAGTCCCGTCGGCGCACCCGGGCCGGGCGTCCTCGGCTTTCCCACCACGACCGTGCTGTTCGGCGATTCCACCGTCAACGGCGCATGGCGTCCGGGCGGACGCATCACGGCCGGTTACTGGTTCGATCCGTCGCGCAGCCGCGGCATCGAGGTCAGCGGCTTCGGCCTTGGCGACGTCTCGACCGGCTTCAACGCCAATTCAAACACCACACCCATCATCGCGCGGCCGTTCTTCAACGCGTTCAACAATGCGCAGGACGCCATTTTCGTTGCCTTCCCCGGCGCGACCAGCGGCAATATCGCCATCAATGAGACCTCGCGGTTCTATGGCGCAGGCGCGCTCTACCGCCAGGACATCGGGACTTTCGGAAACATGCGCGTCAGCGCGCTGGCCGGATACCGCTATCTGCATGTGTCCGACGATCTTTCGATCGCGACGCAACAGACGGTTTTGGGCGGCGGCTTCATTCCACCCGGCACCACTTTTGCGGTCAGCGATTCATTCCGCGCCGGCAGCGATTTTCACGGCGTCGATCTCGGCCTTGCCGGTCAATGGCAGCGCGATCGCTGGACGCTGGAGTGGCGCACCAAGGTGGCACTGGGCGGCAATATCAACACGTCCAATGTCAACGGCACAAACGCGATCACCCTTGGCGGCGTGACGACCACTTCGGCCGGCGGACTGCTGGCGTTGTCGAGCAATATCGGAAGCACCTCGCAGACGCGCTTTGCGGTGGTGCCGGAGCTTTCGCTGAAGGCCGGCTACCAGATCGCGCCGCAGTGGCGGCTGTTCGCGGGCTACGACGTGCTGTACTGGAGCGACGTGCAGCGCGCCGGCGGCCTGATCGACCTCGCGGTCAACCCCAACCTGATTCCGCCGGCTGGCCCGGGCGGACCGCAGCGGCCGATGCCTGTGTTCAACACCTCTCCGTTGTGGGCGCAGGGTTTCAGCTTCGGCGCGCGATATAATTATTGAGCGCGCGTGGGCTGGCGGCGCCCGTTTTGAACGCGCGGCTTTGACAACATTACCGATTTGTCAGTGGTGCGAACGCGCGAATCAGCAGCTCAATGCGGCCGCGGAGCTTCGCGATGTCGCGCCATCACATCCTGCCGCCGATCATCTATACGCCAGAGCCGCCTAGACGTAAGGAAGCGCGGCGCAAGCGCGGCGTCGGATACGCACGCGGCGCCGGTTTGACGGACGAGACCGAGGAGACGGAAGGCCTCAGTGAGACCTCACGCACGACGCAGGCTCGCGCCGCATCCGCCCTACCCTCGCATCAAACCCCGATCGACAGCGCCGAGCGGCGCATCCCCTCCCCCAACGGCAAGCTCAGCGACGATACGCTGAAGGCGATGCTGGAGGTGCAGGAGAAAGAAAGCGGCTAGACATAAAACACGTTTCAGTTGTATCATACTCAATGATCTATCAATGCTATGAGCATGATCTAGCAATAAGCATATTAGTTACCAACTTCCCTCCCTAAGTTTTCCTTGCAAAGATTGTCAATGAATGAGGCATATCAGTGAGCGACGGATTTGACGCGCAACAGCGGATCAACAAATGGGTCGAAATGCTGCATACCATTTACGGCCCGTCCCAAAACTATTCCAAATCGACGTTCGAAATTCTCTCTCACTTAAATGAAGTTTCCGGTCTCCTTGGAAAATATCTTTTCAGAAAAAACGATATTGAGGCGGCTCGCAAATTCTTGCCAAAGCTATTTTCATGGGGGATCGCTCTCCTTAAGGCAGTAAGGGCTGAGGAAACCGACCTTGAGCGGATAATTCTCCAAAAATTTCCAACTGTCTGTGCCTATTGTGCAGAAAAACCATGCCTTTGCTCGAAAGGTGTGAAGCCAACACCCAATCCAGAGAAGATGAGGCAACTTTACCAGTATCATTCACCCTCCCAAAAGCGAAGCGTGGGTGAATTTCAACTCATGTTTCGCGAAGTCTATGGATCTACATGGGATGGCAACCTCGATCTAGTGTATCGTAGATTGATTGAAGAGTTGGCGGAACTTGCTGAAGCGGTTCGCTTTTATCACCTCTATCCAATTAATTTTGAGAACGAGCTAGCTGACTTTTTCGCTTGGTGGTTTGCTCTGAGTATCCTTGTAAATAAATCTGCTGATGGATCAAAGCACATCGAGCAGCTGCTATGGGAAGCTTATCCCGCTCAATGTATTGACTGCAATTCGATGCCTTGTTTTTGCCCTCCACAACCGGTTCGCGAACTAATGTCTAAGCCTGCTCCTGGACAGTTCGACAAGACGGACGCCCTTACGTCGCTTCGTAACCAAGCTGCATACAAGAGTGATATAAAGGAAATTGCTTCCGGCAAACTAGCCATGGCGTTTCCTATTGCTTGCATCAGAATTGACGTGGATGATTTCAAGTCGGTAAACGACAAATTTGGGCACGCCGCTGGCGATGAAGCACTTAAGCATATCGCCGCTTTGATGAGAAAGAAGGCCCGTATTAGAGACCGTCTTTATCGTGCTGGCGGAGACGAATTTGCCATGATTCTGGTCGACTGCTCCGAAGAAGAAGCATTCGGGTTAATGAAGCGATTCGCAGTAGGACTCAAAGAGACACCAGCCCGATGGGTCAGCGCAGACGGCAAAGCCGTCGAATTCCCCGTCAGTACCAGCATCGGTATCGCCGAATGTCCGAATCATTCAGGGATCGAAGCAGCCTTTGATGCTGCAGACGCAGCCTCTTACGCCAGCAAGAAAGCGGGAAAGAAGACTATTACTCGAGCAACTACAGTGGCGGTTGAACCAACCTAGCCATTTATTGGTGCCGTTGGATTTGGAGGCCAAAGTCAGTCTGACGACAAGCAGTTACTTCGTCCCCTCATCGCTCGCGAGCACGCCCTTCACCGCGCGCGCCCAGCCCTTCAGCTTGCGCTCGCGCGTGGCGGCGCTCATCGCGGGCTTGAAGCGGTGCTCGAGCCGCCAGTTGTCGGCGAATTTTGCCGGCTCCGGATAGACGCCGGCCTGCAGCCCCGCGAGATAGGCGGCGCCGAGCGCGGTGGTTTCCTGGATCATCGGGCGGTCGACCGGCGCGTCGAGCAGATCGGCGAGCCGCTGCATGGTCCAGTCCGACGCCGTCATGCCGCCGTCGACGCGCAGCACGTTGGCCGCGGTGCCGCCCGGCCAGTCGGCGCGCATCGCCTCGCGCAGATCGTATGTCTGGTAACAGACGCTCTCCAGCGCGGCATGCGCGAGCTCGGCCGGGCCGGTGTTGCGCGTCAGCCCGAACAGCGCGCCGCGCACGTTCGGATTCCAGTACGGCGCGCCCATGCCGACGAAGGCCGGCACCAGATAGACCGACTGCGTCGAGTCCGATTTGTCGGCGAGCGGGCCGGTCTCGGCGGCCTGCTTGATGAGGCCGAGCCCGTCGCGCAGCCATTGCACCGCGCTGCCGGCGACGAAGATCGAGCCCTCCAGCGCGTAGGTGCGTTTGCCGTTCAGCTGATAGGCGATGGTGGTGAGCAGCTTGTTTCTGGAGACCACCGGCATCGCGCCGGTGTTGAGCAGCGCGAAACAGCCGGTGCCGTAGGTCGACTTGATCATGCCCGGCGAGAAACAGGCCTGGCCGATGGTCGCGGCCTGCTGATCGCCGGCGATGCCTGTTATCGCGACGCTGCCGCCGAACAGGTCGGGGACGCTGTCGCCGAATTTCGCCGAGGAGTCCTTCACGTCAGGGAGCATCGAGCGCGGCACGCGCAGGATTCTCAGCAGCTCGTCGTCCCACGCGCCCGTGTGGATGTTGAACAGCAGCGTGCGCGAGGCGTTGGTGGCGTCGGTCGCATGCACCTTGCCGCCGGTCAGCCGCCACAACAGATAACAATCGACGGTGCCGAACAGCAGTTGGCCTTCCTCCGCGCGTTTGCGCGCGCCCGGGACGTGGTCGAGGATCCAGGCGACCTTCGTGCCCGAGAAATAAGGATCGATGATCAGGCCGGTTTTCTTGATGATATCAGGCTCGTGGCCCTCGCTCTTCAGCCTGGCGCAGATATCGGCGGTGCGGCGGTCCTGCCAGACGATGGCGCGATGCACGGCCTTCCCCGTCGCGCGGTCCCACACCACGGTGGTTTCGCGCTGATTGGTGATGCCGATCGCGGCGATGTCCTTTGCGGCGAGGTTCGCCTTCTTCAGCGCCTCGCGGCAGACAGCAATCGTCGAGGTCCAGATGTCCTCGGGCTCGTGCTCGACCCAGCCCGAGGCCGGAAAGTGCTGCGGGAATTCCTGCTGCGCCACGGAGGCAATCGAGATGTCGGCGCGGAACACGATCGCGCGCGAGGACGTGGTGCCCTGATCGATGGCCAGGATGTGGGACATGGCGGTTCTTCCCGGGACTTTTATTGTGATGCGTGAGGACAGCGGATTGCAGGAAGAACGTCAAGGTCGCAACAACGAGTGACGCTGCCTCTTCACCTCTCCCCGCCTGCGGGGAGAGGTCGGAGCGCGCGAAGCGCGGTCCGGGTGAGGGGGTACAGGTCTATCGACTCACAAAGGACTCGCGGAAAGCAGCCCCTCACCCCAACCCTCTCCCCGCAAGAGCGGGGAGAGGGAGAAGAAAGATTACGCCGCCGCCGTCGTTACGCCGCCGTCGACCACGATGGTCTGCCCGGTCATGAATGTCGACGCGTCGGAGGCGAGATAGGCGACTGCGCCGGCGATCTCGTCGGGTTCGCCAATTCTTCGAAGCGGCGTGGTGGCGCAGCGACGCTTCAAGCGCTCCTCGTCCTCCCACAACGCCTTGGCGAAATCGGTCTTCACCAAGCCCGGCGCCACGCAGTTGACGCGCACGCCCTTCGGACCCCATTCGCCGGCGAGACTTCTACACAGCGCGAAGTCGGCGGCCTTCGAGATGCCGTAGGCGCCGATCACGGTCGAACCGCGCATGCCCCCGATCGAGGAGATGATCACGACCGAGCCTTTGCCGCGCGCGGCCATCCCGGGGATCGCGAGCGCGCAGAGCCAGATGTTGCTCTTGACGTTCGAGCCCATGATCTTGTCGAAGGCCTCATCCGTGATGTCGAGCAGCGGGCCGTAATATGGGTTCACCGCCGCATTGCAGACCAGGATGTCGATCTTGCCGTAGTGCTTCGTGGTGCCGTCGATCAGCGCCTTCACTTCATCATGGCGTGAGATGTTGCAGGCAATGACATGGGCGTCGCCGCCGGATTTCTTGATGCCGTCGGCGACCTCGTGACAAGCGTCCGCCTTGCGCGAGGAGATCACGACCTTTGCGCCGAGCTTCGCCAGCAATTCCGCCGAGGACTTGCCGATGCCGCGGCTCGAGCCGGTGATGACGGCGACCTGGCCTGAGAGATCGAACGGGGTGTTTTTCACGACGCGCTCCCTGTTGTTTTTCCGTCGTCATGCCCGGGCTTGACCCGGGCATCCACGACTTTCTTTGTG
Organism: uncultured Alphaproteobacteria bacterium; assembly: GCA_963794775.1. Taxonomy (GTDB): domain Bacteria; phylum Pseudomonadota; class Alphaproteobacteria; order Rhizobiales; family Xanthobacteraceae; genus Bradyrhizobium. The sequence goes on along the minus strand of CAWCGA010000028.1, from coordinate 11,906 downwards.
CCTCAAGACGTGGATGGCCGGGACAAGCCCGGCCATGACGAATGTTAGTGTGCTGACGACGTGCCTAAATCAAGCCGCCGGCGTCGGTGACGCGGCGCAGATGATAATCGGTGTCGCCGAAAGTATTCTCGATCATGGTCAGCCGCTTGAAGTAGTGGCCGATCTTGGCCTCCTGGGTCATGCCGATGCCGCCATGCAGCTGGATCGACTGCTGACCGACGAACTTGCCCGACTTGCCGATCTGCACTTTCGCAGCGGCGACCGCGCGGGCGCGCTCCTTCGCATCGTCGAAGTCGGCGGCCATGGTCGCGAACATCGACATGCTGCGCGCCTGCTCCAGCGCCACGAACATGTCGGAGGCACGGTGCTGCAGCGCCTGGAAGGTGCCGATCGCAACACCGAACTGCTTGCGCGTCTTGATGTACTCCACCGTGGTCTTGAGCGACTCGTCCATGGCGCCGACCGCCTCCGCGCACATCGCGGTGCGGGCCTCGTCGACCACACGCTCGATCAGCGGCAGCGCGTTCTCGGGGTCGCCGATCGCGGCATCCGTGCCGACCTCGACGCCGGTGAACGTGATGTCGGCGGCATGCAGCCCGTCCTGGGTCGGATAGCCCTTGCGCGTGACGCCCTTGGCGTTGGCGGGAACGATGAAGGCGCCGACGCCTGATCTGTCGCGGCGATTGCCTTTGGTGCGGGCAGTGACAACAAGCGTGTCCGCGTTCTCGCCGTTGACGACGACGAACTTCTCGCCGTCGATCACCCAGCCGTCGCCTTTTTTCTTAGCCGTCGTGCTGACATCGGCGAGATCGTAGCGCGAGTTCTTCTCGAGCTGTGCAAAGCCAAAGGTCTTGCTGCCGTCGATGATGCCGGGAATATGCGCAGCCTTCTGCGCGTCCGAGCCGCCATGGCGCAGGAAGCCGCCACCGATCACGACCGTTGCGAGATACGGCTCCAGCACCAGCGCCTTGCCGAGCGCCTCCATCACGATCATGGTCTCGACCGCACCGGCCCCGAAGCCGCCATCGGCCTCGGCAAAGGGCAGACCGAGCAGGCCCTGCTCGGCGAGCTTGCTCCAGACCGACTTGCTCCAGCCGCCTTTTTCCTTCGCGTACTTCTTGCGCGCCTCGAAGTCGTAGGAGTCGGTGAGCAACCCGTCGACGCTGTCCTTGAGAAGCCGCTGCTCCTCGGTCAAATCGAAATCCATTTTCTTCTACTCTCCCCGGTATTCGCTACTTCGTCATGCCCGCGCTTGACGCGGGCATCCACGTCTTTCTTTCCTGTGTCGAGACGTGGATGGCCGGGTCAAGCCCGGCCATGACGACGGTTTGTGTTGTGTCGCGCTTACAGCCCCAGCACCGCCTTTGAGATGATGTTGCGCTGGATCTCGTTGGAGCCGCCGTAGATCGAGACCTTGCGGTTGTTGAAATAGCTCGGCGCGATCTGCGCGGTCCAGTCCATCGCCTCGTTGGAACCGTCCTCGCCATGCTCGTCATAGGGCGCGGCGAACGGGCCGATCACTTCCATCAGCAGCTCCGTGGTGGCCTGCTGGATCTCCGAGCCCTTGATCTTCAAAACCGAGGACGCCGGATTGGGTTTGCCCTTGCCGTGCTTGCCTTCGTCGGCGACGACGCGAAGCTGCGTCAGCTCCAGCGCCTTCAGCTCGATCTCGACCGCGGCGAGTTTCTCGCGGAAGCCTTGATCTTCCATGACGGGCTTGCCGTTGGACTCGACCTTCGACGCCAGATCCTTGATGCGGCGCAGCCGCTCCTTGGAGACGCCGACGCGCGCGATGCCGGTGCGCTCGTTGCCGAGCAGGAATTTCGCGTAATCCCAGCCCTTGTTCTCCTCGCCGATCAAATTCTCGACCGGCACCTCGACGTCGTCGAAGAAGACTTCGTTGACCTCAACGCCGCCATCGATGGTCTCGATGGGACGCACGGTGACGCCCTTCGACTTCATGTCGAACACGATGAAGGAGATGCCCATCTGCTTCTTCGCGCTCGCGTCGGTGCGGCACAGGCAGAAGATCATGTCGGCGTGCTGGGCCAGCGTGGTCCAGGTCTTCTGGCCGTTGATGATGTACTTGTCGCCCTTGCGCTCGGCCTTGGTCTTCAGCGACGCAAGGTCCGAACCGGAGCCCGGCTCGGAGAAGCCCTGGCACCACCAGTCGTCGACATTGGCGATGCGCGGCAGGTACTGCTTCTTCTGGGTCTCATTGCCGAAGGTGTAGATCACCGGGCCGACCATGCTGACGCCGAAGGCGAGCGGCGCCGGCGCGGGATGCATCTGCAGCTCTTCATTGAAGATGTAGCTCTGCACCGAGGTCCAGCCGGTGCCACCATATTCCTTTGGCCAGTGCGAGACGCCCCAACCCTTCTTGTTCAGGATGCGCCACCAGGTGACCATCTCGTCCTTGGACAGATGACGGCCCTCCTGCAGCTTGCGCCGTGTATCCGGCGGCACGTTGTCGCGGAAAAACGCCCGCACCTCTTCACGGAACGCCAGCTCTTCCTTGTTAAAAGCGAGATCCATCGGATCCTCCTTGTCGAAAACGGAAAACTCTTACGCGATCTTTTGCTTCAGCGCCGAGAGCTGGCTGCTGCGCAACTCGTGGCGCGACAGTTTGCCAACCGGCGTGCGCGGCAGCTCCTTGACGAATTCCATCGCGGCCGGCAGCTCATGCTTGCCGATCTTGCCGGTCAGGAACGCGCGCAACTCGTCCAGCGTAAACGGCTTGGCGTCGGGACGCAGCGTGATGAAGGCTTTCGACGCCTCGCCGCGGTAATCGTCGGGAATGCCGATCACGATCACCTCGTACACGCTCGGATGCGTGTAAATCGCCTGCTCGATCATCTGCGGATAGACGTTGAAGCCGCCGGAGATGATCATGTCCTTCTTGCGGTCGACCAGGAAGAAGTAGCCCTCCTCGTCGCGGTAGCCGATGTCGCCGGTCAGGAAGCGGTCGCCGACAAACGCCTGCGCGGTTTCTTCCGGCCGGTTCCAATAGCCGCGCGTCACATTCGGGCCGCGAATGCGGATCTCGCCGGTCTCGCCGTCCCCAAGCACTTTGGTGGGATCGTCGAGCGACACCACATCCATCTCAAGGCCGGGCAAGGCGACGCCGACCGAACCGGGCTTGTCCGGCCCATTGTCGGGATGCGCGGTGCCGGCCGGGCAGGTCTCGGTCATGCCCCAGCCGGAACGCAGCTTCATGCCGACCTTGCGCTCGAAGATGCTTGCGACTTCCACCGGCAGCGGCGCACCGCCGGAGCCGGCAGTCCGCAGCGAGGAGAAATCGCGCTTGTCGAGATCGGGAAGTGCGGCGATCGCGATCCACATCGTCGGCACGCCGGGAAAACTGGTAGCGCGTTTGACCTCGATGTCGCGCATCACGCTTTCGACGTCGAAGCGCTGATGCAGCGAGATCAGGTAGCCGCGGCGCAGGCAGGACAGCATCACCACGGTTAGCGCAAAGATGTGGAACAGCGGCAGCACACAGATCACGCGCTCAATCGGGTCGCCCCGTTCGGCACGCGCGGCCTTGCCCCAGACGTCGTAGATCGACACCGCCGCAGTGAGATTGCCATGGGACAGCATCGCGCCCTTCGGCAGGCCGGTGGTGCCGCCGGTATATTGCAGCAGCGCGATGTCACCGGGCGAGATCGCAGGCCATTGCTTTGGTTTGGTCGCGCCATCGACGAAGGTCTTGTAGGTGATCACGCGCGGGTCATCCGGCAGCGCAGTCTGCGGCGTACCGATTTTGCCCCAGTTGTCGTCCTCGCAAACAATCAAACGATCCAGCAGGCCCTTGGCGAGGAATTTCAATGCGGTCGGCAGCAGCGCCGACAGATTGCTGGTGACCAGCACGCGCGCGCCGGAATCCGAGAGCTTGTGCGACAGCGCGATCTCGCCGTCGAGCGGGGAGAGATGCACCACGCGGGCGCCGGCCTTCAGCGCACCGAAGAAATTCGCCGGGTGATCGGGCGTATTGCTGAGGAACAGCGCCACCGAAGTGTCCTTGCCGTAGCCGGCACGCAGGAAGGCGGACGCCGCGACTTCGGCGAGTTGTTCAAGTTGCGTGTAGCTGATCGGCCGGTCGCGGAATTCGATCGCGGTGCGATCGCCGTACTCGCGGGCTGCCTGCGACAGCAGGTCGGGAAGCGTGCCCTGCGCAATCGGTGCGTCCCACCGCACGCCTTCGGGATAAAATTGTTCGCCGGGATGGGACATCGTGGTTCTTTATAGTGAGGAGGGCACTGATCTCTCAACTCCCCTCCCCCTTGCGGGGAGGGCATAGGCCGCCTTCGGCGGCCGTCCTTTAACGTAACGCCGAAGCAAAGCTTCGGCTATGGGTGGGGTATCGCGAGCACTGAGCTTGTGGCTTACCCCCCACCCTGACCCTCCCCCGCAAGGGGGGAGGGAACGGAGAGAGCGCGCCGCGGGTCATCTCACGCCGCTTTCGACTTCTCGGCAGCCAGCGAGGCGAACGTCTTGCCCTCGGCGGCGAGGCGCTTGAGCAGCGGCGCCGGCTCGAGGTTCGGATCGTTGGTCTCCTTGGCATAGTAAGCCAGCCGGTCGGCGACGTGCTTGAGGCCGACGCTGTCGGCCCAGAACATCGGGCCGCCGCGATAGATCGGCCAGCCATAGCCATAGAGCCAGATCACGTCGATGTCGCTCGGCCGCGCCGCGATGCCTTCGTCGAGGATCTTCGCGCCCTCGTTGATCATCGGATACATCATGCGCTCGAGGATCTCGTCGTCGCTGACGTTGCGACGCTTCTTGCCGAGCTTCTGCAGCGTCTCGTCGATCAGCTTCTCGACATCGGGATCGGGCAGCGGCGAACGCGAGCCGCCTTCATATTTGTAGTAACCCTTGCCGGTCTTCTGTCCGAAGCGGCCGGCCTCGCACAGCGCGTCCGCGATCTCCGACTTGAGGCCGCGGTCCTTGCGCGAGCGCCAGCCGATGTCGAGGCCGGCGAGATCGCCCATCGCGAACGGTCCCATCGGCATGCCGAACTTGGTGACGACGGCGTCGACCTGCTGAGGCAGCGCGCCCTCGAACAGCAGCTTCTCGGCCTGCTTGCCGCGCTGCGCGAGCATGCGGTTGCCGACGAAGCCGTCGCAGACGCCGACCACTGCCGGCACTTTCGCAATCTTGCGGGCGATCGACACCGCGGTGGTCAGCGCATCCGGCGCGGTCTTGGCCGCGCGCACGATCTCGCACAGCTTCATGACGTTGGCCGGCGAGAAGAAGTGCATGCCGAGCACATCTTGCGGACGCTTGGTTTCCTTCGCGATCTCGTCGATGTTGAGATACGAGGTGTTGGAGGCGAGCACGGCGCCCGGCTTGGCGTACTGGTCGAGCTTGCCGAACACTTCTTTCTTGACCGCCATGGTCTCGAACACCGCCTCGATCACGAGGTCGGCGTCTTTCACATTCTCAAGACCGACCTTGCCTGATATCAGCGCCATGCGCTTGGTCGGTGCGTCCGCGGGAATGCCGCCGCGCGCGGCAGTCGCTTCCCAGTTCTTTTGCATCACGCCCATGCCACGCTTGAGATTTTCCTCGCTCATCTCGATCAAGGTGACGGGGATACCGGCATTGGCAAAGGACATCGCGATGCCGCCGCCCATGGTGCCGGCGCCGATGATGGCGACCTGCTTGACGTCGCGCGGCTTGGTGCCATCAGGCACGCCCGCAACTTTGGAGGCCTCGCGCTCGGCGAAAAACGCGTAGCGCTGCGCCTTGGACTGGTCGCTCGAGACGAGCTTGAGGAATCCCTCGCGCTCCTTCTTCAGACCTTCATCGAACGGCAGATCGATCGCGGCACCGACGGCGTCAGCGGCCGCGAAAGGGGCTTCCAGTCCCCGCGCGCGCTTGGTCATGGCGGCGACCGCATTGGTGAAGATCGAGCGGTCGGCCTTCGCCGCCTTGAGCTTAGAGTCATCGTCGCGCAGCTTGCGCAGCGGACGCTTCTCCGCCAGCACCTTGCGCGCAAAGGCTTCGCCGCCCGAGGCGGGGCCTTCGACGATCTCCTCGATCAGGCCGTTCTTCAGCGCTTCAGCGGCCGAGATCGGATCGCCACCGACGATCATCTTGACGGCAAGCTCGGGGCCAACCGCGCGCGGTAAGCGCTGCGTGCCGCCGGCACCGGGCAACAGGCCGAGCTTCACTTCGGGGAGACCCAGGCGGGCTTCCTTGACGGCGACGCGGAAATGACAGGCCAGCGCAACTTCGAGGCCGCCGCCGAGCGCGGTGCCGTGGATCGCGGCCACGATCGGCTTCGGCGAGTTCTCCATCGCGGTCAGCACCTCGTGCAGGCCGGGCGGCTTCGGCGGCTTGCCGAATTCGGTGATGTCGGCGCCGGCAATGAAGGTGCGGCCGCCGCAGGTCAGCACGATCGCCTTGATTTCGGGATCGGCGATCGCCTGCTTCATGCATTCGAAAATGCCGCCGCGGACCGCGGCGCTCAGTGCGTTGACGGGGGGACTGTCGACGGTGACGATGCCGACAACGTCGTGACGTTCGAGCTTGACCACTTCGTTCACGCTACGCTCCTTGGATGTTTTGTTCTTGGTTGCGGCTTTGGTTTTGGTTGTGTCGGGCGGCTCGCGTCTTGCGGCGGAGGGCGCCCTCAAAGTTAGTTCCGCACCGCGAAACTAAGTTCCACATCTTGACAGCGAGGGTTATTTTGAAGCACCTCCCTTGTCAACGAGGACCGTAAAACGGCGGGACATGAAACGCTCTCCCAGGAAAGGTGCGACCGATCGCAGCTTTGTCGTCGCGCTGTCCCGCGGCCTCGACGTGTTGCGCGCCTTCCAGCCCAATGACGGCCTCCTCGGCAATCAGGAAATCGCGGCCCGCACCAAACTGCCGAAGCCCACGGTCTCGCGGCTGACCTACACCCTGACAAAGCTCGGTTATCTTACGCCGGTTCCGCGCTTTGAGAAGTATCAGTTGACCCCTTCCGCGATGGCGCTTGGCTATGCGGCGCTGGCCAATCTCGGCGTTCGTCATTTGTCCGAACCGTTCCGCGAGGAAGTGATGCGCGAGACCGGCGGCGCGGTTGCGGTCGGCGGGCGCGACCGTCACAGCATGATCTATTTCGGCCAGAGCCGTAACGGGATGACGCTCGGCGTCCAGCTCGACGTCGGTTCGCGGGTACCTATTGCGACCACGGCGATGGGCCGCGCCTATTTCTGGGCGCTGTCGCCGGACGAACGCGCCAACCTGGTGCGCGATCTGCGCGAGCATTACGGCAGCCGCTGGCCGAAATTGCGTGACGGCCTGGAGCGCTCCGGAGAGACGGTTGCAAAATACGGCTTCGCGATTTCCGCGGGCGATTGGCAAGACGAGATTTCCGCGGCCGGCGTTGCACTAAAGTTAAATGACGGGACCGGTCCCTATGCGTTTAACTGTGGCGCGCCGGCATTCCGCTTCACGGAAGACCGCTTGCGCGGCGATATTGGACCTCGCCTGTTGGCGATGGTAAGGAACATCGAGGCGGCACTCGGGGGAATGACGCCGCAGCTGACACAATCAAAAAAAGATCCAAAGAGATCAGGAGGGAAACTTGCACGTGTGGCCGAGGGCATCCGGTAGGCGTCGCGCCTGCTCCATTTCGTTGGGCGAGGCGTCATGACGCAGGCCCAACTCGCGCAGGGACAATCCCCCCTGCTCGCGGTTCGCGACGTCAGCGTCGTGTTCGGCGGCATCATCGCGTTGAACGGCGTGTCGTTCGACATGCATCAGGGCCAGATTCTCGGCCTGATCGGTCCCAACGGCGCCGGCAAGACCACGCTGTTCAATTGTCTCAGCCGGCTTTACCAGCCGAGCTCCGGCGACATCCTGATGGACGGGTCGAGCATCCTGACGCGGCCCGCGCACCGCATCGCCGAGATCGGCATCGGCCGCACCTTCCAGAATGTCGCGCTGTTCCAGAACCTCTCGGTGCTCGACAATGTCCGCGTCGGCACCCATTGCCGCACCAACTCCGACATCGTCAGCGACGCGCTCAAGCTCGGCTGGGTCCGCCGCGGCGAAGCCGACATGAACAAGAAGGTGCACGACATCCTCGGCTATCTCGACCTCGAAAGCGTCGCTCACATCACGGTGTCGGGCCTGCCGTTCGGCACCCAGAAGCGCGTCGAGTTGGCGCGCGCGCTGGCCGCCGAACCGAAGATCCTGCTGCTCGACGAACCCGCCGGCGGCCTCAATCACGAAGAGGTCTATGTGCTCGGCGACCTCATTCGCAAGATCCGCAGCGACCGCAAGATCACCGTGCTGCTGGTCGAGCATCACATGGGACTGGTGATGTCGATCGCCGACCATGTGGTGGCGCTGAACTTCGGCAAGAAGCTCGCCGAGGGCACGCCGGCCCAGGTGCAGGCCGACCCCGCCGTCATCAAGGCCTATCTCGGGAGCAAGGACCAATGACGGCGATGCTCAACGTCAAGGATCTGCGCGCCTATTACGGCCAGGTGCAGGCGCTGCACGGCTTGAGCTTCTCGCTCGACGAGGGTTCGCTGACCACGCTGCTCGGCGCCAACGGCGCCGGCAAGACCACCACGCTGCGCGCGATCTGCAACATGGTGCGCTCGACCGGCGCGATCGAGTTCGAAGGCGCGGCGCTCTCCGGCCGCTCCACCGAAAACATCGTGCGGCTCGGCATCGCGCATGTGCCGCAAGGCCGCGGTACCTTCACCACCCTGACGGTGGAGGAGAACCTGCAGCTCGGCGCGATCAGCCGCAAGGACAAGGCCGGCATCGTCTCCGACATCGAGCGGATGTACGAGCATTTTCCGGTGCTCAAAGAGCGCTACACCCAGCAGGCCGGCACGCTGTCCGGCGGCGAGCAGCAGATGCTGGCGGTCGCCCGCGCGCTGATGCTGCGCCCGCGCCTGATGCTGCTGGACGAGCCGTCCTTCGGCCTGGCGCCGTTGATCGTGCGCGACCTCTTCAAGATCCTCGGCAAGATCAACCGCGAGGACAAGGTCACCATCCTGGTGGTCGAGCAGAATGCGCAGCTTGCGCTCGAACTCGCCGACCAGGCCTATGTGATCGAGACCGGCCGGATCGTGATGTCTGGCGGCGCCAAGGACATCGCAAACAACGAAGACGTTCGCAAATCATACCTCGGATATTGAGGAGAACCGGCCCATGGAGCTTTTCACCAACCAAATCCTGGCCGGTATCTCGACCGGCGCGATCTATGCCTGTCTGGCGCTCGCGCTGGTCATGATCTATCAGGCGATCGACCATCTCAATTTCGCCCAAGGCGAGATGGCGATGTTCTCGACCTTCATCGCCTGGCAGTTGATGCAATGGGGCGTGCCCTATTGGGTCGCCTTCGTGCTCACGATCGCCTTCTCCTTCGCCGCCGGCATCGCAATCGAACGGGCCTTGTTCAAGCCGCTCACCAAGGCGCCTATCCTGACGCAAGTCGCCGGCTTCATCGCGCTTTATTCGATCATCAATTCCTGCGCCGGCCTGATCTGGGACTTCACCATCAAGCAATTTCCTACCCCGTTCGGCTCGTCCCCGTTCCTCGGCAGCCAGCTGATCTCGACCCACCAGGCCGGCATGATCGGCGTCACCTTGCTGATGCTGCTCGGCCTCTTTTTCTTCTTCCGCTACACCAGGGTGGGACTGGCGATGCGGGCCGCCGCCGCGGTGCCGGAATCGGCGCGGCTGGTCGGCATCAACACCTCCTGGATGATCGCGCTGGGCTGGGGCATGGCGGCCTCGATCGGCGCCGTCGCGGGAATCCTGATCGCACCGGTGGTGTTTCTGGAGCCCAACATGATGCTGGGAACGCTGGTCTACGGCTTTGCCGCGGCCGTGCTCGGCGGCCTCACCTCGCCGTTCGGCGCCGTGATGGGCGGCTTCCTGGTCGGCATCTTCGAGAATCTCGTCGGGACCTACATCCCCGGCGTGGGCAATGAGCTGAAACTGCCGATCGCGCTCGCGCTGATCGTCACCGTCCTGGTCGTCAAACCCGCCGGCCTGTTCGGCCGGCCCGTCATCAAGAGAGTTTGATCATGAGCGCAGCTGACGAAGTCGAAGTCGTCGCCGAAGGCCAGGCCGTAGAAGCCGTTCCCAAGCGCGCAATGACGCTCAGTGCCGGCACCTCGCTGACGGTGCTGGTGATCCTGCTGCTGATCCCGCTGCTCGTGAAGAACTTCATCATCTTCCAGATGACGATGCTGCTGATCTACGGGCTCGCGGTGCTGGCGCTGAACATCCTGACCGGCGGCAGCGGGCAATTTTCGCTCGGCCAGAGCGCTTTCTACGCGATCGGCGCCTATACGTCCGCGATCCTGATGGAGCATTTCAACGTCAACTACGCGCTCACCCTTCCGATCGCGGGTATCATTTGCTTTGGCGCGGGCTTCCTGTTCGGCCAGCCGGCGTTGCGGCTATCCGGCGTCTACCTGGCGCTGGCGACCTTCGCGCTCGCGACCGCGATGCCGCAACTGCTCAAGCTCGGTTATTTCGAGCACTGGACCGGCGGCGTGCAGGGCCTGGTGGTGACCAAGCCGGACGCGCCTGAAATCATCGAGACCGCGCTGAAGGCGATGCACCTGAAGATGTCCCAGGACATGTGGCTGTATTACTTCACGCTCGCGATCACGGTTGCGATCTATCTCTGGTCCGTCAACCTGCTGCGCTCGCGCTCCGGCCGCGCCTTCATGGCGATCCGCGACAATGAGATCGCGGCCTCCTCGATGGGCGTCAATGTCGCGCTCTACAAGACGCTGGCGTTCGGCGTCACCGCGGGGATCACCGGCATTTCCGGCGGGCTCGGCGCCATCGCCGTGCAATTCGTGGCACCCGACAGCTACACCATCACCTTTGCGATCTCGCTGTTCCTCGGAATGGTGGTCGGCGGGGTCGGCTGGCTTCCCGGATCGTTCGTCGGGGCCGCCTTCATCATCTTCGTTCCAAACATCTCCGAAAGCATATCCAAAGGTCTATCTGGCGCCGTCTTCGGCGTGCTGCTGTTCCTCGTGATCTTCCTGGTGCCGCATGGCGCCAGGCAAGTTGCCATCGTCGGCCAACAGCTGGCGGGCAGATTCCGCAGGTGACTTAAGGAGAAAAGACAACGATGCGTTCGTTCAAACTTCGTGCTGCCGTGGTTGCGGCGGCGGCTTTCGCTTTGACTTCGTCCACCGCGCTCGCGCAGAAGAAATACGACACCGGCGCCAGCGATATCGAGATCAAGATCGGCAACATCATGCCCTACAGCGGACCCGCCTCCGCCTACGGCGTGATCGGCAAGACCGAAACTGCCTATTTCAACAAGATCAATGCCGAAGGCGGCATCAACGGCCGCAAGATCAACTTCATCTCCTATGACGACGGCTATTCGCCGCCCAAGGCGGTGGAGCAGGCGCGCAAGCTCGTCGAGAGCGACGAGGTGCTCGTCGTGTTCAACTCGCTCGGCACGCCGTCCAACTCCGCGATCCAGAAATATTTGAACGCCAAGAAGGTGCCGCAGCTGTTCGTCGCGACCGGCGCCACCAAGTGGAACGATCCGAAGGATTTTCCCTGGACCATGGGCTGGCAGCCCTCCTACCAGAGCGAGGCCCGCATCTACGCGAAATACCTGATGAAGGAGAAGCCCGACGGCAAGATCGCGGTGCTCTACCAGAACGACGATTTCGGCAAGGACTATCTCAAGGGCCTGAAGGACGGCTTCGGCGCCAAGGCCTCGATGATCGTTGCCGAAGAAAGCTACGAGACATCAGAGCCCTCGATCGACAACCACATCGTCAAGCTGAAGGCGACCGGCGCCGACGTGTTCATCTCGATCACTACGCCGAAATTCGCGGCACAGGCGATCAAGAAGCTCGCCGAGATCGACTGGCATCCGATGCACATCGTCTCCAACGTCTCGGCAT
>CAWCGA010000027.1:0-94879 GCA_963794775.1 uncultured Alphaproteobacteria bacterium | reverse complement strand
TATCATTGCGCCACGCGCGTCTCATGCGGAGGCGCGGCTGGTGATCGAAGCCGACAGCGGCAAGGTCATCGAGGCCGAGAACGCCACCGTGCCGTGGTATCCCGCCTCCGTCACCAAGCTGATGACGGCCTATGTGACGCTGAGCGCAATCAAGTCCGGCAAGATCACTCTCGACACGCTGCTCATTGTCTCTCCGACTGCGGCCTCGCAATCGCCCGCGAAGATGGGTTTTCGGCCCGGCACGCAAGTCACCGTCGACAACGCGCTGAAGATGATGCTGGTGAGGTCGGCCAACGACATGGCCGTAGTGCTCGCCGAGGGTGTCGGCGGCTCGATCGACGGCTTCTCGGTGATGATGAACGATACCGCGCAGAAGCTCGGCATGACGCAGACCCATTACGTCAATCCGAACGGGCTGCCCGCGGACGAGCAGATCACCTCGGCACGCGATCTCGCGATCCTCGCCCGCAGCATCATCAAGGACCTGCCCGAATACGAATATTTCGTGCACATCCCCGCGATCCGGTTCGGGCGAAGGGTCACCCAGAATTTCAACCGCCTGATCGGACGCTATCCGGGCGCCGATGGTTTCAAGACCGGCTTCATCTGCGCCTCCGGCTACAACCTGGTGGCGTCCGCCACGCGTGACGGCAAACGGCTGATCGCCGTCGTGCTCGGCGCCTCCTCCGGCACCATGCGCGCGGTGCGCGCCGCGCAACTGCTCGATCGCGGCTTTGCTTCCAGCAACGGTCTCAGCTGGCTCAGGCCCTCGCTCGGCAGCGTCAACAGCCTGCCGCCGATCGACGCCTCGCCGCCGAACCTGCGCGACGAGGTGTGCGGCGGCAAGCATCATCGGCCCGCCAGCGACGAGGACGATGCGCCGCTCGTGGCCGCCGCCGGTTCGTCGGCATCGAGCAGTGGCGAGCCCGGCGCCAACGGCACGGTGTTTCTCGCCGCCGGCCTGAAGCCGCCAATGCCCAAACCATCGGAATGGCTCGCTGCCAATCCGGCGCCCGCGGAGCCGATCGTGGTCTACACCGGTCCGACCCGCAGCGGCGCGGCGCTGGTCGCGGCAGTCGCGGCCGATTCCGACAGCCAGCGGGCCACGGGCCGGCGCGGCAAGCGCGCGCGCGTCGCCGCGAAGCCCGATGCTGGCACGGCCGAGACGAAGCCCGCGGTCAGGCATGCCAGCGCCAGGCCCGATGCGGCTGCTAAACCTGCGGCGGCTCCAGCCACGTCGAAGCCGGCTCCCAAGACGGCCGCCAAGCCGAAGCCTAACAAGCCCGCCAGCTAACCGCCTCACCTCGCCGCTTGCGGCGAAACGCCCTTGACCCGAGCCCGTTGCCGGTATTCCCACCCGCTTGCCATGGGCAGCGGCATGGACCAATGTTGGCCCAAATAGTCCGTAACGCGGAAGAAGACGGACCGGTCAAGCTTTGGAGGGGAAGACCATGGAGCGCATCTGGCTCAAGCATTATCCGCCCGGCGTACCGGCCGACATCGACACCAATCAATATGCCTCGCTGGTCGACCTGCTCGAGGAGAGCTTTAAGAAGTTCGCCGACCGCAAGGCCTTCATTTGCATGGACAAGTCCATCAGCTACCGCGACCTCGACGAGATGTCGCAGGCGCTCGCCGCCTACCTGCAAAGCAAGGGGCTGCAAAGGGGCGCGCGCGTCGCGCTGATGATGCCGAACGTGCTGCAATATCCGGTGGCGACCGCCGCCGTGCTGCGCGGCGGCTTTACCGTCGTCAACGTCAACCCGCTCTACACGCCGCGCGAGCTCGAGCATCAGCTCAAGGACTCCGGCGCGGAAGCGATCGTGGTGCTGGAGAATTTTGCGCACACCGTGCAGCAGGTGATTTCGCGCACTCAGGTCAAGCACGTCATCGTCGGCAGCATCGGCGAGATGCTGGGCTTGAAGGGCGTGGTCGTCAATCTCGTGTTGCGCAAGGTCAAGAAGATGATCCCGGCTTATTCGCTGCCGGGCTCGGTCACCTTCAACCAGGCGCTCGCAGCTGGGCGAGCCGCCAAGTTCAACAAGCCGAAGCTCGGCGCCGACGACGTCGCCTTCCTGCAATATACCGGCGGCACCACTGGTGTCTCCAAGGGCGCGACGCTGCTCCATCGCAACATCCTCTCCAACGTGCTGCAGAACGATGCCTGGCTGCAGCCGGCGCTGAAGAAGCCGCCAATCGTCGACAACATGATCATCGTCTGCGCGCTGCCGCTCTATCACGTCTTTGCACTGACCGCGTGCAACCTGCTGGGATTGCGCGCCGGCGCCACCAATCTCCTGATCCCAAACCCGCGCGACATGGCCGGCTTCATCAAGGAGCTGTCGAAATACCAGGTCAGCTTCTTCCCTGCCGTCAACACGCTCTATAACGGCCTCCTCAACACACCGGGCTTCGACAAGCTCGATTTCTCGAAACTGAAGGTCTCCAATGGCGGCGGCATGGCGACGCAGAAGCCCGTCGCCGAGAAGTGGCTGAAGGTCACCGGTTGCGCCTTGGCCGAAGGCTATGGGCTGTCCGAGACTTCGCCGGCGCTGACGTGCAACCGAGCCGACACGGATCAGTTCTCCGGCACGATCGGTTTGCCGCTGCCCTCCACTCACCTTTCGATCCGCGACGACGACGGCAACGAATTGCCGATCGGCGAAGCCGGCGAGATCTGCGCCAAGGGTCCGCAGGTGATGGCGGGTTACTGGAACAGGCCGGACGAGACCGCCAAGGTGATGACGCCGGACGGCTATTTCCGCACCGGCGATGTCGGCGTGATGGACGCCAACGGCTACACCAAGATCGTCGACCGCAAGAAGGACATGATCCTGGTCTCCGGCTTCAACGTCTATCCGAACGAAATCGAGGAAGTGATCGCGAGCCATCCCGGCGTGCTCGAATGCGCCGTGATCGGCATTGCCGACGACAAATCGGGCGAGGCGGTGAAGGCCTTCGTGGTGAAGAAGGACCCCAACGTCACCGCGGAGGATGTCATCAAGTACTGCCGCGAGAATCTCACCGGCTATAAGGTGCCGAAGCTGATCGAGTTCAGGACCGACCTGCCGAAGACCAATGTCGGCAAGATCCTGCGCCGCGAGCTGCGCGACGAGAAGAAGGCCGCCGCGGCGTAGTTTCTGTCCCCTCATGGTGAGGAGCGTCGCACTTGCGACGCGTCTCAAACCATGAGGCCCCGTACGGGCCTTTATCCTTCGAGACGGCCGCTTCGCGGCCTCCTCAGGATGAGGGTTTGGCAGGGTCCTGAATTTTCGCCGGCCCGAATATTGTACGCCCCGCCTTCCCGGTCTAAGACCAACCCGCACATCCCTGAGGAGTATCGAGCGATGACGATCAAAGTTGGCGACAAGCTGCCCGAAGCGAAGTTTCGCGTGATGACCGCGGAAGGCCCGCAGGTCAAATCCACCGACGACATCTTCAAGGGCAAGAAGGTCGCGCTGTTTGCCGTGCCCGGCGCTTACACCGGCACCTGCCACAAAATGCATCTGCCGAGCATTTTCCTGAATGCCTATGCCATCAAGGGCAAGGGCGTCGACACCATCGCCATCGTCTCGGTCAACGACGCCTTCGTCATGAACGCCTGGAAGCGCGACACCGACCAGCGCGACGAGGCGATCTTCCTTGCCGACGGCAATGCCGAGTTTGCCAAGGCGATCGGCATGGAGCTCGACGCGTCCGGCAACGGTCTCGGCATCCGCTCCAAGCGCTACTCGATGGTGGTCGAGGACGGCACAGTGAAGAAGTTCAACGTCGAGCCGGCGCCGGGCAAGGTCGAGGTTTCCGGCGGCGACACGCTGCTCGGGCAGCTTTGATCGCTCGAACGATCGTAGGGTGGGCAAAGCGAAGCGTGCCCACCACTTCTTACGAAAGCGTGATGGTGGGCACGGCGCATGCGCGCCTTTGCCCACCCTACAAATTCTCGCACGCAATGACGACGTAACCCCTACCCCTTCGCCCTCGCCATCGCGACGCCGTCGCGCGCGAGCTGGTCGGCGCGTTCATTCTCGTCATGGCCGGCATGGCCCTTGACCCAGTGCCAGCGCACCTGATGCGGCTTCAGCGCATCATCAAGCCGCTGCCACAGCTCGGCGTTCTTGACCGGCTTCTTGTCTGATGTGCGCCAGCCGTTTTTCTTCCAGCCGTGAATCCAACCGGTGATGCCCTGCCGCACATACTGACTGTCGGTGTAGAGATCGACCGAGCACGGCTTCTTCAACGCCTCCAGCGCCGAGATCGCCGCCATCAACTCCATGCGGTTGTTGGTCGAGTGCGCCTCGCCGCCCTTCAGCTCCTTCTCGACCTCGCCGAATTTGAGGATCGCACCCCAGCCGCCGGGCCCGGGATTCCCCGAGCAGGCGCCGTCGGTGTGAATGACGACCAGCGGCAGCGCGCTCACGCGACCATCCCTGTCGCGAGCCCATAGTCGCGCACGCTGGCGACGCCCTGATGGAAACGCAGCTTTCGGACATATTCCAGCGGGTCCTTTGGCTTCACCAGCGCGCCGGGCGGCACGTTGAGGAAGTCGACCAGCCGCGTCAGCAAAAAGCGCAAGCTCGCGCCGCGCGACAACAGCGGCAGCGCATCCTGTTCGGCGTCGGATAATTTGCGCTCGCGGCCGTAAGCATTGAGCAGCGCGCGCGCCTTGGTGACGTTGAAGGCGCCGTCGATCTCGAAACACCAGGCGTTGAGGCAGATCGCGACGTCATAGGCGAGGATGTCGTTGCAGGAGAACGGAAAGTCGATCAGGCCGGACAGCCGCTCGCCGAGGAAGAACACGTTGTCTGGAAACAGATCGGCATGGATCACGCCGACCGGCAGGTCGGTGGGCCAGCGCTTCTCGAGGTGATCGAGCTCGCGGGCGATGAAATCGCGCAAGCCCGTCTGCACACTGTCGGCGCGCCCTGCGGCCTGATCGAACAGCGGCCGCCATCCGCCAACCGACAGCGGGTTCTTGCGAAACATCGGGAAGTCGCGCCCGGCGAGATGCATCTTCGCCAAGCCATCGCCGACGCCAGCGCAATGCGTGGCGTTCGGCCGCCGCGGCCACATGCCTTCGAGGAAGTTGATGATCGCCGCCGGCCGTCCTGCGAGCGTCGCATAGACCTCGCCTTTGCGATTGCGCGCCGGCTGCGGGCAGATGACGCCGCGCTCGGCAAGATGCGCCATCAGCGACAGGAAGTACGGCAGATCGTTGGCGGCGACGCGCTTCTCATAGAGCGTGAGGATGTAGGCGCCCTTGCTGGTATGCACCAGGAAGTTGGAATTCTCCACGCCCTCGGCGATGCCCTTGTAGGACAGCAATTCGCCGATGTCGTATTCGCTGAGGAATTCCGCAAGCTCTTCGGCGGCGACGTCGGTATAGACCGCCATGTTCGCGCCTTAAGCTGCGTCGGGCCGCACCGAACGCGGCAGCGGGAAGAACTCGTTCTCTTCCGCGGCCGAGACCGTCTCCACATGCAGCGTAAAGCGCTCGGCGAACGCGCCCATGATCTCCTCGACGATCACTTCCGGCGCGGACGCGCCCGCGGTGATGCCGAGGCTCTTGATGCCTTCGAACCGCTGCCAGTCGATATCGGTGGCGCGTTGCGCCAGCACCGAAATCGGACAGCCCTCGCGCTCGGCGACCTCGCGCAGGCGCTGCGAGTTCGACGAATTGGGCGCGCCGACCACGATCAGCGCATCGACAACGGGCGCGACCTTCTTCACCGCAAGCTGGCGGTTGGTGGTGGCGTAGCAGATGTCTTCCTTGTGCGGCCCGTTGATGTTCGGGAAGCGCTCCTTGAGGATCGCGACGATATGCGCGGTGTCGTCGATCGACAGCGTGGTCTGGGTGACGAAGGCGAGGTTGTTCGGGTTCTTCGGCGCAATGGTGCGCGCATCCTCGTCGGTCTCGATCAGCGTCACCGCGCCGGGCGGCAACTGCCCGAGCGTGCCGACCACTTCGGGATGATGCGAATGCCCGATCAGGAAAATCTCGCGGCCGCGCTTGAAATGGATCGCCGCCTCGCGATGCACCTTGGTCACCAGCGGGCAAGTCGCATCCAGCGAGAAGAAATTTTTCACCTTGGCCTCGGCCGGAACCGACTTCGGCACGCCATGGGCGGAGAACACGACGGGCGCGTTGGTATTGTCGGGAATCTCGGCCAGTTCCTCGACGAAGATCGCGCCCTTTTTCTTCAGGCTGTCGACGACATATTTGTTGTGCACGATCTCGTGGCGGACATAGACCGGCGCGCCGTAGATGATCAGCGCCCGTTCCACGGTGTCGATGGCGCGGACCACGCCCGCGCAAAAGCCCCTTGGCGAACAAAGCACGATTCTCAGGTCTGGTTTGGCGGCCGAGGAAACAGTCATTTTAAACATCTCGGGGGCGAATCGGCCCTCGCCGGCGGCGGGGAAACGGCCAATCCGAACTAGGACTTGGGACCGGTTTGGGCACATGTCAAGGCACTTTAGTAAACCATTGCGCCATAGGGCCGAAAGGGCCTATATACGCCCGAATTCCCGCCATTGATGACCATCGGCTTCGCTTGGAAGGGCGGGCGAAGCACAAAGGAGATTTGCCATGACCAACGCGCCGCTGATGCCCAAGGCGACTGCCGTTTGGCTTCTGGACAACACCGCGCTGACCTTCGACCAGGTCGCCGATTTCACCAAGATGCATCCGCTGGAGATCCGCGCCATCGCCGACGGCGACGCCGCCCAGGGCATCAAGGGCTCCGACCCGATTTCCAGCGGGCAACTGACCCGCGAAGAGATCGAGAAGGGCGAGAAGGACCCCAACCATCGCCTCAAGCTGGAAGAGAGCAAGGTGATCCTGCCGCCGGCCGCCAAGAAGAAGGGCCCGCGCTACACGCCGGTGTCGCGCCGCCACGAGCGGCCGAGCGCGATCCTGTGGCTGGTGCGCAATCATCCCGAGCTGAAGGACGCGCAGATCATGCGCCTGGTCGGCACCACCAAGACCACGATCGCGAGCGTGCGCGACCGCACCCACTGGAACGCCTCGACCTTGACGCCGATGGACCCGGTGACGCTCGGCCTGTGCTCGCAGATCGAGCTCGATTTCGAGGTGCAGCGCGCGGCCAAGGAGAAACCGATCGACCAGCAATATGGCGGCGCCACCCTGCTGCCGGCCTCCGAGACCACCCGCAAGGAGGCGGAGGTCGAGCACGCGGAACAGTCCGGCAAGAGCAGCGACGATCTCAATGTCGACGCCGTGTTCGCCAAGCTGAAGACCATCGGCGGCAAGAAGCAGGAGGAGGAGTAATTCCTCTCGTCTGCGTTGTAGGGTGGGCAAAGCGAAGCGTGCCCACCTTCCAGAGCACGGCGAAAGATGGTGGGCACGGCGCTTCGCGCCTTTGCCCGCCCTACGGAGCGGTCCAATTTTCAAACAGCCTCCTCGTCATTGCGAGGAGCGAAGCGACGAAGCAATCCATGCTTCAGCATATGCGGCGCGATGGATTGCTTCGCTTCGCTCGCAATGACGAGTTCGCACGACTCCGCATTCCCGCGGCGCGCTTTCGCGTCCGAGCTTTGCTCTCACCGTCGCTCCCTCGAAACTGAGGGCGCAGGGAATGCCGGGCGCTGGCCGCACCCGCAGCCTCGCTTGCAAAAACAAAAAACAAGCGAGCATAGTCACTACAGGTAAAGCCGAACGATCGGCACTCCCTGCGCAATGGTTGAACGGCTGCTCCGTGCTCTCCCCGGTGTGTCGGGCTTGATAGCCACCGTCGCTGATTGATCATCTCAATCGGCTTGACCCCAGCGTCGAGGGGACAGGACCACACGGCTTGACCGTACGCTGCGATGCACATCGTCTGCGCACCGATAGCGTCCATCGCATCCCGCCTCACGTTCGGTGACGATAGGCCTAACGTCCTCGTGTCGAGGCGGGACGGCTTCTATAAATCATAACTACTGACTTTCGGAAAGATAATTATTTTTGCACGACGCGCTTGACACGTCGGGCAAAACAGGCGGCGGGTTTTGGTGTTTTGCCCGACGGGTCGCCCCCTAGTACGAATCTGAGGTTGCAACTCTCAATGACCGCTTCTACCATTGAGTGTGGGAGGCGAATATGTCTACGGAAGAAGAGTTGCGGCTTACCGCTAAAGAACAGTTAGAACTCGTAAAGTTAAGGCTCGAAATCCGGAACATCAATCGCACATTCTATGCCCAAATCGCGAATACGATTTGTATCTTCTTCCTTGGGCTCATGGTTCTCATTTTCTACCAGTGGCCGCTACTTCAACAGACAGAAGCCGCGCGCATATCGGCCGAAGAACTTCAAGTCGCCAAAGACGCTCAAGGCATCAAGGATGGGGCAGACAAGTCGCGGATGCTTGACGCCATCGCACACCGATGGCCGCAATACCCATTCGCGGGCGATATAGCAGCGGCTCAACGGAAGGGCGAGAACGTTCCCAACATTCCGGTAGCGCCGAAGACGCCTACGCCGGAGGAACGGCAGCGCAAATCAGAGGCTTGTGACCAGCTGAGCAGTAGGATCGCCAGCTTGCGAGAACTCCTACTACAAGCTCCGCGCAGATATGGAGAATGAATTCCGCGGCGTCTGGGGCGATGGCCGTTCTGGCATCGCGGGACAAGGACCTATTTTCAGGGTCCTTAGGAAGCAATTGGACGCAACGGAGATTGAATTGACGCTTTCGCAGAAGCAACTTGACGAAACGTGCCGGAATTGAGGCTTAGCCGCGGTACACTAAACCAACAACCTTGACGTCATTTCTGAGGAAATCGAATTGCGCGTTCGAAGGCTAACCATCACAAATTTTCGCGGCGTGGCCAGCGGCACAATTGATTTCCACGGTCATACACTCTTGGTTGGCGGCAACAACATTGGAAAATCTACGATTTGCGAGGCTCTTGACCTTGTGCTGGGTCCTGAGCGCTTATTTCGCCGTCCTGTCATAGACGAACATGATTTTCATAATGGCAAATATCTCGACGAGGACGGTAGACGCGTCGAGATCAACATCGAAGCCGTTCTGGTCGACTTGCCCGAGGACACACAGCGAAGGCTACTTGCACGAACGAGGCCGTGGAGCGACGCGCGCGATGGATTTGTCGATGTTGACGGCGCCGTGCCCGCAGATTTGGATGCGCCCGACGTCTGCCGCGCCCTGCCAGTCGTGTTTTATGGATGGTATGATCGAACGAATGACGACTTTATTGGCGAGACCTTCTTCTCTCATCCCGTTGAACTCGTCGATGAAGATCATGATAATTTCGGAAAGCCTGGCGCCGGCCTTCAAAGGTTCGACCGTGCGTGGAAGCACGCATGTGGTTTCATCTATTTGCGAACGCTACGCACGGGCCGCCGTGCGTTGAGCCTAGAAAGAGGGTCGCTGCTCGATACGATCTTGCGGCTAGGAGATAACGGACGGGAGTTTATGTGGGAAGACTCCTTGCGGACACTCCGCTCCATCGACCCGCCGATTGGATCGATCCTTCAACTCCGGGCGATCCGTGCGCAGGTGCGCAAGCGCATGGCCCGATTTGTTGGGATTGCAGATGGTGACGACGCGACGGGATTCTTTGCCTCGGAGCTGACTTCGCGAGCACCTGAGGGAATTTGTTACATTCTTTGTGCGTTCTCAGCAGAGCAACTATCTCGTCCCCTTCCATCGTTTAGGAACGGGTTCGATCAATACCCTAGTATTCGCACTTCTAACGCACATCGCTGATCTTCGAGGGGCTAACTCGGTGATTTTTGCGATGGAGGAGCCAGAGATCGCCCTTCCACCTCACTCGCAGCGCAGGATCACGCGGTCGCGTGTCACCGGTGAGGAGCATGGCGGCTGGGTGCACTGGGGCGCGACGACGCAGAACATCACCCAGACTGGCGATTTGCTGGTGCTGCGCCAGGCGCACGGCATTTTCCTGAGGCTCATCGCCGACGCGCTCGACGCCGCGGCCGTGCTTGCCGAGCGCGGCGCCGAGATGCCGATCGCCGGGCGCACGCACGGCCAACACGCTGTGCCGGCGACCTTCGGCTACAAGGTCGCGGTCTGGATCGATGAGCTGGTCCGCCATGTCGAGCGTTTCCGCCAGGCTGGCCCTCGGATTTTTGTCGCGATGCTTGGCGGCGGTGCCGGCACTTACGCCTCACTCGGCGAGATGGGACCAAAGGTGCAGGCCGGGATCGCCCGGCAACTCGGCTTCAACTCCATGCGCGTGCCGTCGCGCGTGCTCCTCGACCACCTGGCCGAGAACATCTGCCTGCTCGGCATGCTGGCAGCGAGCTGCGGGCGGATCGGCCGCGAAATCTACACGCTGATGAAGACCGAGTTTGGCGAGGTCGAGGAGCCGGTGCCGCCGGGCACCGTCGGCAGCTCGACGATGCCGCAAAAGCGTAACCCCAAGCTGTGTCAGGACATCATCGCCGCCGCGGCGGACATTCGCGCGTTGGTGCCGCTCGGCCTCGAAGCGATGATGACCGAGCACGAGGCCGATCGCACCACCAGCCTGATGATGGACTCGGCCGAGAGCCGCGCCTGCATCGCCACCGGCGACATGCTGAGCCGGCTGGTGGAAGTCTTCCGCGGCCTGAAGCTCGATCCGGCGCGAATGCGCGCCAATCTCGATCTCGGCGGCGGGCTCATCATGGCCGAGGCGGTGATGCTCGATCTGGGCCAGGCGATCGGACGCCAGCACGCGCACGATGTCGTCTATGACGCGGCGATGGAGGCGGCGACCGCGCACAAATCGTTTGGCGACCTGCTCGCTGCCGATCCGCGCGTCACCGCGCATTTGAGCGCCGCACAGGTCAGGAAGCTGCTCGAGCCGACCGCCTATACCGGGCTTTGCGCCCAGATGGCGCGCGAGGCGGCAACCCGCGCGCGGGAAACGGCGAAAGGCATTCGCGCCGGCTGAACAGCCCCGCTCACACCAAATGTAATTTGAAACATATTTGCGTCCGCGGCGTTGGTCGGCAGGCAAACGCACGTTGAGATTTATCCATGGAACACCTGATTCAGGAGTTCGGCGTATGGCTTAAGCAGGGCTTTGGCTGGCTCGTGGACGTGATTGTCTTCGGTTGCCTCTGGGGCATCGGCCAAATCTCACGGCTTCTTGGCACGCATCTGGGCAGCCCACCGATCCTGAAGATCGTTGTGCTCGTTCTCGTGCTCTTGCTCGTCATATATTTGTTCTATTGGATATTTGGCCGCTTCATCGGGGTCATACGATGGGCCCTCAACAGGATCGCCTATGCACTGGGAGTGATTCTATTCAGCGCGGCCGTGGTCTCGGGGGTGTTTGCCAGCGCGGGGCTCTTTGCGGCCGTGGTTATCTGGGTGATGGGTAACGTCGACTTAGCCTCACGATAAGACTTGGCCTCGCGATGAGCCGCGCGGGCGGCCTCGTGGGGCAAGCTGATACCGCCGGAACCGCTACTGCGATGCCATAATGGTATGAGGGGGGTGTCTTCCCCTAGCCCAGCTCGATCTCGTCGGAGATCTCGTGGGACAGGCTGAGGCCGCCGATGGTCAGCACTACTTTCGCCGGCAGCTTTTCGTGGCCCTTCAGGCGGCCGGCCGCCAGCGCGTCGCGCACCGCCTTCTCGATCTCGCGCTGCGAGGTGATGCCGACCTTCTTCAGAAATCGGCGCAGACTGCCGTTGAAGACGTCCTCGTTCATTGCAGCCTCCCGGGGTTGGACGGATTGTTCAGCATGTATTCGCCGAGGTCGCGCTGCTTCTTGTCGGCGCGCACAACGGCGTTGTTGCGTTGGGCGTCGCGCTCCCGGCGGCAATAGACGTAGTCGGGCGAGCCCGGCGCGTTCTTGCCGCCGGCGCGGCAGTAGGTGTCGTCGTCCTCGGTCCTGACACTCGACATCGGCAGCGGCTCGGCGCGCTCGAGGCAGCCGGCGAGGAGGGGTGCGGCGAGCAGGAGCGCGACGTACAATGGTGCGAGATGAAATCGCATTGCTTCTTCCGTTCGTCATTGCCGGGCTTGACCCGGCAATCCATCCAAAAGATGGCAAATCTCTCTTAAGCAGTCGTTCCGGGGCGATGCGAAGCATCGAACTATGGGGCGCAATTGCGCCCCTGAGAACCTCGAGATTCCGGGTTCGCGCTAACGCGCGCCCCGGAATGACGAATGTATTCTCACACCCTCCCCTTCAGCGCCTCGCCGATCTCGTCCAGCACCTTGGGGTCCTCGATGGTGGCGGGCATGGTCCACGCCTCGCCATCGGCGATCTTCTTGATGGTGCCGCGCAGGATTTTCCCCGAGCGCGTCTTCGGCAGCCGCGCCACAATGATTGCGAGCTTGAAGGCGGCAACCGGCCCGAGCCGCTCGCGCACCAGCGCCACGATCTCCTTCTCGATGTCGGCGGGGTCGCGCGCGACACCCGCCTTCAGCACCAGGAAGCCGCAGGGCACCTCGCCCTTCACGCTGTCGGCGATGCCGAGCACCGCGCATTCGGCGACGTCGGAATGCGAGGCGAGAATTTCCTCCATGCCGCCGGTCGAGAGCCGGTGGCCGGCGACATTGATGATGTCGTCGGTGCGGCCCATCACGAAGATGTAGCCGTCCGCGTCCTTGTAGCCGGCGTCGGAGGTTTTGTAGTAGCCGGGAAATTCCTGCAGGTAAGCCTCGCGGAATCTTTCGTCCTGCTGCCACAGCGTCGGCAGACACGCGGGGGGCATCGGCAGCTTGATCACGATCGAGCCCATGGTGCCGGCAGGCAACGGCTTGGCGGCTTCATCGACCACGTCGACCTGATAGCCGGGCATCGGCACGGTCGGCGAGCCGTGCTTTACGGGCAGTTGGCCCAGACCCATCGGATTGCCGGCAATGCACCAGCCGGTTTCGGTCTGCCACCAGTGATCGATCACGGGCACCCGCAACTGTTGCTCCGCCCATTCCACCGTCGGCGGATCGGCGCGCTCGCCCGCCAGGAACAGCGTGCGGAATTTCGACAGGTCGTATTTGCGGATCAGCTTGCCGTCGGGGTCTTCCTTCTTGATGGCGCGGAACGCAGTCGGCGCGGTGAAGAAGGCGACCGCCTTGTGCTCAGAGATGACGCGCCAGAACGCGCCGGCATCAGGCGTGCCAATCGGCTTGCCCTCATACATGATCGAGGTCGCGCCATGGAACAGCGGGCCGTAGATGATGTAGCTGTGGCCCACCACCCAGCCGATGTCGGAGCCGCACCACCAGATCTCGCCGGGCTTGACGCCGTAGAGATTGAACATCGACCATTTCACCGCGACCAGATGCCCGCCATTGTCGCGCACCACGCCCTTCGGGATGCCGGTCGTCCCTGAGGTGTAGAGGATGTAGAGCGGATCGGTGGCGAGCACGGGCACGCAGGGCGCGCTCTTGCCCGCAGCGAGCGCGGCGCGGCGCAGATCCGCCCAGTCATGATCGCGGCCGGATGCGAGATCGCAAGTCTGCTGCGGCCGCTGCAGGATGATGCAAGCCGAAGGTTTTGCGGAGGCGAGCCGGATCGCCTCGTCGAGCAATGGCTTGTAGTGCACGATGCGGCCGGGCTCGAGGCCGCAACTGGCCGAAAAAATCAGCTTCGGCCTGGCGTCGTCAATGCGGGTCGCAAGCTCCTTCGCCGCGAAGCCGCCGAACACCACGCTGTGCACCGCGCCGATGCGCGCGCAGGCCAGCATCGCCACCACGGCTTCCGGGACCATCGGCATATAGAGGATGACGCGGTCGCCCTTGCCGACGCCGAAATCCTGCATGATGGCAGCGAGCGCCTGCACTTCCTTCAAGAGCTCGGCATAGGTGAATTTCGTGATGGTGTTGTTGTTGAGCGGGGAGTCGTGGATCAGCGCCACTTGATTGGCGCGTCCGCCGGCGACGTGGCGGTCGAGCGCGTTGTAGCAGGTGTTGACCACCGCACCCGTGAACCAGCGGCCATAGGCGCCGGACGATGGATCGAAAATCTTCTTCGCGGGCTCGATCCAGTCGATCTCGGCTGCCGCCTCGGCCCAGAAGCCTTCGGGATCGGCGAGCGAGCGGGCGTGAACCTCGTGATACCGGCTTTTGTCGTGAACGTTCATGGCGTCTCTCCTGGACGCCATATTCACGCTACCAAGCGACGAATTCAAGCCGGAAAGTCGGCTAACGGACGGCGTCTTCGAGCGCACCGAGCCGCTCCTGCAAGGCGACCTGCAAATCATAGCCGGGCTTGCCGAAACGGGCGTTGCGAGCAGCGATGAAATTGCGCTGCGCCTGGCGGAGCGCGCTGGCGCTGTTTTTGCCCTTGATGTTGATCAGGCGCGCATAGGTGTCGGCGATTTCCCGGTCGAGCATGCCGAGTTGCGGGTCGGCGCAAATCGCCTTTTCGACCGCAAGGCGCGCGGAGCCGCAATCGAACGACGGATGGGCATCCGGTGCCGTCAGCGGGCGCGCGGACTCGCTGCCGAAGCGGGCGATTTCGGCCTTCATGGTGCGGCGGCCGCCGGCGGCGTTCTCGTTGCCGGGATCGAGCCGGAGCGCCGCCTCGTAATCGGCCAGCGCCTTGGCGCGCTCGCCCATTTTCTTGTAGAGCACGGCGCGATTGTTATAGGCGTTGGCGAAATTCGCATCGAGCCACAGCGCCGAACCGTAATCGCTCAGCGCAGGTCCGAGTTCGCCCTTGAACTGACGGGCATCGCCGCGGTTGGTGTAGAAATTGGCGCGCGGCTCCATCCGGATCGCCTGATCGTAATCGGCGATCGCCTTGTCGAACTCTTTCATGTCGGCATAGGTCAGGCCGCGGTTGTCGTAATATTGCGCCACCTTGGGATCGAGCCGGATCGCCTCGTTCTCGTCGGCCAACGCCTTGTCCAGCTTGTCGAGCTTCTTCCAGGCCGCGGCGCGATTAGCGAGCGTGGCGTCGCGGGTGGGATCGAGGCGCAACGCCTCATCGCTGTCGGCGATCGCTTTCTCGTAGTCGCCGGCGAGATACCGGGTCACGCCGCGGTCGGCCCACGCCTGCGCGTTGTTGGGCTGCAGTTTGATCACCTGGTCGTAATCCGCAATCGCGCGGTCGGTGCGGTGCTGGCTGGTGTAGATCACGCCGCGCAGCTCATAGGCCTCAGTGTCGTTGGGATTGAGCGCGATCGCCCTGGTGAGGTCGGCCTCGGCACGATTGAGGTTGCCGCCCGCCTCGCGCGTCAAATCGCCGCGCATGCGCCAGGCGTCGCCGTTTCTCGGATCGAGCTCAATGGCGCGGTCGGCTTCCGCCAAGGCCTGGGTTAGGCCGCCGGAGATATGGGCGTGCGCGTCAGCCTGCACCACCAGCGCCGCGGCGCGGCCGGTGCGCGAGGTCGCGGGGTCGTTAACGATGGCGCTGCAGGCGGCGACGATCTTGAGCGGCGATTCCTTGGCTGCGAGGGCGCAATCGACGTTGGTGCCATCAGCGAGACTGGGATCGGTGAACGCAAAGGCCAGGCCAAAACCGAGCAGGACGGCGCGAAGGGCAGACGGGGTATTGGAAAAAAGACGAGCGAAATGACGCAGCGCGGACATCACGGGAAGTTCCGTATGGGGGTTTCTCCGTAGTCGCGGGTCGAGCGGGTTTGGTTCACCTTGGATTCACCTCTTCCCGCGCTTCAATACCGCTCAATCTCCAGCAATCTCTGCAGCCGCTCGCGCATGGCCTTCTGCAAATCGAAGTCCGGCCGCCCGAAGGACGCGTTGCGCTGCGCGATGAATTCATCCTGCTGCGCCTGCAGGGCACGGCCGGCGCGCGGGCTGTCGGCCATGGCATCGTGCACGACCTTGCTGTTCACCGCATTGATCTGGCGATCGAGATTGGCGAGATCGGGACTGGCGCAGATCGCCTTCTCGACCGGACGTTTTGCCGTCGAACAATTGAACGCCGGCTTGCCGGCGACCGCCATCAGCGCCCCGAGCCGCTCCAGCTCCTGCGCCAGCCGCTTGTAATTGCCCTTCGCGGTCGGGTGATCCGGGTTGAGTTTGATCGCGGCGCCGAAGTCCGCTAGTGCTTTCGGGCGATCGCCGGTCTTCCACCACAGCTCGCCTCTGGCGTTGTAGATGTCGGCCTGCGGCTCGATCCGCAGCACTTCGCCGTAATCTGATATCGCGCGGTCGAGCTGATCCTTGCGCGCAAAGGCAGCGGCGCGCGCGGCCAGCGCCTTGATGCGGTCTCCCTTCGCGGTCTTCTCATTGTCAACAAGCGCGCCGCAATCGTTCCCGATCTTGTCGTCGTCGTTGGCGGCGACTGCAGCCATGCAAGCAGTGGGATCGACCGGCGGCAAGGTGCCGGTATCGGAGCCGGCGGCATGCGCGCGGTACGACAGCGCCACCATCAAAAGGATGGCGAGGCTCAAGCCGCGGAATGCGATGTCAGGCGTCATGCTCGCTTCCGTGGCTAACAATGACGGCGCTTTAGTGGCCCGACTTGCAGGTGATGCCGCCATCGACCACCAGCTCGATGCCGGTGACGTATTTCGACTCGTCGGAGGCGAGAAACAGCGCGGCATTGGCGACGTCAAAACCGTCGCCCATGTGACCCATCGGCACCTGCGCGTCGCGCGCGCGCCACATCGCCTGCACGTCGCCGCCGGCATAGCTCTGCGCAAGCCCGGCCGAATGCTCGACCATCGGCGTCTTCATCAGGCCGGGCAGGATCGCGTTCACCCGCACGTGCTTGGACGCAAATTCCACCGCGGTCGACCGCGTCATCTGGTTCATCGCCGCCTTGGAGGCGTTGTAGCTGACATAGGAAATGCCGACATGGCGGATCGAGGCGATCGAGGAGATGTTGATGATCGAGCCGCCGCCCTGTTTCACCATGATCGGAATGACATGCTTCATGGAAAGATAGGCGCTCTTGAGATTGACAGCGAACACGCGATCCCATTCGGACTCGGCGACCTCGACCACGCTGCCGACCTCGGCGATGCCGACATTGTTGTCGAGAACATCGATGCGGCCATAGGCCTTCATGCAGGCCGCGACCATCACCTCGACATCGCTGGCCTTCGACACATCGGCGGTATGCGCCATCGCCTCGCCGCCCTCGCCCGTGATGATCTTCACGGTCTCTTCGGCGGCAGCGGCGTTGCGGTCGACACAGAACACCTGCGCGCCCTCGCGCGCGAAGGTGACCGCGGTCGCTTTGCCGTTGCCCCAGCCCGGGCCGATCGAGCCGGCGCCGACCACCATCGCAACCTTGCCCTTGAGCCGATCCATCGAGGCCTCCCTTTTCTTTTCTGTTATTCGAACTGCCGCAGCGCTTCGCCGCGCGCGATCAGACGTTTGGCGTTGGTGTAAGTGGGAACCTCGATCAGAGATCCCTCATGCTCCACGCGCGCCTCGCCCTTCGCGCGGGCGGCGTCGAAGACCGCGACGATTGCGCGCGCGTGGCGCAGTTCCGCGTCGCTGGGCGTCAGCAGGCGATTGATCGGCGCGGCATGCGCGGGATCGACCAGGCTTCGCGCGCCGTAACCAAGCCGGCGCGCCCAGCGCGTGTCACGTTCGACGCCGTCGAGATCGCTCCAGGTGTAGGGACAGTCGACAGCGACCACGCCCGCGGCGACGCACTCGACCAGGAAGCGTTGGCGGCAGTACGCCAGCTCCAGGCCATCAGGCGCGCGTTCCGCGCCGAGATCGGCGGCAAGGTCCTCGGCCGCCAGCAGACAGGCGCCGGTCCGCTTGCTCGCACGTACGATCGCGTCGAGCTGCGTCAGCCCGCGCGCATATTCGATATTGGGCAGCAGCGCGGTCGATCCCTCAGCAATGCCATAGTCACGCTCGAAGCGCGTTACCGCTTCGTCGAGGCGCGCGACATGAGAGGGCTCTGCCACCTTGGGCAGCGCGACAATGTCGGGGCGGCCGCGCATGACCGCCGCGAGATCGTCCATGCCGTCGCCCTCGAGCGGATTGACGCGGACCGCGACAACAGCTCCCGCTGCGCGCCATCTAGCATAGAGATCGCCCGCCAAGGCGCGGGCCTTCGGCCGCAACTGAGGCGGCGTGAAATCCTCGAGCTCATGGATCAGGACATCCGCGCCGGACTCGGGCGCAGCCTGCAGCACCTGCTCGTTGGCGCCTTCGAGGAACAACCAGGAGCGACAGAGTTTTGCCGGACGTATTCTGCGCATCACGCGCGGATCACTGGAAGGTCATGTCCAGGCATTTGGTGATGTCGGAGCCAAGGCCGGAGGAGATCGTGATGCAACCGCGCACTTTCTGCTGCGTGGTGTCGGCGGCCCAGATCGAATAGCCGCCGCTGCCGAAGAACGAGTTGGTGTTCGGCGGCTCGGTCTCGGTGGCGTCGAACGTGTAGCTGGAGTCGTTGTCGAAGATGCGCGCCTTCTTGCTGCAGCTGCCGTCGGCCTGCACGTTGATCACTTCCTTGTTGTCGCGGGTCAGCGCCAGCGACACCTGGCAGCGGAAATATTCGCTGGTCTTGGTGTTGAAGACGTAGGTGTAGGACTTGCAGGTCGCGGTGTTGAGCTTGCCGGCGGCAAGCCCGCGGCTGCAGGCGATGCGCTGGTTGTTGGAAAGCTTGAACAGCTCCTCGGCCTGCGCAACCGAAACCGACGCGAGCGCCGACAGCGCGGCCAACAGGCCCATCCTCACGACGTGGTTCATCCGAATCGTCCTATCTGCTTTTGTCGAATTGGTTGTCATTGGAAAGGGGAACATAGTCGCGAAGGGCGCGACGGGAAATCACAAAGTCATGCGCAAGCTTTGATGCCGCGCGACAGTGCTTCGCATTGACGGCGCAATAACGTTCGTGATTTGTTCAAAAGAGCCGTTCGGGAGGATGACGATGACGAGATTTTCAATTCCGGTGCTGGCGCTGGCGGCTCTGCTCGGTGGCGCGACCTCCGCGCTTGCGCAGACTGCAGACCCCGCGCCCTGGGACATGAAGCCGGACACCGGCTACGCCTATGACAAGGACGGCAAGACCTTCTCCTACAAGATGGGCACCAACAATGCCGGCGCGCTGCTGAAGGGCGCCAAAAAGGTGCCGAAGGGGACGCTGTTCTTCATCGGCCACAACGGCCAGCTTTATATGCGCACCGGACCGTATCTCGAGGGCGACAAGTTCATGTTCGGATCGAATTGAGCGTTCTCTCCACGCACTCGATCACCCTCCCCCTTGCGGGGAGGGTGGCGCGCGTGAGCGCAGCGAACAAGCGCCGGGTGGGGGTTACTTGCGCGAGTCTTCGCGTGGACCCCCACCCCGGTTTCGCTTCGCTCAACCGACCCTCCCCGCAAGGGGGAGGGTAAGAGAAATCTCGGCTCAAGCTTCGCAAGAACTCAAAACGCCGCGGCCAGCTCCTTCGCGCCGGGCAGCGCGCTGTGCGAATCCATCCAGGAATCGGTGACCGCAAGCAGCTTCGCCACGGTGTTGTTGCGGACCGCGACGGGGTTGCGCTCGTAGCCGCCGCGCTGGAAAAAGTTCGAGGTCGGCACCTGCTCGCGCATCGCTTGCGGCATCGTCACCATGTCGAGGCCGGTGCCGTCGCCGGTCAGGTTCATCATTTCGAGCTCGGCGGCGGTGAGCGGGCGCGTGTAACCCTTCTGGCGGGCGAAGATCACCGACGTCAGCAGCTTGTGGGTCTGCAGCATCGGGCCGACGTCGATGTCGAGCACCATGGCGTGCATCGCCCAGCCTTCCGCGGTGTCGCCCATCTTCTCGTGCTGCGCCCATTCGTCCGGTATCGAAGTGGCGAGCGCCACCATCTTCGTGAGCACCGATATCTTGTGCTCCATCGCAGCGCGTGCCGGGCCTGAGAGCGCGCGCGCCCTCGCCTTCAACTCCTTGACGAGTTCATCGCCCTGCTCGGCGATCAGCTCGACGGTATTGGTGGTGAGCAGCTGGTTGTAGCCGATCGCGGTCGAGATCGCGTGGCCGTTGCGGAAGCCGGATTGCGACGCGTGCGTGCCGTTGCCGCCGGTCTCGAACGCATAGACGCGCACCGCCTGCTCAGCCGTCAGCCCGGCATTGACCGCATAGCGCGCATAGGCGCGCTTGAAGTCCATCTCGTTCGCCGGCCGCTGCGGCGTCCACTGATAGACCTGCGACGCGGCAGCGAGGAGATCGGACACCACGGGAATCGGCTTGGTGACCCGCGGCTTGACTTCCGGCACCGGCTCTGGCGACGGGCCGGGCGGACGCGACGGTCCATGATAGACCGGCGGCTGGGTCAGGACGTAGTCGTCGAGCGTGATCTGTTGACGCTCGCGCCGCTTGGCGTTGCGGCCGCGCCGTTTGTCCGCGATCGAGGTCCAGTAACCCTCGACCTCCGCCTTGAACGCCGCGCGCGCGGCGAGATATTCCGTCCATGACGCCGACGCAGCCAGCGCGCCCCACGCCAGCAATGGCGTGGAAAGCGCGGACAGCATCAGGGCACGGCGAATCGGTGAGCGAAGCATGAAGCGGTTCTAGCGCATGATCCGGAAAAGTGTGCAGCGGTTTTCCGTCGCGACAAACGCGGAACGCGTTTGCGCGGAGATCATGCGCCACTAAAGAGCCTACTTCCAGGCAAACACCGGCTGCTCGAGATCGGCGACGCGGGTGTCGCGGCCGCCGATCACCTCGCGGAACTGGTAGATCATTGCCGCGGTCGGCGCATGGATCAGCCGCTCCTCCCAGTGGAAGCGGATCACGCGTCGCGTGCTTTGGGGAATGCTGATGAAGTCGAACGCGTCGGCGTGTTCGATCATGCCAAGCGGGATCGGATGCACTGAGGCGACCTCGGCGGGGTTCGGCGCAATCGCCTGCCCGGCGCCGGCCCACACCACGACCGGCGTGATCAAATAGCCGGAGCGCGTCGGATAATCGTCGAGCAGGCCGAGCACCGCGTCTTCGCCGAGCGCAAGTCCCACTTCTTCACGGAGCTCACGCAGCGCCGACTGGATTTGCGTCTCGCCGGCGTCGCAGCGTCCGCCCGGCAGCGCCCATTGCGCGCGATGGGAGCGCAGGCTGGAGGCGCGGCGCGTCAGCAGCAACGACGTTTCATCAGCATCGTCGGCAGCGGTCAAGGCGATCACGACCGCGGCGCGCTTCAGCTCGGGTTTGACCTCCTCGGGCTGGACGCGCGCGAAGGCGGCGCAGAGCCCTGCAATTTTCCGTCGCGTGGTATCGTCGAATGGACGCTTCATCCCGCTTGACTACACCACTCCTGTTTCGGATGAAATGACCTGAGACCTCCCGCAGAGAAACCCTGATATGATCGACAAGGCCGCCGCCAAGCTGACATCCGATGGCTGGAAGACGGTCGAGAATACCGGCTTCCTGCAGTTGATCGGCCCGCTCTGGCAGCGTCTCGCCGACGGCGTTCACGAATACGCGTTGATCGCCGAGGACAAGCATCATAATCGCCGCGGCCTCGTGCAGGGCGGCGTGCTGATGACGTTCGCTGACCGCACCTGCGGCATGACGGCGCGTTATGCCTCGGGCAAGACGACCCTGGCGACCGTGCAGCTCGATACGCATTTCGTCGAGGCCGGCAAGATCGGCGAGGTGCTGATCTCGCGGCCCCATGTGGTGCGCTCGACGCGCAGCCTGATCTTCCTCACCACGGAGGTCACCGTCGACAAACGCGTGATCGCGATGGCGAGCGGCGTGTTCAAGATTTTGAAGAACGAGGGTTGAGATAATGTCGTTCCGGGATGGTCCGAAGGACCAGACCCGGAACCTCGAGATTCCGGGTTCGATGCTGTCGCATCGCCCCGGAATGACGATGGAGGAAACAAAATGCAATACCGCCAGCTCGGCCGCAGCGGCCTGAAAGTTTCGCCGATCTGCCTCGGCACCATGATGTTCGGCGGCCCGACCGATGAAGCGACCTCTTCGCGCATCATCGCGAAGGCGCGCGAGGCCGGCATCAACTTCATCGACTCGGCCGACGCCTACAACAAGGGCAATTCCGAGCAGGTGGTCGGCCGCGCCATCTCCAACAGCCGGCAAAGCTGGATTCTCGCCACCAAGCTCGCCAATCCGATGGGTAGCGATCCCAATCGCGGCGGGCTGTCGCGGCGCTGGGTGTTGCAGGCCTGCGACGAGAGCCTGAAGCGGCTCGGCACCGACACCATCGACATCTATTACTTGCACAAGGAAGACCATGCGACGCCGCTGGAAGAGACGGTGCGCGCGATGGCCGAGTTGATTCGCGCCGGCAAGGTGCGCTATTTCGGCGTCTCGAATTATCGCGCCTGGCGCGTTGCCGAGATCTGCAACATCTGCGACCGGCTCGGGATCGATCGCCCGGTGGCGAGCCAGCCCTATTACAATGCGATGAACCGCATGCCCGAGGTCGAGCATTTTCCGGCCTGCGGTTACTACGGGCTCGGCATCGTGCCCTATAGCCCGTTGGCGCGCGGCGTGCTGACCGGCAAATATTCGCCCGACGCCGCGCCCGACAAGGAGAGCCGCGCAGGCCGCAACGACAGCCGCATGATGCAGACGGAATGGCGGCCGGAGTCGCTCAAACTCGCGCAGGAGATCAAGCGCCACGCCGAAGGCAAGGGCATCACCGCCGGGCAATTCGCGCTGTCATGGGTGCTGAACTCGTCGTTCGTCAGCGCGGTTCTCGCCGGCCCGCGCACCGAAGCGCATTGGGACGACTATATAAGCGCGCTCGATTATCACTTCACCGCCGACGACGAGGCGCTGGTCGACCGGCTCGTCGTCTCGGGCCATCCCTCGACACCGGGCTACAACGATCCGCAATATCCGATCGAGGGGCGGCGCGCGCGGACGGGAGGGTGAGACATGCACGAAGACCGCTACGGCCTGCCGCTCTCCACCGCCTCCACCGAGGCGGCGTCCGCCTATAGCGACGGCATCGACCTGATGCTGTCGGCCTGGACGGGGGCGACCGAAGCGTTCGAGCGCGCGATCGCGATCGATCCGGACTTCGCGCTGCCGCTCATCGCGCGTGCGCGCATGCATACGCTCTACCAGGAAGGCGATTTCGCGCGAAAGAAGGCCGCGCTCGCGCGCGAGCTGGTCGCAAGGCGCGGCACCGAGCGCGAACGGAGCCATGTCGAGACGCTGGCGCTCGCGATCGAAGGCAATCTGCCGGCCGCGCTGGCGTCGACGCTGCGGCACATCGAAAGCTGGCCGCGCGATGCGACGGTGTTCTCGCTGCCGCTCGGCGCCTTCGGTCTCTTCGCGTTCTCCGGCATGGCCGATCACGACCAGGCGCGTCAGGATTTGTGCGAACGCTATGCCGGCCACTATGGCGAGGACTGGTGGTTCCTCAACAATTACGGCTGGTCGATGACCGAGAATGGCGAGGTCGCAAAGGGCCGCGTCATGACCGAGCGCGCTTTCGCGCTCCGCCGCAACAACGCGCATTGCGCCCACGCGCTGCTGCACGCGATGTTCGAGGACGGCTCGATTGCGGAGGCCGACGCGCTAGTCGAGCAATGGATCGGCGGCTACGACCGCACCGGCCTGCTGCACCCTCACATCCGCTGGCACCAGGCGCTCGGCGCGCTCGATGTCGGCGATATCGACAAGGTGCGCGCGATCTATGCGGATGTGCTGCATCCCGCGATCAGCGCGGCGCCGCCGTTGAACGTGATGTCGGATTGCGCCTCGCTGCTATGGCGGCTCGAAGCCCACGGCCATGCCGTGCCGCGGCAGCTATGGGACGACACCGACGCCTATGCGCGCCGCTATTTCCCGAAGATGAGCCTGCCCTTTGTCGAGATGCATATGGCGCTGCTGGCGGCCGCGACCGGCAACCGCGCCGCGCTCGAGGAACGGCTCGTCGCAATCGAGCGGCGGCTCGCCGACGGCAAATTGCCGGCCGGTCCGGTGGTGCCGCAAATCTGCCGCGCGCTGAATGCGTTTGCCGGCGAAGATTATGCGGCTTGCGTCGCGGCGCTGGAGGGCGTGCTGCACGAGGTCGTCCGCATCGGCGGCAGCCACGCCCAGCGCGAGCTCGTCGAGGACACCTTCATTGTCGCGCTGATCCGATCCGGCGATCAGGCGCGGGCACGGGCCCTGCTCGATACGCGGTTGCATCGCCGCCCCTCGCCGCGCGACACGCGCTGGCTGGCGGCGGCCTGAAACCGGTCACGAAAAAGCCAAGGCCGTGTTCCCCACTCGCAGGGCCTCGAACCGTGCTATCAGGGAGCACGGGACCAAGGATTCGACATGGGCTGGGGACAGCTGCCCTCGATAACGACACGGCTTTGCGGGGGCCTCGCTCTCGCCTGCAGCCTGCTGTTGGCAGCGCCCGCTTGCGCCGAAGACGCGGTCAAGCCCGACGTCGATCTCTATGCGCTGATGACCGGAAAATGCAGCACGCTGAAAATCGCGGGCCGCGATTTCGGCTGCAAGATCGTCGGCTATTTCCACAGCGAGAAGGGCCGCGCCAATTTCACCGTCGCGCTCGACGATCCCGCCGACACCAACCACGTCATCTCCTTCTCCGGCGAATATGGCCGCCGGACGGAAGAGAACCTCTACGTGCTCGCCGTCGATCGCATGCTGCTGTCCGACAAGCACCGGCCGAAAGCCGACGGCCTGCCGATCCCGTCGGAGGTGAACTCCGACGGCGTCTGCCGGCAGCTCGGCAAATTTGCCGCCCGCGAAGTGTCCAACATCACCTGCTCGGCGACCGACAAGGGCGGCAAGAAGTACGAGTTGACGTTCGAGTCCGACGGCACGCCGATCACGCTGCGCCGTATCAGGATGTCGGCGCCGACCATCCGCCTGCAGGATCCCTACGGAAATGCCAACTGACATCGCACGGCGACGCTTCGTGTCCGCCCTCGGCGGTGCGGCGCTGTGGCCGCTTGCGGCGCGCGCGCAACAAGCCGGCAAGATGCCGCGCATCGGCGTGCTGCCGACCGGCTATCGCGAGAGCGATCCGGAAGGCCAGGCGCGCATCGGTGCGTTCGCCGACACGCTTGGCAAGCTCGGCTGGAGTGACGGCCGCAACGTCCGGATCGAGGTGCGATGGCCGAACGCCGACGGCCAGATCAACATGGACACAGCTGCGCTGGTGGAGTCCGCGCCGGATATCATCGTGATCAGCAGCAATGCGGCGTTGACCGCCCGGCTCAAGCTCGACGCACGCACGCCGACGGTATTCGTTCAGATCTCCGATCCGCTCGGAGGCGGCTTCGTCAAGAGCCTCTCGCGGCCCGACGGCAACGTCACCGGCTTTCAGAATTTCGAGCCAGCGGTCGGCGGCAAATGGCTCGGGCTGCTGAAAGAGGTCGCGCCAACGCTCACGCGGGCGGCGGTGACGGTGTATCCCGACACGTCGGTGCATTCGGAGTTCATGCGCGCGGTCGAGGCGGTTGCGCCGTCGCTCGGCGTTGCGGCATCCGCCATCTCCGTGCGCGAAACCGATGACCTCGCGCGCGGCATTGCCGGTTTCGCCGCCACGCCGAATGGCGGGCTGATCGTGCTGCCGCATCCGCGCAACATCGACAACCGCGCCTTGCTCAGCGAGTTGGCTGCGCAGCATCGCCTGCCCGCGATCTATCCGTTCCGTTATTTCGCGGTCAGCGGCGGGCTGATGTCGTACGGCTTCGACCAGGTCGAGCAATGGCGCGGCGCCGCAGGCTATGTCGACCGCATCCTGCGCGGCGCAAAGCCCGCCGACCTGCCGGTGCAGGCGCCGACCAAGTACGATCTCGTTCTCAACCTCAAGACCGCGAAGGCGCTGGGCATCGCGATTTCGCCGTCGCTGCTGGCGACGGCCGTCGAGGTCATCGAATAGCCGCGCACCGCAACCGGCCCTCGCAAAGCGCTGGTCTGCAACCCATTTTCGCAAGAGTTCCAGGTCTGTTGCCCCAAAGACACCTCGCTAACGCGGGGAACCGCTAGCCTGTGATCGGGAATGGCTGTCGATTTGGGGCACTGGGACTATGCGCGGAATGAAAATCCTGCTGCTGGCAGGGGCAACCTTCGGACTGACGAGCGCGGCGTTCGCCGCCGACATGCCGGTGAAGGCGCCGGTGATCCCGCAAGCCCTCTATAACTGGACCGGCTTCTATATCGGCGTGCAGGCCGGCTACGGCGGCGGCATGAAGGATTGGAGCGGGATCAACTATCCCGCCAGCGGCGCCTTCGGCGGCTTCCAGGCCGGCTTCAATCGGCAGGTCGGCAATCTCGTGTTCGGCCTCGAGGCCGAGGCGTTTTCCGGCAACATGAAGGGCTCGATCAACGAAGTTATCGCGGTCCCGTTCTCGGTGTCGAGCTTCACCCAAACGCTCACCACCAAGATCGACGCCGTCGAAGCGGTAGCCCTGCGTCTCGGCGTCGCGGTCGATCGCTGGCTGGTCTACGGCAAATTCGGCCCCGCCCTGGGGCAGGAGCGGCACTCGGAGCGCCAGGTCAGCACCATCACGGGCGTGGCAGGCGCGCAAATCGTCGATCTTTCCGGATATGAGCAAAGGCGGGGATGGCTGTTCGGCGCCGGCGCGGAATACGCCTTCCTCGGCAACTGGTCGGTCAAGGCCGAATACGACTATATCGATTTCACCAGCCACAACGGCATACAGCTAGCCGGAACGCTGACGAGCTTCGCCGGCGTGACGACGAACGCGTCGCTACCGAATCCCGGGATCAAGATCATCGAGCGGCTGAATGTCGCCAAGGTCGGCCTGAACTACAATTTCGGTCCGCGTCCGCAGCCCGACATCGCGCCGGTCCGCACGGCGCGCAGCTATGACTGGACCGGCCTCTATGTCGGCGTCGAAGGCGCCGGCGGCCGCGAGCATGTGAGCTTCCAGGGCTTCGATCCGTTCGACGCCTACGACCCAAAGGGCTGGCTCGGCGGCGGCGTGATCGGCGTGCGCGTGCAGCCGTCCACCTTCGTGGCCGGCGTCGAGGCGGAATGGATGGGCGGCCGCATCACCGGCGAACGAAACGACATCACCAGCACGACCGTGAACGGCGTATCAACGCAACACCTCGCGACGCGCCTCGATCAGATCGGCATGGCGACCGCGCAGTTCGGTTTCGTCCCGATGGACCGCCTGTTGGTCTACATGAAGGGCGGCCTTGCGGTGGCTCACGCTGACCACACCAACAATTTCGCCTTCACCGGTATCCCGACCGTCACGACCTCGATCTTCCTGAACCGCGGCGACGTCTGGCACACCGGCGCCGTGGCTGGCTTCGGCGCCGAATACGCGTTCCTCGGCAATTGGTCGGTGAAGCTGGAATACGACTGGGTCCACTTCACCGGACAACAGGTGTTCTTCCCGGGCACGATCACGGAAATCTCGCCGGTGCTGGGAACGGGAACGACCAGCCTGCCCAACAGCACCATCCTGCGTGCCTCGGACCTCAACCTCATCAAGCTCGGCATCAACTATCGCTTCGGGCCCGATGTGATCCGGGCGAAGTTCTGAGGCGGCGCTAGCCCGGACTCGTCGGCGCACTGGCGCCGCGGCGACGAACGGTCAGCAGGCTCTCGCCTTTTCCGATCTTGACGGCTGCGATGGCCTGCATCGGGTTCAGACCCGAAATGGTGCGATAGATCTGGCATTGCTGGGCTTCGTGCTCGCGCCAGGCGTCCGTCTCCGCCCATCTTTGAGCAGCCTGAGACGTCCCGAACGCCTTGTAGACCGGCACTTCGGTCAGTGTCTTGGCGACGAACATGGAAGCTCCCGGAGAAAAGCGGCGCGCGACGTCAGCGGGTGAATACCAGGTTTGGCGCCATGGTCGCGGAGCTGTCGCCGGCGCGATTGAACAGCACAAGACAGCCGAACAGGATGACCGCCAACAGGCAGTATCCCAGCCAGGAAGGCCGCCCGGACCAGCGGATGTTCATTTTTGCGGATCCCTGCCGTTCGCGAATCCGTCGCTCAGCTTTTCGCAGCTGTCTTTGCGAGTTCGGCGTCCACGCCGGCTGCGCAGGCCCTCGCGAACGAATAGTCCATGTTCGTGGCCGCAACCGTTTTCACGTATTCGCCGACGACGGTGTCCTTTGAATAGGAGCTCGCCGCCTTGAACTTGGCGACGGCGCCGTCGGAAGCGGTGAACTGCGCAACGCACATCGGCACCAGCACCGACATGCGGCCGCTGTTTTCGGACATTGCGCTCATGTCTCTCGCCGTGCCGCCGGTGACCCAGCCGCCCCAGATAAATCCGATCGCGATCGTCGCAACAGCGCCGATAGCGATTCCCTGGAGGACGCGTGTCCGCGCCTCGCCTTGCAAGATTGCGGGTATATTCATGGTGATTCCTTTGTTGCGCGCAGGCGCGCGATCGCGGCAGCGAATGCCGCTTGCATCCGCGCCTGGCAGAAGTGCCTGACCTTAAGAGATTGCGCTTTCCGGTGGCGCTTCCGCTGCTGCTACGACGAGCAGCTTCTGCGGACAGCTACGAGGTGACCACGGTCACCTGATCGCCGAACGGTAGACTGTTGCCCTGATGCTGTACAGCGCATTCTCGGTCTCTCATCCAAAGGTTCTTAAGCGCCGTCCTCTCGGGACAAGCGCTGCGGCGCGCCTCACGCGAATTGCGCGAGCCCGTGGCCGACGGACCAGTTCTCCTTCGCTGATGTGAGCACCTGCACGAACACGTCCTCAGGCCGGATGCCCGGATTTTCGCCGAGCAGTTCGGCGACGCGCGCGAAAAGCGCCTTCTTCTGCTCCGCGGTGCGGGTGTCGAACACCGTGATCTGGATGTAGACCACGTCCTGGCTGCGGGCGACGCCATAGCCGGTGCCGGTGCGGAAATTCGCCGGGTCGTGCTCGGTGATGGTCATGAACTGGTCGTCTTCCGGAACGTTGAGCGTCTCGCGCATCGCGCGGTAGAGGCCGTCGAAGATCGCCTGCCGGTAGGCGGCCGGTTTTCCCGATCGCAGCGAGATGTGAAGCAGCGGCATGTGGACCTCCTGGGCAGGCTTGTTGACGCAATGGGCGCGACGTCCTAGTTTTTAACACGATGTAAAGAATAGATTCCCTATTCTTGACGATGCGTCAAATACTTTTATCGAGCAGGAGGACGGCGTGAGGCCGCGCGAGTTCGATCACGACGAGGTGCTGCGCATCGCGTTCGACCGGTTCTGGCGAAGCGGCGTGCGCGGCACCTCGCTCGCCGACATCGCGCGCGACGCGGGCGTGCAGCGCGGCAGTCTTTACAACGCGTTCGGCAGCAAGGAAGCGCTGTTCCTGGTCGCCTACCAACGTTATGCGGGCGCGTATCTGACATCGGTGCAGAAGGCGCTCAGCACAGGCACCTTGCGCAAGCGCCTCACCGCGTTCTTCGACATGACCATCAGGAACATGTGCGCGGGCGCGCGCGGATGTCCGACCACGCGCGGCTTGATGGAGCTGGGTTCAGCCGAAGGTGATGGATTGGACGAGAATGCGCGCGAAGCGTTCGCGGAGTTGATCGCGCGCATCACTGCGCTGGTTCGGGCGGCCCTGTTCGAGGGCGCTTCGCGCGGCGAGTTCAAAGGCAACGCCGGGACAGCCGCGCTCCACATCGTCACGGTCACGCGGGGACTGGCCGTGCTGGAACGCGCGTTCGGGGATGAGGGGCAGCTGAGGAAGATCGCGAGGGGGACGGTGGAGCTGGTGATGGGGAAGGAGCGATGAGGGTCTCGGGAAAAGCAGAACGCGATGCGATCAAGCGCGAGTACGGCCCGTTGTTCGCATCGATCTCAGCCGCGTTATTCGAGGCTGATCCCATCGGCATCAACTTCGAAGAGAATACCGACGAATACGATCCTGAAGCAGGGACGATAATCCCGCGTCTTGGCTCGGCGACATCAGCGGATGACGTTCAGACAATCGTGCACGAAGAATTCTCCCGGTGGTTTTCTCCGGTCGACGCCGGACCACGAGATAAGTATGCCGCCGTCTCGGCGGAAATCTGGAAGCGTTGGCGCGCATTCCACCAAAGTTGATTTCAGGCGATCTCCGCGCATCCAAGCGCATCGTCGATGCGGCGTAACACGTCATCGCGGAGTTCGCCTGCACGCTTCACACAGGCGCGATGTTCGGCGACGAGCGCGGCGATGTCGCGTTCTTCGCCTGCGACGTCCGCCTTTACTAGCCTGGCGTTGGCCAATCGGCTTTCCGCATCGTAGCGGCGGTGGTCGAGCAGGCTGATCTCCTGTTCGAGGTCATGCAGGGCGGCGAGTACGGCTTCATCACCGTCGCCCGGCAGCTGCAGAAGCGCGTCGCGCAACACATAGCGCGCCATGGTGTGATTGCAGCCGAGGTTTGCCCCGCGCTCCGCGTCAGGGCAGAGACCGGTTCGCGCAAAGCCGGACGGGCTGCGCGCGCTCCGCATCGGGTCGCCGTCGGCACCATCCGGAATGCTCTCATGCGCCATGCCGCACGGCACGGCCCTCAGCGCCTCGATGCGGGCGCGGAGCGCAATCAGGATTACTCGTTCAAAGGGCATCGATCGCCTGCCATCGCGCGAGCAGCGAACATGGTGCCCAGGGGCGGGATCGAACCACCGACACTGCGATTTTCAGTCGCATGCTCTACCAACTGAGCTACCTGGGCGTGCCACGGAAGGCCCAAACGGGCCTGCGAGCGGGCGGTTTATAGTGAGGTGCGGCAGGCCTGTCCACCCGGCTTCGCCTTCGGCTACGCCGGGCGCGGCCCGACCCCAATGTTTTCGCAAATATCTGCGGAATCTGGGGTTTTCGGCCCCGCGCACGGCTGTCCTCCGCCCTCAATTCTCGACCTTGATCTGCGCGTCCTTGATCACCGGTCCCCATTTGTCGGTCTCCGACTGCAGGAACGCGGCGAGCTCGGCTTCCGTCGAGCCCTTCGGCACCGCGCCGAGGTCCTCGAAGCGCGTCTTGACCGCCGGATACGCCAGCGCGGCGTTGGTGTCGGCGTTGAGCTTGGCGATGATCTCCTTCGGCGTCTTCGCCGGCACGAAGAAGCCGAACCACGACACCACGTCGAAGCCCGGCACGGTCTCGGCGATGGTGGGCATGTCGGGCACGATCTTGACGCGATCCTTTGTGGTCACCGCGAGCCCGCGCACCGTGCCGCTGCGAAAATGCGAGATGATCGAGGGCATGTTGTCGAAGATGACGTCGACCCGGCCGGGGATGAGATCGTTGATCGCCGGCGCGCCGCCGCGATAGGGGATGTGGGTCATCTCCACCTTCGCTGCCCGCTTGAACAACTCGCCCGACAGATGCAGCGTGGTGCCGTTGCCGGACGAGGCGAAGGTCACCTTGCCCTTGTTGGCGTTGCAGAAATCGATGAACTCCTTCACCGACTTCGCCGGCGAGGTGTTCGGCACGCACATCATGTTGGGCTGCAGGATCAGCATCGACACCGGCGCGAAATCTCCGACGGGATCGTAGGTCAGCGACGGATAGAGGAAGCGGTTGGTCGCCATCCCCGGGCCGGAGATCAGGATCGAGTAGCCGTCGGCATCGCTATGCGCGACGTTATCGGCGCCGATGTTGCCGCCGGCGCCACCCTTGTTCTCGATCACCACCGACTGGCCCCAGATCTCCTGCAAGCGGCTGCCGACCAGACGCGCGGTGATGTCGGTCGAGCCGCCCGCCGTGAACGGCACCACGATGCGCACGGGCCTGTTGGGATAGTCGGCGGCGCGGGCGCGCGAAGGCAGAATGGCGGGCGCGGCGAGCGCCGCGCTGACGGTGAGGAATCGGCGGCGATCGAGCATGGACCTAATCTCCCTGGAACTGATCGACTGATCGACTGATCGACCGATTGACTCAGATCGTATTGTTGCAAGCGAGTGTGCGAAGGCGTGCTGCCGAAATCAATGCGACGAATGGTGCGGCGCGAGTTGAGCCCGCGGTGGGCCCCCCTCACCCGGATCGCATTGCGCTTCGCTTCATGCGATCCGACCTTTCCCCGCACGCGGGGAGAGGTGAAAGGAGTTTGTGGCTCGCCCGCTATTTCTGCTCTTCTTCGTCGTTCTCCGAGCCC
The DNA here is from genome assembly GCA_963794775.1 of uncultured Alphaproteobacteria bacterium. Lineage (GTDB taxonomy): Bacteria > Pseudomonadota > Alphaproteobacteria > Rhizobiales > Xanthobacteraceae > Bradyrhizobium. The sequence goes on along the minus strand of CAWCGA010000027.1, from coordinate 62,987 downwards.
GGCACCACATAACGGCCGGACAGCCAGCGATGCAGATCGACGTCGCGGCAGCGCGCCGAGCAGAACGGCCGCCTCTCCGCGGACGCCGGCCGGTCGCAGATCGGACAGCGCCCCATCTTCGGTGCTTCGCCCTTCGGCGACTTAGCCGCCGCCGGCATTGAGCCACCCGAAGCGGATCGGAAAGCCCTCGCCGCCGAGCAGGGTCGCGCTCTCGTAGAGCGGCAAGCCCACCACATTGGTGTAGGAGCCGACCATCTTCACCACGAACGAGCCGGCGATGCCCTGCACCGCATAGCCGCCGGCCTTGCCGCGCCATTCGCCGGAGCCGATGTAGGCTTGGATGTCGTCGTCGGAGAGCCGCTTGAATCGCACGCGGGTCTCGACCAGGCGCTGGCGGAACGCCTCTTTCGGCGTCACCACGCAGATCGCGGTGTAAACGCGATGGTTGCGGCCCGACAACAGCCGCAGGCATTGCGAGGCTTCGTCGACCAGATTGGCCTTGGGCAGGATGCGGCGGCCGACCGCGACCACGGTGTCGGCGGCAAGGATGTAGGCGCCGCGCAGTTCGTCGTCGAGCTGCACCGATTTCAGCGCCTGGTCGGCCTTGGCGCGGGCCAGGCGGTTGGCGCACGCGCGCGGCAGCTCGCCTCGCCGCGGCGTCTCGTCGACATCGGCAGGCCGCAGCGCATCGGGGTCGATGCCGGCCTGATTGAGCAGCGCCAGTCGCCGCGGCGAACCGGAAGCAAGTACGAATTTGGGGCGGCCGAGCATGCTGATGTTTTCGGGGGAGATTCGGAGGAAATTTGCGCGGAAACTATCGGAAGGGCCGGGCTTTCACAACCGCCGATCGGGGCGGTTTTGCGGCCAATGTCACGGAAGAATCACCCGCTCGCCGCCCCGACCTTGGCGAAGCGGCGGCGGATGCGCAGCAACAGCTGGTCGCAAACCTCGCGATAGGCGTCCAGCTTCTGCTCGCGATTGCCGTCCGACGTCGAGGGATCGTGCGTCGGCCAGTATTCGACATCGGCCGCGACCGTCCGCGTCAGCTCGAGCGCCTTGTGATGCGCCTCCGGCGACAGCGTGATGATCAGGTCGAAATTCAGTCCCTCCCAGTCCTCCAGCTCCTCGAAGGTGGTCGGCTTGTGGTCGGAGATGTCCTGACCGAGTTCGGCCATCACGCTGACCACGAACGGGTCGAGTTCGCCCTTCCGCGCCCCGGCCGATCTGACATAGAGCTGCGGAAACATCTGCTGCAACAGGCCGGCCGCCATCGGCGAGCGCACCGCGTTCAGGCCGCATGCGAACAACACGGCCTGCGGGTTGCGCACGCGCGGCGTTGAGACCATCCGGCTTACGCCTTTTTTATCTGGCGCATGATCTGACCCGAAAACCGGGGCCACTTTTCGGGATCATGCGCTATCCCTTCCAGTGAAGGACAGTAATCAGCGTGAACAGCCGCCGCGCGGTCTCGAAATCGACCTTCACCTTGCCCTTCAGCCGCTCCTGCAGTGTGCGCGATCCTTCGTCATGGATGCCGCGGCGGCCCATGTCGATCGCCTCGATCTTGTCGGGCGTCGCGGTGCGGATCGCCTGGTAATAGCTGTCGCAGATCATGAAGTAGTCTTTGACGATGCGGCCGAACGGCGTCAGCGACAACAGATGCGCGACCACGGGCGTGCTGTCCTCGCGGCGGATGTCGAACATCAGCCGGTTGCCGGTGATGCCGATATGCAGGGTGAACGGACCCTTGCCGTCGTGACCGTCGGGTGCAAACAGATTCTGCTCGATCAGATCGTAGATCGCAATCGCGCGCTCATGCTCGATGTCGGGCCCGGAACGGCCGATCAATTCCTCGTCCAGCGTCACCGCGACGAGGCGATTGGTGGAGTCATCCTTGGGCGGCGGCTTGGTCATGTCTGATTGAGGCGCAGTCCCACCGATCGCGAATGGGCGTCGAGCCCCTCCGCCTTGCCGAGAATCATGGCGGCCGGTCCGAGCGTACGCAGCTGGTCCGGGCCGCATTTGAGGATCGACGTTCGCTTCATGAAGTCAAGCACGCCGAGGCCCGAGGAGAACCGTGCCGAGCGCGCCGTCGGCAGCACGTGGTTGGAACCGCCGACGTAGTCGCCGATCGCCTCCGGCGTGTGGCTTCCTAAGAAGATCGCGCCGGCATTGCGGATTTTCTTCGAGAACGCTTCCGGATCCGCGGTCATGATCTCCAGATGCTCGGCGGCGATGGCGTCCGCCAGCGGCACGGCATCGTCGAGGTTCTTCACAACAATGATCGCGCCGAAGTCGGCCCACGACGCGCCGGCGATTTTTGCCCGCGGCAATGTCTTGAGCTGCGCCTCGACCGCCCGCGCGACATCGTCGGCAAGCCGGGGTGAATTAGTGATCAGGATCGACTGCGCGCTCTCGTCGTGCTCGGCCTGCGCCAACAAATCGGCGGCGATCCAGTCGGCATTGCCGGTGTCGTCGGCAATGACGAGCACTTCGGAGGGCCCGGCGATCATGTCGATGCCGACCTTGCCGAACACCAGCCGCTTGGCGGCGGCGACATAGGCGTTGCCGGGGCCGACGATTTTCGCAACCGGCGCGATCGTCGCCGTGCCCCAGGCGAGCGCGGCGATCGCCTGCGCGCCGCCGACGCGATAGATTTCGGAGACCCCGCCGAGTTGCGCGGCCGCCAGCACCAGCGGATTGAGCTTGCCGTCCGGCGACGGCACCACCATGACGAGCCGCGACACGCCCGCGACCTTTGCCGGTACCGCATTCATCAAGACCGACGACGGATAGGCCGCGGTGCCGCCGGGCACATAAAGCCCGACCGCCTCGACCGCGCTCCAGCGCCAGCCGAGCTCGACACCGGCAGCGTCAGTGAAGCGCTCGTCCTTCGGCAGCTGCCTGATGTGGAAGGTCTCGATGCGGTCCCGGGCGAATTTCAGCGCATCCAGCGTCGTCGCGTCGCAGGCTTTCGCCGCCGCGTCGATCTCGGCGGCGCTGACGCGCAGGTTTTTCGCCTCGAGCGTGAGCCGGTCGAATTTCTGGGTTGCCTCGATCAGCGCCGCATCGCCGCGCCGAGCGACGTCATCGACGATGGCGCGCGCGGACGCCTCGACGTCGGCGGAGACCTCGCGCTTGGCGGCGAGGAATGCGGTAAATCGCGCGTCGAAATCGGCGCTGGAGCGGTCGAGGCGAACGGGCATGGCCTTCGGGATGTCTGGATTCGTCGGTTATTGCAATGGCGCGAGGGGATGGCCCCGTCAACCCTCGCGGAGGGGCTTTGTAGGGTGGGTTAGGCGCGAAGCGCCGTAACCCACCTATTCTATCGCCGCGGATAGAGAAGCGGTGGGTTACGCTTCGCTAACTGTGGAATCTCAACAGGTCGTCCCGCGGGAGAGCAAGGCGGCTGATGGGTGTTTTGGCTTGCAGGCTGCCATGTGGTCGATGCCAGTTGTAATGATGAAGCCAGATCGGCAGGTCTTTGGCACGCTGGTCTGAAGTTTCGTAAGCCCGAGCATAGGCCCACTCGCGTAAGACGGTTTGGATGAAGCGCTCGGCCTTGCCGTTTGTTTGTGGTCTGTAGGGCCTGGTGAAGATGTGTTTGAGGCCCAGCTTCCTGCACGCTTTGGCGAAGGCTTTGGCACGATAGCAGGAACCGTTGTCGGTCATGATGCCGGTGACCGTCATGCCGAGGCTGCGGTAGTAAGTGACGGCCTCGTTGAGGAAGGCGATAGCGCTCTCTTTCTTCTGATCGCGTCGGATCTGGGAGAAGGCCAGGCGCGAAGCATCGTCGATGGCGACGTGGACGAACTCGTGGCCTGCGCCGCGGCTTTCGCCCTTCTGTCGATCGCCGGTGATCCGGTGGCCGGGTCGTACAAACCTGCCGAGCTTCTTGATGTCGATATGGATGAGCTCGCCGGGATGTTCACGCTCGTAACGGCGCACCGGTACGGCCGGCTCGAGATATCGCATCCGGTTCAGGCCCAACCGGCACAGGACGCGGCTAACGGTCGCCGGCGAGACCTTCAGCTCGGCGGCAATACGCTTGCCGGTCAGACGCTGACGGCGCAACGCCTCAATCAGCGCACATGTGGCCGCCGGGGTTTGGCTTGGCGATGAATGGGGGCGTGAGGAGCGATCGCGCAATCCATCGACACCTTCCGCGCGGAACCGGCCAACCCATTTGGCGACCGTCTTCGCCGTCGTGTTGAAGCGAACCGCAGCCGCGGCGTTCGTCAAGCCGCCTTCCACCACGCTAAGCACCATCGCCTCTCGACCTTTTGGCGTCAGAGGCGCATTCTTGTGGGTGTCCATCTGGTCCCTCCGGTGATCACTGAAGCTTCGCAACCTCAGTTTCTTCGGTTCAGACCAGATGGACAACCTCCTGAAAGCTCAAAGCTAACCCACCCTACGGCATCTCCCCCACATCCTCCGCCACTTCCTCCGGACCCAGATCCGTCAGCTCGCATTCCAGGCACTCGACGTCGAGCCGCAGCGCGCCGCCCTGTGCGAACAGCAAGACCGCGCTGCCGCCGGGCGCCTCGCGCTCGTGAAACTCGATGCCGACGAGATCGAGCGCCGCATCGGGACTGCCGAGATCGATGTTGCGTGACTTGCAGGCCAGCACGCGGTCGAACCGAAGCGCCGCGACCAGCCGGCGCGGCTCGGCTTCGCCGGCCAGCGTCTGCTCCCAGTCCAGCCGGTTCATGCCGATGACGAGGCGCTTCTCGTGCTGCCGCCAGACGATGTCGGAGGGCTCGACGCGCGCGTCCTGGACATGCGTCGAAATGACCGCGAGGTCGTCGGCATCCAGCGCGATCAGCTTGAGCTGCGGCGACATCGGTTCCGTTCGTGTTGCGTCATCTCGTGACGATGCGGTCGGAGTTAGCAGACTACCAGCCTAAAGCGAATTGATATCTTCGCTCTCCAGAACCCGCTTCGGATAGCCATCGCGCGCGACCTTGATCATGGCGCGGCCCATCTGCTCGGTGGTGGTGACATATTTCGGCGCGATCCGAGCAAGCCATGACAGCAGCGGCGCGGTCGCGACATAGATCGCCTGTACCCACGCCGTCTTGGAGCGGACGCCGTGCAGCGGCTGGATCGCCGCAGGACGGAACATGTAGGCGGAGCGAAACAGTTTCAGCAGATCGTTCTCGGTCTTGCCTTTGACCCGCGCCCACATCACACGCCCCTGCTCGGTGGAGTCCGTGCCTGCGCCAGTGACATAGACGAATGTCATTTGCGGGTTGAGTCGCGTCAGCGCTGTGGCCGCGGCAAGCGTGACGTCGTAGGTCAGGTGCCGGTAACGCTCCGCGTCCATCCCGATCGAGGACACGCCGAGACAGAAGAAGCAGGCGTCGTAGCCGGCGAGCTGCGGTTCGATATCGGAATAGTCGAGGAAACTATCGCGGACGATCTCGGTGAGCTTGGCGTCATGCCGGCCGCTCGCGCTGCGGCCAATGCTCAGGACCTGCGTCACCGCGCCATCGCGCAGGCATTCGAGCAGGACGCCCTGCCCGACCATGCCTGACGCGCCGAACAGGATGACTTTCATGCCGGGTGGAAGCGCCGCCAGACGCGGACGATCATGAGCACGAAGAACGCCAGCACGATGAGCTGCACCGCGCCGGCGACGGGACCACCCGGCGGATTGCCCGGCGCGATTTCATGCAGCGGCGGAATCTTGAGGAAACTCTGGATCACCAGCACGAATACGTTGAGATACAGCGAGACCAGCGCCGTCACCACATAGATCCAGCGCCACGGGCCCGCGAGATGCATCCCGTAAAGCGCGATGCAGGCGATCACCAGCAGGATCATCGACAGGATGCCGATCAATATCCCCGGCGTCACCGAGTTGTTCGGAAACATGAAGCCGGTGACGCTAGTGAGAATCGTGAAGAGCAGGAAGATCGCGGTCAGGCCGGCCGGCCTGGTCGAGCCAAGCATGCCGAACATCACGATCAAACCGGCGACGATCGCGATCAGGCTGATGATGACATGAAGGATGGTGAAGGCAGACAGGCTCAGACCAAGCATCATGATGGATTCCCCGTTCAGGCGCCGGCGCTTGATGCTACATCGCCGCCCGACAAAGCGCCACACGTATAGGACGCGACGGCTGCTTCATCAAAAACGCATGATGGCGTTATCGCACTGTCACATCTGAGAGTTCACAGCGCCGGTTTCGCGGCATCGCCGAGAAAGCCGTGCAGCGCCGCCACCACCTGTGCGCCCTCGCCGATCGCGCCACCCACGCGTTTGACCGAGCCCGAGCGCACGTCGCCGACCGCGAACACGCCGGGTACCGAGGTCTCGAGCTGCGAGATCGGCCGGCCGAGATTGAGGTCGGACTGCGCGCCGGTCACGACAAAGCCGCCGCGATCGAGCGTCACGCCGCAGCCGTCGAGCCAGTTCGTGGCGGGATCGGCGCCGACGAACAGGAACAGGTTGCGGATGTCGGATGCCATCTCGTCTCCGCCAAGGCGGCTGCGCCAGCGCACCCGCTCCAGCGAGGCGCCAGGCGTGCCCTCGAGCCCGGACACCTCGGTGTTGAACATCAGTTCGATATTCGGCGTCGCCTCGATGCGCTCGATCAGATAGCGCGACATGCTGGCCCCTAACCCGCCGCCGCGTATGATCATCAGCACTTTGCGCGCATGACCCGAGAGGAACACGGCGGCCTGGCCCGCCGAGTTACCGGCGCCGACCAGCGCGACGTCCTGCCCGGTGCACAGCCGCGCCTCGACCGGCGAGGCCCAGTACCAGACGCCGCGGCCATCGAACTTTTCGAGGTTCTCGATCTCCGGCCGCCGATAGCGTGCGCCGCTCGCCACCACGACCGAGCGCGAGCGCACCTCGTCGCCGCAATCGAGCGCGAGGCGGAAATTGCCGTCCTTACGCGCGCAGTCGAGCGCGGCCGCGCTCATCGGGATCATGATTTCGGCGCCGAATTTCTGCGCCTGGCTGAAGGCGCGCCCGGCGAGCGCATGGCCGGAGATGCCGGTGGGAAATCCGAGATAATTCTCGATGCGCGCGCTGGCGCCGGCCTGTCCGCCGAAGGCGCGCGCGTCCATCACCACGACCGACAGACCTTCCGAGGCGGCATACACCGCAGTGGCCAGTCCTGCCGGCCCGCAGCCGACGATCGCGACGTCGTAGATCCGGCTGTCGCGCGGACCGCCGATCATGCCGAGCGCACGCGCCAGTTCGTTTTCGCTCGGATTGCGCAGCACGGTGCCGTCGACCGTGACCACCAGCGGCCAGTCCGACGGTGACGGCGAATAGCGCGCGATGATGTCGGCGGCGTCGCCCTCGCGTTCGGGATCGAGCAGATGATGCGGAAAGCTGTTGCGCTCCAGAAAATTCTGCAAGCCGGCCACGCTCGCGGAATTCGGCGGGCCGATCAGCACCGGACCGCCAACATGCCCCTGAATCAGCGCGACCCTGCGCAGGATCAGCGCGCGCATGATGCGCTCGCCGAGATCGGCTTCGGCCACCAGAAGCGCGCGCAGCTTGTCGGGCGGAATCAGCAACGTCTCGACGCTGCCCTCGGCACGGCCGTCGACCAGCGAGACGCGGCCGGAGAGCTGGCCGACTTCGGCGATGAATTGCCCCTCGCCCTGCTCGACGATCGGCGTGACATGGCCGAGACCGTCGCGCTCGGTGATCGCAACATGGCCCGAGAGCACCACGAACATGCCGCGTCCAGGCTTGCCGGTCTCGAACATCAGCTCGCCGTCAGAATAGGTCGTGAGCTCGCCGAAGCGGCGCATGCGCGCGATCTCGGCGTCGGTCAGGGTCGGAAACGTCTGCTCCGGCCGCGCAAACGAGCGCGCCGGTCCGACGACGATGTTGCTGCCGTTTCCCGATCCGGCGTCGGCCGCCATTCCACTGCCCTCGTGTTGCCGGCGCGCTCGCTACGCGTCCGGATCGCCGTCCTCATGTAGGGAGGCTTTGTCGCCGGTCGAGGGCGCGTTGCGGGCTTCGCCGCGCTCGCGCGCTTGCGCCTTGCGCCGCTTGAGGTTCTCGCGCAACGCCAGCTTCAGGCGGCTGGCCCGCGAATCCTTCGCGCGCGCCGTGGCTTGCTTCTCGTCCTTGTCGCCCTTGTCAGCCATTGCTGGATTCGCATGATGGATGTCGCCGCTTCTCTCCAGCATAGCGCGCTTGCCCCGATCAAGGCATCATCCTCAACAGGGAACCGATCGGCGCCGGAAAGACGGCGCGCCGGCGCCAGCCCTTGATTTTGCGAGCGATTTTATCGGCACTCCGCAGCCAAGCGTGCTTGCGCAGTGAGGGGCCTTGTGGCAAGAACCGGCCGCCTGCGAGGCGCGTTTCCCTCGATTCTCATTGCCCGCGACATGCTGCCGTAGCTCAGTGGTAGAGCACTCCCTTGGTAAGGGAGAGGTCCACAGTTCAATCCTGTGCGGCAGCACCAGTTGTCGAATACGCAGCGCTTCAACTGCCGAATGCGTAAGCCGACTGCCTCACGGCAATCGGGATGCTGTACCGGCTCCGGAATATCGCCCGCCACGCCGAACGAACAAGCCGACCTTCAATAATCCAGTTCGCTTTTCGGCACGTCTGCGCCCTTGAACTGGCGCGGCTCCAGCTCTTCGTGCGCCTCGACCTCCGGCCCCGCAGGAGCCTGCGGTGGCTGGATGATCACGGGACGCGGCCCCGACATGGCCGGCATTGCAGGGAAGAGCCCGCGCAACTCTGCTTCCCCTCCCCAGCCGTCGAACAGGGTCTTGGCCTGGGTCTGTAACGAAGCGACATCCCACGGCGCCGGCAAAATGGATTTCGGGAAGAGGAGATGAAAGATTCGCTTCTGGGCAATACCGCCGACCACCTTCGGAAAATTTCGCACGCTGAACGGATTGATATCCAGCATCAGGGCAAGCGCCAGCGAGGCTTCGCCGACGGCACGTCCTGCATCCCCATAGATCGCGCCGGAATAGATCCCCGTCTTGGTGTCGACGACAAAGGCGATGCAGCCCTTCTTGAGAACGCATCCGGCCGGAACCGGCAGAGACGAACCCGTCAAGACGACATACGGTATGGAGCTTGCGTCGACATAATGTCGGGTATCGTTGGCCGCGAAATCCGCGTTCATCAAAGCCGTTCCGGAGATGACGAATCCCGAAGCCGGACCGAGCGCACCGCCTTGCCCCTGGACGCCGTGCTGGTCGGCGGGGTTGAGATTATCCAGCCAATCGAAACAGTCGTGGTTATTCGCGGGAAATCGCTCGCCGGGAAAATAGGCCTTCGGCGCACCGTCGGCGTCGATGGCCATCTTGGTCGTGAAATGGCACGCCAGGGTGCCGGCCTTCTGGAACACCGGTATTTGCGAAGCACAACGTCTCGCCGAGTAGTCCCACTCGTCGCAAACAGTCCCGATCTGGTTCTGCATACCGCCCTCCCTGTGGCGCGACTGAGGAAACTGCTCAACGGCCGCGAGACCGCTTTTGCATTTTCGCGCGCGGCGATCTTACACAACTTCAGGGAGAACCGATAGTCGCGGCGCGGCGCCGGCGCATCGCATGATTGACAACGGTTCAGCGCCGCAGCAGGATTGCTCAATTACTGCGTGTACATTTTCTCGTGGCGCCATTCTGGCCGCGTGCCGCCTCGCGCCAAGCACATCGAACTCGAAACCGCTCGGCCCGGTGCCGCAACCGAGGCCGCCAACCAGGGAGCACCGCATGACCAGCGAAGTCCGCGCGGCGAGCATGGAAGACGAGGCGTTCGCCGGGGCATCGGAAATTGCGGCTGAAGGTAATCAGCCGGAAAGCACCCAGATAACCTACGCCGGTCTCGATGCGGGTTCTTACCCCGGTCAAGCCGCAATGGATGCTTACCGGAGCATGGGCTTCGCGGTGACCGCGCTCTATCTCACCCACGCGCCCGCCCGCGCCATCCCGCACAGGGTGGATGCCGGATGGATCGCGGCGGCCGACTATTTGACCAGGGCCGGATGGGGATTGGCGCCGATCTACGTCGGGGCCGAGCCGCAGGGCAGCTCGAGCGTGCCTCCGCCCACCAATCCTCTCAACGACGGGCAAGTAGACGCGGCCGAAGCGATCGCTCTGGCGCAGCGCGCGGGCTTCCAGCCCGGACAGACTTTATTCCTGGACGTCGAGAAGGCGTTTCCCGCCAATAGCCCCTACGAGTCCTACGTATTGAAGTGGCTCGAGGTCGTTCAAGCCGCCGGATACAAGACGGCGCTGTATTGTTTTCGGGCGCAAACAAGCTGGTGCGCTGCCCACGGACTGCCGATCTGGACCGTTCACCTGAACAGCCATACGGGATCGAAGAACAGCCAAACCGGCGTCATCACGTGGAGTTATTTGACGTCTCCGCTTGCTGCAGATCCGATAGACGCCGGCGCAATCGGGACGCAAGGCCGATTCTATTGCAGGGCGGCCAATTTGACGGTGGAGCTGGACTACGATCGTTGGACGGTCGCCGACCCGTCGCGCCTTTAGCCCGGTCCCGGGCTCCCGGTGCGGGGGCGAAGGCGGCAAACCCCGCGCCGAAACACTTTGCAGCCGAAATCTCCCTGCGGTAGCTTGGTGCCGCGTATCTTTTCAGATTAGGGAGCTGAGTATGAAGAAAATCGTCGTTATCGGTCTTGCTGTTCTCGCCCTCTCCACCTCGGGCGCTTTGGCCGCCAAGAAGCCGAAAGCAATGGCCGCTGCCGCACCCGCGCCTGCCGCATCTCCGATGATGATGGGCCAGGTCAGTGCCGCCGACAAAGCCATGTATATGAAGAATAAACGCGACTCCGGAATGAAGTAATCACGAAGCCTCAGCCAGCGCCGCCGTCCTCTGGACGGCGGCGCGAGGCAAACCAACCCGCGCTGTGCTGCAGCACCAGCCTAGGCGGCCAAAAGTTTTTTCTGGCCCGCCAGGAAGTAGATCGAACCCACCGTTCCGAACGCATAGATCGCCACCGGCACCCAGCCGGACGCATTGAGCGTGCCCGCAATTGTGCCTACGATCGCGGTCAGGAAGCCGATGGCATCGGCAATGGCCGTACATTGCAACACGGCACGTATCGCGGCCTCGTCGCGAAAGCTCTTCGTCGCCCAGAGGATTCCACCCCAAGCGATCAGCGCTCCACCGAAGAACCTGCTCATCAACGTCACCGGCTCCGAGCCGACCAGGCCGTAAAGCGTATCGACCGTGCCGGGCACGATCACGAACGCGAGGCCGTGAAGAACGCCAAGCGCTCCGAGAATCGAAAGGAACAGTTTAATGGTCATTTCCATTCCCCCCTTGCTTGCATCGACCTGAACGCGGTCGTGTCATGAGAAGAGCGCAAGCATTGCAGCCGCGCAAGCCATTGGTTGACGTCGCGAAAGCTCTATAATGCCCGTCAGCAACGCTGGCGCCGCTGCCCGGAGGTTTCATGCTGGATCAGGTCACGCAGACAGCTCACAATCCCTCTCCGATGGTTTGGCCGAACGACGGCATCACCCGCGTGCCCTACTGGATTTTCCAGGACCGTGGCATCTACGCCGCCGAACAGACCCGCATCTTCCAGGGACCATCGTGGAATTATCTCTGCCTCGCCGTCGAGGTGAAGAACACCGGCGATTTCGTCACGACCTTCGTCGGCGATACCTCGGTCATCGTATCGCGAGACTCCGATGGAGAGCTCTACGCCTTCGAGAACCGTTGCGCGCATCGGGGCGCGCTGATCGCGCTGGAGAGCCGCGGCAACGCCAAGGCCTTCACCTGCGTCTATCACGCCTGGAGCTATGACCGGCAAGGCAACCTCAAGGAGGTCGCCTTCAAGGACGGCATCAAGGGCAAGGGTGGAATGTCGGCCTCGTTCTGCATGGAGCAGCACAACCCGCGCAAGCTGCGGCTGGCGGAAGCCTTCGGCATCATCTTCGGGAGTTTCTCCAACGACGTTCCGCCGCTCGAGGAACATCTCGGCGAAGAGATTTATACGCGCATCGGCCGGGTGATGGGCGGACGCACGCCGGTCGTGCTCGGCCGCTATACGCAGGCGCTTCCCAACAACTGGAAGCTCTACATGGAGAACGTCAAGGACTCCTACCACGCCAGCATCCTGCATCTGTTCTTCACCACCTTCGAGCTCAACCGCCTGTCGCAGACCGGCGGCATCATCGTCGACCCCTCGGGCGGGCATCACATCAGCTTCTCCGCGATCGACACCGCGGCGGGCGGGACAAACAACGACTATGCCGAGCAGAACATCCGCTCCGACAGCGAGTTCAAGCTCGCCGATCCCTCGCTGCTGCAAAGCTTCAAGGAGTTCCCCGACAACGTCACGCTGCAGATCCTCTCGACATTCCCGACGTTCATTCTGCAGCAGATCCAGAACGCGATCGCGGTGCGCCAGATCGTGCCGCGCGGCGTCGACCGCACCGACCTGCACTGGACCTTGCTGGGCTTCGCCGAGGATACGCCGGAGCAGCGCATGATCCGCCTGAAGCAGGCCAACCTCGTCGGTCCCGCCGGCTACATCTCGATGGAAGACGGTTGCGTCGGCGGCTTCGTCCAGCGCGGCATCGCGGGCGCGGCCGGCGAGGAAGCCGTGCTCGAAATGGGCGGCACCGAGGCCGAGTCCAGCGAGAGCCGCGTGACGGAGGCCTCCGTGCGCGGCTTCTGGAAGGCTTACCGCGCGCAGATGGGCCTGTAGAGGTGTCCGACGTGAAAGACATCGTCGGCCTGATCAACCATGTGCAGAACGCCTATGCCCGCTGCATCGACAACGGCAATCTCGAGGCATGGCCAGACTTCTTCGACGACGAGTGCACCTACAAGATCACGACGTCGGACAATCATTCGCAGGGCCTGGAAGCCGGCGTTATCTTCGCCAACTCCAAGGGCATGCTGCGCGATCGGGTGGCGTCCTTGCGCGAAGCCAACATCTATGAGCGTCACAGCTACCGGCATTTCTTCGGACAGCCCTGGATATTGTCGGAGGCGCCGGACGGCGTGCGCAGCGAGACGTCGTTTATGGTCGCCCGCATCATGCGCGACGGCACCACCGATGTTTATGCGACCGGGCGCTATATCGATCTCTATCGGATGAACGGCGGCGCGCCAAAACTGCGCGAGCGCATCGTGGTCTGCGACAGCTCGCGTTTCGACACTTTGCTGGCGCTGCCGTTGTGACGTTCACCGTCAAAGTCGCAGGCCACGAGGCCGCCTTCCCCTGCGAACCGCGCGAGTTCGTGCTCGATGCCGCCGAACGCGCCGGATATTCCATGCCGTCGTCGTGCCGAAAGGGCGCGTGCAACACCTGCGAGGCCGGGCTTGTCGACGGCGAGGTCGAGCAACGCGGCCGCGGTCGCAGGACCGCGCGCGACGGCACGGCGTTGATGTGCCGTGCCCAGCCGCGCGCCGATCTCGTCATCCGCCCGAAGCGCTTCGAACGCATCGACATCTTCCGCCGCAAAATCATCACGGCAGGGATATTCAGGCTCGTGAGGCCGGCCCGCGACGTCACGATCGTGAACCTGCGTTTTCCGATCGGCTTGCGCGCGCCGTTCAAGGCCGGACAATATCTGCAGGTCATCATGGCCGACGGCGATCGCCGGAATTTCTCGATGGCGAACGCCGCGCGCCACAATGACGGCGCCGAATTGCACATCCGCCATGTCGCGGGCGGAAAGTTCTCGGTTGAGACATTGTCGAAGCTATCGGCCGGCGATCCCCTGCAGGTCGAAATCCCCTATGGCGATTTCTATCTTCGTGCGACCGAGCGACCCGTCATTCTGCTCGCCAGCGGCACCGGCTTTGCGCCGATCAAGTCCCTGATCGAAACGTCGATCCATGCCGGCAATCGCCGTCCGATGCATCTTTATTGGGGCGCGCGCCGCCGCGAGGACATCTATCTCGAAGATCTGCCGGCGCAATGGGCGCAGCGCCTGCCCTGGTTTTCCTTCACACCTGTGCTGTCCGAACCGGCGTCGTCATGGCGCGGCCGCACCGGTCTCGTTCACAACGCCGTCCGCGAGGACCGCGTCGATCTTGCGCGCACCGACGTCTATGCCTGCGGCAATCCGCTGATGGTGTCCGCCGCGCAGCAATCCTTTATCGAAGCACACGGACTGCCGGAGGCACAATTCTTCGCGGACGCCTTTGTCGAATCCGGCGTATCGGCTCTCGGCGAACTCCAACCGCTTCCGGTTCAGTCATGACCTTACGAACGATCGCATTATTTTCGGTTGCCCTCCTCGTTGCATTTCAACCAGCCGACTGCCGCGCCGACGACGCGTCGACCTATCCGTCGCAAAACATCAAGATCGTGGTGCCATTCCCCGCCGGCGGAACGGCGGACACCCTGCCGCGCATCATCGCCGAACGGCTGCGGCAGAAATGGAATCAGGCCGTCATCATCGAAAACAAGTCGGGCGCCGGCGGCAATATCGGCGCCGAGGCGGCCGCGACCAGCCCGCCGGATGGCTATACGCTGTTCGCCAGTCCTCCCGGCCCGCTTGCGATCAACGAAAGCCTCTACAGGAAGCTGGCCTTTCGCCCGTCCGACTTCATGCCGATCACCGTGCTCGGCACCGCACCCGTCGTCCTCGATGTCCGGCCGGATTTTCCGGCCAAGACCGTGCAGGAGCTGATCACCTACGCCAAATCCAACCCGGGCAAGGTTACGTTCGCTTCGCAAGGCAACGGATCGACGTCGCACCTGACGCCGCTCCTGTTCGAGAAACTGACCGGCATCAAAATGGTGCATGTCCCCTATCGCGGCACGGCGCCGGCGCTGCAGGACATCATGGGCAACACCGTCGACGTGTTCTTCGACAATATCGGTTCGTCGATGAACCTGCATCTCGGCGGCAAGCTTCGCATCCTCGGCGTCTGCGGGCCGGACCGCGCGCCGTCCCTCCCCGACGTTCCCACGATTCGCGAATCCGGCGTCCCCGATTTCGTCTCCGTGACCTGGTTTGCGCTGGTCGCGCCGAAAGGCACGCCGGATGCCATTGTTGCCAGGCTCAACGCGGCGGTGACCGAAATCCTGAGGGAGCCGGAGATCCAGACCCAATTCGTCAAGCTCGGCGTTCAGCCCGCGCCGATGGACGTGCCGGCAACGGCAAAGTTCATCGACGACGAGCGAAAGCGGTGGGGCGATATCATCAAGTCGGCGGACCTGACGCTGGAGTAAGGACGAACGCGGCGCGTTCCACATCTAAATTCCGCAACATCATCTCGCCGCACCCGGCATGCTGACGTGACTCAGTGGCAGAGCACTCGGTAAGGGTGAGGTCGACGGTTCAATCCTGTCCGGTAGTACCAGATTCTTCCATTTTTGGCACCCGAAAGCCCATCCGAATTTCGGATGGCTTATTTACATCATCCAAATTCCGGACTATATTAATCTCGCCATGAGGTCCCATGGGACGACTTCACACCATCGGCAAGATCATCATCACCGTTTATGCGAATGATCATCTGCCGGCCCATTTCCACGCCGTTCACCCGGACTTCGAAGCCCTGATCGAGATTGAGACTTTTGCCTTCTATGCCGGTTCGCTTCCTCCGTCGGCTCGGCGGACCGTGCTGGAATGGGCACGGAACAACCTTTCGATCATCAAGGCGGAATGGAACAGGATCAACCCGCGCTTTCCGGTGATATGAGAAAAGAGCCGTAGATGACCAACAACAAGACATCGCGCATCGAGAAGGTTTCGGCCTCGGGCCCCACCACCTTGCGAGTGAAATGGAAGGGTAAGGGAACCCCGGTCGATGTGAACCTGACCGGCTGGATAGCCACAGGCGGCGAGGCGCTGGCGGCTCTGAACAGGAAGCAGATCTTCAGCAAGGCCATGATTGGCAACTACGGCAGTGCCGTCGTGTGGGATGACGGCGACCTCGCGATCGACGCGACGCATCTCATGCTGCTTGCCAACGAACAGAAGAAGTTCAACAAGAACGATGCCCGTAGCTGGCAGCTCGCCACCGGCCTTTCAAATAATGAGGTTGCCGATCTGCTTGATGTCAGTCTGAGCACCTGGAACGCCTACAAGGCCGGGACGTCATCGATCCCATTGACTATCGCAATGGCGTGTCGCGCCATGTTGCGCGATCCCTTGATCATGCAGGCGCACCTTCGGCCGCGTAAGGTCGGGAGACCTGCCGCCTGAGGCTGCAGGCGGCAACACCATCTTCTCGCCGCACCGGTCATTCAAATCTATCCGCACGATTCGCTGCACACGCGGGAACAGGATGGGAATGACGGGTTCGGAATTGAAGCGGCTTCGCGAGGATCTCGGCGAGGCGATCGGCCGCGCGTTGTCGGCGGCCGACATGGCGAAACTGTGCGGACTGCCGGCGGACAACGCCGACACCGTCCGCCGCTGGGAGGTCACCGGGGCGAGCGGTCCCGCGTCCGAGTTGCTGCGCATCCTCGCGATGGCGAGCGACCGCTATCCGATCCTGGAGAACTTCAACGTGATCGACCATTACAATGTGCGCGAGCAGGATCGCCCGGCGCGCCGGCACGAGTTTCGCGAGCAGATGCGCAACGAGGTGCGCCGCCGCCTTGCGTGAACGGCGCTTCGGCGATCTTAAGACTTTCTTCACCGCCTCTTAACGCCGCATTAATCACAACAAAACGTTTGCGTCCCGACACGTTGGATTGAAAGCCGCCGGGCTATCGCGGTGACAGCATTTTATTCAAATGCGCTCTATCTCGACTCCCATGAGTGGCGCCGTGCGCGGCGCCTCACGCCAGTCTCGCGTTGGAGTCGATCGATGAAGAAGTTTCTGTTCACCACGGTGGCGATTGCGGCGCTCGGCGCTGCTTCGTTCGCGCATGCCGCCGACCTCGGCTATCGCGCGCCCTATAAGGCAGCGCCCGCCTACGCCGCGCCGCTCTACAACTGGACCGGCTTCTACATCGGCGCGCATGCCGGCGGCGCGTTCTCCAGCAGCAACAATTTCTCCGGGCTCGGCACCGGCAATAACGGCAACGGCCGTTTCGTCGGCGGTCTGCAGGCCGGCGGCGACTGGCAGTTCGCGCCGAACTGGGTGGTTGGCGCCGAAGCCCAATACAGCTGGCTGTCCGGCAACGTCGGCGCCGTGTTCCCGGGCGGTCTTGCCTACATCAACAACCAGCGCGGGCTCGGCTCGATCACCGGCCGCGTCGGCTACACCTGGGGTCCGGGCCTGCTCTATGTGAAGGGCGGCTACGCCTATTCCGACAACAACGAGACCGTGACGGCGTTCGGCGTGCCTGTCGCGTTCGCGACCGATACCAATCACACGAACGGCTACACCATCGGCCTCGGCGTCGAATACATGTTCGCGCCGAACTGGTCGGCCAAAGCCGAGTACATGTACTACAATTTCGGCGATGCCCGTTTCACCGCGCCGCTGGCGCTGGTGCCGACCGGCACCTTCACCACCGACGACCATGTCATCAAGGCCGGCGTGAATTATCGCTTCAACCTGGCTGCGCCGATGGTCGCGCGGTACTGATCCGCGCTACACGAGTTGGGGGGCGTGAAAAGGCCGGCGCGAGCCGGCCTTTTTGCTGATCTTCCGCCAAATTTCCTGATTTTGTTAACCCCGTACCGCGATACTACCGCCCGTAATTTCACGTTGGGTTGCGGGGGCGGGCATGGCGGTTCGGTTGGGTCTGGGCAGGGTTTTCGGCGTGTTGCGGCTGCGTTTGGGGGTCAGGGGCAGCCTGTTTGCCGCCTTCGCCGTGATCGCCGCCATGACGATCGTGATCTCGGCCGGCGCCGGCCTCGTGCTGCGCAACCTCGGCGGCATCATGGAAGACCTCAGCGGGCGGAACATTCCCCGCCTCGCCACAAGTCTGCAGCTGTCGGCGCAGGCAGCAAGCCTTGCCGCCCAAGGCCCGGCGCTGCTTGCCGCGCAGAGTGAGGATGCGCTGGCCGAGCGCATCAAGAAGCTGAAGGAGATTCAGCAGGAAACGCAGTTGAAGCTCGGCGAGGTCATCGAGCTCAGCACAGACAGGACTGCCGTCACCGCCCTCTCCGAGACCATCAAGAACATCGGCGAGGCCACCGAAAGCCTGATCAAAGCCGCCCGCGAGCGGCTTGGCGCCGCCGCCCAGCACGACAAGCAATTTGACGCCATGCGCGCCGCGCAGGCGGTCTTCGTCGCCGCCGCAGGCCCGTCCATGCTCGACGCGCAGACCAGGGTCAACGCCATTCTCAGTTCGGCCAATCTGAGCGCCAGCGACGCCACCGAAGCAGCCCAGACCATCGGCCAGCTCGGCAACGTCGTCGCCAGCGGCAATCTCGCCGTCGCCGACCTGATCGCGACCTTGTCCGCAAACTCGAGCGACAAGCTCGACGACATCGAAAAGGAATTCAAGGGGGCGCAGGGACGCCTGCGTTCCAACCTCGATCTCCTCCCGGAGAACGCGGGCACCAAAACGCTGCGCGAGGCAGCCGAGAAGCTGCTCGCCTTCGGCGCCGGCAAGACCAGCGTGTTCCAGCTGCGTCAGAAGGAGCTCGACGCGCTCGACTACGGTCAGACCGTGCTCGACGAGGCGCGCAAGCTCAATGTCGGCCTCGACATCAGCGTGCAGCAGCTGGTCCAGGGCGTGCAGAAGGAAACCAACGACGCCGCCTTCCACGCGCGCCAGGAGATTTCGTTCGCGACCATGATCATGCTGATGATGGGTGCCGCGACCCTGGTCGGCTCGGTGCTGTTCGTCTGGCTCTATGTCGGCGGCAACATCCTGCGCCGTATCGGCAGCCTGCAGCACTCGATGAAGCTGCTCTCCGACGGCGATCTTGAGAGCGAGATCTACCGCTCGCACCAGCACGACGAGATCGCGGAGATGTCGGAATCGCTGCAGGTGTTCCGCGAGAGCATGATCCGGGCGCGCGCGCTCTCCGCCGACCAGGACCAGGACCGCGTCAGCAAGAGCGAGCGCGCCGCGCGCATGGAAGGGCGCATCGCCGAGTTCGAGGCGACCGTGCGCAATGCGCTCGACAACCTCTCGCATTCAGCCAACTCGATGCAGACCACCGCGCAGAGCATGGCCACGACAGCCGATCAGTCCAGTGCGCTGGTCAACGCGGTGGCATCCGCGGCAGAGGAGACCTCGGTCAACGTGCAGACGGTCTCCGCCGGCACCGAGGAATTGTCCTCCTCGATCTCGGAGATCGGCCGTCAGGTCGTCACCTCGGCCGAAATCGCCAAGAAGGCCGTCGAAGAAGCCGGCGCTACCGATGCCACCATGGCGGGCCTGGCCGACAATGCGAGCCGCATCTCGGTAGTGGTCGACCTGATCCAGGTGATCGCCTCGCAGACCAACTTGCTGGCGCTGAACGCCACCATCGAGGCGGCGCGTGCGGGCGAAGCCGGCCGCGGCTTTGCGGTGGTCGCTTCCGAAGTGAAGAGCCTCGCGAGCCAGACCGCGAAGGCGACCGACGAAATCCGTAGTCAGATCGCCAGCATGCAGTCGGTGACGACCTCGGCGGTCAATGCCATCAGGAACATCGGCCAGACCATCGGCGAGATCAACGACGTCACCACGGCGATCGCCGCCGCGGTGGAGGAACAGGGCGCGGCCACGCGCGAGATCGCGCGCAACATCCAGCATGCGGCGGGCGGCACCAGCGAGGTCTCAAGCAATATCGTCGGCGTTTCCACAGCCTCGGGCGAAGCGGGTGCGGCGGCGACCAAGGTGCTGGATGCCTCAGCAGCCTTGCGCAAGGAAGCCGACGGCCTGCGCGCCGAGATCGACGCCTTCCTGGTCAATATCCGCGCGGCTTAAGCGCGATAGTAAAAAAGAGTCGTCATTCCGGGATGGTCCGAAGGACCAGACCCGGAATCTCGAGATTCCGGGTTCGCTCGTTTCACTCGCGCCCCGGAATGACGGTCATGCCGCTTTTTCGGCTGGCGCCGCGCCGCTTGTGCGGCTAAGCCAGAGCCATGCATTCGAAGAGCGAAAAGATTCATTCCTCCGCCGAGGCGCTGCGTTACCCTTGGGAGAACCATCCCGGGCACGACCAGGTCGTGGAGGTAATGCCCGGCGTGTTGTGGCTGCGGCTGAAACTGCCGTTCCGCCTCAACCATGTGAACATCTATCTGCTCGCCGACGGCGACGGCTGGGCGGCGGTCGATGCCGGCTTCGGCAACGAGGAAACCATCGCGGCGTGGACATTGCTCCTCGAAGGACCGCTGAAGGGCGTGAAGATTTCACGCCTGATCGTGACCCATTCCCATCCCGATCACGTCGGACTCGCGGGCTGGATCGTCGAGCGCTTCAACTGCCCGCTGGTGATGTCGCAGGTCGAGTATCTGCAGTCGGTCTATCACCAGAACCGCGGCACCGATGAGCGGCGCAATGCGCAGCGGCTGTTCTTCCGCCGTCACGGCATGGACGAGAGCCTGACCGAAAAGCTGCTCGGCCGCGGCCAGGATTATCTGAAGCGCGTCTCGATCCTGCCGCCGGCCTATCGCCGCATCTCGCATGGCGAGGAGATCACGATCGGCACCAGGCGCTTCAAGGTCATCACCGGCGGCGGCCACGCGCTCGACCAGGTGATGTTGTACTGCGCCGCCGACAAGCTGTTCCTGTCGGCCGACCAGGTGCTGAGCAAGATTTCGCCGAACGTGAGCGTCTGGGCGGTCGAGCCCGACCAGAACTCGCTCGGCGAATATCTGTTCTCGCTCGCGAGCCTCACCACGACGCTACCCTATGACGTGATGGTGCTGCCCGGCCATGGCGTGCCGTTTTACGGGCTGAAGACCCGCATCAAGCAGCTCGCCGATCATCACGAGGAGCGCTGCCGACTGATTGCGGAAGCCTGCCTCGACGTTCCCCAGACCTCCAAGGAACTGGTCCCTGTGGTGTTCCACAAACACGTGCTGGATCCGCACCAGATGGGCTTTGCGGCGGGCGAACTGATCGCCCATGTCAATTACATGCTGAACGAGGGCCGCCTCACCGCGGCGGAGACCGACGGCGTGCTGCGCTTCAGGACCACGTGATCAACCCGCCCGGCGGGAGTCCTGGTTTCCATTAAACTATTGATCTCGATCAAATTTTAAACTCGCTTGCTGCGGTATGCCGCAGGCT
The DNA here is from genome assembly GCA_963794775.1 of uncultured Alphaproteobacteria bacterium. Lineage (GTDB taxonomy): Bacteria > Pseudomonadota > Alphaproteobacteria > Rhizobiales > Xanthobacteraceae > Bradyrhizobium. The sequence continues at coordinate 41,917 of CAWCGA010000027.1, read as the reverse complement.
GGATTCGTTCTCGACAGCCAAGCTGGAAAGGCTCTAAAAAGGTAGGAGCCTTTCCCCGGTTCCCTCTAGGTTTTGCGATGGATTACAATCAGTTCTTCAGTGCCGCACTCGGCCGCCTCCATGACGAGCGCCGCTACCGTGTGTTTGCCGACCTCGAACGGATCGCCGGGCGCTTTCCGCACGCGCTGTGGCACTCGCCGAAGGGCGTCCGCAATGTCGTGATCTGGTGCTCCAACGATTATCTCGGCATGGGCCAGCACCCGAAGGTGGTCGGCGCCATGGTGGAGACCGCAACCCGCGTGGGCACCGGCGCCGGTGGCACCCGCAACATCGCCGGCACGCATCATCCCCTCGTGCAACTCGAGCATGAGCTCGCCGACTTGCATGGCAAGGAAGCCGCGCTGCTGTTCACCTCGGGCTATGTCTCGAACCACACTGGCATTGCCACCATCGCCCAGCTCATTCCGAACTGCCTGATCCTGTCGGATGCGCTCAACCACAATTCGATGATCGAGGGCGTGCGCGGCTCCGGCTGCGAGCGCAAGATCTTCCGCCACAACGATACCGTGCATCTGGAAGAGCTGCTACGTGCCGCCGGCGATCGCCCCAAGCTGATCGCCTGCGAGAGCCTGTATTCCATGGACGGCGACGTCGCGCCGCTCGCGAAAATCTGCGATCTCGCCGAGCAATACGGCGCCATGACCTATGTCGACGAGGTTCATGCCGTCGGCATGTACGGCTCGCGCGGCGGCGGCATTGCCGAGCGAGACGGCGTCATGCATCGCATCGACGTGCTGGAAGGCACGCTCGCCAAGGCGTTCGGCTGTCTCGGCGGCTACATCGCGGCCAAGGCCGAGATCATCGACGCCGTGCGCTCCTATGCGCCGGGCTTCATCTTCACCACGGCGTTGCCGCCGCCGATCTGCTCGGCCGCGACCGCAGCGATCAAGCACCTGAAGACCTCGAACTGGGAGCGCGAGCGCCACCAGGACCGCGCCGCCCGGGTCAAGGCGATCCTGTCCGCCGCCGGCCTGCCTGTGATGTCGAGCGACACGCACATCGTTCCGTTGTTTGTCGGCGATCCCGAGCTCTGCAAGCACGCCTCCGACCTCTTGCTCGAAGAGCACGGCATCTACATCCAGCCGATCAACTACCCGACGGTCGCCAAGGGCACCGAGCGGCTGCGCATCACGCCCTCGCCCTATCATGAGGACCACTTGATCGACGCGCTCGCCGAGGCGCTGTTGCAGGTTTGGGAACGGCTGGGCCTGCCCTTGAAGCGGAAGTCGCTGGCGGCCGAGTAACCGCTCCTCGCCTTAACGACATCCCTAAATCCCGGATTTTGCGGGAAAATCGCTGTCGCCTGCCGAGGCGGCAGGGAGTAGTCTTTCCCAGGACAAAGGGGCGGCCAGTTCCAGGGAGACCAAGACCGCGATGCTGCACGACTGGGGCGTGATCGCAGCCGCCTTCGGCTACATCGGGTGCCTGTTCCTGCTGGCGAGCTATGGCGACCGGCTGTCGCCGGCCGAGCGTCGCAACGCCAACGGCTGGATTTATCCGCTCTCGCTGGCGATCTACTGCACGTCCTGGACCTTCTTCGGCTCGGTCGGCTTCGCCACCCGCACCTCGACCGATTTCCTTGCGATCTATGTCGGTCCGATCCTGATGATCGGATTTTGCACGCCGCTGCTCCGGCGCGTCATCGAGCTGGCGAAAGCGCAGAACATCACCTCGATCGCCGACTTCATCGGCGCGCGTTACGGCAAGAGCCAGGCGGTCGCCGCCACCGTCGCGCTGATCGCGATCATCGGCTCGGTGCCCTACATCGCGCTGCAGCTGAAGGCGATGGCCTCCTCGCTCGAAACCATCCTCAGCGAGGACCAGGCCTTCTCCAAAATTCCCATCATCGGCGACATCGCGTTGATGGTGACGCTCGCGATGGCGACCTTCGCGGTGCTGTTCGGCACCCGCCAGACCGACGCCACCGAACACCAGCACGGCCTGATGCTCGCGGTCGCCATCGAATCCGTCGTGAAGCTGGTCGCCTTTATCGCGGTCGGCGCCTTCATCACCTTCTGGATGTTCCACCCGAGCGAGTTGATCCAGCGCGCCGCCAAGACGCCGGAAGCCGTGCGTGCGCTCGAGTACACGCCGACCATCGGCAATTTCCTCTGCATGGTGCTGCTGTCGTTTTCCGCCGTCCTGCTGCTGCCGCGCCAGTTCCATGTCAGCGTTGTGGAAAATTCCAGCGATGCCGAAGTCTCTCGCGCGCGCTGGCTGTTTCCGCTCTACCTCGTCGCCATCAACGTCTTCGTGATTCCGATCGCGATCGCCGGCCTCGTCAGCTTTCCGTTCGGCGCGGTCGACAGCGACATGTACGTGCTGGCGCTGCCGATCGAGGGCGATGCGCCGCTACTGTCCGTCGGCGTGTTCCTCGGCGGACTGTCGGCCGCGACCGCCATGGTGATCGTCGAATGCGTCGCGCTGTCGATCATGGTGTCGAACGACATCGTGGTGCCGCTCGTGCTGCAGCGCGAGCCGCGCTCGCCCAAACAGACCAAGGATTTCGGCGACTTCCTGCTGAAGGTCCGGCGCTTCGCGATCTTCGCCATCATGCTGATGGCCTATTTCTACTATCGCGCGCTCGGCAATACGCAGCTTGCGGCGATCGGCCTGTTGTCGTTCGCCGCGATCGCGCAACTGGCGCCGTCCTTCTTCGGCGGATTGTTGTGGCGGCGCGCCACCGCGCGCGGCGCGATCGGCGGCATGGTGGTCGGCTTTCTGGTGTGGGGCTACACGCTGTTCATTCCGTCTTTCCTCGACAGCAACCCGGCCGGAATCCTGTTCCTGCAGCACGGCCCGTTCGGCATCGAAGCGCTGCGGCCACAGGCCTTGTTCGGCACGGAACTTCCGCCGCTGCTGCACGGCGTGCTGTGGAGCCTGACGCTCAACCAGCTGGTCTACATCGTGCTCTCGCTGGCGCGCCAGCCCTCCTCTATCGAGCGGCTGCAGGCCGATCTGTTCGTGCCGAGCGAGCTTGCGCCGATGTCGCCGACCTTCCGCCGCTGGCGCTCGACCGTCACGGTGCAGGACATCCAGAGCACGGTCGCGCAATATCTCGGCGCCGACCGCGCCCGCCGCTCGTTCCAGGCTTTCGCCGCGACCCACAATACGCCGCTCGACCCGGCGGCGCCCGCCGATTTCGAGCTGCTGCAGCATGCCGAGCATTTGATTGCGTCTTCGATCGGTGCTGCGTCCTCCCGACTGGTGATGTCGCTGCTGCTACGCAAGCGCACCGTCTCAGCCAAAGCCGCGCTAAAGCTGCTCGACGACTCCCATGCCGCCTTCCATTTCAACCGCGAAATCCTGCAGACCGCGCTCAATCACGTGCGGCAGGGCATCGCGGTGTTCGACACTGAATTGCAGCTGATCTGCTCGAACCGGCAATTCGCCGAGATCCTGGCGCTGCCGCCGCAACTGGTGCAGATCGGGATTCCCTTGCGCGATATCCTGGAGCAGATGGGCATCGATCCGCCCGGCTCCGGCGACAGCGAAGCGCTGATGGAGCGGCGGCTCGCCGCGTACACGGCCGAAGGCGAGCCGTATCTGGAGCGGCTGCCCGACCGTCACATGGTGATCGAGGTTCGCTCAAACCGGATGCCGGATACCGGCCTCGTCATCACCTTCACCGACGTCACGCCGTCCTTTGAAGCGGCCGAAGCGCTGGAGCGCGCCAATGCGACGCTGGAAAAGCGCGTGCGCGACCGCACCGAGGAGTTGACCAGCCTCAATTCCCAGCTGGCGCTGGCGAAAAGCGCGGCCGAAGACGCCAACATCTCGAAGACGCGTTTTCTCGCCGCCGCAAGCCACGACATCCTGCAGCCGTTGAATGCGGCGCGGCTCTATGTGACGAGCCTGGTCGAGCGCAAGAGCGTGGGCGACGACTCCAGGCTGGTCGAGAACATCGACGACTCGCTGGAGGCGATCGAGGAAATCCTCAGCGCGCTGCTCGACATTTCCCGGCTCGACGCCGGCGCCATGACGCCGTCGATCTCCAGCTTCAAGATGGCGGACCTGATGCGCTCGCTCGAAATCGAGTTCGCGCCGATCGCGCGCGCCAAGGGCCTGCGGCTCAGCTTCGTGACGTGCTCGCTGCCGGTGGAATCCGACCGTTCGCTGCTGCGGCGGCTATTGCAGAACTTCATCTCCAACGCGATCAAATACACCCCGCAGGGCCGTGTGCTGGTCGGTTGCCGCCGCCGCGGCGAGTCCCTGCAGATCGGCGTTTACGATACCGGCGTCGGCATTCCGCCGCTCAAGCGCGGCGAGATATTCAAGGAGTTCCACCGTCTCGAGCAGGGCGCACGGATCGCGCGCGGCCTCGGACTGGGATTGTCGATCGTCGAGCGGCTGGCGCGCGTGCTCAACCACGGCATCGCGATCGATTCCAATCCGGGCGGCGGCTCGGTATTCTCGGTGACGGTGCCGACCGCGAAGGCGGTCAACCACACCGCCGCGGTGACCATCGCCACGCCGCTGTCGCTGGCGCCGATTTCCGGCGCGCGGATCGTTTGCATCGAGAACGATCTCGCCATCCTCGACGGCATGAAGACACTGCTCACCGCATGGGGCGCCGAGGTGATCGCGGTCACCGATCCCGAAGCGGCGATGGAGGCGATTGAAGCGGCCGGCGGCAGTGTCACCGGGCTGTTGGTCGACTATCATCTGGATCGCGGCAATGGCGTTGCCGCAATCCGCGACATCCGCCGCCGTTTCGGCGAGAACATGCCCGCCATCCTGATCACCGCCGACCGCAGCCCGAATGTCCGCGCCGCGGCGCGCGAGGAGAAGATTGCGGTGCTGAACAAGCCGGTGAAACCGGCCTCGCTGCGCGCGCTGCTCGGGCAGTGGCGCACCCAGCAGATGGTCGCGGCGGAGTAGCCTTCGTCATTGCGAGCGAAGCGAAGCAATCCAGAATGCATCCAAGGAGACAGTCTGGATTGCTTCGTCGCTTGCGCTCCTCGCAATGACGATTACTGCTCCGACGGCGTACTCTGCCGCCACTGGCTGCCGGCGATCTTTGCCGCGGCGATCACGGCCTGGGTGCGGCTCTCGACGCCGAGCTTTTGCAGGATCGCCGAGACATGCGCCTTGATGGTAGCCTCGGAGACGCCGAGTTCGTAGGCGATCTGCTTGTTGAGCAGTCCCTCCGACAACATCATCAGCACCCGCACCTGCTGCGGCGTCAGCGTCACCAGGCGATCGCGCAGCTTCGTCATGTCAGGATCGGCAGCGGACGTGAGATCGGTATCCGGCGGAACCCAGACATCGCCGTCCATCACCTTCATGATCGCGTCGCGCAGCGTGTCGACGCCAAACCGCTTCGGGATGAAACCCGAGGCGCCGAAATCCAGCGAGCGGCGGATGGTGGCGCCGTCGTCGCTCGCCGATACGATCACGACCGGGATCGCCGGATATTGCGCGCGCAGATAGATCAATCCGGAGAAGCCGGAAATTCCGGGCATCGAGAGATCGAGCAGGATCAGGTCGACGTCGGAGTCCTGCTCCAGCAGCGTCGTCAGATCCTCGAACGATCCCGCCTCGTCGATGACGGCCGTACTGACGACGCTTGCGACCGCCTGTCGCAAGGCATCGCGAAACAGTGGATGATCGTCGGCGATGACGAGATGGGTGCTGGCAGCAGGCATTATTTGTCTTGTCGTCCTTGGCGATGACCCTGCGACTCCTTGTGCAGGCAGTCGTGGGCAGTTTTCAACCCTGATTCTCTTGCGTTGGTATAACGCATGCAAGCACGCAATGGCGCCTCACGGAAGCGCAGTTAACAGCCGTTGTGCGCCGCAATAGCGGATCGCGAGGGAAGCCGCCCAATCCAGCTGGAACAGCCTCCCCACATTAATTCGCACAACGGCCAAAAGTCTTATTTGGACGGTTTTCACCGCAATGTTACCGTGAGTTGAGGCCCCATGCTGGACGTGGTCCGGCAGGCACAGGGGCAGGGCCTTTCATCGTCAAAATCGTCGGGGAGCATAACGCAATGACAATGGCAGCAACTGCGGGCGGAGTCCGCACGGGCGGCATGACCGCGGAAGAGCGAAAAGTGATCTTCGCTTCGTCGCTGGGCACCGTCTTCGAATGGTACGACTTCTACATCTACGGAACGCTCGGTGTGTTCCTCGCGAAATACTTTTTCGCCAACGTGCCGCCGAATGTCGGCTTCATCTTTGCGTTGCTCGCTTTCGCCGCCGGCTTCGCCGTGCGGCCGTTCGGCGCGCTGATCTTCGGCCGCCTCGGCGACATGATCGGCCGCAAATACACCTTCCTGATCACCATGACGCTGATGGGCGTCGGCACCTTCTTCATCGGCCTGCTGCCGGGTTACGGCACCTGGGGCATCGCCGCGCCGGTCGTGCTGATCCTGCTCCGCCTCGTGCAGGGCCTCGCGCTCGGCGGCGAGTATGGCGGCGCCGCCACTTACGTTGCCGAGCATGCACCGCCCGGCAAGCGCGGCTATTACACCTCGTGGATTCAGACCACCGCGACGCTCGGCCTGTTCCTCGCGCTGCTCTTGATCCTCGGCATCCGCAGCTGGCAGGGCGAAGAAACCTTCGGCGATTGGGGCTGGCGCGTTCCGTTCCTGCTCTCGGGCATCCTCTTGATCGTCTCGATCTGGATCCGCTTGAGCCTGAGCGAGTCGCCGGTGTTCCAGAAGATGAAGGAGGAAGGCAAGACCTCCAAGCGGCCGCTGACCGAAGCCTTCGGCAACTGGACGTACGCCAAGATCGCGATCTTCGCGCTGCTCGGCGCCACCGCCGGTGAAGCCGTGGTGTGGTACGGCGGGCAGTTCTATGCGCTGTTCTTCCTGACCCAGACCGTCAAGGTCGCCGCCGTCCCGGCGCAGATCATGATCGTGATCGCGCTGGCGCTCGGCACGCCCTTCTTCATCATCTTCGGCATACTGTCCGATAAGATCGGTCGCAAGCCGATCATCCTGGCGGGCTTCCTGCTGGCGGCCGTGACGTATTTCCCGATCTTCAAGGGAATTACCTACTTCGCCAATCCGAAACTTGCGGCAGCGCTCAGCGCATCTCCGGTGACTGTGATCGCCGATCCCAATGAATGCTCTTTCCAGTTCAAGGCGACCGGAACCGAGAAGTTCACCACGAGCTGCGACGTGGCCAAGGCCGCGCTCGTCACCGCGTCGGTGAACTACAGCAACGAATCTGCCCCGGCCGGCACCAAGGCCAAGGTCAAGGTTGGCGAGCAGACCCTGGACGCCACCAGCCCGACCTTCGGCAAGGATGTCGCCGCGGCGATCAAGGCGCACGGCTATCCGGCGTCCGCCGATCCGAACGAGGTCAACTATGTGATGACGACGGTCCTGCTCTGGCTCCTCGTGATCTACGTGACCTTGGTCTACGCACCGATCGCGGCGTGGCTGGTCGAGCTGTTCCCGAGCCGCATCCGCTACACCGGCATGTCGTTGCCCTATCACATCGGCAACGGCTGGTTCGGCGGCTTCCTGCCGGCGACCGTGTTCGCGATCGCAGCCGCAACCGGAAACATCTATTCCGGCCTGTGGTACCCGGTCGCAATCGCGCTAATGAGCTCGGTCATCGGCTTCTTCTTCCTGCCCGAGACCAAGGACGTCGACATCACCAAGACCTGATCGTCGAAAAGTCCCTTCGATACGAACGGCCGCGGAGCAATCCGCGGCCGTTTTCATCTGGCACTGCCGATAAATTGCAGGACCACCTCGCGGGCGTGCGGACGGCTGCGATGCTCGACCAGATAGATCGCCTGCCAGGTGCCGAGCGCAAGCTCGCCGTTGATGACGGGTATCTGCAGCGAGGTGCTGGTGAGCATGGTCTTGACGTGCGCCGGCATGTCATCGGGGCCTTCGGTGTCGTGCGTCCAGGCGAAATCCTCGGGCGCAAGCCGGGAAAGCGCGGTCTTGAGATCGGCAAGCACCGACGGATCGGCGTTCTCCTGGATGGTGAGCGAGGCCGAGGTGTGACGGATGAACAGCGTCACCGCACCCTCATGCGCGGCTGCTTCGCGCGTGAATTTGGCGATTTCGGCGGTCAGATCGACAAAGCCCTTGCCTTGGGTTTGCACCGTCAGCAGCGCGCTGATGACGCTGTCGACGCGCACGGCCGACGTCCGGCTGCGCGATATCTGTCGGGATTGGCTCACGGCGTTTAAAGCTTTCCGGACGCGTCTTTCTGCACGCGGCTCGCCATGTCGATCAGCCGCCGCCAGGCGCGCTCGAGGAATGACATCACGCGGTCCATGTCCTGATCGCTCGGCAGCGGAATCTCGATCTTGCGTTGGCCATCGGCCCGCTGGCCATCGGCCCGCTGGCCGTCGGCCGCGTTTGGCGCCGCCTGCTTGTCCGATTTTGGCAAGGCGTCCTCGATCTTGCCGGGCACCGGCAGCGGCTCGCGCGAAGCCAGCTGCTCTTTCAGCTTCGCATTCTCCACCTGCAGCCGGCCGATCTCGGTATCGAGCGCCGCGCGCTCATCGGGCACGGCATAACAGGCCCAGCCCGCGGCCGAATTGCTGCAATTGGAAACCGTGCCGGTCCGCGTGTCGAGCCGTATCATGCTGTCGCCCGACGGCTGCAGCGTGTAACGACCGTTTTCGGCGTCGGGCGTCTCAGCGGCAAAAGCCGGCGCAAGTCCGGCAAGACATGTAACCGCAACAAGCCAGGACAATCTCGAAGCAATCATGGTGTGGCTCCGCCTGACAATTCACCGCCCCTAAACGTTGGAGCTATAGGCCTTGCGGCCGCTTTTCAACGCATCCGCCAGCAATTCGATGCGGTCCTGTCCCCAGAACACTTCGCCGTCGAGCACATAGACCGGCGAGCCGAACACGTCGGCTGCGATCGCGTCCTGCCGGTTTTGTTCATAGGCCGCGGTGATGTCATCGGAGGCCGAGCGCTCGACCAGCTTTTTGCCGGGAAGCCCCGCCTCGTCGGCGACCTTCGCGACGACATCGGGATCGGCGAGATTGAGATCCTGCTCCCACAGTGCAGAAAAGCCGCGCCGCAAATACGGATCGGGATCGAGACCCGCCTCGAGCGCCGCGATGACCACGCCATCGGCGACCCGGGCGTTGAGCGGCACAGCTTTTGGCCGAAAATGGAAATTCAGCCCGCGCTTGTCGCGCCAGCGCTGCAACTCCATCAAGCGATAGCGCTGCCGCACCGGATGGCGTCTGATCAGCGGCAGGCCGCCGGTTTCGGAGAACAGTTCGACCAGCACCACCGGCTTGTGGTTCACCTTCACATCATGGGTCGCAACGACGTCTCGGAAGGCCTTGTGGCCGATATAGGCCCATGGCGAGGACAGCGAAAAATAATAGTCGATCTGGCGGGACATGCGGTCTCCAGACAAGCGGAATGGGAGGCTTTCTGTCATCCCAACAGAGCGCTCCGACGGGTGCAAGCGAGGTCCTTGTGGACACCGGCTGCTGCAGTGCGATGCGAGCCTTGCGCACGGTTCAAAACAAGCGAAATAAGCCATAAAAATCAAACGGGTAATCGATTAACACGCAATCTTGACTTGGTTGGGTGCGGTAAGTATGGTCCGCGCGGCTTTCAAAGGCGACGGGGCGCAATTTCCTCTATCCGGCGCGTCGGATCGGGTCTCCACAAGATGTCGGATGGCACGGACCGCAACCGAGACGGAAATCGCGATAAATCGCCTGACGAAGCTGCGCTTTCCGCAAGGCTCGGAAGTCTCGACAAGCGGTTGTCCGAAATTCGCGACAGCCGGAAAATCGGAACTGACCAACCCGGTGGAAGCGAGGACGGTGCAGCCAGGGCCTCGGCCATGGCGCGCGGTTTTCGCCTCTCTTCGGAATTGGTCGCGGGCGTTGTCGTCGGAGCGGCGATTGGCTGGGGTATCGACCGTTTGCTGTCGACCTCGCCGTTCGGTTTCATCGTGTTCTTTCTGCTCGGCTTCGTAGCCGGACTGATCAACCTGGTGAGAACCGCGGGGGTCATGTCCCGCAATCGCTGAACCGGTGGAAGTCAGGACAGACAGATTTTCGAATGCCGGCCTGGGGCCGGCGGACCAAGAGCCGCGCGGATGACCCTCGACCCGATCCATCAATTCAACGTCATCAATCTCTTCAAGATCGGCAAGATCGGCGGTCACGAGATCTACTTCACCAATGCGTCGGCCTACATGCTGCTGGCGGTGGTGCTCATCGCGGTTCTGATGATCGGCGGCTCCGCGACCAGACAGCTCGTCCCTGGCCGCTTCCAGTCGATGGCCGAGATCACCTACGAGTTCATCGCCGTCACGATTCGCGGCAACGCCGGCGCGGACGGCATGAAGTTCTTTCCGCTGATCTTCTCGCTGTTCATGTTCATCTGCATCTCGAACCTCATCGGTATCATCCCCTACGCCTTCACGATTTCGAGCCAGATCGTCGTCACGGCGACGCTGGCGTTGCTCGTCTTCTTCATCGTGCTGATCTACGGCATCTACAAGAACGGATTGAAATTCTTCAAGATTTTCGTGCCCTCGGGCATCCCGATCTTCGTCCTGCCGATCGTGGTCTTCATCGAAATCTTCTCGTTCTTGCTGCGGCCGGTCTCGCACAGCGTGCGTCTGTTCGCCAACATGCTGGGCGGCCACATCGCGCTGAAGGTGTTCGCGGGCTTCGTCGCCATGCTCGGCGTCTCGCTCGGAGCCGTCGGCTGGATCGGCGGCGTGCTGCCGCTGGCGCTGACGATTGCGATCTATGCCCTCGAAATCCTAGTCGCGTTCCTGCAGGCCTATGTGTTTGCGATCCTGACCGTCATCTACCTCAACGACGCTCTTCATCCCGGACACTGAGCGGTCCCGAAAATCTTCCACCCACACCTGTCTTTCTTCAAGGAGCAAAAAATGGAACCGGCAGCAGCAAAACTTATCGGCGCGGGCATCGCGTGCATCGGCATGGGCGGTGCGGGCATCGGCGTCGGCGTGATCTTCGGCAACTATCTCGCCGCTGCGATCCGCAATCCGTCGGCGGCCCAGGGCCAGTTCGGCAACCTGATCTTCGGCTTCGCGTTGACCGAAGCGCTCGGCATCTTCTCGCTGCTGATCGCGCTGCTCGTGCTGTTCGTGTTCTGAGCGGCCTTGTCTCGCGCCGCTTCCCCGTGGCGCGCATGACAGCAACAGGAGAACCCCATGGCTGAGGGTCATGGCGCAGCAAAAGGCCAGAAGACCGGCGCCCACACCAAAGCGGAAGGCGGTCAGCACAGCGGAGCATTTCCGCCGTTCGACTCGTCCACCTTCCCCTCGCAGCTGGTCTCGCTGGTCGTCTTCTTTGTCGCGCTCTACATCATCGTCTCGCGCTTCGCGCTGCCGCGCGTCGGCGCGATCATCGATGCACGCCAGAACAAAATCGAAGGAGATCTCGCCGAAGCCCAGAAGCTGAAGGACGAGTCGGAAGCGGCGCTGAAGGCCTATGAGGCCGATCTCGCCGCTGCCCGTTCCAAGGCCCAGGCGATCGGCGCGGAGACCCGCGACAAGCAGAACGCGGCTTCCGAGGCCGAACGCAAGACGCTCGAAGAGAAGCTCGCGGCGAAGCTCGCCGACGCCGAGAAGACCATTGCCGCCACCCGCGCTAGCGCGATGAGCAATGTCCGCGGCATCGCCGCGGACGCCGCCAGCGCCATCGTGCAGCGCCTCACAGGCGCCGCACCCGACGGCAAGGCGGTGGAAGCCGCGGTCGATGCGACGTTGAAGGGATAATCCGATGTTTGCAGATCCGGAGACCTGGGTAGCGATCGCGTTCGTCATCCTGATGGGCGTGTTCGCCTGGCTCGGCGTGCACCGCACGATGTTCACCGCACTCGACCACCGCGCCGAACGTATCAAGGCCGAACTCGACGACGCCCGCCGCCTCAAGGACGAGGCCGCCAAGGTTTTGGCCGAGTACCAGGCGCGCCGCGCCTCCGCCGAACGCGAGGCGGCCGACATCGTCGCCAATGCGAAGTCCGAGGCCGAGCGCATCGCCGCCGACGCCAGGACCAAGATGGAGGACTTCGTCGCCCGCCGCACCAAGACCGCCGAGAGCAAGATCGCGCTCGCCGAAGCCCAGGCAGTGGCCGACGTCCGCGCCGCCGCCGCGGAAGCCGCCGTAACGGCCGCCGGCACGATCCTGTCGCAGTCGGTGAAGGGCCAGGTCGCCGACGACCTGCTCGCAAAGGGCATTGCCGAAGTCCGGCAGAAACTGAACTGAGTCAAAAATAGCTTCTTCGAATATCTTCGTCTTCAAAGGCCGCCGTGAAACCACGGCGGCTTTTTGTTTGCTTTGTAGGGTGGGTTAGCCCGAAGGGCGTAACCCACCTCTTCTTGTCACCGCTGATGGAGAAGTGGTGGGTTACGGCGCTTCCGCCTTCGCTCTTCGAGCTTCGGCGGACAAGTCGCGCCTAACCCACCCTACGCAGCGTCACGTGGCGATGTCTCCTATTTCTTTTTCTTCGCGGGCTTCGGCTTCTCCGCCGACACCAGCTGCGGATCGAACCCGACATAGAAAATATAGTTGTCGCCGGCGCGACCGACCGGCGCCGGATAAACCAGATCCTCGGCGACGAAGGTGAACGGCACGCTCTCATCCTGCGACATCGCCACCGTCGTGGTGTAGGCCTTGGTCGCGATCACCTTCTCGCCGATGCCACCCTGCACCACGGCGATGCGCAACGGCACCTCGACGGTGGCCGGCGCGCCGGCGGGACCGGCGATGACGCGGCCCTGGATGCCGATATGCGCCGTGATCTCGTCGCCCGCCTTGATGCATTCGCGCGCGAGCTTGCCGATCGAGACCTGGAAGCGCACGTCGTTGCCGACCGCCTGCTTCCCGGGGGCCGCGACCGCATAGGTCGAGGCGCCGAACCGGATCGTCACCTGCGGACAATTGACCTCGGGCTTCGGGTCGAGCGAGGCGGCCGGCGGCGGCTCGTCCTTCTTGCCGCCGAAAAGCCCCTTGAAGCGGTCGCCCAGCGATTGCGCGGACGCAGGCGCGACCCACGCGCTTCCGAGCACGAGCGACAGCACAGCCACGCAGGTAATCTTGATGAACCGCGTCTTACTCATGGGATGACCCCGAAATCGTCCGGCCGCCCCCGAACGAGGAATTTATAACAGGGCGATGTCGGCAAACCCAAGGCGTGGCTCATGCTGCAATAGTAGGTCTTTTGTTTGGGGCATGATCTTTTCGGAAAACCGCTTCACACTTTTCCGGATCATGCCCTAACCGCGGAAATCCTCATGCAGCAGGCCGAACAGCAGGTGGTCCTGCCAGACGCCGTTGATGCAGAGATAACGGCGCGCCAGCCCCTCGCGGGAGAAGCCGCATTTTTCCAGCACCCGGATCGAGGACGCGTTGGAGGGAATGCAGGCGGCCTCGACGCGATGCAGATTGAGCTCGCCGAACAGGGTCGGCAGCAGCACGCGCAGCGCAGCGGTCATGTAACCGCGATGCGCATGAGGCTGGCCGACCCAGTAACCGATGGTGCCGGCCTGCACGATGCCACGCCGGACATTGGCGAGCGTGATGCCACCTAACATGGCGCCGTCGGATTCGCGAAAAACGATGAACGGGTATGAGCGGTCGGCGGCGATGTCTTCGCTATAGCGGCGCAGCCGGCGGCGGAAACCCGAACGGGTGAGGTCGTCCGACGGCCAGATCGGCTCCCAAGGCGTCAGATATTCACGGCTGTATTCGCGCAAATGCGCCCATTGCAGGAAGTCGGACATTTGCGGCGCGCGCAGCACGAGGCCATGGCCGCGCGGGGCCAGCGCGGCCGGTCCGGAAGATGGCAAACGAAACAGGGCCATGGGTGATGCTCCCCCGCGTCAAAGGTTAGTGCAAGCGCGCTTTCGCCTTCGACTGCACCAATCCTTCCGCAAAATTCACCGCCGTGTCCAGCCCCCGGCCGCTGCCGAGCGCGACCACGGCGGGCCGGCTGCGCGACAACAGCGCACGCGCAGCATTTTTCGCCGACTCCACGCTGACGCCGTCGATCCGCGCGATCAACTCGTCCGTGGTCTGCGGCCGGCCATAGGCCAGCACGTGACGCGCTAGCTGCTCGGCGCGCGAGGAGCAGCTTTCCAGCGCCATCAGCAGCCCCGCCTTCATCTGTGCTTTCGCCCGCGCCACCTCGGACTCGCTGAGGGTCTCGACCGCCTCATTGATGACGTCGACGACGACCTCCATCATCTCGGGTGCGTCTGCCGGATCGGTGCCGGTGTAGAGGCCGAAGAAGCCGGTGTCGGTATAGGGTGCGTGGAAGGAGTAGATCGCGTAGCAGAGGCCGCGCTTCTCGCGCACCTCCTGGAACAGGCGCGACGACATCCCGCCGCCGAGCGTGTTGGTGAACACCTGCAGCGAGAACAGCGACAGATCGCCCTGCGGCACGCCTTCCAGCGCGAGCGTCAGATGCGCCTGCTCGAGCTCGCGATGCACCACGCGCGAGCCGCCCTTGCCGAACATCGCCGCTTGCGGCTTCGGCGCCGGCGCGCCGTTGAAACTCTTGAAGCGCTCGGCCACCTCGGCAACGACTTTGTTGTGATCGACGGCGCCGGCTGCGGACACCACCATGTCGGGACCGCGATAATGGGTGGTGAGATAGTTGCGCAGCATGTCGCGGTCGAGCCGCTGCAACGTCTTTGTGGTGCCGAGCAGCGAGCGGCCCATCGGCTGATCGGGATAACAGAGCTCGTTGAGATGCTCGAAGATGACGTCGTCGGGCGCGTCCTGCGCGGCGCCGATCTCCTGCGCGATCACGCCCTTCTCGCGCTCGAGCTCATCGGGCACGAAGGATGGATTGGTCAGGATGTCGGAGAGCACGTCGAGCGCCAGCGGCACGTCCGCCTTCAACACCCGCGCATAATAGGCAGTGGTCTCGGTCGATGTGCCTGCGTTGAGATCGCCGCCGACCGCCTCGATCTCCTCGACGATCTGGCGCGAGGAGCGCGTTGCCGTGCCCTTGAAAGCCATGTGCTCGAGCAGATGCGAGATGCCGTGCTCGTT
The DNA here is from genome assembly GCA_963794775.1 of uncultured Alphaproteobacteria bacterium. GTDB lineage: Bacteria > Pseudomonadota > Alphaproteobacteria > Rhizobiales > Xanthobacteraceae > Bradyrhizobium. The sequence continues at coordinate 26,860 of CAWCGA010000027.1, read as the reverse complement.
CGGCTTCTCGTCGCGGCCGCCGACGCCGGCCCACACGCCGAGCGCGGCCGTCTCCAGATGCGGCATGGCGTCGGTCACGACCGTCAACCCTGTTTCCAGCTTCGTGATTTCGACAGCCATCAACTCACTCCTTGTGTGGCGGCGCGGCTCGCCGACAGCACGAATTTTTCGACCTCGGCCTGATCGTTGCGGACGATCTTCACCTGCTCTGGCCGCGTCATGAGCCCGTCGAGCCAGGCCGGCAATTGCGGCCGGATGCCGCAAGCCGCATGCACCGCATCCGGGAATTTTGCGGGATGCGCGGTCGACAGCACGATGTTGGGAACGCTGGTGTCCGAGGTGTCGCGATCGGCAACCGCGAGCGCGACCGCGGTGTGGGGATCGACCAGCTGGCCGGCCTCGCGCCAGGCGGCGCGGATCGCAGCCGCGGTTTCGGTCTCGTCGGCGCGGCCGGCGTCGAACTCCTCGCGGATCGCCGCGAGCATTTTGTCCGGCAGCACGAAGCGGCCGGACTGCTTCAACGAGTTCCATCAACCGCCGCACGGTGGCGGCGTCGCGTTGGCCTGCTTCGAACAGCAGCCGCTCGAAATTCGAGGAGATCTGGATATCCATCGAAGGCGACGCGGTGGCGTGCACCTCGCGCACCTCGTAAATGCCGGTCTTCAAGGTGCGCGGCAGGATGTCGTTGACGTTCGCCGCGATGCGCAGCCGGCGGATCGGCAGGCCCATGCGCTTGGCCGCATAGCCCGCAAAAATGTCGCCGAAATTGCCGGTCGGCACGGTGAAGTCGACGGCGCGCGAGGGCGCGCCGAGCGCCACTGCGGAGGTGAAGTAATAGACGATCTGCGCGACAACGCGCGCCCAGTTGATCGAGTTGACGCCGGACAGCGAGACCTGGTCGCGGAAGCGGTGGTGATTGAACAGGCCTTTCACGATCGCCTGGCAGTCGTCGAACGTGCCTTCGACAGCGAGCGCATGAATGTTGGATGCGCCGGTGGTCGTCATCATCCGCCGTTGCACCTCGGAGATGCGGCCATGCGGGAACAGCACGATCAGGTCGACATTTTCCAGATTGGCAAACGCGTCGACCGCAGCGCCCCCGGTGTCGCCCGAGGTTGCGACCACGATGGTGGTGCGCTGGCCGCGCTTTGCGAGCACATGATCCATCAGCCGCGAGATCAGCTGCATCGCCACGTCCTTGAACGCGAGCGTCGGTCCATGGAACAGCTCAAGCACGAATTGATGCGAGCCGATCTGGTTCAGCGGCACCACGGCGGGATGACGGAAGGTGGCGTAGGCTTCGTTCGCCATGCGGCCGAGATCGGCATCCGAAATCTCGCCGCCGACGAAAGGACGCACCACGTCGACCGCGACTTCCCAATAGGGCCGGCCGAAGAACGCGGCTGATGTTTCGGGCGAAAGCTGCGGCCAGGTTTCGGGCACGTAGAGGCCGCCGTCCCGGGCGAGCCCGGTCAGCATGACGTCGCAGAAACCTAACGCCGGGGCCTCGCCCCGGGTCGAAACATACCGCGTCAAACCACCCTCCAAAGGCTTTTTCTTCGCCTCAAGCCTTTGATTTTGTTGAATGATCATTGATCCGCACTGTTGCGGATCGGTCGGCACCATAGTGGGTTTTGAAGCCTGAGGGAAACGGGTTCTTGACGTTCCCGACTACCCGCCGCTCGTCATTGCGAGGAGCGAAGCGACGAAGCAATCCATAGTGCCGCAAGCGGAAGAATGGATTGCTTCGCTTCGCTCGCAATGACGACGGCGCACACTTCCACATTCCCGCGGCGCAGATAGCGTCCGAGTCTTGAAAACATCACCCTCGAAAACAGAGGGCGCAGGGAATGCCGGGTGCTCAGCGCACCCGCAGCCTTGTGTGCGAAGTGAGAAAGCACACAAGCAAAGTCACCACAGGTCGCCGAAACAATCCGGCATTCCCTGCGCGATGGGTTTATCGGCTGCTCCGTGCTCTCCCCGGGGTACCGGGCTTGCTAGCCCCCGTCGCCTTATCGATCATCTCGACAAGGGTTGATTCCAGCGTCGGGGAATCAGGACCACACGGCTTGACCGTACGCTTCAGCGCGCATCGCCTGCACGCCTCCGCGTCCACCGCATCCCGCCCCACGTGTCGTGACGATCGGCCGAACGTCCCTCGTGTTGGGGCGAGGTGGGCGGATTAAAGCACATGTTCCGTTTTTCGGAAACAGACCAGGCATGCGGCAAATTAACACGACGGGCAATTTGCGCATGACACGCATGCGAATGCGCTGCCCGTCGTGCAAAAAAAGACACAGTGGCTCTTCGCCTCTCCCGCGTGTGGGGAGAGGTGTACAGCATTGAGAGAGCAGTGACGCGCCCTTAGACCTGCGCTAGCTTTCACCGACAACAAAGAACAAGGGAAACGCGCCAGTGTACGACTACATCATCGTCGGGGGCGGCTCGGCCGGATCGGTGCTGGCCCATCGCCTCTCCGCCAAAAGCGCCAACAAGGTCCTGCTGCTCGAAGCCGGCCAGGACACGCCGCCCGGCGAGGAGCCGGCGGAAATCCGCGACAGCTATTCGGGGCTGGCCTATTTCGATCCACGCTTTCACTGGACCGATCTGAAGGTCACCACGCAGATCGTCAGCCACAACAATCCCGAGGAGCGGCCTCCGTTGCGCAAATACGAGCAGGCGCGCGTGCTCGGCGGCGGCTCCTCGATCAACGGCCAGCTCGCCAATCGCGGCGCGCCGACCGACTATGACGAGTGGGAAGTCGCGCGGCGCCTCGGGGTGGGCGTGGAATGACGTGCTGCCCTATTTCAAGAAGGTCGAGCGCGATCTCGATTTCGACGGGCCGTATCACGGCAAGGACGGCCGCATCCCGGTGCGCCGAATTCCCCGGGAGCACTGGACCGGACACTCGGCCGCTGTGGCCAAGGCCTGCGACGCCGCCGGGATGACCTATCTGCCCGATCAGAACGGCGAGTTTTCCGACGGCTATTTCCCGATCACGCATTCCAATGCCAGCGAGCAGCGCGTCTCGGCCGCGATGGGCTATCTCGATCGCGAGACCCGCAAGCGGCCGAACCTGACGATCTCGACGCGCACGCAGGTCAAGGAGCTGCTGTTCGACGGCACGCGCTGCGTCGGCGTGAAAGCGATGGTGAACGGCGCCGAACAGGAATTCCGCGGCAACGAGGTGGTGCTGTCCTGCGGCGCAATCCATTCGCCCGCGCATCTCCTGCGCGCCGGCATCGGCCCGGTAGGGCATCTGCATGACATGGGCATTCCCGTGCTGGTGGGACTGCAAGGCGTCGGCCAGCGATTGATGGATCATCCCTCGATCTCGCTGTCGTCGTTCGTGCGGCGCGGCGCGCGCATGAACGAGCACACGCGCCGGCACATCCAGATGGGCTTCCGCTATTCCTCGGGGCTGCCCGGCGTGCCCAAGGGCGACATGTTCGTCGCGGTCATGAGCAAGTCAGCCTGGCATTCGGTCGGCGCGCAGATCGGCTCGCTGCTCGCCTTCGTCAACAAGACCTATTCCGAGACCGGACAGGTCAAGCTCGCCTCGCGGGATTTCCGCGCCGAGCCGACCGTCGAATTCAACCTGCTGTCCGACCGGCGCGATCTCGACCGGCTGATGAGCGGCTTCCGCAAGATGGCGGGCTTGCAAGCGAGCGCATCTGTCAAGGCCGTCACCGACAAACCGTTCCCGGCCTCCTACAGCGACCGCGTGCGCAAGATCGGCGTGGTCAACACGAAGAACAAGGTGCTGACCACGATCGCAGCCGCGATGATGGACGGCCCGGCGGCGCTGCGCCATTTCATGATCGACAATTTCGTGGTCGAGGGATTCACCTTCGACCAGGTCATGAACGACGACGAGGCGCTGGAAGCCTTCGTGCGCAAGGCGGCGATCGGCGTCTGGCACGCGTCGTGTACGTGCCGCATGGGCCGCCCCGACGATCCGATGGCGGTGGTCGACACCCAAGGCCGGGTCAAGGGCGTGCAGGGCCTGCGCGTGGTCGACGCCTCGATCTTCCCGGTGGTGCCCTGCGCCAACACGAATTTTCCGACGCTGATGTCGGCGGAGAAGATCGCGGCGGGGATGGTGCAATAACCCCCTCTCCCCGCTCTTGCGGGGAGAGGGTTGGGGTGAGGGGCTGCTTCTACAAGCACGGTTCGTGGAGAGTCCCCCTCACCCGCCGCGCAAGAGCGCGGCGACCTCTCCCCGCACGCGGGGAGAGGTGACTTTCAAGCATCCACGAAATCGAACGCATCCTTGTGGCGCACGATACGCGCGGTCGAGGGCGACGGGAAATGCGCCGTGCACATCAGCGTGGACGTATCGCAGAAGCGGCCGAACAATTGCCGCCGCGACTCGCCGGCGATTTTCGAATCCCAGTCCGCCATCATGCCGAGCTCGGGATAGCGCGCCTGCAGCGGCGAATGGATCATGTCGCCGGTGATGACGCAGTCGGCGCCGGATTTGCCGACATGCACCGAATAATGATCGATGGTGTGGCCCGGCGTCGGGATCAGCGTCATCAAATCGTTGAAGGCGTGCGCGCTCTTGACGATATCGACGCGATTGAGCGCCACGATGGGCAGCACGGAATCGGTGATCCAGGGACAGGCGGACGGATCGTCCTTCTCGCGTTTGGTCCAGAACTCCAGCTCGCGATCGGAGAACACGTAGCGCGCCTTCGGGAAGGTCGGGACCCAGCGGCCGTTCTCGAGCTTCGTGTTCCAACCGACATGGTCGGTGTGCAGATGCGTGCACATGCAGAAATCGATGTCGTTGACGGAAAAGCCCGCGGCGGCGAGGTTCTTCTCGTAGCGGTCGGAGTTCATCATGTTCCAGAACGGGCGCGTCGGCCGCGGCTTGTGATTGCCGACGCAGCTGTCGATCATGATGGTGTGGTGCGGCGTTTTCACGATGTAGCTCTGGATGCAGAGCATCAGCCGGTCCTGATCGTCGAAGAAGCGCGGCCGCAGCCAGCCGCGGTTCTCGTCGAGCAGCTCCTTGGTGATGGTCGGAAAGAACGTCGAGGCGTTGAAGAACGGCCCCTCCTGCTCGACGATGCGATGGATGGTGCAGTTTCCGATCTGGATTTTTGTCGACACGGTTGTCTCCGTCGTTATTCTGATTTAGTGGCTGCCGCCGGTCATGTAGGCCTGCTCCAGCCGATGCGGCAGGTCAGGCTCTTTCGCCTGCGCTTCCAGCACGATTCCGCCGCGCGCCAGCGCATAGACGCGGTCGGCGAGCGCGAGCGCTTTCTCGATCAGTTGCTCGACCAGCAGCACCGAGGTCCCCGCCTCGCGCAGCCGCTGCACCACGACCAGCACGCGGTCGACCAGCACCGGCGACAATCCGGCCGACGGCTCGTCAAGCATCAGCAGCCGCGGTCGCCGCACAAGGCCTTGCGCCACCGCCAGCATCTGCTGCTGGCCGCCGGAAAGCCAGGCCGCGCGCTCATGGCGCTTGGCGGCGATCTCCGGAAACAGCGCCAGCACTTCCTCGACGCGCGCATTGCGCTCGCGCGCGCGGCAGGTCGTAGGCGGCAAGCAGCAGATTGTCGATCACGTCGAGCTGGGTGAAGACGCGATGACCCTCGACGACATGGGCGAGTCCGCTTTTCACGGTGTCGCGCGGGCTGAGCCCGGCGAGATCTCTCCCGCCGAAGCGCACGCTCCCGCTCCACGGCAACAGGCCCGACACCGCGCGGAGCAGCGTGGTCTTGCCGGCGCCGTTCGGGCCGAGCAGCGCCACCACCTCGCCGGCGCCGACCTTGAGGTCGATGCCGCGCAGCACGCCGATCTTGCCGTAACCGGAGGACAGCCCGGCAACATCGAGCAGCGGATCAGCCGCCGAGATAGGCATTGACCACCTCCCGATGCGAGCGGATGTCGGCGGGCGTGCCGGCCGCGAGTGTCTTGCCGAGATTGAGCACGGTCACATGGTGACAGATGTCGAAGATCAGATCGGGATGGTGCTCGACCAGCAGCACGCCGGTGCCGGCGCGCGAGATCGCTGATATCAGCGTGGCGAGCCGCGCAATCTCATCGGCCGGACAGGCCGGCCGCGGGCTCGTCGAGCAGGAGATAGGCGGGCCGCAGCATCAGTGCGCGCGCAATCTCGGTGAAGCGCAGCTCCGAATGCTGCAGCCGGTCGGCGCGCACATGGGCGAGCCGCTCGAGACCGACGATCGACAGCGCCAGCATCGCGGACTCGCGCAGCCTCTTTTCATCGCGCCAGTGCCGCGGCAGCGACAGCAGCGACTCGACGAAGGTACCCTCGCCGTCGATGGTGCCGCCGATCATGACGTTCTCGAGCACCGACGCCGAGCCGACGATGCGCGGGGTCTGGAAGGTGCGCGCGATGCGCTTTCTGCGCGCGCAGGTGCAGCGCGGCCTCCGGCAATGCGGCGCCGTTCAAGCGCACCTCGCCCTGCTTGGGCGCGTAGTAGCCGGAGATGACGTTGAGCGTGGTGGTCTTGCCGCTGCCGTTGGGGCCGATCAGCCCGTGCACCTGGCCGGGATTGATTTCGAGGTCGAGGCCGTCGATCGCCTTCACGCCACCGAAACTCAGCGCGACCTGATGCAGGGTCAGCGCGCCGGCGTCCGGCGCGGTGCCGAGCAGCCGCGCCACCAACTCCGGTCGCGGCACGATGGCGCGGTCGCTTTCCAGCGGGCGGCGGTTCTTGAAATCGAGCAGCTCGGCGATGCCGCCGGGGATCGCAAGCACGATGACCAGCAGCAGCACCGCATAGAGGAAGGTCGACCACGCCACCAGGGGTGCGGCGAACTCCGGCAGCACGGTGAGCAAAATCGTGCCGAGCAGCGGCCCGATGATCGAGCTGCGGCCGCCGATCAGGATCGCAATGAAGAACAGGATCGAAAGATCGATCGTGAAGGCGTCCGGCGTGATGTAGGATTGCAGCGAGGCAAACAGCCCGCCCCCGACCGACGGCGACCGCGCCAGCAAACAGGAACACGGTGACCAGCAGCGCGGGCTTGGAAATGCCGCTGGCTTCGGCCGCCACGTCGGCATCGCGGATCGCGGCCAGTGCGCGGCCGAAGCGGCTCGCGGCGATGTTGGCGGTCATCCAGGTGCAAACAGCAGCGAGGCCGAAGCAGAAATAATAGAAGCCCCATTGCGAGGAGAACGGCGGCGGAAAGATCGGTCCGGGCACGCCGACGCCGCCGCCGGTGACGCTCTGCCAGGCCAGTGCCACCTGCGTGACGATAGTGGCAAACCCGAGCGTGGTGATGGCGAAATAGAAGGTGCGCAGCCGCAGCGCCGGCAGGCCGACGATCAGTCCGAACACCGCGCCGACCGCGGCTGACGCCGCGAGCGCGAGATAGGGCGACCAGGCCGGCATGACGTTGCCGGCCGCGAGCACGCTCGTGGTGTAGGCGCCGAGCGTCAGCAGCGCGACCCAGCCGATCGCGATCTGGCCGGCGAAGCCGACCACGAGATTGAGGCCGGACACCAGCACCCAGTAAATGCAGGCGCGTGTCGCGATCACGCCCCAGTAGCCGCCGCCGAACAGCGGAAAGGCGAGACCGATCACCAGCAACACCGCGAACGGCAGCAGCGCAGAGACGATGCTCGCTGGCGCGGCGGGCACGTCTGCGCGGCTCGGGCTCAGCTGTGTCGCCTGTGTGTCCATCAGACGCGGCGCCGCTGGCTGGCGCCCGCGAGCCCGTCGGGGCGCGCCAGCAGGACGAGGATGAAGACGGTGAAGACCGCGACCGAGGCGAAGATACCGCCGACCAGGAAGTTCGCCGCCTGCTGGAACAGCCCGAGCAGAAGACCCGCGATGACCGCGCCGCGGTTATTGCCCATGCCGCCGAGCGCGACCGGGACGAAGCCGTAGAAAGTCAGCGTCGGCGCGTTGGCGAAAAACGCGAGCAGCATCTCGCCGCCGGCAAAGCCTGCGAGCGCGCCGATCGCGCCCGCAATCGCGAAGCTCGCCATGCGCAGACCGCGCTCAGGCAGGCCGAGCGCGCGGGCGGCGTAATTGTCCTCGGAGATCGCCAGAAAGGCATGGCCGATCAGGGTGCGGCGATAGAGCAATTCGAGGCCGACGATCACGACCGCGCAGGCGATCATCGGCAGCCAGAACGCCTGGTCGAAATCGACGCGCGGCAGGTCGATCAGCCGCGGAAACGGCTGCTGCTCCGTGGAGAACTCGATCGCGGTGAACTGCTGCACCATCAGCGCCAGCGCCAGCGTCGACAGCACATAAAGATGCTGGTCGAGGCTTTTCAGAACGGGGCGCACCGCGACGATCTCGGTGACGATGCCGAAGATCGCGCCGCCGAGCAGCGCCAGCAGGAAGCCGACGGTGACCGGCAGGCCCATGCGCGAAATGAACAGCGAGCCGAACACGCCGCCGAGCATGCCAAGCGTGCCCGCGGTGAAGCTGAACACGCGCGAGGCCGAAAACATCACATTGTAGGCGATGGCGATCAGTGCGTAGACGCAGCCGACCGCCACCCCCGTGAGGATGATGGATTGAACCATTATTAGGCGTTGTAGCCGGGAGCCAGCCTGAAGGCGCCGTTCTTGAGCGAATTGGCCTCGACCATGACTACCTGTTCGTCCGGATAGCCGTTGTGGCGATCGGGCGTGAACGAGATGTCACCGTAAATGCCGGGGAAATTCTTCAGCTGGTTGAGATAGCCGACGATCTTTTCGGGCTCGGTGCCGACCGCCTTCATCGCTTCCGCGATCAAATACGGCGAGTCGTAGCCCATCGCGATCCACCACAACAACGTGTCGTTCATGTCGACCTTGGCGCTCTTCAGCCGATCGAGGAAGCCACTGGTGCGATCGGTCAGCTTGTCCTTGGAATCGAAGCAGACCGGGCGGAAATTGTTGGGATAGACCTTGCCCCAGATAGTCCTGCTTGTCCAGCAGCGCCGCGGTCTGGCCGGAACCGAGCGTGGTCTGGCCGACGATCGGCACGTCCCAGCCCATCTGGCCTCGCGTATTGATGATACGCGACAGGAAGCCGGCGTTGACGCTCCAGGGCATGATCGCCTCTGCGCCGGCGCTTTGCATGCGCAGCAGTTCCGGCTTGAGGTCGGGATTGGCGGCGTCGACATTGCCTTGATAGACGACCTCGGCTCCCCTCTCCTTCAGCATCGGCACATAGGCGTTGACGGAGGCGGTACCGTAGCCGGTGGTGTCGCTGACAACAGCGACTTTCTTCTTCTTGAGCACTTCGGTGACGTAGCGGTTGGCGGCGCTGCCGATCTGCTGATTGGTCGGCGCGTTGCGGAAGCACGCCGGATATTTCTGGGGATCGGTCAGGGTATCGACCCAGCACGGATGGATTTGCGGGGTGTTGGTGCGCGCGAGCAGCGGCACCACCGCGAGCGACTCGCCGGAATTGACCGGACCGAACACGCAAGAGACCTTCTGGCCGCGGGTCAGTTCGGCCGCGCCGTTCACCGCCTTGGTCGGATCGCTCTGGGTGTCCCGCGTAATCAGCTCGAGCTGCCGGCCGTCGATGCCGCCGGCCGCGTTGATTTCCTGCACCGCGAGCTGGATGCCGCGGTTGATGCCGATCCCGGTAGACGACGACGGGCCGGTCAAGGCCGGCAGGTAGCCGACCGGAATCGGATCCTTGGCCGCGATGGCGGGCTTGGCAATGGTAGTTGCGAGAACGGCAGCGCCGGACGCCAGCGCTTGACGACGAGTCAACGACATCTGAATTTCTCCCTAAGCGTTTGTGATTTTGCTCCCGAAGTCCTTGTTCGAGGGTCTTGGCCCTCTTTTTTTTTGTTGGCGGAGTGGACTATAGCGGCGGCCTGCCCATCCGGAAAGCGGACCGGTTGCCATCAGAAATCAAATTCGCTGCTTCGCCTTAAGTTGGAGATGGGCGGCTGCCCCGGCTTCTTGCTCGTTTTTCAGGCGTTTGCACGCCTGCGCCACCAGACCCCGAAGGCAATCGTAACTGCGAAGGCGAGCGTGAACCAGGTGACGGCGTATTGCAGGTGATCGTCCTTCAGATGCACCTGCAAGGCACCCGGCTTGGGTATGCCGTTTTGCGGCGCGGGCGTCTCCAGATCGATGTAGAACGGCGCGACCTTGTCGTTTTCCTGGCCCCAGCCGAGCATTTTTGCCATCGCGAGATGATCGCGCACAAACCACAACCGCTTGTTGCTATCAGGCGCGGGCGTAAGCATCCCCGGGCTTTCCGGGAAACGGAGATAGCCGGTCAGCGCGGCAGGTTGGCCGGTGACGAGTTTCGCGACCGCGCGATCCTCGACGCTGCGGTCCTGCATGGTGTTCTCGACAAAGCCGGTGTCGATGACGACGATTTCGCCGGAGGCGAGCCGTGCCGGCAGGAAGGCCCAGGTGCCGGGCTTCGCCGCATCCTCGCGCACCGCCGAGCCGGCGCTGTAGACCATGGCGTCGGGCAGCTTCGCGTAAATCGCCATGAAGCTGACGCGGCGGAATTCATCTTTTGCCGCGTTCAGTCCGTCCCATTCCGAGGCCGGCGGCAGCGGCACGGGAGCTTCCGCGAGCCGCTCGGTCAATGCCGCGATCAGCGCGTGCTTCTCCACCCGGCGCTGCAACTGCCAGAGGCCAAGGCCGATGCAGATCGCGACCATCACAAGGGTGAAGACGCCGAAACTCCACGGCGTGCGCTGCCGCGTCTCGCTCGCGGTCATTTCGGCGTACGCTCGATGAGCCGGCCCTCGGCGGCCTTGTGATGGAACTGCAGCGCGACCAGCAGCGACTTCATCGCACGCAACGGCCACAGCGTCACCACGAGGATCAGCGGCAGCCACAGCGCCGCATGCACCCAGAACGGCGGCTGGTATTTCACCTCGACGATCAAGGCAGAGCCGACCACGATCGCGCCCGCGATCAGGATGATGAATACCGCGGGCCCGTCGCCGGCATCGATGAAGGCGTAGTCGAGCCCGCAGGCGTCGCAGTTTGGCCGGAGCGTCAGGAAACCCGCGAACAGTTTGCCCTTGCCACAGCGCGGGCATTTGCAGGCGAGCCCGCGAAGTGCGGATTGGAAGGTGGTGGGTTGAGTATCGCCAGACATCGCGCTCTCATACCCTCTCCGCACGCGGGGAGAGGGTTCAAACAAAAAGGGCGGCCCGCGGCCGCCCCCTTGTAACACGCTGGACCTGCGCCCTACTCGCCGATCACGCCGATCCGGCCACCGCCGGTGGCCCAGACGTAGATGCAGACGAACAGGAACAGCCAGACCACGTCGACGAAGTGCCAGTACCAGGCGGCGAACTCGAAGCCGAGATGCTGTTTCGGCGTGAAGTGGCCGGCATAGGCGCGCCCCAGGCACACGATCAGGAAGATGGTGCCGATCAGCACATGGAAACCGTGGAAGCCCGTCGCCATGAAGAAGGTCGCGCCGTAGACGTTGCCGGAGAAGTGGAACAGCGCGTGGGCATATTCATAGGCCTGCACGCAGGTGAAGGCCGCGCCGAGCACGATGGTGAGGATCAGGCCCTTCTTCAGGCCGTCGCGGTCGCCCTCGAGCAGCGCATGGTGCGCCCAGGTCACCGTGGTGCCCGAGGTCAGCAGCAAGAGCGTGTTGAGCAGCGGCAAATGCCAGGGATCGAATGCCTCGATGCCCTTTGGCGGCCAGGTGCCGGGGACGCCGCAGGCGCCCATCGCAGTTCCAGCGCCGCAGCCGAACACCGCGTCGCGGGTGGCATGCACGGCATCGGCGGGGAACAGCGCGGAATTGAAGAAGGCCCAGAACCAGGCGACGAAGAACATCACCTCGGAGGCGATGAACAGGATCATGCCGTAGCGGTGGCTGATCTGCACCACGCGGGTGTGGTCGCCCTTGTATTGCGCCTCGCGGATGACGTCGCCCCACCATGCGGCCATGGTGTAGAGCACGCCGACCACGCCGACCCCGAACATGATCGGGGCGGCGGAGAACAAATGATGCATCCAGCAGATGGCGCCGATCGCGCCGATGAGGACCGCAATCGAGCCGATGATCGGCCACGGGCTCGGATCGACGAGATGGTAGTCGTGATGCTTGGCGTGCGCCTCAGCCATTGTCGCTCTCTCCTTCGTGCCGCCTGAGCGGCCCCTATTCGTCCCAAAAATCGGACCGCGCGGCAATGCCCGCGATCAGAGGTTTCCCTTAGCCTTGTCAGCCTTATCTCGCTCGCCCGCCGCTACCGGCTTCGGGGCCGGATCGCGCACGGGATAGAAGGTGTAAGACAGTGTGATGGTCTTCAGCGTGTCGTTCTCAGGATCGGCGGCGAGTGCCGGATCGACATAGAACACGACCGCCATCTCGCGTTTCTCGCCGGGCGCCATGGTCTGCTCGGTGAAGCAGAAGCAGTTGATCTTCTGAAAGTAGGAGCCGAGCGTCAGCGGCGTGACGTTGTAGGCCGCCTGGCCAAAGGTGGTGCGCGCCGACTGGTTGATGACGTTGTAGTAAACGGTCGCCACCTCGCCGATGCGAAGCTCGATCTGGGTCTTCTCCGGCTCGAACTTCCAGGGCAGGCCCGGCGCGACGTTGGAATCGAACCGCACCGAGATCGTGCGCTCCAGCGGCTTGCCCGACGGCGCCGCGGTCGCGACCTGCGTGGTACCGTTGAAGCCGGTGGCGCGGCAGAACCAGTTGTAGAAAGGAACGGCGGCGTAGGACGCGCCGACCATCAGCACTACGACCAGGCCGCAAATGGCGGCGACCACCGCATCGCGGGTCAGGCGCGGCTTTCTGGTCTGTGGTTGCTTCCTGTCCATCATAGCGGCCGGTTCAGCACGGCCGGCCCCTTGACCAGGGTGACCGCGAAAAACAATACGACGAGCACGCCGAGCGCGAGCGCCATGGCGATCGACCGCTGGCGGCGGCTCCGCTTCTGCGCCTCGGTAAGAACGATTCCATCAGGCTCGCGCTTGTCAGCCATGGCGGTGCTCATGCCTCCTACCCGACCCCCGGAATAAACGCGCGGACGACGACCTCGACCAGGAGGGTGGCGAACAGCGCGAACAGATAAAGGATCGAGAAGGCAAATAGTTTCCGCGTGGCGCGCAGCGAGGCCGTGCGCTCACGGCTGACATAGACGTTGACGGCGAACGCCAGCATACCGGCGCCAAGGATCAGCGAGGCGATGCCGTACACCGCGTCGAAATAGCCGAGCGGCCAGGGTGCCGCGGCAATCGCCACCAGCACGATGGTGTAGAGCAGGATCTGCAGCCGCGTCGCATCGGGACCGGCGACGACGGGCAGCATCGGCACCCCGGCCCGCGCATAGTCGTCGGACCGGAACAGCGCCAGCGCCCAGAAATGCGGCGGCGTCCAGAAGAAGATGATGAGGAAGAGCAGCAGCGGCTCGACGGAGATCGATCCGGTCGCGGCGACCCAGGCCACGACCGGCGGCAGCGAACCCGCGGCGCCGCCGATCACGATGTTCTGCGCGGTCCAGCGCTTCAGCCACAGCGTATAGATCACGACATAGAAGAAGATGGTGAAGGCGAGCAGCGCCCCCGCGTACCAGTTGACGAGGATGCCGAGCGTCATCACCGCGAAAAAGGCCAGCGTCACGCCAAACGCCATCGCCTCTTGCCGCGTCACCCGCCCGCGCGGGATCGGCCGGTTGGCGGTGCGCGACATCAGAGCGTCGATGTCGCCTTCCAGCGCCATGTTGAGCGCGCCGGAGGCCCCTGCCCCGACTGCAATGCAGAGCAGCGAGGTGACCGCGAGCACGGGATGGAAATGGCCCGGCGCGATCGCAAGCCCGACCAGCGCGGTGAAGATCACCAGCGACATCACCCGCGGCTTGAGCAGCGCGACGTAGTCGCCGACCTCTGCTTCCGAGATGTGCGGGAGCGGCAGCTCAATGGCGTTGTGATCGACGACGGACAAGATGCTTCCTTCAAAAACGGCGCGGCGCCCGGGAAGGCGCCGCGCAATGTCCTTACTGCACGCGCGGCAGCGTTTCGAACTGGTGGAACGGCGGCGGCGACGGCAGCGTCCATTCCAGCGTGGTGGCGCCGGCGCCCCACGGATTGTCGGCGGCCGGCACCTTGCGCATGAAGGCGTCGAGCAGCCCGTAGAGGAAGATCAGCACGCCGAAGCCCGAGATGTAGGAGCCGAGCGAGGAGATCAGGTTGAAACCGGCGAACGCGTCGGGATAGTCGACGTAGCGGCGCGGCATGCCCGACAGGCCGAGGAAGTGCTGCGGGAAGAACACCAGGTTGACGCCGATGAAGGTGAACCAGAAGTGCGCCTTGCCGATCGCCTCGCTGTACATGTAGCCCGACATTTTCGGGAACCAGTAGTACCAGCCGGCGAAGATGCCGAACACGGCGCCGAGCGACAGCACGTAGTGGAAGTGCGCGACGACGTAGTAGGTCTCCTGCAGCACGCGGTCGACGCCGGCATTGGCCAGCACCACGCCGGTGACGCCGCCGACCGTGAACAGGAAGATGAAGCCGATCGCCCACAGCATCGGCGTCTTGAACTCGATCGAGCCGCCCCACATCGTGGCGATCCAGGAGAAGATCTTTACGCCGGTCGGCACCGCGATCACCATGGTGGCGGCGACGAAATAGGCCTGCGCCGCCGAGCTCATGCCGACCGTGTACATGTGGTGCGCCCACACCACGAAGCCGATGCCGCCGATCGCGACCATGGCGTAGGCCATGCCGAGATAGCCGAACACCGGCTTCTTCGAGAAGGTCGAGACGATCTGGCTGACCATGCCGAACGCAGGCAAGATGAGGATGTACACTTCGGGGTGGCCGAAGAACCAGAACAGGTGCTGGAACAGCACGGGATCGCCGCCCTGATCGGCCGAGAAGAAGGTGGTGCCGAAATTGCGGTCGGTGAGCAGCATGGTGATGGCGCCCGCCAGCACCGGCAGCGACAGCAACAGCAGGAACACGGTCACCAGGATCGACCACACGAACAGCGGCATCTTGTGCAGCGTCATGCCCGGCGCGCGCATGTTGAAGATGGTGGTAATGAAGTTGATGGCGCCGAGGATCGAGGATGCGCCGGCCAAATGCAGCGACAGGATCGCGAAGTCGACCGCCGGTCCCGGATGGCCCGAGGTCGACAGCGGCGCGTAGATGGTCCAGCCGGCGCCGACGCCGTTGGCGCCGGGCTCGCCTTCGAAGAACGAGGACATCAGGAGCAGCGTGAAGGAGGCCGGCAGCAGCCAGAACGAGATGTTGTTCATGCGCGGGAACGCCATGTCGGGCGCGCCGATCATCAGCGGGACGAACCAGTTGCCGAAGCCGCCGATCATCGCCGGCATCACCATGAAGAAGATCATGATCAGGCCGTGCGAGGTCACGAACACGTTGTAGGTATGGGTCTCGTGGAAGATCTGGACGCCGGGATACATCAGCTCGGCGCGGATCGCGACCGACATCGCCGCGCCAATGACGCCCGCGATGATCGCGAACACCAGGTACATCGTGCCGATGTCCTTGTGGTTCGTCGAATAGACGAAACGCCGCCAGCCGGTCGGATGGTCATGGGCATGATCGTCGTGGGCGTGATCGTCGTGGGTCGTCGCGTTCGTTGCCATTTTTAAATCCTGCCTTGCAGTCCCTTGAAGCCGGCTCGCTAAAGAGCCGGCCGGCTTGTCCCGTCGCCCTTAGCTTGTCGTCTTGCCCTTGGCTTTTGGAACGTCGATGCAGGGGTCCTTGCCGCCGCCCTGCACGCACTTCTTCCAGTCGGCATATTCCTGGTCTGTCACCACCTTCACCATGATCGGCATGAAGGCGTGGTCCTTGCCGCACAGTTCGGAGCACTGGCCGTAATAGACGCCGGTCTTGGTGGCCTGGAACCAGGTCTCGTTCAACCGGCCCGGGATGGCGTCGATCTTGATGCCGAAGGCCGGCACCGCGAAAGAGTGGATCACGTCGGTCCCGGTGGTCTGGACGCGGATCACCTTGTTGACCGGCACGACCAGCGCATGATCCGCGCCGAGCAGGCGCGGCAGCGGCTCCTGGAGCTTGGCCCGCTCATCGTCACTCAACATGATCGACGTGTATTCGATCTTGTCGTCGGGATAGGCGTAGGTCCAGTTCCACTGATTGCCCGAAGCCTTGATCGTCACATCCGCTTTGGGAACGTCAAGTTCCAGAAAAAGCAGCTTGAACGAGGGGACGACGATGCTGAACAGGATGATGACCGGGAACAAGGTCCAGGCCACTTCGATCAGCGTGTTGTGGGTGGTCCGCGACGGCACCGGATTGGCCTTGGCGTTGAACTTGACCATCACTGTGATCAAGAGCCCCAGCACGAACAGCGTGATGATGGTGATGAGCACGACCAGCCAGGTATGGAACCACTCGATGCGGTCCATGACCGGTGAGCCGGATTCCTGCAGCTTCCATTCCCACGGCGCCGGCTGACCCAGTTCGGCGAACGCCACGTGGCTCATTGCGACCGCGCCAAACACAATCGCCAAGCCCAGCAACCAGCGGCCCATCCGGCCCTTCGACAGCTTCATGCCGTTCGTGCTCCCTTAAAACCGTCCCCCGAAGCAGTCCCGCCGCGCTGGGGGATGCTCGCCCAATCAGCCCCTGCCAACGGCCTGATTGCGCACCCTCCAGGGGCGCGCGGGCCGGATCGTGAGACGCCGAATTAGAGCCTCTCAAACCATAATTCGCAGGCTCTCGCAATGCAGTAGTAGGGCTGTGAATGGCCCGCAAGCGAGGTTTGCGCGCGCATCACATTTTCCCGTGAAATCAGGGCAATCCGGCGTTTTCGCAGGCGCTCGACGCTTGACAGGACCCCAGCCGCGATGGTCCCTCGGAGAGCGCTCTCCACAGCCGCCTGATTCGTGATGTAAAATGCGTGTGCGGAGCCGTTCGGGCGACGGTAATTGAGCGAAGTCCGCCCTCTCCGCGCCGTCATCGTGGGTTCAGACGGCTTTCGCCCGGCGGAATGGGCTGGAAATTCAGATGGGACCGACCCGGATGAGGCCTGCAAGACATCTCAGCGGATTGGCGGGGCTGGCGCTGGCATTCGCTGTTGGCTGGAACGCACCGGCGCTGGCGCAGGGCGCGGTGCGCTCGACCCATGGCGACTGGCAGATCCGCTGCGACACCCCGCCCGGCGCGCAGGCCGAGCAGTGCGCCCTGATCCAGAGCGTGGTGGCGGAGGACCGCTCCAATGCGGGCCTGACCGTGATCGTGCTGAAAACCGCCGACCAGAAGAGCCGGCTGATGCGCGTGGTCGCGCCGCTCGGCGTGCTGCTGCCCTCCGGGCTCGGACTAAAGCTCGACAATCAGGACGTCGGCCGCGCAGGCTTCGTGCGCTGCCTGCCCAATGGCTGCGTCGCCGAGGTCGTGCTGGAGGACAAGCTGCTGGGTCAGCTAAAGAACGCCAAGACCGCGACGTTCATTATTTTCGAGACGCCGGAAGAAGGCATCGGATTTCCGCTGAGTTTGAACGGGCTTTCGGAGGGGTTTGATAAGTTGCCGTGAGGGGGGGCCTCATCTGAATTTTCTCCGTAGCTCTGTTGCTTCTGCAGATCGTCCAAGCCTGTCTAGAACCCTAGCTACGGCCTCGGTAGATTTTTTCAGCTGAGGATGATCCGGCCCCAAAATGCGTTCATCCATTTGCAGCGCCCGTTTTGCAAGATCGAGCGCCTTGACCAGATCGCCTTGCGCAAAGAATAGGCTGCATAGGCTCAACAGATTTGCCGATATCTCGGGGTTATCAGGACCAATTAACCGTTCGCGGATTCCTAATGCACGCTCTAAGATTAGCTGAGCAGCTGCCATATCGCCCTGTCGATACAAGACGCTTCCCAGATTGCCCATAACCAGGGCCGTGTCGCGATGTTCGGAGCCGAGCTTATTCTCGCGAATCTTAAGCGCGCGCTCGTAAAGCGGCCGAGCACGTGCAAAATTGCCTTGAGCCTCAAAAATGAGACCCAGATTGTTCAGGGCGGACGCGGTGTCTAAGTGGTCTGGACCTGATATACTCTCGTTCATCTCCAAAACACGCTGAAAGAGCAAACCCGCTCCGTCGAAATCACCTTGATCGCGCAAAACGAGAGCTAAAAAGCTCATTGAAATACGCAATTTTCGATGATCTGGAACAACCACCCTTTCCAAGGTAGCTAGGGCTCGCTCGAACAATGCGCGTGCCTCGGCATAATTGCCCAATACCCGATATCGGTATGCTCCCAGCTCCATAAGAATGTCTGCAACCCAACCCTCTGTTCCTTGAGACAACGTGGTATCATCTACGAGGCTAATCGCGTGTGCGTCGAGCCGCCGAGCCTTAGGCCAAGCTTCCGGATACTTGTAAGAATCGTTTGGATAAACCGAGGCAAGTACGGACAACAGTGTCGCTACAATGTCGCCATACGCGTCAATCTCCTTTGCCACGACAACTTCACGCACCAAACGATGCAAGCGAATGCAGTCGGTCACGACGTTCGGATCGCGCTCGTCTGGAACGGCCTCACGGTCAACAAGCCCAAAGGCGCGCAGCGCGTTAACGGCATCTTCAAGCCCGCCGCTAAAGATTAAAGAAGAGAACGGCTCAGGAAATTTCTCACGCCCTTCCGAAAAAAAATAGAGTGGAATCGGTTCGGGTGCGAGCCGCGCCGCATATGCGATAAGCTGCCGAGCACTGGGATGGCGCTTTTCAGCCTCGTTTATTGCAAATGCGAAAGTCTTAGCAACCGTTGTTCCGTCACGATACTCACGCGGCGCATCTTGGGTAACGTCCAAAACCTCAGCTGACGTGGCTGCAAAGCGTTTTGTATATTCCGCAAGGGAGATGCCCACACGCTCGCAATATGCCGCAGCCTGTTCGTGCGCTAGCGGCAAGCCACCCAGTGCGTCCGAAAGAGTTAAAGCTTTTTCGCGTTCAGCCGCCCTTCCCGTGCGCGCCACTAAGAAATCAGCACCAACATTCTTTGTCCAAGCTTCCAAGTGAATTGGCACTGCAATGGCGGCCCAGTTAGGCGCATTCGAGGTAATGATAATGCGGGGACCACGTGGAAGAAATGGCTTCAATTCTTCTGGACCCAAGGCATTGTCAAAGATGAGCAAAATGTCGTGTCCGTCAACACGAAGTCTATCCTTGATGATTGCCACCGCTTGGTCTTCCGGCGCGCCGGATACGTCTAAGCCCAGCTGCACACCGAGCCCAATAAGATCAGACCGCATGGTCGATTCTGTTTCGGCTCTGATCCACCAAGTCGCACGATAATTCTTGCGACGCCACTCCGCGAACGCCGCAGCTAGGACTGTCTTGCCGACGCCCCTCAGTCCATATAACGCCGTAATGGCGTTGCCGTGGCTTTGCGCGAACAAATTATCAATGGTGACAATGTCATTGTCGCGCCCGACAAA
Organism: uncultured Alphaproteobacteria bacterium; assembly: GCA_963794775.1. Lineage (GTDB taxonomy): Bacteria > Pseudomonadota > Alphaproteobacteria > Rhizobiales > Xanthobacteraceae > Bradyrhizobium. Next base: position 7,512 of record CAWCGA010000027.1, on the reverse strand, counting down.
ATGGAAGGGTATATTGATCGGTATGTTGGAAATCGATTGTCGAAAGCTACCAGCATAGGTCTTGTCTAACGCAACCTGACGCTCCAAATGCCGGACCAGATTTCCGATCGCAATAGCTGCTGCGAAAGAGAACTGTTCAACGCTATCGAACGATTTGTAGATTCGTTGAACCTCGCTAGCTCTGCGCGCGCGTTTTGCGCTCTCGCGAAATTTATAGAGCTTCTCGCGTTTTTCCGAATCTGATTCGATATCTGCTTTCCTAACGAGATGCTCGTCGCTCATTATGAACAAAACGATTGGAAGATTGAGCCGGATCGCCTCATTGAACTCTAGTTCAGTGATCGAGAGTCGGGCGGGATTCACCTCGGGATCGTGTGGTGTTTGTCCATACTTCAGGCTGATAACTCCGACGTAGGCCACCGCATCACGAACCATCTGCAAGGAAGTTCCGATGACATCAGCTTCCGCCTGAGCGCCGGAATATTCCATCACCCTTGGCATGTATCCGAGTTTGCCTCGATCGCCCTTGCCCGATGCTCCTTCAGATCGGTAAAGGTGCTCGACAACATGATCGCCCTGTAATTTTTGGGCTCGTTCACGGCCGTATGACTCCTCGAAATCCTTCAAATATGCCAAAGGCGTGCGGTGCGTTGAACCGCCCCCTCGCAACTCGCCGCCCGAAAGACTATCTTCTGACCCTGCCCGCACGCAACGGATAGTAATAAATGAACCCCACAACCTCGCTTCTCGACCGCGCCAATCTCGACCGCGACGCCGTGCGCCGCGAGGTCGGCCGCGGCCTTTCCGGCGCAGACGACGGCGAGCTGTTCCTCGAATACAGCCAGACCGAAGCCTTGATGTTCGACAACGGCCGCCTCAAGCAGGCGACCTACGACACCTCGCAGGGGTTTGGCCTGCGCGCGGTGAAGGATGACGCGGTCGGTTATGCGCATTCCTCCGACGTGTCGCTGCCGGCGCTGATTCGCGCGGCCGACGCGGTCGCGGCCGTGCGCGGCGGTTATTCCGGTTCGTTCGCGGCGCCCCCGGCGCACACCAACGTCAAGCTCTACGCCGACGACAATCCGCTGGACGCGCCGGGCTTCGAGAGCAAGGTCAAGCTGCTCGCCGAGATCGACGCGTATCTGCGCGACAAGGATCCGCGCGTGCGGCAGGTGACGGTCAGCCTCGGCGCGACCTGGCAGGTCGTGGAGATCATGCGGCCCGACGGCGAGAGCTATCGCGATATCCGCCCGCTGGTGCGCGTCAATGTGTCCGTGGTCGCAGGACAGGGCGACCGGCAGGAAAGCGGCTCGAAGGGTTATGGCGGCCGCGAAGGTTACGCGCGCTTCATCGAATCGAAGAACTGGCGCGAGGCCGCCGACGGCGCGCTGCGCGAGGCGCTGGTGAATCTGGAATCGGTGCCGGCGCCGGCCGGCGAGATGGACGTGGTGCTGGGCGCAGGCTGGCCCGGCGTGATGCTGCATGAAGCGGTCGGCCATGGCCTCGAAGGCGATTTCAACCGCAAGAAGACCTCGGCGTTTGCGGGCCTGATGGGCCAGCAGGTCGCCGCGAAGGGCGTCACCGTGGTCGACGACGGCACCATGGCTTCGCGGCGGGGTTCGCTCTCGATCGACGACGAGGGCACGCCGACCAGCCGCACCGTGCTGATCGAGGACGGCGTCCTGGTCGGCTACATGCAGGACCGCCAGAACGCGCGGCTGATGAACATGAAGCCGACCGGCAACGGCCGCCGCCAGGGCTATGCCCATGTGCCGATGCCGCGCATGACCAACACCTACATGCTGGAAGGCGCGCGCGACCCGGCTGAGATCCTCGCCTCGGTGAAGAACGGCGTGTTTGCCGCCAATTTCGGCGGCGGCCAGGTCGACATCACCTCGGGCAAATACGTGTTCCAGTGCACCGAGGCGTACAAAATCGAGAACGGCAAGGTCGGCGCGCCGCTCAAGGGCGCCATGCTGATCGGCAACGGCCCGACCGATCTCCATCGAATAACCATGATCGGCAACGATCTCTCCCTCGACACGGGAATCGGCACCTGCGGCAAGAACGGCCAGGGTGTCCCCGTCGGCGTCGGCCAGCCGACGCTGCGGATGGATCGCATTACTGTCGGAGGCACCGGCCGATGAGCTTGGACAAGACGACCCCGCGCAGCAAAAGCGCCAAGAGCGGCTGGGTGGCGCAGGGCCTGCAGCTCGCCGGCATCGTGCTGGCGGTGTTCATCGCCAAGGGCGCGATTGCCGAGCCATTTTACGTGCCGTCCGGCTCGATGGAGCCGACGCTGTTGATCGGCGACGCGCTGCTCGCCTCGAAATTCCCCTATGGCTACGGCACCGCCTCGCTACCGATGCAGATCAGTTTGCCCGAGACCGGCCGCGTGTTCCAGGAGACGCCGAAGCGCGGCGATGTGGTGGTGTTCCGCTGGCCGGGCGACCGCTCGCAGGCCTGGGTCAAGCGCGTGGTCGGCTTGCCGCGTGACCGCGTCCAGATGCGGCAGGGCCAGCTCTTCATCAACGATCGCCCCGCCGAATTGAAGGCGGACGGCATGGGCGAGGCCGAGGACGACAACGGCAGTTCCGAGCGCGCCTACAAGTATGTCGAGACGCTGCCGAACGGTGTGTCGCACATGATCTTCAAGATGCGCGACAATGGACGGCTCGACAACACGCCCGAAATCACGGTGCCGGACGGATATCTGTTCGTGCTCGGCGATAACAGGGACAATTCCGCCGACAGCCGCGTGCCGGTGCGCGAGGGCGGCGTCGGACTGTTGCCGATCGACAATCTGGTCGGCCGCGCCGACGCGGTGGTCGGCTCCTGGGATCTGGGCATCCGCAGTCAGCCGGTCTGGACTTGGTTGTCGGGCTTCCGCATGGCGCGGTTCTTCACGGCTGTGCGCTGATGCGGCCGTGACCTTCGACGACGTCAGGAAACTCGCGCTGGCGTGGCCGGAGGTTGAGGACGGCACCTCCTACGGCACGGCGGCGCTGAAGGTGCGCAAGAAGCTGCTGGCGCGGATCAAGGAAGACAACGACTCGCTCGTCGTGCTCGGCGTCCCCCAGGAGGAGCGCGCGATGCTGTGCGAAAGCCAGCCGAAAATCTTCTATTTCACCGATCACTATCGCGACTATCCGACCGTGCTGGTCCGCCTGTCGAAAGCGAAACGCGGGCATATTGAGCCGCTCTTGCGACGACGCTGGCGCGCGCTGGCATCGAAGGCGGCAGTGAAGAAGTTTGATGATGCGTAGGGTGGGCAAAGGCGCGCATGCGCCGTGCCCACCATCAAACGACGTGCTCGTGATGGTGGGCACGCTTCGCTTTGCCCACCCTACGGAATCACAATGAATAAAACCGAGTTCCTCGCCGCCGCATTGAAAAATCCCGTCAACGACATCATCGCGCGCGAATTGTACGAGCTTGCGCTGCCGGACGCCTGGCTGGTGTCGGGCTGCCTGGTGCAGACGGTGTGGAACGTGCTCACGGGGCGCGCGGTCGGCTACGGCATCAACGATTACGATGTGTTCTATTTCGACCCCGACACCTCATGGGAGGCCGAAGACGCCGTCATCCGTAAGCTCGCAGCGCGGCTCGGTGAGCCCGGCGTCACTCTCGAGGCGCGCAACCAGGCCCGCGTCCAACTCTGGTACGAGAAGAAGCACGGCCTGCCCTATCCGCCGGTAAGCTGCTCCACGGAAAGCATCGATCGATTCCTGACAAAGAATACACGCATCGGGCTCCGACGAACGCGGGAGGGCTATGAGGTGTATGCGCCGGCGGCTTCGACGATGTCGTCAATCCTGATCGTGCGGCCGAATCCGGGACCGAATTTTTCGATCGAGCGTTACGGCGAAAGCCGCGCGCTGGAAGAATCTTTGGCCGGAGCTGACGGTGATTCCGGCGGATTCGTAGGGTGGGTTGAGCGAAAGCGAAACCCACCACTTCTCGATTCGCGGCTGACAGCAACGTGGTGGGTTACGCCTTCCGGCTAACCCCGACGTCGCGCCTAACAAAAAGCAACCTACCGCACCACGCCCGACATGTATCCCGCCTTGTGGCGCGGCGGCTTGATGTCCTTTTTCAGGAAGCAATGCGCTTCCTTGCCGACATAGCCGGCGCGCGCGAAGGTCCAGGCGCGGCACTTGTTGTCGGCGGTGCAGGCGGCCCTGCAGGCCTCGTCGCCCTCGTCGTTCTTGACCTCGAAACTCTTGTAGTCGCCGCCGACGCGATCAATCGAGCTCTCGACGCCGCCGCCCACGCGCTCGACCACGCCGGCGCCGCGCACGCCGGTGACGCAGCAATTGTCCTGCACCCGCGCCGGCACCGAGTTCTTGAGCCAGCACACCGCGCCGACAGCCGGATCAGTTGGATAGTTGAAGCTCCAGGCGTGGCACTTGCGGTCGCGCTCGCACATCAGCGCGCAGTCGGCCGGATCGCCCGAGGTGACGGGCGAAGACAGATAGTCGCCGCCGGGACGGTCGAAACTCGACTGCGCCCGCGCCGTGCCCGCGGCCAGAATGGCCACGACACAGACGAGCGCCGCCCAACGTGCCCCATGCAGACGGCCGTTCCCCATGCAGGATTGCTTTCGGCTTTTGAAACCGGCTCTTGAAGTTAGAAGCCGCGCCATTTGATCGCCATGAACCTGTACGGCGGATGAACGGCGTCAAAACCCTCGGTAACAAAAAGACTTAGAACGCGTATTCCGTGTAGGCCGGCTCGACGGAACCGCCCCAGGGACCATTAAATTTGTCCAGAAGCTCCTCCGCCGGCGTCCTGCCGGCCTCGAGGATATGGTCGAGCGGCTCGAGGTGCCGCGTCTCGTCACGCCCCTCATGGTCGAACCGGCCGCGGCGTTGCAGGCCGACATGCGCGATCTTCAGACACTCCCTGGCGATCTCGAACAGATAGCGGTCCTTGATCCGCGCCTTGAAACCGAGCCGCGTCACGTCGTCGCGCAAGGCCTGACGCTCATGCGCCTTCCAGGTCTTGACGATATCCCAGGCGGCGTTGAGGCAATCGTCGTCATAGAGCAAACCGACCCAGAACGCCGGATGCGCCGGCAGCCGGCTCCACGGCCCGCCGTCGGAACCGCGCATTTCGAGGTAACGCTTCAGCCGCACCTCCGGGAAGATCGTCGACAGGTGATTGGCCCAGTCCGACAAGGTCGGGCGCTGGCCCGGCAGGCGGTTGTTGCGTGCCCTTGAAGAAGGCGCGGAACGAGGAGCCCGCGAGGTCGATATAATCGTCGCCGCGCTTGACGAAATACATGGGCACGTCGAGCGCGTAGTCGACATAACGCTCGAACCCCATGCCGTCCTCGAACGCCCACGGCAGCATGCCGGCGCGCGCATTGTCGGTGTCGCGCCAGATCTCGGAGCGGAACGAGAGGAAGCCGTTCGGCTGGCCTTCGGTGAACGGCGAATTGGCGAACAACGCGGTTGCGACCGGCTGCAGCGCCAGCGACACGCGCAGCTTCTTGACCATGTCGGCTTCGGAGGAAAAGTCGAGATTGGTCTGCACCGTGCAGGTCCGGTACATCATGTCGAGGCCGTATTTGCCGACCTTCGGCATGTAGTTGGTCATGATCTTGTAGCGGCCCTTGGGCATGACAGGGATATCGGCCCGCGACCAGGACGGCGTCATGCCGAGCCCGAGGAAGCCGATGCCCAAGGGGGTCGCGATCTCGCGCACCTGCGCCAGATGCGCCATCAGCTCAGCTTGAGTCTGGTGCACGGTCTCGATCGGCGCGCCCGACAATTCGAACTGGCCGCCCGGTTCCAACGAGATCGCGCCGCCGCCGGTCACGTCATAAAGGCCGATGATGTTGCCCTTCTCCATGATCGGCTCCCAGCCGAGCAGGAGCTGCATGCCTTCGAGCAGCGCGCCGATGCCGCGCGCGCCTTCGTAAGGAACGGGCCGATGGCCCTCCAGCGTGAACGGCGTCTTCTCGTGCTCGGTGCCGATGCGGAAATCCGCCGGCGGTTTCGAACCCGCTTCAAACCACGCCACAAGCTCGTCGCGCGATTGCAGCGGCGTCATATCGATCTGGTCACGCGCCATTACTATTTCCGGATCAGGGCGCAGCGAGAACGCGCGCGAGGGGAGCAGGGGTTGTTCGCGCGCGTACGCGCGAATGCGAAAGGTGCTGGCAAAATCATCGCAGCGAAGCGCCCTCGCCCGCCGCGGACAAAGTCATCTCTCCGCATGAGCAGCCCAGCCGGTCGAGCAGACCGCAGAGCTTGACGGCGTCCGCATCGGACAATTTGCAGCCGACGTGTTTTTCGATCGCGGCCGAATAGGCGCCCCACATCTTCTTCTGCAGCTCGCGGCCGGGCTCGGTGATCTCAACGAACTGGCCGCGCTTGTCGACCTTGCACTCACGGCGCACGGCGAGCCCTTCGTCGACCAGGCGGTCGATCAGCCGCGAGGTCGAATATTGCGGGATCAGCATCTGCCGCTCGAGCTCGACCGGGCGCAGTTCCCCAGACGGCGCGCGGGACAATTCAAGCAGTGCGTCGTACCAGGCGAGCGGCGGGAAGCCGGCCTTCTTCAATTCCTGCTCGACGGCGTCCAGCACCCGGCTCTGCACCCGCATCAGGCGGATCCAGGCGGCGGTCGCCTCGGTCGATGGCTTGCGTTTCATGGTCAGAATCCCGACTTCACGGGTGAGTGTACCCCACTGAATGCATCTGCATCAATCTTGACTATTCGATGCAAGCGCATTTAGTCACTCCACAGCCCAAACCAAGACATTCCCCAGGGAGGAATACCCATGAAGCTCTATTACGCCCCCGGCGCCTGCTCGCTGTCGCCCCATATCGCGCTGCATGAAGCCGGTCTTGACCACGAACTCGTCAAGGTCGACGTGCGCGCCAAGAAGCTCGAGAACGGCGACGACTACTGGAAAATCAATCCCAAGGGCCAGGTGCCGGCGCTGTTGCTCGACAATGGCGAACTCGTGACGGAAGGTCCCGTCATCGTGCAGATGATCGCCGACAAGGCCGCGGCCAAAAATCTTGCGCCCGCCGCCCACAGCGCGGAGCGCTACAAGCTGCAGGAATGGCTGTCCTACATCAACGGCGAATTGCACAAGAACATCGGCCCGCTGTTCAACCCGGCGCTGTCGGACGACGCCAAGGGCGTCTTCAAGGACCGCGCGCTGGGCAAATTCAAGTATGTCGACGGCCAACTCACCGGCAAGGACTATTTGATGGGCAAGCAGTTCACGGTCGCCGACGGCTATCTGTTCGTGATGCTGGTATGGGCCGACCGGAACAAGTTCGACCTCTCCGGCCTGTCCAACCTGAAAGCCTATCAGGCCCGCGTCGCCGCGCGCCCGGGCGTGCAGGCGGCGCTGAAGATGGAAGGCCTGCTGCAGGCGGCTTAGGTCGCCTCGTCATTGCGAGGAGCGATAGCGACGAAGCAATCCATTTATCCGCGAATGCGGCGCGATGGATTGCTTCGCGGAGCCTGTCATCGGGCCGGCCCAAGAGG
>CAWCGA010000026.1:0-68595 GCA_963794775.1 uncultured Alphaproteobacteria bacterium | reverse complement strand
GCAGCACCACCGAGGCGAACGCCTCATTCAGCTCGAACAGGTCGATGTCCGACTTCTTCATGCCGGAACGCTCGAACAGCTTTTCGGTGACGTCGACCGGACCGGTCAGCATCATCGCTGGCTCCGAGCCAATATTGGCGAACGCGCGGATTTTCGCACGCGGCTTGAGGCCGTGCTTTGCACCCGCCTCCTTGCTGCCAAGGAGCACCGCGCCCGCGCCATCGACGATGCCTGACGAGTTGCCGGCGTGATGCACGAAATTGATCTTCTCGACCTCCGGATGCGACTGGATCGCAACGCCATCAAAGCCGCCCATCGCCGCAACATCCGCAAACGACGCCTTCAGCGACGCCAGCGACTGCATGGTCGTGGTCGGACGCATGTGCTCATCCTTAGCGAGGATGGTGAGCCCATTCATGTCCTTGACCGGCACCACCGACTTGTTGAAGCGGCCCTCGTCCCAGGCCTTGGCGGCGCGCTGCTGGCTCTGCACCGCATAGGCGTCGACATCGTCGCGGGAGAAACCGTACTTCGTCGCGATCAGGTCAGCCGAGACGCCCTGCGGCATGAAATAGGCGGGCACCGCGATCGAGGGATCCATCGGCCAGGCGCCACCGGAGGCGCCGATGCCGACCCGGCTCATCGATTCGGCGCCGCCGCCGATCACCAGCTCATGCTGGCCGCTCATGATTTGCGCAGCGGCAAAATTCACGGCATCGAGACCGCTTGCGCAGAAGCGGCTGATCTGCACGCCCGGCACCTTTTCGCCGAGCCCTGCCTTGATCGCGGCGAACCGCGCGATATCGGAACCGGCTTCGCCGACCGGATCGACAACGCCCAGCACCACGTCGTCGACGATGTCTTCCTTCAGGTTGTTACGCTCCTTGAGCGCCTTCAGCGGCACGGTGGCGAGCGCCAGCGCGGTGACTTCGTGGAGCGAGCCGTCGGCCTTGCCGCGGCCGCGCGGGGTGCGAACGTGATCGTAGATAAAGGCCTCAGGCATAACGCCCTCCCGGGATGATGATCATCATTTAATAGCGGATCGCGCGCGGCGGAGGAAACACATCCCCGTGTCAGAAGGCTTCCGCCGCCAATTCCATCGTGGTGCCGCAGCCGGTCTGGATGCGCGCAAGATGCAGCGCTGTTTCCGGCAGCATCCGCTCCATGAAGAAACGGCCGGTGACGAGCTTGGTCTTCAGATAGGCGGTTTCGCCCGAGGCCGCAATCTTGTCGAGCGACACTTTCGCCATCCGCGCCCACATGTAGCCCAGCGTGACGAAGCCGAACAGCTGCAGGTAATCGGTGGCCGCGGCGCCCGCGTTATCCGGCTTGGCCATGGCGTTCTGCATCAGCCAGGTGGTGGCCTGTTGCAGATGGCCGAGCGCGTTCGACAGCGGCGCGACGAACGGCTTCATCGCCTCGTCGCCGCCGTGATCCTTGCAATAGCCCATCACCTCGCCGAAGAACGACATCACGGCGCGGCCGCCTTCGCGCGGCAGTTTGCGGCCGACGAGGTCCAGCGCCTGGATGCCGTTGGCGCCCTCATAGATCATGGCGATGCGCGCATCGCGCACGAACTGCTCCATGCCCTGCTCGGCGATGTAGCCATGGCCGCCATACATCTGCTGGGCCTGCACCGCGTTGGCAAAGCCGTTGTCGGTGAGAAAACCTTTCAGCACCGGCGTCATCAGGCCCATGTGATCGTCGGCCTCCTTGCGGTCCTTCGGATCGGCGGAGCGATGCGCGACGTCGCTCTTCAGCGCGGTCCACACCACTATGGCGCGCGCCGCCTCGTTGAAGGCGCGGATGGTCAAAAGCGTACGGCGCACGTCGGGATGCACGATGATCGGATCGGCCGGCTTGTCCGGCGCCTTCGGCCCCGTCAGCGAGCGGCCCTGCAGGCGATCGCGGGCATAGGCCACCGCATTCTGATAGGCGACTTCGGACTGCGCGAGACCCTGCACGGCGACGCCAAGCCGGGCCTCGTTCATCATCACGAACATGCCCTGCATGCCCTTGTTCTCTTCGCCGATCAGCCAGCCCGTGGCGCTGTCGTAGTTCATCACGCAGGTGGAATTGCCGTGAATGCCCATCTTGTGCTCGATCGAGCCGCAGCTGACGCCGTTGCGCGCGCCCAGCGAGCCGTCGGCATTCACGAGCACCTTCGGCACAACGAACAGCGACACGCCCTTGATGCCTGAGGGCGCGCCTTCGATCCGCGCCAGCACGAGATGGATGATGTTGTCCGTGAAGTCGTGCTCGCCGGCGGAGATGAAGATCTTGGTGCCCGTGATCTTGAAGCTGCCGTCGGCTTGCCGGACCGCCTTGGTGCGGAGCAGACCGAGATCGGTGCCGCAATGCGGCTCCGTCAGGTTCATGGTGCCGGTCCATTCGCCTGCGATCATCTTCGGCAAATAGGTCTTCTTCTGCTCGGGCGTGCCGTGCACGAGAAGCGCGGCACTCGCGCCCATGGTGAGCCCGCCATACATCGCGAACGCCATGTTGGCGGAAATCTGGAATTCATTGACGGCTTGCGACAGCGTCACCGGCAAGCCCTGCCCGCCATATTCGGCCGGCGCGGAAAGACCGAGCCAGCCGCCTTCAGCCACCTGCTTGAAAGCTTCCTTGAAGCCTTTCGGCGTGGTGACGCTGCCGTCGGCATTGTGCTTGCAACCTTCGAGATCGCCGACGCGATTGAGCGGCTGCAACACCTCTTCGGCAAGCTTGGCGGCCTCGCCCAGGATTGCCTCGCGCACATCGGCCGAGGCATCGGAGAAGCCGGGCAGATTGTCGTAGCGGTCGATCTGGAAGACGTCGTTGAACAGGAAGTTCACGTCTTCCACGGGGGCCTTGTAGATCGGCATGGGAGTCTCCCGGCAGGGATTGGTTGGACGTTGATTTACGCGAAAACGGGCAGCGCCGCGATGATTATCGCGACGCCGACTGCGACTTATCCGCCTGCTGCATCAGTTGCTTCGCCCATGAGGCGATGCAGCAGGTTCATCGCTTTGAGCGGGCGCACCATCACCTTGAAATGCGTGATGCGATCGTTCTCGTCGAAGCTGATGATGTCGACGCCGTTGATGGTGATGCCGTCGATCGTGGTTTCGAACTCGAGCACGGCGCCGTTCTCGCTCTTCCACTCGCCGCGATAGGCGAAACTCGGTCCGCCCAAAACCTTGTCGGCGCTGGCGAGATATTTAAACGTGATGTCGCGGCCGCGTTGCGGGGTGTGGACGACCGGACTTTCGAAGACGGCGTCGGGATGCAGCAGGTCCCATAGCGCCGCGTGATCATGCGACTTGATGTAGGCGTACCATTTGGCGAGACCGGCCAAGGCCATGGGACTCTCCCCTTTGGGTAGGAACGCGCGAGGCCGCCTCACGGGCGGCGTTTTTCATATGCATATTGACGCATATGCGCCAATGCGCATAAAGTCAAGTCGAACCAAAAGAGACCGCCATGGCGCTTGCTGACGCGATCCTCGCCTGCCTGACCGAACGGCCGATGACGGGCTATGAGCTCGCCAAGACGTTTGACGCCTCGATCGGGTTTTTCTGGAAGGCCGACCACCAGCAGATCTACCGCGAACTGGGCAAGCTGCGCGACCGCGGTCATGTCCAGGCCCGCGAGGTGGTGCAATCCGGCAAGCCGAACAAGCTGGTCTATACCCTGACCGATGACGGCAAGGCGGCGCTGCGGCACTGGGCGGCGCGGCCGAGCGTCCCACCCTCGATCAAGGACGACCTGCTGGTGCGGCTTTATGCGCTCGACCATGTCGATATCGAGCCGCTGCGCGCCGACCTGATGGCGCGGCTGGAACATCATCGCGACCGCCAAGACCGTCACGAAAGCCTGCTCGCCAAGCACTATCCGCAAGGGACCGCGGCGCCGGCCGATCTCGGCAAGCTATTGATCCTCAAGCTCGGCATGCGCCACGAAAAAATGGTGACGGAGTGGTACGAGGAAGCGATCGAGGCGCTGTCCGCGCTGAGCCATCGCGACAACGTCGTTCAGCTCGACGATTCCAAGTCCGAAACCGGCGGCTGAGCCACGCCTTCGCCCGGCCCTCCAAAACCGCATTTTCCCAGTCCGTACCGCAACTTTAGCGGCCCCCAGGCCCATTCCTTAACCCGATATTTACCCTGCCGGGAAAAAGTCGGGAGTTGAGGCAGACGACCTGCGCGGAATTGGATTGTCTCTCTTTCGGGACGCGCGGGGAGGCCGAGGCGCCAGGTGGGGGCGCCGGAGTCAGAACCGGACGGAATCAATGAATTCGCGCGTATCGTGGAGTGTTGACGGCATCGATCCATCCGTCCGCGAGAGGGCCGAAGCCGCCGCGCGCCGCGCCGGCATGTCGCTGAACGATTGGCTCAATTCGAACATGGGCGACGCCGCCCCGCCGGATTTCCGCAATCCCGAGCCGCGCCAGTCTCAGCCCAGCCGCGACGTCGCCGACATCCATCAGCGGCTCGATTCCATCACCCAGCAGATCGACCAGATTTCCAAGCCGATGCCGCGCGGCGACGTCGCGCGCGAACAGGGCGTCGCGCGCCAGCTCAATGACGCGATCTCGCGGCTCGATGCGCGGCTGTCGCAGATTTCGAATCCGCAAAGCGCGCGCCAGAACGAGATGCGCCAGCAACGCCAGACCGAGGCGGTGGAGCGCGCCGCGGGTCAGGTGTATTCGCCGGCCTATCCGTCCCCTTCCCCGCAAGCAGCTTCGCCCGCGCCTGCCTGGCGGCCGTCGCCGCCGCTCAGCCCCGCTTCGTTCGATTCCGCGATCGCCGAGATCGCCGCGCGCCAGAGCGAGCTCGATGCGCCGCCGCACGCGATGCCGAAGCGTCAGGCGCCGCCGATCGCGCCCATGATGGCGCCACCGCCGCCGCCTCCGCCTCCCGCTCCCCCTCCAGGGCCGGATTTCTCGGCGCTGGAGCGGCACCTGTTCAGGATCACCAGCCAGATCGAGGCGCTGCAACGTCCCGATCATCTCGAGCAATCGATCGCGGCGTTTCGTAGCGAGCTTTCCGAGATCCGCGCCGCCATCACCGAGGCGATGCCGCGCCGGGCGATCGAAACGCTCGAGGGCGAAATCCGCTCGCTGTCCCGCCGCATCGACGACAACCGCCAGAGCGCGGTCGACGGCAACGCGCTGTCCAGCGTCGAGCACGCGCTGGCCGAAATCCGCGAGGTGCTGCGCTCGCTGATGCCGGCCGAGCAGCTCGCCGGCTACGATCAGGCGATCCGCAATCTCGGCGCCAAGCTCGACATGATCCTGCGCGCCAATGACGATCCGGGCACGGTGCAGCAGCTGGAAGGCGCGATCTCCGCGTTGCGCGGCATCGTCTCCAACGTCGCCTCCAACGACGCGCTGGCACGGCTCTCCGACGACGTCCACATGTTGTCGGCCAAGGTCGACCAGCTGATCCATGCCGGCCACAGCAACGATTCCTTTGCCACGCTCGAGCAGCGCATCGCCGCGCTGACGAATGCGCTGGAAAGCCGCCCGGCGCCGGTCGTCTCGGACAATTCGGAAGCGATCGAAGGCGCGCTGCGCGGCCTCTCCGACCGCATCGACCGCATGCAGGTCGGCAATGACGGACCGTCGGCGTTCGCACATCTCGAACAGCGCGTGTCGTACCTGCTGGAGCGGCTGGAAGCCTCCAACGATCAGCGCGGCAGCAACAACAACCTCACCCGCGTCGAGGACGCGCTGTCGGACATCCTGCGTCATCTGGAAGGCCAGCAAGCGGCCTTCGCCTCGCTCGCCGACGTCAGGCAGCAACCGATGCCGATGCCGGAGCCGCGCGACGACGGCGTTGTGGTCGATCTGCTCAAGCGAGAGCTGTCGGACATCCGCTACAGCCAGTCGGAAACCAACCGCCACACCCAGGATTCGCTGGAGGCGGTGAACTCCACGCTCGGCCATGTCGTCGACCGCCTCGCCATGATCGAAGGCGATCTGCGCGCGGTCCGCACGGCGCCGGCCCCAGAGCCCGCTGCGGTGATGGCGCAGCCCGCGCCCGTTTACGAGGCCGCACCCGCTTACGAGCCCGCAGCCGCGCGCGCCTACGAGCCCGAGCCCGAGCCGGTCGAAGCGGAGGCACCTCGTTTCGACATGCCGCCGCAAACGCGGCCCGAGTTGCCGAATCCGGTTGGTGCCGAGGCGCCGCGCTTTGCTCCTGAGGCGCCGCGTTTTGCCGCGTCCGCAACGGAAGCCCCGCACTTCGCCGCGGCACCTCGCGACTTCCATGCTGCCGAGCCTGTTGCGCCGCCGCTCGCCCCTAGCCCGCCGCCGCCGCTGGCCATCAGCGAAATCCTGGTGCCGAGCGCGGCGCCGGCCCGGGCTGCGCTCGATCCCGCACTGCCGCCCGATACCCCGCTCGAGCCCGGCACGCGCCCGAACGGCCGCGTCTCTACGCCGTCGGAGCGCATCGCCGCGTCCGAAAATGCCATCAGCGACATCAAGGCGAAGCCGAACGAGCCGGTCTCGTCATCGAGCTTCATCGCCGCCGCACGCCGCGCGGCCCAGGCCGCAGCAGCTCAGCAACAAGAGGGCAAGGGACGCGGCGCCAAGTCCGCCGACAAGGCCAAGGGCGACAAGTCGTCCTCGAACATCACCTCGAAGATCCGCTCGCTGCTCGTCGGCGCCAGCGTGGTCGTGATCGTGCTCGGCACCTTCAAGATGGCGATGACGCTGCTCGACACCGGCACGCCGCCGCCGATGCCGGCCATGGAACATTCGACCGAAGCGCCCGCCAATACGCTGTCCCCCGCCGACAGCGCCGCCAAGCCGGCCGCGCCTGCGCCGGGTGCTCCAGCGCCGTCCATGACCTCGCCGACCCCGATCGGCAAGCAGTCGCTGAACAGGGCCGCGCCAACCGACACGACCGCCTCGGTTGCGATTCCGCAAGCAGCCATCCGCCCCCGACATTGATTTCGGACAGCGACATCACCGGCGCGATCCCGAGCGGCAAGAAGACCGGGATGGCGCAGGTGCCGCAGGGCGAGAATCTGCCCGAGCTGATCTCGGGTCCGAAGTTGCGCTCAGCCGCACTGAAAGGCGACGCGACCGCCGCCTACGAGATCGGCGTGCGTTACGCCGAAGGCAAAGGCGTGCCGCAAAATCTCGACGAAGCCGCCAAATGGATGGATCGCGCGGCGCAGGCCGGCATCGTCCCGGCGACCTTCCGGCTCGGCACCTTCTACGAGAAGGGCCTCGGCGTGAAAAAGGACACGGATCTCGCGCGGCGCTACTACACGCAAGCCGCCGAGCGCGGCAGCGCCAAGGCGATGCACAATCTCGCGGTGCTCGACGCCGATGGCGGCGGCAAGGGCGCCAACTACAAGAGCGCGTCGCAATGGTTCCGCAAGGCCGCCGACCGCGGCGTTGCCGACAGCCAGTTCAACCTCGGCATCCTCTATGCCCGCGGCATCGGCGTCGAACAGAACCTCGCCGAATCCTTCAAATGGTTCAGCCTGGCGGCGGCGCAGGGCGATGCGGATGCGGCAGGCAAGCGCGACGATATTGCCAAGCGCCTCGACGCCCAGTCGCTCGCGGCCGCCAAGCTCGCGATCCAGACCTTCACGCCCGAGCCGCAGCCCGACGACGCGATCAATGTCGCCGCGCCCATCGGCGGCTGGGACTCCGCTCCCGCACAGGCCACAGCGCCAAAGCCGGCGAAGCCGGCCACCGCCAAGCGCTCAGCGTCGGCTGCGCCGGCGCATTAATCTCAATTCTTCACCACGCCGGGTCTTGGGCGGCCCACGGCCGCCCAACGCGATTTCTTTAGTCCCGCTCGCGCGCGATTTCGGCTAAGCAAGGGCCCAATTGAAACCGCCGTAAGCGGCCCTGACGCCAGTCTCGCGGCTTAGTCACTCGAAGCGGCCGCGCGTGCAAATCTATCTCCCGATCGCCGACTTACCCGTCAACATCTTCCTCATCCTGGCGATGGGCGCGGCGGTTGGATTCGTGTCGGGCATGTTCGGCATCGGCGGCGGCTTCCTGATGACGCCGCTGTTGATCTTCATCGGCATCGGGCCGGCAGTCGCTGTCGCCTCGGTGGCGAGCCACATCGCTGCGTCGTCGTTTTCAGGCGCGATCACCTACTGGCGGCGGCGCGCGATCGATCCTGCGCTCGCGGCGGTACTGCTGACCGGCGGCATCATCGGCACGACGCTCGGCGTCTCGACCTTCACCTATCTGCGCTCACTGGGACAGCTCGATCTGATGATCGCGCTGTCCTATGTGGTGCTGCTGACCACGGTCGGCGCAGCGATGCTGTGGGAAGGCTTTCGCGCCATCCTGCGCACGCGCCGCGGCGTGCTGCCGCCACGCCGGACCCACAACTGGGTGCATGCGCTGCCGCTGAAGATGCGCTTCAAGCGCTCCAAGATCTATCTGTCGGTGATCCCGGTCGTGGTCGTCGGCATCCTGATCGGCTTCATCGGTGCGATCATGGGCATCGGCGGCGGCTTCATCCTGGTGCCGATCCTGATCTACCTGCTGCGCGTGCCGACCTCGACCGTGATCGGCACCTCGATGGTGCTGACGCTCGTCACCATGGTGTTCGCGACCATGCTGCATGCGGTCACCAATCACCTCGTCGATGCCGTGCTGGCGCTGATCCTGATGATCGGCGGCGTCACCGGCGCGCAGTTCGGCGCACGTGCGGCGCAGAAGATCAGGGGCGAGCAGTTGCGGCTGCTATTGGGCTTGCTGATCCTCTCGGTCGGCATCCGCTTTGCGGTCGAGTTGGTGATCCAGCCTACCGAGCTGTTCACGATCCGCCAGAGCGAGGCCGCGCAATGAGGCGCGCTTTACCCGTACTCATGTTGCTCGCGGCTTGCACAGTTGCAGTACCTGCCCGCGCGGAACGCCTGATCGTCTCGGTCTCCAATCACCGCGTCACGGTGACGCCGAACTATTCCGGCGAGGAGTTGGTGCTGTTCGGTTCGGTCGAGAGAGACGCTTCCACGCCGGCCTCGCGCACCTACGATCTCGTGGTGACGGTCGCGGGTCCGCGCAACGACATGGTGACGCGGCGCAAGGAGCGCAAGTTCGGCATCTGGATCAACACCGACTATCGCCAGTTCCTGAAAGTGCCGACTTATCTCGCGCTGTTCGCCAACCGTCCGTTCGACGATATTGCGTCGGCCGATGTCGAGCGGCGGCAGCAACTCGGGCTGAACAACGTGCTGCTGACGCAGCGCGTCGGCCCCGATTATGCCGACGTCGTGCCGAACGATGCGTTTCGCAAGGCCTTCGTGCGGCTGCAGTCCGAGCACGGGCTCTATCGCGAGGACACGTCCGCGGTGACGTTCCTGACCCCGACGCTGTTTCGCACCGGAATTCCGCTGCCTGAGCAGGTACCGATCGGCACCTATGACGTCGAGATCAAGCTGTTTGCGGGCGGCGCGCTGGTGGCAAAGACCGAAAGCGCGTTCGAGATCGTTAAAGTCGGCTTCGAGCAGTTCGTCGCGAACAACGCACAACAGAACAGTCTCGTCTACGGTCTCGTCACCGCTTTCATGGCGCTGATGACGGGCTGGATGGCGTCGGTCGTGTTCCGGAGGGACTAGTAGCACCGTGACGCGGCGATCGCGTGCAGGCGGTTGTCGCCGAGCAGGTGCGCCATGAACTCCAGCGACCGGAAAACCTTCTCGAAGGCGCGGTCGCGGATGCTCAGACCGCCGGCATAGGCGCCGAACGCCGGCATCACCGCGCGCTCGCCGTCACTCGCAAAGCAGCGCCGCTCCACGCTTCGGCCGCGGGTCGGCACGCGCGCCTTGGGATGCAGATGCCCCGCAATCTCGCCGAACGCGCCGGTCGGCTCATGGCGGAAGGTGATCGGCCCGATCGCGACTTCCTCCGCAACCACGCCGCCGAGATCGCGCGGCAGCGCCGGATCGTGATTCCCTGATATCCAGATCCAGTCGCGCCGCGCCTGCAAGGCGGAGAGCGCCTCGCGGTCGGTCTCCGACAGCCGCTCATGCGCCTCTCGGTCGTGAAAGCTGTCGCCGAGCGCGATCACCATGCGCGGGTCGTGCCGTGCGATCACGGCAGCCAACCGGCTCAAGGTCGCGACCGTGTCGTAAGGCGGCAGCAATATGCCGCGCGCGGCAAAGCTCGAGCCTTTTTCCAGATGCAAATCGGAAACGACGAGGAGGCTCTGCTCGTCCCAGAACAGCGCGCCGGAGATATCGGCAACGAGAGAGACGCCGGCGATCTGTAGCTCCCCTCCCCCTTGCGGGGAGGGGTTGGGGGTGGGGGTGAGACTGAATGAGTATGTCAGCGCCGTCGCCCCCGCATCGCTTCTATTCCATTGCCTCTCTGACGAGTTCATCGGCGGCTTCCGCCAGCAACTCGTCCGATGCTTCGCCATAAACCGACTCGCGGCCGATTTCCAGCATCACGGGGACGGCTAGCGGCGAAACATGGTCGAGTTCCCGGTGGGTGATTCGCCCATGGATTCGGGCGAGCATATCAGAGAGCCGGCGCAGATCGAGCAGGCCGGTGGCGGCATCGGCGCGCGCGGCGCGCAGCAGCACATGGTCGGCCTGGTGCTTGCGCAGCACGTCGTAGATCAGGTCGGTGGAGAACAGCACCTGGCGGCGGCTCTTCTCCTCATCGGTGAAGCGGCGCGCGATCAGTCCGGAAATCAGCGCGCAGTTGCGGAAGGTGCGCTTCATCAGCGCGGATTCGGCGAGCCACGCTTCGAGATCGTCGCCGAGCATGTCGGATTCGAACAGCGCGTTGAGGTCGAGCTTGCCGTGGCGGATCATGAAGGACATGTCGGCGACGCCCCAGATCGCCAGCGCATATTCATTGGCGACGAAGCCGAGCGGCCGGGCGCGGGCGCGCTCCAGCCGGCGCGTCAAGAGCATGCCGAGTGTCTGGTGCGCCAGCCGGCCCTCGAAGGGGTAGCAGACGAAATAATGCTTGCCGCCGCGCGGAAAGGTCTCGACCAAGAGCTCGCGCGTCGCCGGCACGCGTGAAAAATCCTGCTGCAGCGACAGCCAGTCGCGCACCTGCTCGGGCAGCGCGCTCCAGGCGCGTCGATTATCCAGCAGCTTGCGCACGCGCTCGGCGAGATAGGTCGAGAGCGGAAACTTGCCGCCCATATAGGCCGGCACCTTGGGATCCTTGTCGTTGGAACGCGAGACATAGACCTGGTCCTCGACCAGCGCCTCATAGCGCACGATCTCGCCGCCGAACACGAAGGTGTCGCCGACCACGAGGCCCTCGATGAAATATTCCTCGATCTCGCCAAGCATGCGGCCGCCGCGCGCGATCGCGCCGGTCGAACCGGATCCGCCGCCGCGCGCGCGCACCAGCTTCACCTTCAGCATCGCCTCCTCGACGATGGTGCCGACATTGAGCCGATAGCTCTGGCGCACGCGGGGATTGGCGACGCGCCAGCGGCCTTCCTTGTCCTGCTTGATGCGGGCGAAGCGCTCATAGGTCTTCAGCGCATAGCCGCCGGTCGCGACGAAATCGACGATGTCGTCGAAATCGCTGCGCGCAAGTTCGGCGTAGGGTGCGGCAGTGATGACCTCGTCATAGAGTTCGTCCGACAGAAACGGCTTGCCGCAGGCGCAGCCGAGCACGTGCTGCGCCAGCACGTCGAGCCCGCCGGTGCGCAGTGGCGGCGTATCCTGGGCATTCTCGGCGACCGCCTCGATCGCGGCGGCGCATTCCAGCACCTCGAAGCGATTGGCGGGAACCAGCACGGCGCGCGAGGCTTCGTCGAGACGGTGATTGGCGCGGCCGATCCGTTGCATCAGGCGCGAGGCGCCCTTGGGCGCGCCGATATTGATGACGAGATCGACGTCGCCCCAGTCGACGCCGAGATCGAGCGAGGACGTGCAGACCACGCCCCGCAGCTTGCCGGCCGACATCGCATCCTCGACCTTGCGGCGCTGGGCGACGTCGAGCGAGCCGTGATGCAGCGCAATGGCGAGAACATCGTCGTTCATGCGCCAGAGCTCCTGGAACAGCATCTCGGCCTGGCTGCGCGTGTTGACGAAGACGAGCGTGGTCTTGTTGCGCTTGATCAACTCATAGATTTCACCGAGCGCGTGGCGCGCGGTGTGGCCGGCCCAGGGCAGCCGCTCGCGCGTGTCGAGCATCTCGACGATCGGCGCCGCCGCGCCGCCCGCGATGACGATATCGGCGGAGACGCGCTGCGCTCTCGGTTGCGGCACCAGGAAGCGCGCGAGATCTTCGGGCTCGGCGACCGTGGCCGAGAGGCCGATCATGCGCAATTGAGGCGCGATCTTCCACAAGCGCGCCAGCCCGAGCGACAACAGATCGCCGCGCTTGGAGGTCACCAGCGCATGCAGCTCGTCGAGCACGATGCGCTTGAGCGAGCCAAACAGGTACGGGGCATCGTCGGAGGCGAGCAGCAGCGCCAGCTGCTCGGGCGTCGTCAATAGGACGTCCGGGGGATAGCGGCGCTGCCGCTGTCGCCGCGACACCGGCGTGTCGCCGGTGCGCGTCTCGACCTTGATCGGCAGGCTCATCTCGGCGATCGGCGTCTCCAGATTGCGCGCGATGTCGACCGCGAGCGCTTTCAAGGGTGAGATGTAGAGGGTGTGCAGGCCGCCGCTGCGCTTCACGGAGCGCCCAGTGGAGATGAGGCTTTTCTTGCCGTCTTCCGCCGCGGTCGGTGCGGAAAGCTCCACCAATGTCGGCAGAAATCCCGCCAGCGTCTTGCCGGCGCCGGTCGGCGCGATCAGCAAGGCCGAGCGGTCGTCGCGTGCCTTCTGCAGCAGCGCAAGCTGATGCTCACGCGGCGACCAGCCGCGCGCGGCGAACCATTTCTTGAAACGGTCCGGCAGCAGCGTGTCCGCGGGTTGCGGAGATTCGAGGAGATCGAGCAGCGACACGACGAAAGAGGTAAGCCGTCGGTGCGGATTCGTCGAGGGCGCCCCCCGTCATTCCGGGGCGATGCGTAGCATCGAACCCGGAATCTCGAGGTTCCGGGTTCGCGCTTCGCGCGCCCCGGAACGACGAAATCGATGATTACTCCGTCACAGGCTTGTCCGAGATATCCCAGTCCTGGCCGTTGAAGATCGATATGTAGAGCGTTTTCATCGGCGTGTAGTCGTCGGGCGTATAGTCATAGGTCACGCCGTCGAGGAAGAACGGGGAGTGGAAGCCCTTGAGGGTGGACGCCTGCTTCAGCACGTTCTCGCGCGTCAGCTCGTCGCCGCAGCGGCGGATGATCTCGCTCATGGTGACGACCTGGCCATAGCCGGCATAAGCGATGGTGTTGTCGGCATCGACCGTGGGCAGATATTTCTTGCGCAACTCCTCGAAGCCCATCACCTCAGGGTCGTTCTGCCAGCGTGGCACGCCGGCATCCTTGGCGTAGCGGATCGCGACGATGCCTTTGGCATTCTCGAACCCGGCCGCGCTGAGGATCGAGCGGCCGGTCGAGCCCGCCGACAACAGCTGCAGCGGCTTCCAGCCGAGCTCGGCGACCTTGCGCACCGACTGCGACGTCGCCTTGCCTGTGGTGATGTTGTAGAAAGTGTCCGCGCCCGACTTGGAGAGATTGATCAGCTGCGAGTCGACCGTGGGATCCGTCAGATCGTAGGTCTGCTCCATGATCACTTGGGCCTTTCCGCCGGCATCGGCCAGCGTCTTCTTGAAGGGCCCGAGGAAGTCGCGGCCGAAATCATCGTTCTGGTAGAGGATGCCGATCTTCGCCTCCGGCCGCACACCGAGCACGTGCTTGGCGAGAATGCGCCCCTCGGTCGGGTAGAGCGGCAGGCCGGCCATGGTCCATTTGTTGTTCTTCGGATCGTTCCATTTCGACGCGCCGGTGTTGAGCAGCAACTGCGGCACGCCCTTGGAATTGAGATATTTGTGCACGGCGGTCTGCGGCGCGGTGCCGAGCGAGCCGAACAGGGCCAGCACCTCCTCCTGCTCGACCAGACGCCGCGTCGCCTCGACGCATTTCGGCGCGCTGTAGGCATCGTCCAGTGTCAGGAAATTCATCTTGCGGCCGTTAATGCCGCCCTTGGTCTCGTTCAGCATCTGGAAATAGGCCTCGCCGACGCGACCCAGCACGCCATAGAGCGAGCCGGGGCCGCTATGCGGCACGGTCTGGCCGAGCTTGATCTCGGTATCGCTGGCGCCCGGACTGTATTTCTTCTCGGCAGCCGAGAGATATGGCGCGGGGAAGGCGCTGGCGGCGATGCCGCCGAGCGCGACGGCGCCGAGCTCGCGGCGGGTGAATTTCTTCTTCATTGGTTTCTCTCCCTTGATGCCGCGCATATTGCTGGCATCGGCGTGGCCAGCAACAGCGAAATTGTCGCGCAAGTCCACTATTCAGCGCGCGCGTAGCGTCTAGACTCAAGTCCTGGGTTCGGGCTTGACCGCGACCACGACCAGCCCGCGCACCGGCTCATTGTCCTCAGTCCGCGGCGAAGCTTCCTCGAGATATGCGAGCGCGAAGCCGGCCGCGACGACGCTGTCGCGCACGATTGTCTTGCCATGGGCGTAGCGCAGGCCTGCGCCGATCATGACGCCATCGCCCTCATGCGTTTCCAGCGTGAAGGCGAAGACGCCGCCCGGCGTGAGCACGCGCTTCGCCTCGTTCAGCACCGGCGCGATGTCGCCGACATAGCACATGGCGTCAGCCGCAAGGATCATGTTCGCGCTCGCGTCCGCCTTGCCGCCCAAGCCCGCGACCATGTCGGCGACCTCGAGCTCGGCATAGAGGCCAGTGGCGCGCGACTGCTCGATCATCTTGGACGACAGATCGATGCCGATGAAATGGTCGACCTCTTTCGCGAATGCAGCCGCGCCGAGCCCTGTGCCGCAGCCGAGATCGATCGCGCGCTTGAAGAAAGCGGGCTTCTTCGCGGCATTGCGCGCCGACAGCACGGCCTTGAACAGCAGCTGCGGCGCGCGATAGTCGAGATCGCCGAGCAGCGCGGCTTCGAAGCGCGGCGCATATTGGTCGAACAGCGTCTGCACATAGCCCTGCGGCATCTCGGAGAGCTCATTGGCGCCGAGCCGCATCAGCCACACCGCAGCGCCGTGGCGATCCCCAGGGTCGGCCGCTCGCGCCTTCTGGAAGGCTGCGATCGCCTTGTCGCGCTCGTTCAACTGCTGACGGATCTCGCCAAGCGTGAACCAGGCCGAGGTGAAGTTTGGCGCGAGCTCAATGGCCTGCTCCAGCAGGTCGGCAGCCGCCGGCAGGTCGCCCTTCAATTGCAGGTCGCGCGCGAACTCGAAGCGGCGGTCGGCGAGCAAGTCGCCGGAGGAGAAAAACAGGCGCGCGGGCATCCTGGAACCGGAGATGGATTCGAACGCGCGGAAGCCTATATGACAGTCATGCGTCCGCAAGACCTCCTCACCCCCGTCCCCGCCGGTCTCTGTTGTAAACCGGGCAACTTCCACATCGACCCGGTGCGCCCGGTGGAGCGCGCCGTGATCACGCACGGCCATTCCGACCATGCCCGCGCCGGCCATGGCGCGGTGCTAGCGACGCAGGAAACGCTCGACATCATGCGGCTGCGCTATGGCGAGAACTTTGCCGGCTCGACGCAGGCGATCAGTTATGGCGAGGAAATCAGGCTCGGCGACGTCAAGGTGAAATTTCATCCCGCCGGCCATGTGCTGGGCTCGGCGCAGATCGCGGTGTCCTGCAAGGGCACGAGCATCGTCGCCTCCGGCGACTACAAGGACGTGCGCGACCCCACCTGCGCGCCGTTCGAGGTGGTACCGTGCGACGTCTTCATCACGGAAGCGACATTCGGCCTGCCGGTGTTTCGTCACGGTAATGCCGCCGACGAGGTCAGGAAACTGCTGGCATCGGTGGCTTTGTTTACGGAGCGCGCGCATCTGGTCGGCGCGTATTCTCTCGGCAAGGCGCAGCGTGTGATCGCGCTGATCCGCGAGGCCGGCTACGACGCGCCGATCTACCTGCATGGCGCGATGGAAAAGATCACGCATTATTATGAGAGCTGCGGCATCGCGCTTGGCGAGCTTAAGGCCGTGCGCGGGACCAAAAAGGCCGATCTCGCCGGCACCATCACGCTGGCGCCGCCGAGCGCGACTTCCGATCTCTGGACGCGACGATTTCCCGATCCTGTGACGGCGTTCGCCTCGGGCTGGATGCGGGTGCGCGCGCGGGCGCGCCAGCGCGGCGTCGAGCTGCCGCTGGTGATTTCCGATCACGCCGATTGGGACGGGCTCACCGCGACCATTGCCGCGACCGGCGCCGGCGAAATCTGGGTCACGCACGGCCAGGAGGACGCGCTGGTGCATTGGTGCCAGAGCAAAGGCCTCGCGGCGCGGCCGCTTCATCTGGTCGGCTACGACGAAGAGGAAGAAAACGAGCCGGCGGCCGAGGGCGAGGAGGCATGAACCGCTTCGCCGAACTGCTCGATCGCCTCGCCTATGAACCCGGCCGCAACAACAAGCTGCGGCTGATCGAGGCGTATTTTCGCGAGGTGGGCGATCCCGAACGCGGCTATGCGCTGGCGGCGATCACCGGCGCGCTGTCGTTCAAGCACGCCAAGCCAGGCCTGATCCGCGATCTCATCACCGATCGCACCGATTCTGTTCTGTTCGGCCTGTCCTACGATTACGTCGGCGACCTCTCGGAAACGGTCGCGCTGATGTGGCCGAAGGCCGATCTCGCGGGCCACAACCACCCGCCTCCACCGACGCTGACCGAAGTCGTCGCCACCTTGCGAACGCTCGGCAAGACCGAACTGCCGCGACAACTCGCGCGCTGGCTCGACGAACTCGACGAGACCGGCCGCTGGGCACTGTTAAAACTCGTCACCGGCGCGATGCGGATCGGCGTCTCCGCGCGCCTCGCCAAGACCGCGGCGGCCGCGCTGGGCGACAAGGACCCGCACGAAATCGAGCTGATCTGGCCTAGCCTCACCCCACCCTACGCCGACCTGTTCGCGTGGCTGGAAGGCCGCGGCGACAAGCCGGTGAATCTCGACCCGGCACCCTTCCGCCCGGTGATGCTGGCGCATGCGATCGAGGACACGGACTTCGCGAGCCTCGATGCCGCCGACTACATCGCCGAATGGAAGTGGGACGGCATCCGCGTGCAGGCGGTCGCCGGACGCGATGATCGCGGCCACATCACGGCGCGGCTCTATTCGCGCACCGGCGAGGACATCACCAAAAGCTTTCCGGACCTCGTGCCGTCGCTGCACCTTCCCGGCGCCATCGACGGCGAATTGCTGGTGGTGCGCGAGGGACGCGTGCAGAGTTTCAACGTGCTGCAGCAGCGCCTCAATCGAAAGGTGGTCTCGCCGAAGCTGATCAAGGATTTCCCGATTCATCTGCGCGCTTATGACCTGCTCGGCGATGGCGACAATGACCTGCGCGAATTGGCCTTCGCCCAGCGACGCGAAAAGCTCGAAGCCTTCGTGACAAAACTTGGCGACGCCCGCATCGACCTTTCGCCGACAATCTCCTTCGACAGCTGGGAGACGCTACGCGCCGCGCGCGCCAATCCTGCCGATGCCGGCGCAGGCGAAGACGCGGTCGAAGGCGTGATGCTGAAGCGGCGCGATGCGCCCTATCTGCCGGGCCGGCCCAAAGGCCAATGGTGGAAGTGGAAGCGCGACCCGCACATCATCGATGCCGTCCTGATGTATGCGCAGCGCGGCCATGGCAAGCGCTCGTCTTTTTATTCCGACTACACGTTCGGCGTCTGGACCAAGGGCGAGACCGGCGACGAGCTGGTGCCGGTCGGCAAGGCCTATTTCGGCTTCACCGACGAGGAGCTGCTGCAGATCGACCGCTTCGTCCGCCGCAACACCACCGAGAAATTCGGCCCCGTCCGCCACGTCGTTCATGAGCCGGCCCAGGGCCTGGTGCTGGAGGTCGCCTTCGAGGGCCTGCAGCGCTCGCCGCGGCACAAATCCGGTATCGCGATGCGGTTTCCGCGCATCAGCCGGCTGCGCTGGGACAAACCGCCGCGCGACGCCGACCGGCTGGAGACGCTGGAGAAGCTGCTGAAGAGCGACGCGCCAAATAAAGTTTTGGTAACCTCTGGTGGGGGCTAGCGGGTTCCCCATTTGCATCCCGCTGTAGTAAGCTGCGTAGCGAATCCGCAAGGAGACGAGAGATGCCCAACGACACAAGGGAATTGCCGGCAGCCCATGACGGATTTTCCCGCTTTCTCGGCGGTTCGCCCGCCTCCGTGGCGTTACGGCTGATCCTGCTGTCAATCCTGGTCGGCGTCGTGCTCGCCGCAATCGGCTTCGATCCCTACAACATCATCTTGAGCATCCAGCGTCTGTTCCGCTGGGTGTGGGATATGGGCTTCGACGCGATCAATTGGATGTGGCGCTATTTCCTGCTCGGCGCCGTCATCGTGATCCCGATCTGGCTGCTGTCGCGGGTGTTCGGCGCGCCGCGCGGACGCTGACTTTTCCGCTTGCTGGCCCCCTCGACCAGGATAACCACACGCCAGGTGTTTGCCATCGCGGGCCCCGCGATGATCGCAAACCTGACGACGCCGTTGATCGGCATCGTCTCGACCACGGCAATCGGCCGGCTCGGCGACGCCACGCTGCTCGGCGGCGTGGCGATGGCCTCGGTGATCTTCGACTGCATGTTCTGGCTGTTCGCGTTTCTGCGCATGGGCACGGTCGCCTTCACTGCGCAGTCGCTCGGCGCCGGTGAAGGAAGCGAATTGCGCGCGCATCTGGCGCGCGGACTCGTGGTGGCCGCCATCGTCGGCGCGGCATTGATCCTGTTGCAGGTGCCGACATCGATTGTCGTGCTGGATGCGATGGGCGGCAGCGAGGGCGTCACGCGCGCCGCCAAAACCTATTTTGCGATCCGCATCTGGTCGGCGCCGCTGGCGCTCGGCAACTACGTCGTGCTGGGCTGGCTGATCGGACAGGCGCGCGCGATGCTGGCGCTGTCGATCCAGGTCGCGATCAACCTGATCAACATGATGATCACCGTTGTGCTGGTTCTCGTGCTCGACATGGGCATCGCGGGTGCGGCAAGCGCGGCCGTCGTTGCCGAAGCTGCCGGACTGCTGCTTGGCCTCGTGATTGCGTGGCACCTGATGCAGCGGCAGTTGACGGTCCCTCGCGCGATCCTGTTCGATCGCGCCAGACTGATGCGCATGCTCGCGGTCAACCGCGATATCATGATCCGCACCGCGGCGCTGATCACGGCGTTCCTGTTCTTCACCGCGCAAGGCGCGCGCGCCGGCGACATCACACTGGCGGCCAACGCGGTGCTGAATAATTTCCTGCTGGTCAGTGCTTTCTTCCTCGACGGTCTTGCCAATGCCGCCGAACAGCTGTGCGGCCGCGCCTTTGGCGCGCGGGATCGCGTCGCGTTTTCCGGCGCGACGCGGCTGGTGGTCGCCTGGGGCTTTGGCTTTGCGCTCGCGGTCGCCGCGGTGTTCGCGCTGTTCGGTCCACGGTTCATCGACGTGATGACGGCGAGCGCCGACGTCCGCTTGCTGGCGCGCGATTTCCTCATCTTCGTGATCGTCTCGCCGCTGCTGGCCGTATTCGCCTTTGCCTTCGACGGCGTCTATATCGGCGCGACCTGGGCGCGCGACATGCGCAATCTGATGCTGGCCTCGCTCGCGGTGTTTATTGCCGCATGGTTCGCGCTGCGCTCCTTCGGCAATGCCGGGCTGTGGGGCGCGCTACTCGCGCACTATGCCGCGCGCGGCGGGCTGGAGGCGGCGCGCTATCCGGCGCTGCTGAAAGCGTCGTTCACAGCGGCCAATCCTCGGCCGTGATCGCGGCGGCATCGGCGCCGACGATTTCCGACAGCGACTCGTGGTCCGTCCGCAGCAAGGTCGCGGCGAGATCGCGCTTTATGTCCTCGACGAGGCCGAGCCCCTTGTAGACCAGCGGCGAATAAAGCTGCACGAGACTGGCGCCGGCGCGAATCTTGGTCAGCGCCGCGCCGCCGCTATCGATGCCGCCAACGCCGACAAGCGGAAACGCGCCTTCGACCCGCACATAGGTCTCCGCGACCATCCGTGTCGACAGACGGAACAGCGGCCGGCCCGACAGACCGCCCTGCTCTTTCGCGCGCGAAGCTTCACGCAAGCTCGATGGCCGCGCCACCGTGGTGTTGGCGACGATCATGCCGTCGACCTTGCGCGAGCGCGCGACATGCACGACCTCGTCGAGCTCGGCAAGGCTGAGGTCGGGCGCGATCTTGAGCAGCACCGGCGTGTCGCCGGCCTTCTCGCGCACGCGGTCGCGCGCATCGAGCACTTTCGAGAGGAGATCGTCGAGGATGTGGCCCTGCTGGAGGTTGCGCAGGCCCGGCGTGTTCGGCGAGGAGACGTTGACGGTGAAATAGCTCGCGACCGGCGCAAAGGTCTCGATCAGCTTGACATAGTCGCCGACGCGGTCGGGCGAATCCTTGTTGGCCCCGACATTGACCCCGACGATGCCGGGAAGCCGCGCGCGCGATGCAAGGCGCCGCAGCACAGCCTCGGCGCCGTCATTGTTGAAACCCATGCGATTGACCACGGCATCGTCGCGCTCGAGCCGGAACAGCCGCGGCCGCGGATTGCCGCTTTGCGGCTTCGGCGTCACCGTGCCGATCTCGACAAAGCCGAAGCCCAGCCGCAGCAGCGCGTCCGGCACTTCCGCGTTCTTGTCGAAGCCGGCGGCCATGCCGACCGGATTGGGGAAGTTGAGGCCGAAAGCGCGCACCGCGAGCTTGCTGTCGTCGGCGCGCAACTTGATCGGCGGCAGGAATTTCAGACCATGGATCGCGAGCCGATGCGCGTCCTCGGCGTCGATCCAGCGCAGCAGCGGCAGCGAGAGGGCGTCGAAGGCGCGGATCACGGTTTCAGCTCCGGGATCGCATGCGAGCCGTCGGCGCGCGCATCCAGATTCTGCACGCCCCTTACCGCGCCGAGATCGAGCTCGCCATAGAGGTGCGGAAACAGCTCGTCGTTGCGCGAGCGCTCCCAGCGCAGCGCGCTGCCGAGCGCATCGACATCGACCTCTACGAGAAACAGGCCGGATTGGCCGGTGAAGAATTTTCGCGCGGTTTCGGCGACCTGAGCCGCAGTGGAGAAATGGATGTAGCCGTCGCGCGAATCGTCGGCGCTGCCGCGGTAGACGCCCTGCCGCTCGGCCTCGCGCCAGACTGAGGCGGGACAGATTTTGTAGATGGTGGACACGTAGCTGAATCAACGATCGGGTTGTGAGCAATGCCCGACCGTATCGACGGCCCCGGCCGAACTCAAGGGCATCCCTCATGGTGAGGAGCCGCGTAGGCGGCGTCTCGAACCATGAGGCCCCGACCGGGCCTTCATCCTTCGAGACGCGGGCTTCGCCCGCTCCTCAGGATGAGGGAAAACAGCTGAGAACCTTACGTCACGTAATCCGGCTCCTTGCGGTCGAGAATCCGCTTCAGCGCATCGAAATGCCGCTGCGACGGTGACGGATTGTAGCGGCTCTGGCCGCCATAGGTCTCCTTGGTCCGCTCGACCACGTCATCGGGCATTTTCTTCAGCGGCTCGCGCGTCCACATCGCATAGAGCTGCACCTGCGCCGCGCGCTCGATGTAATAGAGGCGTTCATAGGCTTCCGCCACGGTCGCGCCGACCGTGGAGATGCCGTGACTGGCCATGAACAGGATGCTCTTGTCGCCGATCACGCCGGCCAGCCGCGCGCCCTCGCCGGGGTCGATCGCCGGGCCGGTATAGACATCGTCATAGGCGATCTCTTCCGACAGGCCGACCTCGGTCTGGCCGATCTCCTTGATGCGAGGGTCTTCGAGCCGCGTCAGCGCGCTGGCATAAGGCATATGAGTGTGGAACACGGCCTTGGCATGCGGCAGCGCCTTGTGGATCGGCGCGTGGATGCAGAAGCAGGAGCGCTCGACATCGCCGGCGCCGCTTTTCACGAGGCCATCGTCGATGCCGACCTCCATGAAGCACGACGCCGTCACCTCCGACCAGTGCATTCCGAACGGGATCTGGTAGTAGCGGTCGGTGCGGCCGGGCACGACCAGGGTCAGGTGATTGAAGATGCCTTCGGAGAAGCCGTGCATGTGCGCCAGCCGATGTGCGGCGGCGAGATCGACCCGCGCCTGCCACTCCTCGGCGCTGCATTCGGAAACCGACTTCGGCGAAACGCGGAATTGCATTGGTGTTCTCCCTGTTGATGTCTGTTGATGTCTGTTGATGTCTGTTGTTGGCGTCGACTATAGCGCAGTTGGACCCAACTTTGCAGCGGGGCAGCTATCCCGGATTGTCGCACGGACGCCAGACCCTCATGGTGAGGAGGCCCACAGGGCCGTCTCGAACCATGAGGCCCGAGACGGGCCTACATCCTTCGAGACGCCTGCTGCGCAGGCTCCTCAGGATGAGGTTCAGGCGCTGCGCGCCAGCGCGCCGTCGATCATGGCCACCGCATTGGCGATGCCATAGACCGCGACGAACGACCCGAAACGCGGGCCCTTCTCCTGGCCGAGCAGCACCTGGTAGAGCATGTTGAACCAGTCGAGCGAGACGCCGGGCCGGCCATCCTTGGCGGGCTTCTTGTGGTCGAGGAACGGCTCGCGGCGGCCGATCTCATAAACCGCGTTCTGGATGTCTTCCGCGGACGAACTCGCCGGCAGATTCGACAGCGCATCGCGCAAATCCCCGAGGGCGGTGCGCTCGCTCTCGCTCGGCTGGCGGAACTGCTTGGTGGGCGCCACGAAGTCGCGATAGTAGTTGATGGCGTAGCCGACCATCGCATCGAGCTTGGGATGCGTTTGCGGCGTCACGCCCGGCCGATAGCGGCCGATGAAGCCCCACAACGTTTCGGCATTCTCCGCATTCGACGACGACACCAGCGTCAGCAACAACTGGAACGTGACGGGCATGTCGGCCTTCGGCGGATGGCCGGCATGGATGTGCCAGACGGGATTGCCGAGCTGCGACCGGCCGTCCTGGCGCGGATAGCCGTCGAGGAATTGCGCGTAGTCGTCGACATTGCGCGGGATGACGTCGAAATACAGCCGCTTGGCCGCCTTCGGCTCTCGATACATGAACAGCGACAGCGATTCCGGCGAGGCGTAGCGCAGCCACTCGTCGATGGTGAGGCCGTTACCCTTCGACTTCGAGATCTTCTGGCCCTTCTCGTCGAGGAACAGCTCGTAGTTGAACCCCTCCGGCGGGGTGCCGCCGAGCGCACGGGTGATCTGACCGGAAAGCTTCACGGAATCGATCAGGTCCTTGCCCGCCATTTCATAGTCGACGCCGAGCGCGACCCAGCGCAACGCCCAGTCCGCCTTCCACTGGCACTTCACATTGCCGCCGGTGACAGGCGTTTCGACTTCCGCGCCGCTGTCCGGATCGACATAAGTCACGGTGCCGGCGGCCACGTCGCGCCGGATCATCGGCACCTGCAGCACGATTCCACTGGTCTTGCTGATGGGAAGGAACGGCGAATAGGTCGCGCGGCGATCCGGCCCGAGCGTCGGCAGGATGATCGCCATCACCTTGTCGTAGGCGGCGAGCATTTTCAGCAGCGTCGCATCGAAGCGGCCCGACGTGTAGTAGTCGGTCGAGCTGGCGAATTCATAATCGAAGCCGAAGGTGTCGAGGAAGGCGCGCAGTCGCGCATTGTTGGCGGCGCCAAATGACGGATGCTCACTGGAGAACGGGTCCGGCACCCGCGTCAGCGGCTTGCCGAGATAGGCCGCGAGCATGTCCTTGTTCGGCACATTGTCCGGCACCTTGCGCAGGCCGTCCATGTCGTCGGAAAACGCCAGCAGCCGCGTCTTGATCTTGTCTTCGGTGAGCACCCTGAAGGCATGGCGCACCATGGTGGTGCGCGCGACCTCGCCGAAAGTGCCGATATGCGGCAGGCCCGACGGACCGTAGCCGGTCTCGAACAGCACCTCCTCCTTGGGATGCTTTTTCAGCCGCGCGACAATCGCTTTCGCCTGCTCGAATGGCCAGGCGTTGGATTGTTCGGCGAGCGAGCGCAGGTCGCTTGGCATGGCTGAAAGCTCGAGAGTGGACATAGAAATGAAAGTCTCCGGAAGGCGCGCGAAACTAGCCGACAATTGTAGGGTGGGCAAAGGCGCCCTTGCGCCGTGCCCACCGAAGCTTTGCGAGAGAGAAGCGGTGGGCACGCTTCCGCCTTCGCCCTTCGGGCTACGGCGGACAAGTCGCTTTGCCCACCCTACGGTCTCTTCGATGGCTCAGAACGGGCTCACCGAGAAATAGCGCAGCCACAGATCGGTGTAGCGGCCTTTTTCCCAGACCCGGAACAGCGCCCAGTTCAAGGCCTGCCGGAGCAGATCATTGCCCTTGCGCACGGCAATGCCGATGCCCTCGCCGAAATAGCGGCTCTCGACGAAGGGCCCGCCGGAGAAGGCGCAGCAATCGGCCGAGTTGGTGCCATTGATCCAGAATGCCAGCGAGATGCCGTCGCCGAAGATGAAGTCGACCTCGCCGCGACGGAGCGCAAGCCGCGCCGCCTCGTCACTCGGATAGGAATGAATCTCGGCGTCGGTGAACATCGCCTTCAGGTAGGCTTCATGCGCGGAGCCGGCGACGGCGCCGACCTTCTTGCCCTCGAGATATTCGGGACGCACTTCCGGCAGTACGCCGTCGCGCCGCGACACGAAGCGCGCGGGCGCGCGGTAATAGGGGTCGGTGAAATCGAGGCGGGTGCGCAGCTGCGCCGTCACGCCCATCGAGGCGATGATGGCGTCGCCGCGGTTGCTGGCGATGGCGTCGAGCAAAGTCTCGAAGCGGCGCATCTGGATGGTGCAGGTGACCTTGATCTCGTCGCATAGCGAGCGCGCCAGATCGACATTGAAGCCGGCCGGATTGCCGTCGGCGCCGGTGAAATTGAACGGCGGATAATCGGTCTCGGTGAGGAAACGAATGACCGAGATGCGGGACAGATCCGGCCGCTCCGGCCGACGCCGCGGGTCCCAGAAGCCGGGCACGGCTTGCGGCGCGGCTTCCACAGGCTTGGGCACCGTCTGCATGCCGGGCACCGGACTCGCGGGGGCCTTGGGCGCGCCTTGCGCCAGCGCCGGGCCGCACAGAATCATCGCCTGTAACAGCGAGCAGGCGACGAGCAGCCTTCTGGCACGGAATGACGAGGTGATTTGCAACGGTCTGTCTGGTGATTTCGGGGTAATTGCGCCGTCTTATAGGGCTCCGCGAGTGACATTTCGAGGGCGTTTTGCTCGAATTGATGGCCCGCTCAGAGATACTTCCTCAGGTCGGCCGCGGCCTCTTCCGGTTTCCGGTTGAGGTTGAAGGGCGCGACGAACCTGCCCTCGCGATCCATCAGATAAGTCAGCGCGGTGTGGTCCATGGTGTAGTCGCCGTCCTTGAGCGGAACCTTCTTGGCATAGACCCGGTAGGCGGACAGCACTTTGGCAACGGCCTCGGGATCGCCGGTCAGGCCCTTCAGATGCGGGTCGAAGCTCGACAGATAGTCCTTCATCGCGTCCTTGTTGTCGCGCTCGGGATCGACCGAGATAAAATAGGCGTTGACGCGATCGGCATCCTTGCCCATCGCGCGCAGAATCTCGGACATCTCGAACAGCGCGGTCGGGCAGACATCGGGACAGTGAGTGAAGCCGAAGAAGACGATGCTCGGCTTGCCCTGCAGGTTCTTCTCGGTGACGGTGGCGCCGCTCTGGTCGACCAGCTGGAACGGGCCGCCGATCGCGGCCGGCGCGGTAACCCCGCGCACGCCGCCCATCGCCCACAGCATCACCAACAGCCCGATCAACAGGCTCGCGGTGAAGGCGGTGACGATGACAAGCGTGCGGTTGGCGGCGACCCGGTCCATATCCGGCATAACCCTCACATCAGAAGCAGGCGGCGAAACCCGCCGCGATCATCTCGAAAAATACGGTCGTGCCGTAGCGGAACCAGAGCGCGAACGTCGCGAGCAGGACGATCGTCAGCAGCGACGTCGCACCCCACAGCAAGACCGGCCGCAGCCAACGCCTGGGCACGGCGACGTCGGGATGAAGGGCGGACAAAGGCTGAGCCATGGCCTTCACTTAGGGCCTGCCGCAAAAACGGGCAAGCGCTGTAGTAGCGCCTGCAATCACGTCATGCTGATGGAATAGCTGCGCCTAGTGCGGGGCGGACGCCTGGGCACGCGCCGGCGTCTTGCTCGCGGACGCCGGCAGGCCGTCGCCCGGCGTCTTGCTCGTCGAGGCCTGGGCATCGAGATAACAGGGCTTGTAGAGCGCCTGCAGCTCCTTGCCGCGCAGGAAGATCATCTTCGGCGTCAAGCCGCCGCGCCTGGAGATCCAGTGCTTCACCGCCGAAGGATACATCGAATAAAGCATCTGGGTCGCTTCGGGATTGGTGACTGCGCGGCCATTGGCGCCGAAATCCCATGCGGCATGGAAGCCGAGCGTCGCCGCCGAGGTAACGCAGATCTTGTCGGGCGAGACGGCGCCGAGGACGATGGTGCAGGCAGAAGCGCAGAGACCGTCGATGATCACGGCTTCGCCCGATGTGCGCAGGCCCTGATATTTGTCGACATAGGTGCCGATGCGGCCGCCGCGGTCATCCGCGATGCGGACCACGGCTTGGCTTGCCCCCACGCCCGCCAGCAACAGAACCGCCGCGAGCAACCCCGTCAACAGCTTCATCGTCTGCCCCTGCCCCAGTCCAATCCCGTCGAATCTGGTCGCCTGTGATGCAGTGCTACCGTCTTTCGAGATCGTGATTTTGTCTAGGCAAAGGGGCGGAGCGAAACCAAATTCAAATCAGGTGTTGCAGACCTGCTGCACTTTGGGCCGTTTGGGCCTCAGTTCATGTGGCAAAAAAGTACCGAATTGGAACAGGTTAACGATTTCCTAATACACCAGGCAGACGCAAAAAAAGCCCCGTGAGACCACGGGGCTTTTTCTTGCTCGCTACGGGGGCAATGCCCTCGAGGCGACCAGCCACTCTTAATGTGGATTAATCGCGATCGCGTTCCTTGATGATGACCTTGTCGCGAGGCTCCTCGTGCCGTTCCTTGATGACCGTGGTGTCACGCGGCTCGCGCTCCTTGATCACCGTGGTGCGGTCACGATCGCGGTCGCGGTCATGCGACTCGCCGACGGTGACGCCGGCGCCAACCGGGCCCACGCCCACGCCAATCCGCTCTTCAGCATTCGCCGTCGGGATCGCCAGCGCGATGCCGGCCACGGTCGCCAGTGCAATTGCCAATTTCATGTCTCTCGTCCTCCAGTGCCTGCCCACCTGCTCCGATAATGCAGTTGTGAGGTTCCTGTTCCCGGAACAATTGCAGACAAGGGCGGGAACAATTTTGTAGGATCGGCTTCGCCCTTCTCCTGCCGGACCCGCCTCCCCATGAACCGCCATCTCCTGAGATCGCTCGCTGCGATACTGGCGCTCGCCTGGGGAGCGGGCGCGGCGACGGCCGAGACCATCACCATCAATAATGCGGAGCGGACGTTCAGCGCGCAGCTTGCCGACGTGAAGCCGGCGCCGCTGGTGATCGCACTCCACGGCAATACCCAGACCGGCGCCGACATGGCCTCGCGCACCTCATGGCCTGCGGTCGCCAGGCGCGAGCATTTCACGGTCGTGTTTCCCGACGGACTCAACCGCGCCTGGGCGGATTTGCGCCCGAATGAGAAGCGCGCCGGCCGCACGCCGCCTGAAGGCACCGACGATGTCGCCTTCATCGCAGCTCTGGTCGAGAAATATGTCAACGACGGCACGGCCGAGCCGAAGCGGGTCTATGTCACCGGCGTCTCCAATGGCGGCGCGATGACCATGACGCTCGCCTGCAAGCGCGCCGATCTGTTCGCGGCGGCCGCCAGCGTCATCATGAATTTCACTGATGAGGTCGCGAGCGCCTGCCAGCCGTCGCGCCCGGTGCCGATGCTGATGATGAACGGCACTGCCGATCCGCTGATCCCATATGAAGGCGGGCGCGGCACCAGCCGCTACGCGGTCGACGGCTTCTGGTCGGCGGAGAAGACGATTGCGTTCTGGCGGAGGATCAACGGCTGCGAGGAAGGTAGCGCCGCCTCGACCGATCTCGCCGACAAGGACACGACCGATCAGTCGACGGTGACGCTGATTTCCTCGCGCTGTCCTGCCGGGCGCGACGCCCTGCTCTACCGCGTCAATGACGGCGGTCACCGCATGCCCGGCGGCTTTCCGGACAGCCGCTTCATCCGGCTGGTCAATTTCATCTTCGGCCCGCAAAACCATGACATCGACGGCGCGGAGACGATCTGGGCGTTTTTCAAGCGGTTTCCTTAAACCAGCTACGCGCGCCGCGCAGTAGCGCGCGTCCGCATGACGCGCTAGGAAGGTGCGCCAATTCCAGCCGGAGAACCCAATGAGCATTCAGCGTTTTGAAACCGGGCCGCGCATGAGCCAGGTCGTCGTCAACGGCAACACCGTCTATCTGGCGGGCGTCGTCGCCAACAAGAACAAGGGCAAGAGCACCGCCGAACAGACCCAGGAGATCCTGTCGATCATCGACGGCCATCTCGCCAAGGCCGGCACCGACAAGTCGAAGCTGCTGTCGACCAACATCTACATCACCGACATGAAGAACTTCGCCGAGATGAACGCGGTGTGGGACAAGTGGGTGTCGCCCGGCAACACGCCGGCCCGTGCCACCGTCCAGGCCGGGCTCGCCAACCCGGATTATCTCGTCGAGATCATGGTGGTCGCGGCGAAGTAATCTGCGAACCATCGCGACAACAACGGCGGCCTCACGGCCGCCGTTTTCCTTTCAACTCACGCCGCCCTGGCCGCGCCCTTCTCCGCCTCGAGCTTGCGCGAGAACAGCCAGCGGAAATAGGTCAGCGGCGCATCGGCGCCGATCGCGAGCAGCTGGTAGTTCGGATCGGCGTCGAACACCTTCTGCTGCGCCTCGATGATGTCCTTGTCCTCGTTGAAGGCTTCCTCCAGCGAGTGCCGCAGCGACAGCGCGATGTTCGGGTTGTCGATGTCGAAATCGTGCAGGTAATTCCAGAAGAAGTGCGTGGAGCTACGCGTCTCCGGCGTCATGAATTGCGCGTTGCGGTAGGAGCGCGTGCCCGGAACCTGCACACCCTTCTCCACGCCCTGCCCTGCCGGCGCAAACGTCGTGTCGAGGGTGAAGGTGCCGGGAACGAACATGCGGCCGATGTTGCGGCGGTCGATCGCGTCGGTTTTGTTCGAAATGACCTTCTTGTGATAGGGCGGCGGCTCGGCGCCCATGTGCCAGCGCTCGACACGAAAGCCGTCGTCCAGCTTCTCGATCGCGACCGGCTTGGTCTTGTAGGCGTATTCCTCGGAGCCGCCGAGCGTGTGGGTGTGCACGAAGGCGAGATGCGCGAAATCGCTGAGGTTGTCGACGATCAAGAGCCAGTTCGCCTTGTAGTGCATGTAGCCGGGCAGGCCGCGCCATTTGGGATCTTCCAGCGGCGGATAATCGAGGATCAGTTTCGGATCGGCCTTCTCGGGATCGCCGGTCCAGATGAAGATGAAATTGTAGCGCTCGACCACGGGATAGCTGCGCACGCCGAGCTTCGGCGGAATGTTGTCCTGTCCGGGAATCTGGATGCACCTTCCGTCGGAAGCGAACTTCATGCCGTGATACATGCAGCGGATATCGTCGCCCTCGACACGGCCCATCGACAGCGGGGCGGCGCGATGGCAGCAGCGATCGTCCAGCGCCACGACTTTGCCGCTGGCGCCGCGATAAAGCACGATCGGCTTTTCGAGGATGGTGCGCGCGAGCTTCTTGCCGTCGATCAGCTCGTGATTTGAGGCCGCGACGTACCAGGAATTGTAGAGAAAGATTCCATCGGCGCTCATGTCGTCCTCCCGGTTGGATTTGTTCCAATGTCTAGGGCACCGGCCGCCCGGTGCCAAGCCGCAACATCTGCCGGTCGAGCATGCCCGGTTGGCAAAATTTCGGGAACCTCCGGGCACCCGCCGCATCCAATGGCCATATCTGCTACAAGTGAGGCGAGACCGCCATGCAAGGTTTTAGCGCACCCAAACCGGTCCCGGCCGCCGCCGGCGACGCCGAACTCGTCAAACGCGCCTTGGCGCGCGACGAGGCGGCCGTGCGCGACATCATCAAGACCAACAACCGCCGGCTCTATCGCCTGGCGCGCGGCATCCTGCGCAATGACGGCGAGGCCGAGGACGTGGTGCAGGAAACCTATGTCCGCGCCTTCACGCGGCTTGCCGATTTTCGCGGCGAATCGAGCCTGTCGACCTGGCTGTCGCGGATCGCGATGAACGAGGCGCTGGGGCGGCTCCGCCGCGAGAAACCCGGCGTCGACATCTCCTCGCTGCCGCAAGGCATGCTGGAAGCCCAGATCATCCAGTTTCCTCTGATGTCCGCCGCTGACGATCCGGAAAAATCCATGGCCCAACGCGAAATCCAGCATGTCGTCGAAGGCGCGATCGACGAATTGCCCGAACCGTTCCGTATTGTCTTCATCACCCGCGTGCTCGAAGGCATGAATGTCGAGGAGACCGCCGAGATCCTCGATCTCAAGCCCGAAACCGTGAAGACGCGGCTGCATCGCGCTCGCGCCATGCTGCGCGACAATGTCGAGAAGAAAATCGGCCCCGTGGTGATGGAGGCGTTCCCGTTCGCCGGCCGGCGTTGCGACCGCCTGACCGAGGCCGTGCTGAAGCGTCTCGGTTATATCTGAAGATTTTCCGGAACCTCGCGCACCCTTCCTCATCCAACTCCTGTGCAAACGAATGCGCCGGCGCGCACAGCCGGCGCCACAGGAGGATTCAACATGATCGTTCGATGGGCTGCGGCGCTCGCCGCGGCAACACTCTTGAGCGGCCCGGCGCTGGCACAAGGCGCCAAGCTCACCGATCCGCAGATCGCGCATATCGCCTACACCGCGGGTGTGATCGATATCGCAGCCGCCAAGCAAGCGCAGAGCAAGGCCAGCAACAAGGACGTCAAGGCTTTCGCTGACGACATGGTGCGCGACCATGAGGCCGTGAACAAGCAGGCGCTCGATCTCGTCAAGAAGCTCAACGTCACGCCTGCGGACAACGATACCAGCAAGGCGCTGTCGAAGGCGGCCGCCGACAAGCTCGCCGAGCTCGGCAAGCTCTCGGGTGCGGCCTACGACAAGGCCTATGTCGCCAACGAGGTCGCCTACCACAAGACCGTCAATGGTGCGCTGGAGACGCAGCTGATCCCGGGGGCCAGCAATCCCGAGCTGAAGAGCCTGCTGCAGACCGGCCTGAAAATCTTCCAGGGTCATCAACAGCACGCCGAACATGTCGCGGCCGAGTTGAAGTGAGGAGACCATGATGCAGCCGGGACGCTTTTGCCTGATTGCGTGCGTATTCGCCTTCGGTGCGATGGCGATCCCGGCGCATGCGGCGACCATCACGATCACGATGGAGAATCTGGTGATCTCGCCGGCCGAGGCCACGGCCAAGGTCGGCGACACGCTCGAGCTCGTGAACAAGGACGTGTTCGCCCACACCGCGACCGCGAAGAATGGCGACTTCGACGTGATGATGCCTCCCAAGAAGACGGTGACTTATGTGCTGACGAAGACCGGCACGGTCGATTATTATTGCCGCTTCCATCCCAACATGAAGGCGACGTTGAAAGTTGAGCCGTAGGCTTGCGAACAACACTCTCGTATCCCGGACGCGATGCAGCGTGAAACGCTGCTTCGCAGATCCGGGACCCACAGCTTGCGATGACTGCGAGATGGGCCCCGGATCAGCAGCGCACCGCTGAAGAAGCGCTGCGCAGCATCCGGGGCACGGCTGTCCGCGCCTCACGCCTTCTCCATCGCAACTTCCGCTTTCAGACTGTCGATGTCGCGATAGATCGAGGCGACCGCCAGCACGCGGCCCTTCAGCTTGTAGCGCAGCACGCAGTCGCGTCCCTTGATGTCGCCGTCGACGGCGATCTCGTCCCATTTTTCGGCGTGGCCGACATAGTTGATCGGCACGTCGTAATGCTGGCTCCAGAAGAACGGCACGGCGTCGAAAGCTTCACGCGCGCCCAGCATGTTGCGCGCCGCGGTTTGGCCCTGGCGCTGCGCCACGACCCAATGCTCAACACGGATGTTCTCCTTCGAATGTGGATCGGGCCAGCGCGCGATGTCGCCGGCGGCAAAGACATCAGGCGCGCTGGTTTCGAGATACGCGTTGACGGTCACGCCGCGATCCATGGCCAAGCCCGCCTGCTCGGCCAATGCAAGGCGCGGCCGCACGCCGACGCCGACCACGACCAGATCGGCTTCCAGCGTGCCGCCGCTCTTCAGCGTGGCGCGCTTGCCCTCGATCGCAGTGACGGTGTCGCCGAGATGGAAGATCACGCCGTGCTCTTCATGCACGGAGCGTACGAAGTCGCCCATATCAGGCCCGAGGATGCGCTCCATCGGCCGCGCCTCGGGCGCCACGACATGGACCTCGATGTCGCGGGCGCGCAGCGACGCTGCAACCTCGAGCCCGATGAAGCTCGCGCCGATCACGATCGCGCGCTTCACGTCCTTCGTGTTGCCGATGATGGCGCGGCAATCGTCGAGCGAACGCAGCGTGTGAACGTGTTTCTCGCCGGCGCCGGGGATCGGCAGCTTGACCGGCTCGGCGCCGGTCGCGAGCAGCAGGCGGTCGTAGGGCACGGTGTTGCCGTCGGCGAGCGCGACATGGCGCGCCTTCGCGTCGATCGCGGCGACATTGGTCGCGAGCTTCAGGTCGATCTTCTCGTCCGCATAGAAGCTTTCGGGGCGCAGCGGGATCCAATCCTCCGGCGCGCTGCCGGCGAGATAGTCCTTGGAGAGATTGGGGCGGTCGACCGGCGGCGCCGAGTCGTTGGAGAGCATCGTGATCTCGCCGCTAAAGCCGTCGCGCCGCAGCATCTCGGCCGCGGCAAAGCCGGCTGCGCCGCCGCCGACGATGACGATGCGCTTCGGCGCATCGGACGGCGTCTTCCTCGATTGCGGGGCATCGCGCTTTTGCGCGACGAAGATGCGGCCCTGGCGCTGCTCGACCTTCCAGACCGATAGTGGCGACAGCGCCGGCGCGCGCACGGCCTCGCCGGTGCGCAGATCGAAACAGGCGTGATGCCAGGGGCAGCGGATGTCGTGGCCGGTCACCAGGCCATCGGCGAGCGGCCCGTGATAGTGGCTGCAATGCGCGTCGATTGCGAAGATTTCGCCGCCCGCGCGCACCACCAGCACGTCGGCCTCGCCGACATGGCCAAGCAGCATGTCGTTCTTGAAATCACCCGGCGAAACCCCGAGCGCGAGATCGGGACCAGCGGGCGGCTTTTGGCTGTCGGCCATGTGGTGTCCTCCTCCGCTGTAGATGTTTGAGGCAGCGGGAAGTTCCGGATTTGGAGCCGTCGGAATGCGATCCGTTCCCAAGACCCCGGTCGTCCGCGCTCATTCCTGCCGGCGGCGTTCCTGCCCAGGCCGGCGAGCTTCAATTCAAGTCGACGACATATTTGCGGGGCGCCCCGTTGTCGGGATGGTCGAACATGATCACGAGGTCCAGCGTCGTCGGCTCCTGCGCCAGAACGTGCACCGCTTCCGCCTTCCAGTCGGGCGGGAAATCCGTGAGCTCCGCGATCAGGCGGGCCGACTTGTCCTTTGGATCGGCGATGTGCAGCGCGAACGAGACCGCCTGAGACTGCGCCGGACCGCTCAGGACGAGAAGCCGGCCATCGGACAAGACCGCGAGGTCGCGGATGCCGCGCCCTCCGAGATCGAGGTCGATCTCGCGGACGTCCTGTTGCGTAATCGGCCGCGCAGGATCGAACAGCCGATCGACGTCCACAGCGACCAGGTAGCCCTTCGATCCAATGACCGGCGCGCGGAGGCCCGCATACAACTTGCCATCGGCAACGGCGAGCCCTTCGATATTGAGGCCGTTACCCGTCATCAGATTCTGCGCGAAGAAGGCTTTGACGGTTGGCGCGGCAAGGAGCGCCTCCGACAGGCGGTAGGTCGTGGCGACCGGCCCCTTCTCGTCCACGGTCTCCGGATCGGAGCCCGCAGCCTGCAGGACCGCCTCGTCCGAAATTCGGGCGAGGATGAAGATCGACGCCCTGAACTTGTCGCTGTTGCGCGAACAGCCGTGAGAGCCGACCACGTAGAAGAACTTGCCGTCATGGGCAACCGCCTCGCCGTCCATATCCTTGAACTTGGCCTTCTCCAAACAATGCTCGACGTCCGGCGGCTTTCCGATAATGCCCGGCGGGGGGGACTTGCCGATCAGCCTGATCTTGCCGCCGCCTTTCAGCGTCAATCCCTCGATCGTCGCCGCCTGGGCAAGGCGGCCTTCATCGTCGATGACGAGACAGACGTACTTTCCGCTCGCCGGCGGCAGACAGCTCACGCCGCTGATGTTGGTGGCCACTGCGCCGTCATCGTCGGTGAGAGGGCTCGCGATCGTGAAATCCGAGAATTTGATCGATGCTCCCGGCGCCGCCGATGGGATCACCGTCGCCGCCAAAATCAATGCGGCGAGAATTCTTGGTCGGGCAATGTCCTTGGCCATGATGACCCCCACGATGATCGACGAGGATGCAAGCACTATCTACGCAATCCCTGCGCGAGTAAACCGATCGCTCCCGAGGCATCGCGTCACGTACGCGCGAGCGCTCCGGGGAAATACGCGCTCGACCAACGCCTGTACCGACCTCGCGAGGAACCATGAGAACGTGACAGCAATTCGCGTTCCCGCGGCGCGATTTGCGTCCGGGTTCTGCAATTCGGTGTCCCTCTTAGGCAAGAGGGCGCAGGGAATGCCGGGCGCTGGCCGCACCCGCAGCCTCGTGGGCAGAAAAGGGTAGAAGGCCCACAAGCATAGTCACCGAGGGTTGGCCGGAACGGTCCGGCATTCCCTGCACGATGGTGTTACGGCTGCTCCGTGATCTCCCCGGAGTATCGGGCTTGTTAGCCTCCGTCGCCCACGGGATCATCACCCGCAAACTTGACCCCAGCGTCGAGGGGACAGGACCACACGGCTTGACCGTCCGCTCCCGTGCCGCACGCCTTGCGGCACAGAAACGTCCATCGCATCCCGCACCACGTTTCGTGACGATCGCGAAGCGCCCTCTGTAGCGGAGCGCGGGATGGCTCACATATGCGCCTGAGTTCCGATTTTCGCAAATAGAATATTTTTGCGAGCGGGGCTGGACATTTCATGCGACTTCTGAATAGCGGAAGGTGTTTTGCCCGTCGTGTCGTTGCGGCAACACTCCGATAAGGCCTCAAATCGGCCGACCAGGTTCTAGTTCAGCCAATCGAG
Organism: uncultured Alphaproteobacteria bacterium; assembly: GCA_963794775.1. Classification (GTDB taxonomy): domain Bacteria; phylum Pseudomonadota; class Alphaproteobacteria; order Rhizobiales; family Xanthobacteraceae; genus Bradyrhizobium. The sequence continues at coordinate 33,334 of CAWCGA010000026.1, read as the reverse complement.
ATTCAATTATCGGGCGTACTTCGTCCAAGAATGGCTTAAGCCGGAGCAAACCTCTGACGATCTCTTCAGGAGGCTCATAATTAGGATTTTTCTCGATCTCGTTTTTCAGGTACCGATTGATGGCCGCGAGAAGTCTAAAGAATTGCTTTGGCGTCCTAACCTGCCCGTATTTCTGATCTTTGATCTCGTTGAAGCACCAACGCCACGGGTACTCGCGTCGACGGCTCCCCCATTCACGCCAATCGTCGAACTTGTCGATAAATAGCCGGCGCTCCCAATAGTTCGGGCATCGCTCTTCTAGCTCTTTCTCACTGAGCCCTACAACGCGACAATCGTACGCATAGATGTATTCATCCCATTCCCGGCTACTGATGTTACTAGATGCCTCTCCAAAGCTGATGTAGTTGCCGTTTTCACTATGCTCATACATCATCAGGTGCCAATTGCATCGCTGGCACGTCAAGCCTCGAATATTGTAGATTGTTGGAACGTCACCGGTCCCATGAAAGGGATCATGGTCGTGCTCGACAATCAAATTCCTTTCACGGCTGCAAAGCGCGCACTTGAAATTCTGCTCGGTGGCGAGATTAACAATGAGAGTTTTTACGTCGTGATCTAAGCGATTAAAATTCTTGTAGCCTCGCTTCAAGAAGCCACTTGGCAGCTTATTCCAAAGTACCCAGCTCATGGCCAGTGCCTCAAAGAGGGCGGATAAGAAGACCAATCATCATATTGTGCGTCGTGGCCGAATTGTGAAATCCTGTATCATACCTGCGGTTATTTGGTCGTTTGTTCGGCGCAGCGCAACGCGCTGCCGGCCTTCGATCCAACGCCCTGTTTCAACCCTTCAACTTCGCTATGAGCATCTCGGCGATCTGATCGATGCCGATGGCGATGTCGACGTATCCGATGTTCGACGGCAGACCGTCTAGTTGAGTGTCGTCGACCTTCACCGGCAGGATGTATTCATCCCCCTTCTGCTCCAGCGCCTTTGCCTGTGCGCTCCGCAGTTCGTGGATCGTCCACTTGCGGTCCTTGTATTCCTCCGAGACGAACACGACGCAGAACTTTGCCTTCTTGCCGTAGATGTCGTCGAGGAAAGCCGTGAGGTTCTTGCCCCAGAGATGCTCCTTGTAGAAGTCGTCGTAGAACACCGCGATCCCTGCTTCGCGCAGCCTCTGGGCAAGCCGTTCGGCCAAGGCGCGTTCGGTGCCGGCGAAGGAGATCGCGACGTCGAAGCTCGACGGCAACGCGGCGTCGAACGCCATGGTCGGGCTCTTTAGCGAAGGGTTCGCTTCAATCGGCGGCCCTATCTGGCGGATGATGTCGTTGCGCTGCCGCTCTGCGGGCTTGGCGATCGGCAGGAAGGTGAGACCTGAGCGCTCCGCCGCGGCGTTGGCCGCGAGCAGAGCCTCAACAGCCTGCGAGAAGCGCGTGGCGTGCGCATCGAAGGATTGATGCGCGAAATCGACGTTACCTTCGAAGGGATTGTCGGTCTCGTAGAGCCTGAGCGTCCGGAAGTGGCACGGCTCGAACTCAGCCTCCGGGCACTCGCGGTATTGCCTGAGGCCAAGGTAGGCGAACACGGCGGCTACCTCCGACGAGAGCGGCGGATGCCGAGGTATATAGTGGGTGACGAACCCCTTGTCCCGGCCGGTGTTCACAAATGTGAGTACGTAGCGGAAGTTCCTCGGTTGATTTCATGGTCTCGCCGTCGACCACCATATGGCCGTCGCCGGAAAGCGGTTGACGGTACGCCTGGGCGCGGTCGGATAGCTGTCTGCGGAACGGCAGCCAGAAACCGCAGGCCTCGAAATCGCCGTTGGCTTTCTCAAGACGGGTGAAGCCGTCGTTGAACGACGTTGCGAACCCATGAAGGTCGTAGCCTTCCGGCACTTCCCTGCTGAAGCACTGATGGCCGCCGGTGAACTTGCAGCCGAACCCGAGCAGTTGCAGCCATTCGCGCGTCTGGATGCCGGCGGTCGCGAACGATGTCGGGTTGACGTGCAGCGTGAAGACCACGTCGTCCTTGCCCGACTGGAGCTTGACGAGAGCGGCGGCGACACGTCCGGCGTTCACGCGCTCGACAACATCAGAGCGCAGCGCGGTGTGATGATCCCGGCTTGGCACCGAATCTCCTGAATCGCGATGTTTCGGCGCTTGGTACCACGGCGCATCTGGGCTCAGCAAATTCGCGGCAGCGAAGAACGGGTCGCTTCGAGCCGTTGCACCGGATTGCCTTCGTCCGCGATGTCTGAGCTAAGCGGGAAGCTTCCCATGATCGAACATTGGAGCGGGCGAAGAGCTCTGATGACCAATTAATAATAGCAGAAACCTCTGGTAATCAGCATATTTCTTTGACGTGATTCCCAAGTGTTGTACGAATTGCTGGACGCCAATGTTGGACGTTTCTTGCCAGGTCGCTGCGGCGCTTAACGCGTCATGGAGAGCCCGATGTCGATGCTTGAAGCCGGACTGCGCGGCGGCACAGTCGCCGTTCTCCTGCTGGTCGCCATCCTCGCTCTCCGCGATTCCGGCCGCACGCCGGCGGGACGCGCCTCCGTCCTGTTTTTTCTAAGCGCTGTTTGCTATGTGATTTGCTCGGCACCGGGCATCGCCGGCCCCGATACGCCCCTTGGGCTTGCGCTTCTTGCGGTCAGCTATGGCCACCCGGCGCTGTTCTGGATCTGGGCGGCAGCGACATTCGACGACGCGTTCAAACCATCATGGCGGCGCGGCGCGGCCTGGCTCGGTCTCGTGGCGCTGGGGATATGCAGCTTCCTCGGCGGGCAACCCATCGTGGGCTTTGCGCACCACGCGCTGTCTTTGCTGTTCGTCGGTCTCGCAGCCTGGCACGCGCTGGCCGGACGAGATACCGACCTCGTTGAAGCGCGTCGCCTCTTGCGCGTGCTGCTGGCCCTCTCGGTCGCATCGTACGCCGCGGTGCTGATCGTGACCGACGTCATATGGCCCGGCAGCTCGGCATCGGCCCCCTTCAGCATCGTCAACGCCGCTGGCCTCGCCATGAAGACGTTCATCATCGCCTTGCTGTGGCTTGGCATGCAGCACGAAACGTCCGCCGTCGCTCCGACGGCTCCCGACCAGCGGTCCTCACCGCGCCCCGGGGCCCCTGCGGCAGACACCCTGGATCGCCAGGAAGCGGCGCTGCTGGAGGCGCTGCGCGAGCAGATGGATGAACAAAAGCTCTACCGCCAGGATGGACTGACTATTGCGGTGCTGGCCGCAAAGCTCGCGAGGCCGGAATATCGGCTGCGGCGGCTCATCAACCGGCGGCTCGGCCACCGCAATTTCTCCAGCTTCGTCAATAGCTACCGCCTGGCGGAGGCGAGAGCGGCACTTGCCGATCCGGTGCAGGCGAACGTGCCGATCCTCACCATCGCCCTCGATACCGGCTTTCAGTCGCTCGCGCCGTTCAATCGAGCTTTCAAGATGACGGCCGGCGTAACGCCCAGGGAGTATCGACGACAGCATCTATTGCGGCCGGAACCGGGATTCGCGATCTGAACTCTGCTCAATTTCGGGAATCGGTCAGCCGGATTTCACAATTCGATCAGTCGTCGTCGGAAATCGCAGAGAACGACGACGCAGACCATGCCAGGAATGCGCCCCCATCAGAAAGGGAGCGTCCCGATGGCGGTCTTCTCCAATACCGCGCTTGCCGTATTGCTCGCCGGCGCGACCTGCCTTGCGAGCGCCTCAATGGTCTCGGCGCAGCCCAAGGACGCCGAACCCGCGACCAGCCGGGCGAATGCCGAAGTCCTGCGCTCGCTGCCGTTCGGTGACCGCGCCGACTTCGATGAGGCGCAGCGTGGCTTTATCGCGGGATTGCCGGGAGCCATTATGTCTGCCGACGGGCAGCGAACCGTCTGGTCGATGCAGCCTTACGCGTTCCAGACCGGCGAGGCGCCGGCGACCGTCAATCCAAGTTTGTGGCGCCAGGCCCAGCTCGACAACTTCCATGGCCTGTTCAAGGTTACCGACCGCGTCTATCAGATCCGCGGCCTCGACGATTCGAACATGACGATCGTGGAATCCGACAGCGGACTGATCGTCATCGATACGCTGTCGGCGTCCGAGTCGGCAAAGGCCGCCATAGGCCTCTACTTTCAGAACCGTCCGTCCAGGCCGGTCGTCGCGGTCGTCTACACCCATCCGCACACCGACCATTTCGGCGGCGTCAAGGGTGTCGTGAGCGAGGAGGAGGTTCGCGCCGGAAAGGTGAAAATCTTCGCTCCCGATCATTTCATGGACTACGCGGTGGCTGACAACGTCGTGGCCGGCAATGCAATGTCCCGGCGTGCCCTGTATCAGTTCGGCTCGGTGCTCCCGCCCGGCGAACGCGGCCAGATCGACGCCGGTCACGGCAAGACTATCCCGCGCGGCGGTACGTTCACGTTGATCGCGCCCACCGACCTGATCAAGGAGAGTTACGAGACCCGCACGATCGACGGAATAGACATCGAATTCCATCTGGTGCCGGGATCGGAGGCTCCCGCCGAAATGATCATGTATCTTCCCCAGTTCAGGATTTTGAACATGGCGGAGGATACCAACCACGCCATGCATAACCTTTACGCGCTGCGCGGCGCGGAAGTGCGCGACGCCAGGCTTTGGTCGAGCTACATCAACGAAGCGCTCGACCGATACGGCGACCGTACCGATGTGCTGATCGCGCAGCATCAGTGGCCGACGTGGGGAGCGGAAAGGATTGCGAGCTTCCTCAAGAAGCAGCGCGACATGTACAAGTTCATTCACGACCAGTCGGTGCGACTGCTCAATCGCGGCCGCACGCCGGGCGACATCGCCGAAACCTTGAGGATGCCGGCAAGCCTTGCCAGTGACTGGTCCACGCGCGGCTACTACGGCACGCTGAGTCACAATGCCAAGGCCGTCTATCAGAAATATCTCGGCTGGTACGACGCCAATCCGGCCAATCTGTCGCCGCTGCCGCCGGCGGAGCAGGCGCGCCGGACGGTGGACTACATGGGCGGCGCCGACGCCGTGATCGCGCGTGCCCGCGACGATTTCAAGGCGGGCCAATATCGTTGGGTTGCAAGCGTGATGAACCAGGTCGTGTTCGCCGATCCGGCCAACCGGGCGGCACGCGAACTCGGCGCCGACGCGCTCGAACAATTGGGTTATCAGGCCGAAGCAGCCACGTGGCGCAACGCCTATCTGATGGGCGCCATGGAGCTGCGCAACGGCGTCACCAAGGTTCCCCCCGCCGCCGGCCTCACGCTGGATATGTTGAAGGCGATACCCGCCGGCGCCATCTTCGACCTGTGGGGAGTGCGCCTCAACCCGGAGAAGGCGGAAGGCAAGACGATGGTGATCAATTGGACGTTCACCGACATCGGAGAAAAATTCACCGTCAATCTGGAGAATTTCGGCACTCACCTACCTGCGTGGCAAGCTCGCTGCGAAGGCGGATGCCGGCTTCACCCTGTCGCGGGCGACGTTCGATTCAATCCTGACCAGGCAGACCACGTTCCCGACCGCCATCCTGATGGGCAACATCAGTTTCGAAGGAAATCCAAGAAAGCTCGGCGAGCTGATCGGGATGCTCGATGAGATCGTGCCGGATTTTCCGATCGTCGAGCCGGCGCAAGCGAAACCATGAGACGGTTGACCGATTGGAGCGGGCGAAGGGAATCGAACCCTCGTATGCAGCTTGGGAAGCTGCCGTTCTACCATTGAACTACGCCCGCGAACTTAGCCAATAAAACCGGGCACTTCTTTGATATTTAGCCCCGATTTTCGTCTCTCAACATTCTGACATCGTGATGACGACTGCCGACCTTGGCTCTTCCTTTATAGCCCGCTCCCTCGCGGTGCCGCAAGCCAGCAGGCACGTCCACTAATTGCCTTATCTGATGTGTACTGCCAAGCATTGACGATGGTCCTTTCACCAATGGTCGCCGCATTTTTCTAGAACCGGCGCAACAGTCTCTCGCAGCCGCGATGCCGAATAAGTTCGCGAGATTGCACCGGCTCTGATTGTAAATGCCTTCTTCGCATTGCCCATTTCGCTCAATTCCCACGTCGCATCGTCTTCGATCACCAAAGACGTTGCCGATAATGCAGTGCCTTCCGATGATTGCGGTGTCGCGGGCGGCCCGGCATCGGCAGTGGTTTTAATTTCGACTTTCGCAAACTTCGTCCAACTAGCTCGCGGCTCTTGGAGGAAAATCAAAATTTTGCCGAGACTGTCGGGATGCAAGGCGCGTCCATGCTCGGTATCGCAAACAATGTTTAGGCGCGCATCATCCTGCACTATCGCGGCACTACCATCTTGAGCGGTGGCCCAGTCTCCGCCGATGGCTACCGTGGGCATGAACGCCAGAGCCGCCGCAATTGCAGATAAATTCCCAACATTCACGGGTACCGTTCCCTGTATGAAGTAGGACAACCGATCCTATTAGGCTGCGCTCAGACAAATCGTATCGGAGCCCATGAGAGGCGCAAGCCCCTGAACTTCCCCTCGCGGGGGATCGCTGGCCACATCTAGCAATCGCATCAATCGCGACACGACAAAAGAACCCGGTGGGCCGGGTTTTTATTTGCGTGTTTTGTCAGTTGTGGCGCACCGAAAGCGTTGGTAACATTGCGACCGAAGATGCTAGTTGTCGGCACTCTGCCGACCATGGTAGTCTCCGCATAGTTCGATGGTGCGACTGGGTCGCATCAGCCACGTCCGCCGACAGAGCCCGCGCCATGGTGCGCGCTGTCATCCCCGACGCCGAACTACATCCCCTGTCTAAAAACTCGCGGCTGCGACCGCTCCAGCGGAACGGTTGCGCCGACTTTATCGGAGCACTCATGCCGAAGGCGTCTAAGCCTCTCGTGTTTCTTGCGCTGTCGCCGTTCGGCGTAGCGAACGCATTGGGCATCCGGCCCGAGGCTGTCAACGAAGCACTGCGGAACGGCAAGCTCACGGCATACACGAACGGAATTAGAGTTCGCATTCTCTGCTCGGAGGTCGAGCGTTGGGTCAAGACGTGGCCCAAGAAATCCTACCGCAAACCAAAGAAGGAATGTCCCGATGGCCGATGAAAAGATTACGCAAGGCGAACTCGACGCGCTCAAGAGCCTCGCGCTCCAGATGGTGACCGGGCCGAAGTTGCAGAAGCTCGAAGTCGATCTCAAGAACCGCGAGAGCCTCTCGCTCGAAAATCAAGCTTCATTCGTGCGCCGCGTCATCGCCAAGCTCGAAGACGCCGAGGTCGCAGACTACGGCCCGGCCCCGATCAAGATCAGCGGCAAGAAATCCGCCGACGAAGATGACAGCACGAACCCATGGTCAAGCTCGGCGTGGAACACCACGAAGCAATCCGCCCTCGTGAAAACTCTGGGCGAGGCCAAGGCTCGTCAGATTGCCAACGCGGCGGGTTGTGATCTGGGCTCGACGCGCCCCGGACAGCGCGCATCGCTGAGCCAACGATCATTCCGTCAGGCTTGATCGATGTCGAAGGCATGGCAAACCCCGCCGCGTAGCAAAAGCATCCACGGCGGCTTCAAAGTGGCAAATGGCGGCCTCCTTCGCCATGGCCAGATCATAGGAGGGACAGACACAATGAACAAGAACCCGCAACGCCCGCTCAATAGCAGCGGCCTGATGAAGTCACTCGCTGTCGGCAGTCTTCCTGCGGCTCCAGCGCGCACGCGCACCGAAGGCGAAGGCATTGCGCGCACTGGCGCTCCGAAGCACATCGTCGATGCTCCGCCGGTCCCCGGACAGCGTTCGCGCATCGGACCGTCACACGAGGCGTTCACTGGCGTTGGCCAGACCGCGCTCGACGATGAGAAAGAATTGCCGCTCAAGTCTCACGCGAAAGAACCTCCGCTGCATCCCGCGACGCCTGCTCGCGTTGCTGCGAAAGTTCATCCCGTGGCCAACGATCCGAACGTTATTTTGAAGGACGCCGCGTCGCTGGGCCGGGCTCTCGCCGGACAGAAGGCTTGATCCATGGCCGATCAACAGCATCCGGTCACGAAGCTCATCGCGCACGACACCGAGCAACAGCGCGTCGAGCGGGTTCGTGTTGAAGAGCGCAAGCGTCACGCGAAGACGACGGAAGCCATTCTCAAAGAGCGGTTTGGCGTCGAGTGAGGATGAGGTGGCACAATGGCTTCAAGAGGTGATCGCGTTGTTCGTCACGGTACGGCCCGCGATGCCGACAGCGCGCCCGGCTACACCGCGTCAGGTGCGTCAGAGCATTCGCGCAATTCGGCGCACGGCTCAAAGGTTCAAGTCGCGGAGCCTGACTTCGCGATTGGCCAGCAGCCAACGAAACTGACGCGGCTGGAATTGATCCGCGAGAACCGTCGTCGATTGGCCAAGATCGAGAAGCGGCTCTTGACCGAGACGGACCCGGACAAGATCGCCGCGCTCAAGAAGAGCTTCGAGTTCAAGAGCTACTTTCTGCACAAGCTCGAAAAGGAACAGCGACGCGAGCGAGCAGTCTGATGAACCATCGCGACGCAAAACGGCTCGAAGAATTTATCGCCAAGAAAGGCGGGTACTGGAATGAGCATGCATCAAAGGCCGCATCCGCGCCAAGACAGGCGCAACATCGGGCGAAGCGTCGTCAAGTATCCGAAACTTGGGACTGGGAAACTGTCACGGATTTTCCGGGCGAGTTCGAAGCCTCGTGGGATTAGAGCCATCAAGGGCGACACCGGATTTGCCACACGTGGGCGTCCGGTCACAACGCGCTGTTGATGCCATGCCGATACCGCGCTGGAAAACGCTGGGCCTCTCGAAGCCGCCCGCCAAAGTCTATATATCGCGAACCATCGCCAAGGTGATCGGCGGGGCTCGTGCGAAACCAAAGATCACACGTCGACCAACGCCGAAACGAATAATCGGCAGAAACGGATGACACCATGGCAGAGGATGTACTTGGCTCGCGCATGCAGAGCCAGCGAGGACGCGGTCAGAACCAAGATCAAACCGGAAGCTTCACGCGGGAGAAATCTCTTCCGATCATTCCGAACGTCGCCCCGCCGAACGCTGGCACCGCGAACGCGAATGCAAAGGATGACGATGCTCGGCTCCGTGAAATCTTCGACAGTATGATCACGGTTCACGACGGCATGAAGAACAAATCGACGAACGTCGAGACGGTGCCCTCGGCAACGATCCGACGCGACAGCGGCAAGCGTCTGTGAATTGGGCTGCGCTTTGTCCTTCCCAACTGCGCGCCCGATGAAGTGAGCCGCCGAGCTTTTTAGCTCCCCAGTGTGAAGCTCGGCGGCTTGCATTCTCTGCAACGAAAGGTCTCCCATCATCATGATCGAACCCATCGAACTCCGAAACAGCACGGGCGCACTCGACTTCTCGCGCATCACGCCGCAGATCATCGAAGCGTTGGATGAGCCGCAACAGAGGGCATTGCTGGCCCTCATGCATGCGACCGAGGCGAAGGAAGCCGCGACCGTTCGCAGGAACGCCGCGACAAGGCGCGTCAATGATGCCATCGCCGACGAAGACGTGAAGCGAGCCGCGCACGAAGACGCCTCTTCGCCCCTGCCGTTCGCGCCTGTCTTGGCGAAGCTCGAAGCCGAACTCGGTCGCGACTTGCGTCCGCATGAAGTGCTTGAGCTTCGTGAGAAGCACGCCGCACGAGTGCGCGCAATCAAAGAGCAGGCCGCGCGACAGGCCGTCGTCGCTGCTTACAACAAATCCAGCCATTGAGGTGAAGCCATGTCCCAGTATGATGACCCGCCGGAATTTGTTGGTCGCGATCAAACCATCATGGCCGACCCGAAGAGTGGCAAGCGCACTGCGCCTCCGCCTGTCGTCGCCGCGAAGCTTGTCGTCGAGCCCGTCGTCACTGACAAGGCTCCGAACACTCATCCCAAGTTCGCCATTGAACGGCCTCGGCGTGAGTTCGAAGCCGCTCAGGCCGAGACCATCGCCGCGCTCGAAGAGAAGCGCGCCGCGACTGTCGGACTTGTCGATGCTGAACGGGCGGAGACGGAAGCACTCAATGAATGGCTTGCGCTCCAGCCTCGTGTTGATCCTGATCAGTTGCTCAGGGACTACGCGACCAGCGCCCTGACCGAACGCGCTCGGCAAGTCAGTCTCGGAAATCCGCCGGAGGGCGTTCGCACGCCGACCCATGGCAACAGCGTGATGGACATCGCCGCATCTCAGCGCCCGCGCCAGTCTCCGCAATCGGCATCGACACCCCTGCGGTCGCGGACTGCACGTCGCGTCGTGTGAGTGCGACCCATGGCGGCTTCGAACCAACCTGATGAAGCTCGCATCGCCGCGCAAGCGGCGGGCGAGAAGACGTATCAGGGCAAGCCGTGCGCCCATGGCCACAATGGCTGGCGCTACACCGCAACAGCCATCTGCATCGCGTGCAACGATGAGCGGAATGCTCGGCGCAAGACTGGCAATAAGCCGGGCCGTCCTCCGAAGTCCGCCACGGCGAAGAAGCCGCAGCCGCCACGCAAGCAGCGACCGAGCATCCCGCGAGCCCAGAGCATCGCTCGCACGCTCAGCGCCGCTCTGGCTGACGACCGTCACACCATCTCTGCACGCGAGCGCAGCGACCACCTTGATAATCTCATCAACAACCTCATAGCCTCGAAGGTCCTGCTCAATGTTGAAGAATAAACCTGAGCTACTGATGCAAATCCTCGACGACTATTCGTCGGGCGTCACGAACTCGCTCGAAAGGCTCGCGCAGCGGAACGGCGTCGCGTTGCGCACTCTGTTCACATGGCTCAAAGACAAAACACTCATCATCCCGGAATATATGGGGCGAGAGAACATCACGTTCGGACAGGCGATGCAGATGTCCCGCAACGTCATGAAGGCTGTCACGGTTGGCAGGACGTTGGAAGACTATGTTCTCAACGGACGCCGCGTCGAGGTCTGGCATCATGGCCGTCCCCAGTTTGAAGAGGACGAAGAGCTTGTCGCGCTCGGCGAAGAGTTCGTTCGCGACGTGCTCGGGCTCCCGGATATGTATCGACGCGATCTCAACGGCAACCGCATCCTCGCAACCCGCGTCGAATATGCGCCAGCGCAGTTGATCGAAAAATATGCCGCTGCCAACATGCCATCGATCTATGGCGTCAAGAGCGAAGTCACGATGAAGGGACAGGTCGCGCTCGGCGTCGCAACCATCCCCGGACCGCAACGTCCTATCCCAGCGGATGTGCAGGCTCGTCTCGCGGAATTGCAGCCTGCTCGGGTCACCGAGACCAAGAAGCTCGCGCCGACGACGGACACCGTCGAGCAGTTTGAACCCGAGCCCGACTTCGTCACGCCTCCGCCCGCACCGGAGCCCGAGCGCGTCATTCGTTCCGCGCCGACCGAGCGCGAGCAGATCGCACCGCCGACGCCGAAGCCGGTCGGCTTCGCTGATGTCCCCTCACGTGCACCTCGGAATGATCTGGAGCGCGACCTCTTCGCCAAGCTTCAAGCCATGAAGGACAAGAACGCATGAGCAGCGACGACTTTTACAACGAAGACCTCGGCAACGATTTCACCGCAGCCGATGAGGTGCCGGAGGCTGACAAGCAACTCGGCTTAGTCGTGCCCGGGAAAGCGCGGCAGATTTGGGACCCAGTGACTAGGGAGTTGCTCTGGGACGAATTGGCAGACTGGGAAGCCGAGTACCGGGCACGCGGGCGGCCCGTGTTGGTCTTCGAAGAGGAAGACGCCGACGACGGCGCAGGCAACGCGCAGCCGTAGGGCAGGCTCGCTTTTCGGGCCGGGCCGCTACGTCGGCATGGTCGACGCGGACGGCCTCTCAGCGTGGCTTAGAATGGCTTCCCTTGGGGTTCTACTCCGGGAGAGCATTCTAGGGATAGACGGCTCGATCACGGAAAGATGATCCAAACAACATGTAGTGGGTATGAGGTCGAGGAAGCCACAGGATGAGGTAGTTCGGAGCCCTCGGCATACCACGGTTAGGGCGGAAAACAGAAGCAGGCACAAGATGTTGTGGTTTCTAAACACGGTATCCAAGCTTGCGTTGAACAGGAGATAATGAGCGCGAAATCGGGACTTCCCAAATTCCGAAGGAAGGAAACCCGAGTTCGTCACGGACAAACTCAGGCAGAGGTTGCGGTCCACCTCAACCGCTACTTGATACGAAACGGCCCGGGTGAGCAGCATCACCGCTCATCCGGGCCGCACGTCTCGCGTGTCTACAAACGAAAAGGCCGCCTCGCGAAAGACGGCCTTCGAATTGATCCCAGTTCTACAAACGAGTTAGAGGCTCGCCGTGAACGACGTTCTTATAAGGCAACCGCGACCGAAGAGCAAGCCCCTTCCCATTGGGGTTGTGAAATCGCGCTATAGAGAGCTTCGAAAGCTCTCGCCTGTATTCGGTCCGAAACTTTTCTTCCCGCTCAAGGTCGGCATCCGCGAAGACGTGATGCGAACTCATCCGCAGTTTTGCGATGAGCGGTTGATCAATGCCATCATGCAAGATCACACGAGCAAGCCCGGCTATCTGATGAGGATGGTTACGGGAGCGCAGCGTGTTGACTTGAACGGAGCGCCCGCCGGTTTCGTCACGGACAAAGCGGCAGAGATCGCGACGAAGCGTCTCGCGCAGATCAAACACCAATCAGCCCCGAAGGCTAACCCCGCGCTGTCCCCCGCGCTCAAGAGCAGTGGAGGACACCATGTCCCAATCGAAAAGGTCAGTCAGAGCGAGCAGTGCAGACACATCCTGTCGTCGCTCGGCAGCATCGCAGGCCCGAGAAACAGCGCGGCGCAAACGTCTCTGCGCAAAGCTCCGGTTGTTATCGTCAAAAGATCGCGAGCCATATCAGCGTCGCGAGCGTGATCGGCTGCATTGTGCAGTGTTAGGAGTTCCGATGCGACCGCTTTTCCATTTCAGCCGGGCTGATGTCTCCAAGCTCGCTCGCGATTGCGCCGACGAGTACGGCACGAAGCGGCGTAAGGCGTTCATGGGCTTCGCGAGGAAGATGCTCAAGGGGTACGGCGCGAAGAACCTGGCCGAACTCAACGCGAACTATCTGGACGAAGTCGGCTTCCTCCTTTTGAGACGGCGGTTCAGAAACCGGAGTTTCCGATGAAGACGACGCCGCTCAACATCACGCTCGCGCACCTTCGACAGCATCCAACGGATTATGTGTTTCCGTTGGCATCGCTGTCGAAGTTTCCACCGTTGCTCAAGAAGAATTTGAGCGACAACTGCTCGAATGATCCCGCTCAGATCAGGGCGTGGGCCAAGCAGTTTCCCGGATGCAATTTCGGCCTCGCACTGCGGCGCTCGCGGCTCATCGTCGCCGACATTGACGTGAGCAAGCTGGCCAATGGCCAGTGCAAGCCGGGCCGCGAGACCTATGATTGGCTTGACGTGCTGTACACGTGGCCGCAGACCCAGCGCGTGAAGTCGCCAACAGGCGGCTATCATTGCATCTATCGTGGCCAGCACGTGATGAAGGTCAACGGGTTCGGTCCTGCTTGCGATTGTCCCAACTACATCGTGCTCGCTGGTATGCCCGTAAAGGATGGCGGACGGTATCGCTACGTCAACGCGCTGCCTCGTGCCGAGGCTCCAGCTTGGTTCTATGAAGTGCTCGGTCGCAAGGGCGATAACGTGCGCGCTCGCGATGCGCGTGAGGCCGTGATCGAATTGGATCAGAAGCACAACGTCGCCGATGCCGTCAATTTCTTGAAGCACGACGCCGCTCCAGCCATTGAGGGCAACGGCGGAGAGTTTCGCACGATGCTGACCGCGATGAGCCTGCGCGATCTCGGCATCAGCGAGGACTACGCGCTGCAATTGATGATCGACCACTACAACGACCGCTGCGAACCGCCGTGGGAATACGATGGCTTGAAGCAGAAGGTCGCGAACGGGTTCGCCTATGCATCGATCCGCCCCATCGGCGGGGGCACGGCGCAAACCGTTAGCGACGATGGTCAACGCCATGCTCTGCATCGACGCGCTCGGGCTCGAATGCAGGCACGACATTTTCAGGAATAGGTACACCGTCAACGGGAGTTCGTTGCAGACGTTCGTAGGCGATTTGTCCGACGCGATCTCGCGCAAAATCCGCGAGCAGTCTCGCGCACGCTTCGGGCTCGACCCGGGTAAAGAGTGCACCTCGGATGCATTGAAGCGGATGTGCGAAGAGCGTCGCTTCCATCCGTTCCAAGATTATCTGCTCGGCTTGAAGTGGGACGGCGTAGCTCGCCTCGAAGGATGGCTGACGACGTACCTCAGTGTTGTGAACAATGAACTCACGCGGACGCAAGGTGCCATCATAATCGCCGCTATCGTCAAGCGGACGTTTGAGCCAGGCTGCAAATTCGATCATGTGCCCGTGTGGGAAGGTCCCGAGGGAGCGCGCAAGTCGTCAGCGTGTCGCATTCTCGCCAATGGCACCGTGACCGGCAACGACTTCTTTTCCGACAGCCCTATCCTGCACGTCGATGAGCGCAAGCAACAAGAATTGAGCATGGGCATAGTCGTGTACGAACTCGGCGAACTCGCCGGGCTTCGCAAGGCTGACCAACACGTGGTCAAGAACTTCGTCGTCAAGCAAGTCGAGCGCGCACGCCCGGCCTATGGCGAGTTCAACGTCGAGCAAGAGCGAGCGCCGATCTTTATCGGCACGTTCAACACTGATGCCAACACGGGGGAGATCGTCGAATATCTCAACATGGGCGACCGTCGCCGATGGTGGCCGCTGCGCGTGGCCGACAAGATCGACACCGCCGGGCTCATGGCCGTGCGCGATCAACTCTTCGCCGAAGCCATGGTGGAATATCAGATGTTCGGCGGGCGCGATCTCTATCTGTCGGACAAGCTCGAAGAGGAAGCCAAGGCCATTGCGAAGACGCGGGAGAAGACGGACCCGCTCGCCGATACACTCTCGACGGTCTACCGCGACGTGTTGCGAATGAAGAAGCCGGTCCGCGATGGCCACGTGACGTTGACGACGGACAGCAAGCCGGTTCGGCGGCTGGAGCACGACGCAAGCGTGAAGCTGATCAAGGGCGAAGAGGCGGAGCCGTTCGCGATGTATCACCGCGACAGCGGCGACGTGTGGGTCTCGGCGAAGTATGTCGGCGAACTCGTGCCCTCTGGCCGTAAAAGCGATGGCGGCACTAGCATGGGGTTCGCAATGCGCTCGCTCGGCTGGACCGCAGTCAGCGACCGCCGCAGCGGAAACTTCAAGCGCGGATGGGTCTATAACCCTGGCGATATCGACTAGCGGCGGCTGGCCCGCGTTTAAGTCGTCAACGGCGCAAGCCTGTTCGGGTCGGATGGCTGATACACCGACCCTGTTCGGGTCGGATGGCTGATACACCGATACGGGTGATACAGCACTTTCTAAGGAGCTTCTAAATCAGTCCACTGATGGCCCTGTAGGGGGGCGTGTGCTCCTTATAGGAACTCCAGGAAATGTCCGTATCAGGTGTATCGGTGTATCAGTCCCGGCCCAAGGCCAATGGTCTCGGCACAATCGGCATAGCGAAGGCGGCTATTTTTACCCGGATGTTATTCCTTCGGGCTGGGCGAGGGGCAAAATTAACCTTAACAATTAGGGTTAACAATTGAGATGGGCGTCAACCCTGCCCGGCTAGGCCAATGGCGGATGCAACTGGCGCGAGCCCCCTATCCCCCCGCAGGGCTCAGGCAACCCCTAGCCCTAGCATGCGCCCAGCGATGGTGTTGCTCCAGCTACAACGCTTTGTTAACCTTGCTGCACGAGATCGCTTGACCCACTAACCCCTTGCTGGCGCAGGCGAACGGCGACATTCCATAAACGCTCATTACGCGCACATCGCGCACGCCCTCAATATGCAACCTGAGAGCGATATCACGTGTGTTTATAGTTAACACAACCTTAACGAAGTCCCTCGCCTTTTAATCGAGACCCGCCCGCCGCATAATTATGACCTACACAACTCCGGAGATACGGGGCCCTGGCACACTTGTTGCGAGAGTGGCCATAATGCAATGCCCCCTAGCTCGCTGACTTCGCTTAATCCGAAAGTTGAGTTTGTGTCGAAAAATATGGAAAAACAGAAATCGAAATTCGGTTTCTAACCTCACTGCCACGGAAGCTTGCCGCGCAGAGAACCCCCGTTGAGGATTTCTTTACGCGACGTGGCGACACTCTCGCTTCGGGCAGCGTATCAGCCCAAGCCGTTGCCGACATGAACTCCCGGCGACGGCTTCTGTTTTTCAGGCTTCTTCGAGTGCGTCGATCTTCGCTTGGATCGCATCGCAATCGCGGCCTTCACGTCCGCTCGGTCGAGGCATTGCCGTTAGACCCGGAACGCACACGTACATAGAGGGAGCGAAGGATCACACCGTCTGCGGCCCGAGCAATGCTTGGTAGTACGATTTGACGGTCCCGTAGCATTCGCAGACGGTTTCCTGCAGGGCTTCAACATCGATAATCTGTATATGGCCCCTTGAATACTTTATCATTCCAGCCTGTTGAAGCGTGCGTGCATGCAACGTCACGCTGGTTCGCTTGACGCCCAACATTTCAGCAAGAAATTCCTGGGTGAACAGCAGACTGTCCGTGGCCGCTAAGTCTCTTGAACGCAGAAGCCATCGGCATAGTCGCGCCTCCACCGGATGGGCTGCCATACAAGCAGCCGATTGGCTTGCTTGCGCGTAGACCGTCTGCTCATGACAAAACAGCGTTGATAGCAAGGATTGACTTTGAAGCACCGCGCTTCTGAGTTCACTTACCTTGCACGTCAGCGCGGTGCCAGCGAGTTGGACTATGGCTCGATTGACGGGAATGTTGCCGCCGAGAGCAGCAAATGCGCCGACTACCCCGTCTTTGCCGAGCATTGCGGCTTCGATTATCTCGCCGGAGGAGAGACCTACCACAAGCGAGACAATCGCCCCTGTCGGAAAATAAATGTCCGTGACCTTACCTCCGGCCTCAAACAAAACCCTCTCATGTTCCAGATCGACCGATTTCAAGTATGGTCGAAGAGCAGCGGCATCACTCTCTGAAAGAGAGGCTAATAGCAAATTGCCGGAATTGCGCATGGCATGCTCCCGAATACAGGCGGGAGCGCAGAGAACTCTCAGTCAGCGGCGCCTAGAAAGACTGCCGATAATGCACACACGCTAGGCCTTTGATGGGGAATAGCGAGCTTTATTTTCGGTTATGTCGGGTACCTAACCGACAGCCATCAGGGCCAGGATTTTGAATTGTCCTCTGGAGGTATTGCCATGGCCCATTATGACCCGGATACACTGCTTCTCCTTCGAAAAGTCCTCGATGATGCTTGGGCTGTTTTGCCGGACAGTTCAAAATCTGACGCCGTCAAATCTGAGATGGCTCAGCACATCCTAAAGCAGGCGGCGGACGGCATACGAGACCCGGTCAGACTTCGAGCTTCTGCTCTCGCTGGTGTCGTTGGTGAGTGCGCCATTCAGAAGCGGCGGCGCTTCAAACAAATTGAGACCTTCAGGGATCGCCTGGCGACGTTTGCCAAGCTCACGCTTGAACGCGCTTCGCTTCTCCCACCTGGTGCTGAAAAGGACGAATTGCTCAGCAAGGCCCGACGAGCCGATACAGCAGCCCATCTCAACGACTGGGCCAACTCCCCCGGCCTGCAACCGCCGAAGTGATCTGCGATGCGAGATTACCGCGCATACGTCATAGGGCATGACGGCCACATCCAGAGACGTTTCGAGTTTCATTGCTCGGACGATGAGGAAGCCAATCGTCGGAAGACTAGGCTCGCGGCACACCTATGACTTGCGTTACGTGCCGGTAAAGAGATAATGGCTCAACGCATTTGTGAGCGTGCAGCCGTGAAGATGATCGCCGAGTATCTTGAGAACGCGCAGAAGTTCGAGCGCATGGCTGCGGACGAAGAAAATCCGAAGATCAAGGCCCAGTTTGAAAAGCAGGCTCAGGCGTATCGCCAGCTCGCGGCGGAGCGGGCGCACAAGCTCGGCATGCAGCCGCCCTCCCCCTAAAACTTCTGAGACATGAGCGAGCGCGAGCCGATCTGATGAAGTGCTTCCCCTGTGAAGATTGCGGATGGGTGTGCGAGAACCACCCTGAGCGGCCATGGATGGGCGCGCACGCCTGCGAGTGTGGCGGCGTGGGAACGCCCTGCCCGAGATGCAATGCAAGCGACGAAGCTACTCCGCCACGGCTCCCAACCGGCTTCGCAGACGAAGACGATGCGACGCGCCATTGAAGGCGGTTGGTCGCGGAAATTCGATGAGCCGATCTTGTTGTCGAACGGTCGCAAGCTTGTGACGCTCAAAGACGCGGGCGAGTACATCACGAAGCTACCAAAGGCGGAGCACGGTGCGCTGGAGTGGCAAGCGGCAATGCAAGCGTTGATGTTGGTCGCGACAGCCGGTCACGGCCCGACGATGCTTGCGCGGATTGGCATCATGAAGGCGCTGAGCCGCAACATTTCGCGACCGTTCACCGAAACACCCAGCAAGAAAACGCATTGGGGAAAGCGCAAGCTGGCGCGCGACCGCTAGTCAGGGGGCGTTACTGCAAGAACTCTGCCGGTTCTTCACCGGGACGCCAGAGAAAACGCTTGAAGCGATCAAACGCGAATGCTTCAAGCGCGGGGTCTTCCGATTGAGTGGCTAGCACCATCGCTCTGCAAATTTGAAGCCCCAGCTTTCCGGCTTGGCCCTCCGCCGCATCGATCATCTTGGAAATTACATCATGGTGGATTGAGCGCGCATACATGGGCTCTTCGCGTAGCTCGTCAATCGACCGACTGCGCTCGATTACCGCGTCCCACATCCCGCGAGCTTCGGCGTGAATACGTCCGAGGGCGTGTAGGCTCATTCGAAGGTCGCTGGCGTGCACGTCCGTCATCTTAACGGTGACTTGCGCGAGTGCCCACCAAAATGCTCGCTTACTACCTATGTTCGAACTGCTCGGGCTGGCGCTGTCGGGCCATGATGCTCCGCTCGCGCCCGACATGCCAATGCGGAAAAAGAGCAAAGCTGCCGCACCGAGTGCGTGAAGAAAGAGCGTTGCACCGCGCGAATGCCGACCGTGGGTGCCGGGGAAAACGATAGTCGCAAATCTCTCGCTCAAAGCGTCGATCTATTTTTGCTCCGGCGGCTTGCAATCTCTTGGTGTATCGAAGGGTCTCGGCTACAGTCGAGAGGCTGGGGGAGGATGCGTCAATGTTGCTTAAACAATTTGAAGTCACGACCTTTCATGGGGTTCTTAACTCCGGTCCGATTGAGGTCGATGAAATTACGTGTCTAGTCGGAAAGAACGAGGCTGGAAAAACCGCGCTTCTAAGGGCGCTCTATCGGCTCAACCCGATACGCGCAGAGGACGCACTATTCAATGTGACGGACGATTACCCCCGTTCGGAGGTCAACGATTACGAAGATAGGGTACACAATGGCGAGCAGCACGCCGCCGTTATCGTAGCCAAATACGAGCTTGAGCCTGACGAAGTCTTGGCCGTGGAAAATATCTTCGGCTCGGCCTTTCTCAAGAGCACAATGCTCGCGATCACCAAATACTACGACAATCACCGTACATATATCTTATCGACGAATGAAGCTGCGGCTGTTGCGTTTGACGATGCGAATTTCCCCGCGCTTCATCCCGCGCAGTCCCTTTTGAACTATCGTCTGCGGCGGCGCATCGAGTGATATCGCAATCGCTTTTTCAATCTGGGGCGTCATGGGCAAATTTATGTCTCTCTCGCCCTTGGGATCGCGCACGACTAGCATGTGCTTTTTAAGATCAATGTCGCCCAGCCGGAGATTGGCCAATTCGCCGGGTCGGATGCCGGTCAACAGTCCCGTGAGATGGTATCCCCTATGAACCGGGTTTTCGATCTTCTCCCATGCAGCATGCCATTTCGGGAAGACATCGAAGTCGAGGACTTTCTGCGACGCGCGTCGCTTCTTGAGCTTGATGCCCGAGGTCGGAAGGGCCGCCGGGAGCGTGCGATCAAGCCCGGCCTCTTGTCGGTAGCAGGCGCGGATTAGCCGCACACAATGGGCCGCCGTTGTCGGGATGGTTTTGTTGAGGTTCGAAAACCACGCCTTAACGGCTCGCGGATTATCCGACATCTGCACCAGCGTCCATCCGTCCCATTGCGGATAAATGTGGGTCTCGGCGAGCTTCTTTGCGTTGAGATACCAACGGGGCCGCTTGCCCTTCTCTTCGGCCTGCGTCCGCAGATGCTCAAGGTAATTCTCAAAGGCAGATCGGAACGGCGTCGCTGTACGCTTGCCCTTGGCGGCGGTGCCGCTGGCGACAGAGCCCGCATAGATGAGGCCCTCTTTGCGCGCCTCATCCACGCCCATCGCTGGCCATCTGCCGAGCGTTTTAAAGCTGGAGATGACCTTACCGTTGACCCGCTTCTGATGGCGAAAACGCCAGACGTTTGAATGCGTGCTGAGAAAGATCGAAAGACCAAAGACCTTGCTGTCCTTCCAATAGCCACGCATCTCGTGCTGATCGTCGGCGAATTCCCGCAACGCCTCAATGCGCGCATCCGTCAGCAATTCGGCCTTGCGCGGCGCATCTGGATCGGTGGGTTTCGGCGGCTTACCGTTGGACGTGGCACGAGAAAAACGTTCTGACATTGTGATGACGCTTCCCTAGCAAAAGGCACCTCTAAAAGGCGTTTTGCCTGTCGAAAGATATCATCAGAAGTCCGCTAAAGACGGGCTTAGTCAGTGTTTTCGGGCCTAACTCGAAACGCGGTTAAGATAGCGTTTTCAGATTGGGAAGCTGCCGTTCTACCATTGAACTACGCCCGCGGCCGTTCGCCCTGATTAGCCGAGACCGCGCCATCCGCCAAGCCGGCTGCGGGGCCGGCCACACGCCACCCCCCTCCCCCGCCGGGCCTTAACCCAACCCCAAGATTCCAGATGCGCCGGTCCATGACGGTGTTATGATCCCGGGTTGAGGGGTGGGTAGCGTTATGGCGGGGCGCGGTTACGCGATCTTCGACACGGGTGTAGGGCGTTGCGGCATCGTCTGGAGCGATGCCGGGATCGTCGCCGTGCAATTGCCCGAGGCGCGCGAGCTGGACACCCGCCGCCGCCTGTTACGGCTCTATCCCGAAGCCCGCGATATCAGCCCGCCGCTGATGATTGCGATCGCGACGCAAGCCATCGCCACCGCGCTGCGCGGCCGCGACGCCGATTTCTCGGAAGTCACGCTCGACTGGGAGGGCGTCTCGCTGTTCAACCAGCGCGTCTACGAGTTCGCGCGCAGCATTCCGCGCGGGGAAACCCGCACCTATGACGAGGTCGCGGCCGCGATGCGTCGCACCGGCGCCGAACTCTCGGTGGCGCAGGCTTTCGCCAAGAACCCGTTCATGATCATCGTGCCCTGCCATCGCGTGCTGGAAGCGGGCCACTACGCCGACAAGATCTCTCCCTACGGCGGCACCATCTCCAAGCGCCACCTTCTGTCGATCGAGGGCACCCGCCCGATCGCGAGCAAGACGTTGTTCGACGTGCTGCTGCCGGTTGCCCCGCCGCGCTCGCCCACCTAGATAAAGGGGCATGAGCTCCACCACGCTGCTGCAGCGCCCATCGGTGACGGTGTCCGACTTCCGCTGCGCGGCGGTACCGGGCGACAAGCCGTTCGCGGAGCAGCACGGCTGCCACTCCATCTCCTTCGTCCGCAAGGGCAGTTTCGGCTATCACAGCCGCGGCCGTTCGCACGACCTCGTGGCAGGCGCGTTCCTGGTCGGCCGGCCCGGCGCCGAGTTCACCTGCAGCCATGATCACGTCTGCGGCGACGAATGCCTGTCGTTCTTCTTTGCGCCTGAACTGGTCGACGCCGTCGGCGCTCGGGCCGAGGCCTGGGATGTCGGCGCCACGCCGCCGATTGCCGAATTGATGGTGCTGGGCGAGCTGGCGCAGGCCGCCGCCGATGGCCGGAGCGATATCGGGCTCGACGAGGTCGGGCATCTCCTCGCGCAACGGCTGGTCGACGTCGTCTCGGGCAAGGCGCGCAAGCCGACAAAAGTCACCGCGCGCGATCGCCGCCGCGCGGTCGACGCCGCGCTGTGGCTGGAGGCCAATGCGACCCGCGAGATCGCGCTGGAAGACGCCGCGCGAGAGGCCGGCGTCAGCCCGTTCCATTTCCTGCGGATGTTTGCGGGCGTGCTCGGCGTCACCCCGCATCAATATCTCCTGCGCTCGCGGCTGCGCCGCGCGGCGCGGCAACTGACTGAGGACGACAAGCCCGTGACAGAAGTGGCCTATGACGTCGGCTTCAACGATCTCTCCAATTTTGTGCGCACTTTCCATCGCGCGGCCGGCGTCTCGCCGCTGAAATTCCGGCAGGCGTCGCGGGGCCGGCGCAAGATTTTCCAAGAACGGCTCGCCGTACATTGATTGACTGATCTCCATGGCGCGGGATGCGCGCAAGGAGATCATCATGTACGACCATATCGGCATCAAAACCGGCAATCTCGACGCCAGCGTACGGTTCTATACTGCCGCGCTCGCGCCGCTCGGTTTCGTGCTGTGCTCGAAGGACGAGAACGGCGCGGGCTTCGGCCCCAAGGGCGAGCCGGCGCTGTGGCTCTATCTGCACAAGGGCCACAAAAGCGAGGGCGCGCATATCGCCTTTCGCGCGCCCGACCATGACGCGATCAAGGCGTTTCACGACGCCGAACTCAAGGCCGGCGGTCGCGACAATGGCGCGGCCGGCCATCGCCACGATTACAGCCCGACCTATTACGCCGCGTTCCTGATCGACCCCGACGGCAACAATGTCGAGGCGGTGTGTGTGTAGGGCAATTTCGCGAGCACCGTAGGGTGGGCAAAGCGACTACGTCCGCCGTAGCTCAACGAGCGAAGGCGGAAGCGTGCCCACCATCGCGAGCACGGCGCATGAAGGTGGGCACGGCGCAAGAGCG
Source organism: uncultured Alphaproteobacteria bacterium (assembly GCA_963794775.1). GTDB lineage: Bacteria > Pseudomonadota > Alphaproteobacteria > Rhizobiales > Xanthobacteraceae > Bradyrhizobium. The sequence goes on along the minus strand of CAWCGA010000026.1, from coordinate 10,428 downwards.
CCTTTGCCCACCCTACGCAGGCTCACACATAGAAAGGCAATCCTATGGCTTCCATCCACAAGGACATTCCGATCGACGCGCCCGCACACGAGGTGTGGGACGCGGTGCGCGATTTCGGCGCGCTGCATACGCGGCTGGTGCCCGGCTTCGTGCGCGACACCAAACTCGACGGCGACGTACGCATCGTGACGTTCGCCAACGGCACGGTCGCGCGGGAGCAACTCGTCGGCTGTGACGACGCGCGCCGGCGGCTCGCCTATGCGATATCCAGCGAGCGGCTGACGCAGCATTCGGCCTCGGTGCAGATCATTGCCGATGGCGAACACCGCTGCCGTATGCTGTGGACCGCGGACGTGCTGCCGCACGAGATCGCGCCGTACATGAGCGCGCAGATGGACCAGGGCGCGGCCGCCGTGCAGCGCGCCTTTGCGAAAGTGCGTGCGTGAATCCGGTCAAGGTCGCGCTGTCCACATCTGTGATCTATCTCACAGAAGCGGCAGCGTGATATTCGTAACGCTCGGCGGGTGCGTCCGACCGGCTCCGCTCCGCGAGCCGCAGCGCACGCAAGGAGAATTATCATGAGAGGCGCAGACAAGGTGATCTGCCAGGCTGCGGCTGTGTTCCTGCTGTTCGCGATGACCTCGGCGCCGGCCAAAGCCCAGTTCGGCGGAATGATGGGCGGCGGCGGCGGCGAAGACATGATGACCCAGATGGCGCCGATGCTGGAGATGATGAAGGCCAGGATGGGCAAGCGCCGCTTCGCCATGATGATGCAGACCATGGGCCCGATGATGGACGGCAGCGGCGGCGGTGGCGGCCTCGGCGGCATGATGGGTGGAATGGGCGGAATGGGCGGCATGATCCCCGGCGGCATGGGCGGCGGCGACATCATGGGCATGATGGGCGGCATGGGCGGTGGTGGCGGCGACATCATGGGCATGATCGGCCCGATGATGCGGATGGCCAATTTCGGCGGCGGTTATGGTGGCGGCCATCGGCGGCACCGCCGGCGCAACTGATCCGGTTTTCTTTTCATGAGCACGGCGGCGCGCCTCCGACGATTGATTTTTTGTAACTTGTTCCGGCACCGCCGACCGTATTCGATGCCCCTCCTGTCAAATGGGGCTGCGATGCGCGCTTTGATTTGTTTGATCTTCGGCACGGGGATGATCCTGGCGGCATCGCCGGCGTCGGCGCAGCGCTATGATCCGGCTTTTCCCGTTTGCATGGAATTGACCGACGACAACGGCACCCGCGAAGAATGCACGTTCCAGACCATGGAGCAGTGCAGGGAAAGCGCCAGGAGCATGCCGGGCAGCTGCTTCCCGAATCCCTATTACAAGCCGTCGGCGGCGCCCGCCGCAGACGTGGCGCCTGAGCCCGTGCCGACGCCGTCGCCAACTCCGTCGAAAAAGAAGAAGAAGGGCTAAGCGCAGCTTACTCGGCGGCCTCGGACAGCATCGGCGCTGCCCGCGCGCGGCGCACGCGCCGCGGCCCCCAGCGCGTCATGATCACGCTGGCGCAGGACAGGCTCCCGAGCACCACCATCGACGCCGCCGCGAGCACGAAGAAGCTCTGCGCATTCGCGTCATGCGTGGTCAGCCACCAGCCGCCGGCCGCGATGAAGACCAGCCGCGCGGTCTGCGCCAGCACCGGGCCGATCATCTTCGCCGCGCCCTGCGACGAGAAATACATCGAGCTCGCAAGCCCGATGAAGCCGTACCACGGGGCAGCCGTCGCCAGATATTGCCGGCTCGCGGTCAGCACTTCCGGATTGCGGGTGAAGATATTGACCCAGAGATCGGGAAAGATCGCGATGAACACGGCGATGGAGCCGACCGAGAAAAATGCCAGCGCCCCTGCGGTCCAGGCGACGCGGCGCGCGCGCGCGACGTTGCCACCGCCGATCGCCATGCCGATCATCGGCACGGTCGCGATACCGAACGCGAATGACAGCGACGTCAGCAGGAATTCGAGCCGCGCGCCGATGCCGTAACCGGCCAGCACCGCGGCGCCGAAGCCCGCCAGCATGTGGGTGAAGATCGAAATCGTCAGCACGGACTGGATCGGCGAGAAGCAGGCGATTGCGCCGACCTTGAGGATGTCGAAGAAGATCGCGCCCTGGATACGCAGGCCCCTGATCTTGGGCACGACGCGGGCGCGGCCGGAGAACAGGTACCACGCCATCACGGAAACGCTGATCGTGTGGGCAATCAGCGTGCCCGCGGCGACACCGCGCATGCCGAACTGCGGGATCGGCCCGATCCCGAGGCCGAGCGAACCGCCGAGCACGATCTGGCATACCGCTGAATTGAGGAACATCGCCGACGGCAGTTTCATGTTGCCGGTGCCGCGCAGGATGCCGGCGAACGAGTTCAAGAGCCACGGCAGCACGGCGCCGCCGAAGAAGATCTGCACATAGCCGACCGCCTGCGCCAGCACGTTGCCGCGGCCGCCCATCGCCTCCAGCAGATAGGGGCCGAAGGTCAGCATGCTGAACATGAAGACGAGACCGAAGGCGATCGCGTTCAGCATCGCGTGCGTCGCCAAGGTCGAGGCGCGGTCGTGATCGCCGGCGCCAAGCGCACGCGCGATCGCGGAAGCAACGCCGCCGCCCATCGCGCCGCCCGACATGGTCATGGTCAGCATCACGAAGGGAAACACCAGCGCCATCGCCGCGAGCGATTCGACGCCGAGCCGGCCGATATAGGAGGTCTCCGCAATCACCACGCAGGTGCCGGCCGAGAACGCCAGCGCGTTCGGCCACGCAAGCTGCAACAATGTCCGCAGGATCGGGCCGTCGACCAGCGCATGCCGCTCCGGCGGAGCCGGTGGCGGCAGCGGGCGTTCGTCTTCGTCGACCGGAATTTCGGCAACGCCGGTATCGGACATCTTTTCTCCTGGCCCGATTCACGTGGCGCCATGCGTTTCCTAACATGGCAACGCGCGATTCATCCTGCGCCGCACGCAATGGGGGGTCCCGCGATTGCAGGCGTTAGCCGATTGACCAAATAAACGGCGGTTTACCACCGCTCAACGGGCGCATCCGTACCGGAATATGACGGCCGCAACCGAAGGCGAGGCCCTCGAACAGGCCCTCCAGCACTTTTGCGCAGGCTGGATGATAATCCGGCATATCGGTCATCAGTTTCCAGCTTTGTTGGGTGATCTCGAACTGGCCTTCGGATTTCGAAATCTCGGCGACGTCGTCCTGGGTCTCGAACAGCGCGCGCAGGAAGCTTGCGAATTCTTTCGCGCCGCCGCGCGTTTGCGACAGCGCCTGCGCAACCTCGTCGAAATACTGCATACCGATCAGCTTGCCCGTGAGATGCAGCAGATGACCGCCCTCCTCCGGGCCGAACAGCTGCACCATCACGGGCGCGGCGGTCTTCACATATTCCATCGCGTAATTGCGATAGGCCTTCTCCAGCCGCGGCCGCGGCCAGCTTGCGACCGGCAACGCCGGCGCGGTCGCAGCATCGAACAGCGGCGCCTCGAGATGGCGCGCGAACACCAGCCGCGCGTCGAGCTCGAGCGGCGCGTCGTACTGGTAGTAATAGCCTTCGAGCCCGTCCTGACCGTCGACGCTCTGCTTGGTGCAGACGAAGCCGAGCCTGGTATCACCGAGCGCCACGCCGTTGTTGGCGTGCCAGCCGCGCAGCATCGCGCGCGACACTTCGCCGGGAATGCCGCAGATCGCGGTGCCCTTCCAGGCCCAGCGCGGCGGCGGATAGCGGATCCACGCCTTGCGGTCGCTCTCATGCATGTATTCGACATGCACGCCGCCGATCCAGTTGGAGAGATAGTGATACTGCGCGGCGGCGACCGCGGGCGGCAGATGATCGATGCCGAGTTTCGTCAGCCCAGGCAGGAAACGCTCCTGCTGCTGCCTGCGGAAAACGCGAAAGATGAACTCGGCGGCCTCAGGCGTGCCGCGCCGCGTGACCACCGTCAGCACGAGGCCCGTGAAGAACGCGTGATAGAGGTCGGCGAGGCTGCGCCAGCGCAGCCATTGCGCTTCCTGCGCGCTATCGGCTCTCTCGTTCATCGCGGTCTCCTCCTACTTCTCCCCTCCCCCTTGCGGGGAGGGGTCGGGGGTGGGGGTATCACAAGCACAATGTTCGGGGCTTACCCCCCTCCCCAACCCTCCCCCGCAAGGGGGGAGGGAGCGCACCTTTTCTGCGGCTACACGCAAACTAATTCTGCCCTCGATCGAACGCGGCGGCGAGGTCCTTTGCGCCAGGTAACGCGCTCTCGCGATCCATCACACTGTCCGTCGCCGCCAGCAGCTTCGCCACGGTGTTGTTGCGCCGCGCCACCGGATTGCGCTCATAGCCGCCCTGACCGAAGAAATTCGAGGTCGGCACCTTCTCGCGCATCGCAGACGACATCGCCACCATGTCGAAGCCGTTGCCGTCGCCGGTGAGGTTCATCATTTCCAGCTCGGCGGCGGTCAGTGGCTGCGCATATCCGCGTTGCTTTGCGAAAACAACCGAGGTCAACAGCTTCTGGGTCTGCAGCAACGGGCCGATGTCGACGTCGAGATTGAGCGCGTGAATGCCGAGCCCTTTCGGCGTGCCGGCGAGTTGCTCGTGCAAATTCCAGTCGTCGGCGACCGAACGCGAGAAGGCGATCATGTTTCCGAGGATCGCGAGCTTCTTCTCCAGCGCGGCTTTCTTTACGCCAGTCGCTTCGGCCGTGCGCGCCTTCAGCGTGTCGACCAGCCAGCGGCCCTGCTCGGCCAGAAGTTCGACGCTGTTGGTTGCGAGCAGCTGGTTGTAGCCGAGCGCGGTGGTGATCGCGATCTCGCCGGGCTTGCCGAATTCGAGCCCGGCCTGCACGTCATATTTGCCGTTGCCGGTGGCCTCGAAGCCATAGACGCGCACGGCCTGATCGCGCGTCAGTCCCGCCGCGGCGGCGACGCGCGCATAGGCGCGCTTGAAGTCGATCTCGCTTCCCGGCTGGTCCGGCACGAAGCCGAACTGCTCGGCCGCATGCCGCAGGAAATCGGCGACGACGGGCACCGGACCTTTCGACGAACCGGACGGATCGATCGGCTTCTTCGGCCCGGTGTAGTCGGGTGGCTGGGTGAGGACGTAGTCCTCCAGCACGATCTCCTTGTGCGTCCGGCGCTTGGCGAAACGCGCAGCGCGTTTCGCCTTCACCTGCGCCCAATAGGGCGTCGCCAGCACCTGGTACTGCGCGCGTGCTGCGTTGTAGTCGGCGAGCTTCGCGCGATAATCGGCGATCTGCTCCGGCGTCGCCGCTTGCGCAATAGCGGACGACAGCAGCGCGCAGACAGCGATCAGCGTTTGCCGCAGCAATCTCACACCCTGAAATGCTTGGAGAGCTTCAGCCCCTGCGCCTGATAGTTGGAGCCGATGCGGCTGCCATACATCGCGTCGGGGCGCGACAGCATCTTCTCATAGACGAGGCGGCCGACGATCTGGCCATGCTCGAGAATAAACGGCACCTCGCGCGAGCGCACCTCGAGCACGGCGCGCGCGCCCTGCCCGCCGGCGCCGGCATAGCCGAACCCGGGATCAAAGAAGCCGGCATAGTGCACGCGAAATTCGCCGACCAGCGGATCGAACGGCACCATCTCCGCGGCGTAATCCGGCGGCACCTGCACGGCTTCCTTTGACGCAAGGATGTAGAACTCGCCGGGATCGAGAATGAGACTGCCGTCCTCGCGCGCCTTGATTGCCTCCCAGAATTCCTCAGCTTGATAGCCGGCGCGGCGATCGACATCGACCACGCCGGTGTGGCGCTTGGCGCGATAGCCGACAAAGCCGCCCGCGTTCGAACCGGAGAGATCGACCGACAGTGCGACGCCGCCGGCGAGGTCGGCATCGTCAGCGTCGACCAGCCGCTCGCTGTCGTGCAGCGCATCGAGCTCGTCGGCATTGAGGATGGCGTCTCCGGTTCGAAAGCGCACTTGCGAGAGCCGCGAGCCCTCGCGCAGCAACACCGGAAACGTCTTCGGGCTGATCTCGGCATAGAGCGGGCCGTGATAGCCGGCGCCGATCATGTCGAAGCGGCGCGTACCGTCGGCGATCACGCGGGTGAAGACGTCGAGCCGTCCGGTCGAACTCTTCGGGTTCGCGGCGGCAACGATCTGCTTCGGCAGGTTGAGGCTTTCGAGCAGTGGCACGATATAGACGCAGTTGGTCTCCAAAACCGCGCCGTCGGAGAGAGATATTTCATGCAGCTTCAGTTCATCGATGCGTTCGGCGACTGTCGCGCCCGGGCCGGGCAGGAAGCTCGCGCGCACGCGGTAGGCGATGTCGCCGAGCCTGAGATCGAGCGACGCCGGCTGGATCTGGCTTTCGACAAAGGGATAGGCCGGCAGGATCAGGCCGGCATCCGCCATCGCCGCGATCATGCGATCGGGCAGAATGCCGTTGGCATTGGGCGGGAGCGTGAACGACACGGGCGATCCCTCGGTACTCGGAATACTCGGAACTGTCATAAACCCCTAAATTTCAGGCCTTTTATCGGTTATCCGATGGCCGCCTTGACGGGAAGCTCGCTCGCGAATAAGAGCATGACTTATCCCGTGGTGATTTGAGCCGGCCGGCTTGCAGCCACGTTAAATAAATCGCTAAACAGGCCGGGGACCATTGTGATCCCGGCCGTGAGGAATTTCCCAGGCCGGTTTTTTTGTGCCTCCGACAAGGCGGAGGCATGGGAGGTCACATGTCGAAGTCCGCGTCGCTCGCCCACTATCGTCCTGAAACCAGGCTGGTGCATTCCGGCACCCTGCGCTCCGAATTCGGCGAGACATCCGAGGGTCTGTTCCTCACGCAAGGCTATGTCTACGAGACCGCCGAGCTGTGCGAGGCGCGCTTCAAGGGCCAGGACCCCGGCTATATCTACTCGCGCTACTCCAATCCGACGATTGCGATGTTCGAGCAGCGCATGATCGCGCTGGAAGGTGCCGAGGCCTGCCGCTCGACCGCGACCGGTATGGCCGCGGTGACCACCGCCGTGCTGGCGCCGCTGAAAGCCGGCGATCACGTGGTGGCATCCAAGCAGCTGTTCGGCTCGTGCCGCTATGTGGTCGAGGATCTACTGCCGCGCTACGGCATCGCCACGACCTTGGTGAACGGGCTCGATCTCGACGCCTGGAAAGCGGCGATGCGGCCGAACACCAAGAGCTGCTTCCTCGAAAGCCCGACCAATCCGACATTGGACGTGCTGGATATTCCCGCCATTGCCGACATCGCGCATGCGGCCGGGGCGCGGCTGATCGTCGACAATGTGTTTGCGACGCCGATCTGGCAGAGTCCGATTCAGCTCGGCGCCGACGTGGTGGTCTATTCCGCGACCAAACACATCGACGGTCAGGGCCGCTGCCTCGGCGGCGTGATCCTGTCCACCGAAGCCTTCATCAGCGAGCACATCCATAATTTCATGCGCCAGACCGGGCCGTCGCTGTCGCCGTTCAACGCCTGGGTATTGTTGAAGGGACTGGAGACGCTGGCGATCCGCGTGCGCGCGCAAACCGAAACCGCGGGCAAGGTCGCGGACGCGCTCGCCACGCATCCGAAAGTGTCGCGGCTGATCTATCCCGGCCGCGCCGATCATCCGCAGGCGGCACTTGTGAAAAAGCAGATGCGCGCGGGCTCGACCCTGGTCGGCTTCGAGGTCAAGGGCGGCAAGGCCGCGGCGTTCCGCTGTCTCAATGCGTTGAGGCTCGCGCGCATTTCCAACAATCTTGGAGACGCCAAGAGCCTGGTCACGCATCCCGCGACCACGACGCATCAGCGGCTGTCACCGGAAGCGCGCGCCGAGCTCGGCATCAGCGACGGCTTCATCCGTTTCTCGACGGGGCTGGAGCATGCCGACGATCTGATCGAGGATCTGGCGCAGGCGCTGGAGAAAGTGTGATGCCATCAATGCCGCTTGCGGCGGAAGGTTGACGGTGGTTTAGCTTTTCGTCGCAAGTAAGATGCCGCGAACGCGGCTAAAAACAGAAAAATAAAGGGAGGCTCACATGAAATGGCAGGCGATTACGGTCGCGTCCATGCTTGCGCTCGCGACCCAGGCTTCGGCAGCCGACAAGAAATACGGGCTAGGCACCAGCGATACCGAGATCAAGCTCGGGCAGACCTCGCCGTTCTCCGGCGCTGCGTCGGCCTACAGCGTCATCGCGAAGACCCAGGCCGCCTACTTCAAGATGATCAACGACAAGGGCGGCGTGAACGGACGCAAGATCGAGCTGATCACGCTCGACGATGGCTATAGCCCGCCGAAGACCGTGGAGCAGACCCGCAAGCTCGTCGAACAGGAAGAGGTCGCTGTAATCCTCAATCCGCTGGGGACGCCGACCGGCCTTGCCGTGCGCAAATATCTCAATGACAAGCACGTGCCGCAGCTCTTCGTCGGCGCCGGCGCGACGCTGTGGGGCGACTATGAGCACTACCCCTGGACGATGGGCTTCCAGCCGTCGTACCAGGCCGAGACTGCGGTCTATGCAAAATACCTGCTGAGCAAGATGCCGGATGCCAAGGTGGCGCTGTTCTACCAGAACGACGACGCCGGCAAGGATTACGGCAACGGCTTCAAGAAAGGACTGGGGCCGGAGAACACCGCGAAGATGGTGGTCGCGGAAGCGACCTACGAGTTGACCGACCCTACCATCGACAGCCAGATCGTGAGGCTGAAATCGTCCGGCGCCAACGTGCTGTTCATGCATGCCATCCCGAAACAAGCGGCGCAGGCGATCAAGAGAATCGGCGAGATCGGCTGGAAGCCCGACATCTTTTTCCTTGCGGCGACCTCGACCTCGATCGCCTCGGTGATGAAGCCGGCCGGCTTCGAACACTCCCAGGGCATCATCTCGTCCTACACCAACAAGGACCCGAACGATCCGCAGTGGAAGGACGACAAGGATGTGCAGGACTGGTTCGCCTTCATGAAAACCTACATGCCGGAGGGCAACACGACGGATCAGCTCATCGTCTACGGCTATGTGGTGGCGGAAGCGACCGTGCAGGTGCTCAAGCAATGCGGCGACGACCTGACCCATGAGAACATCATGAAGCAGGCGGCCAGCCTCGACATCGCCCTGCCGATGATGCTGCCCGGCATCAAGGTGAAGACCTCGCCGACGAACTACTTCCCCGTTCAGGCGATGCGGCTTCAGAAGTTCAGCGGCGAGACGTGGCAGCTGTTCGGCGATACGATCGGCAACGATTGAAAACGGCGGAAGCAACGAAACATCCATGGCGCCACCAGCAAATGCCTCTCCTCTTTCGGGATTCTCTCCCGGCAAGTAGACTTGCACCTCGGCAAGCACGAAGTGTGACAGCGGAATGATTTCATGAAGCGGCGTGTGGCGCTTAGCCTGATCGGCGGCGGGATTCTGTCCGCGCTTGGGTCCTTGCAGGCGCGATCCGCCGACAAAGTCTATCGGATCGCGTTCGTCGTGCCGACCGGCCAATTTGTCGACGCCAAGGAGGGCGACGCGACCAAAAGCGTTGTAGCCGGCTTTCTCCAGGGCCTGCGGGAGCTTGGCTATGTCGACGGCAAGAACATGAAATTCGAGTTTTACTCGGCCGAGGGGAAGCTCGGGCAGATCGATGACATCGCGGCGCACGTGCTCGAGAATTCGCCCGACGCCGTCCTGGCGGCCGGAGGTGGTGCCAACGAAGTCGCGCACGCTTTCCAGCGCATGACACAAACCGTGCCGATCGTCATGGCCAATAGCTCGGACCCCGCCGCACAGGGTCTTGTAGCCAGTCTCGCCCGTCCGGGTGGCAATATCACGGGCTTCTCAGGCAACACGGGGCCGGAGTTTGAGGCAAAAAGATTGCAGTTGCTGAGTGAGGTCGCACCGAATGTCACTCGTGTGGCTTACCTGGGACTGAAGCTCGATTGGGAAAGCCCGGCCGCGATCGGCGTGCGCAGCGCCGCGGAGAGCCTCGGCATGACATTGCTTCATGCCGAGCACACTCAGTCGAATTACGATGAGGCGTTCGCCTTGATAGCCCGAGAGCAATTGCAGGGGCTTTTCGTGGCACGCAATCCCTGGAACTACTCCAACCGGCGGGCCATCACCGGATTTGCAGCGGATCGGTGGATGGCAGCGGTATACCCGACGCGGGAGTTTGCCGAGGTCGCCGGCCTGATCTGCTACGGACCCAGTCTCTTCGATCTCTATCGGCGTGCCGCGGGCCATGTCGACAAGATCCTGAAGGGTGCCAGGCCCGCTGAGCTGCCTGTCGAGCAGCCGACCAAGTTCGAACTGGTGATCAATCTAAAAACTGCGCGGACGTTGGGCCTGACCATTCCGCCGACTCTGCTCGCGCTCGCCGACGAACAGATCGAATAAACCGCGGATCGCTTGTCGGCAGAGACTGCTGTAGAAGGTCCCGGGTTCGCGCATCCGCCACGCGGCTCACGCGCTACGGCGCGACACGT
>CAWCGA010000025.1:0-86070 GCA_963794775.1 uncultured Alphaproteobacteria bacterium | reverse complement strand
GCAGGCCCGTACGGTTATGGCGGTTACGGCGGTGGCTATGGCTACGGCTACGGTCATCGAGGGGGAGTGCCGGCCGACCAGAACGGGCATCCGCTCGCAAGCTGGTAAGCCGGCGCTTTAACCCTGATCGAGCCCGCCGGTCGCATTGTTTGTGGCCGGCGGCTATGCTCTCATTTGTAAGGCGGCGTTAACACGCTGCGAAGTGCTTTGAACTAGTGTGTTGCGTATGAGTGATTCGCTCGAGCGGCTTTATCTCGCTGTGCTCGCGGCCAAGGATCTCGATCCGGCCAATTCACGCACTGCGCGCCTGTTTCAACGCGGCCCCGCCAAGATGGCCAAGAAGCTCGCCGAAGAAGCCATCGAGGTCGTGATCGACGCCGTTCACGGCAACTCGGACGCCGTCGTCCGCGAGAGCGCCGACCTTCTCTATAATCTCACCGTGCTTTGGGCCTCAGCAGGTGTCCGCCCGGCCGACGTCTGGGCCGAGATGGAGCGGCGCGAGCACATGCTCGGCATTGCGGAGAAGTTGCCGAAGATGGCCAAGCCCGTGGCGCCGCGGGCGGCCCGGCGGCCGATTGTCGCGCTCGACAGCCGCCGGCTGCGCAAGCGGCACTAAAACTCCCCCATTTCTGTTCGTTCCGCCCATGGACAAATCCGGTCCATGATGGTTCATCGCCGCCATGCTGAAACGGATTTACGACTGGTGCGTCGACAGCGCCGACAAGCCCTACTCACTCTGGATATTGTCCGCAGTGGCGTTTGCGGAAAGCTCGTTCTTTCCAATTCCCCCCGACGTGATGCTGATCCCGATGTCGCTGGCGCAGCCGAAGCGCGCCTGGCTTTATGCGACCGTCTGCACGATCGCCTCGGTGCTCGGCGGCCTGCTCGGCTATGCCATCGGCGCGCTGCTCTATGACTCCATCGGGCACTGGCTGATCCAGCTCTACGGCCTCGGCGACAAGGTCGAGGCGTTTCGCGAATCCTACGCACGATGGGGCGCCGTCATCATCCTGCTCAAGGGCCTCACGCCGATCCCCTACAAGCTCGTCACCATCACCTCCGGCTTTGCCGGCTACAACCTCGTGCTGTTCACGCTGTGCTCGATCGTCGCGCGCGGCGGGCGCTTTTTCGTCGCGGCGTTGCTGATGAACCGCTATGGCGACTGGATCAGGGTGCGGGTCGAGCGGCACCTCACGCTGTTTGCCTTGATTCTTGTCGCTGTGCTGGTGCTCGGCTTCGTCATCGCCTTTAAGATGATTTGAGCGTCCTTTGCGGGCTCGGTCCGTTCGGTTACGCTTGAGGCCATGATCTCTCGAACGGGCAGGATCGTGGCGTCCATTGCGATTGCGCCGCTCGCGCTGTCGCTGCTTGCAGCCGACGCCGCTGCACAGCAAGCGCCGGCACCGCAGCCGTCGCTGGGTTTGCAGGAGCAGGGTCCGCCGCCGCAGGCCGCACCTGATCCGCAGCCTTCACCGTCGCCGGAGAATCCGGGCCTGATCAACGAGATGGGCAAGCTGTTCAAACAGATCATCCCGCCGCTGAAGACTCCCGGCGAGGCGATCGACGATCTCAACGCGCGCGCCAAAGGCACCATGAAGGATGCCGGCGATGCGCTGTCGCGGCTCAAGCCGGGCGCCATGGTCAAAGGACGCATCGCCTGCCCGGCAACTGCGGGCGCGCCGGACTGCAAGCAGGGGGCCGACAAGCTCTGCCAGAGCAAGGGTTACAAGGAAGGCAAGAGCCTCGGCACCAATTCCGCCGAGACCTGCTCGGCGAAGGTTATGATCCCCGGACGCCAGCGCAAGCCGGACGACTGCCACACGGATACGTTTGTGACGACGGCGCTGTGCCAATAGAACGCCGCGACGTCCACCTCTTCAAAGCACCGGAAAGGAGCGCCCATGAGCCGCACGGAGCAGGACTTCCTCGGAGCGCGCGAGATCGCCGACGACGTCTATTACGGCGTCCAGACCATCCGCGGCCGGGAGAATTTCCACATCACCGGCATTCCGATGAGCCAGGAGCCTTACTTCGTGAAGGCGCTCGGCTATGTGAAGAAGGCGGCGGCGATGGCCAACCGCGATCTCGGCGTGCTCGATGCGAAGATTGCGGAAGCCATCATCCACGCCTGCGACCGCGTCATCTCGGGCGAAATGCTGGATCAGTTCGTGACCGACTACATCCAGGGCGGCGCCGGCACCTCGACCAACATGAACGCCAACGAGGTGATCGCGAACCTTGCGCTGGAGTCGCTCGGTCACAAGAAGGGCGAGTACCAGTTCGTCAGTCCGAACGATCACGTCAATTACGGGCAGTCGACCAATGACGTCTATCCGACCGCTTTCCGCCTTGCGCTGATCCTGCGCCTCGACAGCTACATCACGGCATTGCGACAGCTGCAGGACGCTTTCTTTGCCAAGGGCAGGGAGTTCGACCGCGTGCTGAAGATGGGCCGCACCCACCTGCAGGATGCCGTGCCGATGTCGCTCGGCTCGGAATTCCGCGGCTGGGGCACCACCATGGGCGAGGAGGTCGATCGCATCTACGAGACGCGCAATCTGCTGCGCGAGATCAATCTCGGCGCGACCGCGATCGGCACGTCAGTCACCGCTGCGGCCGGATACCCCAAGGTCGCCGTGCGGCACCTGACCACGCTGACCAATGTCGAGTTCATCCTGGCGAGCGATCTCGTTGAGGCGACCTCGGACACCGGCGCCTATGTGCAATTGTCGGGTGTTCTGAAGCGCACCGCGGTGAAGCTCACCAAAATCTGCAACGACATTCGCCTGCTGGCCTCGGGTCCCCGCACCGGGTTCAACGAGATCAACCTGCCGCAGCTGCAGCCGGGCTCCTCGATCATGCCGGGCAAGGTCAATCCGGTGATTCCGGAAGTCGTCAACCAGACCAGCTTCCTCGTGATCGGGCTCGACACCACGGTGACCTTGGCGGCTTCCGCCGGCCAGCTCCAGCTCAACGTGATGGAGCCGGTGATCTCGTTCGCGCTGTTCTTTTCCATCCGAACGATGGAGCGCGCGGTCAACAGCCTGCGCGAGAATTGCGTCGTCGGCATCACCGCCAATGACGAGCACACCCGCAACATGGTGCTCAATTCGCTGGGCATCGTCACCGTGCTGAAGCCGCTGCTCGGCTACAAGCAATGCGCCGAGATCGCGCGCGAGGGCTACGGGACGGGAAAATCCTTGCACCAGATCATCGTCACGGAGCGCAAACTGCTCACGCAGGAGAAGTGGGACGAGATGTTTTCCTTCGAGCGCTTGATCAATCCCGATCTGGTGGAAGAATAACGGCGCGAACGCTCAACTCGACCACTGCTGCCTTGGTATGATGCATGCCATCTTTATGGCTTGCGGCATCTTTACAATGTAAAGTTATCCCCTTAGAGGTACCGGCCAGCCTCCCAGGAATAAGCTTAAGGAAACCCCTCAATGTCCATGCCCGCTCTGTTCAAGGGCCGCCTGTCGCTCCCGGTGATCGGGGCGCCGCTGTTCATCATCTCCGTGCCCGATCTCGTCATCGCCCAGTGCAAGGCCGGCGTGGTCGGTGCGTTTCCGGCACTGAATGCGCGGCCGGCGGCGCTGCTCGACGAATGGCTGGCGCGGATCAAGGAAGAGCTTGCGGCCTGGGACAAAGCGCATCCGGAGCGGCCATCGGCGCCATTCGCGGTCAACCAGATCGTGCACCGCTCCAACAACCGGCTCGATCAGGACATGGCGCTCTGTGAGAAGCACAAGGTGCCCATGATCATCTCCTCGCTCGGCGCGCGCGAGGAATTGAATCAGGCCGTGCAAAATTGGGGCGGCATCGTCTTTCACGATGTCATCAATCAATTTTTTGCACACAAGGCGATCGAGAAGGGCGCCGACGGGCTGATCCTGGTTGCGGCCGGCGCCGGCGGTCATGCCGGCACCATTTCACCGCTCGCCTTCGTCGCCGAAACGAGGGCGTGGTTCGAGGGGCCGATTGCCCTGTCAGGCGCGATTGGCAACGGCCGCGCCATCCGCGCGGCGCGCATCCTCGGCGCCGACTTCGCCTATATCGGCTCGGCCTTCATCGCCACCAAGGAGGCCAATGCGGTCGAGGGCTACAAGGCGATGATCACGTCATCGGCGGCGGAGGACATCGTTTATTCCAACCTCTTCACCGGCGTGCACGGCAATTACCTGAAACCCTCGATCGTCGCGGCCGGCATGGACCCCGAAAACCTGCCGACCTCCGACGCCAGCAAGATGAGTTTCGGCACCGACACCTCGGGCGAGCGCGCCAAGCCGAAGGCCTGGAAGGAAATCTGGGGTTCGGGGCAGGGGGTCGGCAGCATCGGCAAGATTTTGCCCGCCGCCGAGCTGATCGGCCGCTTCAAGCGGGAATATGACGAAGCCCTTGATCCGGCGCTGTAAATCGGAGGGCGCGGCGAGATGTCGCGCCCCCATCTCGGAGGGGTGGTCAACCCACTGACTGCTTCTGTCGAGTTCGCTAGTGTTCGGCCGCACGCAGCAGAGTGAGGGCCCGGTGAACATTCTCGGTATCAATGCGGTCTATCATGAGTCCGCGGCGGCGCTGCTCATCGACGGCAAGCTGGTCGCCGCCGTCGAGGAGGAGCGCTTCAATCGCATCAAGCACGCCAAGGAAGCGCATTTCGACAATCCGCATCAGTTTCCCGAGCGCGCCATCCGCTGGTGCCTGAAACATGCCGGGCTGACGCCTGACGATATCGACCACGTCGCCTATTCCTTCGACCCAAAACTGCGCCGCACGCGGTTCAAGCCCGAATGGTGGTTTCCGCAATGGGAGGAGGTCTTCCTGCTGCGGCTCGGTCAGGTGCAGGGCGTGGCCGAGGAGTTGCTGGGGCGAAAGCTCGCGCAAAAATTTCACTTCGTGCCTCATCATCTCTCGCACGCGGCCTCCGCCTATTTTCCTTCCGGATTCGATCGCGCGGCCATCCTCGACATCGACGGGATCGGCGAGGCGGCGGGCTCAGAGCTTGCCAAGGCCGAGGGCGCGCGGATCACGCCGCTCGAGACCTTCGACTATCCGCACTCGCTCGGCTTCCTCTGGGAAGTGATCAGCGGCTATCTCGGATTCTCGCATTACGACGCCTCGAAGGTCATGGGGCTCGCCGCCTACGGCAATCCCGACACCTTCCGCAAGCAATTCGAAAACGTCATTCGTGTCGGCAAGGAGGACTACGCGGTCTCTTCCGAGTTCATCGGTTTTCACGGCCGCCAGCTCGACAGGCTGGGTGCCATGGTCGGTGCCGGCCGCTTCTCTGAAGACGAACAACTTTTGCCGCGGCATGCCGATATCGCGGCAGCCTTGCAGGAAGCCACTGACGCGGCGGTGCTGGCGCTGGTGCGGCGGCTCAAGCGCAAGGTGAAATCGGACAATCTCTGCATTTCCGGCGGTGTCGCGCTCAATTGCGTGACCAACGAGGTGGTGCGGAAATCCGGCGAGTTCGCCAATCTGTTCATCCCGTCGGCGCCGCACGATGCCGGCACCGCGATCGGCGCGGCCATGATCGTGCACTGCGCCAAGACGAAGGCGCCGCTGCAGCGCGGCTATTCCACGCCCTATCTCGGTCCGGCCTACAGCCGCCGCGACATCCTCGCCGCCGTGAAGTCCGCCGGGTTGACGGCGCGACAGAGCAAATCGCCGGCGCGCGACGCTGCCAAGATGATCGCCGACGGCAAGATCGTCGCCTGGTTTCAGGGCCGCATGGAGTTCGGACCGCGCGCGCTCGGCAACCGCTCGCTGCTCGCCGACCCGCGCCGGCCGGAGATGCGCAACATCCTCAATCAGAAGGTCAAGCACCGCGAGGATTTTCGTCCCTTCGCGCCGAGTGTGATGGCGGAGCACGCCGACGACTGGTTCGAGACCGGCAGCCACTCGGCGAGCCACGAGTTCATGCTGTTTGCGCCGCGGGTGAAGCCGGATCGGCGCGACCGCATTCCCGCCATCGTGCACCAGGACGGCACCGCGCGGGTGCAGCTGGTCAGCCGCAAATCCAATCCGCGGTTTCACGAGCTGATCTCGGCCTTCCACAAGAAAACCGGCGTGCCTGTCGTCGTCAACACCTCCTTCAACGACTCTGAGCCGATCGTCTGCACGCCGATGGACGCGATCGTCACTTTCCGCAAGTCAGGCATCGACGCATTGGTGATGGACGACGTGGTGCTGACCGCGTAAGGGCATGATCCGGAAAAGTGTGAAGTGGTTTTCCGAATAGATCATGCCCAGACAAAGCGTAAGTCCCGCCTTTCGCAAAGCTGACCAATCGAGAAAAGACTTCAGGGAGACAGCATGAAAATCGATCACGCGAGACTGCTTGCGCTCGCCAACAAGATCGTCGCGGCCGGCGGCAGCTCGCCGACCGAAGCCGGCATCGTCGCCGACCATCTGGTCGAGGCCAATCTGCGCGGTCATGACAGCCACGGCGTCGGCATGCTGGTCGCCTATGTCAGGGATTTCGAGGCAGGCCACCTGAAAGCCAACCAGAAGCCTGAGATCGTCTCGGACACCGGCACGATCTCGGTCTGGGATGCGCACGGCGGTTACGGCCAGGTGATCGCGCGACAGGCGGTCGAGTGGGCGATCGAGGCTGCGCGAAAACATGGTGTCGCCGTCAACGGCTTGCGCAACGCGCACCACATCGGCCGCGTCGGCACCTATGGCGAGATCGCCGCGCGCGCCGGCATGGTGGCGCTGCACTTCGTCAACGTTGCCTCCGGTTCGCCCGGTGTCGCGCCGTTTCGCGGTCGCGAGGGACGCTTCCTGACCAATCCGGTCTGTGTAGCCATTCCCGGCACCGGCGCCAACGAGCCGATCCTGCTCGACTTCGCCACCAGTCGCGTGGCGCTGGGTAAGGTACGCGTGGCGCATAACGCCAAAAAGCCGATGATGGACGGCGCGCTGCTCGACCATGCCGGCAAGCCCACCACCAATCCGTCCGTGATGTACACCGAGCCGCGTGGGGTCGTGCTGCCGTTCGGCGAGCACAAGGGCTCGGGTCTGGCGCTGGTGTGCGAATTGCTGGCCGGCGCCATCGTCGGCTCAACCAGCATCACCACAAGCACGCCGCCGGAGCGCGGCATCCTCAACGGCATGCTCTCGATCGTGATTGATCCGGCGCGGCTCAACGCGCGCGACAGCATGATGGCGGAGATCGACGCCATGATCGGCTGGGTGAAGTCGGCGAAGCCGAGCGATACCGAGCTTCCGGTGCTGGTGGCAGGCGAGCCCGAGCAGATCGCCAAGGCCGAGCGGCTCAAGAACGGCATCTATGTCGATGATGAGACCTGGAGCCAGCTGTCCGCTATCGCGGAGCGCTATCAGATTCCAGTGAACCGCTGAGTATTGGTTCCCGGCCCGATATCGTTCGAATCCGATATCGTCTCCGTCCATCTCGATGGTATGCAACTGCCAGCGAGGCTTCCGGTCTCCATCGAAAGCGGAGCGGGATATGGCGCGAGTGCTTTCCGTCAACGTCGGACTTCCGCGCGACATCCCGTGGAAGGGCCGCACGGTGCACACCGGGATATGGAAGGAGCCGGTCGCCGGCCGCCTCAAGGTTGGCCGTCTGAACCTGGAGGGAGACGGTCAAGGCGATCTCGCCGGCCATGGCGGCGAGCAGCGTGCCGTTTACGTCTATCAGATCGAATCGCATCGTCACTGGCACGAGCAACTGAAGACGAACTTCGTCCTCGGCCAGTTCGGTGAGAATCTTACGGTCGAAGGACTGCCCGACGATAGCGTTTGCATCGGCGACCGCTATCAGATCGGCAGCGCGCTGTTCGAGGTAAGCCAGCCGCGTGTGACCTGCTACCGGCTCGGCGTTCGCACCAACGAACCGCGGATGGCGTCGTTGCTGACATCCAGCGGACGGCCGGGGTTTTATTTCCGCGTCCTGCGTGAGGGCGAGGTCGGCGCCGGCGACGAGATCGTGAAGGTCGGCGAGGCCGGGGAACGCATGACCGTCGCCGAGACCAACGCGCTGCTCTATTTCGCCCCTCATCCACGCGAGCTGCTGGAGCGCGCGCTGAAGATCGATGCGCTTTCACCGGGATGGCACCGGGCGTTCGCTGACCTGCTGCAAAGCCGGACGAGCGCGCGAGGCGGCAATGTCGGACTGAATGCGGCGGCGGTAGCCCATCCGGCCGCACCGGGATTCCGGCGACTTGAGGTAACTGCGATTGATCGGGAGTCCGCAGACGTCCTCTCTCTCACCATGCAAAGTCGCGACGGGCAGCCGCTGCCGGCGGCGTTGCCCGGGCAGTACGTGGTATTGCGTCTTCCGCAAGTCGGCGGCGCGCCGCTGTATCGCAGCTACTCGCTCTCCGGGCTCCCATCGACGGATCACTACCGCATCAGCGTGAAGCGAGAGCCGAAAGGTGCGGCTGGAGGCTACCTGCATCAACAGGTGCATATCGGCGATGCGCTCGATGTCAGCGCGCCGCGCGGAAATTTTGTCTTGCGAGACGGCGAGCGTCCGGTGGTGTTGCTCAGCGCGGGAATTGGCGCGACGCCCGTTCTTGCGATGCTGCATGCACTGGCGGCGGCTCGTTCGACACGGCTCGTGCTGTGGCTGCACGCGGCGCGCGACCGGCCGCATCATCCATTCGCCGGCGAAATCCACGGCCTCATGCCGGCGCTCGCCAATGGCCGCCTTTATGTCTGCTACAGCAGGCCGGAGCCGCAGGACAGGTTGGGCGCGGATTTCGACGCGACCGGTCACTTGTCGCGATCGGTGTTCGATGCAATTGGCCTTCCGCGCGACGCGGATGTCTACATCTGCGGACCCGCAGCATTCATGACCGACATGAAACAGGCGCTGGCCGCCATCGGCGTCTCTCAGAAGCAGATTTACTTCGAACCTTTCAACGGCAGTGAGGCGAGGACCCCGGGTGTCGTCGGTGCAACGCTACGAGCGGCTCGCGTGCCCGAGGACGACGCCGACACCGGCCCGTTGGTATCGTTCGCGCGCAGTGGCATCGCCGCACATTGGAAGGCGTCCTACCAGAGCATTCTGGAGCTGGCCGAGGCGTGTGACGTTCCGGTCCGCTGGGCATGCCGAACAGGAGTTTGTCACAATTGCGAAAGCGGCCTGGTTTCAGGCACGGTCGCCTACACTCCACAGCCGCTCGATATGCCTGCCGACGGCAACCTTCTGATTTGCTGTTCGCAGCCCGCCGGTGACGTCGTCATCGATTTGTGACGACGCGCGGCGTGATG
The DNA here is from genome assembly GCA_963794775.1 of uncultured Alphaproteobacteria bacterium. Classification (GTDB taxonomy): domain Bacteria; phylum Pseudomonadota; class Alphaproteobacteria; order Rhizobiales; family Xanthobacteraceae; genus Bradyrhizobium. The sequence continues at coordinate 76,827 of CAWCGA010000025.1, read as the reverse complement.
GAATGTGCTCCCTCCCCGAGGGGAAGGAGCAATCGCGCTCGCGACGTTACAGACTGAGGTTCATCGCTTCCGGATAGTAGTGGTAGCCCTCGCCGGTCTTGGCGATGTGGCCGATGCCGGGCCAGGCGTAGTGATAGGCCATCACCGCGACCTTGTCGGCGGCGAGCCGCTCGAGCAGCTTCACCCGCGTCTCGGCGGCCTGTGCGGGGTCGCTGTCGTAGGAGAACTGCATCCGCGGCTTCTCCAGCAACAGGATCGGGTGGTGGCTGAGGTCGCCGAGGAAGCAGAAGGATTTCCCGTTCGACGTCACCATGAAGATGGTGTGGCCCACGGTGTGGCCGGGCGCCGCGATGGCCTGCACGCCGGGCAGGAATTCCTGGCCGTCCTTGAAGAACACGATGCGGTCGCGCACCGGCAGCAGGTTCGTGCGGGCTTGAACGACGAAGTCCTTCAGCGCGCCGCTCTGCTTGCTCTCATCGGTCCAGAAATCGAAATCGGACTGCGAGATGTAGTATTGCGCATTGGGGAACAGGATCTTGCCGTTCTCGCCCACCACGCCGCCGATATGATCGATATGGGCATGCGTGAACACGACCGCGTCGATGTCTTCCGGCTTGATGCCGGCTTCCTTCATGCTTGTCTGCTGGCGGCCGGTGGTCGGACCGAAGGCCTTCGACCTGCCCATTCCGGTGTCGAACAGGATCAGTTTGTCGCCGGTGTTCACGATCGGCGAGTTCTGCTCGAGTACGACGTTTTCCGCGGAGAGGAAATTGTCGGTCAGCATCTTCTTCACCTCGTCGTCCGGCACGCCGACAAAGGTGCCCTTGGGCGGACCGAGCGGCAGCGGACCGTCGGAAACGACGGTGACCTCGGCGTCGCCGAGACCGAATCGGTAGAAATAGGCCGGCTGCGTTCCGACCTTGGGCGCTTTCGCCAGCGCGGTTTCGCCGAGCATGGCCGAGGCGCCGAGGCCCGCACCGAGAGCGAGCAGCGACCGTCGCGATACATTTGGTGTCATGGGTCTTCCTCCACTCTTGATTTTTTGAAGTTTGGATTCGCCCGAGGCAGATCGAATTTCCGCTCGCTCCGCCCGGCAACTACAGGCTGCGCCTGCTTTGTGAAACTGGCAAGAAGAATCGTTTTCCTTGAAAGCGGCCAGGCAAAAGCAAAAAATTCCGGACAGAAAATCTGTCAGATTTTTGTTCGTGAGGTGTCGAAGGGGCTACCTTGACCGGACATGCGGCGCCGTGCGTGCTAGGTGTAGGCATTCCACGAAGGTCCTTTACGGCGAAACCACATGCGTCGGCGCGAATTTATCAAAGCTATTGGCAGCGCAGTTCTTTGGCCGTTCGGCTTGCGCGCACAGGGAGCTGTGAAGGTTGCGAGAATCGGCTTCCTCGGCGTTGCGCCGGCCAGTTCCTGGTCGAACGAGGTCGGCGCGCTCCAGAGCGGCCTGCGCGAGCTCGGCTATGTCGAGGGAAAGAACATCGTTCTGGAGTTTCGCTGGGCAAACAGCGTCGGCGATCTACCTGCGCTCGCAAATGAACTGGTGAGCATGAACGTCGATATTCTGTTCGCGCCGGCCTCAACGCAGGTCGAGCCGGCCCGGCAAGCAACCCGGATCATTCCGATTGTGTTCGCCCAGCATGCCGACCCTGTCGGCACGGGTCATGTTGCAAGTCTTGCCCATCCCGGCGGAAATATCACCGGCGTCTCGATGGTTCTCACCGAGCTTGCGGCAAAAGGCCTCGAAATCCTGAAGCAGGCCATTCCCGACGCGACCCGCGTTGGCGTGCTCTGGAACCCGACCACGCCATCGCATGTCAAAGTCATCGAACAGGTCGAGATTGCCGGCAAGGCGCTCGGTGTGCAACTGCTCATGACGCCGGTGCGGACGGTGGACGACTTCGAGCAGGCATTTTCAAGTATGAAGGACGCGATGGCTGGCGGATTTCTGGTACCGCCTTCGCCGCTCACCAATTCGCAGCCCGGCGCGTTGGCGGATTTGGGTCTGAAGTACAAGATACCTGGCATGTTCGGAAACAAGGACAATGTCGCGGCTGGCGGACTCATGAGTTACGGAGCCGACTTCAACTACATGTATCGCCACGCCGCCATCTATATCGACAAGATACTCAAGGGCGAAAAGCCGGCCGATCTGCCGGTGGAGCAGGCGTCGAAATACGACCTGGTCCTCAATCTCAAGACCGCCAAGGCGCTCGCCTTCGACTTCCCGCCGACATTGCTTGCTCGCGCCAACGAGGTGATCGAGTGACGGCAAGATCGTGATGCCCGCTACAAATTGTGAGCGGACATCGCAATGCGGTTTACGGCTAATCCAGTTCCAGCGGCGCGTACTTGCCGTTCTCGTCGATCGCGGTGCCCCAAATCTTGTGCGAGGCCTGGTGCTCGGAGCGGCCGAAAGTGAGCGCCGTGCCGAGGCCGAGATCGAGGTTGCGCGTCGCCTCGAGATTATCGATCAGCTTCTCGGTGTTGAGGTCGGCACCGGTCAGCCTGATCGCCTGGATCAGCACATTGGCGGCGATGTAACCCTCCAGCGAGACGTAGTCCGGCGCCTCGCCCGGGAAATATTTGGCGAGCGCGTTCTTGTATTCCATCACCGCGCTCGAATAACCGCCGACCGCCGGCACCACCTGGGTCACGATCACGCCGCTGGCATAGCGCGGACCGAGCAGCATCAACTCGTCGGCGAGTGCCGTGGAGCCGACAAACGACACGTTGGAATAGATCATGCCGGGGTATGAATCGCGGGTCCGCTCGATGAATTTTGCCGCAGCCCGATAAGCCGCGACCATGACCACGGCCTTGATCTGCCCCTTCTGCGCCCTGAGCGTGCTCACCGCGTCGTCGACGTCGACGGTGTTGCGCTTGTAGTTCAGCCGCAGGATCGATGCGTCGCCGATGCCGAGCGTGCGGAATGCCTTCGCCACCCCGGCAAAGCCGGCATCGCCGAAGGAATCGGCCTGCGCGAACACGGCGATCTGCCGCGGCTGCAGTTTCCTGATCTTGATCAGATAGTGCACGACCGCGTCGGTCTCTTCGGCGTAGCTGGCGCGATAGTTGAAGACATAGCGGTCGGGCGGATCGTTGCGCAGGATGTTGGCGCCGGTGAAGGCCCCGAAGAACAGCGCGCGCCGCTCCAGCGCGAAGGGAATTGCGACCGCTGATGTCGGTGTGCCGACATTGCCGACGAAGCCGAACACCTGGTCCTTGTCGTAAAGCGTCTTCATCGCATCCAGCGTGCGCGACGGCTCATAGCCGTCGTCGGCCGCGGCGAGGCGCAGCATGCGCCCGTTGACGCCGCCGATATCGTTGATGCGGTTGAACGCGGTGTCGATGCCGAGCTTCATCTGCCGGCCGAGCTCGCGCGACGATCCGGAGAATGGCGCCACGATGCCGAAACGGATTTCCTTGTCGGTGACGCCGCGCACCGCCGGCAAGGTGCCGAGCGGCACGGAGGGGGCCACCGTCGGCGCCGTCGCCAGCGCCACGGTGGTTTGCGCCGCGGGCTGCGGCGCAGGAGGCGCGACCGAGGCGGTCGGAGCCGGCGCGGCGTTGGCCGACGACGGTCCGATCACGGACGCGAGCGACGGACCCGAGATCGAAGTTTCGAGCTCGGTAAGCTGGCGATCGGCCGACTTGCAGTCGACGCGCCCCGCGGCGACGCCGCCGCGGCCGTCATTGACGTAGCGGTCGAATAGCCGCGAGATGTCGTCGCGTTCGGCCTCGTTGGTCGAGACTTCGCGGATCACCGCGCGGAACTTGTCTGCGATTGTCTGGATGCGCGGATGATTGATGTCGGGGCAGGCGAGCGCAGAACCTATGATCGGCCCGACCCGGCTCGCGAGATCGCGTACCACGCTCACATTGTCGCCCGGCGCTGCGGCGCCTGCCGCGCTCGTCAACAAAACGCAAGACAGCGCGATGGCCCAGCGTGCGGACGAGCGCACATTTATTGCGGCCCAATGATTAGACATTGTTATGCTCCAGAAATGCTCAGGGCTTGCTGACGGCAGCGGTCTTCTGTCGCCACTGCACGAATTGCTGCAGCAGCCGTTCTGACTGCTCATGGGTGAAACTCTGGCCGCTGGTGTTGGTGTTGACCAACGCGCGGAATTGCGACAGCGCTCCCTTGTCGTCGGTCGCTGCCGCCGGCTGCACAGCCGCGGCAAAGGGCCGGCCGGTGTCCTGCTCCCTTGGATAGACCGTGACGAACAGCAACGCCGCGACCGAAGCCACGGCGAGCGCGGCGGCGACCCCGCTTGCGATTGCGATCAGGGTGCGGCGCGTGCCCATGCGTGAGAAATCTTTCGGCTCAGGCACGACTTCAGGCTCCGTTTGACGGCGCAGGGATTCGTAGACGGCGCTTTCCAGTCGGGCGTTCAGCGCGGCCGATGCCGGCAGCGTGCGTGACGTTTCTGCCTTGGCGCGCTCGTTGACCGTTGCGAGCCGCGGCTCGACGCGGTCGGTCGGCCGTCGCGGCGCGTAATAGCGCGGATCTTGCGGATTGCTGGTTGGCGGCAGCGGCGTCTCTTCACTCATCGCACTCATACGCTACTCCTCGGCTACTCAACTGTTACGCATCGGGTGCCGCCGCATCCGGTAAGGTGTCTTGAGAAAACGACGCGCCGGAGATTCGTGTCGCGCGCCGCGCGATTGCGTTCGCATTGCCCGCCCCCGGCAAATGCCGCCTCTTTGAAGGCGGAGAGCGAAACGGTTCCCCCATCTCAAGCGAACGTGATGCGCCTCGCGCGCGTCATTATTGAGCCTGAATCAGGGCGCGATTTCGTTGAGTTTTTGGCTGCTGACAGCTTGCGTGTGTCATTCGTGGGGCAGCGAAAGACGATTTGTGCAGAGACGACAGGCATTAACGGTGCGTTAACCAATCGCGCTCTTTGGTTAACCATTCCTTGAGAAACGTGCCGAGTTCGACGCCATGAACGCAACAGCAGAGCCCACACGACAACTCGTTCGCCTGCGTGGCCGCTCCTACGTGGCCTTCGTGTTTTCGCCGGTGGTGCCGGTCATCGAATGGCTCGCCGACATCGACGCGACTTTGGCGCGCTCGCCCGGCTTCTTCGTCGGCAAGCCCGTGGTGCTCGATCTCTCCTCGCTCGATCTCTCGACCTCGGCGATCGCCCATCTGATCGTCAGCCTCGAGAAGAAGAACATCCGCGTACTCGGCGTCGAGGGCGTGGAGCCGGGCGTACTTTCCCCCACCATGCCGCCGCTGCTGTCGGGCGGGCGGGTCTGCGCGATCCGCGAGGCCGAGCCCGAGAAACCCGAGGTGAAGCCGCTGACCTCGCTGTTGCTCGACAAGCCGGTGCGTTCCGGCCAGTCGATCGTGTTTCCCGAGGGCGACGTCACCGTGCTCGGTTCGGTCGGCTCCGGCGCGGAGATCGTCGCCGGCGGATCGATCCATGTCTACGGCACGCTGCGCGGCCGCGCGATGGCCGGCGTCAACGGCAATTCGGCGGCGCGAATCTATTGCCAGAAGATCGAGGCGGAGCTGCTTGCGATCGACGGCTATTACCAGACAGCGGAGGAGCTCGACGCCGCTCTCCGCGATCGACCGGCGCAGGCGTGGCTCGAAGGCAGCATCATGCGGATCACTCCGCTCAACTGATATTGGAGGTATGAAATGGCCAAAGTGCTGGTTGTGACGTCGGGTAAGGGCGGCGTGGGCAAGACCACGTCGACGGCCGCGATCGGAGCGGCGCTCGCGCAAAACGGCAAGAAGGTCGTGGTCGTCGATTTCGACATCGGCCTGCGCAATCTCGATCTCGTCATGGGCGCGGAGCGCCGCGTCGTGTTCGATCTCATCAACGTGGTGCAGGGCGTCTCGAAACTCTCGCAGGCGCTGATCCGCGACAAGCGGCTGGAGACGCTGTGGCTGCTGCCGGCCTCGCAGACGCGTGACAAGGACGCGCTGTCGGAGGAAGGCGTCGGCCGCGTCATCTCGGAGCTGCGCGAGACCTATGACTGGATCGTCTGCGACAGCCCGGCCGGCATCGAGCGCGGCGCCATGCTCGCCATGCGCTTCGCGGACGAGGCGATCATCGTCACCAATCCCGAAGTGTCGTCGGTGCGCGATTCCGACCGCATCATCGGCATGCTCGATGCGAAAACCGTCAAGGCCGAGAACGGTGAGCGCGTCAACAAGCACATCCTGATCACGCGTTACGATCCCTCGCGCGCCGCGCGCGGCGAGATGATCTCGATCGACGATATCCTTGAGATTCTCGCAACACCGTTGCTCGGCATCATCCCGGAGAGCCAGGACGTGCTGCGCGCCTCCAATGTCGGCTCCCCCGTGACCCTCAACAATCCGGCGAGCGCGCCCGCCCGCGCCTACGCCGATGCGACGCGGCGGCTGTTAGGGGAAACCATCGAGATGATGGTGCCGGCCGAGCGCAAGGGGTTTTTCAATCTGCTGCTCGGACGGAGGGCCGCATGAGCATGTTCCGGCTTTTTTCCAGCCGTCCCGCGCCTGTGCCGGCCTCGGCGCCGATCGCGCGCGAGCGGCTGCAGATATTGCTCGCGCATGAGCGCGGCCTGCGCGGCCAGCCCGATCTCCTGATGCTGCTGCGGGAGGAGATTCTCAACGTGGTGTCGCGCCATGTTGCGCTCGATCCGGAAAAGGTTATGGTCCGGATGGAGAGGGGCAGGAACGTTTCGACACTCGAAGTCGACATCGAGCTGCCCAACGGGTTTGAGCCGGCGCTCGCGGCGACGGGCTGATCGCAACACAAGCTTCGCCGCGATTGATGCCTGGTTGATGCAAGCCATTTTTCGTGTCGACGGCGGCCGTGTCGAGGTCAGCTCCAATGCCGCAGGCCCGTGGGACCCGCGCATGCAGCACGGCTCCGCGCCCGCGGGGCTCGCGGTGTGGGCCGCGGAATCAATTCCCACGTCCGTGCCGATGCGTGTCGCGCGCGTCACCGTCGATTTGATGCGCCCGGTGCCACTGGCGCCGCTCACGCTGGAAACCGAGGTGCTGCGCGAGGGCCGCAAGATCCAGTTGTGTGCGGTGCGCATCCGCGCCGGCGGAGTGCTGACGGTGAGCGCAACCGTGCTGAAGGTGAAACTGCAGACGCAGGGCGTGCCGCCCAATGTCGGCGGCCCCGCGGTCACTTTGCCCGGACCGGACGCCTCGCCGGAAGATCCCGCACAGTTCTCCAACAGTCCGTTCGTCATGGGCATGCAGCTTCGCGCTGCGCGTGGCACCTTCGGTGTGCGCGGACCGGGTGCGATCTGGTATCGCGTGCAGCGCCCGTTCGTCGAGGGCGCAGCCGTCTCGCAGGCGATGCGCGCGGTGATCGCGGCCGACTTCTGCAACGGCACCTCCGCCGCGCTCGATTTCCGCGACTGGACTTTTCTCAACGCCGATCTCACGGTCAGCATGACCCGCGAGCCCGTTGGCGAGTGGATATTGCTCGATGCCGAAAGCTGGATCGGGCCCGAAGGCGCGGGACTAGCGATGGCGAAGCTTGCGGATATCAATGGCTATTTCGGCCGCTGCGTGCAGAGTTCTCGTGATTGAGAAGAGATGAGCATGAGTGCGAACCGACCATCGCTGCCGATCAGCGGCGGTTGCTCCTGCGGCAGGGTCCGCTACGAGATCACGTCGTTTCCGTTGCTGCTCTATACCTGCAACTGCACCGACTGCCAGACATCGTCCGGCAGCGCCTTCGCGCTCAACATGCCGGTGGCGACCAAGAGCTTTCGAATCACCAGGGGCGAGCCGAAGGGATGGCATCATCTGTCGCCGTCTGGAGCCGAGGTGAGTTCATGGTTTTGCGGCGACTGCGGTGCGCGCATCTACGGCTCGCGCAAAAGCCGGCCGGATACGATGAACCTGCGCGCCGGCACGCTGGATGACACCACATGGCTGAAACCGGTCGCGCATATGTTTCTGAAGAGCGCGCAGCCGTGGGTAAAGTCCGCCGATGGCGCCGAATGTTTCGACGAGAACCCGCTCGACTACGCGCCGTTCGCGCAAAAATGGCGCGCGCTGTGGCCTGAGTTTTTTCCGCCGAAGTGATGCGAATCAAAAAGGCCGCTGAAGGTGATGTTCAGCGGCCCTGCGGGCACAAATTGATCCGGAATGAAATTCCCCCTGCCCCGGTGTTTGCGTAGGGGAAATCGGGGAGCTTGTGGATTCCGGGTGATTACGGTGTTCCCGCGCACATCAGATTTCTGTCATGCCCCGCGCATGCGGGGCATCCAGTACGCCGCGGCCTCTTGGCTCAAGCATTGCCGTCTCTGGAATACTGGGTCGCCCGATCAAGTCGGGCGACGACAGCGGAGTTGCTGGCGCCGTTCCTCATTTAACGCGCCGTTAACCATCGTCGCCCGACAATCCCCCCGCCGCTGCAGGACGCATCGCGAGGGAGTTCCGGGATGGAGTTCGAGACGCTTTTCGCCAAGACGCCGGCCACGCTGGACGAGATCAGGGCGCGCGTCGCCTTTGCCCTGCAACGCCATCCGCTCTGCCGCCAGGTGCAGTTCGACGTCGTCTCCATGCCGCGGACCCGGCGCGGCAGCAACTGGACGGTCAGCCTGAAATCCGTGGAACCGGGCGCGCTCTGGGAGGCCGGTGACATCGTGGCCGACATCCAGGACGCCTACGAACTCGCTCTTGCCTGATTTTAGCAATTATTTCAGCTAGTTGGGTGATTATCACCAGCGGCGTCATTAGGCCTTAATTAACGCCAAGTTTTCACGATGCTGTGACGCGTAAGCCCCATGGGGAGGGAACCCGGTTTGACGAAGGCGATCACCATCATCGCGCTGACCTGTTTTCTGGTCGCGGGCGCCGCAGTCACCAGCATCCTGTCGCGTACCAGCATGGAAGCCTCCGTCGCCGCGATGCCGGCGCCGGTCGTGAAAAGCCCCGTCGCCAATCGCGAGGCCAAGCAGGATCGCCTGTCGGTCGTGCGCTACGCGCTTGCGGCAGTCGATTCCTCGGAAATCTTCCGTCAGGCCTATGCGTCGTCCTCGCCCGCCGATGTCGAAGCCGCGCGAGCGGTCGCCGTGCTTCCGAAGTTCGCGCCGCAGCCGGCCCCGGCCACCGCAGCATCCGCGCCCGACAACCTGCCGGTCGGATCCGTGCCTGCGCCCGCGAAGCCAAAGGTTGCCGCACTTGTCGCCAAGCCGGCCCCGCAGAAATCCTACGCGCTGCTCTCGGATGCGCAGATCGCCGGGATCAAGGAGCGGCTGAAGCTGACGTCCGACCAGGAATATTACTGGCCGGGCATCGAGAATGCGCTGCGCGGCATCGCCCGCAAGATCCACGCCGCGCGTCAGCATGATCCGAACGCGACCGCGGCGCAGATCGATCCGGACTTGGCCGAAGTCTCACAGCTGAAGTCGGCGGCGATGCCACTGTTGTTCCAGCTGCGCGAGGACCAGAAGGACGAAGTGCGCAAGCTCGCCCGCATCATCGGGCTGGAGAAGGTCGCTTCCGCGATCTGAGTGTCTTCCCAAGGATTATGAACACAACGTCGTGCGCGGTTCCATTCGCGCGCGCGGAACGCGTGCTGCGTTCCGGCGTTTCCTCGCGGTACGAGAGGGAGCCGAACCATGCGCGCGTCGATGGCCTATTTGGCAGGGGCTGGAACTATTGTGGTCGCGATCGCCGCCGGTCTCGGTGGCGGACTGACGATCGCAAACATCGTGAATCCCCATCGGGAGACGCGCGAAATATCCAAGCTCGAGCAGCGCATGGCGGCAAAGCCGGTCCCGCAATCCGCTGAGGCTGATCAAGCCAAAGCTCAGGTGAACAACACGCAGGCGGACAAGGCTTCCGATCAACCCAAGACGCCGGTGCCTTATCTCGCCGCAACGCAGAGCGCGGCCAGCGCGCCGGTTGTCGTCACCCCGGCACCACAGAACCAGGCTCAGACACAGCAAACCCAGGCCGCAGCTCCAGTCCCGCAGGTGAGCCCGTCGCCTGTCGTCGAACAAGCCAAGGCCGACAGCGCGCCTGCACAGCCGGCCGAACCGCAAACCGCAACGCCGCAAGCGGCGCCGCGCGAAGCGTCCTCATCGCCTGACGATGCCAACGCCAGGGCGCGCGATTCAGATCTGAAGCGGCTCGCCGCCGAGAAGCGCAAGGCCGATCGCCGCCAGCAATGGGCCGATCGCAAGAAGGCTCTGCTCGCACGCGACGCGGAGCTGCGCGACGTTGACGCCAGCGCGTCTCGCGATGCCGATGGGGTACGGGTGATGCGTCGCGACACCGACGACGGCCCGCGCATCGTACGGCGCGACACCGACGGGCCGCGCATCGTGGCGCAGGATGATGACGATTCTGGCCGGCGTGGCGACTCTGACCGTCGCGGCGACTTCGGTCGCCGTGATCGCGGCAACTCCGACCGGCCGTTCGGACTCCCGATCTTCAATCTGTTCGGCGGCGGCGATCGCGACTGAAGTCGAGAAGACTCAGGCGACGGCCGCCGCATGCTTCGCGGCCTGGAAGTAGGGAATCACATAGCTGTTGATGTCGTTGTCGTTGTCGTTGTCGACGTCGGTGTCGACTGCGAAATACACCACCGCGCCACGCTGACGCGATCGGCCAGTCGGAATCAAGGCTCACCACGGAATGATGCATCACCCGGGCGGAAACGCGCCGCGGGAATGCGGAGGTGAGTCTGCGGCATTGATTGCCGCATCTATCATGCCTCAACCCTCTCGACCGAGCTTCCGTCCACCGATGCAATGCAAGTGAAAATGAAACACGGTCTGGTTCGCATCAGGTCCCGTGTTGGTGGCGAGACGGAAGCCGCTCTCGGCAATTCCCTTTCGCCGCGCCAGCTCGGCCGCGACCGTGAACAGCCGTCCCGCCGTCGCCGCGTCGTCGTCCGTCAATTCGAGCGCGCTCGCGATATGCTTGTTCGGCACCACGATGAAATGCACGGGGCCGAGATGGTGTTCGGAATGGCTTGGAACGTCGGTCGCGTAGACGAATTCGTCGCGATAGAGCAGTTCGACCGGGACGCTACCGTCGCGTATGCGGCACAAGATGCAGGAGCTCGTCATGTGCACTCCGTGCCGGCCGTTTCGTCCGGTTTCGCCAAGTGGTGCCCCTGGCCGGAATCGAACCAGCACTCCTTGCGGAACTCGATTTTGAGTTCGAGCGCGTCTACCAGTTCCGCCACAGGGGCATTCGCGTGGTCCGGCCCCAGAAGAAGCGCGGCGGCGAAGCGGGCGGACTATAGCGGCCGGCCTTGAGGGGTCAACCCGCGCGGATGTGATTTCGCGCCGCCTCGACAGGCTGGCGCGTGCGCGATACCAGACTTTCCACGACATTCATGGCTGGGATGATCGATTTGAGCACGCAGACGACAACCGCTTCCCACACCGCGAGCCAGGCGCACGATCCCGTGCTGATCGCGGCCGTGGCGATCGCGGCAGTCGCGGCCGCGACCATCGCCGGCGCCTGGTTCTTCCAGCTCGTGCTGGACATCGTGCCCTGTCCGATGTGCCTGGAGCAGCGCTGGGCCTATTACGGCATCATTCCGCTCGCGATCCTGATTGCGATCGGTGCGAAGGCGGGCGCCCCGCGCGGCGTACTCTTTCTCGCCCTTGCTGTCATCGCGCTCGCGGCGCTCGGCAATGCCGGCTACGGCGCCTATCACGCCGGCGTCGAATGGAAGTTCTGGCCGGGTCCATCGAGCTGCACCGGCAATCCAGCACTCAATCTCGGTGGCGGCAGTCTTCTGGATCAGCTGGACAAGGTGAAGATCGTGCCCTGCGACGTCGTGCAGTGGCGGTTCCTCGGCATCTCGCTGGCCGGCTACAACGCGCTGATCTCGCTGTTGATGGCGGCGCTGGGGGCGTGGGGCATCGCGACGGCCCCGAAGCGCTAGTCGTCCACGTCCTCTTGCGTGCGTCCGAACAGATGCACGATGCCCGGCGTCGCGATGGTGACGAACACGAAGCGCGACAAATGATGCGCGCCGACGAAAATCGGATCGATGTGCAGGGTCAGCGCCAGCGCCAGCATGGCGTCCATCGCGCCCGGCGCGAAGGCGACCACCACGTCGGACAGCCGCACATGCGTGGTCAGCGCGATGATGCCGACGAAGACGCCGGTGACCAAAATCGCGACCGCGAACGAGCCGAGCGCGGCGTTGATGTGGCCGGCCAGCACGCGCAACTTCATGCGCGCGAACCGCGCGCCGATCAGCGCGCCGACGCCGACCAGCGCCACGCTGCGCACCCAGGGCGGCACGCCGCCGTCGACCAGCCCCGCGCCATGCAGCACGCTGGAGGCGATCATGGCGCCGAACATCCAGCTCGCCGGAAATTTCATGACCCTGAGCAGCAGTGCCGCCGCAAGCGATGCGGACACCAGCGCCACGAGATGCCAGAACGGGGCGACGTTGAGCGTCAGGCTGGGCGAGGACACCGGTGCCGCGCCGGTCAGCGCCAGCAGCATCGGCAGCGCCGCGGTCAGGATGATCACGCGCATGGTCTGCACCACCGCGATCGCGGGCAGGTCGGCGCCGCGTTCGACAGCGAGCATCGTGATCTGCCCCATCGCGCCGGGCGAGCCAGCCAGAAACGCCGAGGTACGGTCCCAGCCGTGGACGCGCTGCAGGTAGATGCTGGAGCCGAAGGTCGCGCAGAAGGTCGCGCCCGCCAGCATTGCGATGGTCAAGGGATAGGCGCTGACATGCTGGATCAGGTCGCGCGACACCACCGAGCCGATGGAAATGCCGAGCACGACCAGCACGGCTTGGGTCAGCACCGGCGGCACCGCGAGCGGACGGCCTGCGATGGCGGCAATCCCGGTCGCGATCATGGCGCCGGTGATCAGCCCGCCGGGCAGATGCGCCCACAAAAACAGCAGCCCGCCGACCGTGCCGATGCCGAGCGTCTCAAGCGCGGTGAGGATGCTGGGACGAGTGGGGAGTACGATGCCCAAGGATGCGGTGACTTGCTTCACGCCACTTTATCGCAAATCCGCTCCCGCGATACCAATGCTCTAATGCGGTGCAGCAATGCGAGGATACTAGCGCGCTTTTACTCCCTCCCCCTGCATCCGCCTTCGCCCGAAGGCGGGCTTCGGCGGACAAGAGGGGGAGGGTTGGGAGGGGGGTCCAATGCGTTGATTGCCGAGAAGGGATTGACCCCCTCCCGGCTCACTACTTCGCGCAAATCCGCTACGGAGTTTGCCGACCTCCCCCTTGCAGGGGGAGGTGATAACAACGGCGACTACTTCTTCGCGTCGGTCGCGCCGCCCTTGGCGCCCTTGGCTTCCTTCATGCACTCGGAGCGGAATTTCTTGCGATCCTTGCCGTGCAGACCCTTGTCGTCGGCCTGCTTGGAGCACGCGATCGATTCCGGGCTGTGCGGCTTCTCGGCCTTCTTGGCCGGCGCCGTGGCGGCGGGGGCTGCCGCGGGCGCGGCGGTTTGCGCCAGCGCGGAGCCGGCAAAGAACAGGGACGCGACGGCGACAATTGCGAGGCGGGAGGAGATCTTCATCATGGAAGCACCTTTGAGGAATGAAAGAGCGACAACGTCGCGTTGCCATGATGAACCGCGAATGAATGAGGCCGCAAGGGCGGGGCACTATATTTTCGAGACGGCCTTGCTCGCAGCCTTGTCGCCGATGGCCGCTTGGCTAGGATGTTGCCCCCGTTACAATCCCTGAAGGGAGATCAAGGATGAGCTTTCAAACCAGGTTGTTATGCGCCGTCGCGGTGTCGGGTCTGGCGGCGTTTGCGATGACCGCGCCCGCCCAGGCACTGAGCATGCAGGAGTGCGGCGCGAAATATCAGAACGCCAAGACCGCCGGCACGCTGAGTGGTCAGGATTGGAAGACCTTCCGCAAGACGCAGTGCGGCGCCGTGGACGCAGCGACTCCGACTCCGGCCGCAGCACCTGCTGCCGCACCGGCCGCGCCCGCAGCTCCGCCGCCGGTCACGACGGCGAAAAAGGAGGCAGCGCCTGCCCCTGCCCCTGTCGCGACCGGCCCCGCGACCTTCCCATCCGCGGTCAGTCCGAAATATGCCAGCGAGAGCGCCGGCAAGGCGCGCATGCACACTTGCGTCGACCAGTACAATGCCAACAAGGCCTCAGGCGGCAATGGCGGCCTGAAGTGGATCGAAAAGGGCGGCGGCTATTATTCGGAATGCAACAAGCGGCTGAAGGGGCCGGCTTGAGCTAATAATGCGGGCCCGGGCCGGATCGGTCCGGGCCCGCACGATTTCAAGGTGGAGAAGGCATGAGAATTTCGACAATCGCGATCGTCATGGCGCTCATGCTGTCGTCGCCGCTCGCGATGGCGCAAACCGACAAGCCGGCGGAGTCCGTGGCCCCTGCTGCGACCGCGCCGGCAGCGGGTGCATCCACTCCGTCCACGCAAGAAGGCACGGCCCTGAAGTCGGCGATCTCGACACCGGCCTGCTACGTGAAATTCCTGGAGACCAAGGTCGCCGGCAAATTGAACGGCAAAAAGTGGACCGACTACCGCCGCGACGTCTGCGGCGCGCACGAAACCACGGCGGTGTTTCCGACCGCCATCGCGCCGAAATACACCAGCGAAAAGGATCTCGACAAGGCGCTCACCAAGACCTGCGCCGATCAGTTCACTGCCAACAAGGCGGGCAATGCCAATGGTGGCCTGAAATGGGTCGAGAAGGACGGCGGCTATTATGCCGAGTGCATCAGCCGCCTGAAGGATGGCTAGTGCCGCCGCCGGTTTAATGGTCGCCCAGCAGCGTCTCGGCCGATTTGGCGATCAGTGCGCTCCGCTTGCGCATGCCGCGCTCGAGGAACAACAAACTCTGACCGAACACAAAGCAATAGAACAGGAAGGCGCGGGCGTCGGCCTCTTCCGCTTCGAGCCCGGTGGCGCGGTAGAGTGTCGCGACGTTTTTCAGCCGCGCGGCATCGACGCTCGCCACCGCCTCCGCCGCAGCCTCGTCGGTGCGCGCCCATTGCCGGATCGCAAGCTCGATGGCGATGGCCTCGGTATTCATCCGCTCCGAATAGAGCCGGATCAGCGCGGCCAGGCGATCGCGCGCGGTCTCGCCGTCGAGGCTCGCCTGCTGCTCGATCGCGGCGATGCGCGCGGCGCTCCACTCGGTGAGCATGCCGCCCAGCAGCGCGGCGCGATCCTTGAAGCGGCGATAGAAGCCGCCCTTGGTGACCCCGAGGTTCTTGGCCAGCACCTCGACCCGCACGCCCTCGACCCCGGTCTTTGCCAGTTCGGCAAATCCGGCCTTGATCCAGCCGGCGGCCCTGTCGTCGGTCATATCCTCACCGAGTTCTTGATACGGTACCGTATTGCTAACCCAGCGCCCGCCTGATACGCTACCGTATCAAAATAAAAAGGGCAGGAAGGACGATGGCGGAAGCAACCTATCGCGGCACGGTCTATCCGTGGCAGTGCGACCATGTCGGCCATATGAACATCATGTGGTACGTCGGCAAATTCGACGAAGCCAACTGGAATTTCTTCGCCCGCCTCGGGGTGACGCCGTCCTATTTGCGCCAATCCAGCCGCGGCATGGCCGGCGTCCAGCAGAACATCTCCTACAAGCGCGAACTTTTCGCCGGCGACATCGTCGAGATCAGAAGCTCGCTGCTCGAGATCAAGGACAAGTCGATCCGCTTCCTGCACGAGATGCGCAACGCGGAGACCGGCGAGACTGCCGCGACCTGCGAGATCACCGCCGTTCACCTGGATCGCGAGGCGCACAAGGCGATGTCATTTCCGCCTGCGATCCGCGAGATTGCGATGAAGCATCTCGTGACGTTCCAGCCCGCGATGGCGTGATGGTGCGCTTTCAGCCGAAAAACCCGGACTTCCGCCGTGCCGCCATCGCCGTGTTCGACGCGCAGCCGGCGATGCGCACGCTCGGTATTTCGATCGCGCGGCTGGAGGCCGGCGAGGTCGAGCTTGCGATGGACTATTCGTCGGCCTTCGTCCAGCAGAACGGCTTCGTCCATGCCGGCATCATCACGGCGGGCCTCGACAATGCCTGCGGGATTGCCGCCTACACGCTGATGCCGCCGGGCGCCGCCATCCTGACCGTCGAGTTCAAGACCAATTTGCTGGCGCCGGCGAAAGGCGAGCGCTTCATGTTCCGCGCTGAGGTCGTCAAGCCCGGCCGCACGCTGACGGTTTGCGAGGCGCGTGCCTTTGCGATCGTCGGCCTTGAGGAAAACCTGATCGCCAGCATGACCGGCACTTTGATGGCGTTGATGCCGCGGGAAGGGCAGGACCGCGCGAGAACGGCGAGCACTATGGCGTAGGCGCTGATGCCTGTTGCAGTGCGGCCTTGTTCTCCCGGCATGGCCTTGCGAAGAAATTTCTTCTATAGGGCTCACTGTGAAAGCGAGTCCCTCGATTTGATCTTCTCCGCAACGCAAAGCCTGCTCGGACTGGCATCGGGAATGCTGGTCGGATTTTCGCTGGGCCTGGTCGGCGGCGGGGGGTCGATCCTCGCGGTGCCGCTGATGGTTTATGTGGTCGGCGTGCCCGAGCCGCATGTGGCGATCGGCACCAGCGCGATCGCGGTAGCGGCCAATGCCGCGATCAATCTCTCCAACCATGCCCGCGGCGGCACTGTCGTGTGGTCTTGCGCGCTGATGTTCGCGGCGGCCGGCATCTTCGGCGCTTTCTGCGGGTCAATCCTCGGCAAGATGCTGGACGGCCAGAAGTTGCTGGCGCTGTTCGCGCTGGTGATGCTGGTGATTGCCCTGTTGATGCTGAAGACCCGCGGGCGGGTCGGCGCCTCCGACGTCAAGATGAATATGTCGAACCTGCCGGCCATCGTCGGCCTCGGGCTCGCGACCGGTTCGCTGTCGGGGTTCTTCGGGATCGGCGGCGGATTTCTGATCGTGCCGGCGTTGATGCTGGCCACCGGCATGTCGATCATGAACGCGGTCTCGTCCTCGCTGGTTGCGGTGACCGCCTTCGGCATGACGACGGCGATGAGCTACGCCTGGTCCGGCCTGGTCTCCTGGGGGTTGGCGGCATTATTCATCGCCGGCGGCGTCGCCGGGGGGCTGGCCGGCACCCGCTCGGCGCGGCACCTTTCGGAGCGGCGGGGCGCGCTCAATATCGTGTTCGCCGCTGTCATTATCGCGGTGGCGATATATATGCTGGCACGTAACTTGTCGGCCTTGTGAGACGAAGTTGGATTGAGATGCGCAAATTGGACGATTTCTCCCGCCGCGATACCCTTGCCCTGCTGGGCGTTAGCGCGGCGCTGCTCGCCTTGCCACGCGGTGCGTTGGCCGAGCCGAACGAAGCGTCGGTGCTGCGCGATCCCGACAGTCCCGTGTTCGGCAATCCCAATGGGGATATCAGCATCGTCGAATGGTTCGACTTCAACTGTCCCTATTGCCGCAAGATCGAGCCGGAGATGCGCCAGGTGATCCAGGACGACGGCAAGGTCCGCCTGGTGCTGAAGGACTGGCCGATCCTCGGGCCCGTCTCGGTTGTCGCCTCGCGCATGGCGCTGGCGTGCAAATATCAGAACAAATACGACAAGGCGCATGACGCCATGATCGGCGTGAGCTCGAAGCTGACCGAGCCGCGCATTTATGAATTACTCGCAGGCGCCGGCGTCGATGTCGACCGCGCCAAGGCTGACCTCGCCACCAATGCCAAGGCGATCGACGGCATCCTCGCGCGGAACAACGAGACGGCGGAAGGGCTCGGCTTCCGCGGCACGCCGTCCTTCATCGTCGGCAAATTCCGGGTGCCGGGCGTGCTGACCATGGATCAGTTCGAGCAGGTGATCGCCGACGCGCGCAAGGCCAAAGCAGGCAACTGAGAATGCAAAAACGCCCTCGCCGCCGCGAGAGCGTTTTCGGATACGCATCAAAGCAGTGTTGCCTCGAAGCGACCTTACTTAGACGAAATCCTGACCCAGTCCTCGTGCGCGCGCGTCTTCAGCCTGTCCCAATCGGCCGACGCGACATCCCAGTTCACGATGGTGCGATTGGCTGTCGCGACCTGGCCGTTGGCAACGCTCGATGTCTGCATCGAGTCGTAGACATAGACGCCGCAAACCAGCAGCAGCGCGCCGAGAATCATTCCCAAAAACGTCTGCATGACGAATCCCTCCGGTGACGGCCAATAACGCTGATGGGGAGGGATGGTTCCGTGGTCTGCTTCACGGTCGCGTCCGTGGAAAATTGGATCAGAATCTGCTAATTTCACCAAGATGCCAGACAAGGTCCCCGCAGACACAATCGCAAAGCTTGGCCGCAAATACATGTGGTGGAAGCCGGTCGAAGGCTATTCGCATTCTGAAGATCGGATCATTGCGCAGACCATGAATCTTGCGACATACGACGATATCCTCCTGCTTGAGCGAACGGTCGGGTATGCCCGTTTGGTAGAAGTGATGCTCAATGCGGCCCCCGGCTGGATCAACGATCGTTCATGGGGGTTCTGGCATGGACGTTTGTCAATCGCCACCAGCGCGGCCATTCCGGTCGAGCCTCCGCGACGGGTGTTCGATGCCGCCACGTCTTGAACCGAAGCTTTCCATTTTGCCAAAGGCGCAGCGAGAAATCTGGCCCGATCTGGCGCCGGCCCGCCGATTGGGTTTCGTTCTCTACGGAGGAACGGCCGTAGCGCTACACCTCGGGCACCGGGAATCGCTCGACTTCGATTTTTTCCGATCCCAGCCGTTCGACAAGGACCGGGTGCGCGCTGAATTTCGCTTCGTCGATCAAGCTCCCGTCCTCCAGGACACACCAGATACGCTGGTCATACTTGCTGATATGCCTTCGGGTCCGGTCAAGGTGTCGTTCTTCGGCGGCATTTCGTTCGGCCATGTCAACGATCCGCTTGAGACTTCCGATGGCACGCTGCTTGTCGCGTCACTCGACGATCTGTTGGCGACAAAGCTAAAGGCGGTGCTCGATCGAGCAGAAGTCAAGGATTACAGAGACATCGCGCGGATGATTTCCAACGGTACGTCGCTGTCTGCCGGGTTGAGCGCCTTCCGGGAGATGTTCAAGGGAGAGCCTGCGCAGGTCTTGCGTGCGATCGGTTATTTTGGGGACGGCGATTTAACCATGCTCAGCTCTTCCGATCGGAAAGTGTTATCGGACGCGAGAGATCATGTGCGCGAACTGCCGGAAGTGCGCGTCAAGCCGGGATTAATGGCCGGCGGATAGCCACCGCAATATCTCCGCGTTCATCTCGCGCGGATAGCAATGGCTGAGATCGTCGATCTCGCGATAGGTCATATCCGCGCCGGCGGCCAACAATAGATTGCTGGTTTGGCGTGCCACCTGCACCGGAAACATCCAGTCGAGCTTGCCGTGCACGAGAAAGATCGGCAACCCGCGCAGCCGCTCGGCGTCGGCGATTTCCGCCATCAGCGGATGAAAGGTGGCGGCGACGGGCGCCAGATGCGTGAACGGCGAGGCGCGATCAAGCCCGCTGACCCAGCAGAAGGTGCCGCCGTCACTCAAGCCGGTCAGCAGCATGCGCTTCGCATCGACATTGTATCTGCCGCGCACGCTCTCGATCATGCGCATCAGGTTCGGCGTGTCGGTGTCCTCGCCCATCAAGGCCCAGGTGGGACCAATCGCTGTCGGCGCAATCAGGATCGCGCCAAAACTGCGCGCATCGCGCAGCCAGCTCCAGAGGAAGTTGCGGCCGTTGCCGCTGCCGCCATGCAGTGCCACCACCAGCGGTGAGGGGCGATCGGGCGTGTAATATTCGGGCACGTAGAGCGAGTAACCGCCGCGGCTGCCGGGCTCGTTGTGATCGTGGAAGACGCCGGTGTTCTCGGCCGCCAGCGCTTCGAGCCGCGCCTTGAAATTGCTGTCGTCGCGCAGTGCGGGGTCGAGGAAGAAGTCGCTGACGGGCGGAAATTTCGCCGTGAGCGGATAGAGCGCTTCCTGCGCGCGCGGGGCGTAACGCAGCGCGCGAAACACCGCAATCAGGTCGCCATTGCCACGCTCGACCTCGCGCAAGCCGGCGAACGCCGCAAGTGCCGCGTCGCTCGCAGCTTCGATCGATCTCCGCACCTCGGCAAATTCGGTTGGCCATTCCGCGAGCTGCGCCCGCACCGACCGCAACGTCTCATCCGGCGTGCCGGCCGCTTGCATGACGCGGCCGAAATCCGGCGGATTGAGATGACGCGCGATGAAGGACAACGCTTCCAGCGATTGCAGCAGCGGCGGCAGCACGGCCACGATGTCGTCCACCACGGCCTCGCTCATCGCATGACTCTCGGTTCGGCTGAAACTGTCAGTGCAGCCGCGGTCCCTTGAGCAGCTTGCCACGGTCGGTCGAGGCCAGCGTGACATCGAAGGTGACGCCTTCATGATGCACGGTGAGCGGCACATCGACGCCGGCCGGACCCAGCGCCCAGAGCTTGCGGTAGAAGCCGGCCTGGCTCGTCACCTTCTCGCCCTTGACGGCAAGGATCACATCGCCGGCCTTGAGCTCCGCGCGCGCGGCCGGTCCGTTGCCGGAAATGCCGATCACAACGACACGGTTGTCGATCTCGGTCGAAAACATGCCGAGCCATGGCCGCGCCGGCCGGTTGACCTTGCCGAAGCGGCGCAGATCGGCGAGCACCGGTTTCAACAAATCGATCGGCACGATCATGTTGACATGCTCGGCCTTGCCAGCGCGGTCGCGCTCGAGCTGCAGCGAGCCGATGCCGATCAGCTCGCCATTGCTGGCGATCATGCCGGCGCCACCCCAGTTCGGATGCGCAGGGTAGGTGAAGATCGCTTCATCGAGCAGATATTCCCAGTAGCCGGCGAACTCCTGCTTGGCGGCGATCTGGCTCGCCACCGATCGCGTGCGGCCGCCGGCGCCGCCGATCACGACGCGGTCGCCGACATCCACTGACGCCGACGAGCCGAGCGGAATCGGCTCGACGTTGAGCCGGCCGAGCGCCTGCACCAGTCCGAAGCCGGTCTGGGCGTCGAAACCGAGCGCATGGCCTTCCATCACACGACCGTCCGCGAGATGCAGCCAGACCTGCTGCGCCTCGGTGATGAGATAGCCGATGGTGAGGATCAGCCCGTCATCGATCACGACGCCGTTGCCGCCGCGCTCGGTGCCCAGCGTTTCTGCCGTGAAGGCATCGGCCGGGACGAACGAATGCAAACCGATTATCGAGGCCAGCACGTCGTCGAGATCGTAATTATAGTCGGCCGGGCGCGGCTGGAAGGCGGGCGGAACTCTCCACTCGCTCATCGATACCATCGCGGCTCTCCTGTTCATTTGGCGCAATCGGTGCGCAGGATAGCCGGCTTCCGGAGGCGGTCAGTCCGAAGCGGCATACATCGGTTATGCTAGCATTTTTGCCGGCGCATGCGCCAGTTCCGTACAACAGTGTTGCACATGGAATTGATTTTAGCGTCCGCTGCAACCCTTGCCGATCACAGGCCATACGAACCATGCGCCGGCGGCATAGAGATCGTGCACCGTCGACGGTCCGGTTCGTGCTGCGACATAAAAGCGCCCGGCATCGAGCAAATAACCGTCGGACGACACGACCGCTGCGATCATGCGCAGTGGTGAGCCGAAGCCGACCACGCGGTCGGGCTGTACCGTGACCGCGGCGATGCCCATCCCGGCAAACCAGATCGCGGCGACCGTCAACAGGCCCATGACGGGGACGGCGCGCGATGGCACTGCTGTATCAGTAATCGTAAGCATGCTCGAACCTGGATCTTGCGGCCTCGAAACCCGCCACGCCGGACACCAGCGAGCGGATCGGCATGTCGATGCCGATCCGTCGCGATCCCGGCGACGACTGGATGGCGAGGTGGAATATAATATCCCCGCCCGCCGCGGCCAAGGCGGAGTCGGAGCCATCAGGTGCAATCACTGTGACGAGAATGCGGTTGTTGCCGGCAACCTCGAACAGGTTTGCGGGCGGATGCCGGCCCAATTCCCTGACAAAGGCATCGAACTCGGCATAGCGGGCGGTCTCGACCAGTACGCCGTGCTCGCTCTTGTTATCGACCTCGCGGATCACTTTCACGCCGTTCATCGCGGCCAGATCTGATGGCGTCGATCCACCGACGACACTGCGGATGGTGAGATCGGCCGGATCGTAGCCAGCGATGAAGCGCATCAGCGCTGCGTAAGCCCATCGGCCGGCATACTGCGTAGAGAGCGAGCCGCGGCGTTCGATCGCGCGGATCGACAACGTAAACGGCGTCTCGCGCCAGAATTTGACGAACTTCTCGCCGAACGGAAATTGATACCAGGGCGTCTGGTAAAGGAAGGCCGAGTATTCCCTGAGCAGCGCGAGATTGAATTCGTCCTCCGGCGTTTTCCTGCCCCCGGCGATCCATTCCGTGAGCGCGCCCATCGTATCTTCATAGACGCCCATCGACGCCATCTCGGCGGTGAAGCTGAAGCCGATGATGTAATTGGTGGCCTTCTGGTCGGCTGTCGCGGGCCCTGACACGGACGCGCGTTGCGTGGCGCTGCACAGGCTCGACCAGAATCCGGCGATGCTCGCAAGATAATGGAAGTCGGATTCCGAAGATTGCGCCGTCACGGCTGTCAGATCGTTGTAGGCGTGGACGATGTACCACTCCGGAAACGTCAGGAAGCTGTCGCCCTGTGCGCGTTGATAACCGGGATCGGTGATGCCGAAGCTGGAGGTGACCGCGGGCGGCGGCTTGTCGGCGACGCAGGTCTTCTCGAAGCGAAGGATCGTGCCGCCGATGCCGATCGCCGCCACGGCGGCGAACGCGCCGAGCGCGTAGAACGCCTTGCGGAGCGCGCTCATGCCGCGACGTGAGTCCCGCGCCACGGCGACCAGCCGACGAGGATGCCGAAGGCGCCCAGCGCAAGATGCGGGACGCTGGAGAGGAATTTCACCAACGGCGACACGTTGCGGATGCCGTCGATGAAGATGCTGAGGTCGAGATACCCGGAGCCGGTGAAGGTGCCCATCACGCCGTCGAGGAAATACAGCGTGCCGAACACGCGCAGGAAGAACAGCGCGCTGCGCCGCGTCGTCGCCGCCGCCATGGCCCACAGTCCGGAGGCGACATGCAACGCGTCCTTGTAGACGTCGAGATGGAACAGGCCGAACACGCGGCCCTCGGCGTCGATGAAGGCCGGGATGTAATCGGTCGCGGCCGCGAATAAAAGCGCGGCGGCGAGCAGAAGGGCGGCGATGCGATAGCGGTCCATGCAGACCCTCAGGTGAAATAGGCGTCCCACATGGTGTTGCGGAACAGCAGTTTCGGATCGTAGTGCCGCTTGGCGGCAATGAAGCTTGAGACCGCCGGATAGGCTTTCTCGACCTGGTCGCGGCGCGCATGCAGCCGATACGGCAGATAGAACGCGCCGCCGATCGCGGTGACGCGGTCGATCAGCGCTTCCGTGGTCTGCATCATGTCGATCTCGCCTTCCGGCGTGACCTCCTGCGAAAATGACATCACGGCGGCGATGCGGCGCACCGGCGCAATCGTCAGCACCGGTGTGCTGTCGGCCGCGACATAGCGCAAGGTGACATTGAGAAACTCGGAGCGCGATTTCGGGATGATGTCGCGACAGGCCGCGACGAACTCGCTAAACCGCTCCGGCGCCACGAAATATTCGTGCAATATGTCGGTGCGCCGCATGTCCTTTTGCGCGAGATTGGCGACGGGCTCGGCCATCAGCGAATTGCGCGTGGCGCGCCCACCGGTCATGGCGGGGCCGATCCGCGACTCCATGAACCAGCGCAGGCCCTTTGCCATTTCCCAGCCGGTCTGGGCGCGATAGATGTCGCTTTGCAGACCAGTCATCTTACTCGCGCTTGTCGCCGCCGGCAGTTGGGCCGGCTGATCCGTGGCGGGGCGGTAAGTCACCATCAGGGCGTCGTCGAAGAAATTCTTGCGCGACACCGACATGCGGCCATAGGCCATCGTCAACGTCTTGTCGGTGTCGATCACGCGGGCAAAATTCTCGGCGAATTTCTCCGGCGCCATCCGTTCGAATTTCGGCTGCAGCAGCATGTTCGGCGCCATCTCGACGTCGAGCGCGACGATGATGCCGAACAGGCCGTAGCCGCCCATCGCCAGCGAGAACAGTTCCGCATTCTCGGTGCGCGAGCATTGCATCAGCGTGCCGTCGGCCATCACCAGGCGGATCGCCCGCACGGTCGAGCCGAACGGGCCGTACGGCACCGGCCAGCCATGGGCGTTGACGCAGAACGTGCTGCCGACGCCGAAATCACTGTTGGACTGCATCACTGCGGGCGAGAATCCCTTGGGATCGAGCGCGTGGATCACGTCCCGCCAGCGGTTGGCGGCGGAGGTGCGATAGGTCTTCGCGGTGCTGTCGATCTCGATCGGCCCACCGTCGAGCGAGATCGCGGTGCCGTCGCGCGCGAGAGACTGGCCGCCCATCGAATGCCGCCCGACCGCCGCCGTCACCGGGCGCTGCGCGGCTTCGGCCTCCTTCAGCTCGGCGCGAATGCGCGCGATCATGTCGTCCCAGCCGGGCTTCGCAAGCTTGACGTGCTTGACGACGGGCGTTGGGCTGAGGCGGCTGGCATCGTTGAGGATGGTGCGCTGCTCGGCCTGCGCGCGGGAAGCCAACGGCAGAAACGCCGTCGCCGTCGCATTGCGCAGGAATCTTCGTCGTGTCTGCATGCGCTCTCCAGGTTAGCCCGCTTTGGCGCGCGGCCGGGCCGGAAAAATCCGGAACGCGCTGTTCTCCTTCAACCACGCCGCGCGCTCGTCGCGCAGCAACGTGCGGCGGACTTTACCTGAATTGTCGCGCGGCGCGACCGCGACCGCCTCGAAGCTTTCGGGATGCTTGTAGCGGCTGAGCCGCTCAGCGAGGAATTCGCCCATGCCGTCGGCAAGCGCCTGTGTGTCGGTGTTGTCGTTGAGCTCGACGATCGCGTGAATGCGCTGGCCGAGCTCCGGATCGGGCAGGCCGACGACGACGCATTGGCGCACGTCGGGATGCGCGCTGACGGCGGCCTCGACCTCGGCCGGATAGATGTTGGCGCCGCCGCGCAGGATCATGTCGGCGAGGCGATCGCCGAGATAGAGATAGCCGTCGGCATCGAGCCGGCCGATATCGCCGAGCGACTCCCAGCCGTCGGCGCGGCGCTTCGGCTCGGCGCCGAGATAATGATAGGTGCTGCCGGCGCCGTCATTGGGCAGGAAATAGATTTCGCCGGTCTCTCCCGTCGGCACCTCGTTGCCGTCCTCGCCGACGATGCGCAGCCGCGAGGTGTCGCCTATCTTGCCGACCGAACCCCTGTGCGCGAGCCATTCGACGCCGGTGATGATGGTCGCGCCCTGCCGTTCGGTGCCGCCATAAAGCTCGTAGATGCGCTCGGGCCCGAGCCAGGCGATCCAGTTCTCCTTCAGCCATGGCGGCATGGGAGCGGCCATGTGGAACACGATTTTCAGGCTGGAGACATCGTAGCTGTTGCGCACGCTCTCCGGCAGCGCCCAGATCCGATGCATCATGGTCGGCACGAAGTTGATCCACTGGATACGATCGCGCGCGATCAGCCGGAGCGTCTCCTCGGCGTCGAACTTCACCATGCCGGTGAGCTGGCCGCCCGCGAACAGCGAAAGATGCGACACGATGAACGGCGCGTTGTGATAGAGCGGGCCGGGATTGAGCAGCACCGTGCCGAGTGCGACACCGAGCATCTGGTCGACAGCGGTGTCTGTTATCGCCGGCTGGTGATCGAGGATCACCTTGGGCCGTCCGGTGGAGCCGCCGCTGGTCATCGCCTTCCAGTAACGCGCCACGGGACCGGCGATCGGCTCGTCCGAGAAACCTTCGGGCACGAAACCGGCCGGCAGCCTGTTGCCGGCGTTCCAGTCGGCCTCGCCGCCGACCACCAGCGATGGTTTCAAGATGTCCAGTACCGCGGCAGCCTCGCCGCGCGGCAAGCGCCACGACAGCGAGGTCGGCGTCGCCCCGCATTTCCAGATCGCGAACGATGTTTCGTAGAATTCGTTGCCGTTGGGCAGCCCGATCGCGACGAAGTCGCCGGGTTTGACACCCCTGGCCATGAACGCCCGCGCGCGGCGATTGGCGTTGCGCTCGAGCTGCCACCAGGTCAGCGTTGCCTCGCCATGGCTGATCGCAATCGCATCCTCCGGTCTGCGTTCGGCATACCAGCGCGGCACGTCGGCCATCGGAATCTGCATGCGGGCGTTTCCATGACGGTGCGCTCGGAGGCGGCGACCGCAGGCACTTCATCAATGACGGACGCGCCGGTCAAGGCCACCGGGATCGAAGGGCACAGCTCGCGAGGGTCGATGCAGAAAACTGGCAACTTCATGTTATAACGGCCCGTTGACGGGGTGCGGAACAAACGACCATGAGAGGCGCCAAGAATTTCGACCGTGAGACACTGGAACAAGCCCTGGCTGAACTCGGCCGTAGATCCCTTGCCGCCGCGCGAATCGTCGAGATTGTGGTTTACGGCGGATCAGCCCTCCTGCTGACCTTGAACCGGCAGATCAATACCGGTGACGTGGATGCGGTGTTT
Organism: uncultured Alphaproteobacteria bacterium; assembly: GCA_963794775.1. GTDB lineage: Bacteria > Pseudomonadota > Alphaproteobacteria > Rhizobiales > Xanthobacteraceae > Bradyrhizobium. Next base: position 50,317 of record CAWCGA010000025.1, on the reverse strand, counting down.
GAAGGAAACAAGGATTTCGTTCGGAAGGTGGCGGCGGAGATGGCAGAGGAGTTCGGCTGGGACGAGAACTGGCTGAATGACGGCGTCAAAGGGTGGCTTAGCAAGCGAGACTCGGACCCCGAAGTGAAAGCCCTGTTCAAGACCTATCCGTCAGAGGACACACCAGGCCTGCGCGTGTACACGGCAAAACCTGAATATTTGTTCGCAATGAAATGCCGGGCGATGCGCATCGGCGGCGTTGAAACGACTTCGGATATCGACGACATCAGGCTTCTCGCCCGCGCGATAGGTATCGGAAATAGCCGCGATGCCCTCACGCTGGTCGAAAAGTTTTATCCGGAAAGCATGCTTCAGCTCAAAACCCGGCTGGGTCTACAGGAGATCTTTTCGATACTCCATCCCGGTTCTGCCGATGACGATTTGAGTCAACCATGAACCTGTTCCGAAAGAAGCCGACTTCCCTGGGCGAGGTGGTCCGTCGGGTCAAGGCCGGTGAACAGAAATTCGACCCGGCGCTTCGAGAGTTTCTCGATGCATTTTATGCAAAGCCGGACTCGCGTCGGACGGCGATTGAAGAATTGCCCTCCTCGATCGATGCGGTGCACGATGCCTACGTGGCAGCGGTCGCAGAGCATCTCGCGCGAGTTTACGAACTGCCAATACCGGCGTGGACCGAGACTCATGGCAACGGGCTTCGTGAGCCGTTTTTTGCAGGCGGTTTGCAATCGCTCAAGGACATCCTCGTTGTCGAGAGTCCGACTGCCTTTCGGCGCCGGCTTCTCTTCGTCAGCAAAGACGCGCTTTCCAGGCCGAGAACCTGAGTTTCCCTCGGACCGCGGCACCACCAACTACGGATCGAGCTCGGTGTCCCAGTAGAGATAGTCGAGCCAGCTGTCGTGCAGGTAGTTCGGCGGGAACAGTCGCCCGTTGCGATGCAGCTGGTGCACCGTCGGCGCGAACGGCGCTTGCCGCGGAAACATCTTCGCCTGCTGCGGCGTCATGTTGCCCTTGCGCAGATTACAGGGCGAGCAGGCCGCGACCACGTTTTCCCAGGTGGTGTGACCGCCTTTGCTGCGCGGGACGATGTGATCGAAGGTGAGATCGTCGCTCGCCGAGCAATACTGGCAGACGAAGCGGTCGCGCAGGAAGACGTTGAACCGGGTGAAGGCGGGATGCGTGGTCGGTTTGACGAATGCCTTGAGCGACACGACGCTGGGCAGCTGGATCTCGAAGGAAGGACTTCGGACCGCCCGGTCGTAGTGTTCGACGATGTTCACGCGGTCGAGAAACACCGCCTTGATCGCGTCCTGCCAGGACCAGAGCGACAGCGGGTAATAACTCAGCGGCCGGAAGTCCGCATTCAGCACAAGCACCGGCCAACCGCCTTGCGAGACATGTGCGTTCAAATAACGCTCCTGGCTCCCTTCGCTGCGAAGCAGCACATATTGACATACTACAATCAGCGTGACGGGATTGTGAAGAGGTTAGAAGGCCTTATCCCGCAGGCACGGCCGGTGCGCAACGCGTGCCCGGACCTTGCCTCGGGCAGACGAATCAGCGGGGGAGAGCTTTGGGATGCGCAGGGCGTTTGGGCTGATTGTGGCGGTGCTGGCCGTGTGTGGTGCAGGCGGTCTGGCGCGCGCGGACGACTATCCGTCGCGGCCGATCACCATGATCGTGCCGTTTCCGGCCGGAGGCGCAACCGACACCTTGGCGCGGTTCCTCGCCGAAAACATGCGGGCAAAATTGGGGCAGCCGATCGTCATCGAGAATGTCGGGGGTGCGGCCGGCAGCCTCGGCGTGACCCGCGCGGTGCGCTCGGCGGCGGACGGTTACACGCTCTCGATCGGCACCTCGACCACGCACATGCTGACCGGCGGGCTCTACAAGCTGCCGTTCGACCTCTTGAAGGATCTGGAGCCGATCATCCTGATCGGCAGCGAGCCGCTGCTGATCGTCGGCAAGAAGAGCTTTCCGGCCGACGATCTCAAAGGTTTGATCGCCTGGCTCAAGGCCAATCCCGACAAGGCCTCGGTCGGCATCGCCGGCGTCGGCGCCACCGGGCAACTCGCCGGCATCGCCTTGCAGAAGGCGACCGGCACCAAGTTCGAGTTCGTGCCCTATCGCGGCAATGGGCCTGCGATGCAGGACCTGCTCGCCGAGCAGATCGATTTCATGATGGAGCCGGCCTCGAATTTCAAGGCGCTGCTCGGCACCGGCAACGTCAAGCCGTTCGCGATCACGGGCCGCGCGCGGCTGCCGTCCTCGCCGAACATTCCGACCGTGGATGAGGCGGGCGTGCCCGGTTTCTTTGCCTCGCTCTGGTATGGGCTGTGGGCGCCGAAGGGTACGCCGAAGGACATCACCGCCAAGCTGAACGCGACCATGACGCAGGTGCTGTTCGACCCGAAGGTGCGCGAGCGCTTCGCCGAGCTCGGGATTGCGATCTCGCCGGTCGACCAGCAAACGCCGGAGTCGCTGCGCGCCTACCAGAAGGCCGAGGCTGATCGCTGGTGGCCGATCATCAAGGCGGCGAATATCAAGATTGAGTGATTTTGATTTCGTAGGGTGGGCAAAGCGTAGCGTGCCCACCTTCCTTGCTCGGTGCGCGTGAGTGGTGGGCACGGCGCTTCGCGCCTTTGCCCACCCTACATTCTTCGCAACCGCTAGATTTTCTCCAATTTCTGCAAACACCGGCTCGCACGCACCTCGGGCGGCATCGGCGTGTCCGGAAAACTCGTCTTCCAGTTGGTGACGCCGACCTCGCCGACATAGATATCGCCCTTCGAATCCAGTGCGACGCCATGCGGCGCCATGAACTTGCCGACCTCGATGCCCGGACCATGCTCGCCGCCGAGCCGTGCGATGCGCTTGCCCGTGGCGTCAACGAAGGTCAATCGCGGGCCGAGATTGGGCATCTTCAGATTGACGGGCATGCCGGGGCCGAGCTCGCCGACGATGAAGGTCGGGTTCTTGCCGCCGCCGCAACAGCACAGCGCGCAGGGCCGGTGCAGATTGTTCCACTGCGCCTCGTATTTGCCGTTGCCGTCGAACACCTGCACGCGGTGGTTCTCGCGGTCGGCGACATAGACCCAGCCGTCGGCGTCGGTCGCGATGTTGTGCACGATGTTGAACTGGCCGGGATCGCTTCCCGGCTCGCCCCAAGTCTTGAGCAGCTTGCCGTCGGGCGAATATTTGTGGACGCAGGCATTGCCGTAGCCGTCGGAGACGTAGATCTCGCCCTTCGGCGACAGCGCGGTGTGGGTGCAGCGGTGGAATGGCTCGCCGCTCATATAGGCTGAGGGCTTCTTGGGGATGCCGATGGTCAGCAGCACCTTGCCGTCGGCGGAGCATTTGCGCACGGTGTGGTCGCCGTCGTCGGTGCAATAGAGATTGTCGTCGGCGTCGATGTGCAGGCCGTGGGCGCGCGAGAACAGGCCTTCGCCCCAGCTTTTGATGAAATTGCCTTCACGGTCGAGCACGATCATCGGGTGCTCGCCGCGATTGAAGACGTAGATGCGGTCCTTGCTGTCGACGCCCACTGAAGCAACGTCGGTCAGCTGCCAGCCGTCCGGCAGCTTCGCCCAGTTCTCCACCACGCGGTAGCGATGCTCACCGGTGCCGAGGATGTTTTTCATGGTCGTTTTCTCCCCTATAGCCTCGTCGTTATTGCGAGCCAACGGGTCCGGCCCTCTTGGGCCGGCCCGATGACAGGCTCCGCGAAGCAATCCATTCTTTCTTTTTGCGGAGCGATGGATTGCTTCGTCGCTTCGCTCCTCGCAATGACGATGGTTACTTGATCAACCCTTGTTCCAAAGCCTTGATCTGCAGCGCGAGCTGTTTCGAGCCGATCCGGCATTGTGCCAGCCCGCCGGCGATGAACCAGAGGCCGGGCTGGCCAGTGCGCACATACATATTGCGCAACTCCTGTGTTTGGCCAAAGCCCCAGATCGTGCCGACTCGCTTCGTCACCTCGGCGCCGAACAGTTTTTGCACCAGCTCTTCCTGAGGACGATAGCCGGTCGCCAGCACGATGAGGTCGGCTGGGACGATCTCGCCGCTCTTCATTTTCGCGCCCTCGGCGACGAACGTGTCGATGTCTGAAAACTGCTTCAACGCGATCTCGCCCTTCACGAGAAGGTCGGAGCAGCCGACGTTGAAATAATAGCCGCCGCCGCGCGTCAGATATTTGAACTGCCAGCCGGTGTTGTCGTCGCCGAAGTCGAGCTTGAAGCCGATTCCGCGCAAGCCGTCGAGCAGCTCCGTGTCGAGGGCCTTTGACTTGTCGCAGGTCAGCTTATGGCTCTTGCGCGCGACCTCGAGCGGCATCGACACGGCGATGAGGTCGTTATCGTCAAGCGTGCCCTCATTGTAGGGTGTGTAGACCAGTTGCGCCGACGGCTCGATCGAGACGATCAGCGTGGACGAGCGCTGCACCATGGTGACATCAGCGCCGCTGGAATGAAGATCCTGCGCGATGTCGTGTCCGCTGTTGCCGGTGCCGATGACCAGCGCACGCTTGCCCTTCCAGTTCTCGCCGTCGTCATAGCGGCTCGAATGCGTGACCTGGCCGCCGAAATTCTTCAGGCCGGGAATCTCGGGAATGTTCGGGATGCCGCTGACGCCGGTCGCCAGCACGACATGGCGCGGATGCATGATGCGCGTCTCGCCACCACGGCGCAGCGTCACGTCCCAGCGGCCTTGCGTCTCGTCATAGCTGCCGCCCTCGAATTCCGTATCGGTCCAGAAATTGAGCTCCAGGCCGTCGACATAGGACTCGAACCAGTTGGCGAGCTTGTCCTTGGGGATGTAGGTCGGCCAGTTCGGTGGAAACAGCATGTAGGGCAGATGATTGACCTGCACCTGGTTGTGCAGGGTCAGCGCGTGATAACGCTTGCGCCAGCAATCGCCGATGCGCGCCATGCGATCGACGATCAGCGTGTCGACATTGAGCTGCTTCAGGCGCGCGGCGATGCTGAGCCCCGATTGCCCGCCGCCGACCACCAACACGGTCGGGTCGTGGCCGGCATAGGCATTGGAGGCGTTGCGCAGGTCGAGCCAGTTCGGCCCGCGGAAATCGCGGGAGTAGGCATTGCCACGCGGACGGTTGGTGCCGAGCTGCTCCTCGAATCCCTTCAGCTCCTCCAATGCCGTCAGCAAGGTCCACGCCTTGAGGCGGTTGCCGTCATCGGCATCCGGGATCAGCCGGATGATGCCATCGCCGCGGCCGGTACGGGTCTCGAAATCAAAGATCGCCTCGATGCAGTCGGTTCCTGCCCGCGTCACCTTGCGCGGTGGGGCCCGGTCCGGCGCGATGACGAAGTTGGATGGTTTTTCTCTTGCCGCCTGCACCTTCAACGTCTCGAGGATGGCATCGCGGCCGTTGATGGTCTGCAGCGTCCAGCTCAGCGCCACGGCATCGCGCCAATAGCTGTCGGCGAGGAACAGGTGCTTCAGTGCGCCATCGTCGGTACCCGACAACGCCGTCTCGAATTTTCCGAGCCAGTGCTCCGCGGCAACCGCGATATCGTCGGTCTTGTCGAGCATGCGCGGCCTCTCCCCGAGTAAGAGGCTATACCCATTGGGATGGCACAGAAAGCGGCCTGATGGCGCAGCGAGAGCATGTCGCCTTGTGCGGATGGAATAGGTCGGCGGTGGCGGGATTACGTAGCTGCGATCACGCCTTCGCGTTTTTTCATCACGCGGTAGTAGCTCCACCACAGATGGGCGGCCGCGCCGCGCAGCGGACGCCAGGGTTCCGCGATCGGCGCCATCTGTTTGGCATTCGGCCGTTCCTTCAGACCGAGGCCGAGCTTGATGCCCTCCTGTATGGCGATATCGCCGGCCGGCCAGGCGTCGCCATGGCCGAGGCAGAACAGCAGATAGACGTCGGCGGTCCAGGGACCGATGCCATGCAGCGCGGTCAGCGTGTTGTGCGCGGCATCGGCGTCTCCTTCGGCGAGGGCGTCCAGATTGACGCGCTTGGCGGCGATCTCACGCGCCAGAGATTTCAGCGTCTTGATCTTGGCTGCCGACAGACCGAGCCGGCCCAGCCGGTCGGCGCGGGCCTGGCGCACGGCATGCTGGTCGAACGGATCGAACGCCTTTGTCAGCCGCCCCCAGATCGCTGCGGCGCTTGCGGTCGACAGCTGCTGGCCGGTGACGATATGGGCGAGTCCGGTGAAGCCCGGCTCGCGCCGCCTTAAGGCCGGCGTGCCCGTGACGTCGAGGATCGGCTTCAGCCGCTTGTCCCGCTTGACCAGCGCGCGGATGGCGTCTTCGAGATCGGCCTGGCTGTTGAGGTGAACGGTCATTATTTTCTCGGTCGTCATGCGCGGGCTTGACCCGCGCATCCATCTCCTATCGTAACAGAGTCTCGAAAGATGGATTGCCGCGTCCCGTCTCCGCCGATGGCTTCGCCGGGCCCACAGCATAGTGGCCGGCGAAGCTTTTAGCGAAGCCGGCAAGCGCGGCAATGAAGACTACTGTCAGCCAATGCCACCCGTTTTCCGTTTTGCGCCGAGCCCGAACGGCTATCTGCATCTTGGCCACGCTTTTTCGGCGTTGCTCAACTTCGACCTCGCCAAGCGCGCGGGCGGACGCCTGCTGCTGCGGATCGAGGATATCGATCCGGGGCGATGCCGGGTGGAATATGAGGACGCGATTGACGAGGACCTTCACTGGCTCGGCGTTCGCTGGGAGGCGCCGGTGCGGCGGCAATCCGAGCATCTCGCGGATTACCGGCGCGCGCTGGAGATGCTGTCCGCGCAGGGGCTGGTCTATCCGTCCTTCGAAAGCCGTGCCGAGATCGCAAAACTGGTGGCGGCGCGTGACGCGGACGGTCCATGGCCGCGCGATCCCGATGGCGCGCCGCTTTATCCGGGCACGGCGAAACAGCTTTCCAGCGACGAGCGCGCGCGGCTGATCGCTTCAGGCGCGCCCTATGCGCTGCGGCTCGACATGGGCGCGGCCATCGCGCGGTCGGGTCAACTCACCTGGATCGAGCAGGGCGAAGGCCCCGACGGCGAAACCGGCGCTGTCGCTGCTCATCCGCAAGCCTGGGGCGACGTGATCCTCGCGCGCAAGGAGACGCCGACCAGCTATCATCTCTCGGTCGTGGTCGACGACGCCCTGCAAGCGGTGACCGACGTGGTCCGCGGCCAGGACCTGTTCCATGCCACCAGCGTGCACCGGCTGCTGCAGCGCCTGCTTGGGCTTGGCGAGCCGGCCTACCGCCACCATCGCCTGATTCGCGATGCGGCCGGCCACAAGCTCGCCAAATCGACGGCGTCCACCGGACTGCGTGAGCTTCGCGCGGCTGGGATGACGCCGTCGGACGTGCGCCGGGCGGTAGGACTCTCAGATTCAGCTGTGTACGCGGCACCCCTGCCGAGACTCCCGCTGGTCGCCATGGCAAGGTGAGGCGGGCAGGGGTCTGAGTAGCATGGCGTCAAAGTCGCGCGACCCGCGCAAGAAGCGCCCGCCGAAACGGCGCCGGGGGCCTGCGAAATCCAGCGCGATCGAGGAGGCGCTGGCGGTGTTCGCGCACGAGGTGCGCACGCCGCTGACCGGCATCCTCGCGATCAGCGATTTGCTGGCGACCTCCGAACTGGCCGAGCGCGAGCGGCGCTGGGTCGACACCATCAAGGCCGGCGCCGAGCATCTGGCGAGCCTTGCGACCTTGTTCGTCGATGCGGCCAAGGACCGCCACGGCGGCAGCGCGATCCGCGAGGATTTGTTCGACCTGCGCGCACTGGCGCGCAGCGCGGGCGATTCACTCTCCGGCCGCGCGGCGGCCAAGGGATTACAAGCCGAGGTCGCGATTTCAGATCGATTGCCGTCGCTGGTCGTCGGCGATCCCGTTCGGCTGCGCGCGGCGCTGGAGAACCTGATCGACAATGCCGTGAAGTTCACGGAAACGGGACGTGTTGCGCTCGACGCCGCGCCCGCGCGCGCCGGCAAGGGCAAGGTCGGCGTCAGCTTTGCGATTTCCGACAGCGGCATTGGCCTCACGCTCGCCGAGATCAAGCGCCTGTTCCGGCCGTTCTCGCAGGCCAATGTCTCCATCGCCTCGCGCTTCGGCGGCGCGGGGCTTGGCCTGTCGTCGGTCAAGCAGGTCGCGCGCGGCATGGGCGGCGACATCAAGGTCGCATCGCGGCGCGGTGGCGGCACCACCTTCACGCTCACGGTGACGCTGGCCAGCGTCAACGGAACGCATGCCGGGGAAAGCGGCCAGACGCTTGCGGCCGTGGCGATTCCGCCGTTGCGCGTGCTCGGCGTCGAAGACAATCCGTTCGGCCGCGTCGTGCTCAACACCATCCTGGCCGAGCTTGGCCATCAGGCCGAGTTCGTCGGCCGTGGCGAGGTGGCGGCCGAGCGTATCGCGCAGGGCGGCTTCGACGCCGTGCTGATGGACATGGTGCTGGAGGGCATCGACGGCATCGAGACCATCCGGCGCATCCGTGCGCTCGCATTGCCCTACGGGCGCATCCCGATCATCGGCGTGTCCGGCCGCGACGACGACGAGGCGGCCTCGCGGGAGGCCGGCGCCGACGCCTTCCTGCTCAAGCCTGTGTCTCCGCGGGCTCTGGCGGCTGCGCTGCTTGCAGCTGTTCGTCGCGCGCGAGCTGCGACTTGATGATCGCGGCGTTGAGCTCGCCGCCGAACACGAAGATCGCGGCGATGAAATACAGAAACACCAGCGCGATGATAACGGAGGCGAGCCCCGCATACATGGTGACGTAGTTGTTGGCGAAGCGCGCGAGATATTGTCCGAACACGACGCCCGAGACCAGCGAGCCCACCATGGTGAAGACGGCGCCGGGCAGGATCTGCAGGAAACTGCGCCGGCCCGCCGGCAGCCAGGCGTGCAGGATGAAGAGCGCGGCGATCAGCGCGCCGACCGTGATGCCGTAGCGCGTCAGGTTGAGTACCTGTTCGTTGTTCTCCACGATCAGCGGAATGTAGCGCCGCACCGCCTCGATGATCAGCGGTCCCAGCACGATCAGGAACGCCATCGCCAGCGACGTGAAGGCGGCGACCAGCGTGTAGCCGATCGACTCCAGCCGCAGCCAGTACCAGCGCCGTGGCTCGATCACGGCATAGGCGCGGTTGAGCGCCACCCGCAGCGCCTCGACGCCGTTGGAGGCGAAGTACACCGCCAGCACCGCGCCGATGGTGAGGATGTCGCCGCGCGTGTTGACCAGGACGTCGTGGACCTCGCTCGACAGCGCGTCGGCGACCTGATGCGGCCAGGTTTGCAGGAACAGCGACGCCGCCTGGTCGGCGAGCTCCTTGGAGCCGAAAAAGAAACCGGCGAGCGAGGTCAGCACGATCAGGAACGGGAACAGCGCCATCAGCGTCGACAGCGCGATATGGCTGGCGATCGCCCAGCCGTCATCGGCGAGGAACGTGTAGAACGCATCCATCACGACGTTGTAGAGGTAGGAAACGACCTTCACGGGACACCCTGGGCCACCGGCCCTCGTGAGCCGGATTACGGCCTGATATTACTGGAAAAAATGGCTGAGCGCACCGATGGCGGCGCGCTGTGCACGGTGTTATGTAGCGCGGATGGATTTCTTTCTCGGCAAGATCGTACTGCCGATCGCGGTCGGCGCGGTCGCGGTCGTACTGTTGCTCGGCCTCATCAACATGATGAGGGGTGGATCGCCAAACACCTCGCAAAAGCTGATGCGGTTGCGCGTGCTGCTGCAATTCGTCGCGATCGTCATCACCATGCTCGCGGTCTGGGCGATGGGACGCTAGGCGTAAGACCCTCATGGTGAGGAGCGCGAAGCGCGTCTCGAACCATGAGGCCCTCAGTCGGGCCTTCATCCTTCGAGACGCGGCTTCGCCGCTCCTCAGGATGAGGGGATAGAGCAATGCAAGAGGCGGACAATGGTCGTGCTCAATCGCATCTACACCCGCACCGGCGACGACGGCACCACCGCGCTCGGCTCTGGTGAGCGGCGCCCGAAATACGATCTGCGGGTTTCGACCTATGGCACGGTCGACGAGACCAATGCGGCGATCGGCGTGGTGCGGCTGCATCTTGCAGACAGCGGCGAGCTCGACAGCATGCTCGGCAAAATCCAGAACGATCTGTTCGATCTCGGCGCGGACCTTGCGGTGCCCGAGCGCGAGGGCAAGGCGGAGCGCTTGCGCGTGATCGCAAGCCAGGTCGAGCGGCTGGAGCGCGACATCGACAAGCTCAACGATACGCTCGCGCCGCTGACCTCCTTCGTGCTGCCGGGCGGCACGCCTGCCGCCGCTTACCTGCATCTGGCGCGCACCATCTGCCGCCGGGCGGAACGCATGCTGGTGGAACTCGCCGCCAAGCCGGATGAGCCCGTCAGCGACGCTGCGATCCAGTACCTGAACCGGCTGTCGGATTTCCTGTTTGTGGCCTCCAGGACCGCCAATAATAACGGCGCAGGCGACGTGCTTTGGGTCCCCGGCCAGAACCGGTAAAACCGTGGAATTCCGGGCTCGTTTTTTAGCCCTCGCGCGTTGACCGGGATGGGCTGCCGCTCTAGGTTCCGCGAAGACATTCAGCCCCCCAAAATTCAAGCGAAAGAGGAACATGAAGGTTCTGGTGCCGGTCAAGCGGGTGGTCGACTACAACGTCAAGGTTCGCGTCAAGGGTGACGGAACCGGCGTCGAGCTCGCCAATGTCAAGATGTCGATGAATCCCTTCGACGAAATCGCTGTCGAGGAGGCGCTTCGGCTGAAGGAAGCAGGCAAGGCCACCGAAGTCGTGGTGGTGTCGATCGGGCCGGCGCAGGCCTCCGAGACCATCCGCACGGGGCTGGCGATGGGTGCCGACCGCGGCATCCTGGTCAAGGCCGACGGCAATGTCGAACCGCTGGCGGTCGCGAAGATCCTCAAGAAGATCGCCGACGAGGAGCAGCCGGGCCTCATCATCCTCGGCAAGCAGGCGATCGACGACGACAGCAATCAGACCGGCCAGATGCTGGCTGCGCTGCTCGGCTGGTCGCAGGCGACGTTTGCCTCCAAGCTCGAGGTCGACGGTTCCGATTTCAAGGTGACGCGCGAGGTCGACGGCGGCCTGCAGACCGTTAAGCTGAAGGGACCGGCGATCGTCACCACCGATTTGCGTCTCAACGAGCCGCGCTACGCCTCGCTGCCCAACATCATGAAGGCGAAGAAGAAGCCGATCGCGGACAAGACCGCCGCCGACTATGGCGTCGACCTCGCGCCGCATCTCGAAATCCTCAAGACATCGGAACCTCCGGGCCGCAAGGGCGGCGTCAAGGTCAAGGACGTCGCCGAGCTGGTATCGAAGCTGAAGAACGAAGCCGGGGTTCTCTGACATGACGACGTTGTTGATTGCCGAACACGACCACGAAACGCTGAAGGACGTCACGAACAAGGCGCTGACGGCAGCTTTGCAGCTCGGCGGCGACGTGCATGTGCTGGTGGCCGGCGGTGGTGAAGGCACCAAGGCCGCTGCGGAAGCCGCCGCCAAGCTGCAGGGCGTCAAGAAAGTGCTGCTCGCCGAAGGCGCTGCTTACGAGCACGATCTTGCCGAACCCTTGGCCGCGCTGATCGTGGCGCTGGCGCCGAACTACGATGCCTTCGTCGCGCCCGCGACCTCGCGCTTCAAGAACGTGATGCCGCGCGTCGCAGCTTTGCTCGACGTCATGCAGGTCTCCGAGATCATCAAGGTGATCGCGCCCGACACCTATGAGCGGCCGATCTATGCCGGCAACGCGATCCAGACCGTGAAGTCAAAGGACGCCAAGAAGGTCATCACCGTGCGGACCTCGACCTTCCAGGCCACCGGCGAGGGCGGCAGCGCGCCGGTCGAGAACGCGGCCTCCGCCGCCGATCCAGGCCTCTCCTCATTCGTCGGCGAGGAAGTGGCCAAGAGCGATCGTCCCGAGCTGACTTCGGCGAAGATCATCGTCTCGGGCGGCCGCGCCATGCAGAGCCGCGAGAATTTCGCCAAATATATCGAGCCGCTCGCCGACAAGCTCGGCGCCGGTGTCGGCGCCTCGCGCGCCGCGGTCGATGCCGGCTACGCGCCGAACGACTGGCAGGTCGGCCAGACCGGCAAGGTGGTGGCGCCGGAGCTCTATGTCGCGATCGGCATTTCCGGCGCGATCCAGCATCTCGCCGGCATGAAGGACTCCAAGGTGATCGTCGCGATCAACAAGGATGAGGACGCGCCGATCTTCCAGGTTGCGGACTACGGGCTGGTCGCGGATCTCTATCAGGCGGTTCCGGAGCTGACGACGGAACTCGGCAAGCTCGGCAAGTAAGGCATGCACCGGTCGGAGGGATCACTTCCGGCCGGTGTTCTTATATTGGGGTGACAAGCAGGCGCGATATGCGCGCGGCTCGCGGTGGATGACAGGATGGCGATGATCAAGAAGATCGGCGTGATCGGCTCGGGCCAGATGGGCAACGGCATTGCGCATGTTGCGGCGGTGGCGGGTTATGACGTGGTGCTCAATGACGTGTCCGCCGATCGCCTGAAGGCGGGCATGGCGACCATCAACGGCAATCTGTCGCGGCAGGTTTCCAAGAAGGCGATCACCGAGGAGGCCAAGGCGCAGGCGCTCAAGCACATCGCGCTCGCCGAGACCATGGACGGGCTCGCCGACTGCGATCTCGTGATCGAGAGCGCGGTCGAGAAGGAAGAGATCAAGCGCAAGATCTTTCACGATGTCTGCGCCATCCTCAAACCCGAAGCGATCGTCGCCTCCAACACCTCGTCGATCTCGATCACGCGGCTGGCGTCGACCACCGACCGCCCCGAGCGCTTCATCGGCATTCACTTCATGAATCCGGTGCCGCTGATGGAGCTGGTCGAACTGATCCGCGGCATCGCCACCGACGATTCCACCTTCGAAGCTGCAAAGGAATTCGTCGGCAAGCTCGGCAAGCAGGTCGCGGTCTCCGAGGATTTCCCGGCCTTCATCGTCAACCGCATTTTGCTGCCGATGATCAACGAGGCGATCTACACGCTCTATGAGGGCGTCGGCAATGTCGAGGCGATCGATGCCGCGATGAAGCTCGGCGCGCATCATCCGATGGGGCCGCTGGAGCTGGCCGATTTCATCGGTCTCGATACCTGTTTGTCGATCATGCAGGTGCTGCATGAGGGTCTCGCCGATTCCAAGTACCGGCCCTGTCCGCTGCTGGTGAAATATGTCGAGGCCGGCTGGCTCGGCCGCAAGACGCAGCGCGGCTTCTACGATTACCGTGGCGCCAAGCCGGTTCCGACGCGGTAGGAACTTCGACTTCGTAGGGTGGGCAAAGGCGCTCTTGCGCCGTGCCCACCACACACAGGCACCGAGCAAGAGAGGTGGGCACGCTTCGCTTTGCCCACCCTACGCCATCTGCGAATCTGGCGGGAACAGGCGCACCGAATGGCAACGCGGTCCTCGAAGAAGAAGCCGGTCGCGATCGCGGATGCGACGCCGCCGATGCTGCGCACACAGATCAGGGGGCGCGGCGCGTGGACGCGCGGGACCGTCGGCGGCAAGCACGATTTCGCCTGCGATTTGACTGAAACGCATCTGCAGGCCATCGAGGACATCCTTGCCAGAACACGATCGATGCCGCCGCAATCTGTCGAAAGGCGGCATTTCGACCATCCGCTGCTGAAGGCGATGCTGGCCGAGATCAAACGCGAAATCATTCACGGGCGCGGCGTCGTCATCATCCGGGGATTGTCGCGGTTTTCGCCTGACGAGATGGAGCGGATTTGCTGGGGCTTTGGCACCCATTGGGGTTCGGCGCACAGCCAGAACCTCGACGGCGATCGTTTCGGCCGCATTCGCAACGAGAACGCGGAAGGCGGCTACAAGAGCACCGATGAACTCGATTTCCATTGCGACCTGTTTGAGGTCATGGCGCTGGTGTGCGTGCAACGCGCCGAGTCCGGCGGCACGACCAGGTTGGCCAGCTCGCTCGCCATCCACAATGCGATATTGAAGGCGCGTCCCGACCTGCTGCCGGCGCTCTACCGCGGATTTTATTACGCGACCGAAGCCGGCAACGGGGTGATCTCGCGGACGCCGGTTCCGGTGTTTGCCTGCCAGCAGGGGCAGGTGAGCTGCATGTATCTCGGCGGATTGATGCGGAAGGCTGCGGAGTTGATGAACACGAAACTGCCCGCCGATCTCGATGAAGCCATGGAGCTGTTCGAGAGAACCGCCGACGACCTCTCGGTCGAGTTCATGCTCGAGCCCGGCGAGTTGGTCGTCTGTCACAATTTCAGCACCCTGCATGCGCGGACGTCCTTCACCGACAGCGAGCAGAGGAAGCGCTATCTTCTCCGCCTCTGGCTGTCGCTGCCCGATGGGCGTCCCTTCGATCGCGCGGTCGCCGAACGCGGCGACTATTACGATCGTCTGCTTCGCGGACACTGACGCGTTTCGCGTGCGCTGGACATCGCGAAGGCTTGCAGCCTAAACCACTCTGATGGAAAAACTTGTCGTCATCATCTCCGGCGGTTTCTCGCTCGCCTACCACAAGGTCCTGCCCGCGTTCGAGCGCTCGACCGGCATCGCCGTGACCACGCTGTCGGGCGCCTCGCAGGGAACCGGACCGAAGACCATCAAGTATCAACTCGAGGCCGGCGCCGAGGTCGACGTGGTCATCATGTCGAGGGAAGGGCTCGGCGAACTGATCGCATTGGGGCGGATCGCCGCCGGTTCGGACGCAGACCTCGCGACGGCGGCGCTCGGCGCGGCCGTGCGTCAGGGAAATCCAAAGCCCGATCTCGGCAGCGTCGAGGCGTTCAAGCGCGCAGTGGTCTCTGCGCGTCTGGTCGCGATCCCCGCCAGCACCAGCGGCATTTTCCTGAAGGACGAGGTGTTTCCGAGTCTGGGGATCGCCGACAAGGTGGCGTATCGGGTGATGGCGCGAGGCACGGAGTCGACCGCGCTGCTCGCGGCCGGTGAAGCCGATCTGGCGCTGGGTCCGGTGAGCGAGCTGGTCGATCAGCCCGGGATCGAGCCGGCGGGTGTGCTTCCCGACGAGGTGCAACTGATCCAGATGTTCACGGCGGCGATCGTCAATACGTCGCGCCATCAGGAGCACGCGAAGCGATTGATCGAGCACCTCGGCTCCGATCAAGCCGCGGCCGCGATCAGGAGCTCCGGCATGGAGCCGGCCGGTAAAAGCTACGCCTCGTTAACCCTTCCCGCCTAGGGTGCACGGGAATTTGGGGTGTTTGGTATGGATATGAGTTTGGTGATGGCGGTCCTCGCCAATCAGCAAAGCGCGGTGCAGTCGCAGGTCGCGACGTCGGTGCTGAAATCCAATCTCGATGCGCAGAAGGATGCGGTGCAGACCCTGCTCGGCGGCGCCCAGCAGACACTCTCGCTCGCCAATCAAGGCGCCGGCGTCGGCGGCAATCTCAATATCGCGGCTTAAGTTTGCTTCCGTCATTCCGGGACGGTCCGCAGGACCGGACCCGGAATCTCGAGATTCCGGGTTCGCACTTCGTGCGCCCCGGAATGACCATGAAACTAGAGACCCGCCGCCTGCGGGCTGACCGCCGCCCGGATCAGCGTGAGCGCGTCGTCGCTGTCCCATTCCGCTGGTCCCGCGATGGTCGCGATCTCGCAGCCCTTGCCATCGACCAGCACCGAGGTCGGCATCCCCAGCGCCCGGCCTATCCCTCTAAGATCCTGAAAAACCTTGGCTTTGTCGTCGTTGAAAAAGCCGAGCGCGGTCAGATTGGCGTCCTTCAGGAAGTTCTTGGGCTTCTCGGGATCGCGGGTGTCGATGTTGATCGCCACCACCTCGAAATTCGGCCCTTTCAGCCTGGCCTGGAGCCGGTCCAGCGCCGGCATTTCCTTGCGGCACGGCACGCACCAGGTGGCCCACAGGTTCACCAGCACGGTCTTGCCCTGCCAGTCCGACAGCTTTTTCGGCTGGCCGCTGCTGTCCTCGAAAGCGAGGTCGGGCAGTTTTAGCGGCTTCGACGCCATGGTCAGCGCGGCCACCTCGCCATGGGCGAGCGGCGCGATGCGTTTGGCGGTATCGATCGCGGCACGGCAGGTCGGATCGCCGCCGGCGCCCTTGAGGCCGTAAATCCCGACATAGCTGGCGATGCCGCCGATCAGCACGGCCGCGACCGCGATCGGAATCCGGCGCATCACGGCGGCGTGCGCGGTGGGTTGTTCGGGCATAAGGTTTGTCATTCCGGTCCAGTTACGGCTATGCAGTGGCCTGTGTTACCGGTCAAACCGGCCGGGCCGCAAGCTACGAGCAACGTCATGAGCAACAAGATGTGGGGCGGCAGGTTTACCGAGCGCCCCGACGCGATCATGGAGGACATCAACGTCTCCATCGACGTCGATCGCCACCTCTATGCCCAGGACATTGCCGCGTCCAAGGCCCACGCCGATATGCTCGCGGCGCAGGGCATCATCACGGCCTCTGATGCAAAAAATATCGCGAAGGGTCTAGACACGATTTTGTCAGAGATCGGCAAGGGCTCCTTCGATTTTAAGCGCGCGCTCGAGGACATTCACATGAATGTCGAGAGCCGGCTCGGCGAGCTGATCGGGCCCGCCGCGGGGCGGCTGCACACCGCGCGCTCGCGCAACGATCAGGTCGCGACCGACTTTCGGCTTTATGTCCGCGACATCATCGACGAGACCGATGCGGCGCTATCGGCGTTCCAGCACGCGCTGGTCGCGCGCGCGACCGAACATGCCGCGACCGTGATGCCGGGCTTCACCCATCTGCAGACCGCGCAGCCCGTGACCTTCGGCCATCATCTGCTGGCCTATGTCGAGATGGCCGCGCGCGACCGCGGCCGCTTCGCCGATGCACGCAAGCGGCTCAACGAGTCGCCGCTGGGAGCGGCCGCGCTCGCCGGCACCTCGTTTCCGATCGACCGCAACGCCACCGCGAAGGCGCTCGGCTTCGACCGGCCGATGGCCAATTCGCTCGATGCGGTCTCCGACCGCGACTTCGTGCTGGAGACGCTTGCGGCGGCCTCGATCTGCGCGATGCATCTGTCGCGCTTTGCCGAGGAAATTGTCGTGTGGACATCGCCGCTGGTCGGCCTGGTGCGGCTATCCGACAAGTTCACCACCGGCTCCTCGATCATGCCGCAGAAGCGCAATCCCGACGCCGCGGAACTGGTGCGCGCCAAGTCCGGCCGGATCATCGGCGCGCTGATCGCGCTTCTGATCGTGATGAAGGGCCTGCCGCTCGCCTATCAAAAGGACATGCAGGAGGACAAGCAGGGCGCGATGGAGGCCTTCGCCGCGCTGTCGCTTGCGATCCGGGCGATGACCGGCATGGTGCTCGACCTCGTGCCCGACGAAGCCCGGATGAAGGCGGCCGCCGGCGACGGCTACGCCACCGCGACCGATCTCGCCGACTGGTTGGTGCGGACGCTCAAGATGCCGTTCCGCGATGCCCATCACGTTACAGGGCGGATCGTGGCGCGCGCCGCAAAGGACGGCGTGGCGCTGCATGAATTGCCTTTGAAGGCGATGCAGGAGATCGAGCCGAAGATATCGGCCGAGGCGCTGAAGGTGCTGTCGGTGGAAGCCTCGGTGAAAAGCCGCACCAGCTACGGCGGCACCGCGCCGAAGAACGTGCTGGCGCAAGCGAAAGCCTGGGCAAAGCGGCTGGAAAAACAGCGAAAGTAGGGCTTTCTGCACCAATTTCGCTGCAATCTCATGGCCATGTTGGCCTCGCCATCGCAGTGCAATCTTTGTATGGTGCGGCCCGATTTGGGGATATCGACGTGATCAGCAGTTTGCGCCCGGCGCCGTCGCGGTGGGCCATCATCGGTTTGAGCGTGGCCGCGCTGACGCTTGGCGCTTGCGGGCGCAAGGGCCCGCTCGACCCGCCGACCTCGAGCACGAATGCTCCGCTGGCGTCGGCGCCTGCGGCGACCGACACCGAAGCGGAGAACGCGGCCAAACCGGGCGTGTTCAATTCGACCTACGGTGCCAACTCTGATCCGGTCGCACCCAAAGGCGCCAGAAAGCCTTTCATCCTCGACCCGCTTTTGGGTAATTAAGCTCTCATGAATCACTTCGACTATCGCAACGGCGTGCTGCACGCCGAGGCCGTCAATTTGTCCGATCTCGCGGAGAGCGTCGGCACGCCGTTCTATTGCTATTCGACGGCGACCCTGGAACGGCACTACCGCGTCTTTGCCGGGGCTTTTGCCGGCGAGAAGACGCTGGTCTGCTACGCCATGAAGGCAAACTCCAACCAGTCGGTGCTGCGCACGCTGGCGAAGCTCGGGGCCGGCGCCGATGTCGTCTCCGGCGGCGAGTTGAAGCGCGCGCTCGCCGCGGGTTTTCCCGCCAGCAAGATCCTGTTCTCCGGCGTCGGCAAGACCGAGGCAGAACTCCGCGCCGCGCTGGCCGCCGACATCCTCTGCATCAACGTCGAATCCGAGTACGAACTCGATTTGCTGTCGCGCCTTGCGGTCGAGGCGGGCAAGACCGCGCGCATCTCCGTGCGCGTCAATCCCGATGTTGACGCCGGCACCCATGCCAAGATCTCGACCGGCAAGTCCGAGAACAAGTTCGGCATCCCGATCGCGCATGCGCGCGCCGTCTATGCCAGGGCCGCGAAGCTGCCGGGATTGAAGATATCAGGCGTCGACATGCACATCGGCAGCCAGATCACCGACCTCGGCCGCCTCGAGACCGCCTATCGTATCCTCGCCGATTTCGTGCACGTGCTGCGCGCCGACGGCCACACCATCTCGCATATCGATTTCGGCGGCGGGCTCGGCATTCCCTATTACAGGGATCGCGCGCCGCCGCCCGCGCCGGACGCCTATGCGGCGATGGTCAAGCGCGTCACGCATAATCTCGGCTGCACGCTGATGTTCGAGCCGGGCCGGCTGATCGTCGGCAATGCCGGCATCCTGGTGGCGCGTGTCATCCATGTGAAGCGCGGCGACGGCAAGAACTTCGTCATCATCGATGCCGCGATGAACGATCTGATCCGCCCGACGCTGTACGAGGCGCATCACGACATCCTGCCGGTGCGGCAGGCGGCCGCCGATGCACCGACGATCACCGCCGACGTGGTCGGACCTGTTTGCGAGTCCGGCGACTATCTCGCGCTCGATCGCACGCTGACCGTGCCGAAGGATGGCGATCTCATCGCGATCATGACCGCCGGCGCCTATGGCGCGGTGCAGTCCGGCACCTACAATACGCGCGCGCTGATTCCGGAGGTTCTGGTCAAGGACGACCAGTATGCAGTGGTGCGCCCGCGCGTCGATGTCGACGCGCTGATCGCGATGGACAAGCCTGCGCCGTGGTTGTGAATTAAGTCGTCATTGCGAGCGAAGCGAAGCAATCCATCGCGCAGCAAGCGGAGATGTGGATTGCTTCGTCGCTGCGCTCCTCGCAATGACGATCACTTCCCCGTCGCGCCGCCACCCTTGCTGCCGACCACCACGCCCGCCGCCTTCTCGACGGTTTTCATCGCCGAGGTGAAATCCGACTCCGGGCCTTGATCTCTAAGGACGGCCTCCCAAAGACGGCCGACCGCTTCGGCAACTTCCATCGACATGCCGAGCGAACGCATCTCTTGAACTGCCAGACTGACGTCCTTCACCATCATGGCGGTGGTGAAGCCGAAATCGAAAGTGCGCGGCAACACCGATTTCGGGAATTTGTCGCGGCTCGCCGTGTTCAGGCCCGAGCCGGAATTGATCACGTCGATCATGACTTTCGGATCGAGCCCGGCCTTGACGCCCAGCGCCACGGCTTCCGACGTCGCGACCATCGCGGTCGCGGACAGGAAATTGTTGGCGACCTTCATGGTCTGCCCCGCGCCCGGCTTGGTCGAGATGAAGAACGGCTTGCCGATCGCCTCGATCGCCGGCTTGATCGTCTCGTAGTGGTCCTTCGGTCCCGACACCATCAGCGCCAATGTGCCCTTCTCGGCGCCGGAGATTCCGCCGGACACCGGACAGTCGATCTGCACGATGTTGCGTTTGGCGAGTAGGTCATGGATCCGCACCGCCATCTGCGCGCCGGTGGTGGAGAGATCGATGACGCGCTTGACCTTCCTGCCTTCGATCACGCCATCCTTGCCGGTCGCGACCTCGAGCGAGACTTTCAAGCGACGGCAAGCTCACCATCACGGTCTCGACCTTGTCGGCGACGTCTTTCGGCGATGACGCCGCCTGCGCGCCGAGCGCCACCATGCGATCGACCGCGGCCTTTTGCGTATCGAACACGGTGAGCGAATGCTTTGCCTCGACCAGGCGTCGCGCCATGGGATAGCCCATCCTGCCGAGGCCGATGAATCCGATGTCCATATTTTCTATCCTTCGTTCGTCCTTGCGAGGAAGCGTAGGGTGGGCAAAGCGGCCCAGTCATAAGGTCGTTCAACAGGCGAGGGAGGAAGCGTACCCACCATCGCGAGTACGACGCTCGAAGGTGGGCACGGCGCATACGCGCCTTTGCCCACCCTACGCTCGCCATGTGCGTTACGCCGCCTTGTCGATCTCGGCAAAGAATTCGCGCGCGATGCGGAAGCTGTCGACCCCCGCCGGCATGCCGCCATAGATCGCGACCTGCATCAGAATCTCGCGGATCTCCTCGCGGGTGACGCCGTTGTTGAGCGCGCCGCGCAGATGCCCGCGCAGCTCGTGCGGCCGGTTGAGGATCGAGATCATGGCGATGTTGAGCATGCTGCGGGTCTTGCGCGGCAGCTCGTCGCGGCCCCACACCGAACCCCAGCAATATTCGTTGAGCAGTTCCTGGAACGGCTTGTTGAACTCGTCGACGTTTTTCAGCGCATTGTTGACATAGGCCTCGCCCATCACCGCCTTGCGGACGGCGAGCCCCTTGTCGTGCATTTTCTGGTCCATGACGCTTCCTCTTCTGGCTTTTGGCGGCCGAAACTTAAGGGCTTGCGGCAGGTTAGTCACGCACTCGTGTTATGCAGGAAACGGCGGGATACCGTGGCCGAACGGGTGCCTCGCTGCCGCCGTTATGCTAGGGTGATTTGCCGGTAAAGGCGGAGAGTTTGTTGAACGGCCCACCACCCCTCCCAAGCGAGCCCGATACGCTTGCGCGGCTCAAGCTGACGCAGGCGCTCGACCGCGCCAAATATGCGATCGCGTGGGAGCGCGGCTGGCCGATCCTGGCGCGGTGTCTCACCGTCATCGGACTGTTCCTGGTGGTGTCATGGGCCGGGCTCTGGCTGTCGCTGCCATTCTTCGCGCGCGCCATCGGCGTCGTCCTGCTCATCGCTGCATTGATCGCTGCAGCATGGCCGGCCTTTCGGTTTCGCTGGCCAAGCCGCGAGCAAGGTCTGAGCCGGCTCGATCATGGCTCCGGCATCCGCCATCGCCCGGCCACCGCGTTGACCGATACGCTGTCCTCGCAGGATCCGGTGGCGCACGCGCTGTGGCAGGCGCAGCGCGAGCGCACGCTGGCTTCGCTCAAGCGCATCCGCGCCGGGCTTCCGTCGCCACGCTTGCGGCTCTTTGATCCCTGGGCGTTGCGCGCGCTGGTTGGTGTGATGCTGGTCGCGGCGTACTTCGCCGCCGGCGACGAGCGCGGCCTGCGTCTCGGCGCTGCCTTCGACTGGAACGGCATGCTGGCGCCCTCCAACATCCGCGTCGATGCCTGGATCAATCCGCCGCTCTATACCGCCAAGCCCCCGATCATCCTGTCGGCCGCCAACAAGGAAGCCGTCTTGCCGATGTCGGGTCCGCTCGCGGTTCCCGCCAATTCGACGTTGATCGTGCGTTCCTCGGGCGGCCAGCTCGACGTGGTGGCGGGCGGCGGCATCAGTGAAGTGACGCCGAGCGAGCAGGCGCCGAAGGGCACCAACGAGAAGCACTTCACCATTGCAGCCGACGGCACCGTGCATGTGCGCGCGCCGTCCGGCCAGCCGCAATGGAAGTTCACCGCGATTCCGGATCGCCCGCCGACCATTGCGCTCGCCAAGGACCCGGAGCGGCAGGCGCGCGGCTCGCTGCAGATGGCCTACAAGATCGAGGACGATTACGGCGTCACCGAAGCGCAGGCGCGTTTCGCCGCGCGCGGCGACGCCGCGCCGTCGCGGCCGCTCTATGTGCCGCCGACCTTCTCGCTGGTGCTGCCGAATGCGCGCACCCGCAACGGCGTCGGCCAGACTGTGAAGGACCTCAGCGAGGACCCCTATGCCGGCGCCGATGTCACGCTGACGCTCACCGCCAAGGACGAGGCCGGCAATGAGGGCAAGAGCGAGCCGTTCAACATGCGCTTGCCCGAGCGTCTGTTCACCAAGCCGCTGGCGCGCGCGCTGATCGAGCAGCGCCGTATCCTGGCGCTCGACGCCAACAAGAATTCCGAGGTGTTCGCCGCGCTGGATGCGCTTCTGATCGCGCCCGAGCTGTTCATGGCCGGGGAGGCCGGCCACTATCTCGGCCTCTACAATCTGGCGCGGCAGCTCGAGGCCTCGCGCACCGACGACGAGTTGCGCGAGGTGGTGGCGAGCCTGTGGGCGCTCGCCGTCACCATCGAGGACGGCAACATCTCCGATGTCGACAAGGCGTTGCGCGCGGCGCAGGACGCGCTGAAGCAGGCGCTGGATCGCGGCGCCAGCGACGAGGAGATCAAGAAGCTGACGCAGGATTTGCGGCAGGCGATGGACAATTACATGCGCCAGCTCGCCGAGCAGTTCCGCAACAATCCGCAAGCGCTCGCGCGGCCCCTCGATCCCAACACGAAATTCCTGCGCCAGCAGGACCTCAACAACATGCTGGAGCGGATGGAACGGCTGTCGCGCCAGGGCGACAAGGAAGGCGCGCGGCAGTTGCTCGATCAGCTGCAGCAGATGCTGGAAAATCTGCAGATGGCGCAGCCCGGGCAGGGCGGCGACGGCGACATGGAGCAGGCGCTCAACGAGCTCGGCGACATGATCCGCAAGCAGCAGCAATTGCGTGACAAGACCTACAGGCAGGGCCAGGATTCGCGGCGCGATCGTCAGCGCGGCGGCAAGCAGGGCGACCAGAGCATGGGCGATCTGCAGCAGGACCAGCAGGGCCTGCGCGATCGGCTGAAGAAGCTGCAGGACGAGCTTGCCAAGCGTGGGATGGGGCCGGGCCAGAAGGGCGACCAGGGCCAGGGAGGCGCCGACCAGGGTGACGGCGAGGACGGCCTTGCCGAGGCCGACGGCGCGATGGGCGATGCGGGTAGCCGGCTCGGCGAGGGCAATCCGACGCCGCCGTGGACTCGCAGGGCAAGGCGCTGGAAGCGCTGCGCAAGGGCGCGCAGAGCCTGGCTGACGCCATGCAGCAGGGCGACGGCGACCAGGCGGGCGACGGTCTTGGCGACCGCATGGGCCGCCAGCAGGCCGGTCCCAACGGCACCGATCCGCTCGGCCGGCCGCTGCGTGGCCGTGAATGGGGCGATGAGCTGTCGAAGATGATTCCCGGCGAGATGGACGTGCAGCGCGTCCGCCGGATTCTGGAAGAGCTGCGCCGCCGCCTCTCCGATCCCTCGCGGCCGCAGATCGAGCTCGATTACATCGAGCGGCTGCTGAAGGATTATTGAGCCTCTTCACCTCTCCCCGCTTTGCGGGGAGAGGTCGCATCGCGAAGCGATGCGGGTGAGGGGCCGTCCGTGCACTTTCCGCCGACACAGCTCGTGTCGACTCCCCCTCACCCGAAACCTCCGCTGCGCTCCGGTTTCGACCTCTCCCCGCACGCGGGGAGAGGTGACGAAAGCAATCGTTTCGTCCGCAATGACGACGTCACCTCTTCCCCGCCTTGAGCGCACCCGCCACCGCGGCGCGGATGTCAGCGACCGAGAACGGCTTGCTGATCACGTCATGCGCGATGGCGTTCAGGTTTGACGCGCGCTCGCGCTGGTCGGCAAAGCCGGTCATCAAGAGGATTGTCACATCAGGAAAATCGCGCGCCGCCGACAGCGCCAGCGCGATGCCGTCCATGACAGGCATCTGGATGTCCGACAACAGCAGATCGAACGCACCGTCCTCGCGCGCAAGAATCTCCAGCGC
Organism: uncultured Alphaproteobacteria bacterium; assembly: GCA_963794775.1. GTDB lineage: Bacteria > Pseudomonadota > Alphaproteobacteria > Rhizobiales > Xanthobacteraceae > Bradyrhizobium. The sequence continues at coordinate 26,314 of CAWCGA010000025.1, read as the reverse complement.
CTCGGCGCCGTCCTGCGCGGTGACGGTGGTGTGACCGTCCATGCCGATGGCGCGCGCGACCAGCATCCGCATGGACTCTTCATCGTCGGCGATCAGGACGCGCGCCATCTTTATTCCGTGTTCGATATCAAGCGGGCCGTGTGAGCCCGGCGACGATCATACACTGCCGCCCGCGATATCGCGCTTGTTGAAGAAGCGGACATCGATCGAACGGCCCTCGGCCGGCGGCGAGGCGAGGCGCGACTTGAAGAAGGCGTGGTCGCCGGGCTTCAGCCGGGTCTGCTCCAGCACGGTGTTCCAGGCGTAAATTTCGGCGCCTTGGGCGTCGCGCACCGAGAAGCGCAGCCGCGGCACGTCGACCGTCTTCTTGTTCTCGCCGACGATCACGCCCTCGATGACCAGCACCTGCTTGCCCTCGACTGTCTCGGTCGTGACCTTGACGTCCTTGAACAAGAGCCCGCGCAGGTTCACGTCCAGACCAACCAGCTTGTAGAAGGCCGCGGTCTGCGGCAGCAGCCGCACCACGTCGGCGCGCCAGACGAACAGCCCTACCAGCAGCGCGCCCATCGCGGCGCTGGTGGTCGTCAGGTTGAGCAGCGATCGGCCGCGTGAGCGTTTCGCCGACCGGCTGAACAGCCGGCCGAACCAGCCGCCGCGCGATCTGGGCTTGATAGCTTCGTCCGCGTCATCGCTGGCCATCGCAGGCCAATCAGCCACGGTGTTGCCCGATCGTTCGCTCGGGAAGTCGCCGGCAATCGACGGGCTGTCGACAACCGGCATCTCGTCGGCTTGAACCCTGTTCCACTCCGCGGCGAGATCGGCCTCCCGCTCCTGGGTGGCGTGGCCAGCGGTGGCCATCGCAGGCACGGCCGCGACCGGCTCGACGGCGTCCTCCGGCCGGGCCAGCCACACCTCCTTGCAGCGGGAGCAGCGCACGGTGCGCCCTTCCGGCCCAAGGGTTTCCAGCTTGATCGCGTAGGACGTAGTACAATGGGGGCAAACGATGTGCATGAAGCCGGTCTCCATCATGCCGCTGCAATTCGGGCTTTGGGGGATGCTACAAGGCGACCGTTAACGAACCGGAAACCATAACGGACGCAAAACCATCGGGTTGCGACGCCGGGTTCCGGGGTAACCCCACGTCCCACGGAGCTAGCGCTTGGTTCGGTTCGAAAATGTCGGACTGCGATACGGCCTCGGGCCGGAGATTCTGCGCGACCTCAATTTCCTGATTCCGGCCCATTCCTTCCAGTTCCTGACCGGGCCGTCCGGCGCCGGCAAGACCTCGCTGCTGAAACTGCTGTTCCTGTCGCTGCGGCCGACCCGCGGCCTGGTCAATCTGTTCGGCCAGGACATCTCGCTGCTCGGCAAGGACGACATCGCAAACCTGCGCAAGCGCATCGGCATCGTGCTGCAGGATTTCCGTCTGCTCGACCACATGACCACCTATGAGAACGTGGCGTTGCCGTTCCGCGTCATGGGCAAGGACGAATCGAGCTACCGCAAGGAGGTGATCGACCTGTTGCGCTGGGTCGGTCTCGGCGAGCGCATGGATGCGCTGCCGCCGATCCTCTCCGGCGGCGAAAAACAACGCGCCGCGATCGCGCGCGCCGTGATCTCGCGGCCGCAATTGCTGCTGGCGGACGAGCCGACCGGCAATGTCGATCCGACATTGGGGCGGCGGCTGCTGCGGCTGTTCATCGAGCTCAACAAGTCGGGCACCGCGGTCATCATCGCGACCCACGACATCACGCTGATGGATCAGTACGACGCGCGGCGCTTCGTGCTGCATCAGGGACGGCTGCACATCTATGAGTAGGACCGACGAGCACACCCCGCTGGTCGATCTCGGGCAAGAACGCCCGCAGGTGCCGGCGCGCGCCCGCAATCTGTCGCCCATTGTTCCTCGCGCTTCCATATCCGGTCGCGCATTGGTGGCGGTGGTCGCGATCATGACTTTCCTCGCATCGATCACCACAGGCGCGGTGCTGCTGGTCAGCGCCTCCGCCGCGGAGTGGCAGTCGGATGTGGCGAGCGAAATCACCATCCAGATCCGCCCCTCAGCCGGCCGCGACATCGAGCGCGACACGGCGGCCGCCGTGACCGCGATGCGGGTTCAGTCCGGCATCGTCGACGTCCGGCCTTTCACAAAAGAGGAATCCGGCAAGCTGCTGGAGCCTTGGCTGGGTAGCGGGCTGTCGCTCGATGAATTGCCGGTGCCGCGCGTGATCGTGGCCCGCCTCGCGCCCGGCACCGTGCTCGATCTGGCCGGTTTGCGCGCGCGCATCGCGCAGGTGGCGCCGAGCGCGAGCGTCGACGATCACCGCGCCTGGATCGAGCGGATGCGTTCGATGACCGGCGCGACGGTGGCGGCCGGCATCGGCATCCTTGCGCTGGTCATCGTCGCTACCATCATCTCGGTGTCGTTTGCGACCCGCGGCGCGATGGCGGCGAACCGGCCGATCGTCGAGGTGCTGCATTTCGTCGGCGCCGGCGACCGCTTCATCGCCGACCGCTTCTTCCGCCACTTCCTGTTGCTGGGGCTCGAGGGCGGCGTGATCGGCGGCGGCGTAGCGATGCTGCTGTTCGGCTTCTCCGAGTCGATCGCGACCTGGTTTTCCGGCACGCCGGTCGGCGACCAGTTTGCGGCGCTGCTCGGCACGTTTTCGCTGCGCCCGTCCGGCTATCTGGTGCTGGCGGTGCAGGCGGTGATGATCGCGGCGATCACCGCCTGGGCCTCGCGCCGCACGCTGTTTGCCACGCTTGACGACATTGAGTGATGGTTTCAGGGGGAAAACGGCCGGTTCCCCGACTCCACTTCGGTCGAAAAGCTTTCTAAAATCGCGGCAGGGGAGAGGGGTCCAGCCGGGCATGACCACGCAGTCCGACGATCGATCGCAAGCCGCGCGCGGGCGCGGCCCGCTGCGGCTTGCCTTGGCCGCGATCGGCGCCGTCCTGGCCGTCCTCGTTGCGGGCTTTGCCGGCTTCCTGTTCAACCTGCGCTCGACCGAGGTGAAGCCGGAGCGCAAGGCCGACGGCATCGTGGTGCTGACCGGCGGCTCCTCGCGCGTCTCGGACGCCATGGAGTTGCTCGCCGCCGGCTACGGCAAGCGGCTCTTGATATCAGGCGTGCATCCGACCATTGCGGCTGCCGACATCTCGCGCTCGGTGCAGGAAGGGCAGGGCCTGTTCCACTGTTGCGTCGATCTCGACCACTCCGCGGTCAACACCCGCAGCAATGCGCTCGAGACGAAGCGCTGGGCGCGCGAGCGCGGCTTCAAGTCGCTGGTCGTGGTGACCTCGAACTATCACATGCCGCGCGCCATCGTGGAGATGTCGCATGCGATGCCGGACATCGCGCTGATTCCATACGCTGTGATCGGTGAAAAATGGCGCGACGAGCCGTGGTGGTCGAGCGGCGCGACCTTCCGCCTGGCGCTGTCGGAATATGTGAAATATATCGCCGCCACATTGCGGGTGCGTCTCGAAGGCTTTGGCGTCGATCCTGATATGTTCGAGCTGTCGGAGCAGCCGACCGGTTCGCTGCCGTCGCGCCGCCCCGCCACCGCGCAAGCCAATTAGCCAACGGAAATTCGATGGCCCTGATCTTCCTGCGTTCGCTGGTCTTCAACGTCCTGTTCTACGCGACCCTCATATTCTACATGCTGATTGCGTTGCCGGCTTTCCTGATGCCGCGCGCGGTCGTGCTGCGGGTCGCGGCCTGGCTGGCAAAGAGCACAATCTTCCTGATGCGTGTGGTCTGCAACATCAGGGTCGAGTTGCGCGGTGTCGAGAACATCCCGAAGGGGCCGCTGATCGTCGCCTCCAAGCACCAGTCGATGTGGGAAACGATCGCGCTGCTGCGCTTCTTCGAGGCGCCGTTTTTCGTGGTGAAGCGCCAGCTGAATTTCATCCCGCTGTTTGGCCAGTATCTGATCAAAACCGGCATGGTGGCGATCGATCGCAGCTCCGGCCGCCGCGCACTGATCGAGGTGATGCGACGCGCCGCCGAGGAGGTCAAGCATGGCCGTCAGTTCGTGATCTTCCCCGAGGGGACGCGGACCGCGCCCGGCGCGCCGCCGCAATACAAGGGCGGCGTCGGCATGATCTACAGCGCATGCGGCGTGCCGTGCTTGCCCGTCGCACTCAACAGCGGGCTGTTCTGGCCGCGCCGCACCTTCATGCGCTATCCCGGCACGCTGGTGATCGAGTTCCTCGATCCGATTCCGCCCGGATTGAAGCGCGACGAGTTCCTCGAACGTGTCGAGCGTACGATCGAGGATGCCACCAACCGCATCGTCGCGGCAGCGCAGGCGGAACAGCGGCAGTTGTTCGGGGGGATTCCGCAGAAGGGCGAGTGACGCGCTCGGTTCCCACACGCGCTTACCGCCGACGCAGCGCTTCCGCCTTGCTTTTCCGGGGGAGGCGATATGACATGCTGTCATAAAAAATCATTGGGGAGGCCGACGATGGGCAAGCTCAGTCCGCAGACGCGCGACAAGCTCAAGAAGATCTCGACCGCGACGCTGACCACCGCGCTGTTCAAGCGCGGCCTGCATCGTCAGATGATCCAGGATGTCCATCCGCTCAATCCGCAGGCGTTGCCGATGGTCGGCGAAGCGTTCACGCTGCGCTACATTCCGGCGCGCGAAGACCTCAACAAGATCGAGGTTTTCCAGGATCGCAAGCACCCGCAGCGCGCGGCGATCGAGGAATGCCCGGCCGGCGCGGTGTTCGTGATCGACAGCCGCAAGGACGCGCGCGCGGCCTCGGCCGGCGGAAATCTTGGTGTCGCGGCTGATGCAGCGCGGCGTGGCCGGCATCGTGACTGACGGCGGCTTCCGCGATTCCCACGAGATTTCCCAAATCGGCATGCCGGCGTTTCATCACCGGCCGGCGGCCCCGACCAATCTGACCTTGCACCAGGCGCTCGAATCCAACGTGCCGATCGGTTGCGGCGACGCGCCGGTCTGGCCCGGCGACGTCATCGTCGGCGATCACGACGGCGTCGTCGTCATCCCGGCGCACCTCGCCGACGAACTCGCCGACGAATGCACGGAGATGACGGCGTTCGAGGATTTTGTGCTCGCCGAAGTCAACAAGGGCCGGTCGATCCTCGGCCTCTATCCGCCGACCGACGAGAAGACCAAGACGGATTTTGCGGCGTGGCGGAAGCAGCAGGGGCGCTAGCGCCGTCATAGAATTCGGTGCCAGGGAGGCGCGCATGACGACTGCAACAAGCGACATCGCCACAACCAGGATCGGTCATCTGCGCTACTCGATCGTGGCGATGCTGTTCGCGGTGACGATCGTCAACTATGCGGACCGCGCGACGATCGCCATTGCCGGACCGGTGCTGTCGAAGGAACTGGGTTTCAGTCCGGTGCAGATGGGCTTCATCTTCTCGGCATTCGGCTGGTCGTATGTGATCGGCCAGATTCCAGGTGGTTGGCTGCTCGACCGGTTCGGCTCGAAAACGGTTTACTTCGTCAGCATCTTCACCTGGTCGCTGTTCACGCTGCTGCAGGGGGCGGTCGGCCTCGTCGCCGCAACGCTCGCGTTCTATGCGCTGTTTGCGCTGCGCTTCCTCGTCGGCTTTGCCGAGTCTCCGTCGTTTCCCGCCAATGCACGCGTCGTTGCGGCCTGGTTCCCCGCCAATGAGCGCGGGACCGCGTCAGCGATCTTCAACTCGGCGCAGTATTTCGCAACCGTGCTGTTCGCCCCGATCATGGGCTGGATCACGACCGCGTTGGGCTGGCCCTACGTCTTCTACTTCATGGGCCTCGTCGGGATCATCGTGTCCATGATCTGGCTCATCGTTGTCCATGCGCCGAACCGGCACCCGCGCCTGGAAAAGCCGGAGCTCGACTACATCGAGCGCGGCGGCGCGCTCGTCAACATGGACCCGCCGAAAGGCACGGCCAGCGTCGATCCGAACAAGAAGCCGATCGAGTGGGACCACATCCGGCAGCTCGTCGCCGACCGCATGATGATCGGCATTTATCTCGCGCAATATTGCATCAATGCGCTGACTTACTTTTTCATCACCTGGTTTCCGGTCTATCTGGTGCAGCAGCGCGGCATGTCGATCCTCAATGCCGGTTTCGTTGCCTCCGTGCCGGCGGTTTGCGGCTTCGCCGGCGGCGTGCTCGGCGGCATCTGGTCGGACTACATGCTGAGGAAAGGGTTTTCGCTCACCGCGTCCCGAAAGACGCCGATCGTCATCGGCATGCTGCTGTCGACCAGCATGATCGTCTGCAACTATGTCGACGCGCATTGGCTCGTCGTCGCCGTCATGGCGCTGGCGTTCTTCGGCAAAGGGGTCGGCGCGCTCGGCTGGGCCGTGGTGTCGGATACCTGTCCGAAGCAGATCGCGGGCCTCAGCGGCGGACTGTTCAACATGTTCGGCAATCTGTCGTCGATCTCGACGCCGATCATCATCGGATACATCATCCAGAACACCGGCTCGTTCAACGGCGCGCTGGTGTTCGTCGGCGCCAACGCGGTGGTCGCGGCGTTCAGCTATCTGGTGATCGTCGGCGAGATCAAGCGGATCGTGCTGAAAGAATCGAATTCAGACTAGAGGTAACGCAATGCAAAAGAAGAAACTTCAGGATTTGCGCAGCCAGCGCTGGTTCGGCGCAACCGACCTGCGCTCATTCGGTCATCGCTCACGCGCCTTGCAGATGGGCTACGCGCGCGAGGACTTCCTCGGCAAGCCCGTGATCGGCATCATCAACACCTGGAGCGACCTCGCCCAGTGCCACAGCCATTTTCCCGAGCGCGTCGAGGACATCAAGCGCGGCATCTGGCAGGCCGGCGGATTCCCGGTCGAGCTTCCGGCGATGTCGCTGTCCGAGCAGTTCGTCAAGCCGACCAGCATGCTCTATCGCAATTTCCTGGCGATGGAGACCGAGGAGCTGTTGCGCCAGCATCCGATCGACGGCGCCGTCCTGATGGGCGGCTGCGACAAGACCACGCCCGCAACGATCATGGGCGCGATTTCGATGAATCTTCCGGCGATCTTCATGCCGGCCGGGCCGATGATGCGCGGTCATTTCGGTGGCAACATCCTCGGCTCCGGATCGGATGTCTGGAAATACTGGGCTGAGAAGGAAGCCGGCAACATCAGCGAGGAGCAGTGGAACGACATGGAGGCCGGCATCGCGCGCTCCGCCGGCACCTGCATGACCATGGGGACCGCCTCGACCATGACGACGATCGCCGAGGCGCTCGGCCTCACCTTGCCCGGCGCCGCATCGATCCCGGCCGGCGACTCCGCGCATCCGCGGATGGCCTCGACCTGCGGCCGGCGCATCGTCGAGATGGTCTGGGAGGACCTCAAGCCCAAGGATTTCATCACGCGCAAATCGGTGGAGAACGCGCTGGTGGTGCACAGCGCGATGGCGGGTTCGACCAACGCGATGGTCCATCTGGTTGCGATGGCGCGCCGCGCCGGCGTCAAGATCGACCTGAAGGATTTCGACGAGTTCGCCTCGCGCGTGCCCGTCATCCTGAACCTGCGGCCATCAGGGAAATGGCTGATGGAGGACCTCCACATCGCGGGCGGCACGCGCGCGTTCTTCTCGCGTCTCAAATCCATGCTGCATCTCGATGCCGCAACCGTGTCGGGCAAGTCGATCGGCGAGGGAATCGGAGACGCGCAGGTCTACAATGACGACGTGATCCGCCCGCTAAACGATCCGATCGCATCCTCAGGCGGCACCGCGATCCTTTACGGCAATCTCGCGCCCGATGGCTGCGTGATCAAGCCGCCCGCGGCGGAGGCGCGGCTGCTCACCCACACCGGGCCGGCGATCGTGTTCGACAGCTACGATGACATGAGCAAGGCCGTGAACGATCCGGACCTCGATGTGACGGCCGATCACGTCATGGTGCTGCGCAACGCGGGTCCCAGGGGAGGGCCGGGGATGCCCGAATGGGGCATGCTGCCGATCCCGAAGAAACTTCTCAAGCAGGGCGTGCGCGACATGCTGCGCATTTCCGACGCGCGCATGAGCGGCACCAGCTACGGCGCCTGCATCCTGCATGTCGCGCCGGAGTCGCTGATCGGCGGACCGCTCGCCGCGGTGCAGACCGGCGACATGATCACCGTCGACGTGCCGAAGCGTTCGATCCACGTCGCGCTCAGCGATGCTGAAATCACCGAGCGCATCAAGGGATACAAGCCGCCGCCGCGCGACTATCCGCGCGGATATTACAAGATGTTTGCCGACCATACGCGGCAGGCCAATGAGGGTTGCGACTTCGATTTCCTGGAGGGCGCGGAGGGCATTCCGGAGCCGGAGATCCATTGATGGCGCACGCCCAATCCAAAGCGCGCTAATGATTTATCCCAATCTCATCGCGCTTTGGCGTTGGTCGACGCATCAGGATACAGCGCCACCGCCGACACCCGGCAATCTGTAGAAAAACGTATCGAGGTGTCTGGCTGCGTGGAAGTCAACGAATGATTTGACGGTGTAATTCTGTTCCCATCGTGCAACCGGATCCGGATGTGACGGGCTATGATTTGAATATACGAGGCGGCCATCGCCCGTGCCCGTGCCGAGAAGGCCCACATGGCCAACGCCTTTGCTGGTCGTCGGCGAGAGTATGAGTGCTCCCGCCGGGAGATCGCCAGGTTTCTCCTGCTTCATTCCCCCTTTTGTGAGTTCGTCAAAAAATGTTGCGGTGCCGTCTGCTTTTGTAATCCAGACATTCAGGGCAAAAAATACAACGTGTCGACACGCCCACATGCACGCCAGATTTCCATGATCCGGTCCATCTCCGGTCTTGAACTTGTCCACCTGGCTGATCGCCTCCGCGGCGACCTTTGCATGATCGGCGTCGCTCATGGTGCCGCTGAAGGCAATTTTGGCCTGGATCGTTGGCAGGCTTGATGGAAAATCCACGACGTTATCGGCCGCGATTTGCTCGGCGTTGCCGCCGGCAACTTTGAAAAGAAGTTGGCCTCCTTCCGAATCGTCAAAGTGCGAGGTGACGCGGACATAACTCTCGCCGCCGGCTTGATATGTTTCCACGTTGCTGACTGTGCCCTTGGGATCAAGCAGGGCCTTGACCTGAGGATAATCATCGATGAGGGCCATTGTGTTCTCCGTGGTCGGCTCGATCTGCAAGCCAAGGTAGTGTCGGAGGATACGCCCGTGCGGTGTCTTTCGCAAATGGACCGCCCCGAATCGTGCGATCTGCCGGCGGCGGCACGACGGGCAAATTACTTCGAACTCGAAGCGGGCCTTCGGTTCGGCCACATCTTATTCGCTTCGCTCGCCCCGCAGCTCTGCCTTGAAGCCATCGGTGTTTTCGAAGTTCACGGTGACTTTGTCGCCGTCGAAGGTCAACGCCCAGGTCTGGGTCTCGCTATGGCCCAAAATCCGGCGCTCCATCACAAACGTGCGTTCGCTGGTCCAGCGTCCCCTCGCCGCGTTGATGCCGTAGGGAGCCGGAGGACTCCTGCGATAAAGGCCGTCCAGGCCCACCAACCCCGTAAACCGGGTGGGCCCCTTGTCGCCATACGTCGTAATGACCCATGAGGAGTCCGAGTTGTAAAAGTTGAGCGTGAAGCTCTTCACCCGCAGCTTGTTGTCGAGGAAACCGTAGGTCTTGCCGGAAACAGCCTTGGCTAACTCAGGCGCTTGGGCGACGACGTAAGGCTTCTGCTCCGCGGCTCGCTGGATGGCTTTGACCAATAAGGTCTGTGCGACGGGATTTTCGGGCAGCGGCCGGTCCGATTTGACTGCGCTGGAAATGTCGTCGACCAATCCCGAAGCTGAATAGAATTCGTTGTCATTCAAAAAACCGGTCATCGCAGCCACGATATCGAATTTTGGGATAACGAGGATGAGCTGCGAATGACGGCCGCGTGCCATATAGGCGCCCTTTTCGGGATACGACCACCACAGATTTCCATAGTGGAATCCAAGCGTCGCCTCGACCGGTCCGGATTTCGCCCGTTCCACCCATGACGACGGGATTATTTGCCGCCCTTCCCATTGTCCGTCGTGGAGGTAGAGATAACCGATCCTGGCCATGTCCTGAGGTGACAAAGAGAGTCCGGCTTCGCCGTCCGTCACACCTTGCGGGTCGACGTTTCCCCATTTGGCGCTCTTGATCCCAAGCGGCCCGAACAATTCCTTCTTTGCAAATTCGAAAGCGCTCTGTCCGGTCAGTTTGGTGATGAGCGACGAGAGGAGATAGGGATTTCCGCTATTGTAGTAGAAGCGTGAGCCGGGAGCATCCGACATGGCCTGGTTCAGGACGAAGGCTGTACGATTGGTGCTCTCGTACATCCTCATGATCGTCTCTTCCGGAGTGTAAAGTTTCTCCACCCACTCGATGCCTGAATTCATGTCGAGGAGATTCTGGACGGTCATCGCCCTTTTTCTGGCATCGACGTCCTGGATTTGCTTGTCCGAAAACAGGTCGACCACTGCACGATCGACGCTATCAAGACTGCCATTTTTCAGCAGAACGGCGGTTAACGTGCCCGTCACGCTCTTCGTGACGGACCTCAGATCATGGCTGACGTCGGGAACATAGGGAGCATAGTAGGCGTCTGCCACGATCCTTCCGTGACGAATGATCGTAAGGCTGTCTTGCTTGTAGGAGCCTACAACCTCTATCAGCCGAGCCAGGCTGGCCGAATCCATCCCCTGTTGTTCAGGGCTCGAAGTCTGCCAGGATTTCGTGGGCCATGGCACGTCCTGAATGGTTTGATCATCGGCGAGAGCGGCGAACGAAATGCATTCGCCCAGGCTTGCGGCCAACACCGCAAGTACCAGTATCTTGGTCCGCATCCAGCCCTCCGGATTATCGCCTTGGTTGGGCTATCCTAAATTGAATTCCGGCAAGGATCGACCGGGATAAACGCGGAATGTCGTCATCACGGGACCAGGATGAGTGTTGCCGCGGCGACACGACGGGCAAAACACTTCCGCTATTCAGAAAACGTGACGAATGTCCAGCCCTTGACGCCAAAATAATCATCTTTCCGAAATGACGAACTTATGGTTTAACGAACTCGTCCCGCGCTCGCCAAGGAGGCGCTTCGCGATCGTCACGAAACGTGGCGCGGGATGCGATGGATGCGCTTCTGCCGCAAGACGTGCGGCAGGGTCGCGGACGGTCAAGCCGTGTGGTCCTGTCCCCTCGACGCTGGGGTCAAGCCGATTGAGATGATCGATCGGCGACGGAGGCTAACAAGCCCGACACTCCGGGGAGAGCACGGAGCAGCCGAAAAGAACCATCGTGCAGGGAATGCCGGATCGTTTCGGCCAACCTGTGGTGACTATGCTTGTGGGCCTTCTACCCTTTCTGCCCACGAGGCTGCGGGTGCGGTTGAGCGCCCGGCATTCCCTGCGCCCTCTTTTCGAAGAGGGACAACGATCTTGCAAAGCTCGGGCGCGAATCGCGCCGCGGGAATGCTGACGCGCGTCATCGCGATCGTAGCAACCATTAACTGACGGCGTGGGTGTCAGTCCAAGGTGTTCCGCGGGCTACAACGGTGTTGGCGTAGATCAGGAGCTTCCTGGCGCAAGCGACGAGGGCGGCGTTGTGAGCCTTCCCCTTGGCTTTGAGCCGCGTGTAGAGGTCGATCAGGGCTTTATTCCATCGGAAGGCGGCGGGAAGCGCGGCTGCGAAGAGAGAGCGCCGGAGGCGGCCGCGTCCGCCGGCAATGTGCCTTTGGCCTTTGTGTTTGCCGCTCTCGTCGTCGAAGGGAGCAAGGCCGGCGAGTGCAGCCGCCTCTTCGCGATTGACGCGGCCGAGCTCGGGCATGCGGATGATGAGCGCGAGCCCGGTGCGCTCGCCGATACCGGGAACGCTCAGCACGAGATCAAGGCGAGCAGCGAGATCGCGGTGAGCACGTAGTTGCCTGGCAATGAAGCGGATCTGGGTAAGCCGTCGTGCCTTCAACCGCGCGATGTCGCCAAGGACGGTGTGTCGCAATCCGGGGTCGTTGATATGTTCGAGCCGGACCTTGAAACGGGCCATGTCCTCCTCGATCTGCTCGAGGAAGGTCAGATGGTCCGCAAGGCTGGCCAAGCGCTGATCGGGCTCGATCCGGGGCTTCTCCATGACAGCCGTGCAAGCTGCAATCAGAGCCGCGTCGAGCGTATCGTTCTTGGCCCGCTGAAGATGAACGCGCGCGAAGGCGCGCACCTGGAGCGGTTGCAGGATCAGGACCGTAAAGCCGGCTTCCTGCAGATGCCTGACGACTCCGCGTTCATAGCCTCCCGTCGCCTCGATCCCCACACGCTCGATCCCGGCCTTCGCCAGCTCCGAGCGCAAATGCTTCCAGCCTCGCAAGGCATTCTCTACACGCCAATGCAAGTTCTGGCCGTGTACTGCGATATCCAGCTTGTCCTTGGCCGTATCAATGCCGGCCACTGCCGTGTTAGTCTTCGTCATCTTCGTCGATCCCTGCCTTGTGAAGCGAACCAAATTGTTCCGGCAACCATCCGGGTCCGATGAAGTTCTGACGACGATCACGCTACGGGGCAGCAACAAACTGCTCAGGGTGGGTTCGATCCGATCGCCAGACGCTCTGCCGCGGATGGCCGTCCGCGGCAGAGCATTCCTTTCGGAACACCCTCACAATATCCCAATCGCGCTATTACAAGGGTGGGTTAGCCGGGACGCACATACGGTAGCTCAACGAGCGACGCTGCAAGGCGTAACCCACCACGTCTGTTTCCGCGGCAACGAAAGAGGTGGGTTACGGCGCTTCGCGCCTAACCCACCCTACATTCTTCGCGCAACGACGACAGTGCTGTTTGACAACCGAATCCGAACTACACCGCCGCATGCTTCGGATGCGCGTCATGCAGCATCAGCGCGAGCTGGTGCAGCGACGCGTCGCGAAAGCCGGCGGCCTCGATCGCCTTCACCGTGGACAGCACGTAGTCTCGGTTGTTGCCGGACTGGCCGTGGCCCTGCAGCACATGGCGAAGCTGCTCGCGAAGCGTCAGCCGGCCGGCATATTGCACATGGCCGCGATCGACCACGTAAGCGAGCGCGCTGACCCGCCGCCGCGCATGATCTTCCAGCCACACCGAGCGCATCGCCTCGCGATAAACCGAGGTGACCTGTTCGCGCGCGCGCAAGTATGCGACAACCTCGGTGCGCTTGGCGTCGGCCACGCGGAACGCGACGCCGCGGCAGGCGCCGCCGCGATCGAGCCCCAGCACCAGCCCGGGTTTCTCCGGCGTGCCGCGATGCACGAAGGAATAGACGCAGAGCGCGCGATGCTCGCCGATCAGCCGCGCCGGCACGCGCTCGAGGAAGTCGAAGCCCGGCCGCCACATCAGCGAGCCATAGCCGAACACCCAGAGGTCGCCTTTGGAAAATTCGTCTTCGGAGAGGGTCAATTCCGCCATTGCGGGCGATTGGCTAGCAGAATCGCCGTTCCATGAAAATGCATTAACTTGATCGGGAGCGCTGTGACCGCTTTATTGCCCAAATTGGTGATCAAAGGGGCGGGGATGACCATGGCTGTAACTGCGCCGCGACGGCGTTCGCGCTGGGGGCTGTTCATTGCTCCCGTCCTGCTCCTGATCGCCGCGATCGCATGGAGCGCGTTCTGGTTCTTTGCGGCATCGCAAGTGGACGTGCAGGCCGATGCCTGGCGCGCCCATGAGGCCAAGAGCGGTCGCATATATGATTGCGCGAAACGCTCGGTCGCCGGCTTTCCGTTCCGCCTCGAAATCGCCTGCGATAGTCCGAGCGTGACCCTGGCCTCGCAGACCGCACAGGCGACAAACCAGTTCACGGCGAAGCTCGACCAGATCCTCGTCGTGGCGCAGATCTATGACCCCAGGCATGTGATCGCCGAGTTTTCGGGGCCGGCCGCCATCACCGACAAGAGTGGACAGAGTTTCGCGGCCAACTGGAAGCTCGGCCGCGCCAGCGTGTTCGGCCTGCCGGCTGTTCCCGAGCGCGCCTCCGTGGTGTTCGATCAGCCAACGCTGGCGCGCGTCGACGGATCGATGCAGGTGCCGCTTGCGGAGGCCGCGCATGTCGAATTGCACGGACGGCTCGCGGAGGGATCACCGAAAGATGCGCCGGTGATCGAAAGCGTCGTGCAGATCAACAAGGGCACGATCCGCGGCCTGCATCCGCTGCTCGCCGATCCCTTCGATGCTGACATGCGCGCGCTGGTGAGCGGGTTGAAGGATCTGACGCCGAAACCGTGGCCGGTACGCTTCCGCGAGATCCAGGCGGCCGGCGGTCATGTCGAAATCGTGCAGTCGCGCATCCAGCAGGGCGATCTGATCGCGGTTGCCGCCGGCACGTTGGGCCTCAGCCCCGCCGGCCGCCTCGAAGGCGAATTGCAGATGACGGTCGCCGGTATCGAGCGCGTCATCCCTGCGCTCGGCATCGACAAGATGCTGGATGACGGCGTGCCGCAGGCAACGCTGGACAAGGTCGCGCCGGGCGTGAAGACGCAGGACCTCAACAATCTGTTCGGCGCGCTCGATCGCGCCATTCCCGGCCTGGGCAAAGTGGTGAAGCAGAACGCCAATGCCGGCGTCGCCGCCGGTATCAATGCGCTCGGTAAGGAAGCCGAACTCGAAGGCAAGAAGGCGCGCGCCTTCCCCTTACGTTTCGTCGACGGCGCGGTCTTTCTCGGGCCGCTCAAGGTCGGGCAGACGCCGCCATTGTTTTGAAATTGCTCGTAGACTTGCGATCTCACGCCGCAATCGCCGAAGCGTGATGGGCGAACGGGAATGCCGATGCCTATCTGTTCATCCTGTCTTCTAACGGCACGCACATCACAAGCGTGCCGATTGACAGGAGAAGATCATGAGCAGCTTCAAATTTCTCGGTGCGGCCCTTATCGCCGCAGCGCTTGTCGCGGCACCCGTTTCCGCGCAAGAGGCGGTGTCGGAGCCCGGCATGGCGGCGTTCTATCATCCGAATGCGGACATTCTCCATGCCGGCACTCCGGCACCGTCCAATGCGTTTGCCGCGATGCGCGGCGACGACGTGACCGCCATGCACATGACGGTGCGACCGCACAGGACCATGAAGCATCGCTAGGACTTCAGTCCGGCCGCTTCGCAAGGTTGGCGTGCGGCCGGCCGAAGTCCGCGGCAGCGGAATCCTGGCCGATCTCGACAATGCCGCGGCGAATGGCGCGGGTGCGGGTGAAATGCTCGAACAGCGCCTCGCCGTCGCCGCGGCGGATCGCCCGGGTGAGCTTGGAGAGATCCTCGTTGAAGGTGCCGAGCATTTCCAGCACGGCATCCTTGTTGTTGAGGAATACGTCGCGCCACATGGTCGGGTCCGAAGCCGCGATGCGGGTGAAATCGCGAAAGCCGCCGGCGGAGAACTTGATCACCTCCGAGGAGGTGACCTGTTGAAGCTCGTCAGCGGTCCCGACGATGGTGTAGGCGATCAGATGCGGCAGATGGCTGGTGATCGCGAGCACGAGGTCATGATGATCCGGCGTCATGATCTCGACTTTGGCGCCGAGTGCGACCCAGAAGGCGCGCAGCTTCTCGGTCGCGGCGGCATCGGTGCCCTCGGGCGGGGTGAGGATGCACCAGCGGTCGATGAAGAGCTCGGGGAAGCCGGAGTCGGGACCGGAATGCTCGGTGCCGGCGACGGGATGGGCGGGAATGAAATGCGCGGTCGGCGGCAAATGCGGCGCCATGTCCCGTACGATCGCGCCCTTGACCGAGCCGACGTCGGAGACGATCGCGCCCGGCGCAAGGTGGCTGCCGATCTCCTGGGCGACCGGACCGCAGGCGCCGACGGGAATGCAGAGGATGACGAGGTCGGCATCCCTGACCGCTTCGGTGTTGGTCTCGACCACGGCATCGACAATGCCGAGTTCCCTGAACTCGTGCCCGCGTCTTCTCCGAACGCGCCGTGGTGACGATCTGCTTCGCGAGACCTTGCGCGCGGGCGCCGCGCGCGATCGAGCCGCCGATCAGGCCGAAGCCGATCAGCGCAATCTTGTTGAAGTGCGGCGTCGTGTTCACTTGCCCGCCATGAAGTCACGCAAGCCCTCGACCACGAGGCGATTGGCCTCCTCGGTGCCGATGGTCATGCGCAGCGAATGCGGCAGATTGTAATTCTTCAAGGCCCGCAGCACGAGGCCGCGTTTGGTGAGGTACGCATCGGCCTCATCAGAGGTCTTGCCCTTGGTGGTCGGGAAATGGATCAGCACGAAGTTGGCGACGCTCGGCGTCACCCTCAGCCCGAGCTTGCCGATCTCCTCGGTGAGCCAGTTCCGCCATTTTTCCGTGTGCACCTTCGACATCTGCTGATGCGCGGTGTCCTCGATCGCCGCGACCGCGGCGAGCATCGCAGGCGTCGAGACGTTGAAGGGCCCGCGGATGCGATTGCACGCATCGACGATGTGGGCGGGACCGAACATCCAGCCGATCCGCAAGGCTGCAAGGCCGTGGATCTTGGAGAAAGTGTGGGTCATCACCGTGTTGTCGGTGGTCGCGACCAACTCGATGCCGAGCTCGTAGTCGTTGCGCGACACATAGTCGGAGTAAGCGGCATCCAGCACCAGCAGCACCTGCTCAGGCAGGCCGGCGCGCAGCCGCTTCACTTGGTCGAACGGCAGATAGGTTCCGGTCGGATTGTTGGGATTGGCGAGCCACACGATCTTGGTGCGCGGCGTCACGGATTTGAGGATCGCGTCGACATCGGCGGTGAAATCTGTCTCCGGCACGACCACGTTCTTCGCGCCATTCGCCATGGTCGCGATCGGATAGACCAGGAAGCCGTGAGCGGTGGAGATCGCCTCGTCGCCCTGTTTGAGATAGGCGTGCGCCAGCAGATTGAGGATCTCGTCCGAGCCGGCGCCGCAGATGATGCGGTCGGGGTCGAGCCCGAAGGCGCGGCCGATCGCTTCGCGCAGCACGCGCGAGGTGCCTTCCGGATAATCCTCGAGATGTTCGACCGCATGTGTGTAGGCCGCCTTGGCCTTGGCCGAGGGCCCGAACGGCGTCTCGTTGGCCGACAGCTTGAACACCTTGCGACCTGGCTCCGGCACCGGGCTCTTACCGGGCGTGTAGGGCGCAATGTCGAGAATGCCGGGGTTCGGCACGGGGCGGTTCATTTTCAACTCCGGATCGGCGGACGGCTATTTCGCGGGGACCGTATAGCGCGTCGCGTGGCTGCCGACGAGGGCCGTCGAACGCACGGAAGCCCCCGCCTGGATCAGGGCCAGCTTGATCTTTTCGAGGCGATTGGCGCCGGAAATCGACACCAGCAGCGCCGCGCCGTCAAAGGCGGTGTCGGGCACGGCGACGATCTCGGCGAGCGGCGACAGCGCGCGCGCAATGTCGGCGTTCCAGCCGGAGACGCGCACGCTCCAGGTCTCGACCTCGGTAACCATCGCGCTGTCGGCGACGCGCGACACCACGAACACCGGCAACGCCGCCGGATGGTCGGCGCGCTCGACGAAGGGCCACAGCGCGATGATTTTTGGCGCGCCGTCAGCCTCCAACGCGAGCCACCATGGCGTGCGGCTCGATGTCGCCGAGACCAGCGCGAGGTCGCCCCTGGATTTCGCGACCGCCTCGACCGCGGCGGACGCGCTGAAATGCGCCACATAGGGCACGGTGAAGCCGAAGTGGAAGCGCGCGGAATCGCGCATCGCCGGCTCGCTCACGGAGACATCGGCGTGCACCGAAAACGGCGCCTGCACATAGGTGAAGGTCGAGATGATGACACGCCAGATGCTCTCGACCGTGTCGAGCGGCAGGATGCCGCGATGGCGCTCGACCAAGCGGCGCATCATGTCGGCCTCGCGCGCGGGCCGGAACGCGGAGCCGACCTCCTGGGTCTGCTTGACCGAGATCAGGCGATCGATGATGTCGCCGCGCTGCATCAGCAGGCGGTGCATGCCTTCATCGATGGTGTCGATCTCCTTGCGCAGTTCGGCAAGCGAAGGCGGAGAGGGCGGCGGTTGCGACATCTGATGAAACCCGGCGAAATCTCGATCCTCATCCTGAGGAGCCGCGAAGCGGCGTCTCGAAGGATGCGGCCCCGTTCTCCCTCATGGTTCGAGACGGCGCAAGAGCGCCTCCTCACCATGAGGGTCCACGCCCACCCTGTTAACCCTGTGACTGGCTTGACGAAAAGCAGCCGGCGGACTAGGTTTATGGCGTTCCGTGGTCATTTGAGCCGGCCGGCTTGCAGCCACGTTAAAAAAATCGCTAAACAGGCCGGGGACACAAGTGATCCCGGCCGAACCCAAGTTCAGGCCGGGTTTTTTATTGGCCTGATTCCAATTGTGGTTCGGGAGCTCCCGCGAAAGCGGGTCGAGACAAGATGGTGAGCGTGACGTCAGTGAGCAGTCCGGCGATCCATACGGACGAACGATTGCACGAGGCCGACAATCCCACGTCCAAGGTCGCGCGTTTCGGCGCCGACCAGCCGTTGAAGCTCGACTGCGGCGTCGATCTCGCGCCGTTCCAGATAGCCTACCAGACCTATGGCGAGCTGAATGCCGATCGCTCCAATGCGATCGTGGTTTGCCATGCGCTGACCGGCGACCAGCACGTGTTCAATACCCATCCCGTCACCGGCAAGCCCGGCTGGTGGGAGACGATGGTCGGCCCCGGCCGGCCGCTCGACACCAATCAGTATTTCATCATCTGCCCGAACGTGATCGGCGGCTGCATGGGCTCGACCGGCCCGGCCTCGACCAATCCCGCCACTGGCAAACCCTGGGGGCTGGATTTCCCGATCGTCACCATTCCCGACATGGTGCGCGCGCAGGCGATGCTGCTCGATCGCTTGAACATCGACACGCTGTTCTGCGTGGTTGGCGGCTCGATGGGCGGCATGCAGGTGCTGCAATGGACCGCGGCCTATCCAAAGCGCGTGTTCTCGGCGTTCGCGATCGCCTGTTCGACGCGCCACTCGGCGCAGAACATCGCCTTCCATGAGCTTGGCCGACAGGCCGTGATGGCGGATCCGGATTGGCGCGGCGGCCGCTACACCGATCAGGGCGTAAATCCGCATCGCGGGCTCGCGGTGGCGCGGATGGCCGCGCACATCACCTATCTCTCGGATGCGGCGCTGCATCGCAAGTTCGGGCGGCGTATGCAGGACCGCGAACTGCCGACCTTCTCGTTCGACGCCGATTTCCAGGTCGAGAGCTATCTGCGCTACCAGGGATCGAGCTTTGTCGAGCGCTTCGATGCCAACAGCTATCTCTATCTGACCCGCGCGATGGATTACTTCGACATCGCGGGCGACCACAATGGCGTGCTGGCGGAAGCCTTCCGCGACATCAAGACCCGCTTCTGCGTGGTGTCGTTCACCAGCGACTGGTTGTTCCCGACCCCTGAGTCTCGGGCGCTGGTGCATGCGCTGAATGCGTCGAGCGCGCGGGTGTCGTTTGCGGAGATCGAGACCGACCGCGGCCACGATGCTTTCCTGCTCGACGTGCCCGAGTTCTTCGAGATCTCGCGCGCCTTCCTGCAATCGGCCGGCAAGGCGCGAGGATTGGGCGGTTAGCCATGGCGGTCCAGGATCAAACGCTGCCGCTTGGCGGCATCCAGCCCGAGCGCACCGCGAAGGGGCGCCGCGACTATTTGCTGGTCGCCGAGATGGTTGCGTCCGGCTCCAAGGTGCTCGACGTCGGCTGCGGCGACGGCGAATTGCTGCAATTGTTCGAGAGCCGCGGCATCGATGGCCGCGGCATCGAGCTGTCGCGCGAGGGCGTCAACCGCTGCGTCGCCAAGGGGCTGGCGGTGGTGCAGGGCGACGCCGACACCGACCTCGTCAACTATCCGAACGACGCCTTCGACTACGTGATTTTGTCGCAGACGCTGCAGGCGACGCGGCAGCCGAAGGTGGTGCTGGAAAACCTGTTGCGCATCGGCCGTCGCGCCATCGTGT
This sequence comes from uncultured Alphaproteobacteria bacterium, assembly GCA_963794775.1. GTDB lineage: Bacteria > Pseudomonadota > Alphaproteobacteria > Rhizobiales > Xanthobacteraceae > Bradyrhizobium. The sequence goes on along the minus strand of CAWCGA010000025.1, from coordinate 6,418 downwards.
CGTTCCCGAATTTCGGGTTCTGGAAGATGCGGCTGCAGCTCTTGGTCGGCGGTCACATGCCGCGCACCGAGAATTTGCCGGCGACCTGGTACGACACGCCGAACATCCATTTCTGCACTATCAAGGATTTCGTTCAGCTCTGCGACGAGATCAACGTCAAGATGGAGCGCGCGATCGCGCTCGATGCGTTCAGCCGGCCGGTGCCGCTGAACCTGCCGTGGTGGGTCTGGAACATGTTCGGTGAGCAGGGCGTGTTCCTGCTCAGCCGTGCGGGCAAGGAGAGATGACGCCGTCAGGCGTCATATATGCGCATACGACCTTGGATCGCGCGGACCCCAGCGGCCGGCCTCGACCAGCGCGATGAAGCGTTCCACCATCTCGTTGAACAGCGCGGGCTCCTCGAGATTGAGCACATGGCCGGTCTTCGGGAAGAAGCTCAGCCCCGACGCCGGAAGATGCTTCTTCAGGAACAGGCTCGCTTCGACGCAACCGTCGTCCTCGTCGCCGCAGATGATCAACGCCGGTGTGGCCACTTTGCGGAGCGCATCCGCCATGGTGTAGATCGAGGGCCGGCCGCCCTGGAAACTGCGCATGGTGTTGGCCGAGCCCTTTGAATCGTGCCGCGCCAGTGCGGCGTAGAAGTCCGCATGCCCGCGCGGGTCCTTGACCAAAAAGGGAATGCGGCTCGGCGCCTCCCGCGTGACCTTGGCAACCTCCGCCGCGCCGATCTTGTCGAACTGCTCGGCGGTCTCGCGACAGGTCTTCCGGAAGGTCTCGAGATTTTCCAGGCTCGAGCCAGAGCCGACGCCGGCCAATGTCATCGACATCACGCGATCCGGCGCGTGCAGCGCTGCCTGCAGCGAGGAGTAGGAGCCCATCGACAGGCCGACGAAATGCGCCTTGGGAATCCTGAGGTGGTCGAGCACTGCAATCGCGTCGGTGTAGAAGTGTTTGTAGGTGTAGCTGTCCGCCGAGGGCGGCACGTCGGAGGGCGTATAGCCGCGCGCGGAATAGGCGATGCAGCGATGGCCGCGCGCGAAGTAGCGCATCTGCGGTTCCCAATTGGTATGATCGGCCGCAAACTCATGGACGAAGAGAATGGGCGTTCCGCTGCCCACTTCTTCAAAATAGAGACGGACATTGTCGCTTGCGACGGCGTGAGGCATTTCGGGTTCCTTCTTTTGAGCCGTGACTAAAATTGCAGGTAATGCTGTTGGCGGCAATGCGGCAGCTACGATTTGTTTTCGCCACTTAACCTGCGCGCAAATACCACGAAAGCGTTGCCGCACCGCCGTATCATATCTTGCTGTCAACACACCGCGATACTTTACGCACCCTCGAATGCCGGCGCTCCCCGCCGGCGGGAATTGGGGGTCCTAGTAAAGGATCTGGTATGGTTGTGTTCTCTGCGTTCCGCCGGCTGCTGGTCGCGCTGGCATTGTGTGTGGCGTCTCTCGCCATCGCTTCTCCCGCTTTCGCAAGGTCGCATCACGGTGCTCACCGCTATGTGCATGCGCGCCACGTCGTGCATCATGTGAGGCGGCACCACGCCATGCACGTCAGCCGCCACGTCGCTTCGCGAGGCTATCGCCACGCGATACGCACCGCACAGGTGCCGCATGAACTTGCCGTGAGGCGCTTGCGGCGATTTGCGTACGCGCATCCGAATCTCGCGCCCGACACAGCCTCCAGCTCCGCGCCAATGTCCGGCGGCGGCTCGAGCCTCGTGATGGAAGCGCGCCACTATCTCGGCGGCAATCCGACCGGGCGCGGCAGCCTGTGGTGCGCGCGCTTCATGAACATGGTGCTGCAACGGACCGGCCATCACGGCACCGGCTCCGACATGGCGAGTTCGTTCGCCCATTACGGCCATCACGTCTCGGGGCCACAAGTCGGCGCCATCGCGGTGATGGGCCGCGGCGGTGGCGGTCATGTCGGCATCATTACTGGCATCGATGCGCGCGGCAATCCGATCATGATCTCAGGCAATAACGGCAACCGCGTTCGTGAGGCACCGATATCGCGCGGACGAATTTATGCCTATGTGATGCCGGACTAAGGCTCGGCGCGGGATGGGCGATGTTCCACGCGTTGCCCATCCTGCGATCGTTGCGTTCCCGCTGCACCAAGGTCGCATTCATTGCGCGCCTTGCGTGTTTCTGCTATTTTTTGCGCGCGAGCCTCGTCAACAATATCAACAATATGAAGAACTGGCCGCACGATGGCCGGTCATTGGATGGGAGGATGTGATGCAGCGACTCGTGGTTGCTTGTATATCGGCTGCGCTGGCGACGGCGCTTGGTCTCGGCTCGGCGAATGCGGCGGACAAGAAGGCGCTGGCCTTCGTCGTCAACGGGGCGTCCGATTTCTGGAAAATCGCCGAGGCAGGCGTGAAGAAGGCGCAAGGCGAGCTTCCCAAGTACGACCTGCAGTTCAAATATCCGGAACAAGCGACCGCCGCGGTCCAGCAGCGGGTGATGGAAGACCTCGTGGCGGCGGGCGCCGCCGGCATAATGGTCAGTTCCGTGGACCCGAAGAACCAAACCGCACAGCTCGACAAGATCGCTTCGCAGACTGTGCTGTTCACCACCGACAGTGATGCTCCGCAATCCAAGCGCATTGCTTATATCGGTTCCTCCAATACCGACCTCGGCAAGGACGCCGGCAAACTGATGCTGAAAGCCCTGCCGAACGGAGGCAAGTGCGTCGGCTTCGTTGGTCTGCCCGGAGCCGACAATGCGCGTGAGCGCATCGAAGGCGTCAAGGAAACGATCAAGGGCTCGAAGGTCGAACTGGTGGACGTGCGCGGCGACGAGATCGACCAGACCCGCGCCAAGCGCAACGTGGAAGATATTCTCGCCGCGATGCCCGACGTCAGCTGCCTCGTCGGCTTCTATTCCTACAACACGCCGCGTATTTACGAAGTGCTGAAAGAAGCCGGCAAGCTCGACAAGATCAAGATCATCGGCTTCGATGAGGATCCGATCACACTCGGCGGCGTCAAGGAAGGCAACATCGTCGGCACCGTCGTGCAGCAGCCGTTCGAGTGGGGCTATCAGGGCATGAAACTGATGGCCAAGACTATCGAGGGCGACAAGTCCGGCATTCCCGGCAACGGCATCATCATCGTACCCGGTAAGGTCATCGACAAATCGAACGTCGACGACTTCATGGGCCAGATGAAGCAGATGCTCAAGAAGTAGCAGAGGTATCCGCGGCGCGCGGCCAGCCATGCCTGAGCCGTTCCTCGAACTCGTCGATATCAGCAAGTCCTATCCAGGCGTGGTCGCGCTCGACCGCGTCGGCTTGTCGGTGACATCAGGCGAAGTCATTGCGCTCGTCGGCGAGAACGGCGCCGGCAAGTCGACGCTGATGCGCGTGCTCGGCGGCGTGGTGGAACCGAGCGGCGGTTTGATCAGGATCGATGGCATCGAGCGGCGCTCTCTCACCGTCGCGGACGCAATCAAGGCGGGCATCGCCTTTGTCCATCAGGAACTCAATCTCTTCGACAATCTCGATGTCGCGGGCAACGTCTATATCGGGCGCGAGCCCGTCTATGGCGGGCCGCTGAAACTCATCGATCGCAAGCGGCTTCATGCCCAGGTGCGGCCGCTGCTGGACCGTCTCGGCGCCGATTTCGGACCGGACGCGCCGCTTGCCGAATTGTCGTTGGCCCAGCGTCAGCTTGTCGAGATCATCAAGGCGCTGTCGCTCGATGCGCGCCTTGTCATCATGGATGAGCCGACCTCCAGCCTGACTCTGACCGAGACCGAGCGCCTGATGCGGGTCATCGCAGGCCTCAAGGCCGACGGGGTCGGTGTCATTTTCATCACGCATCGCCTGAACGAGGTGATGCAATGCGCCGATCGCGCCGTGGTGTTGCGCGACGGGCGCGTGGTCGGCGCGCTCGATCGGGCCGAATTGTCGCCGGCTGCGATGATCCGGCTGATGATCGGACGCGACCTCAAATCGCTCTACGTGCCACCTGCGGCGCCTCCCGGCGATATCGTGCTCGACATCGCCGACGCCGTGACCGGAACCTGGCCGGACCGCGCCGTGAGTTTGTCGGTTCGCCGCGGCGAGATCCTCGGTCTCGCAGGCCTGGTCGGTTCCGGGCGCACAGAACTGGCGCGTGCCGTCTTCGGAGTCGACACGCTCCGTGCGGGCATGATCAAGCTCGATGGCAAGCCGATCCGCATCACGACGCCGCGCGCGGCGATCGAGCACGGGATTTATCTCGTTCCGGAGGATCGCAAGAGCTCGGGTCTGCTGCTGGACGTCTCAATCGCGGAAAACGTCTCGCTGCCCGACCTCAAATCCTATCAGCGCTTCGGATTGGTTGACACCGTGCGCGAGGCCGAGAACGCGCAGCGCCAACGCGAGCGTCTCAAGATCAGGGCGCCGGATGTGGCGACACCCGTCCTTTCATTGTCCGGCGGTAACCAGCAGAAGGTCGTGCTCGCCAAGTGGCTTTCGATGCGGCCAAAAGTCCTGATCTTCGACGAGCCGACGCGCGGCGTCGACGTCGGGGCCAAACAGGAAATCTACGACATGCTGCGCCGCCTGACCGATTCTGGTGTCGCGATCCTGATGATTTCGAGCGACATGGAGGAGGTCATAGGGGTCAGCGACCGCATCGCAGTCATGCACGAAGGTGCGATTTCGGGGTTCCTTGATCGCAGCCGGTTCAGCGAGCACAATGTGCTCCAGCTTGCGGTCGGTCATACAGCCTAGGCGAGGATGATCTTGCACAAGAAAGACCTCAGCCTGCTGATCTTGATCCTGGTGGTTGGAGCGGTCGTCGCCTTCATCAATCCGCGGTTCCTGCTGCCTGGCAATCTCTCTAACACCGCCAACCAGGTCGGAATGTTCGGCATCTTCTCGATCGCCGAGGCCTTCGTCATCATCATCGGCGGAATCGAGCTGTCGGTCGGCTCGGTGATCGCACTGCTCGGCGTGCTGTTCATCGATCTGATCGTCAATCACGACGTCAACTGGGCGCTAGCCTTCGTCCTCATCATCGCCGGAGGGCTGTTGATCGGCCTGGTGCACGGCATGCTCGTCACCAGGATGCGCATCCAGCCCTTCGTCGTCACACTGTGCGGGTTGCTGATCTATCGTGGCGCCGCGCGCTACTACACCGAGGATGCCACGGCCGGCTTCGGCTTCGGCGCGAGCTTTCCGACACTGGAATGGCTGACCGCTGGCCGGACCAATGTGCTGGGCTTCCCGCTGCCGCACAGCGTGGTCGCGCTGATCGTCATCACGATCATCGCCTGGGTGGTGCTGCACCGCTCCGTGTTCGGACGGTATCTCTACGCGGTCGGCAAGAACGAGGAGGCGGCGCGCTATTCCGGGATTCGTGCCAACCGGGTCGTCATTTCGGCCTATATCATCTGCGGCGGACTTACGGCCTTCGCGGCGATCCTGATCGCGATGTACACGCGTTCGATCTCGCCCGCGGTGCACGGCTCGTTCTACGAGCTCTATGCGATCGCTGCCGCCGTGCTCGGGGGCTGCTCGCTGCGCGGCGGCGAAGGCTCGATCATCGGCGTCGTTCTTGGCACCGTGTTGCTCCAGATCCTGCAAAACCTGGTCAACCTGTTGGGCATTCCAAGCTCGCTCAACTTCGCTGTGATGGGCACGGTGATCCTGATCGGCGTGCTCGCCGACCAGTATCTCGCGCGGCGCAGCCGCCGCGCGGCGGCGGCCAGCGGGCGAACGCACGCCGTCTCAACTCCTCAGACCCGGCCGCCGTCCACGACGTAATGTTGCGACGTGCAAGCGGAAGCTTCGTCGGACGCAAGAAACACCACGACCTTTGCGATCTCGTCGGGGACCAGCTTGCGCTTCAGGCATTGATTCTTCATCAGGTCTTTCTCGGCCTCCGGCGTCAGCCATTTCTCGATCTGACGCTGCGTCATGATCCAGCCCGGTGCTACGGCATTGACCCGAATGTTGTCGGCGCCATAGTCGCGCGCCAGCGAGCGCGTGAGCCCGATCATGCCGGACTTGGCGGCAGTGTAGGCGGCCATGCCGCCCTGTCCCACCATCCACGACACCGAACTGAAATTGACAATCGCGCCGGCCTTCGCCGCCTGCATGTCGGGCAGCACCGCCTGCGAGGCGAAGAAGCAATGCTTCAGGTTTACGGCGATGCGGTCGTCCCAATATTCCGGTGTCATGTCCTCGGTCCGGTGACGCTCGTCATGGGCGGCGTTGTTGATGAGGACGTTGATCGGGCCGTGCGCCTTGCGTGCATCGGCGATGCCGGCGCGCAGCGCCGGAATGTCGGTGAGGTCGACTTTCATGAAGTGCGCGCGAAGACCTTCGCCGCTGAGCTCGCGCGCGAGTTTTTCGCCGTCGTCGACCTTGATGTCGAAAAACACGACAACGGACTTCTGCTGTGCAAAGCGTC
>CAWCGA010000024.1:0-62703 GCA_963794775.1 uncultured Alphaproteobacteria bacterium | reverse complement strand
ATGGACGGTATCCCCGAGATGATCCACGACATTCAGGTCGAGGTGACATTTCCCGACGACCCCAAGCTCGTCACCGTGCATGAGCCGATCCGATAGGAGCCACCCATGATCCCCGGCGAACTCTTCATCAAGGACGGCGAGATCGAGCTCAATGCCGGCCGCAAGACCGTGACGTTGACGGTCGCGAACAGCGGCGACCGGCCGATCCAGGTCGGCTCACACTATCATTTCTTCGAAACCAATCCGGCACTGAAATTCGACCGCAGACGCGCCCGCGGCATGCGGCTCGACATCGCGGCCGGCACCGCCGTCCGCTTCGAGCCCGGCCAGACCCGCGATGTGCAACTGGTCGCGCTCGCGGGCAAGAAGACCATCTATGGTTTTCGTGGCGACGTGATGGGGAAGCTGTGAGAATTCCTTGTGAGGTGGGCACGCCTGCTTGGCTCCCTCCCCCCTTGCGGGGGAGGGTGGGGAGGGGGGCATGCCACACGCTCAAGTGACTGGAGTCCAGCGCTCTCGCGCCAAGCAGCTTCGGCGCACGATGACTCGTGCCGAAACTTTGCTTTGGCGCTATCTAAGGCACACCGTCTTGCGCGTCTCGGCTTCCGGCGCCAGGTCCCGATAGGCAACTACATCGCTGACTTTATCGCGCATTCTAGCAAGCTCGTCGTCGAGCTTACGGTGAAAGTCATGATTTCATGTCACGTGTACGGCAGGATGCCGCGGTGATCGATGGTTTGAAGCGCGAGGATATCGCGTGCTGCGATTTACCAATGACGACGTGATGAAGAACTTGGAAGGCGTGGTTCTAAGTATCGCTGAAGCAGCCGAGCAAGCGGGACCCCCCTCCCTGACCCTCCCCCGCAAGGGGGGAGGGAACACATCTGTTCGTGCCTCTCTTACTGATGCTTCTCGTCGCGAGGGGCACTGAAATGCTCGCGCCGTTGCGCATGGTCTCTGAAGCCGCCGAACTCGCCGCGCGCCGCCACAACGGCATGGCGCGCAAGGGCCGCGGTAGCGAGCCCTACATCAATCATCTCGCCGAGGTGGCGAACCTGCTGTCATCGGCGACCGATGGCGCCGATGCCGAGCTCGTCGCGGCTGGCTGGCTGCATGACACGATCGAGGACACTGAAACGACGCAGGAGGAGCTGGCGCGAAAATTTTCCGAGCGCGTCGCCTCGCTGGTCGTCGAATGCACCGACGACATGCGGCTTCCGAAGGCGGAGCGCCGCCGTCGGCAGGTGACCGATGCCTCCCACAAATCGACCGGTGCGAAACTGATCAAGATCGCCGACAAGATCAGCAATATCGGTGCCCGCGTTTTGCCGAAACCGAGCCGCGAGGAGCGCGACGATCTGATTGATTACGCCGACTGGGCCGAGCAGGTCGTCAACGGCTGCCGCGGCGGCAATGCCTGGCTCGACACGAAATTCGACCAAACGATTGCGATGGCAAGGAGCACCTTGTGAGCACCAAAATCAAACGTTCCGTCTATGCCGATATGTTCGGCCCGACCACCGGCGACAGGGTGCGGCTGGCCGACACTGATCTCATCATCGAGGTGGAAAAGGATTTCACCATCTATGGCGAGGAGGTAAAGTTCGGCGGCGGCAAGGTCATTCGCGACGGCATGGGGCAGTCGCAGGTGACCAACAGGCAGGGCGCCGTCGACACCGTGATCACCAACGCGCTGATCGTCGACCACTGGGGCATCGTCAAGGCCGACGTCGCGATCAAGGAAGGCATGATCAGCGCGATCGGCAAGGCCGGCAATCCCGACATCCAGCCCGGCGTCAACATCGTCATCGGTCCCGGCACCGACGTGATCGCGGGCGAGGGCAAGATTCTCACGGCCGGCGGATTCGACAGCCACATCCATTTCATCTGCCCGCAGCAGATCGAGCACGCCTTGATGAGCGGCGTCACCTCGATGCTCGGCGGCGGCACCGGCCCCTCCCACGGCACTTACGCCACGACCTGCACGCCGGGCCCGTGGCACATGATGCGGATGATGCAGTCGTTCGACGCCTTCCCGGTCAACCTCGGCATCTCCGGTAAAGGCAACGCCTCGCGTCCGGCCGCATTGGTCGAGATGATCAAGGGCGGCGCTTGCGCGTTGAAGTTGCACGAGGACTGGGGCACGACGCCGGCTGCGATCGACAATTGTCTATCGGTGGCGGACGACTACGACGTCCAGGTGATGCTGCACTCGGACACGCTGAACGAGTCGGGCTTTGTCGAGGATACGGTGAAGGCCTTCAAGGGCCGCACCATTCACGCCTTTCACACCGAGGGCGCCGGCGGCGGCCACGCGCCGGATATCATAAAAATTGCCGGCCTGAAGAACGTGCTGCCGTCATCGACCAATCCGACGCGGCCGTTCACGCGCAACACCATCGACGAGCATCTGGACATGCTGATGGTGTGCCATCATCTCGATCCCTCCATTGCGGAAGATCTCGCGTTCGCGGAAAGCCGTATCCGGAAGGAGACCATCGCGGCCGAAGACATCCTGCACGATCTCGGCGCGCTTTCGATGATGTCCTCGGACTCGCAGGCCATGGGCCGGTTAGGAGAGGTCATCATCCGGACCTGGCAGACAGCCGACAAGATGAAGAAGCAGCGCGGATCGTTGCCGCAGGACAAGGGCAAGGACAACGACAATTTCCGCGTCAAGCGCTACATCGCCAAATACACCATCAACCCCGCGATCGCCCATGGCGTGTCGAAGCTGATCGGCTCGGTGGAGAAGGGCAAGCTCGCCGATCTCGTGCTGTGGAAGCCCGCCTTCTTTGGCGTCAAGCCGGAATGCATCATCAAGGGCGGCTCGATCGTGGCTGCTCCCATGGGCGATCCCAACGCGTCCATTCCCACACCGCAGCCCGTGCATTACCAGCCGATGTTCGCGGCCTTCGGCAAGTCGCTGACGGCGTCTTCGGTGATCTTTACCTCCAAGGCGGCGGTGACCGCGAGCCTTGGCCGCAAGCTCGGCGTGGCCAAGCAGCTCTACGCGGTGCAGAACACGCGCGGAAAGATCTCGAAGAAGAGCATGGTCCATAACGACGCCACGCCCAATATCGAGGTCGACCCCGAAACCTATGAGGTGCGGGCCGACGGCGAACTTCTGACCTGCCCGCCGGCCGAGGTGCTGCCCTTGGCGCAGCGCTACTTCATGTTCTAAAGCGCGACCAGCAAAAGTGGGAACCGGTTTTGCGTCCGGTCGCGCTTCTGGAGTAAGGTCCCGCCCGGTATACAAAACCAGAACGAATGCCGGGAGGATTGTCGTGATCTATGTCGTTGCCACATTGATGGTGAAGCCTGAAACGCGCGCCGAATTCATCGCCGCCGCGACCGCCTGCATCAAGGAGACCCGGAAGGAGCCGGGTAACATCGCCTACGACCTGCACGAGAGCGTCACCGATCCCGCCAAGATGGTATTCGTCGAGCAGTGGCAGAATGAGGAGGCGCTGGTGCCGCATCGCGCCGCCGAGCACATGAAGACCTTCGGCCGCGTCGTGGTGAAATGCATCACGGCGCCGCCGAAGATCGAAGTGATCACGCCCGCCAACGTCACCGTCCGCTGAACAAGAACGAAGGGAGAGAACAATGATCTACGTCGTCGCCACCACCAAGGTGAAACCGGGCCAGCGCGATGCCTACATCGCCGGGCACAAGAAGTGTATCGCCGAGACGCTGAAGGAGAAGGGCTGCATCGCCTATGAAGGCCACACCACTGTCCACGATCCCGACACCTACGTCGTAGTGGAGCGCTGGGAGACCCGCGATGATCTCAACGCGCATGGCAAGGCGCCGCATATGAAGGTCTGGCGTGAATTTGGCGCGCCGCTGAAGGCCGAGCCGACCGTGATCGAGATCATCACGGCCGACAAGGTGGATACCATCAGGGCATGATCCGGAAAAATGTGAAGCGGTTTTCCCTCGCGACAAACGCGGAACGCGTTTGCGCGGAGGTCATGCCTCAAAGGAAAAGAGCATGATACGGGCGACGCAGGTTCGAGGCCAACACCGCTGGACCGAGGCGCCGGCCGACACCGTCGTGCTCGATTTCGACGACCGTCACCGCCGGCGCATGGCGATGACGGGAACGCGCGGCTTCGAATTTCTGCTTGATCTGGAGAACGCCGTCGCCTTGCGCGGCGGCGACGCGCTGGTACTGGAGGATGGCCGGCTGATCGAGGTGGTGGCGGCGCCCGAGCCGCTGCTGGAAATCAAGGGCTCCGACCCGCATCATTTGATCCGCGTTGCCTGGCATCTCGGCAACCGCCATTTGCCGACCCAGCTGATGCCGAAGGGCCTGCGCATCCGCAGGGATCATGTGATCGAGGCGATGGTGAAGGGCTTGGGCTGCCGCGTGATCGAGATCGAGGCGCCGTTCGATCCGGAAGGCGGCGCCTATGCCGAAAGCCGCCATGATCACGGGCATGAGCATCATGGCCACGATCATGCGCACAACCACGACCATCATCATGGTCATGCGCACGGCCATGACCATCACCATGATCACCACCATCACGATCATGACGATCACCATCACGACCACGGTCACGGGCACTCCCATGCTCATGACCACAAATAGCGCGGACCCGCCTGCGCGCGCCGCAATGACGGACGCGGAGGCGGCGGCGCTCTATCGGCTGATGACCTGGCTGTCACCGGCCTTTCCGGTCGGCGGCTTCTCCTATTCCAGCGGCATCGAATGGGCGGTCGAGGCCGGCGACATCAACGATGCTGCGTCGTTGAAGGACTGGCTCGCGGCTGTCCTGACTGACGGTTCCGGCTTGTGCGATGGCGTGTTTCTGGCGCAGGCGCATCGCGCGGTCGCAGCCGACGACGATCGCGCCTTACGCGAAGTAGCCGAGCTTGCCGCCGCCTTCGTGCCCTCGCGTGAGCGGCAACTGGAGACAACGACACAAGGCCGCGCCTTCATCGAGATCGCGCGCGCGGCGTGGGATTGCGACGGGCTTGCGCATGCGATCGCACAATGCGACGGCGCGATCGTCTATCCCGTTGCGGTCGGCATCGTCAGCGCCGCGCATGCCATTCCGCTGGAGCCCGCGCTGCACGCCTTCCTGCATGCGGTGGTGTCGAACTGGATTTCTGCCAGCGCGCGCCTCGTTCCGCTCGGGCAGACCGACAGCCAGCGCGTGCTGGCCGCACTGGAGCAAACGGTGGCGGAGACCGCAAAGCGCGCCGTCGCGGCAAAGCTCGACGATCTCGGCAGCGCCACTTTCCGCGCCGATCTCGCCGGCATGCGTCACGAGACGCAATATACCAGGCTGTTCCGGTCATGAGCCGACGAATGGAGAATAACGATGCCTAATTCCCACGGCCCGCTTCGGATCGGTATCGGCGGTCCGGTCGGATCGGGCAAGACCGCGCTGATGGATCTGCTCTGCAAGGCCATGCGCGAGCGCTACGACATCGCCGCGATCACCAACGACATCTACACCAAATGGGATGCCGAGTTCCTGGTGCGCTCGGGATCGCTGACAGCGGACCGTATCGCCGGTGTCGAGACCGGCGGCTGCCCGCATACCGCGATCCGCGAAGATGCCTCGATGAATCTCGCGGCGGTTGCGGACATGCGCGCGAAATTTCCCAATCTCGACCTCGTGCTGATCGAATCCGGCGGCGACAATCTCGCCGCGACGTTCTCGCCGGAACTGGCCGACCTCACCATCTATGTCATCGACGTCGCGGCCGGCGACAAGATTCCCTCCAAAGGCGGACCGGGAATCACCCGCTCCGATCTGCTGGTCATCAACAAGATCGATCTGGCGCCACATGTCGGCGCGTCCCTGGAGAAGATGGATACGGACGCCAAGCGAATGCGCGGCGAACGCCCCTTTGTCATGACCAATCTGAAAAAGAGCGAGGGGCTCGACCGGATCATTTCGTTCATCGAGATCAAGGGCGGTCTCAAACCGCAAGCACACGCCAAATCCGCGTGAACGCGTTAACCTTTGTGGCGGCCGTTCGCGAAGCGTTCGGTCAATGAAGCCGTCTTAGAAGCATTACAAACTGCTCTTCGGAACAATTTGGCCCGTTCGCGATTAGCGTCCTCCGGGTTTGTCCCGGTGATATCAGCTTGAGGCTTCGTTGAGTATTGCAGCCGACCGCAGTTGCGCATCCACCATGGCTCCCTCACTATGTGAGCCGCTGGCCATTCGGTCGCACATCATTGCTCTCCCGGCGGACACTCGATGACCGTATTGCGTTTCCGCCAACCCGATATTTCAGAGTAGTCGCGTGCTTCGGCTGGGCTTCACCATTAGTGCGATCGCGCTCATCGGCGTGCTGCTCTCGGGGCTTGCGGCTTACCGCGTGCACGAGCAGGAGCTGACGCTTGATGGCATCGCGCTGGCGCGCGCCATCGACGTCCATGCGAGCCTTGTACAGGACCGGCTCACCGAGCGCGAATTGCTGGCGCGCGTCGCCTCCGGCCTGTTCCGCGCGCCGTCGGTGATCAAGGCCAACATGCTGGAGCCGCTGCGCACCTCGATCTATGCCTTCAAGACCGACTTCGTGGTTGCGGGCTGGATCGCGCGGCTGAAGCCGGCCGAACTCGACCCGGCCCAGAAGGAGCTGGCGGCGGCGGGCTTTCCCAATTCCACAGTCCGCAATTTCGACGACAAGCCGCTGGATACGCGCGCGCTCAATCAACCTATCGATGTCTTGATGGACCTTGAGCCGCGCAACGACACCACCAAGGTCTTCGCAGGCCGTGCACTGGACCAGCATCCGGTGGTCGGTCCGATGCTGTCGCGCGCCATGAGCGAGGGCAAGCCAATCGCATCCGATCCGTTTAATCTGCTGCGGCCGAACGGACCGATCGGCTTGCTGCTCGCGGCGCCCGTGGTGCAGGAAGGCGCCACATCGCCGGCCGGCTTCGTGACGTTTTCCTATGAGCTGGCGCCGCTGATGCTCACCAATGACGATCTGTCGCTGTTCTCGGTGGTGCTGAAAGATCCGCGCAAAGTGGACGGCGAGTTGATCGCCAACGATCGCGGCGTCGTCAGCGCGCGCACCGCGGCGGCCGATGGACCGGCACCGTCGGCGATGCGCACCGTCACCTTCGGCAATCGCGACTGGTCGCTCGGCTATTATGCCAAGACCAATGCGGCCAAGCGCGCCGAGCAGACCGCGGCGATCGTCGGCGCGATCGGGCTGGCGCTGACCGGCATCATCTGCGGGCTGTTCGGCTATGTCGTCTATAACAACGTGCGGCTGCAGCGCGAAATCCAGGTGCGGATCGGTTTCGAACGGCGCCTCACCGCCGTGATCGACGAGCTCAATCACCGGGTCAAGAACATACTCGCCGTGATCCAGTCGATCGTGACGCGCACCTTGCGCCACGGCTCCGACATCGATGTCGCGCGCGAGCTTTTGATCGGGCGGATCCACGCCATGTCGAACGTGGTCTCGCTGCTCAGCGAAAGCCAATGGCAGGGCGTCAAGCTGAAAGGCCTGTTCGAGGCACGGGCAATACCGCATGCGGATCGAATCGCGGTCAGCGGTCCCGATATCGCGGTCTCCGCGCGCGCTGCGCAAAGCCTGTCGCTGCTGTTCTTCGAGCTCGCCTCGCATTCCGACGAGGGCCTGTCGCTGGTCGGCAAACATCCGAACATCGTCGCGAAATGGGAGGTCACGGGAGATGAGCCGAGCCGGACTTTCACCTTCCGCTGGGAGGAGTTCAACACCAGCCAGGCGACGCGCCGTGCCGACAGCGATTTCGGATTGATCCTGCTCGACCGAGTAGCGCCGGAAGCGCTCGGCGGCACCGCGAAGCGCTATTTCACCGAAGTGTCCTACGTGTATGAGCTGACCGCTCCGATGGAGACGGTGGTCGATATGACCGAGCGCGACCGCACCGGGCAGATCATCGCGCCGGTGAAGTAGGCCAATCTCGTCATGGCCGGGCTTGACCCGGCCATCCACGACTTTTCCCGGGGCTGGCAAGGACAAAGACGTGGATGCCCGGCACAAGGCCGGGCATGACGATTTTGACCTGGAAGTCTACCCGTTCCCGCCGATCACGGCGCGCACGGTCTCGTCGGGCCCGAAATCCTCCGCGCCATCGACATAGAGCAGCGCGGCGAGTTTGGAGCGCGCGCGATTGACGCGGCTCTTGATGGTGCCGACCGCGCAGCCGCAGATCGCCGCCGCGTCCTCATAGGAGAAGCCGGAGGCGCCGACGAGGATCAGCGCCTCGCGCTGGTCCTGCGGCAGCTTCTCGAGCGCGGTCCGGAATTCCTCGAACTCCAGATGCGCGTTCTGCGACGGCTGCGTCTTCAGCGTCTTGGCATAGTTGCCTTCGGCGTCCTCGACCTCGCGCCGCCGTTTCCGATAGTCGGAGCGGAACAAATTGCGCAGGATCGTGAACAGCCACGCCGGCAGGTTCGAGCCCGGCTGGAACGAGTCGATATTGGCGAGCGCCCGCAGCAACGTTTCCTGCACCAGATCGTCGGCGCGGTCCGCGTTACCGCTGAGCGAGATCGCGAACGCACGCAGGCTTGGTACCGAGGCCAGGATGTCGTCGCGAAGGGCATCAGTGAGAGGCATTACTCCCTCCCGTCATTGTTGCCACCGCCCGTACTGCCCACTTGGGGAGAGCCCGGGGGTGTATCAAGCTTGCGGATCAGGTCCGCAAAGCGGTCCGGCACCCCCTGGCGCACAACATCGTCGTACATCGCGCGAAGCTGATGGCCGATCCGCGACTGGATTTCGGCATTAAGCCCGCCTTGCTTGCCTGGCGCGGCATTTCTGGCTTGCGGCTTTACATCTTTCATGACCTGTTCCACGTTTCCCCGAGGGTTAAGTCCTTGATACGTCGCGAATTTTCCAATTTCCGAGGACTTCCGTAAGGAACCTAATGCAATTGTGGCCGGATAGTTCCCAAGTTACATGGAACTTTTCTTTTGTTCGGGCGTAGACAGGCCTTCAGGGGAACCCGGGCCACCCCTTCGCTGCGCGGCCCGAAAATACCGATGGAGTGGGGATGTCCCGATCACAGCTCGTTGCTGAACATTTGCCGCTGTTGCGGCGCTATGCCCGCGCACTGACGGGGAGCCAGCAGTCCGGCGACGCCTATGTCGCAGCCATGCTGGAAGCCTTGCTCCAAGACCCGTCGCTGCTCGATGAGCAGTATGGGGCCAAGGCGGGCCTGTTCCGGCTGTTCACCCGGATCTGGAACTCGGTCTCGCTCAACGAGAACGCCGACGTCGCGACCTTGCCGATGCCCCCCGAGCGGCGGCTGTCCAACATCACGCCGCTGCCGCGGCAGGCGTTCCTGTTGCTTTCACTGGAAGGCTTCCCGGAGCAGGAGGTCGCCTACGTTCTCGGCACCGACATTCCGGAGACGCGGCGGCTCGCCGATACGGCCGGCCGTGAGATGGCGGCTGAGATCGCAACCGACGTGCTGATCATCGAGGACGAGACCTTCATTGCGATGGACCTCGAGAGCCTGGTGCGTAACCTCGGCCACAACGTCATCGGCGTCGCCCGCACCCATGCGGACGCCGTGGCGCTCGCCAAGAATAGAAAGCCCGGCCTGATCCTTGCCGACATCCAGCTCGCCGACGGCTCGTCGGGGCTGGACGCCGTCAACGAGTTGCTGCGGACCTTCGAAGTACCCGTGGTGTTCATCACCGCCTATCCGGAGCGCTTCCTGACCGGCGAGCGCCCCGAGCCGGCGTTCCTGATCTCGAAACCGTTCCAGCCCGCGATGGTGTCGGCGGTGGCGAGCCAGGCGCTGTTCTTCCAGCGCAACTCCCGCAATCGCGCGGTCAAGGCCGCGGCCTCCTGATTGGGGTCTAAAGTAGCGTAACGAGTTTTGTCCGGCGCGCCGTCAAAGGCGCGCCGGATTTTTATTGGCGACCGACTGCGATCGACGCAGTCCGAAACTCCCTGAAACGTTCGCGGATTGGCCTGCTCAATGCCTGAATCGCCTTCCAGGCTTCGGTTTGCTTGAGCCAGTCCTTTGCCCGTGCATAGTGACCGTACGCCCAGGCAAAGGCCGGAATCTTCATCAGCTTGGTCTTGGTCAATTCGAACAGGCGTTCGACAAGCACGAGCTTGAGAATCTCACCAATGGCAAACGTCATCGCTGCCCAGATGAATGGGCCTGTTGCGGCCATGTACGCCGCAATCATTTTGACAGGTTCCAGCAGGATCACTGGAACAGAAAACAGCAAAAGGCAGGAGTAAGGCGGTAGCGATTTGATCCACGCGCGAAGGCGAGGCATTGGAAAATTCGCAGCAAACCACTGCGAGATCGGCCGGGCCACGCTGACAAACAGCACGTCCACGATGAAGTAGATCGCAGCCGCGATATAAGCGACCAGCTTCAGTATCCGTCTCAAGGCGACACCTCCGTAAGGTCAAGACCGGAGGCGCAAAATGGTTTCGCCATCTCCTCACAATCGGGCGCGGCTCCTTCCGGAACCGCTCCCGAAAGGCGTAGCTCAGTTCGGCCAGCAGCGCTCCCGCTGCGGCCCGAGATGGAATCCTGGAGGACAGGCGCGCTCAAATCCCCGGTTCGGCCAGCACTGCTGTCCCTCCGGCCCCAAATGCCACCCGACGGGGCAGACACGGGCAACGGCCATCGGATGGCACCAGCCACCCGGTCCGCGCCACCATCCCGGTCCGCATCCCTCGGCGGCGCTGGCGCTGCCAGCAAAGCCTGCGATGCCGGCGGCCAGGGCCGCGCTCAAAATCAAAGTCTTCAGCATTGTGACTTCCTCCAAATCGGCTAGCCCCTCGTGGGGCGGCGCGATGAGAGCCTCGGCTGGCTGAACCGTGTCTGAACGCTATCGGGAATAAGAGGCGTATTAGAACTGGAAGGGATCGACTGAAACGGAGATCTTGCTGTCCGGCGCCTGCTGGACCGTAAAGGTGATCTCTTTGGACGCTTTGGTCTCGCCGACCGTTGCCGATATCGCACCGCTGCACTTCAGGGTGCGCTTGTCCGCGCTCGTTGACGTCGTCACGATCTTTTCGCCGAGAAGAAATAACGGCTGTTGTCGCGCTTTCTCGGCCTCCGGGCTGCCATCACTCGGCTTTGCCGTGTTCGGGTTTTCGGCGGCGTATTTGGCGAGCGGATTATTATGATCGTTGGACACGATCTGGAGCACGGCATTCCGGGTCTCGATGGAATCGCACTCGGGCTTGCCCGGGCCGCAGCCGCTGAGCGAGATCAGAAAACAGAAGCTGCATAAGACCAATAATCGCCTGGAAAAATACGTCATTGAAACCGCGGGTGTTTTTCGTATCAGGCAAACGGATGCGGACAAGCAACGTTCCGTGTGCCGGACGCCGTTCCCGAGGTCGGTTCGGCAATGGCGGTCGGCCTTGGCACAGCACAAAAAAGCAGGGCGCGACCGGCATCACCACGGTCGCGCCCTACATCGCCGGTCAATGGGGCAGGGGGGAATAACCGGCTGCCGGGATGACTCGCGGTGCCATGAGTCGTTCCTGCCAAGTTAAAATTTTTTCGCACACGGTTATGTGATCGGCCCGACCAAGAACTCCACTGGCGCGACTAACTTGAGTCACTGATCGCCTCTGGGGCGAGGGACAGGCCCATGTCACAGAAAGTAACGGGAATTCTCGCAGCGCTCGCCGTCTCGCTGACGCTCGGCGCCGTGCAATTTGCCTCCGGTCACGACCTGACCGTTGGGCTCGCCATGCCGGGCGATCCGGCTGCACCCAACATCAACCGCGCAGCCAAGGGCGACCGCGAGGCGGTGCTTCCGGAGGCGACCATTTCCACCCGGACCATCTCCATTCACGTCGACAAGGTCCCGGATACCTCCGTGCTGGTGCGTGTGCCGCTGACCCATCAGGCCCGCAACACGCCGCCGGCCTCGCTGTTCTTGCGCTCGAGAGAGAGCAAGAACGCGGTTGCTTGCGAGCCCTCCGTCAGCGTGCTGACCGAGATCGCCAAGAGTCTGCAGCCGGGCCGCTGCATCACCTGATCAAGTTGAAATGGTTGGCTATTCCGCGGGTGCCTGATCGGCCGCGGCGCTATTGCGTCCAGCCAGCACGCCCAGCGCCAGCCCGCCGACCGCCAGGATCGGGATCAGCCGTTTGAGGCCAATGCCGCGCACCAACTGCAGACCGGCCGCCACCACCATGGGATCCGCCAGCATGGTTTGCGCGGCGGATTTTGCGCGCTCCTTCACCTGCCGCTCGATCTGGCGTTTGCGCACCATGTAGGTGCCCGCCGCGATCAGCGTGACGATGAAGAACAGCCCGGCGCCGGCGAGGCAGGCCTCGATCAAGCCGTAACGGTTCAGCACGGCGACAAAGGCCGCAGCACACAGGAAGGAGGTGGTGATGAACAGCGCCACCGCGGCCATGGCGGCGAGCGAGGTCTGCCGCACGCCGGTGCCGACTGATAGTTTGACGTCGTCAATAATGCGCTGGAACATCCGCCCGCCTCGCCTTGTAGAGCGCGTCGACAAAGGCGACCGCCGCCCACCATCGCCGCCATTCGCCCATCAGGTTGGGCTGGTGGTTGGTTCGTCTGTGTGTGTTGGAGACCATCACTGCTCTCCCGTGCGATTTATCTGCGCCGAATCCTTAGCGACGCCACGTGACGCCGATCAGGAAACCGAGGCCGAGTGCGATGCCGACGGTGGCGAGCGGTCGCTCCACGATCGCATCCTCGATCGTTTCTCCGAGCGTCCCGGCCACATCCTGAGCCGCGCTGAGCATGGCGCCGCCGCGGTCGGAGGCGTCATCCAGCGCCGAATCCACGTGTGCGCGGGCTTCCTTGTAGCCCCTGCGCGCCTGCTTCGAAGCCGCGCCGGCAAAGCTGTTGAGCGCGTCGGTAATCTGGTCGGTCAGGGCTGCGATATCGTTTTTCACGGCTGTGACATCCTTTTCAAGGCGTTCATAGGTGGCATCGTCGGTCATGTCTTTCATGGCAGCTTCACCATCGCTCATCGAACGCTCCCAATTCCTGTCAAGAAAACGCGCGGTCGTTGTTGAAGTTCCACTTCGCTAAACAGCTAGACCTGCGGCAATTGCGGCCCTTCCGCGGGCCACAAATGCTCTTTCAGGATCAGCGCCACGATCAGCAGCGGCGAGGACAGGAAGGCGCCCATCGGGCCCCACAGCCAGGTCCAGAACGCGAGCCCGAGAAAGACCGCGAGCGCGTTCAGGGCCAGCCTGCGGCCGATGATGGTCGGCGTGACGAAATGCCCTTCCAGGAAGGCAATTCCGATAAAGGCAATCGGAGCAACCAGCCCGGCGCCCAGCGTCGGCATCGCGACCATGCCGACGCCGACGAGCACGACGAACATCGCGACCGGTCCGATGATCGGAATGAAGTTCAGCGTCGCTGCCAGGGCGCCAAGGCCTGCGGGATTGGGCATATGCGCGATCGCGCAGGCGATCCCGGTCGCGATCCCGACGCCGGTGTTGATCATCGTCACCGTGAGCAAATAGGTGCCGAGATGGGTCTCGATCTCGTTGAGGATCCGCAGCATTCGCAACCGCGCGTCACGGTCGCCGAAATTCATGATCAACGCGCGGCGAAGGTCGCGCCAACTGGCGACGAACAGCACCAGGGTGGCGAAAAACAGCAGACCTTCAGTGAAAGTCGGTGACAGGAATTCCAGGGTGGGCTGCACCCAGTCGAATTTCGGGAGTTGAAGGCCCGGCGCGGTGTTTGGCGCGCCGATCATGGTCTGCAGCTCCTGCCACAGCGCCAGCGGCCGGTCGAACACATGCAGCTTGTCCTTCAGTCGCGCACCGAGCTCGGGCAGGTGCGCGCTCCAGTCCATCAGGGGCGAGGAGATCAGGCCGATCATGAACACGATGGTGGCGGTGACGGCCGTCACGATCAGGATCGCGCCGACGGAACGCGGAATCTTGTAGCGCTCGAGTAGATTAGCGGCCGGCGACAGCATGGTGCCGACCACGAAAGCCAGCACGACCGGCAGAAAGAAGGCTTTGGCGAAATAGAGGACGGCGACAATGGAGAGGACGAGGAGGGCAACAAGGGCGAAAGCCACAACTTCGGCGCGTCGGATGACCGGCGGCTGCTCGTCGCGGCTCTCGGGCAGCGGCGAGCCGATCGCATCGGAGCGCAGGCGTTCACCTGACGGACGTTCGTTCGACAAGGCACGCACGACCAGTTCTCCCCCTGCACGGGACACACGGTCGCGAAGCCGCGCCCTCCGAACCGACTGAGCAGACAATCCTGTCCTCCCTTTCGAGTTCCATCGCGGCTTCGTGAAGTGTGGGTGCTTGACAGTGGCGGGTGCGCCAGCCCGACGCACGGAACGCAAGGGCCTCATCTGCGTTCTGGTCATAGCAGCATCACCTGATGCATCACCGATGGGGCAGTACATGACACAGTCTTTCGCGTCCTCGCGCCGCGCCTCCCACACGCTTGTCTTCGCTAGCGCGGTTTTGCTCGCATCAACCTTTGCAACCGCCGCTGGCGCGCAATCGCTCGGCTACGCGCCGCAGGATCGGAGCGCGTTCCCGCAAGGTTATGTCGGCAACGACGCCGCTGTAGAGAGCGAGGACAGCGTGTTGCCGGACCGGCTGCGCCGCCAGGTCGTGAATTTCGATACGCGTGAGGCGCCCGGCACCATCATCATCGATACCGGCAACACCGTGCTTTATCTCGTGCAGGGCGGCGGCCGCGCCATCCGCTACGGCGTAGGCGTCGGACGCCAGGGTTTCACCTGGGCCGGTATCCAGACCATCACCAACAAGAAAGAATGGCCCGACTGGTATCCGCCGTCCGAGATGATCGCGCGCCAGCCCTATTTGCCGCGTTTCGTCGCTGGCGGTCCCGGCAATCCGCTCGGCGCGCGTGCGATGTATCTCGGCTCCAGCGAATACCGCATCCACGGCACCAATGATCCCACCACCATCGGCAAGTTCGTCTCCTCGGGCTGTATTCGCCTGACCAACGAGGACGTCAGCGATCTGTTCAGCCGTGTCGATGTCGGGACCAAGGTCGTGGTGCTGCCGAAGAATGCGCCGGTGCTGGCCCGCGATCCGGCTGCCCGGCCGCTGCGCCCGGTCGCGACGCGGCTGCCCTCGGGCCGCCAGGCCATGAACATTACGCCCCCCTCGCGCGTTGAATAGCGGAACGGTTTGAGGAGACCGCGATGCGCACAAGATCGGGTATAGGCGCAACAGTCGGCGCCGCGCTGGCGGTCGTCTTCTGCAGCATGCCGCTTCCGGCGCAGGCCGGCGATTTCTTCTCCAACCTGTTCGGCGGGTTCGGCGTCCGGCCAGCTCCGCCGCCGATCTCCCAGCCATACACGAACGAGATGGGGCAGAACGATGCACCGCGCCCGCGCGTTGCTTATGGCGGTGGTCAGGCCTGGTGTGTGCGCACCTGCGACGGCCGCTATTTCCCGATCTCAGGACCGGACAATCAGAGCCGCGTGTCGTCCTGCAACAGCTTCTGTCCTGCCGGTAAGGCCGAGATCGTCTACGGCAACGACATCGATCATGCCGCGACCGGTACGGGCAAACCCTATTCGCAATTGCCCAACGCCTTCCGCTATCGCACCGAGGCGGTGCCGGGCTGTACCTGCAATGGCAAGGACCAGGCGGGCCTTGCATCGGTCCCGGTCGAAAACGATCCGACCCTGCGCAAGGGCGACATCGTTGCCGGCGCCAACGGGTTGGTGGTCGCCAATCCCGATGGCGGCAAACATGCGGAGGCGAATTTCACGCCGCTGCCGGACAAGATGCGCGCACGCCTTAAGAACGTGCCCGTGGTGGCGCGGGAATAATCGAAAAGGCGCGGCAAACCTGATGGCTCATTGCTGTCGTTTGCCGTAGCGTCAGGGTTCCGGACATGGAACCCAAGCGCGAGCAACGCGTTTGTATAGGGTGAAACCAAGGGGGCCTTCAGATGTCGCTTCTCATCAGCGCACTCATCACCTTTCTCGTCGTCATCCTCATCCTGTATCTCATCAACATGCTGCCGATCGACGGTCGCGCCAAGCAGATCTGCCGGATCATCGTCATTATTCTCGGCGTGCTCTCACTGCTGAAATACATCGCGGTGTTCTAGCGCAGCCAAGCAATCTGGAATCGTAGGGTGGGCACGCTTCGCTTTGCCCACCCTACGCAGCTCGCAATGACGAAACAAAAAAGCCCCGACGTATGGCCGGGGCTCTTGCATCTCGCGCCGTGGCGCAACGCGCTGTTCGAAAATCAACCCGCGGCCTTGGCCTCCCGGCGGCGCGCGGTGAGGATGTACTCGGTGTAGCCGTTCGGCTGCTCGCGCCCCCTAAACACGAGATCGCAGGCCGCCTTGAAGGCGACGCCGTCGAATGACGGTGCCATCGGCCTGTAGAGCTTGTCGCCGGCATTCTGCTTGTCGACCACATCAGCCATGCGCTTCAGCGACTCCATCACCTGGTCCCTGGTGATGACGCCCTGATGCAGCCAGTTCGCCAGATGCTGGCTCGAAATCCGCAAGGTGGCGCGGTCTTCCATCAGTCCGACGTCGTGGATGTCGGGCACCTTGGAGCAACCGACGCCCTGGTCGATCCAGCGCACGACATAGCCGAGGATGCCCTGGCAGTTGTTGTCGATCTCTTGTTTGACGTCGTCGGGCGCCCAGTTCGATTGCGACACCGGGATGGTGAGGATGTCGGACAGTTTTGCGCGCTGGCCGCCCTTGGTGAGCTCGTCCTGCCGCGCATGCACATTGACCTGGTGATAATGCAGCGCATGCAGCGTTGCCGCGGTCGGCGAGGGCACCCATGCCGTGGTGGCGCCGGCCTGCGGATGGCCGATCTTTTGCGTCAGCATGTCCGCCATCTTGTCGGGCGCGGCCCACATGCCCTTGCCGATCTGGGCGTGGCCGGGCAGGCCGTCGATCAGGCCCATGTCGACGTTCCAGTCTTCGTAAGCCTTGATCCAGGGCTGCGCCTTCATGTCGTTCTTGCGGATCATCGGACCCGCTTCCATCGAGGTGTGGATCTCGTCGCCGGTGCGGTCGAGGAAGCCGGTGTTGATGAACATGATGCGCTTGGAGGCGCGCTGGATGCAGGCCTTGAGGTTGACGGTGGTGCGGCGTTCCTCGTCCATGATGCCGACCTTCATGGTGTCGGGGGGCAGGCCGAGCATTGTCTCGACGCGGGCAAAGAGATCGCAAGTCAATTGAACTTCGTCGGGACCGTGCATCTTCGGCTTGACGATATAGACCGAGCCGGTGCGGCTGTTCTTGGTTTTGGAACTGCCCTTGAGATCGTGGATGGCGAGCAGGCCCGCGACGGCGGCATCGAGAATGCCTTCCGGAATTTCCTCGCCCTTCTCATCGAGCACGGCGTCGGTGAACATGTGATGGCCGACATTGCGCATCAGCAAGAGGCTGCGACCATGCAGCTTGAGCTCGCCGCCCGCGGGCGTCTTGTAGACGCGATCGGCGTTGAGCGCGCGGGTCAGGGTTTTGCCGCCCTTGTCGAAATCGGCGGACAGCGTGCCGTTCATCAGGCCGAGCGTGTTGCGATAGACCAGCACCTTGTCCTCGGCATCGACCGCAGCAACGCTGTCCTCCATGTCGAGGATAGTGGAGACGGCGGCCTCCATGACCATGTCGGCGACGCCGGCCGGGTCGTCCTTGCCGATTCCGTGTTTGCGATCGATTTGCACATCGACATGCAGGCCGTTGTTGACCAGGAGGATCGCGCTCGGCGCCTCCGCGGTGCCCTGATAGCCCGCGAACTGGGCGGCGTTCTTCAACCCGGTAGCGTTGCCGCTCTTCAGCTTCGCTGACAGCTGCCCGGCGATCACGCTGTAGGCGGTGACGTCGGTGTGGCTTGCGGTCGCAAGCGGCACCGCGGCGTCGAGGAA
Source organism: uncultured Alphaproteobacteria bacterium (assembly GCA_963794775.1). Classification (GTDB taxonomy): domain Bacteria; phylum Pseudomonadota; class Alphaproteobacteria; order Rhizobiales; family Xanthobacteraceae; genus Bradyrhizobium. Next base: position 44,835 of record CAWCGA010000024.1, on the reverse strand, counting down.
GGTCTTGGCTTTCGCGATCACCTTGTCGCCGCGCGCCTTGTTGTAGCCCTTCCCGCTTTCGCTCGGGTCGTGCGGGATCGCATCGGTGCCGTAGAACGCGTCGTAGAGCGAACCCCAGCGCGCATTCGCCGCGTTCAGCGCATAGCGCGCGTTGGTCAGCGGCACGACCAGCTGCGGACCGCAGATCTTGCCAATCTCTTCGTCGACATTGGCGGTCTCGACCTTGTGGGTCGCCGGCTCCGGCTCGAGGTAATCGATCTCCTTCAGGAAGGCGGTGTAGGCATTGATGTCGAACTTGCCCTTGTGGGCGCGATGCCAGTCGTCGATCTTGGCTTGAAGGGTGTCGCGCACCTTCAGCAGTTCGCGGTTCCTAGGTCCGAGATCCCGGATGATGGCGGCGAGCCCGGCCCAGAACGCGTCGGGTGAAATCCCGGTCTTCGGCGTCGCCTCCTTGGCGATGAAATCGTGGAGCAGGGGGGCGATCTTCAATCCGTGGGCTTCGATACGCTTCATAATGGAGCTTTTCTCGCGCGGTACCGCCGCATGCGGCGTTCAGGGGATAAACGATAAAATGCCCCTGTAAGGGGCATTGTTCCGGGGCCTTTTAGCCACAAGGGAACGGTCTGCAAAGGGCTTTGGCAGCGGCTTTTCCGCCCATTTCGCAGTCATCCCCGCTCAAGCGGGCATCTAGTCCGCGGCGGCTTGCCGGCGAAATTGACTTGGTTAAATCGACCACAATTCCTCGATCAGAATACCGCTTCCGGCCAGCATGCGCTCGATCTCGTCGGTCGCATCCGCCACCGTGTGCGCGGAGGTATCGAGTGTGAGTTCGCTGGCGAGTGGCGGCTGATAGTCACTGCCAATGCCGGTGAACGAGGCGAGCTGACCGGACCGCGCCTTGGCGTAATGGCCCTTGGGATCGCGCTGCTCGCAGACCTCGGCCGGTGTCGCGACATAAACCTCGCGGAACAGACGGTCGGCGATGCGGCGCGCCGCCGTGCGGTCATCGCGCGATGGCGAAACCGCGGCGACGATGGCGATGTGTCCATTCTTCGCCAGATGCGTCGCGATTTCGGCGAGCCGGCGGATGTTCTCGGCCCGATCCTCCGCGGAAAAGCCGAGATCGCTGTTGAGGCCGTCGCGCAGGGTGTCGCCGTCGAGCAGGATTGGCGAGCCGCCGCGGGAAAACAGCCGCCGTTCCAGCGCGCGCGCCAGTGTCGATTTGCCGGCGCCGGGGAGCCCCGTTAGCCAGACCACGGCACCGCTATGGCGATAGCGCGCCGAGCGTTCGTCCGGCCGCAACGCGGATTCGACAGGCACGATATCGGTCGCGGCACGCTCGCCACCCTCGACCGACAGCACAAGGCCACCGCCGGCGATGCGGCCGTTGACCTCGATCACCAGACGTCCCGTGCGCGGGTTGTCGGCATAGGCGTCGGCAGCGATCGGCTGCGCCAGCGAGATGTCGATTTCGCCAACATGATTCCGCGCGATCGCGATGTTTTCCGCATTGGACAGCGCGCCGGGGTCGATCGCCTTCTCGATTGCGACCACCTGAGCGCGCGCCTCGCGCGTGCCGAGCCGGACCAGGATCTGGTCGCCCTTGGCGAGCGCCTTGTCATGCAGCCAGAAAATCCGTGCCCGCAGGCGGCGCGTGTCGCGCGGACTCTTGCCCGTATGTGCGATGATGTCGCCGCGCTCGATGAACAGCTCGCGGTCGAGCGTGATGCCGACCGAACGGCCCGCGCTCTGCTTGCCCTGGAGCGGCGCCGTGACCGGCCAACTCTCCACCGTCTTGATCTTTGCGATCTTGCCGGCCGGCATGATCACGATCTCGTCGCCCGTGGCGAGATGACCGGACTCAATTCGCCCTGCGACAATGCGGCGGTCGTCGAATTTGTAGATCGCCTGCACCGGTAGCCGCAACGCCAGCGCTTCCAGCGGCCGCGCCGGCTCCAGCGCATCCAGCGCCTCGACCACGGTCGGCCCCGTGTACCAGTCGATGCGCGGCGTATGTTCGGCAACGCCGTCGCCATCGCGCGCCGAAATCGGAATGATGGCCGACGGCGTCACGCCCAGACCAATGAGATGCGACGAAATCTCGTCGCTGATCTCCTCGAAGCGTGCGGCCGAGAAATCGACCCGGTCCATCTTGTTGACGACCACGGCGACCTGCTTGATGCCAAGCAGATGCAGCAAATAGCCATGGCGGCGCGTCTGGTCGCGCACACCCTCGAGCGCATCGATGATCAGCACCGCGCCGTCGGCTTGCGAGGCGCCGGTGATCATATTGCGCAAGAACTCGGCGTGGCCGGGCGCGTCGATCAGCACGATGTCGCGCGATCCCGTGCGGAAGCGGATTTGCGTGGTGTCGATGGTGATGCCCTGGTCGCGCTCGGTCTGCAGCGCATCGAGCAGGAACGACCATTCGAACGGCATGCCGCGCCGCGCGCTGACGGCCTTCAGCATTTCGAGCTTGCCCTCGGGCAGGCTGCCGGTCTCGTGCAGGAGACGGCCGACCAGCGTCGACTTGCCGTGATCGACATGGCCGACGATGACGATGCGCACTTGCGGGCGCGTGGTGCCGTTGGGCGTAGCGGAAACAGGACTGGTGACGATCATGTTCATCGCGCCGCCCTCTTAGAGATAGCCGGCAACACGAAGCCGCTCGAAAGCGTCTTCGGTCTCGTGGTCGAGCGCACGGCCTGCGCGTTCCGGCACCTTGGTCTGTTCGAGCTCGGTGAGGATTTCGTCGATGTTCTGGGCCTGTGATGCGACCGGGAAGGTGATGTCGGCATCGCCGAGAGAGCGGTAGCGCTTGCCATCTTTCGCCAGATAAAGCGGGATGATCGGGATGTTCTCGCGCTGCGTATAGGCCCAGATATCGGCCTCGGTCCAATGCAGGATCGGATGAATGCGCAAGTGCGCGCCCGGCGGCGGCGAGGCGTTGAACTGGTCCCAGAACTCCGGCGGTTGGTCGCGCACGTCCCATCCACCTTCCAGCCCGCGCGGCGAGAACACGCGCTCTTTGGCGCGCGTCGCTTCCTCGTCGCGGCGGATGCCGGCGATCAGGCCGTCGAAGCCGTGCTTCGCCAGCGCCATCTTCAAGCCTTCGGTCTTGCGCGCGGCAGAACGTGCGGCAGGCGGCAGGGTCGGATCGACGGCGTCGATCGGCGGGCAGGGCTCGATGCGAAGATCGAGTCCCCATTCCTTGCCGTAAGTGTCGCGGAACGCGTACATCTCCGGAAACTTCTTGCCGGTGTCGACATGCATGGCCGGAAACGGCACGCGGCCGAAGAAGGCCTTGCGCGCGAGCCAGATCATCACGTTGGAGTCTTTGCCGAGCGACCACAGCAGCGCGAGCTTCTTCAGACGCGCGAACGCCTCGCGCAGGATGTAGATGCTCTGCGCCTCCAGCGCGTCGAGGTGATCCATGCTGGGAGGGTCTGCGAGGATTTGCGGCACGGAAGCTGCTTGGAAGAACGGTGCCTCGCGCAACCGGTCCCTTGTGTTTTCGTTGGTGAGAACATGCATGGCGTCGACCTTGGCCTTCGGAGGCGAAAATTCCATCTGTCAGTAGCAAAAGAGAAGAAATAATTTTCTCTTTCAGAGGGTTGCAAGACACTTAGAGAGAAAATAATTTCAGTCAACCCCAAAGCGGGAAAGTGAGTTCCGAATGCGCTATCTGCCGGTCTTCCTCGATTTGCAAACCGGTCCGGTCGTCCTGGCGGGCTCCGGCGAGCTTGCGCTGGCGAAGCTGCGCGTTCTGTTGGCAGCCGGTGCACGCATTCGCTGGTATGCGACGTCAGGTGCGCATGACGCCCACGGTCTGGAACCGGCGCAGCTCGCGCGCATCGACTTTGCCAAAGGCGATCCGCTCACCGCTGATCTAACCGGCGTGATCGCGGTGTTCTGCGCGGGCGCCGGCGATGTCGGGATTGCGATGGCGTTGCGCGCGAAATCGCTCGGGCTGCCCGTCAACGTGATGGACGATATCGCGCATTCCACTTTCATCTTTCCCGCGATCGTCGACCGCGGCGACGTCGTGGTCGCGATCGGAACCGGCGGCACCTCGCCGGTGGTGGCGCGTCGGCTGCGCGAGAAGATCGAGGCAATGGTTCCGGCGCGTATCGGCGACCTTGCGAAGTTCATCGGCCGTTTCCGCAAGAGCGTACATGCCCACATCCCCGAGTCCTCACAGCGCCGGCGCTTTTGGGAGCGCGTGATCGATGGTCCGATCGGCGCGCTGGTGCTGTCCGGTCACAAGGATGATGCCGAGGCCGCGCTGAAAGAAATCTCGGACCCCGCCGCCTATGCCGGCGGCGAAGGCCGCGTCACGATTGTGGGCGCCGGTCCCGGCGATCCCGATCTGCTGACGGTGAAGGCGTTGCGCGCATTGCAGGACGCCGATGTGGTCTTCTATGACGAGTTGGTTTCGCCCGAAATTCTCGACCGTATCCGCCGCGATGCCACGCGCGTGCCGGTCGGCCGCCGCGCCGGCAAGCCCGGCATCGGCCAGGACGCCATCAACAAGCTGCTGATCGACGCCGCCAAAAGCGGCAAACGCGTCGTGCGCCTGAAGGGCGGCGACGCCTTCGTGTTCGGCCGCGGTGGCGAAGAGGTGGAAGCGCTTCGCCAGGCTGATATCAACTACGCGATCGTGCCGGGCATCACCGCTGCGCTAGGTGCCGGCGCCGAGTTCGAGATACCGCTGACCTACCGCGACGAAGCGCGGCGCATCACCTTCCTGACCGCGCATCAGGCCGACGACACCGCAAGCATCGACTGGTCGGCCCTGAAAGACGAGAAGGCCACCATCGTCGTCTATATGGGCCTCACTTCGGCGCCGTCGGTGCGCGAAGGCCTGCTCGCCGCCGGCCGCTCGCCCGAGACGCCCGCCGGCGTGTTCAGCCGCGTCAGCCGTAGCGATGCGAAGGCTGCCGTCGGCACGCTCGATCAACTGCCAGCGCTGGTCGGACAGGTCGACGGGCCCGCCATCCTCATCATCGGCGACGTCGTCGCGCATTCGGCACCCTGGCGCCGCCGGAACCTCTCATCCCTCATCACTCACTTGTTGGAAGCAGCAGAATGACCTCCCCGCTCGAACAGAAGAAGATCAAGATCACGGGCCCCTCGATCGTCACCGCCAACCGTACCTGGGATGGCGCCGTGATCTATCGCACCGCCCAGCAAGACTGGTCGGCAGAACTCGGCGACGCCGCGATCGTCCGCAACAGCGATGATGCCCGCGCGCTGCTCACTGAATCCGTTGCCGACGACGTCGGCGCGATCGGCGCCTATATTGCGCCGGTCCTCGTCAGCGACGGCGGCAAGGTCGAGCCGGGCAATCTGCGTGAGCAGATCCGCCGCTCCGGCGTCACCATCGGCCTTCCGCAGGCGTTGGGTCTGCCGGTGCAGGTCTAAGGGCAATCCGCCATGTACGCCTATGACGAGATCGACCGCACGCTGATCAACGAGCGTGTCGCCGAATTCCGCGACCAGGTGAAGCGGCGCCTGTCCGGCGAGCTCACCGAGGACGAGTTCAAGATGCTGCGCCTGCAGAACGGCGTCTATCTGCAGCTGCATGCCTACATGTTCCGCGTCGCCATCCCTTACGGTACGCTGTCGTCAGAGCAGTTGCGGCGGCTGGCGCATGTCGCGCGCCGCTACGACCGCGGCTACGGCCATTTCACCACCCGGCAGAACATCCAGTTCAACTGGATCAAGCTTGCCGAGCTGCCGGATGCGCTGGCCGATCTCGCCGATGTCGGCATCCATGCGATGCAGACCTCGGGCAATAACACCCGCAACGTCACCTCGGATCAATGGGCTGGCGTCGCCCCCGGCGAGATCGAGGATCCGCGCATCTGGGCGGAAATCCTGCGGCAATACACCACGCTGCATCCGGAATTCTCCTTCCTGCCGCGCAAGTTCAAGTTCGCGATCACGGCCTCCGCACACGACCGTTCCGCGATCAAGATCCACGACATCGGGCTGCGGCTACACAAGAACGCGCAGAGCGAGACCGGTTTCGAGGTGCTGGTCGGCGGCGGGCTCGGCCGCACGCCTTTCATCGGCAAGACCATCAAGCCGTTCGTGCATGGCCGCGATTTGCTGAGCTATGTCGAAGCGATCATGCGCGTCTACAATCAGTATGGCCGCCGCGACAACATCTACAAGGCGCGCATCAAGATCCTGGTGCACGAGCTCGGCGTCGAGAAATTCGCCGCCGAGGTCGAGGAAGAATGGCAGCAGATGCGCGACGGCGCGCTCAAGCTCGACGACGACGTGGTCGAGGACATCCGCGCCCGCTTCTTCTATCCGAAATACGCCAAGCTTCCGCACATGCCGGACGAGCTGAAACAGGCGTCGGCCGATGCCTCGTTCGAGCGCTGGCGCAAGAACTCGGTCGCGACGCATAAAGTGCAGGGCTATTCCATCGTCACCATCTCGCTGAAGCCGGTCGGCGGACCTCCGGGCGATGCGACAGCCGACCAGATGGACGCGCTGGCCGATCTCGCCGACAAATATTCCTTCAGCGAAATCCGCGTCGGCCATGAGCAGAATTTGGCGCTGCCGCATGTCGCCAAGCACGACTTGCCCGCGCTGTGGAAGGCGCTGGACAAGCTTGGCCTCGCCACGCCGAACGTGAATCTGGTCTCCGACATCATCGCCTGCCCGGGGCTGGATTACTGTTCGCTGGCCAATGCGCGCTCGATCCCGATCGCGCAGGAGCTGACGCGGCGCTTCGCCAATCACGATACCGCCGAGCTGATCGGCCGGCTGCACATCAACATCTCCGGCTGCATCAATGCCTGCGGCCATCACCATGTCGGCCATATCGGCATTCTCGGCGTCGAGAAGAACGGCGAGGAGGTCTATCAGATCACCATCGGCGGTCGCGCCGACGAGAAGGCCGAGCTCGGTACGTTGATCGGGCCGGGCGTGAAGTATGACGAAGTTGCCGACGTGATCGAAGATATCGTCGAGGCCTATCTGGCGCTCCGCGCCACGCCCGAAGAGCTGTTCGTCGACACGGTGAAGCGGCTCGGCGTCGAACCGTTCAGGGAGCGCGTCTATGCCACTCGTTAAGGGCGGAAAGATCGTTGGCGATCCCTTTGCGCATGTCACTGAGGGCGCGGACCTGCCGCAGGGTTGCGTGCTGGTCTCCGCGGCGCGCTTTCTCGAGGATCCCGAGGCGCTGTTGAAGCGCGGCAAGGTCGGCGTGATCTGGCCGAACAGCCGTGACGTCGACGACCTCGTGCCGTATCTCGATCGCGTCGCCGCGGTCGCGCTGGTGTTCCCGACTTTCCGCGACGGCCGGGCCTATAGTCAGGCGCGTTTGTTGCGGGAGCGTTACAGCTATCGCGGCGAATTGCGCGCCACCGGCCAGGTGCTGCGCGACCAGTTCGTGTTCATGCTGCGCGCCGGCTTCGACGCTTTCGACGTGAAGAAAGATGCCGACGCCGAGGCGTTTGCGCAGACGGTGCAACGCTATTCGGTGTTCTATCAGCCGACCGGCGACGGGAAACTCACCGCGCTGCACCGGCGCATGCAGCTGCGCCATTCGGAGAGTGCCGGCCTGTGAACGCGCTCGCGCCCCATATCGCCTCCGAGCAGGGCGTGTTGCCGCCGGCCGAAGCGCTCGACCGCGCGCTCCGCAATGCCTCGCCGCAGGAGGTGATCGCGGCCGCGCTGAATGCGATCGGCCGCGACAAGCTTGCGCTAGTGTCGTCGTTCGGCACGCAGTCGGCGGCGCTGTTGAAGGTGATGGCGGATGTCGATCCGGCCATCCCCGTGATCATCCTCGATACCGGCTGGCTGTTCGAGGAGACGCTGGCCTATCGCGACACGCTCATCGAAAAGCTTGGACTTCGCGACGTGCGCGCGATCAAGCCGTTGGACGAGACGTTGTCGCGCGAAGATCCCGAGCGCGACCTCTGGTTCAACAATCCCGACGCCTGCTGCCGCATCCGTAAAGTCGAGCCGCTGGCCCGCGCGCTGCAACCCTTCGATGCCTGGATCAACGGGCGCAAGCGTTTTCAGGGCGGCCTGCGCAGCGACATCGCCGTGGTCGAGCAGGACGGCGTACGGCTGAAATTCAATCCCTTCGCCAATGTCTCGCGCGAAGCGATCGAGGCGATCTTTAACGCCGCCGACCTGCCGCCGCATCCCCTGGCCGCCTCCGGCTACCTCTCGGTCGGTTGCATGCCCTGCACCAGCCGCGCCGGGCCGGATGAAGACGAGCGCGCCGGGCGCTGGCGGGGCCATGCCAAGACCGAATGCGGCATCCATACGATGCAGAGCTCGTGATTGTCATTCCGGGATGGTCCGTAGGACCAGACCCGGAATCTCGAGATCCCGGGTCTGCGCTTTGCGCATCCCGGGATGAACGCGGAAATTTATTCCGCGTTCACCTTTCAGCCACGGTTGGTATGCAACAACAGCCCTGATTATGGGGCTTATGAATGTCATTGCGCGCGGCGGCCGCGATTACAGCAACTTTATTGCTTGCAGCGTGTGCATCGGAGGCGCCGATCGAGACGCCCGCGATGTATGTCGACATGACCACGCCGGGCGCCCGGCTCGATCCCATCGCTGCCGCCTCGATGATCTCGCAATATCGCGGGAATAACGGGCTTGGCGCGCTCACCGTCGACGCCGAGCTGATGCGGCTCGCGGAAGCCCAGTCGCAGGTGATGGCCGACAGGAACAAGCTCGACCATGACGTGCGCGCGCCGCTGGCCAAGCGGCTCGCGGGCGCCGGCTATCCGGCGACTGTGGCGGTCGAGAACGTCTCGGCGGGCTATCACACGCTGGCGGAAGCCTTTTCCGGTTGGCGCAACTCACCGCCGCACAAGGCCAATATGCTCAAAAGCGGTGTCACAAAATTGGGCATAGCCGCCAGCTATGCTCCTAATACAAAATACAAGGTTTTCTGGACCCTGATTTTGGCGTCAACTGACCGCTAGAAGACGCGCTCCCGCGGCGTCCGTTGACGCTAACGTGAACTGACGCCACCGCTCGGCCGACATATCCGAACAAGCTCATGATGGACGACACGCATCCCGATCATACGGCGACGCCTGCGCAGGCCCGGCGCGTGCTGGTGCTGCAGGGCGGCGGCGCGCTCGGCTCCTACCAGGCCGGCGCGTTCCAGGCGCTGTGTGCTGCGCATTTCGAACCGGAATGGGTGGCCGGCATTTCGATCGGTGCCATCAATGCCGCGATCATCGCCGGCAACGACGCCCGCAACCGCGTCGATCGTCTCAAGGAATTCTGGGAGATGACAGCGGCGGCAGTGCCGTGGAATCCGGTGCTGACGGGCGAGCGCAACCGCTCGCTGTTCAACGAGACCAGCGCGGCCGTCATTGCGACCTTCGGCGTGCCTGGTTTCTTCTCCCCGCGGATTCCGCCCGCGCCGTTGTGGCCGCAGGGCAGCCCGCAGGCGCTGAGCTATTACGACACGGCGCCCTTGAAGAAGACGCTGGAGCGGCTGGTCGATTTCGATCGCATCAATGATCTGAAATGCCGGCTCAGCGTCGGCGCGGTCGGAATCACCTCCGGCAATTTCCGCTACTTCGACAATGTCGAGTTCAAGCGGCAGGGCAAGTTGATCGGCCCGGAGCACATCATGGCCTCAGGCGCGCTGCCGCCCGGCTTTCCCGCGGTGCTGATCGACGGCGAATATTACTGGGATGGCGGCATCGCCTCCAACACGCCGCTCGACTTTGTGCTGGACACCGAGACCGAGCGCGACCTGCTGATTTTCCAGGTCGATCTGTTCAGCGCGCGCGGGCCGCTGCCGGAGACGCTGCTGGAAGCGGCCGAACGTGAAAAGGACATCCGCTTTTCCAGCCGCACGCGGATGAACACCGACAAGAACCGCCAGGTTCACAATGCCCGCAAGGCGGTGCTCGATCTCATCAGCAAGCTGCCGGCTGATCTCCAGCACGATCCGTCGGTCGAATATCTGCGCTCGGTGGCGAAGGAGAACACGGTCACGGTCGTGCACCTGATCTACAAGAGCAAGAACTACGAGACCAACTCCAAGGACTACGATTTCTCGCATGTCGCCATGGTCGAGCACTGGAACGCCGGCGTGCGCGACGTGCATTTGTCGATGCGTCACAAGGAATGGCTGGAACGGCCGCAGTCCGGCGAGACCATGGTGACTTACGATCTCACGGGGGACGAGGGCGAGACCCCACCCAAAAAACAGGAGTGAAGACGAAATGGGTACTTTGACAGGCAGGAATGCGGTCGTCACCGGATCGACCAGTGGCATCGGGCTCGCATATGCGCGCGCCTTCGCGAAAGAGGGCGCCAATGTCGTGATCAACGGCTTCGGCGCGCCTGCCGACATCGAGAAGGAACGCTCGGCGATCGAGACCGACTACAAGGTCAAGGCGATCTATTCCTCCGCCGACATGACCAAGCCGGCGGAGATCGCCGACATGATCGCGACCGGCGAGAAGACCTTCGGTTCGGTCGACATCCTCGTCAACAATGCCGGCATCCAGTTCGTCTCGCCGATCGAGGAATTCCCGATCGAGAAATGGGACGCCATCATCGCCATCAACCTGTCGTCGGCGTTCCACGGCATCCGTGCTGCGGTGCCGGGCATGAAGAAGCGCGGCTGGGGCCGCATCATCAACACGGCGTCCGCGCACTCATTGGTCGCCTCGCCCTTCAAGTCCGCCTATGTCTCGGCCAAGCACGGCATCGCCGGATTGACCAAGACCGTGGCGCTGGAGGTGGCACAGCACAAGATCACCTGCAACTGCATTTCGCCGGGCTATGTCTGGACGCCGCTGGTCGAGCACCAGATTCCCGACACCATGAAAGCGCGCAACATGACCAAGGAGCAGGTCATCAAGGACGTGCTGCTGGCGGCGCAGCCGACCAAGGAGTTCGTCACCTCCGAGCAGGTCGCCGCGCTCGCGCTGTTTTTGTGCGGCGACGACGCCGCACAGATCACCGGCGCCAATCTCTCGATCGACGGCGGCTGGACCGCGGAGTAGGGGCGGAGCCTTCAACACCAACTCATAGACGCTGTCATGCCCCGCGAAAGCGGGGCATCCAGTATTCCAGAGACGGTCGTGTTAGAGCCGAAAAGCCGCAGCGTACTGGATCGCCCGGTCAAGCCGGGCGATGACGGTGAGTTTGCGATTGGGCTGATCGAAACTTCGCGAAGGCCGCTTTGATTTCGGCCTCTGTGGCGACCTCGCCGGCATCAAGCGATGCAATCGCCTCGTCTATAATCCGCAACTCTTCCTCGGTTGCGCGATATTCGCTGTTGCGATTCTGTCGATCGGTCATCGGCACCTCACGCCCCGGTCAATGCGCCAGCACTTGCGGGTCTCTCACGCCAGCTCTCCGGGCGCTGAAAAATACGTACAGCAAGCAGGCGTCGATTAGGATCGCGGCCACCATCACACTGTAGGCCGACGGGCTCTCCATCAGGTGCAAGTCGATCAACACGCGGGACAGGCCGAAGCCGACGACCCACGCATCAAAACTCATGCAGATCCGGCGGAACGTCTCGGCATCCATCCGTCGCAGCAGAAACGCCCCGAACGGGATGCCGATGACGGCGCAGGGCGCGAGCACCCACAACAGGTTCGTGCTCTCGGCAACGAAGAGCCCGAGATTCCAGTACACGATCGCGGTCAGGCAGGACTCGGCGACGCGCACCAGCGCCAGCCCGGCGCGAAACTGATCCTTGACCAGACCCTGGTTGTTGAACAGCAACGCCAGCGGCGGACCGGAGATGGTCGTGACCGAGTACAGCACCCCCAGCATCGATCCAAAGGGCAGGCCGACCGCCCATCGCGACTGAATGGGTCTTCGCCAGCCGGCGGCCTGCAACAGAATGAGGGGCAGGATGACCAGATAGGTCGCGAATTTGATCCAGACCGGCTGAAGCGAGGCCAGAAGATACGCCCCGAGCCCGATGCCCGGCAGCAATCCGATGAGAATGGGAAACACGCGTTTCCAGACAGCCGGAACGCCACTGCGATTGATGAAGAGAACGTACAGGTTGACGAAGACCTCGATCAGGACCAGCGCCGGGTTGAGTATCCGATTGGCGTAGAACACCAGCGCGATCGGAACGCTGAGGGATGAAAATCCGTAGCCAAGCGCGCCGTTGACGGAGGCCGCAACCAGGGCAATGCCTGCAAGAACGATCACGGCGGTATCAATTGCCATCTTCAGTTTCACCCTGGCGGGCGCCGATCAAATCCCGGAGCGACGGCGGATCGATCATGCCCACACGATTTGCAGTGACATCTGGGGCTATCTAATGGCGCGGCGCTTTCCGCTGCAATGCACGCACAGAAATAAGAATGTTTCAGCCGCCCAAAAGGTCCATGTGGTGATTTTACCCACCCCACACGCGTCGGGCGGAATCGCCGTTCTCTCTAATTTGGCTAGAAAATAGTCACAATTGATATGCCCGCTCGGGGGCAATGAACCAGCGGTGCGGGGCTACTTTCCAAACGCCAAGACGTGCAACCCGAGCCGGCGGCGCACGATCCAGAACAACAGCACGGTTTCGAAGGTCAGCGACAGCGAGGTTGCCGCCGCCGCGCCATGGCCGCCGAAGCGCGGCACCAGCGCGACGCAAAGCGCGACATTCATCACGAAGGCCAGTGCATAGGCGAGCGCACAGATGTGCTGGTGGCCGAGCATGTTGAGCAGACGCTCGACCGGGCCGATCGCAGAACGCACCACGAGGCCGACCGCGGCGACGAACATGATGTCGTAGCCGATGACGAATTGCGGCCCAAACAGCCACAGCAGCGGCTTGCCCAACGCGAGGAGCACGATGGTCGCCGCCAGCGACGGCCAGAACGTCCAGTTGATGGCATGCGCGACATAGGCCTCCAGCCGCGCCTTGTCGCCGAGCGCGTTGTATTCGGCGAAGCGATGCGCCGTCGTCGCCGACATCGCGTAGTGGATAAAGGACACCAGCGCGAGCGTCTTCACCACGGCGAAATAGACGCCGACTTCCTCGGAGGAGCGGAACTGCTGCAGCACCAGCACGTCGGTGTAGGAGAGCAAGAGGTAGAAGCTTTCCACCAGCAGGATCGGCAGCGAGATCGCGAGCCAGCCTCTGACGTCATAAGCCTTCGGGCCGGCCTCGACATGCACGGCCAGGCGACGGTTGAGCACGATCATCTGCCCGATCATGGCAAACCAGACCGCGCCGGCGCTTGCCGCCATCGCGACGGTCGCGCCGAGATTGAAGCCGAGCGCGAACAGGCCGAAGGTGAAGCCGATGATGAGCGCCTGGCGCACGATGAATTGCGGCATCAATCCGAGCCGCATCCAGTCATGCGAGCGCGCGATGCCGTCCTGGGTGTTGGCGACCACGAAGGGCGGCAGGGTCGCGCAGCCGATATAGAGCGGCACCACGGCGCCGGCCTCGATCCATGGTGACAGCAGTTTGACGAGGCCCGCGAGCGCGAGCGAGATGACCGCCGAGACGGCGAAGGTCAGCCAGCGGCTGCCGGACAGGAAGCCGCGCAGCAGCGCGTGCTCGCCGCTCGTGCGATACTCCGGAATGATCTTTTGCGCCGAAGCCGAGATGCCGAAATCCATCATGCTGCCGAGCAGCAGCACCCAGGTCCAGACATAGACGTAGACGCCGTAGTCCGAGCCGCCCATCCAGCGCGCCAGCAGGATCTGCGAGAGATAGGCCATGCCTGCGCTGAGCACGCGGATGAGGAAGATGGTGCCGGCGAGCTTTCGCGTCAGCGACGCCTCGTTGCTGCCGCCGAGAAGCCGCGACTTCAGCCGCGCGAAAAGGCCGGCGTGAAATGCAGGTTGCGTGTCGATGGCGGCCACGAGAAATCCGGTGCGTTGCCGCTGGTGGCGGCGATGCTTCCGATCTATCAACCATTCGTTAAGATTTGGTTGGGCAGACCGTCATTCCGGGGCGCGCGAAGCGCGAGCTATGATGCGCAATTGCGCATCTGAGAATCCATTTTTCAGAGCATTCGAGCGGTACAATGGATTCCGGGTCTGGCCCTTCGGGCCATCCCGGAATGACGAGTTGAAAGCGCGGAGGCGCGCGTCAATTCAAATTCACATTGAACTCATACGACCGGTCGGCGCCGACCAGGGTCAGCTTCAGCGCCGCGCCGTCCGGATTGACGCCTGATGGCACGCCTTCGAGCGCGAACGAGAAGCGCTTCACACCGGGCGGGCTGTGCTCGACCGGCGTCGGCACCGGAAGGCCCCAGTCCGGCGTCGGTCCCTCGACAAAGAGACTGACATTGTGCGCGTCGGGTGTCACCACGTCGACCAGCACTTGCGCCTTGCCCTCGCGCTTGACGTCGCGGATGGTGAGCGGATTGGGATCGCCGACATTGGCGGGTTTTGGAACCGTGTCGAGCGCGGCGAACAGCGCGCTGTCCTCGGTGCTGGCGACGCTGGAGAAGGTGAGCTCGGCATTGGCCTGCACAGGAATGCAGATCTTCTCGCACACGGCATAATCGATGGCCGCGCGCAGCGTCACCGGCTTGTCGACGCTTTTGGCGACGATGCGCAAGGGCAGTACGATCTGGTCGTGATAGCCGAGCGAGACGCCGCCCGCGCCATCGTCGAATTTTTGCGGCGCCGGCCACAAAACCGTCACCGCCTCGACATTCTCCGATTTTGAGAAGTCGAACCGCGGCGGCACGCCGGAATCGCCTGGGTTGCGCCAGTAAGTGTGCCATCCCTGCTGCAGCTGGAAGGCGATGCCGCCGAGCAGCACGGTGCCGCTGCGTGAGCCTGCCAGCAGACGGAGCTGGGAATGGCTGTCCTTCTGCCAGGGCGAGGCGTCCTCGGCGCGGACCACGCCGGAGCTTGCGAACATGAACAGGGCGGCAAGCGCGGCGCGCCACGGAACAATTGTGATCATGTCACGTCTTTACAGGCGGCGGCCGGGCCGAACCATTGAATTGGTCGTGACTACCAACGTCGAAGCTTGATTGACACAACGGCACCCCAATATCAGGATATGGCTACTTTCGAGAGTGCTTCACGGATGGACCCTGAAGGCAAAAAACCGGGCAAGGTTCGCCGCAGGCAAGCCGGCATCGGCGACAATTCGGCCAAAGAGAGCTATCTCGACGGCCAGCTGCTGATCGCCATGCCCGTGATGGGCGATCCCCGCTTCGAACGTTCCGTGATCTATATGTGCGCGCACTCTTCCGAGGGCGCGATGGGAATCATGGTCAACCGTCCCGCCGGCAGCATCGATTTCCCGGAGCTGCTCACGCAGCTCAACATCATCAAGAAGGCCGAGCAGATCAAACTGCCGGAAAGTGCGGAGACCATGAAGGTCCTGAGCGGCGGCCCGGTCGATACCGGCCGCGGCTTCGTGCTGCATTCCAGCGATTTCTATCTCGCCAACGCCACGCTGCCGATCGACGGCCAGATCTGCCTGACCGCGACCGTCGATATCCTCAAGGCGATCGCCAGCGGCAAGGGGCCCCGTCACGCCATCCTCGCACTCGGCTATGCCGGATGGGGGCCGGGCCAGCTCGAGAACGAAATCCAGGGCAATGGCTGGCTGCATTGCGACGCCGACCCCGAACTGGTGTTCGGCGGCGACGTCGAGGACAAGTACACGCGCGCCTTGCGCAAGATCGGCATCGGTCCCGGCATGCTGTCCAACGACGCAGGGCATGCGTAGCGCGTTATCGCGAGTGCGGTCTGTAGGGTGGGTTAGGCGCGAAGCGCCGTAACCCACCACTTTACTTGCCGCGGATGGAGAAGTGGTGGGTTACGCTTCGCTAACCCACCCTACGATGCGCGCGAAGCGCTACTCCGCCGCTTGTTGCGCCAGTTGCCGCTCGGCGGCCTCTTGCGGCACGGTCGGCATCGTGCCCGCGACCGTGGCGCGGCGCATGTCGCGCGGCTGCGACTGATCATAGCGGCGCACGCGATGCATGGTCTGGCGGTTGTCCCACATCACAAGGTCATGCAGCGTCCATTTGTGGACGTAAACGAACTCCGGCGATGTGGCGTGCTCGTTGAGATCGCGCAACAACAGCCGGCCTTCCGGCATGCTCATGCCTTGTATCTTGCCGGCATGCGACGACAGATACAGTGACTTGCGCTTGTGCACCGGGTGCGTGCGCACCAGGCGCTGCAGCACCGGCTTGAACAGCTCCTTCTCCTCGTCGGTGTAATCGAGAAAGCCGAGCGAGCCCCGCGAATGCATCAGCGAGTGCTCGCAGATCATATCCTTGATCTCGGCCTTGGTCTCGGCGTCGAGCGCGTCATAGCCGGCGCGCATGTCGGCGAATTCGGTGTTGCCGCCCTTCGGGTTCACCACCCGCGCCGACAGCAGCGAGAATTTTGCCGGGATGGCACGAAAGGAAGAATCGGAATGCCACAGACAGTTGCCGAGGTTGAACAGATGCGTGCGGCTGTCCTTTGCCAGCGGCTTGCCGTCCTTGCCGAGATTGGAGACGTCGTTGAGTCCCGCCGTGCCTAGCCGGTAATCCTGCTTCTTGGTGATGTTGCCGCCGCGCGGGTTTTCGCGCGCGCCGAAATTTAGCGCGAACGCCATCTGCTGGTCGTCGGTGATATCCTGGCCGTGGAACACCAAGACGGCATATTTGTCCATGCCGGCCTCGATCGTGGCCGCCTCGTCGCTGGTCAGCGGCTTCCGCAAATCCACGCCCGAGACTTCGCCCACAAAATGCTTGTGGATTTGCCGAATCGCGATCGCCATGGCGTTCTCTCCTGATGGGCTCTGAACGGCTTTCCGCCTGATTTGCGGCCAAAACTACTCCCGCGACCGCCAGTGTCAACGCCGCGGCGGCATGCCTGCCTTACGCATTGCGCGCCATCAGCCCGCCATCCACGTTAATGATGGCGCCTGTGAGGTAGGACGCTGCCGGCAGGCACAGGCTCAAGGTCATGTGTGCGACCTCTTCCGGGTCGCCGTAACGGCCGAGTGCGGTACGGCGCCTGGCGAAGATGGTCTTGTGCTCCTCTGAGATGCGGTCGGTGATGGCGGTGCGGATCGGCCCGGGGCAGATGCAGTTGACGGTAATGCCTTCACGGCCGAGCTCGACTGCGAGCGAGCGTGTGAGAGAGGCGACGCCTCCTTTCGCCGCCGAGTAGGGGCTGTGCAGCGCGGTGGCGCCGAGCGCCTCGGTCGAGGCGATGTTGACGATGCGCGGACTTTTCGATTTGCGCAAATGCGGCAGCGCCGCGCGGATGATGCGTGGATGCGCGGTCAGCATCACCGCGATGCCTTTTGCCCAAGCGTCTTCATAGGCCGGGTCGTCGATCGCTACGCGCACGGAGATGCCGGCATTGTTGACGATGATGTCGAGCGCGCCGAAATGCGCGGCGACGTCATTGACCACGCTTTCGATCGACTTGAGATCGGCGACGTCCAGCCGCCACGCTTTCGCTTTGCCGCCGGCTGCGACGATCTCATCTGCGACGGTTTTGGCGCCATCGGCGCTCACGTCGGTCACCGCGACGTTAGCGCCTTCGGCCGCGAACACCCGTGCGGTGGCGCGGCCCATGCCGCTGGCCCCGCCCGTGACCAGCGCGGTCAGTCCCTTCACCGAGCGGCTGAGTTGCTTGAATTCCGGCATGGCGTTCCCCGATCTGATTGACAAGCCTTTTGGTCATCCTAAGACGGGAGCAACGCGAGAGGGAAGGGATGGAAATGAACGAGCTCGATTTCGGCAACAAGCAGGTCCTGGTGGTCGGCGGCTCCTCCGGGATCGGTAACGGCATCGCGCAGGCGTTTCGTTCGCATGGCGCAAAGGTCGCAGTGTGCGGCACGCGCGCGTCCGCGTCGGATTACTCGGCTGAGGACGGCTCGCATCTCGGCGGTCTCGATTATGCGAGCCTCGATGTCAGCGACACCAGCGCAATCGAGAAGTTCAAGCCCGCTTTCGAAAAGCTCGACGTGCTGGTGCTGGCGCAGGGCGCGGTGCTCTATCGCCGCGGCGAGTTCGAGATGGAAGGCTTTCGCAAGGTGCTCGAGGTCAATCTGATGAGCCTGATGGCCTGCGCGACGAAGTTTCATGCGATGCTCAAGCAGGCGAGGGGATCGCTGATCATCGTCAGCTCGACCGCGGCCTATCATTCGACCATGGGCAATCCCGCCTATAACGCCTCGAAGACCGGCGCGATGGGTTTGACCCGCACGCTCGGCGAGGCCTGGGCGGAGGACGGCATTCGCGTCAACGGCATCGCGCCGGGCCTCGTCGACACCAAGATGACGAAAGTCACGACATCGAATCCGAAACGGCTGGAAGGTGCGCTGTCGCGGATTCCGCTGCGGCGATTGGGCACGCCCGAGGACATGGCGGGCGCGGCGCTGTTTCTGGCCTCGCCGCTGTCGTCCTACATTGTGGGGCAGACAATTATCGTGGATGGCGGACTCATTCTATGACGTGACGCCGTAGGGTGGGCAAAGCGAAGCGTGCCCACCTTCGCGAGTGCGACAAGAAACGGTGGGCACGGCGCTTGCGCGCCTTTGCCCACCCTGCAATTCTACAGCGTGTGGAAAAACCCTACTGAACCGCGGCGCGTTGCCCGACTGGGGCCGGCGGACGCGGAGCGCCGCCGGGCGCACGCGGCGGCGGTGGCGCCATCTGGCGCGGCGGCGGCGATGGATTGCCGAATCCGCCGCCAAAGAAATTGCCGAACGGATTGGTCTGCGCGGGTTTCTTCGGCGCATTCGGCTTCGGCGCGAGCGCCGCATTTGGGGCGGTGCCAGGCTGACCAGGAACGCCTGCGCCCGGGGAGCCCGGCGCGGCGTTGGCGATCGGCATGTCGCCCTTGGCCTGCTCGCGGCCGACCTCGCGGCGCGGCCACATGAAATCATCGGCGCGTCCCGCCGGCGGCGTCAGCGCCTCGCCCTTCACCAGCGTGCGTGCGGCGAGCGCATCGACCGCGGCGGGCCGCGTGCCCGGGCCGCCGAGCAACTGATCCGAGTTCACGCTGGCCGCGACCAGCGGCATGATCGGTCCGGCCATCGGCCGCGGCGCGGGCTGGCCCGGCACGGCATTGGCGTCGGGCGTCGCGGGCTCCTGTGGCAGCGCGATCGGCGCCGAGCGCGTCGCGAGCAGGCGCGTGATCTCGCGCTCGACATAATGCGCGAGCTTGCGCGCGCCGTATTTGGTGAAATACACGCCGTCATAGGCGCGCAGCTGGCGGGGCTGACCTTCGAAGTCGGGGCCCTTCTGCATGAACAGGCCGCGCTCGTCGACGAAACCGTCCCAGACGTCGACATAGGTGATGCCGGCCTTGCCGGCAGCCTCGCGATACAGCGAGTCGAGGAACAGCATGTCCTTGGGGCCGTTGCCGCCGCGGATCGCGGGCAGGCCGACCCAGATCACGGGCACGCCCTTCGACTTCACGACCGCGATCATCTCTTCGATCTTCTTCGAGTACAGTTCGACCCAGCGGTCGTCGCGGAATTCGTACACGCCATTGGGCGAGCGCGCGGTCTTCTCCGGCGTCACTACCGGAGCCGGCTCGTTCTCGGCATCGTCCTGCGGCAGCTCGGCATCCGCCTTGTCGTCGGGTTTGGCCGCCGCGTCGTCGGATTTCGGCTTGTCGGGCGCAGGCTTCTCCTTGCGCGCCTCTTTCTTGTCGGTCTTCTTGTCGGCCGCCTTGTCCTTGTCTTTATCCTTGTCCTTGTCGGATTTTTCCGACACGGGCTCGCGGATCTGAACGCGGTCGTTGATGCCGAGCATCACGACGATCACGTCGGGCTTCTCGGTGGCGAGGATGCCCTTGGCGGCCGCAGCCCAGTCAGCCGGATCGCCCTTGGGCTGATACTTGATCAGGCCGGAGGTGTTCTTGGCCTTGCGGATCACGCCCATGTCGGGCTGCTCGACATAGGCGTCCTCGAGACCGGAGGCGAGCCAGTCGGCCATGCCGTCGCCCATCACCATGACATTGCGCTCGGGCGTGCCTTCGCGTTTCTCGGGCGCCGGCGCCTTGGAGAAATCCTGATAGACGCGCTTGGGCGCCTGAGGCTGGAACGGCGCGAAGAAGTCGCCGCCGAACCATCCGCCGCCGCCGCCACCGCGCGATCGTTGCGGGGGACCGCCGAAATTGAAGAACTGCGCGTAGGCCGGCGCCACGATCCCGACCAGCAACGCAATCGTCACCCCCAGCACGATCAACGGGCCGGGTTCGGTGATGAGCTTGATGAAGCGGGTTTCTTTGAACATTGCGCTCGGGTCGGACGGTGCGGAACGGCTCGACATATAACGGAAATCGGGCCGCAAGCAGGCATTTCTACCCGATAAATCGTCTCTCCGCAGCCCCGATCAAGCTCATCAACAAAATCAGCGCGTTAAGGGTTACTTTCGCGCCGAAAACCGCACCTTAGCGGCCACGGAGCTGTTCCAGCACGCCTGCGGTGGCGAATCCGTCGGCGGCAGCGCCGATCGAGGCCTGGAAGTTGCGCAATGCCTGCCGCGTGTCGCCGCCGAACTGGCCGTCCGGCGTGCCCTTGTAGAAGCCGCGCTGGGCCAGGAGTTGCTGCAGCTCCAGCCGTTCGGCGCGGGTCAATTCGCGTTCCTGCCGCGGCCACGGCTGCACGAAGGGCTGGCCCCCTCGTAGCCGATCCGCAAAATGGCCGATCGCGAGCGCATAGGCCTCGGCCGGGTTGTATCTCATGATGACGCGGAAGTTCTGCATCATCAGGAAGCCCGGACCCTCGGCGCCGGCGGGCGCCAGCAGATAGGCCTTGTCGTTTGGATTCGGGAACGGCGCGTTGTTGGCGCGCACCACGCCGAGGCGCTGCCATTGCGCGAAGGTCTGCGGCTTGGCGCGGTCGGCCAGCATGTAGTTGAAACCCTTGGGCACCGAGACCTCGTAGCCCCAGCTCTGGCCGGTCTGCCAGCCATCCTTCTTCAGGTTGTTTGCGGTGGACGCGATCAGGTCGGCGGGATCGTCGACCACGTCGCGGCGGCCGTCGCCGTCGGCGTCGACCGCATAGCGCTTGAACGCGGTCGGCATGAACTGCGTCGGCCCGAACGCACCGGCCCAGGAGCCGCGCATCTGCTCGGGCCGCAAATCGCCGCGATTGAGGATTTCCAGCGCGGTCAGGAATTCATCCTTGAAATAGCCCTGCCGCCGCCCGACGCAGGCGAGCGTCGCGGTCGAGTTCACCACACTGCGGTCGCCCATCTGCGTCGAGTAATTGGACTCGATGCCCCAGATCGCGGCGACCGCATAGCGATCTACGCCATAGGCTTTTTCGGTCGCGTCGAATTGCGCCTTGTATTTGGCGAGGATCTCCTTGCCCTTGGCGAGACGATTGTCGTTCACGAGGATGTCGAGATAGTCCCAGATCGATTTGGTGAACTCGGGCTGCGCGTCCATCAGGTCCATCAGACGCAGGTCGGGCGTGAGGCTTGCGGTGAAGCGGCGGAAGTTTTCCTCGGTGACGCCGCGCCGTGCGGCATCAGGCCACATGCCCGCGACGCAGTTGGAGAAGTTTGCCGCGGCCTGCCGGATCGCGCTTGCGGTCATCAGGAGATGGCCGGATGCGCCGTCCTCACCGCTCCACGGCAGCGGACCGGTCGTGCCGGGTTGCTGCTGTGCGCCTTGCGGCTGCTGCGCCGAGGCATCGGGTTTGGGACCGGAAAAGATGCCGCCGAGGAAGTTCGACAGGCCGTTGCCGGATGACTGCGCAAGGGCAGGGGCGGACAGCATTACGCTTGCCAGCAGCAGCGCCGCAGCGGTCAGTCGCCTCGCCATTGGTTCCCTTGTCATACCTGACCCGTTGCCGCTGAATTCAGGCATTCAGGAGGCCCAGTCCGCGGTTTCCAGACGTTTAACAAAATCCAAGATTTCATGTCAGTGGACGGTTCGCCGCCTTTGTGAACAGCTTCAAAACCGGCTACGAACGGCGACCTCAAATCGTTTCATCCTGACCGCACCCCATGAAAATCCGCAAAGCCGTCTTCCCCGTCGCCGGCCTCGGCACCCGCGTTCTGCCCGCCACCAAGGCGATGCCGAAGGAAATGCTGACCATCGTCGACAAGCCGCTGATCCAGTATGTCGTCGACGAGGCGCGCGAAGCCGGCATCGAGCATTTCGTGTTCGTCACCGGCCGCAACAAGGGCGTGATCGAGGATCATTTCGACCGCATGTTCGAGCTCGACACCACGCTGGCGGCGCGGGGCAAGAAAGCCGAACAGGAGATACTGGCGCGCGACCAGCCCGAAGCCGGCGCGATGAGCTTTACGCGGCAGCAAGCGCCGCTCGGCCTCGGCCACGCAGTCTGGTGCGCGCGGGATATCGTCGGCGACGAGCCGTTCGCGGTGCTGCTGCCGGACGAACTCGTGCTCAACAAACCGGGCTGCCTCGCGCAGATGATCGCGGCGGCCGAAAAGCTAGGCGACAAGTCCAACCTGCTCGCGGTGCAGGAAGTGCCCGCCGATCAGACCCAGAACTACGGCATCTGCGGTGTCGGCAAAAATCTGGCGAAAGGCGTGTTCGAGGTCGACGGCATGGTCGAGAAGCCGGCCAAGGGGACCGCGCCGTCGAATTTCTCCATCACCGGGCGCTACATCCTGCAGCCGGAGATTTTCAGAATACTGGAGAAGCAGGAGCGCGGCGCCGGCGGCGAGATCCAGCTTACTGACGCCATGATTGGGCTTTCGAAGTCGCAAAAATTCTTCGGCGTCGAATTCGTGGGCGAGCGGCACGATTGCGGCTCGAAGCCGGGCTTCCTGCGCGCCAACATCGCGTATGGTTTGTCGCGGCCGGACTTGCGCGATGGTTTGCGCGCGGAGATGAAGAAGTATTTGGAAAAATAGACACCGTCGCCGTCGCGAGCGAATGCTGCGTAGGGTGGGCAAAGGCGCTCCTGCGCCGTGCCCACCGAACCTCGCGAGATAGAAGTGGTGGGCACGCTTCGCTTTGCCCACCCTACGGTTCGGCACGCGTCTCGCGCAATAACGAGGATCAAGCCACCAGCGACAGCGCCGGCGTCTCAGCCAGCACACACTTGTTGCGGCCCGCGGCCTTGGCGGCGTAGAGCGCCTTGTCGGCGGCGTGCACCAGCTGCGGCCAGTCCGCGCCCGCATTGGGCACGGTGCTGGCAATGCCGATGCTGACCGTCGACTGCATGGCATCGTCGGACCAGCCCATCACCTTGGTGCGGACGGTCTCGGCCACCTTGTGCGCATCGGCGGCGTTGGTGCCCGGCAGCAGCACCGCGAATTCCTCGCCGCCATAGCGCGCGGCGCAGTCGCCGGCGCGCTTCACCGAATCGGAGATGCAGATCGCGATTCCGACCAGCACCTGGTCGCCGGCCTGATGGCCGAACGTGTCGTTATAGGCCTTGAAGTGGTCGGCATCGATCATCAAGAGCGACAGTGCGGTGCGCTGCCGCATCGCGCGGCGCCACTCGTCGTCC
Source organism: uncultured Alphaproteobacteria bacterium (assembly GCA_963794775.1). GTDB lineage: Bacteria > Pseudomonadota > Alphaproteobacteria > Rhizobiales > Xanthobacteraceae > Bradyrhizobium. Next base: position 21,413 of record CAWCGA010000024.1, on the reverse strand, counting down.
ATGGCGCTGTCGAACCTGCGGCGATTTTTCAACCCGGTCAGCGGGTCCGTGGTGGCGAGTTCCTCGAGCTGGTCCTCGGCTGAGGCGCGCCGGCCGATCTCGCGCGCCAGAAACAGCGTCACCGCCAGCACGAACACGATCAGCGCCATCATGATCGCGCCGATCCGCGTCGCCTCGACCCGCCAGAGATTGAGCACATTGGTCCAGGGCTTGCCGACAAGCACGACCAGCGGCTGCGCGCCGCCGCGCCAGACCATCAGGCGCTCGATACCGTCATATTTGCCGGGCGCCGACAGATATCCGCTGGGTTCGGCGAGTGCTCTCCTGGCGACGGTCAGATAGCCGAGATTCTTGCCGATCACGTCGAGATCGAACGGCGTGCGCATGATTACCGTGCCGTCGTGACGCAGCACCGAGATCACGTCCTCCGGATCGAGGTTGAGGCGCCCGAACAAATCATGGAAATAGCTGAAGCGGATCGAGCCGGCGACCACGCCCTGAAAACTGCCGTCGTCGCCGGAGATGCGGCGGCTCAGCACGATCGAATAGGCGCCGCGATGCAGCATCGGGCGGCTGATGAACAGGCCGAGGTCGCGGTTGTCGCGATGGACGGCGAAATATTCCTCATCGGCGCGATTCTCGGGGACTGGATCGAGCGTGGAGGCATCGACCGTGAGATTGCCCTTGGCATCGAAGACCTGGATCGCGCCGAAATGCTTGGCGGTCGCGGCATGATCGAACAGGATCAGATGACGCATCGTTTTGGGTATGCCGACCAGCTCGGGCATCACCATGTTGCTGACCACCGCGCGTAGCGACAGGTCGTACAGTTCGATGTTGCGGCTGAGGTCGGCCTCGATGCCGGAGGCGAGGTTTTCCAGCGACTGGCGCGCCAGCTCCTCCTCACCGCGCCGCATGTCGAGCATGACGCTGGCGCAAACGGCGGAGAAGCCGATGACGGTCGCCACCGATGAGGCGATCAGCAATTTAGCCGACAGCCGCCATGGCCTAGCCCCTTCCTGGCGCTTTCCAATCCGCATCCGTGGTCTCCACAACCTTTACGGATGCGCCACAAACATTGCTGCAGCCTTAAATAAAGACAACGATGCCTTAATCGGTTAACGCTTCGTTGCCGCGGCGACCGTTTTCTGCGCGACGACAACGGAGTGCACTTCGCGTGAACGACTATGAGGCCCTGCGCGAGTATCTCGCGCGGCAAACCCTGAACGAGCTGACGTTGAGCTTCGATGAGATCGAGGAGATCGTGGGCCACGCGCTGCCGCGGGCGTCGCATCGCGCCTCCTGGTGGGATTCGCTGCGCAGCCCGCAGGAGAAAATGCCGCAGCGCGAGGCGTGCCTGGCGGCCGGCTATGTCGCGACCCGATTGCCGGACGGTCAGGGCGTGCGGTTCAAACGGATGAAGCGGAAATGAGGGCCAAACAGGCCTTCCCTGCGGCCCCTCAGTCGGGGCGGGGCGTTCAGAATTCCGCCGGTCCCGCACGCCCCATCGCGTTTCGAAGCTGTTTTTAAGGGCTTGGGGCGCCCCGCCTCGCAAATTTGCCTGTTTTTCTAGGCTAAAATCGCACTTACACCCAACAAAGCTGTGCAGAACGCGCTTGCGTCTGCGCATACTGGTTTATTGTCAGACCGATTCGAATCGAAGGAGACCCTATGGCTACCCAACTTTCCAAGTCCGCGCTCATTGAGCGGATCGCCACCGGTTGCTCGCTGTCCAAGCGCGACGTCAAGAACGTGATGGATACGCTGGTCGACGTCGGCCACAAGGAGCTGAAGAAAAACGGTCTGTTCCTCGTGCCTGGCTTCGCCAAGTTCGTCGTCGTCAAAAAGCCGGCGACCAAGGCGCGCAAGGGCACCAATCCCTTCACGGGCGAAGAGATGATGTTCAAGGCCAAGCCCGCCCGCAAGATCGTCCGGGCACGGCCGGTCAAGGCCGCCAAGGATGCGGTCTAAGCGCCGACACAGTCCAAGGCAAAGGCCCCCGCAAGGGGGCCTTTTGTTTTTCACGCCCGCCTTGGTCTATTGTTTGCGCGTGGACGGACAACGCACACCCATCATTACACTCTATCTCGCCCGAGCCTTGCGCGGCTTCGGCGACGGTTTTGCCATTATCATCCTGCCGGCCTACATGACCGCGCTCGGCTACGACGCGGCGCGCGTCGGCCTGGTGGCGACCGCCTCGCTGCTCGGCACCGCGGTGCTGACACTTGTGGTCGGGTTGATCGCGCCGCGCCACGACATCCGCGCGCTGATGCTGTTCGGCGCCGGGCTGACCGCCACGACCGGCCTTGCCTTTCCCAATGTCGAGCAGTTCGTCCTGATTGCGGCTGTGGCCTTCATCGGCACCATCAATCCGTCCGGCGGCGATCTCGGGGTGCTGGTGCCGTTGGAGCACGCCATGCTGGCGCGCGGCGCTGCGAGCAGCGACCGCACCCGCATTTTTGCGCGCTACAGCCTGATCGGCGCGCTGTCGATGGCGGCGGGATCGCTGGCCTCTTCGCTGCCGGACGCGCTGGCGCCATCAGGTATCTCGAACCTCGCCGCGTTCCGGCTGATGTTCTATTTCTATGCCGCGCTGGGCCTCCTCTCGGGGCTGATCTATCTGCGCCTGCCGCGCGCGCTGGGCGAGGAGCAGCATCATGCGCCACTGGGCGCCTCGCGCAGCACCGTCTACAAACTTGCCGCGCTGTTCTGCGTCGACGCGTTCGCCGGCGGCTTCATTGCGCAATCGCTGCTGGTGCTGTGGCTGTTCCAGCGCTTCGACCTGTCGCTGTCGGCGGCCGGCGTGTTCTTCTTCTGGTCGAGCACGCTTGGTGCGTTCTCATTTCCGGTCGCGGCATGGATCGCCAAACGCGCCGGCCTGGTCAACACCATGGTGTTCACCCACATCCCTTCGAGCGTGTTTCTGATCATGGCCGCGTTCGCGCCCAATCTTTACGTCGCGCTCGGCCTGCTGCTGCTGCGCGCGGCGCTGTCGCAAATGGATGTGCCGACGCGCACCTCCTATGTGATGGCGGTGGTGACGCCGGCAGAGCGGCCGGCGGCGGCGAGCGTCACCGCGGTGCCGCGCAGCCTTGCGTCCGCGATCAGTCCCGCGATTTCAGGGGTGCTGCTGACGACGGCGTTTGCCGGCCTACCCCTGCTGTTGTGCGGCGCGCTCAAGATCGCCTACGACCTCGCGCTGCTGTGGTCGTTCCGGCACATCAAGCCGCCGGAGGAAGTGGCATGATCCGGAAAAAGCCTGCCCCGCACACTTGATGCGGGGTGTGAAGCGGTTTCCGAAAAGATCATGCCCAAAAACGTAGCCGGTTATCGCCGCCGCGTGACCATCACGCCCAGCACGAACGCAACCGCCAGCGATCGCAGCGGCGCTTCGCGCGCCAACAGGCGCAGCGCGTCCAGCACCGGATTCTGCTTCGGCAACAGTTCCGCATCCATGCTGTCGCTCATGGCGTTGATGGCCTTGGCCGCGCGATAGACGCGGGCAGCCTCGGGTGTCAGCTCTTCGGTCGCAGCTTCGATCGTCATGGTCCCGCTCCCGGGTCACCTGCTCTTAGACAATCGTCTGGCGCGAGCGGAGTTCCAGATTTTCAACGTGCGGAACGGGACGGAAGAGGCCGGCGTTTGCAACTGGCAGGTTTTTGTTCGGAGATTTTCCGCCATGCATCTATCAGCCGATGAAGTCCTCACCCAATGTCCCAACTGCGGCGCCTGGCCGATGGCGACCAAGGCCATCGAGACCGGCGTCTCCTGGGGCCGACTGATCTTCCGCTGTCCGCGTTGCCACCGCGACGAGACGCGCTCGATCGCAGGCGGAGCGGGAGCCGCCGCGCGCTAGTTCGCCTGCATGCAGGCGCCGTGCCTCCAGCGCAGGCCGATCGGGCAGGGCGGGCGCGGCTGGCTCGGCACCGGACATTCGTTGCGCATCGAGCCCCAGCCGTCGACGACGCAGGCGCCGAGTGCGCTCATGTGGCAGCCCGGGCCGCATCCGGCATCGGCCGCCGTCGCGCCATAGAGCAGGGCACCCGCCGCGATCAGACCCGCCACGAACAGACTTCGCATGTTGCAACTCTCCCGGATGAGACAACTGATGTTAGCCCGGCCTGTCAGTGCCGCTCAAATGGAATCTGCATCCATCACCCGGTAGCTGGTGAAACCCTGATGACCGCAAGGGTGGTCAGCGCAGCGTAAATGCAGAAACCGGCGGCAATGGCCGCAAACAGGCCGGTCACACCGAGATTGAACCAGTAGACCGCCGCGAGTCCTCCGCTCGCGCCCACGAGCAATCGTATGCCGTTTGCGATCATTGCCGAAAAGCCACGGCCATATCCCTGGCAAACAAAGAACAGCCCGAGACCGAGGCCGAAGCAGACATAGACGGGGCCCACGATATGCAAGTACATCGCTCCGAGCCGCGCCACTTCGGCGTCATCACTGAACAGGCCCAACCACACGCCGGGACGGACCGCCACGATCAGTCCGAGGGTCCCGCAAACAAGCGCGATCGTCGCCGCGCCCGTCCAGGCGATCCGGCGCGCACGGTCATATTGCTGCGCGCCCCAGTTCGTCCCCACCATCGCGACGATCGCAGTTCCAAAGCCGAAAGCGATGGGTTGCATGATGTATTCGAGCCGCGATCCCATGGCGTAACCGATGGCGGCTTCGGGGCCGAACTGGCCGGCGATGCCCGTCAGGACGACCACGGACAGATTGGTGATCGCGGTATTGATCAGGCCAGGCACGCCGACCTTGAGAATATCCGCAAACAGCGCCCATCGCGGCGTGAGCCCGAAGAAATTCAAACGAACGATCGAACGCGACGAGCGTAGGTAGCCGATCATGATCAGGCTGCCGACGCCGAAGGGAATCACCAGCCCCCAGCCGGCACCCGCAGGCCCCATCGCCGGAAACGGCCCATATCCGAACATCAGGGCAGGCGCGAGCGCGATGTGCGCGATCACGCAACCGACCAGCACGCCCGCGTGCAGGCTCATGTTGCCGGTTCCCCGTACGGCATTGCCGAGCAGGTTGAGCACTGTGATGCAGACTGCGCCGCCGAAAGCAGCGTTCGCGTATGACAGCGCGTCGATCAGCATCTTGTCGCGGCCGCCCATCCAGCCGAACAGCGACGGCGCGGCGAGCAGCATCACCGTAGAAAAGACTGCGCCGAGCGCTAGCGCCAGCAGCAATGCGTGAAACGTCAGTTCGTCGGCTCGCTCGCAATTCCCCGCTCCGAGCGCGCGCGCTACGGCGGACGATACGCCTGCACCCATGCCGCTGTTGGTGGTTTGCAGGACCAACATGATCCAGGGGAACGCCAGTGAGGCACCCGCGAGCGCGTCCGTTCCGATCCGTCCGAGGAAGAAGCCGTCGAAGATGATCACGGCGACGAACGCGACGAGGTTGAGGATGTTGGGTGCAGCGAGCCGCAGGAGCGTCGCGAAGATGGGGCCTTCCAGCAGCAGCTTTGTTCGAGCGGCCACGGGACGCGCCGGGGGCGCGGCCGGCCTGATGGCGGCTGCGGGCGAATAGGCTGAAGGCGGATCGGCGATGGACGGATCGGTCATAGGTGCTCCTCCCCATGCGGGGTCAGGAGCAGCGCTTGAGACGGAGCGAGCGTCTTTTTCAGGAACCGGGCGGCTGCGTCGATGGCCCGGCCGCTTCAAGGCGAAGCATCCCGGACTATCCGCCCATCGCTTAGCTTCGCAAAGCATCCTTTCTCAGGTATGCTTGAGAAAAGCTCATGATCACGGATTGCAGATAGTCTGGAGTTTCCAATGCACGCTTGTTACCTTTGTTAGGTTTCCTCATGAAGAATCATCGATGGCGCGTCGTCTCCCATCATTGAATGGCGTGAAAGCCTTCGAAGCCGCGGCCCGCAGCGAAAGCTTCACCCGCGCCGCCGAGGAGTTGAACGTCACGCAGGGCGCCATCAGCCATCAGGTGAAGGCGCTCGAAACCACACTCGGGCTCAAGCTGTTTCATCGCGAACGGCAACGGCTGATCCTGACCGAGGCCGGGCGCGACTACCTGGCTGTGATCCGTGACGCGCTGGACCAGATCGCCGCCGGTACGGAGCGACTGTTGCAGCGTCAGGGAAGTGGCGTTCTGACCGTCAGCACGTCACCCGACTTTGCTGCAAAATGGCTGGTCAATCGCCTGGGTCGCTTCGCTGAAAAGCATTCCGATGTAGATTTACGCATTTCGGCCACAACGCATTACATCGATTTTGTGCGCGACGACGTCGACGTCGCAATCCGGCACGGTGATGGGAACTGGCCCGGACTCGACGTGCAGCGGCTCTATTCGGAGCGGCTGTTTGCGGTTTGCAGCCCAAAGCTCGTCACCGGGCGTAACCGTATCAGGAAAGCGACTGACCTGTTGAAGTTCCCGCTGCTGCGCCTCGAGGACGCTAAGAACTGGACGCGGTTGTTTGAAGCCGCGGGCGTGAAGGCCGATGTAGGTCCCGGACCGGTCCTGAACCGCGCGAGCATGTTGATCGATGCGGCGATCGACGGTCAGGGCATTGCGCTTGCGCGTACCGCGCTTGCGGCATGGGATCTCGTCAACGGCCGTCTGGTGCGGCCGATCGAAGTATCCCTGAAAATGGCCAACACTTATTGGTTCGTTTGCCCCAAGGCAGTCTCAAAGGTCCCGAAGATTGCCGCATTCCGCAATTGGGTCTTTGCGGAAGCGGCGGATGATATACGCCGGCTGAAAGCGCTTGCGGCGTGATATTCGCGTCTCACATCGGCGGCGCGGTCGAAGTAAAAGCATCGAGCGTGACCGGGCCGAAGCAAAATGCCAACGCCGCCACAATCAGCGATAATCCGGCAAGCAACAGAAGCCGCAGCACGGTCTTGCGGAAGATTGGGGCAAAGGCAGCAGACGAAAGTCGATCCATGGGGTGGCGTCAACGCCAGAACGGCTTGTCGGCTTCCTCCAGCGCCTGCTGCCGGGTCAGGCCGAGGTCGTTGAGCCGATGCGGGTCATCGACGAGTTCGCGCAGCGCCTGCCGCTGGCGCCGCCGCGACCACAGGTCGAGCCAACCGGGCCATCGGGAGGCAACCGCGCCCAAGTTTTCCTGATGAAGTTGCGCTCCCCGGTTGACAGGCCGCATGATCAAGGTAGGCATGGACAAGCTCCTGAAGCCGTGAAATGCTGCTCCGGAGCCCTTAGATAGGGCCGCGGCCTGCCTGCCCGCAAACCATGCTTTCTCCGGCCTGCCCTAGTTTTACTTATGAAGTCGTCCGATGCGCCCGCGCCTGCCGCCCTTGAACTCGCTGAAGGCCTTCGAGGCCGCTGCGCGGCATGAGAGCTTTACGCGCGCCGCCGAAGAGCTCTTCGTCACACAGGGCGCGGTCAGCCAACAGGTCAAGGCGCTGGAAGCCGAACTCGGCGTCAAGCTGTTCAATCGCGAGCGCCAGCGCCTGATCATCACCGAGGCCGGCCGCGACTATCTCACCGTGGTGCGCGACGCGCTCGACCGCATCGCGGTTGGCACTGAACGGCTTCTGCAGCGCCAGAACGCTGGCGTGCTCACGGTGAGCACGTCGCCGGACTTCGCCGCCAAATGGCTGGTGCATCGCCTCGGCCATTTCGTCGAGGCGCATCCCGAGATCGACCTGCGCGTCTCCGCGACCTTGCATCATGTCGATTTCGCGCGCGAGGAGGTCGACCTTGCCGTCCGACATGGCGACGGCAACTGGCCGGGCCTCGATCCGGTTCAGTTGAGTGGCGAGCAGTTGTTTGTGGTGTGCAGCCCGAAACTGCTGTCGGGCCGCCGCAAGATCGACAGGCCGGCCGATCTCCTGAAATTTCCGCTGCTCCATCTCGACAATCGCGAGGATTGGAGAAAATGGCTGCGCGCAGTCGGCGTCGATGATGCCGAGGCCATGCACGGTCCGGTGCTCAATCGCGTGAGCATGGTCATCGACGCCGCCATCAACGGCCAGGGCGTGGCGCTGGCGCGAACGACGCTGGCGGCATGGGACTTGATCAACGGCCGCCTGGTTCGGCCGTTTCCGCAGTCGCTTCCCCTGTCGAAGACCTACTGGATACTCTGTCCGAAGGCGACGTCGAACCTGCCGAAGATCGTGACGTTCCGGAACTGGTTGCTGGCCGAGGCGGCCGCCGACGCACGCCGCCTCAAGGCGATACGGCGGTGATCGTTGTCTGTCACTTCTTGCAGGACTTCATGCACATCGTGTACTCGGACTTGCAGGTCGGGCCGGCATAATTCTTCATGCAGGCCGCCCGCTGGTCGGCGCACACCTTGCAGCTCGCTTGCGCGCGAGCGGCGTCCATGCTGCCGAACGTCCCCACCAGCATCAGAATTGCCATTGCAACCATACGCATCGGTGTTCCCCCTCGGTTGAACCTCAGCTCTTGGTGCTCGCGGTCTTGTCGAGCGCCGCGCGCAGGCTCCGCGCAAGCTTGATGGCGTCGTCATTGGCCCAGAAATGCATGAAGAACAGCCGCGGCTGCTCGTCCAGCATGTGGCTGTGCAGCGCCGTCACCTCGATGCCGTTCGAGCGCAGTACATTAATCACGGGATTGATCTCCTCGCCGGTCATCACGAAATCGCCGGTGATCGCCGCCTTGCCGCCGCCGGTCGGCTGGAAGTTGATCGCGGTTGCAACGCCCAGCGGTCCGACGGGCACGAGCTGCATGCCGCCTTCGCTGACGGGGTCGCGGCGGGGTACGTTGAAGGCATAGACGCCGCCATTGTTCTGTCCCTTGACGCCGATGATCTGGTCGAGTTGCGCGGTGTCGAGATCTGGCGCAGGCGGCGGACCCGACGGTGCGGCGACCGTCAGCGGCGTCTTGCTCTCTGAAAGCGCGTCATGGATCGTGGCCGCGATTTTGGCGGGATCGCCATGGCCGGCGACATGCATGTAGAAGGTCGCAGGGTTGGCGCGCAGCAGATGGTTGTGAACGGCGGTGATCTCCAGCCCGCCCGCGATCATCTTCGCCATCACGGGATTGATCTCGGTCTCCAGCAGCACGAGGTCGCCCATCGCCATGACGCCGCCATGCATCGGCTTGAACGCGATCCAGCCGCCGAGCGCCAGCGACGGCTTGATGGTGACGCCGTCCAGCGTCACCGAGAGATCGCTGCGCGGGAAGCCGTAACGATGCACGTCGCCGGAGACGGCGGGCTTGCGGCCCAGCGTCTCGTCGACCTTCTGCCAATCGACGTCCTGGGCGCGAGCAGCCGAGATGAAGGGTTCGACGAACACCTTCCAGTCGATGGTCTGGGCGTAGGCGGAGGTGGCAAACAGGGCTGCAAGGATGGAAGCGGCAGTCCAGAACTTCTTGGACATCATGGTCTCCTGTGGTCGTGTTTCGGCTGCCCCGCTGATTCCCTAGAGCTTCTTGAGTGCGACGATGGTCCTGGCGCCTCCGGTCGTCTGGACGGTGATTTCGACGCGATGGCCGGCGCGGATCGCGTTGAAGATGAGGCCGTCCTGGACCCTGAAATCACCGTTGTTATCCGAGGTGAGTTGCAGACTGACGCGATCATTGCGCTCATCGATAACGGTGACGACGCCCTGTAGGGTTTCCAGTGCAGCACCTTTCGCCGCCAGCGCCGGCACGAGACTGTCGATGTGATGCACGATGGCATCGCGCGCCGCGGCATAGTCTCGGGTCGCCGGCGGGACGTCGGACCAGTAGTTGACCTCGGCCGCGCCTCTCTTGTCGTCCGGCACCGTGTCGAACGCCACGACCTTGACCGCCGTGTCCGCTTCGTCCGCCGTCAGGGGTTTTGGTACATCGTCGAGCGGCGCGAGCCCGTCGAGGCTGAGGCCGTCCCTGATTCTCGTGGGAATGGACGTGTCGACTTCAATGCCGCGGGAGACGGCGGTGTAGGGCAGGCCGTGTTCGCCGGCGATCTTGTTGAAGTGTGCAGCCGCCATCTGGCTCTTCACGGAGCCGTGCAGACAGACGAAGACGATCGTTTGCTTGTCTGGCGATGCGCTGCTATCGGCGGCCCATGCCGGCGCGGCGAAAGACAGGCCAAGCCCCAGCAGTGCGAGGAAACATCTGGTTTGACGAAAGTGGAGATGGTTTGCGGACATGCTGCGCCCTTCGTGAACAGGACGCGATTCTTGGGCATGTCGCCTCACGGGGGGATCGCTGCCCCCATGTCTGGAATAGACTGCTTGGCGTGCTGACTGTCAACGTGCTTCCACCCGCGCGAGCATTCGACTGCGCGGCGTCATCACGTACAGTTCAACGTTTGCGCAGGAACAATCTTCGCAATCCGGCCGCGCCTTAGAAGATCAGGGCGGCTCCCGACACGAACAGCAGTGCGAGAACGACCTTGCGGAATGTCGCCTCGTCGATGCGTCCAAACAGTTTTAGGCCGAGCCACGTCCCGGCGATCAGGCAAGGCAAGCCCAGCACGAACAGCTTCGCCGTCTCTGCCGTGACAGTCCCTTTGGCGCCGAGCCACAACGCGCTCATCAGGAAGATCGCGACCGCAACCGGCTGAAACACCGCGCGCTGGATCTCCTTGGGCCAGCCGCGCAGGCCGGCCCAGATCGTCACCAGGATTCCGGCGAGCCCGGTCAGTCCCGCAAGCACACCGTTGGCGAAGCCGACGGCGGCATCCGCCGCGCCGCCACCCGCGGTAACCGGCTTCAGCGCGGGACGGAAATACGCATAGAGACTGTAAAGCACAAGGAAGATACCGACCGCGACGCGGACGCTACGCGGATCGGACCATGTGAGGAGCGAGACGCCCGCGGGCACGCCAAATGCCGCGCCGAGCACGAACGGCCAGACCTTGCGCCAGTCGAGCGCCTTGCGGAGTTTCCAGACCGAGTAACCTTGCACGATCAGCCCGAACGCGACGATCAGGGTCGCGCTTTGCAACGGCGTCAGGATGTAGAGCCACAGCGATGCGGCGACGAGGCCGAACGCAAAACCGGAAAGGCCGGCGACGAGCGCGCCGGCAAAAGTCGCAATCAAAAACAGTGGAATTTCGAACGTGATCCCGTCCATGTGCTCGCCCCAATAGATCAGCGAGCAGCGCTTGCGTGGGGTCACCACTTGACGGGGAGGCTGCGACACCCCCGAAGTAGTCATGCTATCAGTATCGGCGCGCCAGACAAGATCGCCACGAACTTAAACACCGTCGAGCGCATCGCAGCACTGTCATCGTGAGGGAGAGAAGCTATGAAAGCGCACGCCGCGATACTGGCCGCCTTTCTGGCCGCGCCGTTGTCGGCGGCGCAGGCGCAATTCGTGCACGACACGCCCTGGAACGCCGAACACATCGATCGTCTTCCCGCCGACATACGCAGCGCCGTGCTGGCGAAATGCCCGACGCGCCCGGATGCGGGGCATTATTTCGCGACATATTTCCACGACGAGGTACATCTGCATTACGAGCATTTGCACTGCGCGGGCGCCAGCTACTGCAATGCATCGGGATGCTTGCATCAGACCTTCAGGCTGAGCGCGGGCCACTACCACCTCGCAAAGACCGCCTATGGTTCGCGCAACGACTGAAGACTTGGACGGCGGCTTTACAAATTCCGTCGATTGTGCGATCTGATTGCCGCCGGGCTCGATTGCAGTCGCCCGGTGCTTTCAAAGGCATTTCGCCCAAGCACTGCACTTCGCCCGCACGCCGGGCCGAGGGATTTGGCGAAATGCTTCATCTCCATATGATCAAGTTCGGCGGCGGCATGGGAGGATTCCATGCCTGAACCTGTTCGTCGTGGCCGCGTGGCGCTTCTCTGGCGCGGTGATGAAGCGGCGCGCCGCAACGTCTCTGCCGAGAGCGGCAGGTTCGCTGCTGTCTTCGCGGCGCTCGCCGCGCATGGCATCGATGCTGAACCGGTGGTCTATGAAGATGATGTTCGCGACGCCGTGCGCGCCCAACTCGCCACCGTCGATGGCGTGCTCGTCTGGGTCAACCCGATTCACGAGGGGCGCAACCGCGCCGGTCTCGACGCGCTGCTGCGTGAGGTTGCGGCGCGGGGCGTCTGGGTGAGCGCCCATCCCGATGTGATCCTCAAGATGGGCACCAAGGAGGTGCTCTTTTCCACCCGCACCATGGGCTGGGGGTGCGACACGGCGCTGTATCGCTCGCGCGATGCGATGTGCGCCGAGTTGCCGGCGCGGCTTGCCGTCGGACCTCGCGTGATCAAGCGCAATCGGGGCAACGGCGGCCAGGGCGTCTGGAAAGTCGAGAGGCTGCCGGCGAGCGAGACGATACGCGTGCTGGATGCCACCAAGGATGCATCCGAGGAGCTGCCGCTGAACGAATTTCTCGACCGATGCACCGACTATTTCGAAGACGGTTGCGTGATCGATCAACCCTATCAGACGCGCCTCAGCGAAGGCGTGGTGCGCTGCTATATGGCGGGCGATCGCTGTGCCGGCTTCGGCCATCACAAGGTCAGAGCTCTGGTCGACGCTCCGGTCGCGCGCGCCGAGGCCGGGCCGCGGCGCTACAGCTCCAACGCCGACCCGCGATTCCAACGGCTGCGTCGGTTGATGGAGGACGCGTGGACCCCGCAGCTGATCTCATTGCTGGACATTCCGCGACGGGACTTGCCGATGATCTGGGACGCGGACTTCATGCTCGGGCCGTCCCGCGACGGCGTCGACAGTTACGTGCTCGGCGAGATCAATGTCAGCTCGGTATCTCCGTTTCCCGACGAGGCCCCGGCGGAGATCGCGCGCTGCGTTGCGGATCGTCTGCGCTCGGAGGTTTGAAGCGGCTGCTCCCTTGCCGATACAATAGTCCGCGGTCGAATATCCATACGGGGGATGACGAAGGGATGGAGCACGGAACAGCCGGGCGGCTGAAATCCTGGGCTCGCAGCATCAGGCGCGACGTGCACGCGCTTTATCTTGCGAGCCGGAATCCTCGCGTTCCCTGGTATGCGAAAGCGCTGGCGCTGGTCGTCGCCGGCTACGCCTTGTCGCCGATCGATGTCATCCCGGATTTCATTCCGGTGCTGGGATATCTCGACGATGTGATCCTGGTGCCCCTCGGCATCTGGCTCGTGATCCGGCTGATTCCCCCCGACGTGATGGCCGAGCATCGTGAACGCGCCGCGGCTGTCCAGGATCGGCCTGTCAGCCGCGCGGCCGCAATCGTCGTCATCTGCGTTTGGCTCATCCTCGCCGCGATGTGTGGCTGGCTCTTCTATCGAGTCCTGGCATCCCGCGTGGCGTCGTGATTGCCGGTCGGTGAAGACCCGGTCGTCACGCCGTGAGCAAGTGCAGCTGTTCCTTGAGTTGCCACGGCGAATACGGTTTCGGAATGAAGCGCGCGCCATCAGGCATGTCGTCCGCGGGAGGGCGCACCTTGCCTGACGTAATCAGGAGGGCGATCGGGGGCCAGCGGTTGCGCACGACCTCGGCCAGCAGCAGGCCGTCCATCGATCCCGGCATTTGAATGTCCGTAAAGACCACCTTGATACCGGGAACGGACTCCAGAAGCGAAACTGCCTGATCGGCGTCGACGGCCTCGATCACCTCGAAGCCGAGATCGCGGATCATATCTGCCGAATGCATACGGATCAGGAATTCATCCTCAACAACCAGAACCACGGCTTTGGGTTTATCGGATTCGATCACTGCTACTCCGGCATAAGGCTGGCTAACCTCCGCCCAGCTCATTCGTTCCAAGAACAATCCTTAGCCTCGCGCGTTTATCTCGGAGATCACGGGGCAGTCCTAGTCGTTATGACAATTGATATCAGAGCCGAAGTCGACGCCATCAGGCAGATTGCGGCCGTTCCAAAGATCCTGGACGTGGTCGGCCGCATGACCGGGATGGGCTTCGTCGCCATCGCCCGCGTCACCTCGAGCCAATGGGTGTGCTGCGCGGTCCGTGACAACATCAACTTTGGCCTCGGGGAGGGCGGCGAGCTGGTGGTCGAGACCACCATCTGCAACGAGATCCGCCAGCACGGCCAGACCGTGGTCATCAACGACGTGGAGACCGACGGCGCCTTCTGCAATCATCCGACGCCGGCGATGTACGGCTTCAGGAGCTACATCTCGGCTCCGATCATCCTCGGCGACGGAACGATCTGGGGTACGCTCTGCGCCATCGACCCCATGCCGCGCGAGCTGAACAGCCCGGAAATCCTCGGTTCCCTTCAGCTGTTGGGCGAGCTGATCGCTACCCAGCTCGAGCTCAACATGCGCCTGGAACAAAGTCAGGCGGACCTCTTGAGCGAAAGAACGACGTCCGAACTCCGCGAGCAATTCATCGGCGTTCTCGGACACGACCTACGCAATCCGCTGGCTTCCGTCGACGCCGGCATGCGGGTCCTGCTCAGGAATCCCGACCGGCTGAAAGTGCCGGAGATCATCCTGGGGATTCAGAAATCTGTGCTGCGCATGGCAGGCCTGGTCGACAACATCATGGATTTCGCCAGGGGTCGTCTCGGGGGTGGCCTGACCATCAGGCGCGATGCCAAGCAGCCCCTGACACCCGTTCTGGAGCAGGTGATTGCCGAACTTCGATCGGTATGGCCGGATGTCGCGATCGAAGCCGCGATTGATGTCGAAGAGCCCGTCGATTGCGATCGGAGCAAGATGGGACAGCTGTTCTCCAACATCTTGGGCAATGCCATCACCTATGGCGATCAGGGTCGGCCCATTCGCGTCTCCGCGCGAACGATCGATGGCGTATTTGAACTGGCGGTGACGAACTACGGCCAGCCGATATCCGACAAAGCGATGGCGAGTTTGTTCAAGCCATATTCACGCGGGGACAGGCCCAGTCTGCAGGGCCTCGGGCTCGGCCTTTACATCGCCTCGCAGATCGCTCAAGCGCATGGCGGCACGTTGGGGGCCACGTCGACCCAGGAAGAGACGAGGTTCGTTTTCGAGATGCCGCAGCGGACCGATTAGAAGCAGCCGGCCGTTCGCTAGCGCAAAGTCCCGGCTTCCTTGGTGATGGCCGAGATCGAACTGCCGGACTTTCGGACGATATTGGCGAACTGTTCACCCGACAGCTTGAGACGCCTGCGCAGGACCTTGACCTGCACCCTGTCCCTCAGGTCCAGCGAATTGCGAAAATAGGTGGGCTTGCGCCTGATCATGTGACGGTCTCTCGATGGTTGGTTGGGCAGTACCGCGACCGGGCGGGCGTTACTCCGCCCTAATCGCGATGGTGACTGTCCCGCTCTCGCAAAGATTCCGTCGCCGTCAAGGCAACATCCGGTCTGCATCGGCGTTCCGGGGGTTCAGGAATTATCTCGACCCGAGTGGTGGGACCGCCGCGCCCGCCGTCTAACGCGTTATCCCTTCACGGGAGGGACGATCGTGATCATCGTGCAGTGGACGCATTTGTAGACGGCGAGCATCGGCTGATCCGATAGCGCGCGGAGCGTGGCGAGATGCGCGGCCTCGCGCCCGCAAGCGTCGCATGGGGTCGTGGCGAGGTTTGCTTCGACGTGTGCAAGCGGCAATGGACGTCCCGTTTTGATCTGCAATGTCGGGACGATGCGCCAGAAGATGTTAATTTTATAAGTATGTTGTCGGGAATAGCGGTCGCATCCGGAGAACTACGGGCGCTGACCGACGACCGGTGATTACTTCGGTGGCTGCAATCCCGCGAGCTGAGCCACTCGTCAGCAGTGCCGCGCCCGAGGAACATTCGCTGCTGCCGCGTCATATCTCTCGATGGGCCCGCATAAAGACAAACTGACACCAGAACAAAAGCTCGCGAATTATCGCGAGCTGGCACGCGAATTTCCGGAGGGACACATCACCGAAGTGCTGCGCGATCTGATTGCGGAACTGGAGCAGCAACTGCGGTCGTCAGGAAAGTGAAGTCGCTACGGTCGGAACCGGCGAAGGTTTCAGCATTCTTTACCTGCGTCACGACCATGAATAGGAACAGCCGTTCTCGCGAGCCATTGTCCCCGGCGTTTTTCAACCAGGAGACGACGACCAATGAAAAAGATTCTGATCGCCACCGCTCTCACGCTCATGTGCAGCTCCGCTTTTGCTCAGACCAACACCGGTCCGGCGCCGCAGTCCGACAACATGCAGAAGCCCGGCATGAACAACATGGACAAGGGTTCGATGGACAAGAACTCCATGGACAAGGGTTCCATGAGCAAGGACACGACCGGCATGAATAGCGGCATGTCGAAGGACAAGATGAAGAAGGACGATATGAAAAAGTAAGCCGCATTGCCCAGCGGTTGAGCGGGTCGTGCCTTCGGGGGTGCGGCCCGCTTTCGCGCGGGAACGACGCGACGCACGAGAGGGATTCAGCGGCTGGCGTTCGTGACCGGCAAGGTATACTTGACCGGTGCATCTGTTACCGTGCGCCATCCGGCGCGGCCGGGGTGGAGTTTTCATGTTGCCTCGAAAGCAAGCGCACGCGCTTACTTCGCTCAGCGAAGAGTTGGATGCGGCCGGGCCCGGTCTCACAGGAAATGACGATCTTCTGCGCAGCGTCCTCTCGGGCTGCGGGGACTGCATAAAAATACTGGATCTCGACGGTCGCTTGCAGTTCATGAGCGAGGGCGGCAAGCGGGTGATGGAAGTCGATGACTTCTCGCCTTTGAAGGGTTGCCCGTGGCCGGACTTTTGGGAGGGCCAGGGCAATCTCGACGCGGCGCTCGCGGTCGAAGCGGCCAAAGCTGGCAAGACGGCGCGCTTCAGGGGGCCCGCCAAAACCGCCAAGGGTACGCCGCGCCATTGGGATGTTCAGGTCTCCCCCATCTTTGGAACCGATGGCGAGATATCACATCTTCTGTCGATCTCGCGCGACATCACCGAAGAATGGCGCGCAAAGGCGGAACTTGAAGACACGGCGGCACGCCAGGCCGTTTTGGCCGGTGAACTGCAGCACCGGATCAAGAACACGCTGGCGATGGTCGGCGCCATCGCCAACCAGACGATGCGAGGCGTGGATGTCGATGCGGCGCGAGAAGCCTTTGCTGCCCGGCTCGTCATTCTTGGCCAAACTCATGACATTCTGACGCAGACGAGTTGGGCTAACGCCCCGATCCTCGAGGTGGTGTCGCGTGCACTCGCGCCGCATGGCGCGGGCGACCCCCGTATCAGCTTTGATGGCCCCGAGCTGGAACTTCAGCCGAGGCCGGCGCTCGCCCTGGCGTTGGCCCTCCACGAATTGGCGATGAACGCCACCAAGTACGGTGCGTTGTCGGGCGCGGGTGGCAAGGTCGATATTGTTTGGTCGAACAAGGCGACCGGCGACGATCGCGGATTTCGCTTCTCATGGACCGAGAGCGGTGGGCCGTCCGTGACCAGTCCAGGCAAAAAGGGCTTCGGCTCGCGCTTGATCGAGCGCGTGCTCGCTGCCGATTTTGGCGGCGAATCGAGGACCGATTATCGGCCCGGTGGTGTTGTTTGTGAACTAATTGCGCCCATGGTGGGTACGACGGCCAATTCCGGCTAACGATCTGGGTACCGATGGGTTATGCAGCCAAGGCGAGGAGACTATTGATCCTCATCGTCGAAGACGATCGTCTGTTGCGCATGGATGCGCTCGACATGATCGAGGAAGCGGGCTTCGATGTACTTGAGGCTGGCGACGCCGATGAAGCCATCGCGATCCTCGAAGTCCGCGATGATGTGCGGGCCCTCTTTACCGACATCGATATGCCGACCGGTTCGATCAACGGGCTGCAGCTGGCCCATGATGTCCATGGTCGATGGCCCACGATGGTCATCGTGACCACATCCGGCCTCACGGCCGTTGCTGAATCCGATCTTCCTCTCGGTGGCCGCTTCTTTGCGAAGCCCTACAGCTTCCGGCAGATCACGGAAACGATCCGCGCCTTGGCCGCTTGACGCTGAGCATACGTGAGCGCTCCCTCCCTCGGCTGAGATGGGCGTCCCGCCGCGATCGCCATGCACGCAGAGGCGCGGGACGCGGCTTTGCTCCGTGGAACATTCGGCACCCCGCAAGATTGTCTGAGCGGGTCGCAGGACCGGAAGGGCCGATACCCTTCCGTCAGCGCTCCCTCGGGGAGCTTTTTGTTTGGGAGGTCTGAATGGACATCAAGGAACATATGGAAGTGATCGGCGCTGACGGTGTGCATGTCGGCACCGTCGATCGCATGGATGGCGGCCGTATCAAGTTGACGAAAAAGGACAGCGGCGAGGGCTCGCACAAGGGCCATCACCATTTCATCGACAAGAGCCTGATCGCCGGCGTCGAAGGCAACAAGGTCCGGCTTTCCGCGAACGCAGATGTCGCGGTGACAATGGAGCAGGAGCGATAACGCTCCTCGCGGTTGCGACGCCCAGGGAGCGCAGAATAGCGATCCGCGGGGTCGCGTGAGTGTGTCTTTTGCAGCACGACGGGCAAAACACCGAAAACCCGCCGCCTGTTTTGCCCGACGAGTTAAGCTCGCGACGCAAAAATATTTGTCTTTCCGAAAGACGTAAGTTATGATTTAACGAAGACATCCCGCCTCGACACGAGGGGCGTTCGGCCAGTCGTCACCAGACGTGGGGCGGGATGCAATGGACGCTGTTGGCGCGCGGGCGATGTGCACTGAAGCGTACGGTCAAGCCGTGTGGTCCTGGCGCCTCGACGCTGGCGTCAAGTCTTGTCGAATGATGATCGACAAGGCGACGGGGGCTAACAAGCCCGACACCCCGGGGAGAGCACGGAGTAAGCCGTAAAGCCATTGCGCAGGGAGTGCCGGATGTTTCGGCGAACCTGTAGTGACTATGCTTGTGTGCTTCGTTTTTACCGCACACAAGGCTGCGGGTGCGTTGAGCGCCCGGCATTCCCTGCGCCCTCTTCATTGAAGAGGGACAACGAATTGCAAAGCCCGGGCGCAAAATCGCGCCGCGGGGATGCTGCTTCATGTCTTCTCGACTGTCATCGTCCGCCCTGTGCGCAATTGCGCACTTGGAGCGGACGATCCAGTATCCCAGAGGCGTTCAGATGAACTCTGCCGTCTCTGGAATACTGGGTCGCCCGGTCCTGATGCGCAATTGCGCACAAGGCCGGGCGACGACATCGAGTTTGCCGTCTTGAAGTCGGCGACCACCTCGTATTTGATCGGCCTCTCGATCCGACAACACAAAAAGAAAAACAGGGATGAATCGATGCCGGCAAGAATCACCACCAGGGCGGCGATCGGCGGCGCGATTGCGCTGTTGATGGGGTTGGCGCCCGCGTTTGCGCAGGATGGGCCGCGGTTTCCCAAACCCGCGATGGAGCAGTTGAACGGGGAACAACAGGCCGTCGCGGCTGAAGTGTTGAAGCAATCCAGTGCCGGCCTCGGTGGTCCCTATGGCATGCTGATCAAAAGCCCGGAGCTCTTGAAACGCTATTTGATGATGACCGAATATCTGCGCCAAAAGACATCGGTGCCACGCCGTCTCAACGAGATGGCGATCCTGATGGAGGCACGGATATGGGATGCGCAATACGAATGGTGGGCGCACGAACCGTTGGCGCGTAAGGCGGGGCTGTCGGATGCCATCATCAAGGATATTCGCGAGGGCAGGCGCCCGGGCGCGATGCAGGCGGACGAAGCTGTCGTCTACGATCTCGTAACCGAATTGCTCAACAAGCGGCAATTGTCGGACGACACTTTCGGCAGGGCAAAACAAATCCTCGGCGAACAGCAAGTCGTGGATCTCGTCGCGGTCACCGGTTTCTATGTCATGGTCTCGGCGGTCGTCATCGCCGGGCGGGTCGCAATACCGGACGGCGCGCCGGCGCCGATGCCGGCGCTGGTCAAGTGACGCGCGGGACGGCACATGCCGGCAAATAAAATTGGGCTGGGGATCGTCGGATCCGGACGCATCGGGACGTTGCGGGGCCGCCTGGCAGTTGGACATCCCGCTGTTGCCAGCGTCGCGGTGTCCGACCTCGATCCGGCAAACGCCGGGAAGCTTGCGACGCTGATCGGCGCGCGCAGCTGCGGCCGCGATAACCTCGCCGTTATCGAGGATCCCGATGTCACCGCCGTGATCGTCTCCACCAGCGAAGGCGAGCATCTGGCCCCCATGCTGGCCGCAATTCGATGCGGAAAGCCGGTGCTGGTGGAAAAGCCGATCGCGCTGACGGTGCGGGAAGCCGATCAGGTGCTCGAAGCGCTGGCGAAGTATGGGGGTAACGTCAGGGTAGGTTATAGCCGGCGCTACAAGGAGCGCTACCAGATCGCGAAGGAGCAGGTCCTGAAAGGACGCATCGGCACACTGACGGGCGGCGCCGCGCGGGTCTTCAACTCGCGCTCCCAGGGGCTCGCCATGCTGGCGCGTAATCCCCATGCAACCCCGGTCGTCGACGCGCTGACCTACTACGTCGATCTGATGAACTGGCTGTTCGAGGGCCGGCATATCGTCGAGATCTATGCGCGCGGGCAAACCGGCGTGCTGAAGGCCGCCGGCCATGACGTCCCCGACGTGAGCTATGCGGTCTTGACCTACGATGACGGCGCGGTGGTGAATTTGGGCGTCAGTTATGCCTTGCCGGAAAAATATCCGGCACTGGGCCACGCCGCGCGCGTCGAGGTGTTGGGAACGGGCGGCGTGATGATCCTCGATGACGATCACACCGACCAGATCATGTACAGCGAGACCGGCGTGCCGCATGTCTATCTGCCGGACCACAACGTCAACATGGTGTTTCTCCAGAGTGGAACGCCGGGTGATTGGGCGCTGGGCGAATTCTGGGGTCCGATCGCCAACGAGACGCGGGCCTGGCTCGATCATCTTGCCACCGGCCGGGCTTGTACATTGGCGACGCCGGTGGATGCGCGCGCCACGCTGGAGGCGACGCTGGCGATCGAACATTCCATGCGGATCGGTGCGCCGGTCACGCTGCCGTTGCGGGCCGGATAATTGCAGGCGGTCGTTCGAGGAGATGTCGACATGACGGATCATGGCCTGCTCACGCGCCGCGCATTGCTCCGCAGCGCCGGCGCTGTCGCTCTCGGCGCGAGCGTGTCCGCGCGATCGGCTGGCGCCGCGGATTATCCGGATCGTCCCGTCCGCATCATCGCGCCCTTCGCGGCGGGCGGCCCGAGCGACCTGTTGTCCCGGCTTCTGAGCGTCAAGTTGGGCGAGGCGCTGGGCGGAACTTTTGTCGTGGAGAATCGACCCGGTGCCGGTAGCAACGTCGGCACCGCCGCCGTGGCCCGCGCCGCTCCGGACGGCACCACGCTGCTGCTGACGTCCAGCGCGTTCGTCGTGAACCCCGGCTTTTACAAACAGGTGCCATACGATCCGGTGAAGGATTTCGCTCCGGTCGCCGAACTCGTGACCTCTCCCAACGTGTTCATCGCAACGCGCGCATCGGGAATAAATTCGATGCCGGAGTTGGTCGCGCGGGCCAGGCAGACGCCGGAAACGCTCAATTATGCCAGTGCCGGGATCGGCACCACGCCGCATTTGACGGTGGAGTG
>CAWCGA010000023.1:0-73075 GCA_963794775.1 uncultured Alphaproteobacteria bacterium | reverse complement strand
GCGGGTCACATCGACCCAGAAATTGCCGACGGTGCGCACCGAGGCCCGCGCGAAGCCGCGGATCAACGCCACCGCGAGCCGATGCCGGTCGCGGCCGACAGGAAATTCTGGTGCGTCAGGCCCAGCATCTGGACCAGATACGAGATCGTGCTCTCGCCGCCGTAGTTCTGCCAGTTGGTGTTGGTGATGAAGGAGATCGCCGTGTTGAAGGACAGATCCTCGGCGACCGCCGACTGCCCGGCCGGATTGAACGGCAGCACTGCCTGCAGCCGCATCAGTCCGTAGTTGATGAGCACGCCGCCGACATGGAACAGCAGCATCGCGACGGTATAGGTCAACCAATGCTGCTCGCGTTTCGCGTCGACGCCGCTGATCCAGTACAGGCCGGTTTCGACCGGCTGCAGAACCGGCGAGAGGAACGTGCGCTCGCCGTTGAAGACGCGCGTCATGTACCAGCCCAGCGGTTTCACCAGCGCGACCACGATCGCGCAATAAAGGATGATTTGAGTCCAGCCGATAACGGTCATGGGAATTGCCTCTTGAAAGCGAGCTTTAGAACCGCTCAGGACGCAGCAGCGCATAGGTGAGATAAACGAGAAGGCCGAGCGAGACGGCGGCGGCGAGCGAGTAATCGAAGATCATGGCGTCGCTCCTCTCACAGCCGTTCGCAGGCGTAGGCGTAGCCAATCGCCGCGGCGAAGAAGCCGAAGGCCAGCGCCAGCATAAGGACATCAAGCATGGGAGTGCTCCTGTGCGTCGTGCGCGGAGGCACCGAACGATGGCGCTCTTCCGCGTTTGTCGGGGCCACAGGTGGCACCAGCCGCATAGGTTTTCGAGGAGGAAACTGCTGCAAAACTTATAGGAATTTCATAAAGGCACGATCCCGTTTGCTCATGGGCACCAGCGCTTATGAAATTCCTATATCGACGCCTTCCGCCTCCTCTCGTTTTCAAACGGCGATTTGCCCAATTTGGGCAGGTGGGCGAACGAAGACGAGACAAACATCATGCTGCACATCAGGGACATCAACGATTTCGGCGCACTGACCCGGCGCCTGAACGACGCTGCCAAAGCGGATGCGACGCTGGTGGGCGACGTGATGGACGCGGCCTGCCGCCGCTATCCCTCGCTCGGCCGGACCGCGAAGACCGCCCGGCTCGCACGATTGATCCAGTCCGGCGCCTGGACCGACGCGGCGATTGCCCTGATCGACCTCGAGTTGCCGTTCTGGCAAGTCCGCCGCCTCGCCTATGACGACGGCGAATGGTATTGCGCCCTGTCGCGCGAGCGTGAGCTGCCCGACTGGCTCGACCAATCGATCGAGGCGCGTCATGCCGATCTTGCGCTCGCCATTCTGAGTGCCTTTGTCGAAGCACAGCGCCTCAGCGCTCCAGAAAGCCGGACCAGCGTTCCCGACGCCAGGACCATCACGCGCGACGTCTACGAGACGCTACCGATCGACAACTACGTCTAGGCCGCGCCGCCTGCACTATCCCCGGTTTTCACGATCATGGCCGAGCTCCACAATCCGCCAGGGAATCTCAGGTCCGATCAGGTGCTCTTCCGCTTTTTCGTGCGGATGAGCATTCTCATCGCCTTTTCCGCCTTCGGCGGAGCAGGCTTCAGCCGAAGTCTGGCCGCTTTGGCCGTCATGTCGACACTGCTATGCGTTGTCCTCGCAACGGCGAAGCGTGAAGTGCTCTTCGGCAAAGTGCTGAACTACTGGGACGAAGCCGTGGGTTATACTGCGCTGTATTTCCTGATCGGCGGGATCAATCTGCCCGTGCCGGCCTGACGCGGCCCCCTTATATCGCGGCTATGAGATAGCTCTTCGGTCAAACTCGAATTCCTACCCGTCTCGGACGATATGCACGCCCGTGCAATCCGGCGCTTGCCGACCGTCGCAGCGACGCAGCGAGAGCGCGGAAGGACTTCTGGAAGGACCATTAACGTGAAGATCGCCGAACCTCCCTCGTGTAATTCCACTGCACTGCCTCTCGTCTTCATCGGCCGCAACCGCAAGAGTGACTGGGTCGCCCAACAACAGAACGGCCTTTATGGCGGCCCGAAACGGCCGGCGAAACCTCGACCGTATCGCCTGCCGAGCAGGAAACCATCATCCGCGCCGCCGTCGACGTCACACGTGGCCGTGCGCGGATCATCGCCGGCGCAGGCTCGAATTCGACCAGCCAGGCGATCGAACTGACGCGGCGCGCCGAGGCGGCCGGCGCAGATGCCATCCTTTCGGTCGTGCCATACTCAACAAGCCAATGCAGAGCGGCATCACCGCACACTTCCGCGCAATCGCCGATTCCACCGGTCTGCCCATCATCCTTCACGACATCCCCCCGCGTACGAACCGTGAATTGGCCGACGACACGCTGGTACGGCTCGCCGAGTCCAGGCAATTCATCGGGCTGCGGGACGGGTCGGGCGATGTCTCGCGCCCACTCCGTTCAAGTGGATTGCTGCCGTCTCATTTCCGCCTGTTGACCGGCGACGACGCGATTGCACTTGGCTACATGGCGAATGGCGGCGACGGATGCATTTCGACCGTGTCCAACGTCGTACCGGATGTGTGCCGGATGATCTTTTCCAACTGGCGGCAGGGACTGTTGCAGACGGCGCGCGACCGGCAAAGAAAGATCGCGCCGCTGGAGGCCTGCCTCTCCGCAAACCATCCGGCTGCGCTGAAATACGCGCTGAGCCTGCTCGGCTTCATCCACCCCGATACGCGCTTGCCAATTGTCGAACTGGACGAGCCGGCCAAGGCCACCGTCGCCAGAGCCATCGCCGGAATTGACGGGCGTCAACTCGCCCGGGTTCATGGCCGATAGCGGATGTGACCCTTGCGGTCTCTTCAGCGTATCCTCAAATGGAGATACAATTCCGGTAAGTTATGCAGGAGTTGAACCGTGACCGATACCGAAACCAAGCGGCAGCAAGACAGCGGCCCCGGTCACGATACCGAGCTCGGCCCGCTAGCATCGACTACGGCGCGGTACCTGGCTGCGGTCGCAATGACCGCAGTCGCGACGGTCGTCGCCGTCGGCGTCGACATGAAAGTCACCATTCCAAACCTGTCGCTCGTATTCGTGATACCGGTGATCATCGCGGGCGTCAGCCTCGGCCTCGGTCCATCGCTCTGTGCAGCCGTGCTCGGTGCTTTGTCCTTCAACTTCTTCCTGACCGAGCCCCGCTATTCACTTGCCGTTGACGACCCCGCGAACATCTGGGCAATCGCTCTGCTGTTTATCGTCGGCGTCATCGCGAGTGGCGTTGCTTTTACCTCTCACAGGAGAGCGGCCGAAGCAGCGCTGTTGAGCAGGCAGCAGGGCATACTCGAACGGTATACAAGTGAACTCGTTGCGACCGAGAATGCGAAAGCGGCCGTCTCAATTACTTCTCGCGCCCTTGCCGCTCTGTTCCGGGTTTCTGCCGTCACCATGCTGGTTAATGAGAGCGGAGTTGTTTTTCGCGAGCAAGTCGGCGAGCTCCAACCCCATGAGTCAGATTTGGAGGCGGCGCGATCGGCCTTGACATCTGGAGCCGCGGCCCGCAGCGGAGTCTTACCCGAACCTCACTTCGCGTTTCGACTTTTGGCCTCTTGAAACAGCCAATGGCCAGAAGGCCGCGGTGGGACTCGCGTTCGACCCGGATGAGCGCCCAGCGAGGCCAGACGACTTGGTCAACATAGTGGTGCGTCTCTTGGGGCTCGCGCTCGAACGTCATCACGCGCGAACCGAGTTACATGCCCGGCGCTTGTGAGCGCGGCTGTTTCACATGCCTCGCTTGGCGCGCCATTTCGGACCAGGTCCCCTCATGTAATGCTGCCCGGGCCGGTACCGCCCGTTCGGCCCATACCAGTCCGGGAACATGAACGTGAGCAGAGCCGTCATGGCGGCAAGGAGCGCCGGTGCAAGGCGAGACATCACGTCTAGAAATCCCACTTGTCGCCCAGCACCATCGGCCGCTGCGGAAGTTTCGCGACCTCTTCAGCGCCAAGGGGTCTCTCGCCGACGATCTCATCAAGCGAGTCGCTGCCGAGGTTGCCGTGAAACATCAGTTCACGCTGCAGCCGGCGGGTCTTGGCGGCGACGATCGACTGGTGGATCGTTTTCAGGGCAGCGACGAACCAGGCCGAGGCGCGTGCCCATGTGAGGCGGCTTTCGCCGGCTGTTGCGGCGAAATCATCATGCAGGTGAAACAAGGTCATTGCTCTTCATCCGAATCCGGCGCGTCCAGGCCGGATCACCCGAAAATGCGGGCAAACCGCATAGGAAATCGAGATGTCCGGCCGCCGGCGGTTGCGGCGAAATCATCATGCAGGTGAAACAAGGTCATTGCTCGTCATCCGAATCGTCACGTCCAGGCAGGCTGGATGGCCAGAAATGCAGGCAAAACGCATAGGAAATCGAGATGTCCGGCCCAACCGGTACATAGGGGCCGCATAGGCGCGGCCGGCGGGCAAGTCGTTCCCATGCCCGGCCCATTGAATCCTTTGTTTGACTTGACGCCCGGCCAAGTCTCCTGCCTGAATCGACCTGTTTCCGGTCTGAAATCCACCACCAGCACTTTGGCGAAAATCGTATGTACTATCTCAGCGCAGACATGTCCGACACGCTGAACCGCATCCTCGATGCGGCCACCGACAATTTGAGGATCGCCAAGATCCTGATCCAGATGGGCCTCGACCCCGACAACGTCACCTGGGACGCCATCTTCAACCGCCTGCTGGAAATCTTCCTGCACAACATCACGCTGGCCAACGCGTTCGCGGTGGTCGGCGCGATCTTCTTCGTCGCTACCCTGCTGACCCAGACCATGGTGCCGCTGCGGGTCGCCAACATGATCGGCTGCGCCTTCTTCGCAATCTACGGTGCGCTGACCGGTGTCATCACGACCTTCCTGATGTATCTGCTCCTGATTCCCGTCAACGCCTGGCGCCTGCGCCAGATGCTCGCGCTCATCAAGAAGGCGCGCAGCGCGACGCAGGGCGATTCGTCGATGGAGTGGCTCAGGCCGTTCATGACCCAACGCAATTATCGCAAGGGCGACATCCTGATGAAGAAAGGCGACGCCGCCAAGGAGATGCTGCTGACGGTTACCGGCCGATTCCGGGTGGTCGAGTTCAACGTCGAGCTTCCGCCGGGGCAGTTGATGGGCGAGCTCGGCTTCCTCACGCCCGACAACCGCCGCACCGCGACCATCGACTGCATCGAGGACGGTCACGCGCTGACCATCACCTACGAAAAGCTGCTGGAAATCTACTTCCAGAACCCGCAGTTCGGCTATTACTTCCTGGTCCTGACCAGCCAGCGGCTGCTGGAAAACCTGGCCCGGGCCGAAGCCACTGCCGCGGAGTACAAGGCCGCGGCGCAGGCGGCCGGCGCTATCTGAAACGCCGCCCTACTCGGCCGCGCTACGAATCTCGGCCGGCTCGGCTCTCGCCGCGCAGAACTTGAACTCCGGGATCTTGCCGAACGGATCGAGCGCCGGGTTGGTCAACAGATTCGCCGCCGCCTCCGCGTAGCAGAACGGCATGAACACCATGTTCTCCGGCACGTCGCGATCGGAACGCACCTTGACCTCGACCGCGCCGCGGCGCGTCTCGAGCCGTATGAAATCGCCGGGCTGCAGCTTCTTGCGCCGCATGTCCTTCGGCGACATGAAGGCGACCGCCTCGGGCTCGATCTGGTCGAGCACGGTGGAGCGCCGCGTCATCGAGCCGGTGTGCCAGTGTTCGAGCACGCGCCCGGTCGACAGCACCATCGGATATTCGTCGTCCGGCAGTTCGTCGGGTGGAATCACCTTGGCCGGCACGATCTTGCCGCGGCCGCTCGCGGTCGGGAAGCCCGTGGTGAAGATGATTTCGTTGCCGGGCTTGTTGGGATCGTCGACCGGATAGGTCACCGCGCCCTCGCGCACCAGGCGCTCCCAAGTGATGTTCTTCAAGGACGGCATCAGCTGCGCCATCTCGGTGAAGACCTCGCCGGGGCCGGAATAATTCCACGGCAGGCCCATGCGCTTGCCGATCTCCTGGATGATCCAGAGATCCTGCCGCGCATCGCCCGGCGGCTTGATCACCTCGCGCGCCAATTGCACGCGGCGATCGGTGTTGGTGAAGGAGCCGGACTTCTCCGCGAAAGCCGAGGCCGGCAGGATGACGTCGGCGTGGAACGCGGTCTCGGTGACGAACAGATCCTGCACCACGAGATGGTCGAGCTTGGCCAGCGCCTGGCGCGCGTGCTGCAGGTCCGGATCGGACATCGCGGGATTTTCGCCCTCGACATACATGCCGTGAATCTCACCGGCATGGATCGCGTTCATGATCTCGACCACGGTGAGGCCGCGCACGGGATCAAGCTGCTGGCCCCACAGCTTCTCGAACGCACCGCGCATGTCGTCGCGGCCGACCGGCTGGTAGTCGGGCAGGAACATCGGGATCAGCCCGGCGTCGGAAGCGCCCTGCACGTTGTTCTGGCCGCGCAGCGGATGCAGCCCGGTGCCGGGACGGCCGATCTGGCCGGTGATCAGCGAAAGCGCGATCAGGCAGCGCGCGTTGTCGGTGCCATGGACATGCTGGCTGATGCCCATGCCCCAGAAGATGATCGAGGATTTCGCGCGCGCATAGGTACGCGCGACCTCGCGCAGGGTCTCGGCCGGAATGCCGCAGACCGGCGCCATCTTCTCGGGCGTGAACTCCTTGATCTTGGCCTTCAGCTCGTCAAAGCCCTCGGTATAGCCGGCAATATATTGCTCGTCGGTCAGGCCTTCGGTGATGATGGTGTTGATCATCGCGTTCAGCATCGCGACGTCGCTGCCCGGCTTGAACGCGAGATGTTTTGTCGCGTGGCGCGACAGCCCCTGTCCGCGCGGGTCCATCACGTAAAGTTTGGCGCCGCGCTTGGCGGCGTTCTTGATGAAGGTCGCGGCGACCGGATGGTTCACGGTCGGGTTGGCGCCGATCACCCAGATCACTTCCGCGTCCGCCGCGGCCGCAAACGGCGCCGAAACCGCGCCCGAGCTTATGCCTTCGAAAAGCGCCGCCACCGAGGAGGCGTGGCACAGCCGCGTGCAGTGATCGACATTGTTGGAGCCGAAGCCGGTGCGGACCAGCTTCTGGAACAGGTAGGCCTCTTCGTTGGAGCCCTTGGCCGAGCCGAAGCCGGCAAGCGCCTTCACGCCCTTTTCATCGCGGATTTTCTTCAAACCATTGGCCGCGAGATCCAGCGCCTCTTCCCACGTCGCTTCGCGGAAATGCGTCCAGGGATTGGCGGGATCGACCTGGTCGTTGGCGTCCTTCTTGACGCCGGGCAAGCGCACAAGCGGCTTGGTCAGCCGGTTCGGATGATGGATGTAGTCGAAGCCGAAGCGGCCCTTGACGCAGAGCCGGTTGTGATTGGCCGGGCCGTCGCGGCCTTCGGCATAGATCACCTTCTCGTCCTTGACCTGATAGGTGACCTGGCAGCCGACGCCGCAATAAGGACACAGCGAGTCGACCTTGCGGTCGGCATAGGTCACGCGCGTCTGCTTCTCGTCAAGCATCACCGAGGGCATCAGCGCACCGGTCGGACAGGCCTGCACGCATTCGCCGCAGGCCACACAAGTGGATTCGCCCATGGGATCGTCGAAGTCGAACACGATCTTTGAGCCGTGGCTTCGATAAGCCATGCCGATCACGTCATTGACCTGCACCTCGCGGCAGGCGCGCACGCACAACCCGCACTGGATGCAGGCGTCGAGATTGACCCGCATCGCCGGATGGCTGGCATCGGCCTGCCAGCGCTCGGCGGCTGGGAAACGGCTTTCAGTGACGCCGGTCTTCTCGGCCCAATGCCAGAACTTGGAGTCCGGATCGTGCGATGTCTCTCGCGCGGGCTGATCGGCGACGAGCAGCTCCATCACCATCTTCTGCGCCGCGACGGCGCGGTCGCTCGCGCTCTCCACCTTCATGCCGACGGTCGGCGTGCGCTTGCAGGATGCAGCGAGCACGCGCTCGCCCTCGATCTCGACCATGCAGGCGCGGCAATTGCCGTCGGGGCGATAGTCCGGTTCGGGCGAGTAGCAGAGATGCGGGATTTCCGTGCCCTGCCGCTTCGCCACCTGCCAGATGGTCTCGCCCGCTTTCGCTTCGACCTGCTTGCCGTCGAGCTCGAACTGGATTTTTGTCATTCGGCTGCGTCCTTGAACTCGTCAGGGAAGTATTTAATCACCGAGGTCAGCGGATTCGAGGCGGCCTGTCCAAGACCGCAAATCGACGCATCGCGCATCGCCTGGCTCAATTCGTCGAGCAGAGCGCGGTTCCAGATCGGCCGTTCCATCAGGATCGCGGCCTTCTCGGTTCCGGCGCGGCATGGCGTGCACTGGCCGCAACTCTCGTCCTCGAAGAAGCGCATCAGATTGAGCGCCGCCGCCTTCACGCTGTCCTGCTGCGACAGGATCACCACCGCCGCCGAGCCGATGAAGCAGCCGTATTTCTCCAGCGTCCCGAAATCTAGCGGGATGTCGTCCATCGATGCAGGCAATATGCCGCCGGAGGCGCCGCCCGGCAGGTAGGCATGGAAGGTATGGCCCTCGGCCATACCGCCGCAATATTCGTCGATCAGCTCGCGTACCGTGATCCCTGCAGGGGCAAGCTTCACGCCTGGCTCCTTGACACGACCGGAGACCGAGAAACTGCGCAGGCCATAACGTTCGTTGCGGCCATGGCTCTTCCACCAGCCGGCGCCCTTCTCGACGATGTCGCGGACCCAGAACAGCGTCTCGAGATTGTTGATCAGCGTCGGCAGGCCGAACAGCCCGACCTGGAACGGATAAGGCGGCTTGTGCCGCGGCAAACCGCGCTTGCCTTCGATGCTTTCCAGCAACGAGGATTCCTCGCCGCAGATATAGGCGCCCGCGCCGCGCCGCAGATGCAGCGTCGGACCGCCCGGCGGCAGCTTCGCCATCTCGATCGGGAGCAGTTCGCGAGCCGCGGGATATTCGTCGCGCAGATAGATGTAGACATCAGGCGCATCGATGATGTGTGCGGCGATCAGCGTGCCCTCGAGGAAGCGATGCACGTCGCGCAGCAGGTAGTAGCGATCCTTGAAGGTCCCGGGCTCGCCTTCGTCGGCATTGACGGCCATC
This sequence comes from uncultured Alphaproteobacteria bacterium, assembly GCA_963794775.1. Lineage (GTDB taxonomy): Bacteria > Pseudomonadota > Alphaproteobacteria > Rhizobiales > Xanthobacteraceae > Bradyrhizobium. The sequence goes on along the minus strand of CAWCGA010000023.1, from coordinate 63,943 downwards.
AGCCGCGGACCGGGTTCGCCGAGCACCGCGCGCCACTTGCGTCCCGTCGGGAAACCCGCGCCGCCAAGCCCGCGCAGGCTGGAATCGTCGAGCGCCTTGAGGATGTCTTCCTTGCTGACGCGCCCGGCCCGCAAGTCTGTGAGCAGCTTGTAGCCGCCGTCCTTCACATAGGCGTCGTAGCCGACATAGTCGGGCATGATCGGATGGGTCTCGCCGCGCGCCGCAGTATCGAGAACCTCCGATGTGGTGGCGTTCAACACATAGCGATGACCGACCTCGGCAACGGGCGCCTGGTCGCAGAAGCCGACGCAGGGCGCGCGCACGACGCGGATGCCCGGCCCGGCCTTGCCCTGCAAGTCATGCAGCAGCTTCTCGCCGCCGAGCATCGCACAGGTAAGCGAGTCGCAGACGCGAATAGTCAGTGGCGGGATATCGGGCTCGCCTTCCTTCACGATGTCGAAATGCGCATAGAAGGTCGCAGTCTCGAACACTTCGGCGAACGACAGCTTCATCTCGTCGGCGAGGGCCGCGAGATGGGCCGCTGAAATCTGGTGATACTTGTCCTGGATCAGGTGCAGGTGTTCGATCAGCAGGTCGCGCCGGCGTGGCCGGTCGCCCAGCAATTGCTCGATCTCATGGGCGGCCGTGGGATCGACCTGGCGGCCCTTCGGGGTCGCCTTGGCCCGCTTCCGTCCCACCCCTGGATGCTCGAATTTGCGGACCTGATGCACATCGTCAGACATGAAAACGCACTTCTCCCTGGTCCGCCGACTCTAAAGCCTGGCATGCCAGATGCCAAGCAAAATTAGAGCGCCTCTATAAGCATTTAAGGGGCATGCAGCCGCGCTGTCATGCCCCTTTGCAATGCCAGTTCCGACCGAGGTATTCAGCTCTTGTCCATACAGTCCGAGATATAGAACCAGCGGTCGTCGCCGGTCAGACCCTTGGCCTTCACTTCCGCGCGGCAAGCCTTGAGCTTGGGCTTATTTGCCTTCCATTTGGCCTGCATGTCCTTCAGCTTTTGCACGGTCAGCTTGACCCTGCCTGGCTTGGCGTCGGTCGCGGCTGGAGCTGCGGCGGGCGCGGTCGTCGATTGGGCCGAAGCGGTTTGCAGGCTGCCTGCCACGAGCAATGCGGCGGCAAGGCAGACGGTCGTGCGAAGCATGGAGATTCCCCCTTTGAAGTCCGGTTCTTGATTGTTGAAAAATGGCCAACGCCGCGGGACACGAACGTCCCGCGGCGTTGATGCCGCGATCAGAAGATCTTGGCGGCGCTGAGCAGGGTCATGTACACGCCCCAGGCGAGTGGGATGCCGACGAAGGCCCAGAACAGCGCGGCTCCGCCGTCGAGACCGCCCTTGCCGATGCCGAACGATCCCGACGGCGGTGCGCCGGCGGTCGTCGTTGCCGCCTGCAGTTTGGCGACTTCCGCTTCGCTCATGTACCACTTCGGATCCACCGGCTTGACCAGATAGTTGCAGATCAAGCCTGCGACCAGCATGGCGCACAGGATGTACATGGTGGAGTTGTAGAGTTGGTCGCGCGGGACGCCTGCCGCGAGCTGGAATTCGCGAAGGTAGTTCACGACCACGGGGCCGATGATGCCGGCGGTCGACCATGCCGTCAGCAGCCGGCCGTGGATAGCGCCGACGAACTGAGTGCCGAACAGGTCGGCCAGATAGGCCGGCACCGTGGCGAAGCCGCCGCCATACATCGACAGGATGATGCCGAAGCCGAGCACGAAGAGCAATTTGTTGCCCGTCTCCGCGAAGGTCGGCGCCAGTGCGTAGAGCACGATGCCGAGGATGAAGAACGTGTAGTAAGTGTTCTTGCGGCCCATGTAGTCGGACATCGACGCCCAGAAGAACCGGCCGCCGATGTTGAACAGCGACAGCAGACCTGCGAAGCCCGCGGCGATCACCGCAATCTGCGCCTTCTGGCCGGCGTCGAGCGCGTTGAAGCCGACGTTAGGCAGGCCGATCAGCTTGCCGGCGAAGATTTCCTGCAACATCGGCGAGGCCATGCCGATCACGCCGATGCCTGCCGACACGTTCAGCGTCAGCACCCACCACACCAGCCAGAACTGCGGCGTTTTGTGCGCGTTGTCGAGATGCACCTGATGCGCCGAGATCATGGTCTTGGTTTCGCTCGGCGGCGTCCAGCCGTCGGGACGCCAGCCGGTCGGCGGCAGGCGATAGCGGAACGCGCCGATCATCATGAACACAAAATAGATCACCCCCATGGTGACGAAGGTCTGCCAGACGCCGACCGAGGTCGGGGTCTTGAAAATGCTCATCAGCCAAGCGGCAAGCGGCGCGCCGATCATCGCGCCACCGCCGAAGCCCATGATGGCCATGCCGGTCGCCATTCCGCGACGATCCGGGAACCACTTCACCAGCGTCGACACCGGCGAGATGTAGCCGAGACCGAGACCGATGCCGCCGATCACGCCGGAGCCGAGCCACATCAGCCAGAGCTGATGCATGTAAACGCCGATGGCGCCGAGGAAGAGCCCGCCACACCAGCACAACGCCGCGACGACGCCGGCTTTGCGCGGTCCGACCCGCTCGAGCCAGCCGCCCCAAAGCGCTGCAGCAACGCCGAGCACGACGAAGAACAGCGTGTACATCCATCCCAGGCTCGCGACCTTCCAGTCGCAAGTGGTGGTGAACAGTTCGCCCCACAGCGAGATGTCGGGACAAGCCTTCGGCGCGGTCAGGCCGATTGCGCGCGACAGCGGCAGCCAGAACACCGAGAAGCCGTAAGCCATGCCGATGCAAAGATGGATACAGAGCGCCGCAGGCGGCACCAGCCAGCGATTGAAGCCGGCGGCCGCAATCGTCCGCTCCTTGTCGAGGATTCCGCCTCCGGCGCCGGTCATGGTGCCGGCGCTGCTGATCGTCGTCATTCCTTCCCTCCCTACAGCCCCTCATTTGCGAGCGGTCTGCCTGATTGATCCCGTTGTCCCCTTCTGCGGATCAACAGCTTGCTGCTCCGCAGCAAATCCTCCGACGCGCCGGGATCACCTAGCGCATTCGAGATTTTAACACCTGCTCCTGCCCGTTATGCCCGGACACCATTGTGCGGTGCGTATCGGAGAAGTGCCCACCCGATGTGCGTGCGCGCGGGCACGACTTAAACCTCCGCACCCCTGCGGAGAAAGCGAATTGGGTCAGAACCTCCAGACGGTGTCGATAGGCAAATGGTAGCGCTCCCGAGATTGGCCATGCAACCCCAGAGCGTGGTTTTGTGTCGTTTTCCGGAACTAGGCCGGGCCGGCCGGCGGCAATTGATTGGCTTTTTCGATCAAGAACACGATGCGCTGTTCGGCCCGCTCGGTAATCTCGACCTTGTCGCCGGTCTCGCGGATCAGGTTGGGAATGTCGATGACCGATAAGGGATCGGTACAGTGCACTTCCAGCCGATCGCCCGGCTTCAACGGTTTCAGCGCCTTGCGCGTTTTCAGCGCCGGCAACGGACATTTCAATCCGGTGAGATCGAGCTTGGTCGTGGTCATGTCTGCGATGTCTACATCAAGTTGGCATAGCCGAGGAAGCCGACCGTCTGGCCCGGCTCGACCGCGGTGACGGATTCAGGCAGCTCGACCAGGCCGTCGGTATCGACCAGCGACGACAGCAGGCCTGCGCCCTCGCGCGGAAATTTTTGCGCTTCGAGCGCACCGTCCGCGGCTTGTCGCAGGCTGACGCGGACATATTCGCGGCGGCCGCTCTTCTTCTTGTAGGCGAAGGCCGCGCGCACCGGCATCGGCAACAGCGGTGCAGGTGTGGCTCCGGACAGCGCGAGCACGATCGGACGCACCACATGAACGAAGGTGACGAAGCTCGCCACGGGATTGCCGGGCAGACCGATGAACGGCGTGCCCGAGATGATTCCCATCGCGACGGGTCGTCCGGGCTTGATCGCCATCCGCCACAGCACCAGCCTGCCGACGCTTTCGACACCGGCCTTGACGTGATCCTCCTCGCCGGTCGAGACGCCGCCCGTGGTGAGGATGAGATCGTGCTCGCCGGCGACGCGCTTCAACGCGGCCGCGAGTGGGTCGCGTTCGTCGCGGATGATGCCGAGATCGCTGACCTCGCAGCCGAGCCGGTGCAGCATTGCGACCAGCATGAAACGGTTGGAGTCGAACAGCTGCGGCGCCGCACGCGGTGCGCCGGGCGAGGCCAGCTCGTCGCCGGTCGAGAACACCGCAACGCGAATCCGCCTCGTAACATCGAGCCCGGTCATGCCGAAGGCGGCGGCGAGCGCGATATCCTGCGGGCGCAACCGCTGGCCGGCCTTCAGCGCGACGTGACCTTGCGGAATGTCCTCGCCCGCAGGGCGCACATTGGCCCCCGGCTTCAGCCCGGCAGGCAATACGACGTCGCCCTTGCTATCGAGGCGCACATCTTCCTGCATGAAGACGGTGTCGGTGCCATCGGGCATCGGCGCCCCCGTGAAGATTCGCACGGCCTCGCCCGGGTTTGCCGCTTGGGCGGCAACGCCAGCCGCTACGCGGCCCTTCACCGGAAACACTTTCTCCGTCCCGCGCGGCAGATCGCTGCCATGCACCGCATAGCCGTCGACCGCCGAATTGGTGAAGGGTGGCAGCGGCAGGGGTGCGGCGACATCGCGCGCGAGTATACGTCCGTCGGCCGCGACCAGCGCCACGCTTTCGATCTCCTGCACCGCGGTCACCTTGGCCGCGATGATGCCGACGGCCTCGTCGACCGACAGCATCGGCCCGCCGAAAGCAAAGCAATCGTCGGAGAGTTGCGCCATGTCTCAGCTTTCCGCTGTGGCCATCGAAAGCAGGTCGTCGAGCGAAATCGCCAATCGCCGCAGCATGGCGGCGACCGCAGGGATATCGTCGAGATGGGCGGTCGGCAGCGTGGTTTCAACCGCGACGTCACTGACGATGCCGGCGATTCCGGCATCGCCCGGAAACAGCAACGGCTTGCCGTTGGCGGCGCGATACACTTCGATCTTGCGATGCGGCTCGCTCTTGTAGCCCTCGACCACGACCAGATCGACCCGTGACATCTTTTTCAGGAGGTCCGGCAGACGTGGCTCGTGCGCGCCGCGCAGCTCGTGCATCAGCGCCCATCGATGACCTGACGAGACCAGCACCTCCTCGGCGCCCGCCTCGCGATGCCGCCAGGAATCCTTGCCGGGCACGTCGACATCGAAGGTGTGATGGGCGTGCTTGATCACGGAGACGCGCAGGCCTTGTCCGCGCAGATGCGGGATCGCCCGCGTCAGCAAGGTGGTCTTGCCTGCGCCGCTCCAGCCTGCGAGCCCGATGACTTTCATCGCATTCTCCGCGCCCGCCCCGGGGGCTAGGCAATCTCCAAACGTGCTTTATATCGGGTCTCAGGCCTTGTCATGCTAACGTGCGCCCTATGATGAAGATCGAGAAAGCCCCGGTACCCCTGATCGTCCCCAATCCGGACGACCCGCGCCTGACCGAGCGCGTGATCGGGATCGACCAGACCGGCGCCAGGATCGAGACCAGGGTGCCGGTCGAGCGGCCGCTGACGCTATATCTGAACGCGCAGGAGATCGTCACCATGATGACGATCGGCGACTACCCGGAATATCTGGCGCTCGGTTACCTGCTCAACCAGAACATGCTCAAATACGACGACGTGGTCACCGAGGTCGAATATCACGACGACCTGCAGGTCGTGGTCGTACGCACCGCGCACCACACCAATTTCGAGGCGAAGCTGAAGAAGCGCACGCAGACCTCGGGCTGCGCGCAGGGCACCGCGTTCGGCGATCTCATGGAAGCGATCGAGAGCGTGGCGCTGCCCAAAGGGGAGCTGCGCACCTCATGGCTCTACCAGATGACACATGCGATCAACACCATGCCCTCGCTCTATCTGGAAGCCGGCGCCATCCATGGCTGCGTGCTCTGCAAGGAAGGCACGCCCGTGTGCTACACCGAGGATGTCGGCCGCCATAACGCGGTGGACAAGATCGCGGGCTGGATGTTCCAGCACAACGTCGATGCCGCCGACAAGATCATGTACACGACCGGCCGGCTCACCTCTGAGATGGTGATCAAGACGGTGCGGATGGGGATTCCGATCCTCATCTCGCGCTCCGGCTTTACTGCGTGGGGCGTCGATCTCGCGCGGCAGGTTGGACTCACGCTGGTGGGCCGCACTCGCGGCAAGCGTTTCATCGCGCTGTCGGGCGAGGAACGCATCGTCTACGACCAGAACCTCGACTATGTCGAGGAGGAGTCGGCGCGGCACAAGCGCAAGGGCGAGAGCAACGATGACTGACATTGCGCCGGCGACGCCAAGCGGCGCGCCGGGCATTCCGGGCGTGCTACTTGCCGGCGGACTCGCGCGCCGCATGGGCGGCGGCGACAAGCCGATGCGCACCATTGGTGGCAAGACAATCCTGCAGCGCGTGATCGCGCGACTTGCGCCACAATGCGCCGGGCTGGTTCTCAACGCCAACGGCGATCCCGCACGTTTTGCGTCCTTCGGACTGCCTGTGATCGCCGACGATGTCGCCGATTTTCCGGGGCCGCTGGCCGGCATTTTGGCTGCGCTGGACTGGATGGCCGCCAATCGCCCCGAGGTAAAGCGCGTGCTTAGCGCCGCCGCCGACTGCCCTTTCCTGCCGCGCGATCTCGTTGCCCGACTTGAAGCGGCGCGCGCCGCAGGGAATGCCGAGCTCGCGGTCGCCGCCTCCGACGGGCAGACGCATCCGGTGGTCGGGCTGTGGAGCGTGCATCTGCGCGACGAGCTCCGCCACGCGCTGGTCAAGGAGGACATCCGCAAGATCGATCGCTGGACCGCGCGCTATCCGCTCGCGACCGTGACCTGGCAGGTCAACCCGCTCGATCCCTTCTTCAATGCCAACACCGTCGACGACATCGCGGAAGCCGAGCGGCTGGCCGCGCTCGATGGTGGCTGACAGGAGCATATCATGATCATCACGCCTGATCTGAGGGACAAGGTCGCGCTGGTGACCGGGGCCTCGCGCGGCATTGGAGCCGCAATCGCCGTGGCGCTCGCGCAGGCCGGCGCCGCGGTCGCGGTGAACTATCGCGAGCGGGCCGATGCCGCCGATGCACTGGTCGCCGATCTCGGCAAGGCCGGCCACCGCGCCATCGCTGTCACCGCCGATGTGTCGCAGGCGGATGCGGTGACCGGCATGGTCAATCGCGTCACCTCGCGGTTAGGGGCGGTCGACATCCTCATCAACAATGCGGGCCTTGCGATCGTGCGCGGCGTCGACGATCTCACCGAGAGTGATTTCGACCAGACCATCAGCGTGAACCTCAAGTCCGCCTTTCTCTGCACGCAGGCCGTGATACCGGCGATGCGTGCGAAAAAATGGGGCCGCATCGTCAACATTTCCTCGGGCGCGGCGCGCGGGGCCGGCGCGATCGGCCCGCACTACAACGCCTCCAAGGCCGGCATGGAGGGCCTGACGCGAGGCTATGCGGCACGGCTGGTCAAGGACGGCATCACCGTCAATGCGGTGGCGCCGTCGCTGATCGACACCGACATGATGCGCGGAAGAAGCGACCTCGCCGCGCGCATCCCGCTTGGCCGGCTCGGCCATTCCGAAGAAGTGGCGCAAGCCGTGCTCATGGTGCTCGGCAACGATTACATGACCGGGCAGACCATCATGCTCAACGGCGGCATGAATTTTATCTAGCGCATGATCCGGAAAAGTGTGTAGCGGCTTTGCGCCAGCATCAAGCCGCGAGTGGCGCGGTCCATGCGTCGTAGCCATAGACCCAATCGGTATCGGTCTTCTCCCTGAGCCAGGTATTCTTGCGTGAAGTATCCTGCACGCGGGAGGTGCGCTCGCGCCGTGTCGTCTCGAAGCGACGGAAGGCATCGGCGATCTCTTCGCGCTCGACACCATCGAGACAGCGCGACAGCACGGCGGCGTCCTCGATCGCCATCGCCGCGCCCTGCGCCATATAGGGCGTCATCGGATGGCAGGAATCGCCGAGCAGCGTCACCTTGCCGTCGGCCCAGCGCGAGAGCGAATTGCGATCGACGATCGCCCATTTATGCACGTCGGGACAGGCGGCGAGCACCTTCTCGACCTGCGGATGGAATCCTTCATACGCCTTGCGCAACGCGCGCACGTCGCCCTTTGCCGACCAGGATTCGATGCGGAATTCCGGCTCGGGCTGGCTGGTAACGAAATAGACTTCGCTGCGATCCGGCTTGACGTAATAGATGACGATGTGGCGGTCCTCGCCCCACCATTTGGTGCAGTCGTCGATCCGTTCGCCCTGAAGCAGCGATGCGGGATAGGTCGTACGATAGGCGATACGCCCCGTGAAATGAACTGGCGACTGGCCGAACAGCATGTCGCGCACGATCGAATGGATGCCGTCGGCGCCGACCACAGCATCGGCGACCACGGTTGCGCCGTTGGCGAAGGTCAGCTTGACGCCGTCGTTGATCTCGTCCAGTCCGGTCAGCTTGTGGCCGAGCCTCACGCACTCTTCGGGCACGGCGCTGGCGAGCGCCGAATGCAGATCGCCGCGATGCGCCAGCAGATACGGTGCACCGAACTTTTCCTCAGCGCTCTCGCCGAAGATCATGTCGAACTTGACCTCGCCGCTCTTCCAGTCGCGGTTGTTCCAGGAGCGCGGGTAAAACGACCCGCCGCGCATGCGCTGTTCGAGGCCGAGCTTGCGCAGCACCTTCATCGCGTTGCAGCCGATCTGGATGCCGGCGCCGAGCCGCGTGAACTGCTGCGCCTGCTCGTAGACGGTGACCGCGATGCCGACCCGGCGCAGCGCGGCGGCGGTGGCAAGCCCGCCCATGCCGGCGCCAATGATCGCGATGTTGAGTGGTTTTGCCATTCGTCCCCTGCCCCAAACTTCTTATGCCGGCCTGAATCCGGCGCGCGTCAGCGCGGCACGCGCTTCTTCCGATTGCAACGCATCGAGGAAGGCCCGCACCGCGGGCCGATCCCTGCGCGCCTGCACAAGCGCGAAATCATAGTGCTCTTCCGCGAGCGGAATGAAACCCAGCCCGGACGCATGCGCGACCGGCGCAATCGTCATGCCCCAGTCGGCGCGATGCTGGGCCACGGCCGCGGCGACTGCATTATGCGAGCGCGGCTGATTCCAGTAGCCGTCCGGCCTGTTGTCGCCGAGCAGGCGATCAATGAGAATACGCGTACCCGCGCCCTGATTGCGGTTGACCATGATGCAGGCGGGATCGGTCAGCGCGGCCTTTACCGCCTCTTGCACGCTCTTGCCCTCGAAGCGCGCATCGCCGTCGCGGAACACGATGCCCTGCATGCGGCGCCAGCCCGGCACCAGCGCGAGGCCGTCGGAGAGGAACGGCGTGTTGTAGCTCTCGCTCTTGTCGTCGAACAGATGGATCGGCGCGAGATCGCATTCGCCGCGCTTCGCGGCCGCGAGTCCGCCGAGACTGCCGACCGCGATCGAGCGCACGAACAGCCCATCGCGCGCGAGCTGCGCCGTCACGAGATCGAGCCCGGTGCAGTGGCTGCCGACGATCACCAAATCAGGCACGCGCACATGCGGCGTGAACAGCGTGACCTCTGCCTGGGTGCCCGCCGGCATCTGATCGGCCAGCGCGTCGATCTTCAGGAAGCCGTCGGATTGCGCGAACGAGGTGATCGCGCCCGAGCCCTTGCCGGTGGGATAGGCGATCAGTCCGTCAGCGCCTTCGACCAGCGAGACCATCACGAATTCAGTGCGCCCGAGCTCGGACGCGATGCGCACCGGGATTTTCGCCGACACCTTGGCGTCGGCGCGCGGCGGCAGCCCGGCCATCCGCCGCAGCACCGGCACGATCATGTCGTGGAAGGTGAACATCGCCGAGGTTGGAAAGCCCGGCAGGATGATGACGGGCTTGCCGTCGCAGACCGCAAGACACAGCGGCTTGCCGGGCTTCAGCGCGACGCCATGCGCGATGATGCCGGGCTTGCCGAGGCGCGCGATGATACGATGGGAGACGTCGCCCGCCCCCTTCGAGGTGCCGCCCGATAGCACCAGCATGTCGCTATCGGCGAGCGCCTTGCGCATGACGGCTTCGAGCGCGGCCTCATCATCGGCAATCGCACCGAGGAAATGCGCGTCACCGCCGTTCTCGTTGATCGCGGTGGTGACGATCGCGCCATTGGTGTCGTAGATCGCGGCCGGCCGGAGCGGCTCGCCGGGCTGCACCAGCTCGTCGCCGGTCGAGATCACGGCCACGCGCGGCTTGCGCACGACCGAAACCTCGGCAATGCCGCAGGCCGCCAGCATGCCGATCTCGCGCGAGCCGATGATGGTGCCACCTCGCAGCAGCGCCTCGCCGCGCGCGATGTCCGACCCGGCCGAGGCGACGAATTGTCCGGGCGAGGCGGCGCGGCGAATCTCGATCGCGCGGGCCCCTGCCGGCTGGCTATGCTCGACCATGACGATGGCGTCGGCGCCGCGCGGCAGCGGGCCGCCGGTCGCGATATTGGTCGCCGTCCCCGACAGCACCGGGCGCGTTGGCGCAACGCCGCACGCGATCACCTCGTCGTTCAATCGCAAGCGCACCGGCGCGGTCTCGCTCGCGGAGGCAAGATCGGCGGAGCGGACTGCAAATCCGTCGACATTGGAGCGGTCGAACGGCGGCACGTCGATCGGCGCCGTGACGTCGTCGGCGAGCGCGCAGCCAAGCGCATCGGCGAGCTTGCGCAGCTCGCTCGGTAACGCGCGCGGAAACAGCGCGGCCTCGAATCGCGCCAGCGCGTCTTCGCGCGACAGGACCGTCAGGAACTGGTCCTGATCGAGGCTGTCGGGTGCTTTCGGTACTGGTTTCTGAGTCATCATCGCAACAGATAGGCACTAACCGGCGTTCCCGCAGCATAGCCTTCGCTGCCGCCCGGGACCAACAGCCATGCATCGGCGCGCGCTACGGTTTCAAGCGGGAGATCACCTGTCGCCAGCGGCATCCACGCGTCAGCTTGACGTTCGAGCAGCACGATTTCGGCGAGGCCCACACTGGAAGCGATCTTGCGTGCCAGCGGCAAGCTCAGGGTTTCCCGTTCCCGATCGGCCAACCGGTCGAGCACGGGCAGCACGACGGCCCACCACACCGCCAGCGCCTGATCCGGCGCACCGGGGATCACAACGACCGGTTTGTCCCCCATCCGTCCCACTGCGGCCGTGCGCCCGGGCTGCAGCGCAAGGCCGTGCGCGATCACCCCGCCACGCTCGGCCAGCGCGACCAGGCTTGCATCGGTGCGGCCGATCCCGCTGCCGCCAACGATCACAAGCAGATCGCAAGCGCTGCTATCGAGCTGCTTGCCGATCGACGCCGCGTCGCGCGCCGCGGCTTCCACAAACGCGACGCCGGCTTCGTACAAACCATTCGCGATCAGCTTCGCCGTGATGCTGCCGCCGGGAACATTCACGACACGCACGCGTGGCCGATGCGCCGACAAATCGCTTGGACGCCAGGCATCGACGACTCGCCTCGCATCGGCGATCGGGCCGCCCTTGCGCCTGACGCCCTGCCCTGGAATCGCCTCCGCCAACACTTGCGCGATCGGTCCGCTCAGATCGACGGACTCATCGTCGAGCACGCAATCGCAGCCGTCGGGAATATTGTCGCCCCCCTCGACCCAAACCGGCGCCCTCGCCAACGGCACTGGCGTGTAGCTGGAGGCGCCGACCAGATCGGACGCGCGCAGCGCCCAACCGTCGCTTGCCGCGATATCGTGCGCTGGCCACGACTTCAGCTCGGGCATCTCGACCGCCGCGCGCTTCGCCTCATCCGTACGCTCGCGCGCGACCGGCGTCACATCACGACGCAACGCCGCAAGCGCCACGTCAAGCGGCGTCAACGAGGCCGGCAGACGCTGGGTGCTGGTCATTCCCGTCCCTTAGCCCTATGGCTGCGTTGACGCGCGACCCCGAATGTTTGACATTTAAAGCAATACTGGCCATTGAGCCTGAGATAACGGGAGGAAGAGGAATGTTGGCAACAAAATACCCGATGCTCGGCGTGTTCGCGGCGGCGATGCTGGCATCGACGTGTGCGCAAGCGCAGGTGTCGGACGACGTGGTCAAGATCGGCGTGCTCACCGACATGAACGGCCCCGCCTCGACGCCGACCGGCCAAGGCTCGGTGACGGCGGCGCAGATGGCGGTCGAGGATTTCGGCGGCAAGGTGCTGGACAAGCCGATCACCGTTGTCGTCGGCGACCATCAGCTCAAGCCCGACATCGGCGGGGCGATCGCGCGACGCTGGTACGATACCGAGCAGGTCGATTTGATCGTCGACGTGCCGGTGTCGGCGGTGGGACTTGCGGTGCAGACCGTCGCCAACGACAAGAAGAAGCTGTTCATTACTCACTCGACCGGCTCGGCCGATTTCCATGGCAAGTTCTGCTCGCCCTACGCCATCCAGTGGGTGTTCGACACCCGCGCGCTCGCGGTCGGTACCGCGCAGGAAGTCGTCAAGCGCGGCGGCGACAGCTGGTTCTTCATCACCGACGATTACGCCTTCGGCCATTCGCTGGAGCGCGACGCCTCCGCGGTCATCACCAAGAACGGCGGCAAGGTGGTCGGCTCGGTGCGTCCGCCCTTTGCGACGCCGGACCTGTCGTCCTTCATCCTGCAGGCGCAGGCCTCGAAGGCGAAGATCATCGGCATTGCGGCCGGTCCGCCCAACAACACCAACGAGATAAAGACCGCCGGCGAGTTCGGGCTCTACAGTGGCGGCCAGCAGATGGCCGGCCTGCTGGTGCTGATCACCGACATCCACGGGCTCGGACTGAAGGTCGCGCAGGGCCTGTTGCTGACCACGTCGTTCTACTGGGACATGGACGACAAGACCCGCGAATGGGCCAAGCGCTACTTCGCCAAGATGAACCGGATGCCGACGATGTGGCAGGCCGGCGTCTATTCCTCCGTCACGCATTATCTGCAGGCGATCAAGGATTCCGGCACCGACGATCCGCTGAAGGTCGCGGCCAAGATGCGGGAAAAGCCGATCGAGGATTTCTTCGCCCGCCACGGCAAGCTGCGCGAGGACAATCTGATGGTGCATGATCTCTGGCTGGTGCAGGTCAAGACTCCGGAAGAGAGCAAGTACCCGTGGGATTATTACAAGGTGCTCGCGACCATCTCTGGCGACGATGCGTTCGGTCCGCCGAACCCGGAATGCTCGCTGGTGAAGAAATGACCGGCGAAAGCCGGTCATCCCGGGGCGCGCCTTAACGCGAACCCGGGATCTCGAGAATTCCGGGTTCGGTGCTTCGCACCGCCCCGGAGTGACATGGTGAGCTTTTTAAGCTCAGCATGTCATTTCCCGACCCCGATCTCCTTCAAATACTTCATCACCCCGGGATGAATCAGCGCCGCATCGGGCGCGGCGGCAAGCGTGTTGGCCGCCGTGGTCTCGCAGGCTTGCGGCAGCTTCTCGCAGAACGCCTTCTCGACGCCATGCAGCGTGCGCGCCAGGCGATAGGCGACATCGTCCGGCAGATCCGATCGCGCCAGGACGAAACTCCATGAACCCATGGAATTGATCGGCGCGGTCTGGCCGGGATAGCTGTTGGCCGGCACCGTCAGCGGCTTCAGGAACGAGTGCTTGGCGCGGATGCGCGCGATCTCCTCCGCACTCGGCGCGATGAATCGCGCGCCGCCCTGCGCCATCGCGGTGAAGCCCGGCCAGCCGATGCCCGCGCCCCACAGCGCCGCCGCGCGGCCGTCCTTCACCATGTCCGGGCCGTCGCCGGCGCGGTCGAGATAGATCGACTTGAAATCCTCGTCCTGCTTCAGGCCCAATCCGTCGAGCATATAGCGCGACAGGATCGGCAGGCCCGAGCCCTTGGCGCCGAACGCCACGGGTTGGCCGACCAGATCCTTGATGGTCTTGTAGGGACTGTCGGCGCGTACCACGAACATTCCCGGCGAGGAATACATCGCGGTGAGGATTTTCGCCGATGTCTTCGGCCGGCCGCCGAGCCCCATGAAGGCTTCATAGGACGGCTCGCCCGCGACCAGCGCAATGTCGAGCTTGCCTTCTTCCAGCAGCGGTATGTTCTCGTTGCTGCCCTTGGTATTGCGCGGCTCGATCGCAAGCGAGGAATCGGCCGCATTCATGACTTCGGCGAAGGCGTTGCCATAGAGCGGAAAGCCGCCGCCCGGCGTCGCCGTGCCCAAACTGATCGTGGTCTTCACCTTGCCTCCGTCCTGCGCGATAGCGTCTGCGCCCAGCAGCAATGCGCCTACGCAGACGAGATATGCTGTCACTTTGGTAGCATTCATTGTTGCTGCACTCCGCGTCAACATGCCCTTTTCCGGACTAACCGCCCTTGTAGGCAACTCCGCGCTTTTGTGAAAGCATTGGCGCAACAACAAAATGACGGAGAGACCATGACCGGACGCTGGCGCGCCGCCCTGCTTGGCCTGACCTTCGCTTTCCTTCTTACCGGCCCCTCGCAAGCCGGCGGCTATCCGGACCATCCGGTGCGCTTCATCAACGGCTTTACCGCAGGCGGCCCGGTCGACACCGTCGCGCGGATCATGGCGCAGGCACTGTCCGACAAGCTCGGCCAGCAATTCGTGGTCGAGAACCGCGCCGGCTCCGGCGGCAATATCGCGACCGCCGCCGGGATCGCCTCGCCGCCCGACGGCTACACCGTGATGTTCACCGGCTCCAACAACGCGATCTCGGCTTCGCTCTACAAGAAGCTGCCGTTCGACTTCATGCGCGATACCGCGCCGGTCGGGATGTTCACGGAAGTGCCGAACCTGCTGGTCGTGGCGAACGCCATGCCGGTGAAGACCGTCCAGGAGTTCATCGACTACTGCAAGGCGAATCCGGGCAAGATCTCCTTTGCCTCCTCTGGCAACGGCACCACCGTGCATATGTCGGCCGAGTACTTCAAAGCGATGACCAAATGCGACATGCTGCATGTGCCTTATCGCGGCTCGGCGCTCGCCTTCCCCGACGTGATTTCCAACAAGGTCCAACTCATCTTCGACAATCTGCCCACGGCATCCGAGCAGGCGAGAGGCGGCACCGTGCGTGCGCTCGGCGTCACCTCGGCCAAGCGCTGGCCGAGCGTTCCCGATATCCCGGCCATTGCCGAAACCGTTCCCGGCTATGAGGCGACCGTGTTCTACGGCATGTCGGCGCCCAAGGACACGCCACCCGAAATCGTTGCGACCTTGAACAAGGCGATCAACGAGGTGCTCAAGGACCCCAAGATCGTCTCGCGCTTTGCGGAGATCGGCGGTGTGCCGACGCCGATGTCGCCGGCGGAATACGGCAAGCATATCGCGTCGGAAACCGAGAAATGGCGCAAAGTCGTGGAGTTCGCGGGGGTATCGGTCGATTGAGCCGAGCCGAAAGCTGATCGATTGATCCAAGAAGACTGCAACAACAAGGAAGCATCATGAGACTTCTGCGTGTCATTTCGTTTGCGTTGATTTGCGTCTCGCTCCTCTCCGTAACTCCCGCCTCCGCCGCCTATCCCGACCGTCCCGTGCACTGGCTGATCGGCTTTGCGCCAGGCGGCCCGGTCGACGCGGTCGCGCGCGTGATGGCACAATGGCTGGGGGACAAGTTCGGCCAGCAATTCGTGGTCGAGAACCGCACCGGCTCCGGCGGCAACACCGCGGCCGCCGCCGCGGTCACCGCGCCACCCGATGGCTACACCATCCTGTTCGTCGCGCCCAACAACGCGATCTCGACCTCGCTCTACAAGAAACTGCCGTTCGATTTCATCCGCGACACCGTGCCGGTCGCGAGCATCATGCAGCTCACCAACATGCTTGTCGTGTCGAACGCAATGCCGGTGAAGACCATCAAGGAGTTCATCGACTATTGCCTGGCCAATCCCGGCAAGATCTCGTTCGCTTCATCGGGCAACGGCACCTCGGTGCACATGTCGGCCGAGCTGTTCAAGGCGATGACCAAATGCGACATGGTGCATGTGCCTTATCGCGGTTCGGCGATCGCCTTCCCCGACATCATCTCCAACAAGGTGCAGCTGATCTTCGACAATTTGCCGTCGGCGCTGGAGCAGGCCAAGGGCGGCACCGTGCGCGCGCTCGGCGTCACCTCGCCGCAGCGCTGGCCCGGCGTGCCCGATGTGCCGGCAATCGCCGAGACCGTGCCGGGCTTCGAGGCGGTCGGCTTCTACGGCATCTCGGCGCCGAAGGGTACGCCGCCGGAAATCGTCGACGCCCTCAACAAAGCGATCGGCGAAGCCTTGAAGGACCCGAAGCTCGTGGCGCGACTCGCCGAGATGGGCGGCATCCCGAAGCCGATGACGCCTGCCGAATTCGGCAAGCTGGTTGCGGACGAGACGGAGAAGTGGCGCAAGGTCGTCGAGTTCGCCGGTGTCTCGGTGGACTATTCGCCCATTGTTGCAGCCGCCACTCGCCGTCAAGGGACGAGCCCTTGACCGCTCGCTAGACCGGCTGCACTGCCCCATGGCGTCTACCGGGGCGGCCCCGGAAGAGGTCGAACTTTATCAGCCCTCATTCCGCACTCTGTATGGCTACCATCGCAGAGCAGAACGACGCGCTTCGTCGTCTGGGTAAGGCGGGCTCGCTCTTCGTCACGGCGGGCATCGCAGCACTGCCTCTTGAGGCTCAGGCAGCGATCCTTGCGCTTGTCCGCGACTTCGACGCATTCACGCCGGATAACGATCCGTATGGCGAGCACGATTTCGGTTCGTTCGGATTCGGCGAGCATACGATCTTCTGGAAAATCGACTACTACGACAAGAAGCTCGAAATGGGCTCGCCAGATCCGGCTGACCCCGCCGTCACGAGGCGCGTGCTGACCGTTCTGCTTTCGGAGGAGTACTGAAAGGTCTCCCCTTCCGTCCCGAGCTGAAAGGCTCGGGTTCGGGATACCCACCCACCCGGTGGATGCGCGCGGACAACGGCCCAATAAAATTACAACGCACTCAGATCATCCGGCGCGTCGCCGAATTTTCTGAGCACCTGGGCATCTTCAAACGTGCCGGAGGACAGGTCGCCGCTCCGGCTGAATGCAATGGAGCCCACGATCCCCTCTCGCCGCGACAGATACTCTGCGCGTGCGATAGCGGCTCTCGCACTGAGGCATTCGACCGGATCGCCGGGCGCAACGCCGTCGTCAGCGGCTACGAATGGCAGCGCCACGAAATAGGTAACATCGGCCATGAATCGCTACTCACCATCTTGACCGGCCGCGATATTGTTCTCATTTTGTTCTTATGTCAATCGAAACGCTTGGAGAGGCATATCGGCTCAGCTGGCGCGTCCGCGCCCGCTGCATCCGTGGCACGATCGAGAGCCCTGTGCGGCTTCTCAAATGCGATTACGCGGCCGAACTGGACATGCAGACACTCGTCTGGGCCAAGGGCCTTCGCTTCCCTCTCGGCAGGCTTGGGAGCCGCCTCATGTGCCCACGGTGTGGCAGCAGGGATGTCAATGTGATCTTCGAACCACCCCCTACGGCGGTGCGCATTGCTGCTCGATAGGTCCAAAAATGACTGCGGGCTATTGAACACCTGGCGTCCAATAGTCCGCGACACCATCCCGGTTCTCACTCGTCAACGGTACAAGAGGGGTACTGCTGACTTGTACCCCCACGACGAGTGAAAATCGTTGAAATACAGTGTCCTATGCCCCCGCGTTGTCGGGCTCGCCGCCCGACCCCCGCGCCGCCACTCGAAAAGACATGTAGTAACATGTCACTTTTGTTCGAGCTGGCGGCCGCCGTCATCCGCGCTGGGGCGCGTCTGCCGTCTGGCTGGCGGCACGGGGGTCGGCCGGCTAAAGCCGGGCGGGCACGCGTCCATCGGCGGGGTATCGTCCATGTCACGATAGTCCTCGCTTCGCTCCGGGCTATCGAACACGTCCGATACTCGCCTCGGCGCATGTCCCTCCGACAACGCGGGGGCGGACACTAGAAGCCACATCTGGCTCGCACCTGGTGCTCGCGAGTATGCCACAGGCATCCTCACAGGTTCCCAATTCTGGCGCTCTGGGGAGCGCGGTACAATGCAGGAGACCACGCGTATTCAAAGCGTGGCGACAGCCTCGGGTAGTTCGCCGACCACACCCCACCACAGGTCGCTCGGCGAGTCGCGCTGGATTGGGACCCACACAAACAGCGCATGAACGGCAGACACGAGCTGCAACGCAGCACGAGTTTTCACCGGAGGCTGGCGCGACGTTATGGAACACCAGCCTTTTTCCATTGCCACAAATGCTGCCGGACACGGCCTACAGTTCTCACGTCAGGAACGTGAACGGCACCTCTACATTGTCGGCAAGTCGGGTAGCGGCAAATCGACGTTCCTCTTCAATCTAGCCATGGGCGATATCGTGGACGGCCACGGCGTGGCCGTCATTGATCCGCATGGCGATCTTGCGCTCGACATCCTGGACGCCATACCCCGCTCACGCATCAATGACGTGTGCTATCTGGACGCAACCGATAGTGAGCGGCCGGTTGGTTTCAACCCTGCGACCAGGATTGCGCCGGAACGGCGCGCGCTCGCAACGGCCGGCATCGTTTCGGCGTTCAAGCACCTGTGGGCGGATTCGTGGGGGCCGCGTCTGGAACACTTCCTCTTTCACGGCGTTGCGGCGCTTCTCGCGCGCCGCCACGCAACGCTGATCGATCTCCCACGCCTATATACCGATGAGTTGTTCCGATCGCGCGTTCTGGAGAACGTCCGCGATCCGGAGACGCGCAGATTCTGGTACGAGGAATATCCGGACTACTCCCCATCGTTTCGCAGCGAGGCAGCGGCACCCATTCTCAACAAGGCCGGACAGTTTGCAGCATCACCGCAATTGCGATTGATTTTGGGCCAGCTCGATCCGCGTCTCGATTTGTCGTTCACGATGAACAGTCGTCGCATATTGATAGCGAACCTTGCGAAGGGCACCATCGGCGAACAGGCATCGAACCTTCTCGGGTCGTTGCTCGTCTCGCATCTGCAGTTGATTGCGATGGAGCGCGGTGCGCTTCCTCCGCATCAACGTGTTCCCTTCTTCGTGCATGTCGATGAATTCCAGACGTTCAGCTCCGACGCATTCGCTACGCTTCTTTCAGAAGCTCGGAAATTTGCAACGCACTTCTGTCTTGTCAATCAATTCACTGATCAATTGCCGCACTCCGTGCGATCCGCCGTGCTCGGCAATGCCGGCTCGTTGATCGCCTTTCGTGTCGGGAGCCGCGACGCAGAACTTCTCGCCCCGGAATTTCACCCGATGGAGCCGGGCGCGTTGACCGACCTCTCACCCTTTACCGCGTGGCTACGCCGATCTGATGCGGGGAGGGACATGATAACGGCAGAGCCGAAGCTATATCCCCCGACAGGGGTGGCCGACACGATCCGCGAGCAAAGCCGGCAGCGGTTCGGCCGGTCGCGTCGCGTCATTGAAAATCGTTTGTATGGCGGCCAAGCATGACGCAAGAACAGATCCTCACTTCTTGCGGAGTGCTTGCTTCGACGGAGAAATAGGATCGACTGAAATCAGAATATGACGGTACACGACGCCCTTTGATGTAACATCCGGAGGCACCGTTACCGGCGCCTTAGTTACCACGACTGCGTATCGAATATCCCTAAGCTCATTACCGGACAGCAATCCAGGTGCATACAGATCGGACTGTTTACGCGCGAGCGCAAATGCTTCATCCGTCTTTCCTGGTGCCGCCTTCTTCCATTCGGTCAACACAAGGCCAGCAACGTATTCCATCGGATGCGTAGTCATAGCATCCTGATAGACAAGATCGGTGCGGGCCTTCTCGCCGGTAATTTTGAACGCGTAAATTCCGTGTGAGAGCAAATGAACTGCACCAAGGCCTTCGCACCTCGTCTCCCCTTCGTCATAGGCCGCTTGCCATTTCTTCCTGATATCTGGATCGGCGGCGATAGACCGCTGCAAATGGGAAAACGCCAGCTCCGACCGAGCGCGTATCGCGGGCTGATTGTCACGCAACAGAAACGAGACCTGTGTTTCCAGAGTGGGCAGAAATATCAGTACCGCGCGATTCCTCTCGTCGTGTGTGTCAGGGCCCTGAACAGCCTCTTTGAACAATGAGCGTCTGGCGTTGATGAACGAGTCAATCGCGGTCACCGCAGCAGGCGGTAGCAACGCTCTAAAAGTGTTTACAAATATTTCGATGGCCGAAAAAACTTCCGAGCACTGTTCACTCAGGTATCTTCCTCGGCCGAATGAATCGCTGTCTCGGACTTTGAGAAAAGAGGCATGGAGTTCTGCGGCGCTCGACAGGCCTCGAATGCGGGCGGATATCGCCTGCCATTGCTCCATAAAGTCCATTATTTTATGCCCAGCTTCTTTATCAGGATCGCCGCAATTTTATCGATCCCGATTCTTATCGGGACATAGCCGATAGTTGGCAGCAATCCGTCCAGTTCGATCTCATCAACTTGGATCGGCAGAATATATTCGTCGCCCTTTTCCGCCACAGCGCGCGCCTGAGCGCTCCGCGCCTCGTGGATCGTCCACACGCGCTGCTGATATTCCTTCGAGATAAACATCACGCAGAAGCGCGCCTTCTTGCGAAATATCTCATCGAAGAAAATCGCGAGGTTCTTTCCCCACAGCTGCTCCGGGAAAAAATCGTCATAGAAAACAGCATATCCCGCATCGCGAACTATTTCCGCCAGCTTCAGAGCGCTCTCCCGTTCCGTCCCGGCGAAAGAGATCGCAACATCGAAACTACCCGGGATAGGCGGAGCCGCCGGTCGGGCGCTCGCAGCAGATCGGGTCGGCGTGGCCACAGCCGGGTTCGCGGGTCGAATTACCTTCGTTGCGATATCAGCACGCATACGCTCTGCCGGTTTGATGAGCGGCAGAAAAGTCATACCCACCGATTCGACGACAGTATTTGCTGCAAGCAGGCTCTCAACGCCCGAGGAGAACTGGGTCGCATGCGCATCGAACGTGCGGTGAGCGTGCTCGACGTTGCCGCCCCACATGTTATCGCCCCGATCCTCGAATCGCAGAGTACGAAAGAAGCACGGTTCGAACTCAAACTCTGGACAGTCTTTGAATTGGCGAAGTCCAAGATATTTGAATACGCCAGACAACTCGGATGATACCGGCAAGTGCTTCGGCCGATAGTGAGTTACGAACGCTTTCTCTTGCCCGGTGTCGATGAAGGTAAAGCGAAACAGAAAACGCTCGTCCTCTGTCGCTTTCATGCCCTGCACTTTTTGCGCCGTATGCCCATCCCCTGATATTTCGGCCGGGCCGCGATGGCAGCGGCCGCTCGGCTTTCCGTTGTAGAACCCCCAGCCCTCGGGTTGCGGCAGCAAAAAGCCGCAAGCCTCCAGCGACTTCTGCGCACGGTCGAGATGGCCGAAGCCGGCATTGAAGGCAGTCGCGAATGCCTCAACGTTGAAGCCCTCGTCCACCCACTTGCTGTAGCATCGTTGAAAGCTTGTAAAGCTGCATCGATCATTGCGCTGGAAACCAAGATACCCAAGCCAATCCGTAGTTTGCAGGCCAGCGCTGGAAAACGAAGTTGGATTGACGTGTAGATTCCAGGCTATGTCGTCTCTACCCCACTGCAAACGTGCCAGCACAATTTCGAGATGCCCGGCGTTGATCGTCTTTACGACTTCGGATTTTAGCGCGCTATGCGAGTTCTCGTCGTTCCATATTACAAATCGCTCCAAACGAGACTACAAAGTCTCGCACGCTGACAAAAGCGCGCGAGCATACTGGACACCAGCTTGCCGAACCCAACTATCTGTTGCAAACACGATCCAACCCAAAAGTGCAATTAGCAGGAAAAGAGTAGCTCCCATCACGCTCACTGAAAACTGTTGTGCGACCGAAGAAACAGATAACGCGGGTAGATGCGAAAGCCGATAGTAGGCCCCGCCCGCACTCGCGCCGAGACAGACAACGATCACTCCGATGGCGTACGGACGAATTCCTCGCATGTTGCGCCTGAAGCCGTACTCAATGTTCTCTTTCAAGATCAACGAAAACTCCTTCGAGCGCGTGTGTTCCTTGAGCCAATCGACGGCCGAAGAAAACGTTTCGTCGGCTGCTGCGGGATCAGCCGCTTCTTCGTTTGCAGTTGGAATGTGGAGACCTGGGATTCTTTTTTCCAGAGCCTGATAGTAGCGCTGCTTCGTAGTGGCAGACACGTGAGGGTCCCGATGTCGCAGCCATTGAGTCGTTGGCCAACCACCCCACTTCTTGAGGAGCCTATATTCGGTGCGCTTGCCACATGATCTGCTGAATACAGAAAGGCCGAACAAGAGGCCGCAGCTGCTCGCGAGTGTTACGAGTGTTGTTCCCAAATTAGACGTAAGTAGATTGGGAAACCACGCGAGGAGCGTCACAAGGGGCGGCAAGAGCGCGAGTAGCGACGGATACAAACGCGCTTGACGATTGTAGTTATCAAAAAATCCCACCACGCTAGTCATAGGCTTCAACTTGATCGAAGAAACCGAATGGTACGGCGGCGACCATATCAGCCCGCTGCGGCATTCCAGTAAAAAATCGATAGGAGCTTCCCTGCGTCTTTCTGACGGGTGCGCCACGCCGCAGAAAAGCATTCATAACCATCTTGCGCGGATGACTTGCGTCGTCCTTCGGTGCGCAAACAATGGCTCGCCGTTTTTCCGGCGACCCCTTTGGCAATCGCGGCCCAAGCAAGCGGTTCAGTACGGTGGGTCCAACATTGCTGCGGCTGCCGTGGTGCGGCACTTGAACGAGATCGACAGCCGAGAGATCGATCTGATTAGCATCCGCATAGTCCATTGCCCACCAAAGAGAGTTCACGCCAGCATCAGCCGTCAGTAGCACTGAACTAGTTCCGAACCGACCATACAGTATCGTGCTCGAACTCGTTCTCCGCTGCGGTGATCGCTCCATCTTTCAATAACTCTAAATCCCAATTTTCGGGCATCCACTCTGCGGCCTTCTCAACCAATGACCCCAGGATCCCTCCCATGAACGATTTCTTTGCTCCCTCGATGCTCTCACCAACCAGTTGAGCCTTTCGGATCAACACGTCAAAGCCGCTTTCCAATGTTCTCATTGCCTGTCGCGCGAGATCGTGAGCTACCGCAAAATCCTCAGTTTGCAGAATATTCGTGGCGATTACCCGGAAGGCATCAAGCTTAGGTTCAGCCACTTGAGCCGCCATACGTCGGGCGCCGTGAGCGAGATGGTGACCGTAGTCGAGTTTCGGCCAGCTTCCATCGCGCGACACGGAGGCACGGATCGTTCCGGGATGAGCAACGCTCGTCGCCTCAACAAGGCTGTCTTGCACATGTGCTGACGGAGCTTCGTCAAGCTTGGAACTTTTGAGGAGCCAAGTCTGCAAGGCTTGCGCTCCAATGCGCATCGCTTCTTCAGTTTGCTCCTTCTCATAATTTGTGAGTAGCGCGTTGGCATCAGCTACGATTTGCAGAAGTCCCTCGCGGTGCTCTCCACGTATTGCTGCGATGCGTGCACTAAGGAACCCACGCAACACTCCGGGCTCCTGTTCAGCGGCGTTGAAGAAAACCATGTTGTCGTCGGTCAATCGGAGCGAGGGAAGCCGCCCAAAAAGTTGACGCGCTTGCGACGCATCCCAACGTCAAAAGCTTTTTCGAACGACGCCTCGCGCGATATCGAGAAGA
This sequence comes from uncultured Alphaproteobacteria bacterium, assembly GCA_963794775.1. Taxonomy (GTDB): domain Bacteria; phylum Pseudomonadota; class Alphaproteobacteria; order Rhizobiales; family Xanthobacteraceae; genus Bradyrhizobium. Next base: position 40,301 of record CAWCGA010000023.1, on the reverse strand, counting down.
ACTGCTTACTTCCGCGACGCGCCTCGCGACGCGGCGCTACCAAATCGTCTTCGTTGGGTCGATTGCTGCCGGCAAATCTAGGGCGATCTGTAGAGCTGAGAGCCTTGAGCTTCTAGACGCGAAGGGCGCGATTACGTCGGTGCTTGAAACGGGACCTGGCGGCACAACGATCTGCGAGGTCCACATAAAACGAGGCCCGCAGTTTGGAATCTTTGTCGAGCCATGCACTGACGATGAGGTGCGACGACATGTACTGGATTTTGCGCGCTCGCTGCTTGATCCGACACGTAACGAAGATGGCGAAGCTGAGGATGAAGAAAGCGGGTTGATAATCTCTCGGGAAATTCACCGCGCTATTCGAAACATGACTGGCCTTCTAAATCGCGCCCCGCCACGCTCCGCTGATGGAACGCGTCAGCCGCGCGTTGATCAGGCTCGCGTACTGGCAGAGCGTACCGGCGATTTGAAGGCGCTTGCGGTCGAAATTCTCGCGCTGATGCAATTGCATCGCCGTGATCGGCGCGACCTGTGGTACGGGCCTTCGATCGAGAAGCCGCCGCTAACCTGGCTGCAGGATATTTTTCGGGAAATAAACAATGGACTGCATCCTGAGTTCTCGCTACCGCGCCGGATCGAAGTGATCGTTCCCGAAGCGCCGCTCGGTGAAAAAGGTCTGGCGGTAACGCTCATCGACACACAGGGAATTGATGACGTAGCTGGTCGCGCCGATCTCGAACAGCATTTCGATGATCCACACACAGTCGTTGTCCTGTGCTCACGATTTGAGGACGCGCCTTCAGTTCACGTGAGGGAATTGCTGCGCCGAGCCCGTGAGGCGGGTGTTCGAACGCTCGATCGTCATACAGCCGTGCTTGTTCTTGCGCGACCTGGCGACGCACTAAAAGTGAAAGACGGTGGCGTGCTAGTCGAAACGGAGGAAGAAGGCTGCGAGTTGAAGGGAGACGAAGTACGCCTGCGCCTTTGCGTCGCAAGTATTGTGCCGAGCCCGTACTTGCGCGCCTCCGCAAGCGTCCGCGAAATGTCGCCCGAGAGAAACAGCTGGCACTCATCAAGGTAGAGAAAATAGGCCCGTTCCGGATGTCTGCGACGCACCGCGTGAAAGAACAGCAATCGCGTCAGCAGGCGGCCGAGCAGCTGCATGGCCTTGTCGCCTGCCCGAGGGCCAGGCGAGAGATTCGCGAGGATAATGTGCCCCTCATCGAGCGCGGCCCGAAAGTCGATCGTGCGCTCCTTTTGCCCAACCATGAAGCGGATCGCATCGTCGCGACTGAGCTTCGAGAGACGGTTGCGCGGCCCCGTCACTTCGAGCCGGAAGTCGTGACTTCCGCGCGGATCAGCGGCGATCTGATGCAGCCATTCCAGCTCTTCCCGCACTTCTTCGTTCGAAATATTGGCGATCGCCCACGCGCGAATGCCATCTCGGTCTTCCGCGTCAAACAGTAGTGTCGCTTCGGAGAGTGTGAGATTGAGTTCCGCAAGAGCGGTCAGGATCGCCCAGAGCACACGCTGCATCGTGGGCTTCGCGTTCATGTCTTCCTCGCCCCACATGCGCTCGATCGCCTCCTGCATGGCGTCGGCGATAACACTGGGTTGGTATTCTGGGTCAGGCAGTTCGAGCGGATTGATCCCGGTGACGTGGGTGGGTGCATTCGGATCGATGATGTGCACGGTGCGGGTCTTGGTGTACCCGCGCGCGTGCAGCCACGAAAGAAAAGATCGGTAGAAGCTGCCGGGATGGTTGCCGTGCGGATCGATGATGCAAACACCGCGTCCGGCTGCTACATCCTGCCGCGCGCAGTGCTCCATGAATTTGGTCTTGCCGCCGCCAGTCGTTCCGATCGCGAGCATGTGTTCCAGCCGCGCCTGCACCGACAACAGTTGCGGCTCGGCGCGTTCGTCGCGGCCGAGGACAATCGCCGAGTGATCAATGAGCCGTGCAGGTAAAGCAGGCGCGAGCGCCGGGAACTTCGCCTCAAGTTGAGAACGCAGAGCGAGCCGGCGCTGCCCGGCTCGCTCGTTTATGCTCGCAACGCGCCGGGTCATTTGCGACCCCGCATTCGCGTGCGCTCCAGTGCCGCGTCTACGACGCGCGTATCGAGACCGTCAGCGTTCAGCTCATTGCGCCGTTCCAGCAGTTCCGCTTCGGATATGCCAAGATCGTTTTCAGTCTGTGCAACGCGCTTGCGATGCTCGTTCAACACCGCTTTCTGCTCTTCGACGTACAGCTCTCGCTCACCATTGCGATGCTGCCAGCCGAGATCGTGATGGCGCCCGCCGTGCTGACGCTGGGCTTCGAGTTCCTGTTCGGCATTCAGGAGGCTCGTGCGCGCCCGGGTGAATTGTTCGCGCGCGGTGGTCAGCCCGGTGTTGGCGTCGGTGACGGCGATGTGCGCTTGCGCGCGTTCCGCCGTCCGTCGCGCATCGGCCATCTCGACCTGGTGGTAGGCATCACGCACCTCATCGATCCGTTTCAGTTCACGCTTAGCGCGATCGGCGGCGAGCGTCTGCGGCAACTCATCGTATTCGTGCCGCATCCGCGCGTTCTTGATCAGCGCGTGACCGAGTGCGGTATCTGCTTCGACCAGTCCCCGCTCTGAGTTCGTGCGCGTCGTCAGCGCCTCGTTCGTCCGGGTGGTCCTCCGTGCTTCCATCCGCGTCAGCGCGGAAGAAATGATGCCGCTCGGGGGGCGGACGCGCACCGGAGCGGTGCTCGCTCGTCCCGGTGTGATTTCGGTGCTTCCAGATCGGTGCGCGGGCAGGTTCGACCGTGCCGGCGGAATGATCTCCATGTCGTCTTCGCTCATTGATGATCTCCTAGCGTCCACTTCGATGAATGTTGCGGATTTGGCGATCGTGATTGGTGATCTGCTTGATCTCGCCGTATTCAGCATCGACCCGCGCCTTGTCGATCAGGCGCGCGGTCAATTCGGTGTGCGCTTCGGTCTGTCGGCTCTGTGCAAGCAGGCGCGCCGCTTCGCGGTCATGACGTTCGGCTGCACTCCTCGCTCGCTTAGCTACACATTCATTGCAAGAACAGGGCGACGAGCGATTCGTCTGGTGAATGATCGCCGCGAGGAAGAGAACAGCGCCGACGGCAGCCGCAAGGACGATGATGGTCGGGTGCGCTGTGATGCTCCCGTCAGGCCAATAGAACATTGTCCATCCATCAGCGCTGCGAATGTCGGGAAACTGCGCATGTGCGGGCACCAGCGTGGCGAGCCCTATAATTATTGAGAGTGCGATCCGGGTGAGCATTTGCGTCCTCCTGTATTCGTGGCGGATTGCCACGCCTGCAGGACGCCCGTTTCGCATTCAAGTCGCAAACAAGGTTGTGCTCACCACGGCAGTCCAGACCTGACCACGAGCACAACCTTGCCGGACGAATGACGCGCGGTATGATTTGAGAAGCCATCTGTCTTGTTGTCCGGCACCTCAATGGTGGGATGTCGGGCTAGCGAGACGGAGCAGAAATGAGTTCACAGAGCAGTACTAGCGGCGTCTCGCCACCTTTGGTGGCGCCGCCGGCATCCCTTGAGTATTTCGCAATTCAGCTCAGCCCCGCCGCCGATGGACATTTCTTTGTCCGTGTTGAGGCGACGATCTGCGAGGGCGATTGCGAACTCTCGCAGATGCAATGTGGTGATCACCACGCCGCAACTCTCGACGATGCGCTTGCCGCCATTCGTCAAGCAGTTGTGTCAGTTCATTGAAACATACGGAGATATCGAATGTCGAAGCAATCTCACGACCCCGCTTACCGCGCCTACACGGTCATCAAGCGCGAAGGCGCCGATGACTTCTGGCTACCGATCGGTGCCGCCTTTGCCCATCAATCCGGCGACGGCTTCAATCTGGTCCTGCAGGCGTTGCCCATTCCGGGCAGCGAAGGCGTCTGCAAGATCGTGCTGAGGGCGCCGCGAGACGAGCAGCAGCAGGATAACAATCCGCCGTCTGAGCGAGATCGCTCATCAAGAAAATCCGGCCAACAGCGCCGGTAGTCGCCCTCTGGGCAGGCTCAAAGCCGCTGGCAAACCCAGCGGCTTTTTGTTGCGCAAAATGCAAAGTTCCCCTATTTTACTTGCAGCTCGCTTTGCGATGCTGATTGGGAGCCTCAATTTGGCGACTTGCCGTGGCCGCTGAGGTGTCCTTTTAGGAGAACAGTAGGTCAATTGACCACTGGATAAGAGTTGGCCGGTTGTGCTGCCGTAAACAACGGGTCGAAGGTCTCTGTCCAGGCTTGTCTCAACGAGCATGTGAACCTCTGGAGGAGGAACGCATGCCCTTGCTTGAATAGCCGCTCCGCGCGCTGAGGCGCGCAGTTTGCGACTGCGATTGCGCGCCCTCATCAATCCAAAATTGAACCGGCCTCGCCTTGCTTGTGGCGTTGGCCAGATTGCCTCGCTTTGCGCGAGGCGCGGAGCGTGCGCCATCTATAAAAAAGGAGCCGACGATAAACGACGGCTCAGTTGGCGATGCGCGCTCCATGATGATGATGGTGAAAGTCATGGCACGCCACAATCACGTGGAAGATTATACCATATTCAATGAAATCAGCCTGAAGGACTGTCGAGGCGTACCGGTCGATATCACATTCCGCGAAGCCGCTGCGGTCGCGATCGCCGCAGGTGTCGATGGTCGTTATCTCAGCCCCCGCTTGCTGGAATTGACCGACGGGAAGCGTCTTTCCGATATCGATCAGGCTTTGATCAAAGAGTTGGCGCAGAGGCTCTTGCCGTTGGCGGCGTCCAGCACCCACAACCGACAGGTATATACGCCTATCAGCGCCGTGCTGAAGTTTAGCGCCGCACGCGGTTGGTGCAGGTACTTCCGTATCAATCGACCGCGCCACCAAAAGCCAGACGTGGTGCTGCCATCGTCGGCGGAACTGGATCGCTTCACGAAAGCGGCGGGACCTAGCCTAAAACGAGTTATTCGTTTCTTGCGCAGCACAGGAATGACTGTGCGCGAGACGCTGGAGCTGGACTGGACTCAGGTCGATCTGACGAAACGGCGACTTCGCCTAACTCCGAAACGTGATGGTAGCGAGCGACTGATTGTCCTTGATCTCGACATCGTCGAAATGCTCGCGAGATTCCTTCACCGTACCGGAAGGGTGTTTCGTCGCCCCGATGGCCGCCCGTATGCCGTCAAGCATGACGCAGGTGGCCTTTTGAAAAGTGCATTCCGGGGGGCAAGCGATCGAGCGGGCGTTGAACGCATTACGCCCCGCACGCTTCGGCGTGTTTGGGAAAATGAGAGACTGCAATCCCACCTTGAAGGGGGTTGCAGCGATGCCGCGTAAATTCCACCGCCTGAGTCAATTTGACTCAGTTGACGCAACCACGATCGATCCGGACACTCCTCTGCGCCTTGCGCACGCCGCAAGGCTAGCGTTTCCGGATGGTTCAATCACCGTCTCGGGATTGCGTCGTGAAGCTCGACGCGGAACGCTGTCTGTCGAGGTCATCGCCGGCAAAACGTTCACCACGCTCGCTCATATCAAGGAGATGCGAAGGCTATGTCTCGTCCAGGCAAAGGGGCACGTCTCTACCTCAAACCGGAGCGCCGCGCCCGAGACGGAAGTCTCCGGGAGCGATCAGTCTGGATTATTCGTGACGGATCAAGAAAGGTCGCCACAGGATGCGCTGCGCCGGAAATTAGAAAAGCTGAAGGCAAGCTGAAAGAATATCTTGCCGAAAAATATTCTCCTATTCGCAGGGAGCAGGACATCGAGAATATTTCGATTGCAGACGTGCTGTCGATTTTCGTCGATGACCGTCGCGACCGCCAGGAAAATAAAAAGGGATTTGATGAACGCATCGGCCGTCTGAATGCGTGGTGGGGTTCCAAGAAGCTTTCATCGGTGAGCGGAAAGACGTGCCGCGAATATGTAAAGAGCCGAGGAAGCGACGGCGGCGCGCGTCGTGATCTTGAAGACCTCCGCGCAGCGATCAACCATCACGCAAAAGAAGGCTTGCATCGTGGAAGCGTGCGCGTGTGGTTGCCCGCGAAAGGATTGCCGCGCGATCGATGGCTCACACGTTCAGAAGCAGCGGCGTTGATCTGGGTATGCTGGCGCTATCGCGAAATGCAAACCATTCATCGCGGAAAAAACAAAGGCCAGAAAGTCGCCACAGAAAAACGCAGGTTGCGGCATATCGCCCGCTTTATCTTGATCGGTCAGTACACCGGTACGCGCGCGAGCGCGATTGCATCCGCATCGCCGGAGGCAGCGGTTGGCCGGTCGTATGTTGATCTGGAGCGCGGTGTATTCTACCGGCTCGCGCAGGGAAAATCAGAAACGAATAAACGGCAGCCGCCGGTGCCGCTACCGGCACGCCTTCTCGCGCACATGCGCAGATGGAAGCGATTGAAATTGATTGCGCGACATTTCGTTGAGTTCGACGGCGAGGGTGTGAAGTCCGTAAAGACCGGTTTCAAACACGCCGTGAAGTTGGCGAAACTTTCGGGAACAGTTACGCCGCACACGTTGCGTCACACCGCAGCTACGTGGCTCATGCAGGCTGGTGTCGATCCGTGGGAGGCCGCTGGCTATCTCGGAATGAGCGTCGAAACGCTTTTGCGAACCTACGGCCACCATCATCCGGATCACATGAAAGGCGCAGTCGAGGGCATCACGCGCAAACCAAAGCGCGAACAAAACGCGGTTGTTTCTGTCCGCATTTCTGGTGGCGCGAAAAATCCGACCAGCAAACCGGCCTGACAACCCATTGAAAATATTGGTGGGCCCGGCAGGACTCGAACCTGCAACCAGACCGTTATGAGCGGCCGGCTCTAACCATTGAGCTACAGGCCCCGCAGCAGCGATGCGGCGCCGCCACCGTTTACAGGGCAAGCGGCGTTCCGGCAATGCTCCGGAACGCCGCGAAGCCGCCTCGCGTGTAGGCGCTTTTCATCCTGTTCACTTTGTCAAACATCCCGCCCCTTTCGAGGCGTCACGATCACTGGCCCTCGCGCAGCCTGATGAGCGCGTCCACGGCGACAATCTTCTGATTGGAATCACGGACCGCCTTGACCGATATCAGTGGCCGGATTGTTTCGCCATTCTTGTGGACCATCGGCGAGCTCGTAACTTCAGGCAGCGTGCTGACACCGGTCTGCACGAAGCGCGCGAAGCCCGCGTGATGCCGTGCGCGCAGATGCTCGGGCATGATGAGTTCGATGGATCGGCCGAGCGCCTCCGCCTCGGTGTAACCGAGCAGCGCTTCGGCCTCGCGGCTCCAGGCGAGGATGAAGCCTGACGTGTCGATAGTGAGGGTGGCCGTCACACCACAACCGGCCCCACCGCGCCCCGCAGCCAGTGCGCAATGGCGACTACCTGCGCATCCGCGCCCGGCTGCCCCATCAGCTGAACGCCCATCGGCAATCCGCGCACCGCCGTCAGCGGCGAGGTGACCACCGGCGCGCCGAGCAGCGAGCTTGGATAGTTGAACACGGGATCGCCGGTCGGCCGCGGCAGGAGCGGCTGACCGGGCGTGTCGCCAGGCCACAGCGGTGCCGGTCCGGGAGACGCCGGCGCGATCAGGGCGTCGACGCCATCGGCGAGCCGGCCATACAGGCCACGCAGCAATTCGCGTTTGCGCAGCCGCTCGCGATAGCCCTCCACACCGACACGCGCCGCAACCTCGATCACCCGCTTGCCCCGTGCACTGACGCCGTCAGGATTTTGCGAAACCAGGTTGCGCGTCAGCCAGTGATTTTCCCAGGCCGTGATATCGATGGCGAGTGCACCCGCCCCGACCAGCGCGGAATCGAAACTCTCGAGCTCGGGAGACGCCGTGCGCCTGACAATCTGCACGCCGGCTTGCGCAATCTGCACGACGACCTGCTCGAAGGCGGCGCGCGAGGCGTCATCGAGCGCGGACCAGCCTTCCGTTTCCATCACGGCAAGAGCCCGCGGCTTGTGCACAGCCGGCAGCGCGACCGGTCCTGTCAGCACCTCGCGGCCGGGATCGCCGCCGGCGCGCATCGCGACTTCGATCGCCACCGCCCACATATCTTCCAGCGATCCGGCATGCGGCCCGTGCGTGCTCATGGAGGTCGCCTGGCGTTCGCCGCGATTGATCCCGCCTTGTGTCGGCTTCAGCGCGTAGTTGCCGCAATAGCTTGCCGGACGGATGATCGATCCGCCGACCTGCGTGCCGATTGCCGCCGGCACCATGCAGGCCCCCACCGCGGCGGCCGATCCCGACGAGGAACCGCCTGGCGTGTGCGCAGGGTCGAACGGATTGGTGGTCGGTCCCGGATGCGCGCCGCCGAGCTCCGATGTCACGGTCTTGCCGAGGACGATGGCGCCCGCCTCGCGTAGCGCCCAGACTGCGGCGTTGTCGCGCTTCGGAAAATTCCCTGTGAAAGCCGCGCAGCCGAGTTGCGTCGGCATGTCCTTTGTCTCGAGCAGGTCTTTGATGCCGATGGGCATGCCGTCGATTTGCGACAATCGCCGCCCGCTGCGCCAGCGCTGCGTGCTCGCGTCAGCCTGCGCCCGTGCGCCCTCCTCGTTCAGCGCCACCCACGCCTTCACGACGCCCTCGCGCGCAGCGATAGTCTCGAGGCAGCGTTCGAGATAGGCACGCGGCGTGTCGCGGCCAGCTTCGAAGGCCGCGAGCTGAGCGTGGAATTGAAGCGGGGAAAAGAGGTTCGGTTGGTAGCTTCCGCCCATCGGTTTTGCCTGCCTGGTCGTTATCGCCGGTATGTTGGCAGAGTATCCGGACGATCGCGGCAGGCAATATCCCCCATAAAGAAAGCCCGCCGTTGACGGCGGGCTCAAGTGTCTAGGGAGGAAACGCCGCCATGAGACGGCACCCCTTACATAGGGTGTATCTCCTGCGCCGGAGTGTGTGGCAGTTCACAAAAACGCCCGCAAAACCGCCGTTCAACCGGATTTGACCACCCTTGATCGCGCGTTATGATGGCCAAAAAGGGAGATCGTCATGGAGGAAACCGCCGCGCGCCGCGCCGCCGAGACGCTTGCCGCCGAGCACAAGGCCGGCACACAATTCAAAGCGCTTGCCGGCCTCACCTCGATGGTCGACGCCTACGACATCCAGGACAAATATGTGCCGCTGCTGCGCGCCGCCCATGGCGAGGCGGTCGGCTACAAGGTCGGGCTGACCTCGAAGGCGATGCAAACTTTTGTCGGCGTCGATCATCCGATCGCGGGCGTGGTGCTGGCGAAGCGCATGCTGCAGTCCGGCGCCAGCGTGCACCGCACCGGCTACGGCCGCATCGGACTCGAATTCGAGATCGCGGTGCGCATGAAATCCGACATGCCGGCGAGCGCCAGCACGCCCGCGGCCGTTGCCCCATATGTCGATGGCGTCGCCGCCGCGATCGAGATCGTCGACGACCGCGCTGCCGATTACGGCAATCTCGATATCAAAACGCTGGTCGCCGATAATTCCTGGAATGCCGGCATCGTCCTCGCACCATTCGTCGCGAACTGGCCGGAGCTGGAGCCCTTGCTCGGCAAGGCCTCGCAGAATGGCGCGCCGGCCGGCGAAGGTTATGGCCGCGACATCCTCGGCCATCCCTTCAATTCGGTGGCCTGGCTCAATGCGCAGCTCGCCTCGCGCGGCGGCGGTTTACGCAAGGGCGATATCGTGATGACCGGCAGCGTGATGAAGACGGTGTTTCCGACGGAGCCCGCGCATTTCCGGTTCGACATGCCGGGGCTGGGGTCGGTCGAGGTCAAGGTCACCTGAAGCGAGCAACATGGACCACGCCTGGACCTGCCGTCAGCACGCCCGAGTTATTCCAGTGACTTGGCCTCGGTCCAAAACACCAGTTCTGCGTCGAGCGCCTTTTGCGTCTCGGCTCGGTCACGCTCGATGAACTGGTGCTTCTGGAGTTCAAGACTGACCGCCGCCACGAGCACCCCATCGCGACGAATTCGATAAAGGTCGACCTTGTCTTTGCTTGCGCTTGTCAGGGTGAGGACGAGGTCCTTCTCTCTTCCGCGAGCGGCGTAGACGCCATGCAGCAGCCGCTGGACGTGTTTTTCAGGCCGGCTTGCCGGGATGGCCAGACCTGTCCGGCAGCGGACAGACCGAGACGGTTGGCAATGTCTGCCGGCACTTCCCGGTCGTTCCCGACTCTGGCGATGTAGTCCAACATCTTGGACAGGACATCGGGAGCCAGAGTCTGGCTCTGAGCCGCGACCGGCATGACCATGATTGCCAATGCCAGGACCAGAAGGCGGGCGAGCGACGAAAGGCAGCGGGTCATCCGCCCCTCCTGTTGTTCGGTTTAGCGCGGGCAGCTGCGGACAGACACGCGCACTCACAACGCGCCGTGCGCCTCCACATAATAAGCGTACACCGAATGTGACGCCGTCATGTAGAGCCGATTCCGCTTCGGCCCGCCGAAGGTGACGTTGGCGCAGCGCTCGGGCAGATGGATGTGGGCGAGCGGCTTGCCCAGCGGGCTGAACACCTTGACGCCGTCGAGATCCTCCGATTTGCCACGGAGCTGATAGACCTTGCGGCCGTTGACGTCGGTCGGCTCCGATTGCAAGAGGCCGTTGCTGCCCCAGCCGCACCAGAGATTGCCGTCCTGGTCGACCCGGAAGCCGTCGGGCGCGCCCTCATCGGATGCCTCGATCAGCTTGGTCCGCGCGCCGAGACTGCCATCCGCGTTGACGTCGTAGCTCCAGATGCAGCGATACGGCTGGGCCCGCGCCTCGACCACATAGAACTTCTTCTCGTCCGGCGAGAAAGCGAGCCCGTTCGGATTGCCGATGTCGGTGATGACGGCCGTCAGCTTGCCATCGGTGCCGATCTTGAAGACGTTGGTCTTTTCCTGCTCGGGCTTGGCTTTGAAACCCTCCCAGTCGCCGAGGATGCCGAACGGCGGATCGGTGAACCAGACCGTGTCGTCCGACTTTACGACGATGTCGTTCGGCGCATTGAGCCGCTTGCCCTCGAAACTGTCGGCCAGCACGGTGATCTTGCCGTTCTTCTCGGTGCGCGTGATGCGGCGCGTCACCGAGTGCTCGCAGGTGACGAGGCGACCCTGCCGGTCGCGGGTATTTCCATTGGCGAAATTCGACGGGCTGCGGAACACCGAGACGCTGCCGTCGACTTCGCTGTATTTCATGATGCGGTTGTTCGGGATGTCGCTCCACAACAGATATCCGCCGTCCGGGAAATAGGCCGGCCCCTCCGCCCAGCGCATGCCGCTCGCGATCTGCTCGACCGTGCTGCTATAGATGCGATATTTCAGGAAGCTCGGATCGAGGACTTCGAGCGACGGCTCCGGATAGCGCTGGTTCGGCTTGAACGCGAAGGATTGCGCCATCGCGTTGCCGCTTGCGGCCGCGGCCGCGACCGCCCCGGCGCCGGCAAGTATCTCTCGACGTGTCATGCTCATTGTTGCCTCCCTCTGTGATGCCCGGTTTGAAACCGGCTTTGACGTTTGTCTGTTATGTGTCCGCCCGCCTGCCCTTGATGTTTTCGGCGAATATGCCTTCAGTAGGAGGCGCACAAAAGAACAGAAAAGTGACGGGAGCCATGCACGACCAATTCTCCAACAGCCAGATCATCCGCAAGCCCGCAATTGCCAGCAAGGGCGGCATTGTTGCGGCGCAATCGCGGAAAGCCGCGGAAGTCGGCGCCGCCGTGCTCGCCGCCGGCGGCGACTGCATGGACGCGGTGGTCGCAACCGGCTTTGCGCTGGGCGTGGTCGAACCCTGGATGAACGGCCCCGGCGGCGGCGGCGCGATGGTGCTCTACCGCGCGCGCGAGGACCGTTACGAAGTCATCGACTACGGCATGCGCGCGCCGAACAGTTTGCGGATCGAAGACTATCCCCTGACCGGGGGTGCGCCTTCCGACATCTTCCCCTGGCCGCGGGTCAAGGACGACCGCAACATTCACGGGCCCGGTTCGATCGCGGTGCCCGGCATGGTCGCAGGTATGAGCGAAGCGCATCGCCGCCACGGCCGGATGACGTGGAAGGAACTGCTGGCGCCCGCCGTGAAGTTCGCAGGCGAAGGCCTGCAGGTCGACTGGTGGACAAGCTTGATGATCGCGAGCTTTGCGATCGATTTGCGGCGTTACCCGTCGAGCGCGGCGGCTTACCTGGTCGACGGCCTGCCGCCCGCGCCGCAATGGGCGATCCGCGCGCAAGTTCGCCTGCCGCAGGACAAGTTCAAGGCGGCGCTGTCCTATCTCGCCGAGCAAGGCGCTGACGATTTCTACCGAGGCGACCTCGCCAAAAGCGTCGCGGCGGATGTGCAGGGCGCGGGCGGCGCGCTGTCGGCAAGCGACCTCGCCGCCTATCGCGCGCATCTGCGCGAGCCGCTGACAATTCCCTATCGTGGCGGCACGGTCTATGCGACGCCGGAGCTGACGGCCGGTCCCACGCTTGCCAATGCGCTGCGCCTGTTGCAGCAGGATCTGAAACCGTCGCACGGCGCACCGGATGCAGCGGCCTATGCGAGCTATGCAAACGCCGTGCAGACGGCCTATCGCGAACGCTTGAAGGACATGGGCGATGCCGACGGACGGCGTTCGCTCGGTGCCGAGCATCTGGCACCGTCCTGCACCACGCATTACTCGGTGGTCGACCGCGACGGCAACATGGCAGCGGTGACGCAGACGTTGCTGTCCGGCTTCGGCTCGCGCTTCGTCACGCCGCAAAGCGGCATCACCATGAACAACGGCATCATGTGGTTCGACCCGACGCAGGGCGTGTCGAACTCGCTGGCGCCCGGCAAGCGCTGCCTGTGCAACTACACGCCCGTGGTGGCAAAGACTGCCGATGGCCAGCGGCTCGCGGTCGGCGCCTCCGGGGGCCGCCGCATCATGCCGGCGGTGATGCAGTTGCTGTCGTTCGTGATGGATTACGGCATGGACCTCGACACCGCGATGCATCAGCCGCGGCTCGATGCCAGCGAGGGTCCGATCGTGATCGGCGATGTCCGGATGGAGACAGACGTGCGCGACAGCCTGCGCGGCCGCTTCGACTATGAGGATGCGCGCATCCAGACCTTCCCCGGCAAATATGCCTGCCCCAGCGTGGTGCTGCGCAGTGGAGCGACCAACCACGGCGCGACCGACACGTTCCAGCCCTGGGCCGATGCGGTCGCGGAGACGGCCTGACTGGCCGTCTCAGCGTTGGCCCAGCTTGTCCGCGATCGCCGCATCCAGCGCAGCGGCGTAGATGACGGCCGACCTGTCGTCGAGATGCGAACCATCCACTGACCGCATCTCGTCAACGGGATATCGCAAATCGAGACGCCGCTTGTCGTCGGGACGAACGACTTCGGCAAAGACCTCGTGCATCGTCTTCGCGAACAGGCTGTCCTTCAATCGGGAGGGATAAGGCATCTCGAAAAAGAACACCCGAACGCCCCGTGACTCCAGTTTTTCCGCGAGCGCCTCGAGCTGCTGCGCATTCTTCAGGAGCATGTCGCGGTTCTGCGGCCGATTCCAATCCGGCCAGATTGTGTCGACGGCCTGGGACGAGCGATCGGGTCCCGGCGCGGACTTTACGATGGATTGGATTTTCGCCGTGCTGTAAGGCAGCGCGCCGTCTCGGGCGCCCTGATACCACGCCGCGATGGTTCGCATCGGCGGAAGAGGCGGCTGGGGCCGCTTTGCGTCCTTGAACGTCTCGAACAGTTTTTCATCGAGCGACCGGTCGAGAATGTTGGTCTCCACGGCAATCGCACGTGGACGCGCGGATGGCGCCGCCGCGATGATGGCGAGAGCCGTCAGCGAGGACCCGCCTGCGAGCGCGGCATTGCGGACGTTGCCGCGCTCAAAATACCAATCCTTTAGGTGCCAGGCCAGCGAGCTTCCGACGATGACGATGTCGAGCCGCGGCAGCTTGAAATAGCGGTCCAACGTGTCGACCTGCATCGCATTGCTGGTGACGGGCGGGAACTGCGGAACGTCTCCCAGGAATCGCGGCGCGGCCACGCACGCCGCGTATAGAAGCGCAAGCGTTGCAGCGAATTTCGTCAGCCAGCGGCGTGATATCGAATCCATCCCATCCACCTAGAACTGGAAGTAGATGAAAGCGGTGTCCGCGCCGGCGTCGGCCAGCGCCAGCGCGGCCATGACGCCATACAGATAAGGCTGCAGTCTTCGCAATGACGGCTCGAGCGCGGGCCACGGAACCAGGTGCTGCAGCAGCACCGGCAGCGCGTAGATCAGGATCTGACTGCGATAGATCCGCGCGGATGCGCCGATCGAATGATCGGCGAACATCCCGCCGACGAAGTTCATGGCGTGATCGAGGTTCGGCAGCTTGAAGAATATCCAGGCGAACGACACCCAGGCGAAAACCCACAATGCGCGGCCACCAGACAACAACGGCCCGAACGCCGGGACGCCCGACCATCTTTCAAGCAGGGGCAAAAAGGGACGCTCGATGACGAGCAGCGCGCCGTGCAACAGACCCCAGGCGAGATAGCCCAGCGCGGCCCCATGCCAGAGGCCGCCAAGCCCCATGACGATCATCAGGTTGAGGTATGTCCGCATCGCGCCGTGACGATTGCCGCCGAGGGGAATGTAAAGATAGGTTCTGAGCCAGTTCGACAGCGACATATGCCACCGCGTCCAGAACTCGGAGAACGAGCGGGAGATGTAGGGAAGATTGAAGTTGACGGGCAGCCGGTAGCCGAACAGCAGACCGAGCCCCAGCGCGATCGACGAGTAGCCGAAGAAGTCCGCGTAAATCTGAAAGCTGTAGAGAACAAGCAGCGTCCAGCGATCCCCTGGATTGAGCGTCTGGTAGAGCGGGTAATCCAGATAGGCCGTCATCGCATTGAGATTGTTGGCCACGTACAGCTTGAAGAACAGGCCGGTGACGATCCACTTGGCCGCCGCGACGACATCGACATCGGCAAGATATTTCGGCCGGATCTGCGGCATGAACATCTCGGCCCGCGTGATCGGGCCCGAGATCAGCTGCGGGAAGAAGATGATGTAAAGAAATACGCTCGCCAGATCGGGCCGGTCCTGCTTCTCGCGCGTGAGATCCACGAGCAGGCTGATGTTGTGGAACACGAAGAATGAAATGCCGATCGGAAGCGGAAGCCGCAGCAGGACGTCGACCAGCGCAGCTCCCGTATGAACCGAGGCCGGGTCGACAAAGAGGAATTTGTACTTGAAGAACGCCAGCAGGCCGAGATTGAAGACGATACCGAGCGGCAGCCAGAGCGCGCGCCGCTCGAACGCCAGCAGCAGGAAAATATAGCTCCCCAGCACCGCAACGGCGAGCAACGGCAGCAACTCGGGCTGACCGTAACCGTAGAAGGTCAGGCTCGCGAACACGAGCCACTGCACCTGGAATTGTCTTACGGGCGGCAGGTAATAGACAGCGAAGACGATCGTCGCGAAGATGGCGAACTGCCATGACGTAAAGCTCATTTCATCCCCACCCCCCGGGCATTCCGCCCGCCGGGAACCATGCCCCGCCACTGTTTAGCGCGAAACGCAGTGAACCCAAAGCGGGCAACAGGCGACCAACAGCGCGACAGCCTTTTTGCCCGTTGGGACCCCCATGCCCGCCCGCCACCGCCTCGCGGCGCTTGCGCTCGCAAGCACTCTCCTTGTGCCCGTCGCCTCGTCAGCGACCGACGACAACACCACGGCCGCCTACTCGAGCGCCTCGACCCTGATCAATCTGTGCGGCACCAATAATCCGATTGACGCCGACGCCTGCAAGGAGGCCGGTTACGACAAGCTCGCGACCCAGCTCGATCGCGCCGTGCAGGCGGCGCTTGCGAAAGCGCCCGCCACCGCGAAGGCATTGCTGAAGCGCGACCAGGGCCTCTTCTATGAGATGATCGTCACGGCCGCCGAAGAGATGCCGGGGTCGGACAACGACGACACCAAAAATGAATTCGCGGAGCTGCTGCGCCAGCGCATCGCGGTGCTCGAGAAGATCGGCTTCGGCCGCACGGGCGTAGCGGGCAAATGGCAGGACGCGTTCGGCACCGTCACGGTGCTGCCTGCCGAGGACGGCGCCTGGCAGATCGCGATCGACACCAATGCGGTCTACGGCGGCGACGACGAGCGGCGCGCGCAATGCCGCGCCATCGCGCTGGTGAAGCCTGCGCCCGACGGCTGGCTCACCGGCACGATCCAGCAGGGGCAACCTCCGGCGGGCGATCCTCCCAAACCGGCAACGATCAAGATCCGCCGCCAGGGCGAGACGCTGCGCGTCGTCGCAGACGAAACCGACTGGAGCAATGAGGCCCGTCCGGATTGCAAAACCGTCCGCACAGTGACGGCGAATTATTTCGCCAGCGGCAAGGATGAGACCGCGACCGACAAGATAGAGACGACTTTCGTCATGCCGAGCTTCGATTGCGCGAAACCTGCCAGCGCAAGCGAGGAAGAGATTTGCGGCGATCCTGATCTGGCCGACAATGATCAGCGGCTGAATCGCGCCTGGAAGGCCTTGCAGCCGCGGCTCGACGAGGCGACGCGCCGCGCGCTGGCCGAGGACCAGCGCGCCTGGGTGCATGCGCAAGGCGAGGAATATCCCGAGTTCCTGCATCCGGCCTGGAACAAGACCACCTATTTCATGCACTTCACCTCCGACGGTCGCGGCCGGCTGAACATGATGCAGCGCGAGCGCATCGCTTTGCTCGAAGGTTTTGACGAGACCCGCACTGGTCTCGCCGGCGTGTGGCTGAGCTCGACCGCGATCCTCAATGTCACCAAGACCGACAGCGGCGGCCTGAAGGCCGAGGGCTGGAAATGGGAGCAAGGCGACTGGAAGGCCGGTTGCGACTACGACATGTCGGGCAAAATGGTGAAGGGCACATTCCGCTCGGACGAGGAGCGCAAGAACCCGGATACGCTCGAGCGCGATCACGCCATGCTGATCGTCAACCGCATGGACGACGCCTTCGCCAAAAAACGCCACGGCGCCGACGGCGAGGACGAAATGAAGTGCAAGCGCAGTTACCAGAACTCCTCGACGGCACGGCTGTTTCCGGCCAAGCCGTCGGCGGACATCAACGATTTCGGCGGGTCGCTACGCTAGGGGGCGGCGGCAGGAAGTTTCGAACCTGACGCCGCCCCCATGAGACCAACGCGGAGAAGAGTTTCGCGCAAAGGCAAGCCGTCATGTCCGGCCGCATCACCATGCCGCGATGGATCATCGCGGCTTTTCTGTTTCTTGTGACCATGTGCGCGCCGGCGCATGCCGAGAAGCGCGTGGCGCTGGTGATCGGCAATTCCGCCTATTCCAGCGCGGTGCCGCTGACCAATCCTGTTGCCGACGCCAAACTGATGTCGGACACGCTGCTGTCGCTTGGCTTCTTCGTGGTTGGCGGCGGCGCCAAGCTCGATCTCGACAAGACTGCGCTGGAGAGCGCTCTGGGCGAATTCAACAAGGCCATGATCGGCGCCGACGTCGCGCTGCTCTACTATGCCGGCCATGGCGTCGAAGTTCACGGTCAGAATTTTCTGGTGCCGGTCGACGCCCATCCGGAAAAGGAAGCCGACGTGCTGGGCGGCATGACGCCGCTGTCCGGCATCCTCGACCAGATGCAGCAATCCGGCGCGCAACTCAATCTGCTGCTGCTCGATGCCTGCCGCGACAATCCGTTCAGGGATCACGGTATCGAGTCGAAGGGGCTCGCCCAGGTACAGGCACCGCCCGGCACGCTGATCTCGTTTGCGACCCAGCCGCATGGCGTCTCGCTCGACGGCGAGGACGGCCACAGCCCCTACACGCGCGCGCTGGCCGATGCGATGCGGCGTCCGGGCTACGGCCTATTCAAGACCTTCAACGAGGTTGGCCTTGCTGTCGAGAACGTCACCCATGGCGAGCAACTGCCGTGGGTCGCCTCCTCGCCGATCTCGGGCAAGTTCTATTTTTCGGGCAAGGAAATCGCGACCAACACGCCGATGACCGACACCGGCAAGGCGGCGAACTCTGGCGTGACCCAGCGCCGCGATCTCGTCACCGATTGCGACCGGCTCGCCGCCACGCGCTACGACAACAATAACGCACCGGGAGTGCCTGGCGTCGAGATCGACAAGGTCGACGTCGCAAAGGCCGCGCCCGCCTGTGCCGAGGCGATGCGGCTCTATCCCGATGTGGTGCGCTTCACCTTCGAGGCCGGCCGCGTCGCCCAGGCGCGCAAGGATTACGCCGAGGCGCGGCGGCTCTATGACAAGGCGGCGGACGGCGGCTATCCGCTCGCGATCAACAACATCGGCGCTTTGTACGAAGCCAAGGCGCTCCCGGATCATACCGAAGCGGTGAAATGGTACACCAAGGCCGCCGACGCCGGCGAACCGATCGCGATGACGAATCTCGGCTGGATGTACGAGGCCGGCTGGGGGGTGAAGAAGAATTGCGCGGAGGCGGTGCGGCTCTACCAGAGCGCGGCCAGACTCGGCCACTCACCGGCGATGAGCAATCTCGCCGTGGCGTACTATGACGGCAAATGCGTCGAGCGCGACTATGACGAGGCACGGCGGCTGAACGAGCAGGCGCTCGCGGCCGATCCCGCCAACGACTATGCGATGAACTCGCTTGGCGTGATGTACTGGGCCGGCAACAGCGTGCCCCGCAACAGGGTGCTGGCGCGGCAGTATTTCGAAAAGGCCGCCGCGATCGGCAACAAAGAGGCGAAGCAGAATTTGAAATAGACCGGGCTCTCTCACCCACTCACGGCTTGTTGGTCTTGCGTTCGGCCCAGCCGAGCACGACGGCGAGCGTACCGAACATCATCGTCACCGCAATCACGACCATAAGAGCATCGAGGGTCATCGCACTCTCCATCATCTGATGGAGACGACGCTAGCGAGCGTTCACCACGCGCGCATTGCGCTGAATCAAAAATGAAATGAGCGAAATGTTCATGCCGCGGCGAGTTGCTCCAGCCGGTCCCTGGCGAGAATCCGGATGCCGTCGGGCACGATCACCAAGAGCTTGTCGCGCGCAAACTTGGTGAAGGTGCGGCTCACCGTTTCGATCGTCAGGCCGAGGTAATCGGCGATGTCCTGCCGGCTCATCGGCAGCGGCACCATCACCGATGCCGATCCGATGCGGCCATAGCGCGCTTGCAGGTTGAGCAGGAACGCCGCAAGCTTCTCGTCGGCGCTGCGCCGGCCGAGCAGCAGCATCTGGTCCTGCGCCAGCGACAGCTCGTGACCGGCAAACTCATGCAGGCGCCGCAGCAGATGCGGCTTGTCGTCGACAAAGGTGGAGAACGCCGATCGCACGAAGCGGCAGACGCGCACCTGGTCGACGGCTTCCGCCGCCACACCATAGCGGTCCTGCAGCGCGAGCCCGAGAAAATCCCCCGGCAGCGCGAAGCCGACGATCTGGCGGCGTCCGTCCGGCAGCGACTTGTACAGCCGCACCATGCCCTCGGTGACATTGAACACGCTGCCGGCCAGCGCGCCCTGGTCGAAAAGCATCGCCGGGAAATGCCTGACCTGGCTGATGCGATCGAGCGCATCGAGCTCGCCAGCTTCAAGCGCGCCGCAGACGCTGAACAGCCGCACCTTGCAATCCTGGCAACCATTGTCGCGGCCGTGCCGGCATTCGCCGGCCGGGTGTCCGGCGGTTTCCAGGGATGGTTGAGCGGCTGCCATTTGCGGATTCACCTTATAATTGGCCGGCGAATTATATCCTGGGCGCATTTGATCTGGGTCAAAAGCTCGCGTCATTGACCCACATCAATGACGCGCCCCGCCCGTCGCCGCAATCTGGACGACGATCGGGATTTCCTTAAATGAACGAGCAATTCCAGGCACTTCCGATAGACGATGCGCGCGCCTCCGCGGCCTATCCGCTGGTCTATCTGCATGACGCCTACGGATCAATGGTTGCGCTTCGTGCGGCAACGCTGTCTCGCGGTGGCGGGCGAGAGCGGCGTGATCGCGATCCGCGATTGCCGTGGCATCGTGCATGCACTCTTCAGCTACCGGGTCGACAGCGACATGCGACTGCGGCGGCGGCTCTGCATCACCGACCTGTTCGTCGCACATTTGCCAGGCAGCGACATCGACGCAGCAGTCGCGGCGAGCGCGCGCGACGTTTCGGAGGAGCTTGATTGCCAGGCGATTACGATCGAACAG
This sequence comes from uncultured Alphaproteobacteria bacterium, assembly GCA_963794775.1. GTDB lineage: Bacteria > Pseudomonadota > Alphaproteobacteria > Rhizobiales > Xanthobacteraceae > Bradyrhizobium. The sequence goes on along the minus strand of CAWCGA010000023.1, from coordinate 20,199 downwards.
CCGTTCCCGCCCGAGATTCTGGCAAAGGGTTGCCCGACCGTGCGGGCGCTGCGGGGGCGGATCGATTGAAGCGGCGTTGTCGCTGAAACCGCGGCGATGTAGCATCGTAACTTGAAGATCGTGCCACCAGCCGCCGATGTCCGCATGCGCTTCGCCGCCCTGCTCTTTCTTGCGTTGCTCGTCTTCGCCGCGCCCGTGCGCGCCGACGACGTCGCCAGCGCGCAGAGCGTGATCCGCGCGCAGGAGCAGGCGCTTTCCCGCAACGATGCGGCCGCGGCCTATTCCTACGCCTCGCCCGCGATCAAGAAGCTGTTCCCGCAAGCCGACACCTTCATGTCCATGGTGCAGAACGCCTACGCACCGATCTGGCGCCACAAGAGTTTCGAGTTCGGTGAGGCGCGCATCGAAGGCAAATGGGTGGCGCAGCGCGTGCACATCGTCGATGCCGACGGCGAGGCCTGGGAAGCCATGTACACGCTGGAGCAGGACGCCGACGGCAGCTTCAAGATCACCGGCTGCTCGCTCTTGAAGGCCGGACAGTCCGTCTAACGTCGTAGTCTCGACGACTCTCCTTCGCGCTTGCGAACGATTTAATCGGCCGCACTTCGCAGTCGCGAACAATGCTGTGTTTGACGGCGCTGAATTGCGGCTCGCATTCTCTTTTACAATTTTTACAATTGCGCCTACAATTTTTACAACAACGCCGTTTTGCGCGCTGCAATAAACAAGAATGACAAAATGGGGAAACATCCGATGTCAAAATTCAACATTCTCATCCTTGGTGCTTCCTACGGCTCGCTTCTTGCGTCGAAGATCCTGTTTGGCGGGCACTCCATGAAGCTCGTCTGCCTGCCCGAGGAAGCGAACCTCATCAATTCCGAAGGTTTTCGTGTTCGCATGCCGGTTCGCGGGCGCGCCGAACAGGTCGAGATCGACTCCCGCAAATTGCCCGGCAAAGTATCCGCAGCGGGAGCGAACGAGGTCGATCCGCGCGACTACGATCTGATCGGACTCGCGATGCAGGAGCCGCAATATGGCTCGCCGGGCGTTCGCGGACTGCTCGACGCGGTGGCAAAGTCGCGCGTCCCGTGCATGTCCATCATGAACATGCCTCCACTGGCCTATATGCGAAGGATTCCGGGCCTCAATGCGGACTCGCTCAAGCCGGCCTACACCGCGCCTGAAGTCTGGGACCACTTCGATCCCGGCCGCATCACGCTCTGCAGTCCCGATCCCCAGGCGATACGGCCGCCCGGCGAGAAGCTGAACCTGTTGCAGGTGACGCTGCCCACGAATTTCAAGGCCGCCCGTTTCGACGACGCGCGCGGCAACGAGATCGTTCGGCAACTGGAAAAAGACATCGACGCGGCGCGCTTCGATGCGCCGGAAGGCAAGCTCGAGTTGCCGGTCAAGCTGCGTTACTACGATTCGATTTTCGTGCCGCTCGCCAAATGGGCGATGCTGATGGCGGGAAACTACCGCTGCATCACCGAAGACGCGATGCGCACGGCAAAGGAAGCCGTGCACACGGATCTCGACGCCTCGCGCTCGATCTATGATTTCACGATCGAGGTGTGCACCAAGATCGGCGCGTCGCGGGACGAACTGGTGCCGTTCGAAAAATATGCCGCGGCGGCCAACGACCTGTCGCGGCCGGCCTCGGCCGCGCGCGCGCTCTGCAACGGCGCGGTCAACATCGAGCGGGCGGACAAGCTGGTTCAGCTTGTCGCAAGGCAGCATGGCATGAGCCATCCCACGCTGGACCAGATCGTGGCGCTGGTGGACCGGCGGCTCGATGCCAACCGCAGGGCGAAGCAGACGGCGGCTTGAACGGACTGGGAAAGCGGATTCTAACGGTTCTGACAGAGCCTCAATATTTCGGCGTGATCCGCAGGTCGGTGGCGGGCTTCGGGATCTCGCCGCCGCGAACGGTCGGCGGCGTGCGCCAGTCCTTTCCGAGTTCGACGAGTTCGCCGGCCCGCTTCAGCATCTCCTCGACCCTCGCTTTGGTGTCCTGCGAATAGGGTGGCCGTTTGCCGGGAACGACCGGATCGCGATAAGGCGCATCCTGTTGCACATAGGTGTCGAGGAATTTTCCGAACTGGCCGGGTACGTGCTCGTAAGCCAGCGCAACCTCGTCCAGCGTTTGCTCCATCCGCGCCATTGCAACGAGGAAGCGGCGCCAGCGATGCTGGTCCATGTCGAACTGGTCGCACAGAAGCTTGCCCGCCTGTTTGCCGAAGTTGGCCAGCTTGTTGATCGTCGCCTCGCTCATATTCAGGTTAAGGCCGCCTTCGTCGGGCTTGAGCACGACGTGAACGATGCGCTCGCGGTAACCGGGAAGCGTACCCTGCAGATTGTCCTGCCAGTTCTGTGCGGAATAGAACAACCGCGCCAGGAAGGCGCCGAGGCCGCGGAAAGGCACGATCGGCAACTGGATGCCGCTCACGGCCAGCGACGGCAGCCAGACCTGGTCGTAGTTGCGCTTCGGATCGTACTCGTCGAGCGAGATCGCGAAAGTCGGACTGTTCGGGAACAGATGGTCGAAGAACTGGATCGGGAAATTGTTGGTGACCCCACCGTCAGAGAACAGGCAGCGCCGCAGCTTGTCCTTGTCGACCGGCGTGATCAGCGTGAAATCGCGCGTCCAGAGCGGGACCGCCGAAATCAGGCCGGGAAAGCTCAGGCTCATGCGCGCGGCCACGATCAGCGGCAAGTGCGCGCGCTCCGGAAAATAGTAGAACTCGCCCTCCTCTCCGGACGGCGGCGTAAACGGCTCGCAATTGGCCAGCAGAAACGTCATGACGCGGGCAGGAAAGATCCGCTCCCACTCGGCGCGCTTGAAGAAGAAACGCTCGGTGTCGAGCGGCAACGAATAGGGCCGTTCATCCATCAGGCTGGTCGTGATCATCGCAAGCCGGATCGGCGGCGCGCCCTCCGGCGGCGTGTCGAGATCGCCGAAGGTCAGCGGATTGTCCTTATCGTTGCGCCCGGCTGCCTGCTGGATCAGCTGGGCAAGCCAGTCCGCGAAGCCTTGTGGCGCGCCGCCGCGCTGATGGATGCCCGGACAGAGCCCGTAGTCGTTTTCGACGAGGTCGCTGGTCGCAGCCTTGGTGAGGCGCAACAGCAGCGCGACGACGAGACCCGCGAGCAAGATCAGCACGCCGAAGGCGATCCAGCCCCAGCCCGCGCCGAGATAGACCGCAACGGCGATGATGATGGCACCGGGCAGCACACCCAGCAGCGCGCTCAACCAATAGCCGCAAATTGCGGCAAACGCGATCGCGGCGAACTGGCCCAGCCCACTGCCGCCGGCCAACGCCGCGATGGCGATATTGTACAGCGGCCGCAACTTCGGCGTCGGCTGAAAGAACGACAACAGCCGCGGGCCGACGTCTTGGGGCACCTGCGCCAGCTTGTCGAAGCCTGCGCCCTTGATGCCCCTGCCATATTCGGCGGCGGCGGCCGCCGCAGCCGCCATCGCGCCGGCCGAGGTGCCGCCGATATTCGCGAGCCGGTATTTCCTGGAGAGTTCGACCAGCGCCAGCGGGTAGACCACGCCGCTGGTGATGCCGCCTTTCATCACGATGTCGCAGGATTGTGCCGGCTTGACTGGGGTCATGGCGCGCGTCTCCACGTCGCTTATATCGGTGGGCGCAGAGTGGCGCGGCAAGGGAACAATCTCAAGTGGAAATGGGTGTGCGTGTTTTCCAGGCGCCCTCGCCGAAGACTTCCTCAAACAAACCGAGCATGGCAGCCCAGGACCGCCGATCCGCAGCTGCGTAATAGCCCAGCTCCGGCACGGCCGCATTGTCGGCGTCCGGGTTGGTGAAACCATGCTTCGCGCCGGCATAAACATGCGTTTGCCAGTCGACGCTGGTGCGGCTCATCTCTTCTTCGAACGCGGCAAGCTGCGACATCGGCACGAGCGTGTCGGCCGCGCCATGACAAACCAGGACTTTCGCCTCGATGTTGCCTGCGTCGCCGGGCCGAGCACTGGCAAGTCCGCCGTGAAAGCTGACGACGGCGCTCAAGACTGCGCCGCTGCGCGCCAGCTCGAGTGCCGTCGTGCCACCGAAGCAGTAGCCGATCGCGGCGATCCTCGCGGCGTCGACATTGCCTTGCTGCGTCAGCGCGAGACGCGCCGCCTCGGCGCGTGCGCGCCAGCGAGGGATGTCCGCGCGCAACTGCCCCATCAGCTCGCGCGCCTGCGGAATATCCCGCGCCGTCGTGCCGTCTCCATAGAGATCGGCAATCAGCACGACGAAGCCGAGCGCCGCGAGACGTTGCGCGCAAGCAATGGCGTGATCCCCGATGCCGCGCGCGTCTGGAAACAGGACGATGCCCGGACGACGGCCGGCACGTTTGTCGTCGCTGACGATGATGCCCTTGAGGGCGGCCACGCCGTCGCGATAATCCAGCGTCGCGCCAGTCACGTCTACGCCACCGCGAGCCGGCCGCGGCCCCGCGCGCGCAACAGCAAGGTCAGCACGATCGCCATGTTGACCACGTTCCAGGCGAAGCCGTTGGCAAACGCAGCCGCGTAAGAACCGGTAGCGTCGAAGATCACGCCGGAGATCCAGCCGCCGAACGACATGCCGAACACGGATGCGAAGATCACGATGCCGACGCGGGTCGCGGCATCGCGGGCCGGCATCGCCTCGCGCACGATGATGGCATAGCTCGGCACGATGCCGCCCTGGAACAGGCCGAACATGCCCGAGATCAGATAGAGCGAGGTCAGGCTGTCGAAGAACAGATAGAACAGCAGCGCAAAGGCCTGCGCCGACGATCCGATCATCAGCGTGACGAGGCCGCCGAAGCGATCGGCGATGAAGCCCGAGCCGATCCGGCTGACGATGCCGAAGAACATCATCATCGACAGCATCTCGGCGCCGCGCGCCACGCCATAGCCGAGATCGCCGCAATAGGCGACGAGATGGACCTGCGGCATCGCCATCGCCACGCAGCAGGAGATGCTGGCGATGCAGAGCAGCACGGTGAGCGTGTTGGTGGAAAGATTGAGATCGACCCGCGGCGGCGGCGCATTGGCGTGATCGCGCGCGCCGCTGGCGCCGATGATGGCGCGCAGCACCATCAACAGGATCATCATCGACACGCCGCAGAAGATACCGATCGCGATGTGGGTGGCGCGCCAGCCATGGGTCTGCATGCCCCAGTTGACGATCGGCGGCCAGATCGTGCCGGCGACGTAATTGCCGCTGGCGACAATCGTCACCGCAAGGCCGCGATAACGCTCGAACCAGTGCGAGGCTTCCGCCATCAAGGGCGCGAAGGTTGCGGAAGCGCCAAGCCCGATCAGAAAGGAGATCGCGATGAATTGCCAAAGCGCGGTCGAAAGACCGGCGAGCACATAGGCGATCGTCAACAGGACGATGCTGACGGCCATCGCCGCGACGATGCCGACCTTGTCGGTGATCCTGCCCATGATCACGCCGCCGAGGCCGAAGCCGAGGAAGATCATCGTGACGGAGAACGAAATCGCGCCGCGGGTGGTGGCAAATTCGGCCTGGACCGTGGGCATGACCACGACGGCCGACCACATGCCGACCGCGCCGATCGAGGCGATCAACACGGCCAGCGCAAGCCGCAGCCAGGCCTGACCGGAGTCGGGGACGAAGGCGTGAGAATCGGGGGATATTGCGGGGGCGTGCACGGCGCGCAACTTCGTTGCTGGAGCGATCACGGTCAACCCACATTGCCGCGATATTAGGCATGCGTGCGCCGTGGGGGGCCGCGGCCAGCTGCCGCCAACCGGCGCCGACAGAATGAGAGGCAATTTCGCCGATGACATGGTTTCGCGTTCTCGCGGCAGCAATTCTGCCCGAGGCTTTGCAACGATCGTGTCCCTCCCAAGAAGAGGGCGCAGGGAATGCCGGGCGCCAGCCGCACCCGCAGCCTCGTTTGCAAATTGAAAAAGCAAACGAGCATAGTCACTACAGGATTAGCCGAACGATCGGCATTCCCTGCGCAATGGTTTTAACGGCTGCTTCGTGCTCTCCCTGGAGTACCGGGCTTGATAGCCTCCATCGCCTGTGGGGTCGTTCCTCACAGACTTGATCCCAGCGTCGGGGGATCAGGACCACACGACTTGGCCGTCCGCGGCACATCGCAAGTCTGGCGACGTGTTGCGTCCATTGCATCCCGCGCCAACGAAACGTGACGACCGCGAATCGCCCCTCTAATCGGGCGGGATGTCTTATGAATAGCAGAATTTCTGGAAAAGGGAAGGGGAATTTGATCATCGGCAGGAAAAAATTAGAAGGCATTGAGTCGCCTATCGAATTCTTCCTCTATGGGATGCCGCCACGGACCTGCTCGTAGGCGGTCGGTTCGTTAGTGGTGCGTCGCGGCGCAAACGGAATGATAAATAGGCCCAGAAAAGCTATTGCTGAGAGCAGCGCCCAGCCCTCATTGGCACTGGTGGCAAAAGCGGCTCGCTCGATCAGGGGACCGGCAGCCGAGACGTCCGATGGAAAACGATCCAGCCCGATCGCGTGAGCGGCGGTTATATCGCCCGCGATCAGTCGCTGGCGAATTGCCTCGGCATGTCCACTGGTGCGTCCGTAGAGGACCGTGTCGATCAGTGCTATGCCGACCGCACCGCCGAGGTTACGCATCATGTTGAACAAACCGCTCGCATCCTGAACCTGCTTGTGGTGCAACGTCTCCAGAGCCAGCCGTGTGGGCGGCAGCAGGCAAAACATCGCTGCGAAACCGCGCAGCACTTGCGGCCAGAACATCTCATCGTAATCGGCGAGACGAGTTTCGAATGCGCTCAAGCCTAGGCCAGCGGCGAGCAGGCTGAAGCCAAACGCCGACAGCCAGCGCGGATCAAGCCGGCTCTCCAGCGCGCCGGCAATTGGCGCGGCCACGAGTTGGGCGGCTCCTGTGACGAGCATGATCGAACCTATCTGAAGCGCGCCATGCTGCCCGACATAAGCCAGAAATACCGGCATCAGATAGACCGCGCCGAACAATCCGACGCCAAGGCAGAAGCTGAGTATGCAGCCAATCGAAAACGCCCGCACCTTAAGCGTTTTGAGCTCGACCACAGGCTGTACCGCCTTCAGCGTCCTGACCGCAAAAACGGCCGCAGCGACGGCGCAAAGTCCAAACAGCGCAAAGCAGCTGACAGAGAGCCAGCCTGATCTCGGGGCTTGCTTCAGGCCGATTTCCAGGCTCGCCAAGGATACCATCATAAGCGCAAGAGAAACTGCGTCGAAATTGTTGAGCTGATTCAGACGGGGCCTGCCACGGGGCAGCAGGAATGGCGTTGCGATACAGGCGAAAACACCAGGAATGACGTTGACCAGAAATAGCCATGGCCAAGAATAAGAGTGTGTGATCCAGCCGCCGACGACCGGTCCGACCGTCGGCGCAAGCACCGCCATAATACCGGCTATCGTGCCGGCAGCCGGATGCGAGCGCGCCGGAAACAGCAGAAAGATGCCTGAGAAAACCGCAGGAATCAGCGTACCGCCCGCAAACCCCTGAAAAACACGAAAGAAGACGAGAGATGCGAAGTTGCTGCTAAAGGCGCAGCCAACCGACGTCAGCGTAAAAACAAAGATGGCGATTACAAACAGCCATCGGAGCGTGAAGACCCGCGTCAGCCAGCCCGTAAGTGGAATGGCGATAACCTCTGCGATCAAATAGGCCGTTTGAATCCAGCTCATAGCGTCCGGCGAAATCGCGAGCGCTTCTTGGATCGTCGGAAGCGACGTGGCGACCACCTGGACATCGAGGAGAGCCATAAACATGCCAAGGCACATCAGAACGAAGCCGAACCAAGTGGCGATCCTTGCTTGGGTATTTCTCCAGATCGTCATGTCGTTTGGTCTAATGCTGTCAGCATCTATGGCAGGCCGGAAAGCAGATACTCAACCGTTGCGGAAAATTTGGTGATGCGGATAGAGTTGTCAGAAATGGCCGTGATATCGCTCATGGCGTGATCAACAGTTAAAGTTTTGGACGAGAGCGTTTATCCACGCCTTTAACTATCGGCCCGCTGTGAGATCGATAGTTCGATCAAGTGGCTCATAACCGTACCTCATCGGGAGCGTCGTTCATACCATAGCTATGTCGGCTTTTGGCCGATACTGTTGCAAAAGTCGTTTTGCAGAAGTTGTCAAATTTCTGAGGGCCGCTGGCGCGTTATTCGTGTAAGAATCTGAGGGACCTCATCGCCTGGCGCCAAATTCGTGGGCGACTTCGGTAGCGCGACTGAGACTATACGAATCATCGACCTCATTGCGCTTCTGGTTTTCGCCAAAAATTTGGACCGGTGCAACTTTCGACTTTTGCAACACTATCGGCCCAAAGCGGACATGCCGGAACGCCCTGATGTCCGTTCGTAGGGATAGAGCCGACTTCGCCGAGTTATCCGCCGATGTCTGCAAATGACCCAAAGCGGACATGGCGGGCGCACCCGTAAGCTTAGTACTATAAACTCAGCGAACCCAGATAGGTATCTGCCAAGGCCAATTGCAAAAGCAACGGAAATACGCGCATGCAAGACCTTACCGGACGGACAGCCTTCATCACCGGAGCAGCATCAGGCATCGGGTTAGGGATCGCCACGGCTCTGTCGCAGGCGGGGGTGAAGGTCATGTTATGCGACATCGAGGAAGAGGCGTTAGCAACGGCGGTAGCGAAATTGAAACTTACCAACGCCGACGTTGACGGCGTGAGAGCGGATGTATCGCTTAAAGCAGACCTCCACGCCGCAGCGGATGCCACCGTGTCGCGCTACGGAAAAGTCCATATTCTGGTCAACAATGCGGGGGTCGCCGGCGGCCGGGGTTATGGTCATTGGACAGATGCGGGTTGGAATTGGGTTCTCGACGTCAATCTGATGTCGGTGATTTGGGGCATCGAGATTTTCGGTCCGCTGATCGAGGCGCACGGCGAAGGAGGGCAAGTTGTTTCCACGGCGTCCGTCTTCGGGCTGATCGCTGGAGGAAGTCCGCAGTATGATGTGACCAAATATGGAGTGGTGGCCCTGTCCGAAGGACTGCGGCCGGTGCTCGCGCCACGGAAAATCGGGGTATCCGTCCTGTGTCCGGGCGTTGTCCGCACTAATATCTTTAATTTTCGTCGCAACGTGCCGCAGCGGATCGTCGAGAAGATCGGCAGTCCGCCGACGGAAGGACCGATCGCCGATATTATCAAGGCACTCCAGGAGCGGATCAACAAATTTGGCACCGATCCGCTCTATGTCGGCGAACTGGTTCGCGAGGCAATCGAAAATGACTGGCCCTACATTTTCACCGACACCGAGCACGAAGCCACGATCGACAGGCGCTTCGCCGCGATCAAGCAGGGCTTCGACCGCATCCGCGGAAGGACACCGAGGCGTTAGCTGTCGCATCTGCTCACGGGCCGATGTCTGCTGTTGGCCGATTTTGTTGCAAAAGTCAGTTGAGACAGGCCGCGAGCCGTGATTCCGTTGTGTTGACGCGAATCGCGGCGAGGTCGATCCATGATGGGCCGTCTGAAGAGTGACCAGGGTCAACTGTTCTACGAGTTTCACCTTGGCGACGCAGTCCCCGAAGATCATCTGGTACGCAAGATCGACAGTGCTCTCGATCTGTCCTGGCTTCGCAGTGAACTTGCACCTCATTATTCGTCGATGGGTCGTCCGTCGATCGATCCGGAACTGATGATCCGGATGCTGGTCGTGGGATATGTCTTTGCGGTCCGCTCGGAGCGGCTGATCTGTCGTGAAGTGCAGGTGAACCTCGCCTATCGCTGGTTCTGCAAGCTCGGTATCGAGGATGCTGTCCCGGATCATTCGGCGTTCTCGCGGGCCCGCAATGAGCGCTTCCGCGAGGGAGAGGTTTTTCGCCGCGTGTTCGAACGGGTCGTCGAGGCGTGCATTGCGGCCGATCTGGTTGGTGGCGAAGGCTTTGCCGTTGATGCGAGCCTGATTCAGGCCGACGCCAACAAGCAACGCTCGATCGCGGGTCAGGATTGGCGCAGGGATCGCGATCCGCAGAGATCCAGCCGGGCGGTAAAGGAGTATTTGGCGACCCTCGATGATACGGCGTGGGGCGCTGCCAGCGACGTTGTCCCGAAGTTCGTCTCGCCATCCGACCCCGCGGCGCAGTGGACCGGAGCTCATAAGGGACCGGCTTTCTTCGCTTATTCCGACAACTATCTCATCGATGTGAAGTTCGGCGTCATCGTTGACGTCGAGGCATCCCGCGCCATTCGCCAGGCCGAGGTCGGCGCGGCGAGAACCATGATCGAGCGAACCGAAGAGCGCTTCGGTCTCAAGCCGGAACGGCTCGCGGCCGATACCGCTTACGGGGCGGCTACGATGCTGAACTGGCTGGTCGAAGAGAAGGGCATCGCGCCGCATATCCCCGTCAACGACAAGTCGAAGCGAGACGACGGCACCTTCTCGCGCAGCGACTTTCGATATGATCCGACTGGGGACGTCTACCACTGCCCGGGCGGAAAGCGGCTCGGGACCAGCGGCACCGTGCACGAGGGCAAAACACTTCTGTATCGTGCCAGCAAGCTCGACTGTGATGTTTGCCCGCTCAAACCGCGGTGCTGCCCGAGGGAACCTTCACGCAAGATCCCGCGTGATATCCATGAGCATGCCCGAGACGTTGCCCGGTCGATCGCAGGCACCGACGGCTTCGAGCAGTCGCGGCGTGAGCGCAAGAAGATTGAGATGCGGTTCGCACACCTCAAGCGCATCCTGAGGCTCGGCCGGCTTCGACTACGCGGCCCACGGGGCGCCCAGGACGAGTTTGTTCTTGCCGCCATCGCTCAGAACCTGCGGCGGCTCGCAACGTTGGTCGCTCGACCGCCGCCAAATCCGGTTCAGTGCATCGCATAGCGTGGGGGTTGCATAGAGAGCGTCAAGGCCGGCAGATCAAACCCGGGCGCCCTCAGCCTAATGACTGACGGGCATCCATCCGAGGCAACCGACTTTTGCAACAAAATCGGCCCATTGCTGACATTCACTTCCACGACGTCAATGTCCGCGTCTGAGGGGTAAGCAGACATCACGACGACGATCGATAGCCCCGGCGCGATGCCTTTCCCTCTGATCGCCGCTGAGTCCGCTCAGAGCGATGGACTAGACAAGCGGCAAGGCTGATCTGGTAACTTTTGACCCAAATCGGACGCCAGTTCGCCCGGGATCAATGCGCGCTCGCCGCGCGGGCGATCTTCTCCACCGTGCGCATCCAGCTGTCGATGTCGCGATCTTCGGGCTGAACCATGATGTGATCAGCGCCGGCGTCGCGATAGGCGCCGAGCCTTGCGGCGAGCTCGGCAGGATCCTTGCCATCGAAGCTCGTGCGCAGCGAGATGGTGAAGCTCTTGTACGGCCGCGCCGTGCGCAATCGCTTGATCACCGGCGCCGCCGCCTCAGCCGTGAGCCGCGAACCGTGCCAGCCGTCGCAGAGCTTCACCGCGCGTTCCAGCGCCTTCTCGGAACTGCCGCCGACCCACAGCGGAATGGGCGCCGTAGGCGGAGGCTGCATGCGCATCTCCTCGATCTGCGTCGCCCAGTAGCGCGGTTTGAAGGTCACCGGGTCCTGGCTCCACAGCGCGCGCAACAGCGCGATGCTCTCGTCGGTGCGCCGGCCGCGCTCGCGGAACGGCACGCCGAGCGCGGAGAACTCCGCTTCGAGCCAGCCGACCCCGATGCCGAAGATGACGCGCCCGTTGCTCAGCGTCTGCAACGTAGCGAGCTGCTTGGCGATCGGCACCGGATGATGCATCGGCAGCACGATCACGCTGGTGCCGAGCCGGACGCGCTTTGTCGCCGCGGCCGCCCACGCAAGGGTGAGGATCGGCTCCAGGAAGGCGGGCGATGGCGGATAAGGCGCGTCCTTTGGCAGGATGACGTGCTCGCTCACCCAGACGTCGGCAAGTCCGAGCTCCTCGGCCTGAACCGCGGCGCGCGTGACCCCCTCGGGCGTGGCCTTGCGGCCGATATGCGGCAGATGAACACCGATTTGCATGATGCTCCCCGTGTTTCAAATATGAAGCAGGGCGCGAGAGCGCCCGGTGAGCACATGCTGCCGCGGCGATGAGGCCCTCGCAAGAGCTGTGACGCAGAGAGCTCATCGGCGAGCTTCAGCTCTACGGCATAACCAATGTAGCTCTGGGAGAGGGTTCGACTCCGCGCGGTGATGCGCGGTCAACGGACGCAACGCCAGGTAAGCACAGCGCCAAAGTGAACTTTAGATCGAATATGTGATATTGACCGGTTGAATAGTTTGCTACCTGTGGGTGTCGAACGCTTTTGGAGGCCGGATGCCGGGCGTGAACCTGAAGACCCTCGATCTCAACCTGCTGGTGGTGTTCGAGGCCATCTACTCAGCCGGCAATATCAGCCACGCGGCCGATCACCTCGCCATGAGCCAGCCGGCGGTTTCGAACTCGCTGGCGCGGTTGCGCGACCTTCTCGACGACCAGTTGTTCGTCCGTACCAAGCGCGGCGTGACGCCGACGACCAAGGCGCAGGCGATGATCGGTCCCGTGCGCGAGGCGCTCGGACTGATCGGCATCCAGCTCGGCGGCGCGGAGATCGATCTCAAATCCTATCGGCGCACCTTCCGGATCAGCACGATGGACGTCATCGAGCCGCTGGTGATGCCGCCGCTCCTGAACGCGATCATCGCAAGCGCGCCCGGCGTCTCGATCGAGGGCGTGGCGTCGCGGCCTGAGATCGTTCAGGACGTGCTCGACGGCACGCTCGATCTCGCATGCTTCATCTACCCTGTGACGTCGCCCGAAATTTCGATCGTCCCGATCGGGCCCGTCGATCTCGTGGCGATCGCGCGTCCCGATCATCCCGCGATCGGCGAGAAACTCGAAGCCGCCATGATGAACGACCTTGCCTACATCGCGCTGTCGGCGGAATTGCGCGGCTTCACCCAGGTCGATCGCGAATTGCTGGTGCACGGCATCAAACGGCGGATCGTGATGTCGGTCTCGCGCCTGTGGTCGGTGCCATCGATCGTGGCCGAAACCGATCTTGTCGGCATCGTGCCGCGCGCCTTTGCCAACCATGTGGCCGACATCTTCGATGTTCGCATCCACGCGTTGCCGGTGCCGGTCGCCGAGCAGCATCTCTATTTGATGTGGAACATCAAGATGGACACCGACCCCGGCCACACCTGGCTGCGGGAGCTGTTGATCCCGATTGCAAAGCAGGCGCTGGCTGCGTCCGGGCCGGCCCTTGCGGCAACCCTCGTAGCGGACAAACGGGCCGAACGCGCGCGTCAGCCGCGTTGATATTTGCGGGCGTTTTGCCCGCGTCCGAACCTTTCCGAGCCGATTGCTGCGAGCCGCGGGCCGTGCAGCGCGAACCCGGAATCGCGCTCGGCCTGCGTGACAATGCCGCCCCGCCCCCTTCGCAAGACTAGTTGTGCGCGACCTGCCAAATTGCCACACTCGCACTCAAGATCGAGCCGGCCGGGGCAGACCATGCCGAACCGGGCCGCCAAGGGACGGGAATTCCACCGCGCGCCCAGAACGCGCGAAGGAGCCGAACGATGGCGATCACGACGATGATCGACAGCCCGGCCACGAGCGCCACGCCTCGTGCGCGGCGCCGTGGCACGTTCGGCGCCGACAAGCTCTGGGCGCTGGCCTTCGTCACCCCCTATGTCGCGGTCTTCGTCGCCTTCGTCATCTACCCGATCGGCTACGGGCTTTGGCTGGGCAGCGATCCCGCCAGCTATCGCACGCTGTTCGCTGATCCCGTCTATCCGCGCACGGTGATGAACACACTGGTCTATCTGCTGTTCGGCGTGAACCTGAAATTGCTGCTGGCGCTACTGCTGTCGGGCTTCTTCATGCGCAAGGGCTGGTGGACCAAGGCCCTGCTGCTGCTCTTCATGCTGCCCTGGGCGATGCCGGCGCTGTCCAGCTATCTCTCCATCAACTGGATGCTCAACGGGCAATGGGGGCTGATCAACAATCTGATCTGGCAGGTCGCGCAGGTGGATGGTCCGCCCTGGCTCGACAAATCGGGCTTCGCGCTGGGTTCGGTCATCTATGGCCATATCTGGAAATGGCTGCCGTTCTGGACCCTGATTTTCCTCGCCGGGCGCATGGCCGTTCCGGTCGAACTGTATGAGGCCGCGGACGTCGATGGCGCCACCGTCATCCAGAAATTCACGCATGTGACGCTGCCGCTGATGGCCGGGATGTACCTGGTCTGCACCATGCTCTCCACCATCTGGGCGCTTGGCGATTTCAACGCCGTGCGCTTCATCTCCGGCGGCGGGCCGGCGCTGTCGACCCATGTGCTGGCGACGCTCGGCATCCGCAACGCATTCGAGCTGGGCGATCCCAAACTCGGCATGGCGACGGTGCTGACGGCATTGCCGCTGCTGATTCCGCTGGCGGTCCTGCTGATGCGCCAGCTGCGGCGCAGCGAGGTCACGATATGACCGCGATCACCGCACGACGCCTCCGCCGCGGGATCGACAGCATTGGCGTGACACTGCTGTCGGCGGTGCTGTTGGTCTGGACGCTGCTGCCGATCTACAACATCGTCCGCGTCTCCATGCAGGAAAAGGAGGAAGTGCTCTCGACCTCCGTCTATCCGATCGCGCCCTCGTGGCATGCGTTCAGCATCGTGTTCCACCAGGCGTTCTGGCTGCTGGAGACATTCTGGAACCAGATGAGCAACAGTTTCTTCATCGGCATCGCGGTTGCGCTGCTGACGCTCGCCATCGGGTCGCTGGCCAGCTTCGCCATCAGCCGGATGCGCATCCGCAGCAGCTGGATGCTGACGAATGCGGCGCTGCTGACCTATGTGATCCCGTTGTCGTTCTTGGCGATCCCGTTCTACGGCATCATGGGCAAGTACGGCCTGACCAACAATCCGCTGTCGGTGATCGCGGTCGAAGTGACCTTCGCCACGCCCTATGCGATTTTCATCTTCCAGCAATACGGCGCCTCGATCCCGCTCGAGCTGGACGAGGCGGCGCGCATCGACGGCGCCTCGCCGCCGCAGATCTTCTTCCGCATCTATCTGCCGTTGATGGCGCCCGCGCTGGTCGCGATCGGCACCTATGCGCTGCTGCTGTCATGGAACGAATATCTCTACGCGTTCCTGCTGCTGTCGGGCGGCAAGGTCGTCACCGTGCCGGTGACGCTCGGCAAATTCCTGGTGGGCGACGAGGCGCCTTGGAATTATCTGATGGCGGCCGCGATCATCTACGCCATTCCGCCCTTGCTGATTTACTACGGCTTCCGCCGCAAGATGAGCGGCGGCCTGACCATGGGTGGCATCAAGGGTTGAACACAGCGCCAACGGCACCGGGGGAGAAAATGACGAAGCTCATTTCACGGCGGCGAGTCCTGGGCGGCGTGGGCGCCGCAGCAGCAGTGGGCGCCGGCCTGATGCCGCGCCGCGCCAACGCAGCCGGCGAGCTCACGGTCTGGTGGACGCAAGGTTTCTACAAGGCGGAAAACGACGCCGTGATCGCCTGGATGGCGGACTGGGAGAAGCGCAACAGCACCAAGGTCAATCTGACCATCATGAACGGGCCGGATGTGATCACCAAGCTGATCGCGGCCATGCAGGTCGGCGACGTGCCCGACGTGGTGCACACCGTCACCGGCGACCGCTTCCTGGTGCCGCGCGCAGCATGGAACGATCAGCTGGAGGATGTCTCCGACGTCGTGGAGACCCAGAAGGCCGAGTTCATGGAGACCGCGCTGACCAGCGCCCGCCTCTATAACGCCAAGCAAAAGAAAAGCTCATACTACACCGTGCCGACCAAGAGCTCCTCGCTGCTGATGGAGATCTGGCTGCCGTTGATCGAGGAAGCCGGCTTCGCAGCCAGCGACATGCCGGCGACGCAAGACAAATTCTTCGATTTCTTCCAGACCGTGCAGGACAAGCTGCGCGCCAAGGGCAAGCGCATTTTCGGCCTCGGCTATTCGATGGCGACGAAGGAGGCGGATTCCGGCAACCTGTTCCACCAATTCCTGGTCGCCTATGGCGGTGTCGGCATCGTCATGCCGGACGGCAAACTGAACATCGATGATCCCGCCGTGCGCAAGGCTGCGACCACATCGCTGGAGCGGCTGACGACGCCATTCAAGAAAGGCTATGTGCCGCCGGGCGCGATCAACTGGGGCGATGTCGACAACAACAACGCATTCTTCGCCCGCCAGATCGTGATGACGCCCAACGCAACCATCTCGATTGCCGCCTCGCAAATGGACAAGCCCGATCTCTACTACAAGGAGATTATCACCCGCGGCGTCCCCATGGACAATGACGGCAAGCAGGTCGCCAGCGTGCTGGCGATTTCGCCCACCATCATCCCGAAGGGATCGAAGAACGTCGACGCCGCCAAGGCGTTGCTGCGCGAGTTCATCCAGCCGGCGAACATGAACGCGTACCTGAAGGAAACCCGCGCGCGCTATTTGCCTGTCATGAACTCCATCGTGAAAAACGATCCGTACTGGACCGACCCGAAGGACCCGCACCGGCCGGTCGCGGTGGACATGGGGCTGATCAAGCCGACGGTGCCGTGGTGGATGGTCTACAACCCGGCCTATTCGGGTGTGATGTCCGAGCAGGTCTGGGCGCAGGCGGAAGCCAATATCACGCAGAACAACATGACCCCGGAACAGGCCACCGAGGAAGCAGCCAAACGGATCAAGCAGCTGTTCGAGCAGTATCAGAAGTGATGGCCTCTTCACCTCTCCCCGCCTGCGGGGAGAGGTCGGATCGCGCAGCGATCCGGGTGAGGGTACAGGTCCGTCCACTCGCACCGTCCTCTCGTCTGCCCCTCACCCCAACCCTCTCCCCGTAAGAACGGGGAGAGGGAGCGCTGACCGAGGGCCCGCCCCGCAAAATCGGCCTCTCTTAACCCTTTCCTAACCATACACCGGGCAAAAATTGCCGGGTTGAAGTCGAGTGTCGTCGATCGCGTAGGACGGGGGAGACCTCCGTGGACGCCAGTGCGGTGCCTCACTTTCGAACCGGTGGCCCAACAGCCGCCGCGCAGACACTTGGGGCGCGTGAACGGCATACGCGGGGGGACACAGCTACCATGGTCGACGTCTCGGCGGCTCACGGCGCCAATCCCGGCGGAAACCTCACGCTCAGCGACATCCTCGATTTCGTAAAGCGCGGCGACATCGCGCTCGCGCTCGGCATCCTCACCATCCTTGTCGTCCTGATCCTGCCCCTGCCCTCGCTGGTGCTGGACCTGTTCCTGGCGATCTCGATCACGCTGTCGATCCTGATCCTGATGACGTCGCTGTTCATCCAGGCGCCGCTGGAGTTCTCCTCGTTCCCGACCATCCTGCTGATCTCGACCATGCTGCGGCTGTCGCTCAACCTCGCTTCGACCCGGTTGATCCTCGCCCACGGCCACGAGGGGACCGACGCCGCCGGCCACGTCATCGAGGCCTTCGGCAGCTTCGTGATGTCGGGCAACTTCGTGATCGGCATCATCGTGTTCGCGATCCTGGTGATCGTGAACTTCGTGGTCATCACCAAGGGTTCGGGCCGCATCGCCGAAGTCGCAGCCCGCTTTCACCTCGACGCGATGCCCGGCAAGCAAATGGCGATCGACGCCGATCTCAATGCCGGCCTGATCGACGAGAAGGCGGCGCGCGAACGCCGCAAGGCGCTGGAGGACGAAAGCGGCTTCTTCGGCGCCATGGACGGCGCCTCGAAATTCGTGCGCGGCGACGCCATCGCAGGGCTTCTCGTCGTCTTCATCAACATCATCGGCGGCATCATCATCGGCGTCGCGCAGCAGAACCTCTCCTTCGGCGAGGCCGCGCGCACCTATACGGTGCTGACGGTCGGTGACGGCTTGGTCACGCAGGTGCCGGCGCTGATCGTCTCGACCGCGGCGGGCCTGCTGGTATCGAAGGCCGGCGTCTCGGGTGCAGCCGACAAGGCGCTGTTCAAGCAGTTCTCCGGCTATCCGCAGGCGCTCGGCATGGCGTCTGCCGTGATGTTCGTGCTTGGGCTATTGCCGGGCATTCCGACCATTCCGTTCTTCGCGCTGGCCGGTGGTGCTGCGGCACTCGCCTGGAAAGCCCACAAGCAAAAGCGTGACAAGGGCTTCGCCGACGCCAAGGCCGCGGCCCAGCCGGCAGCAGCAGCCGCGGCCGCAGCAGCAGCCGAAGAGCCGATCGCCTCCGCGCTCAAGATCGACGATCTCAAGATCGAACTCGGCTACGCGCTGCTGCCACTGGTCAACGGCCCCGACGGCCAGGACCGTCTCACCGACCAGATCAAGGCGCTGCGCCGCCAACTTGCAATCGAGATGGGCTTCGTGATGCCCGCGGTGCGCATCCTCGACAACGTGCAGCTCGAGGCCAACACCTATGTCATCAAGATCAAGGAAGTCGACGCCGGCAGCGGAAAAATCTGGCCGAACCAGTTCATGGTGATGGACCCCGCCGGCAACCAGGTCGGCGTACCCGGCATCCACACCACGGAGCCGACCTTCGGCCTGCCCGCGACCTGGGTCGACGCCTCGCTGAAGGAAGAGGCCTCGCTGAAGGGCTACACCGTGGTCGATGCCGCGACCGTGCTGTCGACGCATCTGACCGAACTGCTCAAGAACAACATGAGCGACCTGCTCTCCTATGGCGAGGTGCAGAAGCTCTTGAAGGAACTGCCGAAGGAACAGAGCGAGTTGGTCAAGGACATCGTGCCGGCCCAGGTCACGATCTCGGGCATCCAGCGTGTGCTGCAGCTCTTGCTCGCCGAGCGCATTTCCATCCGCGATCTTTCGACCATCCTCGAAGGCATCGCCGACGCGCTCGCCTTCTCACGCAATCCGGCCACCATGGTCGAGCACGTTCGCGCCCGGCTGGCGCGGCAGATCTGCGCGCAAAACACCTCGCATAGCGGCTACCTGCCGCTGATCGCGCTGTCGGCAAAATGGGAGCAGGCGTTCGCGGAGTCTCTCGTCGGCACCGGCGAGGAGCGCAGTCTCGCGATGCAGCCGTCAAGGCTGTCGGAGTTCATGGCGGCTGTGCGCGACGCCTTCGAGCGCGCCGCGCGCGAGGGCGAGGCGCCGGTGCTGGTGACGTCGGCCGGCATCCGGCCGTTCGTGCGCTCGCTGGTCGAGCGGTTCCGCTCGCAGACCACCGTGCTGTCGCAGGCGGAAATCCATCCGCGCGCCCGATTGAAGACGGTCGGCAGCGTTTAGCGCATGATCCGGAAAAGTGGGCACCGGTTTTCCCTCGCGACGAACGCGTAGCGTTTGCGCGGAGATCATGCGCCAAACTAGGCCGTGTACCCATAAACCCGGCGGCGTGATGCGACTAAAGCAATGTCTGCTTTGCCCCTATAGCGACCGACTTCGGGCGGCAGCGCAATATGTCGCGATGGGCCAAAACCGGAAGTGGCCATTGCGAGCTGGCTTTCGGACATCAACTGCTGAGCCGGATCAGGGCTCTTTCAGTTCGTAGCCGCTTCGAGATTATCTGACAACTCGACATCAGTTGCGCCAAGGGCGTATGAGCGAGCCTACGCGGCTCAACAATCGCATTCGGAGTATTTCCGGTCGTGGGCACCAGCGGTTTGATGTCGATCGACCTGGGGTTACGGGGCGCGGTCGTAGCATTGTGCCTGCTGATCGCAACCATGGCGCTCCGCGATCGCCGTGACAGCACGGCCGCGTTGCTGGGAGCCGCGCTCGCGATCGGCGTTGCGGCTTCGATGATCTGCTCGACGCCGACATTCCCGCGGCCGTTTGCGTGGTGGGGCCTATTGCTACTGGCGTTGTCTAGCGCGAACTGTGTTGTGTTCTGGCTATGGGCGCGTGCTGCCTTCGACGATGATTTCGTCCCGCGGTTCTGGCATGGCGTCTTGTGGGCAGCCGTCGTCGTCGCGCAATGGCTGGACGCCAGCGGAGTCACAAGATCGGCCGCGCTCGAACTCGCGATCGAACGCACGCTGTCGTTTGCCTTTCCCGGCCTGGCCCTGTTGGCGGTGGCGCAGACGCTTGTCACCTGGCCGGCGGACCTGGTGCAGGGCCGGCGTCGGCTCCGGCTGGTCGTATTGATAGGGGCGTCGGCCCAAATCGTTTTCAACTCTTACTTGAGCTTCCTGCAGCAGCCCTCGTATCCCACTTTTTCCATGACTAGCGTCGCCAACGCTCTCGCTCTGTTCGTGCTGGTCGGCTTGAGCGCATGGAATCT
>CAWCGA010000022.1:0-55644 GCA_963794775.1 uncultured Alphaproteobacteria bacterium | reverse complement strand
GGCCGCCCCCGAGATGGTCGGTAGATACAGGCTTGCGAGGGTGGCTTCAACCTCACCCCGTCTGCACGCCGATCAAGTATTTGATATCATTTTGGTTTGCTGGAACCCGGCAGCAAGGACGGCGGCCCTGAAGCGGGTCCGGCGCCGCCCTTGCCGCAGTCGTTTCCACCGTTTTGCGGGAGCAGCGCGATGACCTTCCCGCTGTCGGAATCGACACGCGAGACTCCCGTCGTCATGTCCACCGTCAGGCGGTCGCCTTTCATCACATTCTGGCATTGGGTCAGCACCACCCCGCCAAGCATGGTCATTTGATTGGCCTTGGTATCGAACACGGCGCTCTCGCCGGTCACCACCTGATCCTTCTGCGTCACGACCACGTTGCCCTTTGCTTCCAGCCGCTTGATCGACGAGCTGCCGGTGGGGCCCGGCGTGGCCTGCTGCATCGGCGCACTCTTCGCCGTCTTGCCGGCCGGTGCGGGCGTCTTCCCCTCATCCTTGGATTCGTAGAACACGTCGAGCGTCTTGGACGTCATTGTCGTGTCGCCCTGAATCACCTTCACATTGCCCGAGAAGGTCGCTTGCTGCTTCTTGTCGCGCACCTCCAGGCGCGCGGCTTCGATCTGGATCGGCTGGTCGCGATTTTGGGTAAAGCCCTGCATCGCATTCGGTACACCCGACATCGAGCCTTGGGCATAGGCGATGCCCGTCAGTCCCGACGCGACCAGAATCGCTCGGGCAAGCAGCGTCCACGCGTTGCGGGAGGATTTCATCGCCGTCATTTCGAATTGGCTGACTTGTTGCTGGACTTCTTCTTCGCCACAGGCTCGGGCGTGGGCGCCGGCTGCGCGTTGTCGTCGTCCAGATGATCGATGTGCATCACGACATTGCCTTCGAAGATGATCACCTCGCCGCCGCCGGTGATGCGCAGCCGGTCCGAGGACACCGTGCCGTTGGTGAGCTTGACGTCGACATGCTCGTCGGAATCGATGGTGTTCCTGACGAGGTCGACGAAGGCTTGCGTGAGGCGCGCTTCATAGCCGGTCGTGGTCTGGACGAAGATGTCCTTGTGCAAGTCGATCGTCTGCTGCTTGTTATCGAACACGCCGGTCAGCGCGTCGAGGAAAGTCGTCGAGCCGTCCTGCATCAAAACCTTGGTCCTGAGTTTGTTGAGTTCGACGAGATCGGGATTAGTGACATCCTGGATCGCGGTCTTGGCCCAGAGCTCGTAGGGCCGCTGATCCCCCGTGTAGCCGGACAGATGCGGCGATTCCATCGTGATCTTGGTGCCGGACACCACGAGGTTGCCCATGTCGATCGGCAGCTTCGGCATCAGCATGCGGAACGGATTGAAGATCGAAATGCCGATCACGCCGGCCATCGCCAGGCAGACGGTGCCTGGCACCGCGATGCGCAGGAGCCGCACCATGCGACTGTGGCGCGACGCTGCGGCAAAGCGCGCCTCCAGGTTCGCTTCCATGGCGGGATTCTGGACCGAGTTCACGACTGCTCCGAAAGCAGGAATCTGCAGGCCAGTCTACCCGGCCTTGGCAGGTAATGCAGCCCGCGAGAGGCCTGCCGAGTGTGACCGAAACGGGGCGAAATGCCTCAGGGGTGCGTTAACACAGATGAACGATCACGAATGCGCGAAAATGTCCTCGTTCTCCCAGCCGCCCAGATCGAGCTTCGCGCGTGTCGGCAGGAACTCGAAACAGGCCTTTGCAAGCTCGGTGCGGCCCTCGCGCGCCAGCATCGTATCGAGACGCTCGCGCAGCGCATGCAGATGCAGCACGTCCGAGGCCGCATAGGCCAGCTGCGCCTCGTTCAGTTGCTGCGCGCCCCAATCGCTCGACTGCTGCTGCTTCGACATGTCGATGTTGAGCACTTCGCGCACCAGATCTTTCAGCCCGTGGCGATCGGTGTAGGTGCGCGACAGCCGCGATGCGATCTTGGTGCAATACACCGGCTGCGGCATCACGCCGAAGGCGTGGTAGAGCGCGGCGAGATCGAAGCGCGCGAAATGAAAGATTTTCGTGATCGCGGGATTGCCGAGTAGCGCCTTCAGATTCGGCGCATTGGCATGATCCTTCGGGATTTGCACCACATCCGCGCTGCCGTCGCCAGTCGACAGCTGCACCACGCACAGCCGGTCGCGATGCGGATTGAGACCCATGGTCTCGGTGTCGATCGCAACTGAGGAGGTGTAGCGGGAGAGGTCGGGCAGGTCGCCGCGGTGCAGGCGTACGGTCATGAACGTGAGAGCCTCTGGACGATTCGAGGCGCGACACTACGGCATGATCCGGAAAAGTGTGAAGCGGTTTTCCGAAAAGATCATGCCCAAACAAGGCGCTCAAGCGCCGAGGAGGCGAGCGTTCACGCGCCGCTGTCCGCCGCTAACAGCGGCCGGGAGGCGAGGGGACTTGGCAGCTTTTTGCAGCATGGTTTGTCGGCGGCGCCGTGATGGCGATGGCGCGCTCGTCCCTGGCGACATGTCGCGCCGTCACGCGAAGGCTCAGGCGGACTTGCTCGCGGGCATCGTCGGCGGCTGCAGACCGGGGCTGTTGGCCCAGCGTTCGATATTCTCGATGACGCTCTCGTGGCTCGCGCGGCGGGGCTTTGGCGCTTTTGGTTCGTCCGACAACTTCCGGGGAAGCTTGATGTCCTCTGTCATGGCCATCCTCCAGGACCGCAGCATGCGCCTCGGCAAACCCTAAATCAAGTATTAACATATTGTTTTTGTTATATAATTTAACTAAATTGATGTTCTTGTCAAATGTTGTGGAACTAACTCCTATTGCTGTGTATTAGTAAATTACTCAAAAAGCTAAACTTGGGGCTTTTGTCATGAACGACCTTCGAGGTGAAAGGCTGCAGGTCATGCTCTCGCCTGAGGAGCTGTCCGCGCTGGACGATTTTCGATTCAAGCACCGCATGCCGACGCGTGCGGCGGCCGTACGCGAGCTCCTAAAGCTGGGGCTGACCATTGCGACGGATGACGCCGCTGCGGGTATGAAATCGGCAAACTACGGCGTGTTCAGCCGCGGTCCCGAAAGCCATCGCGGCAACGGCGAAGGCGAGGCAGAGCCGCAATAGCGCCGCGCGTCTGGCGATCGGGAGCTTGGGCGAGTGGTGCCCAGGAAAGGCACCTCAGAAACTTACTAACTGCCTGATTTATAATGATATTTTATAATGGAACTGCCCTTGAGACCAACAAAACAACCAACAAAGTCCAAGGTACCCTAGGAGGCCAAGGGAAGGTTCTGGGGGCTTTAGATGAAAGCCTTAGGCAAGCTGTCCAAAACACAAAAAGTGGCTGGGAAGGGCTTCTAATAGGCAATTTGAGGCTCCTGCACCATGGTCAGGGTGAGGGAGTTGCCAGGGACCTCATTTCTCTAAACTAGCCCACGCATTAGCCGAAAGGGGACTCTACTCAGTTAGGAAGACGAAGTCGGTCACGCCTCGCAGGACGGTATCATCTCGCGCTGGCATTTGTGGGCGCGCTTCGCTTTGCCCACCCTGCGGCTACGCTAAAGTTGTCGCTCACGCCCGCGGGCCGCAGCGGACGTAGACCATGTTGCCGTAGCGGACGGCGGCATCCTTGTCGGTGAAGCGGGTGATCAGCACGCGGCCGTCGAACGAGACGATCTCGCGATCCTGCTCGCCGGGCGTCGGGCCGGGCGGACCGATGTAGTTCTTGCCGTTGGCACTGCCCTTGACTCGCAACTCCTGCGGGGTCGCCTGGTCGGCGAGATGCATGACCACGCCGCCGGACTGGCCGGCCCCGATGACGTAGGGCTGTTTGCACTGTGCCTGTGCCTGTTTTTCGGTGCGGGCACGGTCGGCGGGATTCTGATAGGAGGCGAGGCCCCACTTGCCGACCAGTTCGTCGCCGCGGATGGTGGCAGGCACTTCCGGCCCGACCCCCGGCTCCTGCGCGGGCGCCGACGACGATGAACCGAAGCTCGGCAAACTCATGCCGCCGCCGCAGGCCCCCAGAGTGACCGTCAGCGCCGCGATGACCGCCAGATTGGCAATCGTCCGCGTGGTCCCGAAACTGGCCATGGCATTCCCCCAGATAAAGTTCTGGCCGCACCCATCTCGCAGCCAAGCGTAAAAACTGCTGTTGGGGCAATGACGCCAGCAAAATGCGCTCCAGCTCTTTTGCCTGCCATTCTTCTCCATTCGGAACGTTTCAAAAACGGCAAGCAGAGAGCTGTTGAACGCATATAGACTACTTCCGCGTTGGCAAGATCACTAGGAGGCTGGCACAGACACAAGTGACTCTGGCACTAACCTCCGCTCACCTGACCATCGATAGGCGGTGAGATATCCCATTCTGGCCACACTAAAATCCAGACACGCAGCGTTCAACGCTGTCACCCTTGGAGTTTCCTTTATCCAATAGTGACCAAAGAAAACGGGCGTGTTTTCAAAATATCGAAAATCGTGGGGAAGATCAGAGTTTGGCAGTTCATCTTCACGCCCATCCATCTCCAAGGCGGCTTTTCTGAACGTAGTTGCCGATTGATCCCACCATCGCAACCGAACTTCTTCGCGCTTGGTCCCATCCTTGTCGATAAAATGAACACCCGCGGGCAGACGCTGTTCAGGACCCTTCAGTAATATTTCGACCGCCGCATGTGCCTTCGACCCACGGTGATAGCCCTGGTAAATTCCTTCATCCGTTAAACAATTCCTCTCGTTGAGAAACGGCAGTAAGTCTGCTCGCGAGGACTCATGCCAGCAAGCATGAACCACTCGAAATCCAGGAAGTTCAAGCCACACAGGCAGAGTTTTGAACCAACTGATAGCCTCCCGGTGGTCACGGGAACCCCTCTCAAGTTGATTTAGAAATTTTTCGTGTTGATGCGCATTCTTCGCCGAATGGGATCGGAGAAACTCGCCCTGATTATCCCGGGTCGCCCAGCCAATCGCGTTAAATTCGTGATTTCCCAAAACTGCTTTTGCTGAACCCAATTCGCACATGCGGCGGGCGATGTCTAAGACTTTTCGCTGCTCGGGGCCTCGGTCAATAAAGTCGCCAACGAAGATCATCGTTCTATCTGGATGGCGGAAAACTCCATCCATTTTCCGATATCCAAGCTTATCCAGCAATCTACATAACGGATCTGCGTGGCCATGAATGTCGCCTACAATATCGTATCCCAACGCCATCACATTTCCTCAGTTTGAAAAATCCATTGCAGTGAAAATCGAGGAGCAGCGCACTTAATGCACGAATGCCTCGGCTTCTTTCAGCCAGCTTTTGCTGCGAGATCAGCCAGATATTCAGAAGCCGGTGTAACACCCGTCAGCAGCAGATGTTCGCGCGCGCGCGTGCAGGCGACGTAGAGAAGCCGCCGCTCGGTTTCGTAGATATCGTCCAGCTCCGCTTCGTCAGCGGCGTCGGCGACGCGCTCGTCGAGCGGCAGAACGCCCTCGTCGCAGGCCATCACGACGACTGCACGAAATTCCAGACCCTTGGCGAGGCTCATTTGCGCGGTCACCATCTCGGCGGCACCCGCCAGCCCGTCAATCGCAGCCCGCGCGCGCACGACAAGCTGCGGCGTCCGGACAAACAGGCCGATTTCATGGGCTGCGATCCCTTCGCCAAGCCAGGCTGCGACCATCTCCCTAACGGTTTCTGCCTCGGCTGCAATGGTGGGGAAGGATTTCACCTCGGGCGGTGGCCCGTCGAACACCGAGATGATCCCGCGGCGCTCGTCTTCCATGCCGTCGCTATCGCGCAGAACCGTCGGCAAAAGCCGGTCCGCGGCGCGCCGGATCTGCTGCGAGGTGCGGTAGCAGACCTTCAGCGTGTGCGAGCGGCCACGCACATCGACGCCGAGGCTCGCCCATGAATAAGGATGCTGGAAAATACGTTGGCCGATGTCGCCGGACAGGAAAAGACCGTTCGGTCCGGCCGGCGCCAGCGCGGCGAAGAAGCGCAGCTCGGCCGGCGCCAGATCCTGCGCCTCGTCGATAACAACATGATCGAACGGTCTTGTTGGACGGCCCTCAAGGGCTTTCGCCAGGCCGGTGAAAACGTTCGCCCAGGTCGTGTAGCGCTCCGTCGCCAGCGCCTCTTGGACCGCCGCGAACACAGGCCACAGGCGTGCGCGCTGATTGGGGCCAAGCCTGCTCTTGCGGCCCATTCGTTCGACGGTCGAATAGGCGTCGAGCGACGCCAGGCCCCAGGCATCCACGACGTTGGTCCATTCGGACAGCAGGAAGCGCTCCGAAAAGCCCTTGAGCCCGGTCGCGGCAGCGGCTGTGCGCAGCCGCTCGCGCAGGATGGCGTCGGACGCAATGCGGGGGCGCACGCCGTGTTCGAGCTGGTACATCTGCTCGGCGATGCCCCGGAACGAAGTCGTGGTGATGCGGGCAACGATGCCGCCGGTCTCGGGCGCAAGCACCAGCGTCTTCTTCGCCATGGCTTCGGCCAGAGGCTGCGAAAAGCTCGCCAGCAATATTTTTGCGGCCGGATTTTCGCGGGCAAGCCGCACCGCGCGATGGATCGCAACGATGGTCTTGCCGGTTCCCGCCGATCCCGCCACCCGGGCCGGACCCGAGAAGGTAGCGCTCGACCAGCGCACGTTGCGATGGGTGGAGGAAGACGCCCCATTGCTCCCACGGAAAGGCCAGCGCCTGCTCCAGTTCCTCCTGGTCGGCGATCGGGCGAATCCGCCGCAGCGCATCGGGATGCTGGAATGGATCGGCCCTCGCGGCCTCAGGAGCGGGCATCGGCAGCTTGCCGGTCGCGGCAAATTCGAGCAGCGCTTCGGACGCCTCGGCGGGAAGATGTGCCGCCAGCGCGAAGAAGCCATCTTCATTGGCCGCGCGGACATCGGCGAGCCAGTCGGCGGGCACGCCGATCGAGAGCAGCGCATCGTCATCCAGCGAAGAAAACAGCGCCGGCGCGCCTGTTTCCTTCTCCTTGCCCTTGGCAGGTTCGGGAAAGACAAAATCGAACGTCGCCGGCGGGGCGACATCCTCCACCCGCTCGCGAATTTCGACGATCTGAATCGCGCCGGTTCGCGGATGCGCCTCGATCCGTCGCCGTTCCGCCCAGGCATAGGCGGCGTCGTGATGATCGACATAGGCAACGAGCAGGCTTTCGGCCGTCTTGTGCACGATCAGCCGGACATCGCGGTTGACGCGCGCCGACCAGAAATTCGGGTCCTTGCTCTTGTCGATCCGATGCAACTGAAGACCGTTGCCGCTGCGATCCATCTGCAGGTCGAAGACGCTCGCCTTCACCGCCTTCTGGTCCACGCCGGAGAGCCGATTGAACGACGCGGTAAAGGTGTCGGCGATCAGGAAGTTCACGTTGTCCCCTTGCGGGCTGCATCCCGTATCGCTTTGGCAGCAAGGCGCTGCTCATGAGCTGCTCTCCTTTCAGCCTTCTTTCTCGCTCGCTTCGCCTCCATAATAGCGGGGTCATTTCGGAGATCATGAGCGCGTCTTCGGGCTTGCGCGGCCGTATAAGCAGATTTCATGGCCTCGAAAAGGGCGCCAACATCGGTTCCTGCTAAAGCGCGGGTGAGGCCATCGTCCGGAATGCCGCTCGCAAGCCAGATAAGAACGTCCTCGATTAATTCTTCATTCGAAATCAACGGCGTCATCGCGAGCGACTTCGCCATTTCAACTCTACCAATCAGGCCTCCGCCCATCGCATCGACGAGATCCTGCAATCCATCGTAGAATTTTTCCGCACCACAAGTCGTGCACCCCCGACGATGGCACCAGTTTTCCTCACTTGCCAATCTCAAGAACGCGACTAGCCGGTTCGGCTCGGCAGTAGTGGCGTTCATACCCCGAACACCTTCATCACTTCATCCCCGAAGTGATTGATTACCTTCACCGCGATGCGGCGACCTGCCGGCCGCGCGAACGGGCGCGAGGTGTCGGAATAGAGCGTCGCCCACGCATCCTCGTCGATCTCGGCCTGCAGGGCGGTCTTCAGGCTCTTGTAGGGATCGTTCGCGCCGAGGAAATAGGCGTGGCGGACGAAGAAGCTTTCCTCGTTATAGTCGGTGTCGATGAACCAGGCGGCGATGCCCTTGGTGTCGTTGGAGCGGATGTCGCCGGTGTTGGGATCGAACACGTCGATGCCGTTCACCTTCACCCGGATCTCGGGTCCGCCATCGTCGAGGATTTCCACGTCGGGCTCGCCGAACACGACGAACATGTTGCCGCGCCCGGTGTTCTTCAGTTCCTCCGACATGTGCATGTCGGGATTGATGCGCGCCTTCAGGATTTTGAGGCTGCCGAGACTTCCCAGTTCGGAGGAATGGGCGTCGAAGTTGAAGGCGCAGGCGATCAGCACGTCGAAGCGCGCATCCACCGCCTCGCGCGCGGCGGCGACGATGTCCTGCCGGCCGACGGTGCCGTATTCGGGACCGATCAGGATCGCGGCGCGGCGCTCGGGGCCGTTTTCGCCCTCGATGAAGGTGCCGCTGGCGCCGATGAAGTTGCCGGGCCACGGCGTCAGGCTCTCGAAGGTGATGCGGTCGCCCTTGTCCTGCTGCTTGACGCCCTCGGATTTGAGATAGTCGATCACGATGGTCGCAAAATCCTGCCCGGCAAGGTCCGCATCGGCGGCGGAGCGCTTGCCCTCGGCGGCGTCGAGCAGGTCGATCAGTTCCTCCTCGCTGGCGGGCAGCA
Organism: uncultured Alphaproteobacteria bacterium; assembly: GCA_963794775.1. Taxonomy (GTDB): domain Bacteria; phylum Pseudomonadota; class Alphaproteobacteria; order Rhizobiales; family Xanthobacteraceae; genus Bradyrhizobium. Next base: position 46,980 of record CAWCGA010000022.1, on the reverse strand, counting down.
CGCGATGCGGCGACAGGCTCTCGACCGTGAACGGACCGGCGACGCGGACGCGGGCATTGTCGGTGTAGGGCTTGTCGTAGAGATATTCGACATCGGCGCGCGCGGCGATGCTGGCGTCGATCTCGCGCTGCCGGGCGATCCGCGCTTCCCACCATTTGGCGTGCGGCTCGGCGGCGGAGGCCGGCGTGCCGGCGGGCAGTTCGCGCGGGACCTGCCACTCTTCCCAATCCTTCTTGGTCGCCTTGTTGAGCGCAGCGCGCAGCGGCTCGAGAACCGCCTGCCACTTCTCCCAGATGTCGTCGATCAACGGATTGTTGGCGATCGATTTCAGCGTGATGTGCGGCACGCGCTCATAGACGAATCCCTGGCGAATATCGTCATGGACGGGTGTGTCAGGCAGCGCGCGCTTCTGGAGATCGGCCTCCTTGGCGCGGCCCTCGCGGCTGTCGGCGAGCAGATACCAGGGATAACGTGCCGCCATCAGTCGCGTGCGCGCCAGCGCCAGCGCGACGCGGCTGGTATCGATGGTGATCCAGCGCCGGCCCCATTGTTCGGCGACATAAGCCGTGGTGCCCGAACCACAGGTGGGATCGAGCACGAGATCGCCCGGGTCGGTTGCCATTAGGATGCAACGTTCAACTATTGTTTGACGGGTCTGAACCACATAAATTTTTGGTTCGAGAAACCCTCCTGTCCCCATGTCCGTCCATACATTATTGAATGGCTGGTGGTTGTAATCATCCCAAAACCGCACAAATCGCAGAGTATTTCCGCTGACTTGCAGCCGTTTGGCCTTTACTAACCTTTCCATGCCCGTTGGGGTGGTACCCCACCAGCGCGCACCGGGGGTGAACTTTCTGCCCTCGTAGTCAACGGAAAACTTGCTACCCGGTCCAGGCTTTGTGAGATTGTCAATCGTATAACGACGCGTATCTTTCGAAAACTGATGAGAGGATCGTTCTTCCGCAGACAGCGAGCGGCGAGACCCGTTCTCAAACTCTGCAAGAAAATACATCGCCCCATCGCTAGATCGAATGTCTTTCTCACGATGTAGTTCTCGGTACTTAATGTGTTTCGAATTTTTCGAAAACCAAATTATGTAATCTGCCGAAGAGGCCAGTCGATCTGCGGCAGCTAGTCCGGACGTCTTCGTAACGATAATTTCTCGAACGAATTGCTCGTGACCAAAAACCTCGTTCAATAGAGCCCGATCGCGATGAACATTCTCCTCCCCAATTTGCACGAAGATCGACCCGCTCTCGGTCAACAGATCGCGCATGACCGTCAATCGGTCGCGCAGATAAGTCAGGTAAGAGTGGATGTTGTCCTTCCAAGTGTCGCGAAACGCCTTCACCTGCTCGGGTTCGCGAGAAATATCGGCCTGCTTGCCGTCCTTGACGTCGCGCGACTGCGTCGAGACCTGCCAGTTCGAATTGAACTTGATGCCGTAGGGCGGATCGAAATAGATGCACTGCACCTTGCCGCGCAGGCTCTCGCGCTCGGCAAGGCTCGCCATGACCTGCAAGGAGTCGCCGAGGATCATCCGGTTCGACCAGTGCTGATCGTGCTGGTAGAACTCGGCGCGCTGGTCCGGCTCGATGCCGTTGAAGTCGGCGAACAGGTCGGGCGCGTCGGTCCGCGCCTCGCGCTTCTCAGTAGTGCGGCGCTTCAGGTCGTCGATGATCGCCTTCGGGTGGATTTTTTCCTGGATGTAGAGCGGCGGCACGTTGACGACGAGGTCGGACCAGTCCTGCTTGTCCTTGCCGCGCCAGACCAGTTGCGCATCTGACAGCGTCAGCGTGCCAGTTTCCGCCAGTTCCTTCATCTGCTCGTCGGTGATTGTGATCCGCGCGCCGTTCCAGATCAGCTCCGGCATGCGCGGCTCCTCGGCTGTGCGCGTCGCGCCCTCCGCCAGCGGCCGGGCACGCGGATAGTGCCTGGGCGGCATCGGCGAGGCATCCTCGTCGCGCCGGAAGAAGCTCTCCATCTCCGCGGTCGGAATATTGCGTCGGCTCGCCGCGTCATGCTTCAGCGCATCGACCTGTTTGGACGATTTGGGCGGGTTCGTCGATTTCGGCGAACGAGCCATCAGGCGTTCACCTTGCTCTCGGCCGCTTCCATAAGCTCGGCTTCATGCTCATCTTCGCCATAGCTGTCATCGGGGTCGGGCGGCGCCACGTCTTCGCGAACGGCAGGCTTACCCATGGCCGCCTCGATGAGTTTGAGCAATCGCCCACGGCGATCGTCAAAAAATGCATCAAAACTATCCACCTTCAAGAGTCCAACATCTATCTCATGCGAGAGCAGGATCGCGCTCAAACGGTCGGCTGCGATAGCAGGATTTTTTTCTCCTCCCTTTTCAAGGCGAGCAAGGTAGGAGGATGGAGCAACACCTCCGACGATGCGGTTGGTGCGCGCCGATAGGGGTGTCTTGTTGATTATGCTGTTGTAGACCTCAGGCTTTACGCCATTGGTCTTACACCAAGCCTCAGGGAAGATGTGATGGATGTCCACGTTTTCATCGAAAAATACAGTTTGATCGAAGGGTTGGCCCGAACGGAAATCCTCGGCACCGGTTCGCATCAGCAATGTATGCACACCCTTATATGCGGCAGAAAGGCGGGTACGTAGCGTGCGCAAACGCTCTTCGCGGAAATCTGCACGCTCGATCGTCTGCGGCAAGGGACCACCAGTCAACCAGCGACCAAAATCTCGGATATCGAGAGCGAAGCGCGACTCCACCGCCGATCCGTAAAGCTCGCCGAAGACGCCACACCAATACCACTGCGACAATCGCTGCCGGATGGCATCATTCTCCCAATTTTCGCCGAGTTCGGCCAAAATCGCAGCCAGAGGAACGAGTTGGGTCTGATAAGGCAGATCACGAGCGCGGAAAATCTTTAGCCAATGAAGAAACTTGGCAGCAGTCAGGTATCCCTGTTCAACCCGCTCCGCGTAGAGCTGGTATGCCGACAGAGGCAGTTGCAGCAGGCTGTTGCGATTGGCGCTGATTGCTGGAGGTTCCTTGCCGTCGGCTACGGCTTTGTCGCGGACTGCCTTTGTATGCAACAACGAGATCGCTTGCAGAAATTCGACAGGCTCAACGTTTGCAAGCACGCGTTGCTTGACCAATCGGTCCCGCCGCGCCTTCCAGTCGTCACGCAAATGAAAGCTTTGGCCAGCATACATCGCGGTCACGAGTTCGAATGCATCAAGAGCCTTGCCACCGGTGTTGACCTTCTCGAATACCAAACAAACGGCCGCCCTGCTCGTATCCTTACCGAGCGTGATCACCGGTAGATGGTAGTCGGTGAAATTGTTGATCACCTCCTTGGAAAACTCATTGATCAGCTTCATGTGATCCTTGCGAGCCTCCATATCCTGCAGCACCCACGTGAGCGCATTCTGTACCCAAACCTGCGCATCAAACATGCGGTCAATCGGAAAGTGAAGAGCGGCAAATTCTTTGTCCTCTGACGAAAGATCAAGCGCTATATCGCGTCCGAAATTCTCACGCAGCACTCTATCTTCCGGCACGGCGAGGATTGCATCCCGGCGGGCGCTATTTGGGTTGAGCGCATCACGCATGTTGAAATAAAAGTGAAGCTTCGCCGGCTGCTTCTTGGATGTTTGAGTCAGCACCGGGCTGCGCGACGATGTAGACTGATAAAGTGAGGTCATGCGCTGCTGGCCGTCGAGAAGGTAGGCTTCCAACTTCTTTTGCGGCGCGGGCGCGCCTTCGACGGGACGGACGGCAAAGGCTACTTCGCCTGAGGCATCAAGCGTCATAAGAGCGCCTACAGGAAATCCCTCAGAGATCGACGCCAGCAGATCGATGATCCGGTCCTGATCCCAAACCCAACCACGTTGAAAATCTGGGAGTTGCAGTTTGCCCTCATGGCAATCACGCATCAAATCCTTGAGAGAAGCCGGGTGAGTTTTGAAGGATGCCGTCACTTGTTGCCCCCAGTTAGTCGCTCGACCAGTGCAGCGAAGTCTTCCTCCATTGAGGCCCAGTCGCGAAACTCCTCGAAACGCCAGCGTCCAAATCCTCCAAGCGCGGTGACGCCCGGTACCCACAGATCGCGAGTTGTCTGCGCCTTGGCCTTGTCGCTTTCGTCCCGGACTCCCTTGACTTCGAGGATCAAGTTGAGCGGTTCATCACCCCCAATATCGAGGCGAACGAGGAAATCGGGAACGTAGCGCCGCATCACGCCAGCGTCGAGGTAGGGGACGTCGAACCCCATGGCCTGATTCTTGGCGTAGGCCAGCACGCGGGGATGGCTTTCAAGGGTCAGAGCGAGTTGCACTTCCCAGCTACTGTCGATCACGACATGGCTGATCTGACACTTCGGCGGCTGCGCGCCTGTCTTCCACACCGGCTTCGAGGTGATGAAGTTGACGAAGCGCGTCGATCCCCTGGGGTTATAGGGATCGAGCACGGCAAGAAGCCGTCCCTCGCTGCCACGCGTCAGGGCGATGTCGATCTTTTCCGCCGCTCGGGCGAGCTGATCCTGATACAGGATTGCGCCGATCGGCACCCCCCGCGTGACTAGATAGCCTTCGTCGAGCCATCGGCGCGCGAGACGCTGAATCTGCGGAAACAAGTGCTGCTTGGGAAATCCCTCGTCATCGCGGAATTGCGCGTAGAGCAGATGCTTGGCGAGGTTAAAGCTGATCTCCGACGGCCGCAGCCGTTCCAGCACCTGCGGCGTGATGGTGACACCAGCGCCGACGATACCTTCCATCACCACCGAGGTAGGGCCGATATCGGCAGGCGTGATCTCCAGCCGGCTATCCGCGGTGAAGGCCGCTTCCAGTTTCTCGGACGGCAGGTCGCGGCGATAGCCACTGACGCGCGGGAACACGATCTCAAGCTCGCCTCTCTCCTTGATCGCATGGACGCGAGTGACTGGCTTTGGCGCGGTGACTTTTGCCTTCTGCGGAGAGGAAGCGAAGTCGAACGGAATGCCCATGATGTCGGCATATTCGACATCGAATAGTCCGGTCTCCGGGTTGAGGTCGTAGGACTGGCGGCGGAGCCCGCGGCCGACCACCTGCTCGCACAAGAGCTGGGTGCCAAACGCGCGCAACGCCAAGGATGTGCGTCACGGTATTGGTGTCCCAGCCTTCCGTCAGCATCGAAACCGAGACGACGCACCTTATCTGCTCGCCGAGCCGACCCTCGCGACCGACGGTGTTCATCACCTCACGCAGCAGCTCGCTCTCGCTGGTTTCGTCCTGCGCGCCGCCCGCGCCTTCGCGAGCCGCACGCTCGCGCTTGAACTGCTCGATCTCCGGGCCGGCCGCGTCGCGGAACCCCTTGTCCAGTGCATCGCCAGATTCGATCTGGCGCGAGTCGATCAGCAGCGTCCGCGGGCGGGGAAGGCGTCCGCCCTGGTCGTCGTAGTTTCGAAACAACTCGAGATGTCCAGCATGAAAGGCAGCACGCTCGCCCTCCTCCACATCGCCGCGCTCGAAACCAGCGATCCACTCAAACACCAGCTTTGAGATCGCTGTGTTCTGGCACACGACGATGAACACCGGCGGCACTCCAATGCCGGCGCGCTGCCAGCGTTCGAACTCGCCCTCGTAATGGCTGTATAGCGCGCTCAGCGCCGTTCGAAGCATATTGGGAAGATCGAAAGGACTTAGCTTATTGGCGCCCGCCGCGGTCTTCGGCAGATCCTTGCCGATATGCTTCCACAGATGGCGATAGACGACCGTATCGGTCTGCGGGAGATTGTCGGTGACCGGCACGCGGGGCAGCTTGACGATGCCACTCTCGATCGCGTCCATCAGGCTGAAATCGGACACCACCCAGGGGAACAGAAAGCCTTCATCATAACCCGAACCGCGCAGAAAGAAGGGAGTGGCCGAGAGGTCATAAACCGCGCGCAAGCCTTTCGACAGTTTGCGGCCAAGCGCTTCGATACCATTGATCCAGAGCCTTGCGGCCTCCTCGTTCTCAGCCGCCTCCTTCTTCTCATCTCCTGTCAGCGGACCTTCGGCGTCGCCGCCGACCTTGTGCCTGTAGCAATGATGCGCCTCGTCATTGATCACATTGACGCGGTCGTAGTTCAGCAGCTTGCCGCAGGCTCTCGCCAGCATCTCCGCATCGGTTTCCGTTGTCTTGAGCGGTTCGGGCGCATTGCCCTGCAGAAAGCTGCGCGCGACCTTGGGTAATGCCAGGGTCTCGCGATGCTGAAACGAATGGTAATTGGTGATCACGATCTCGGCGCGGCGGACCTCCGGAAGCATTTCCGGCGGCACGATCTCGCGTGTCTCGTAGTAATTGTCCGGCTCGCTCGGCAGCAGTACCCGAAGACGGTCGCGGATGGTGATGCCAGGGGTGATGATCAGAAAGGCGCGGGAAAAATCCTTAGAATCCTTGCGGGCCGCGTTCACCGCCTGCCAGGCGATCAGCATGGCCATCACTGTGGTCTTGCCGCTGCCAGTCGCCATCTTCAAGGCAAGACGGAAAAGCTCCGGGTTGGCTTCCTCATTGGCCTTGCCGATCTGATCTAGCAGGCCCTTCGATGCCGCACGTTTTGGAGCGACCTCGGTCAGCCAGATGATGGTTTCGACCGCTTCGATCTGGCAGAAGAAAGGGCGTGGGCCGACGAATTTATGGTGGCGCCAATGCTCGAGCAGTCGCTGCGTCGTCCCGGTCACGCCCCAATCGGCCGGATTGCGCAAGCCACGCCAACTATCGAGATAGCCGCGAATTTCGTTGATCAGCGCGTTTTCGGTATAGGTCTCCAGGTCGAGCGACGCCTGAGCGGCCGACGCCTTTTTCCTCGAAGCCGGAACCGGCACTATAAAGCGGGACGGCCGGCGACCAGGCCTCGGCTCCCCTTCGAGGGGCTGACCGTTTTCGTCGAGAGGATGGTGCAATTCCGGCGCCCGATACGGCGAGTTCAGAATCGGCCGATCGTAAAAGCTGCTCAATTTCTGCTTCCGTCCCGTGATTCTCTGTGTGCGAAATTAATGCAGTGCACCCTAAATATCCCCGACAGTAGGGGCCGTGGATGTTTCAAAATACCCATACTCACATTCATTGCGGAAGGCCTCCGAAATATCAATCTCTGGGAATTACCCGGGACGACCTACACCCAGGGGTCGGGCCACAAACTCATCTGAAGGGCGCTGCGAAATCTGATGAAATCAGGATCGATCTGTTACGTTCAGATCAAGGGATCTTCGATTCTTTGAGATATCGGACGAAAACGAATGGCGCAGGGGACAATGAAAGCGACAACCATGCCGATAGAAGATACACAAACCAATCCCGACGCCTCAGCCATGAGGAAGACCATAGCAATACACGGTCCTAGCCTGTTTAAGAACCCAGCTGAACTGAAGCGCCTTGGCGGTTCGCAAAATGACGATTGGAATAACGTCATTGCAAACCAAACGGTCAATACAATTCGAGCAGACGTAGATGAGGGTGAGAATGAACGTCAGTTCAAAGCAATTGCTTCAGCATTGTGCGAGATCAATCCCAATGATCCTATGGAGGCAATGATCGCCGCACAGCTTCTCGCAGGCCATAACGCGGCAATGGAATGCTACCGGCGCGCAATGGCGCCCAATCAAACTTTTGAATGGCGGCGAGAACATCTTACTCAAGCAAACAAGCTCTCACGCACTTGCACAATGCTGCTCGACTCCCTCAATCGTCACAGAGGCAAGGGACAGCAAAAGGTCACAGTCGAACACGTCCATGTTCACAAAGGCGGTCAGGCCATCGTCGGTAGTGTCGAGACCCCAGGGGGTGGGTTTCCGTCGAAACTCGAGGTTCAACCCCATGCAAAACAAATTGCCAATCCATCGCAGCCCCCAATGCGGAGCACGAACGAGGAGCGGGAACTCATGCCAGTCACCCTCGATGCCAAACGGGCGCTGTCGAATGCACGGCGGAATGTCATCAGGCGCGCCAAGGGGAAATAAGAACGCTTTCAAGCATGGGTATTACACTGCTGAGGCAGTCGCAAACCGGCGCACATTTTCGAAACTTTTGCGTTCCCTGAAAGCCGCCGCGAGATCATTAGATCGGTGACCATCAGCTTTGTTGGCAAGTTTCCGGACTGTCAGTGGGGGAGGGAAATTTAAGATGCTGCCGAGATAGCGTTACAAACCCGCTGCATTTCCCATTCCACCATTGCGCCGCCGGTGATAATCGCCGCACTCAGCTCTTGCAAATGATTCTTGGACAGCCGACCTAGCGGTCTTTGATCGAAGGAAGCCAATTCCTGATCGTTATAATGAATTATGCCAGTGCAGCTGATGTAACTCACGGCTAAGGGAAAAAAGCTGTAGTCAGCCTTCTTAATTTCGTAATCGCAGCCGTAGTTTTGTTTCGAAATGAAAAGAAACGTATGCCCCGCCCGCCAATCTAAATCACAAATGTAAACATGATACTTGTCGCGCGAGGCATGGCCTGCAGCTTGGTCAGTATCCCAGAGGAAAATGTCCCCAAGCTGCATTACATTTTCGAGGCTACCGGAAGAAGATCTTCTAACAGAGCCGCCCTTTTCTGTTCGTCGTCTATCATTTCATCATAATACATCTCGGCGCGCTTACCTTGCCGTCGAGTATTCCAAGCGTGTCGCCACGCATAATGTTCATGCGTCGCCTTGAATAATTCATCGAATGAAGCGTCTCTATATCTGTCAACTATTTCATCAAAAATCGTAAAGTCACTCTTTGAAAATAGGCTCTTATTTACGCCGCGAAGAGGCTTCCCAATAACGGTGGTCTTCTCATTCACCTCAGTTTCAAAAGGCAGCTTTTCGATACCAATGTTTTTAAGAACCCAAGGATCCCCGTTAAGTAGATCAAGAACCGTAGAAGCCACAGGGCCATACGAAAGCGCATAGTAAGTCTCAAACGAAATGGGGCGCCCATAACGAATGAGGTGCTCGCGGTCGGCTAGGTAGAAAAATTTGACAGCCTGATACTTGTCGGCTCCTGGCCGTTTGTGGGCCAGATAAAGCAGAAGCTCGACGATTTTGTCGTACTTGGGTTTAAATTCTAAAGGCATGCGTTTCTCGCAAGAAGGCTTTCGAGCGCAGCCATACGGCAAAGAAATCAGCCGACAAACCAATTCTGAAACAGAGCATAATAACGGTACCCTAACTTCAGCACGACATTTTGCGATTTCAAGAGGTGTGACACAGGTTTTTGCGGTGGTGTTGCTAAAATACGGCACTTAGCCGAGTGTATGTGGGTTGTCACTTGTTTCGCCGTAGCCGTGCGGTCTCGTATCGTCGCTTAATGTCCGGATTATTTGCGACCTGCGCGTCAATGAATGCGCTTAGGGCCTCAGCAAGGATGGTCCCCTCGTTGGCATCCAGGTAGGCCTCTTGAAAATCATGCATCCGCTCAATCAGATCCTGATCGAAACGGAGCAGCTTGAGGCGGGAACCCTTGGACGTCCTCGACATATACACGGGACCAGAAACGTCGAACTTGCCAGCTTAGGTAACTTTAGGTACCTATTGTTCCGGTGTCGAATCAGCCTTGACTCTGCGTCAGATGATTCGCTTCGATAAAAGTTGGGGGGCAGCACCGCCCGCAAATACGATGCCACCCCCCTGGAGACCTAGATCAGACTCGAACTGATATCCGCCCGGTGCAAACGGGCCGCCGTAACCTCTCCGGCCACTAGGCCGCGTGTAAACGCCTCGCCGAATCTCGGCGGGGCGTTGTTCGTTTTAACGCGGCATTAACCGCTGCGTCCACCATTAGTGCGAGTTCCTGAATCAAATACTAAATATGGTGGAAAGAGGGGATCGAGGGAGACTCGTTCCCGACCCTGATCGGTGCCAAGTGTTGGTGAATCCTTAGGATTCCCAACAATTTATTTGTCGGTCAGTGGCCTACCCACACGCTGCCAACTACTCTTCGCAGGGCAACTATTGTGGCCGGAGGGGTTGCTCTGAGGAGACTGGGGCCAGCGCGCGGTCTCCGCAGCGCAGCTCTAAACCCGTAAGATGCCAGAACGGGCCTAAGGTGCCCTCCTTTAAGCAAGGGCATCATAGGGTTTCGAGGGCATCTTAGGTAGAGATGGCAGTTCCCAAACCCATTGTCCTTTGGCACCCATGCCACCTCTTCGTTGGGGGATAATCCCAAGACCGTCTCGCGCTGAGCGGAAGGATTTGTTCTGGCTTATGGGACTGTCGGGTCCCAACAGACCGGCACCACGGGCCTCCTGTTCAATTTCCGTGACGGGCATAGCACCCACCGCTAGAAGTTCACGAAGGAACTCTGCGGCCTCATCCTTCCCAGTTCGGTTCTCAAGTCCACCTTTGGTCTCTGAGGCCGACAGCGCCTCATCCGCCGACGCGGTAACGTGATGGCTGTCCCAACTGATGTTGGAAGCCAGAATGTCCCCCGGGATCAGGCGCTGCACAACTCGGAACGCTAAACCCTTTCCCTTTGGTCCGAGGTTATTCTTTGCTTCCAGAAAAAGGCGTCGGTTTTCGTCATCAGGATCCTCTATTACGAGATAGGCGGAACGAGCCGCTGCAACGAAAGCAATCGATCCCACAAAACGATTGAGGACAGATTGGCCGGCAGCAGCTCCCTTGTTCAAATGGGTCACGGCGAGCACTGCGATACCAAGCCGGTTTGCCATTTCCGCCAAGGGCTCCAGAACCTCTCGGGTTTCCACATTGCCGTTGCCGTCCGCACCACCCATGTAGGCGGAAATCGGATCAATGATGATCAGGCGGACGGTGCCTATCTCTCGCGCCATTTCCTCCAGAAGATCCACGTCGGTCTTGAGCGAAAATGTCTTGCGCCCAGTGCCATCCGGTTTGGTCGCCGCGGCAACAATGCGAACGCACTTTGTGTCCGCGCCAGCAGCGATGAGGCGGGGTACGATCGTGTCTGCCAATCCATCTTCAGCACTAAGTATTATTACGTCACCTTGAGGTGTGTGACCTTCATTGCATGGCCAGCGTCCTCCCGTCGATACTGTGGCGGCAATGTTGGCGGTGACCTGACTCTTGCCAAGCCCAGGAGGACCTCCCAGCAAGGTCACCTTGCCACGGGCTATGCGGCCAGGCCAAACCCACTCAAGCCTCTCCGGTTGAATATCGCTGGCGCGGTGGCTGATGAGACGACGTTTGGCGAGAACTGAACCAGGCACCCGTGGCCCATCATGACCTGCGCGCCACCGGTCGGAGCCAATAGAGGTTACCCACATAGCATCTGCTATGATTTTTTGAACCTGGTCCTGACCAAGATCAAAATTGCCATGTGCTTGCGCGATATCATTGAGCCTTTCAACTGATGCATCTTTCGGAATCCATTGATCCGAAACAGCCTTCGCGAGGGTTTCCGCAGCAGCCTGGAATGCTTCAATCCTCTCAGCACCAGCAGACGCGATCGCAACGGCGCGTGCACAACCTCTAAGGATGCTTGCTGCACGTTCCCCAAAAGCGAGGGCGTCGGCGGTGATCGTTCGATCACGAAATTGATCCAGGGTGGGGCGCTCGATCTCAATGCCAGACCATGGCTCCGGTAATGGGAAATGATCGCCGTTCATTGCGATTCTCAGGCTTGGCATCAGGATTCGGAGTGAAGTAAGCGTGGCTTCGAATGAAGGCAGCGCTATGCGGTAGCCTTCAAAAGTGCCCGCAGAGAGTCACCATCAATCAAGGTACGGCCATCGACTTTTCGGAGCGTCAGCCTGCCCGCTTTCGCCAACGCATAAATTTTCGTCCTCCCTGGCGCGCCCAAACTTTGGCCGTCCCGAATTGTGTATGCGAAGGCATTTGGAGACGGTGCGGCGCGCGCCCGGCCACGCTTCTGGTTTTCAGTCGCGGTCGAGGGATCAGTCATTTTTCGGTCCTTTGCGTGCGGAAATGAACACGCGCGGACCCTCCCCAATTTTGGCGAGTTGGTCTAACCCGTTAAGTTCGACCGACTTATTGGTTTATCCGCCAAACTGTCCCCGAAATCTGGACCCCCTCAGTTTTGGCCAATACCTTTGCTACCGTAGACTGCGCGAAATGTATCCCCGCCAATTCGAGTGCAGCCACTACGACCAACACGAAATCACCGTCTTTTTGATACGAAATATTCTGGTTTCCAGCCTGCTCCAGCGCCGTCCGCACGCGCTGAGCAATCATAACAGCGGCCTTGTGCCACCATGCGGAGTCACGTTCCCCCGCAAGATGATCAAACGGTTGCAACAACGCTGGCGTCGCTCGCTCTACGGCCACTTCCAGCGCTTTCAGATGCTCCAAATCTTCGATCCAACCAGGAAGTCCAAGACCCTCAAGTTGAGCCTCCAAAGTTTTTCGGCGGCGGTCGATGAGTCGCCTTGTTGCTGCGACGATGGCACGGCGCTTGCGGAGGGCGGCATTCCCTTTTTTAAAAGTACTTTTGTATTTACTATTTCGCACAATGTTGATCATCACGGCTACCTGATAGCCTTCCGCGTTGGTCGGCAAAGGCCCGTTCCGCCAGATTGCCTTAAACACTTCGGCAACCTGGTTCGTCAGCTTCACTTCAGCTTCAGTGAGCATGACAAACTCCGACTTATCGGTTAGCGCACCTTCCTAAGGATTATTACGGGCGGACCTTCTCGAAGCTCATCTAAATAGTCCGACCATGCTTGCATCATTCGGACGCGCTCGGACCAAAACTCTGCGCCATGCGTGTAGGCACGCCGCACCGCATTTGCTTCTTGATGCGCAAGCTGCCGCTCGATTGCATCCGGATTCCAGGAGCCCATTTCGTTGAGCCGCGTCGCTGCCATGGAGCGAAACCCGTGGGCACTCATCTCGGATGAGGGATAACCAAGCCTGCGTAGCGCAGCATTGAGTGTATTTTCGGAGAGGGGGCGCAACACAGTCCCCAACGAAGGGAACAACCATCGACCTTTGCCACTTACCTGCTGTAGTTCTCGAATAATATTTAACGACTGCCTAGATAGCGGCACCCGATGGGCACGCCGCATTTTCGTTTTTTCAGGCCCAATGCTCCAGACGGCGGCATCAAGGTCAAATTCGTCCCATTCCGCGTGCCGTAACTCCCCGGGTCTTACGAAGACATGGGGGGCAAGGCGGAGAGCCAATCGGGTCACGGTCTGCCCATCAAAACCTTCGATGGCGCGAAGCAACGGGCCTATCTTTGCGGGGTCAACTATGGCGGCCCGATGAGTTACCTGATGGGTAGTCAATGCCCCGCGCAGGTCGGCCGAGGGGTCGCGCTCACCCCGCTGAGTGGCAATTGCGTAGCGAAAGACCATCCCACAGGTGCTGCGCAGTCGCTTAGCCGTCTCAAACAATCCGCGCCCTTCGATCTTTCGCAACAGGGCGAGCAATTCATGGGCTGTAATCTCCCCCACAGGACAGCCACCAAATGCTGGGTACGCGAAAGCCAACAACCAGCGCTTTTTTGAGAGCGTGACTTCGGCTCGACCCTCGCGCTCCGCTTTGGCGATCAACTCTTCCGCAACCTCCTTGAAGGTGCTGCCTACCCCCAAGCGCCTGTTAGACCGGCGCTGAGCAGACGGGTCGATCGTTCGTGCTAGAAGCTTCTTGGCGTCATCTCTCCCTGTCCGAGCGTCCGCGAGAGAGACCGATGGATAGGCGCCAAGCGCTAATGTCTTTTGTTTGTTCCCAAACCGATATGCCAGCCGCCACAGCTTGCTGCCATTGGGTTGCACTAGGAGGTGCAAACCCCCTCCATCAGAAAGCTTCTGTGGCTTTGCGGTGGGTCTCGCGTTCCGAACAGTGATGTCTTTGAGTTTCATGTTGGTCTCTTTCAAAAAAAGAGAGGCTAGACCAACAATAATACCAACAAATCAGGGGGATACCAACAAACCACAGTGAACAGTGGTGGACAGAGAATCTTCATCCCACCTTTGGTTCTCAGGCATTTTGGGCCAAGTGCGAACATCTGCGAACAGGCAAATGGTGCCCAGGAAAGGACTCGAACCTTCACGGCCGTTAAGCCACTGGCACCTGAAGCCAGCGCGTCTACCAATTCCGCCACCTGGGCATGGGGCCGCTTACTACGGACCGCTCGGCTGCTTGTCAAATTGGCGAAAGCCGATCCAAATATCCTATACAGCGCAAGGCGGATGGCGTAGGCGAATCCGCATGACGCCGGCGCGCGATCCGCTGGTTTCGACCCCAATTGTCCGGAGAGGCGCAACGTCATGGCATCGAATCTGGAAACGCTGGTCACGGTTTTCGGCGGATCGGGCTTTGTCGGGCGGAACGTGGTCCGTGCGCTCGCCAAGCGCGACTATCGCGTCCGCGTCGCGGTGCGCCGGCCGGAACTCGCCGGGCACCTGCAGCCGCTCGGCCGCGTCGGCCAGATCCATGCCGTGCAGGCCAATGTGCGCTATCCAGCCTCCGTGGAAGCCGCGATGCGCGACTCCCATGTCGCGATCAACCTGGTCGGCATTCTCGCCAAAAGCGGCGCGCAAACTTTCGACGCCGTGCAGGTGAGGGGCGCCGAGACCGTTGCGAAGGCCGCCGCAGCTGCGGGCGCGCGCATGGTGCACGTCTCCGCCATCGGCGCCAATGAGGGCTCGTCCTCGCACTATGCGCGCAGCAAAGCTGCCGGCGAAAACGTCGTGCTGGCGGCGCTGCCGTCCGCGACCATCATGCGGCCATCGGTCGTGTTCGGGCCTGAAGACGAGTTCACCAACCGTTTTGCAGGGCTGGCGCGCATGGCGCCGGCGCTGCCACTGATTGGTGGAGGTGAGACGAGAATGCAGCCGGTCTATGTCGGCGATGTCGCGACCGCGATCGCGGATGCCGTCGACGGCAAGGCCACGGCGGGCGGAGCTTACGAGCTTGGCGGACCGGAAGTGCTGACCATGCGCGAGATCATGGAAACGATCCTGGAGATCACCGACCGCGATCGCATGCTGATCCCGCTGCCATTTGGGTTGGCGAAGCTGCAGTCGGTGTTCCTGCAATTTGCGCCGGGCGCGCTGAAGTTGACGCCGGATCAGGTCGAGCTGCTGCGCAGCGACAATGTGGTTTCCGACGCGGCGAAATCCGCAGGGCTGACGCTCGAAGGCCTCGGCATCACGCCGGATTCTCTGGAAGCCGTAGCGCCGAATTATCTCTGGCGCTTCCGCCCTGCGGGGCAATTTCAGCGGAAGAATGCTTAGATTTAGGTGCGTAGGGTGGGCAAAGGCGCGCATGCGCCGTGCCCACCTTCACGAGTACGATTGGATGGTGGGCACGCTTCGCTTTGCCCACCCTACAAAGCAGCGGTTATCTCCCCATTGCCAACGCGACGAGGCCGAGCGTGCCGACGATCACGCGCCACCACGCAAATAGCGTGAAGCCGCGGCTCGAGACATAGCTCAGGAACATCCTCACCACGATGATCGCCACGATGAACGACACCACGAAGCCGATGGCGATGATGCCGAGGTGGTCGGTCGTCATCTCGGCGCGGTTCTTGTAAAAATCATAGGCGAAGGCGCCGATCATGGTCGGGATCGCCAGGAAGAATGAAAACTCCGCAGCCGCGCGCTTGTCGGCCCCGAGCAGCATCGCCGCAACGATGCTGGCGCCCGAGCGCGACACGCCGGGAATCATGGCGAGGCACTGCGCAAACCCGATCCAGAGATAGGTGAGGAGCGGGAAGCGCGTCGCGTCATGCTCATGCGGATCGTGATCGAGCTGATCGACCCAGAGCAGGATCGCGCCGCCGACGATCAGCGAGAAGCACACGACCCAGGGATTGAACAGCAACAGCTTGATGTATTTTCCCGCGATCAGACCGATAATCACGGCCGGCAGGAAGGCGATCAGCACGCCGATGACGAAGCGCCGGTCGTCGGGATTGGTGAACATCCCGAGTGCGACCTTCCACAATTTGGAAAAGTAGATCACGACGATTGCGAGGATCGCGCCGAGCTGAATGAGAACGATGAAGCTGTCCCAGAAAGCTCCCTCGCCGAGGCCGAAGAATTGCTTGGCGAGCAGCATATGGCCGGTCGAGGACACCGGCAGGAATTCGGTGATGCCCTCGATAATGCCGAGAATCACAGCCCGCAAAGCATCTGACATCATGCGTCAATCCGTTTGATCGATTTCGGTGGGGAAGCGGGCTTTTCTCGCCTATTCGTTCCGCCCCCGCAATCGCAAAATGCAGAAACGCGCCTTGCGCACCGTGTCCGCCCGGTTACCTTGGCCGCGCACTTGCAAGGATTTGAACATTTCCTTAAGCCGGCGCGACCTACAACGGGGCCCTATGTACACGCTGTTTCATCATTCATTTTGTCCGCATTCGCGCTTCATTCGCCTGATCCTCGGCGAATACGGGCTCGATTTGCGGCTGGTGGAAGAGCGGGTCTGGGAACGGCGCGAGGGCTTTCTGGCGCTCAATCCCGCCTGCGCCACGCCCGTGCTGTTCACTGAGGGACAACCGGCGATCCCGAGCGCGCCGATCATTGCCGAATTCATCGACGAGACCCGCGGGCCCGAGATGGGCGAGCGGCGGCTGTTGCCGACGGCGATGGGCGAGCGCATCGAGGTGCGCCGGCTGATGGCCTGGTTCAACGAGAAGTTCTTCGAGGAAGTCTCGAACCCGCTGGTCACCGAGCGCATCTACAAGCGCTTCATGAGCGAGGAAGACGGCGGCGGCCCGCCGGCCGCGGACGTGATCCGCGCGGCCAAGACCAATGTGCGCTATCATCTCACCTATATCGGCTGGCTGGCGCAGCGCAGAAACTATCTCGCCGGCGACCGGTTGACCTATGCGGACCTCGCCGCCGCGGCGCATATTTCGGCGATCGACTATCTGGGCGACGTGCCATGGAGCGAGGACGACGCGGCAAAGGCGTGGTACGCGCGGGTGAAATCCCGCCCGTCGTTCCGTCCGCTACTCAGCGAATGGCTGGCGGGCGTGCCGGCGTCGCGGACCTACGTGGACCTGGACTTCTGAGCGCTTCCGATCTGAAGGCTGCGCTCGCGCGCGAGGCGCAAGCGCTGGGGTTCGACTGTATCGGCGTCGCGGCGCCGGATGCGATTTCAGTCGCCGCAAAACATTTTCGCGATTTCCTCGACGCCGGTGCGCATGGCGACATGGATTGGCTTGCGCGCGATCCGGAGCGCCGCGCCGATCCGCGCGGACTGTGGCCCGATGTGCGTTCGGTGATCATGCTCGGCGTCAACTACCGTCCCGACGAGGATCCGCTTGCGATTTTGAAGCAGCGCACGCACGGCGCGATCTCGGTCTACGCGCAAGGCGACGATTATCACGACGTGATCAAGAAGCGCCTGAAGGCGCTCGCGCGCTGGCTGGCGACGACAGCGCATTGCGAGGTCAAGGTGTTCGTCGATACTGCAGCCGTGATGGAAAAGCCGCTGGCACAGGCATCGGGACTGGGTTGGCAGGGCAAGCACACCAACCTCGTGTC
The DNA here is from genome assembly GCA_963794775.1 of uncultured Alphaproteobacteria bacterium. Taxonomy (GTDB): domain Bacteria; phylum Pseudomonadota; class Alphaproteobacteria; order Rhizobiales; family Xanthobacteraceae; genus Bradyrhizobium. The sequence goes on along the minus strand of CAWCGA010000022.1, from coordinate 29,567 downwards.
GCGCGAGTTCGGCTCATGGCTGTTCCTGGGCGCGATCTTCACCACGCTCGAACTGCCGCACAATGATGCCGAAATCGATCATTGCGGCTCCTGCCAGGCCTGCCTCGACATCTGTCCGACGGCAGCGTTTCCTGCACCCTACAAGCTCGATGCGCGCCGCTGCATCTCCTATCTCACCATCGAGAACAAGGGACCGATCCCGCACGAATTTCGAAAGAGCATCGGCAACCGCATCTATGGCTGCGACGATTGTCTCGCGGTGTGCCCGTGGAACAAGTTCGCCGCAGTGGGACGCGAGACCAAGTTGGCCGCGCGCGACGAGTTGCGCGCGCCTCCTCTTGCCGAGCTTGCGCGGCTCGACAAAACAGCGTTTCGCGCGCGCTTCACCAAGTCACCAGTCAAGCGCATCGGCCGCGATCGCTTCATTCGCAATGTGCTGATCGCGATCGGCAATTCGGGCGAGGGCGCGATGGCTATCGAAGCCGAGCGCTTGCTGTCCGATGCAAGCCCGCTGGTGCGGGGCGCTGCGGTGTGGGCGCTGGCGCAACTCGCCGATCGCAAGAGCTTCGATGCACTGGCGGTGCAGATGATGGCCGTCGAGACTGACGCCGGCGTGCGTAGCGAATGGAAGACCGGCGTCGCGTGATCTTGATTTCATCGCGCAATCCGTCATGGTGCCGCCGCCATGAACATTGCAACGACCAACCAGCCGTTCTTCACCCGAGATGGCGATGCTTTCATCCCGACGCCGGTTTGCAACGGGCCGTGGGATCCGAAATCGATGCACGGCCGCGTCGTCGTCGGGCTTCTTGCCCATGTCATCAACGAACGTCACGGTGGCGCCGAGTTCGTGCCGGCGCGTCTGACCGTCGACATGTTTCGCCTGCCCAACATCACGACGGCGGTCGAGATCAGGTCCAGGCAAATCCGCGATGGTTTGCGCATCCGCGTGATCGAAGCCGACTTCATCTCCGGCAACGTCGCGATGGCGCGCGCGTCATGTCAGCTGTTGCGCCGGACGGAAAATCCTGATGGCAAAGTGTGGTCGCCGCCGAACTGGGAGGTGCCGAAGCCGGCGGACATTCCTGCGCCGACCGATCCGCGGCTCGGCATGAACGGCAAATGGACCACGCGGCCGATCGCGGGCCGCATGGGCTCGCTCGGTCAGCGGCGGCTGTGGATGAGCGAGGTCCGCGAGCTGGTGGAGGGAACGCCACTGACGCCGTTCGCTAGCGTCGCCCTTGCCGCGGATTTCGCCAGTCCGTTCGCCAATGCCGGCGAGAAGGGGCTCGGCTTCATCAATAGCGACGTCACGCTCTATCTGCATCGCCTGCCGGTGACGAAATGGATCGGCTTCGACGTCGTGAACCATCAGGCCAGCGCCGGCATCGCTATCGGCGAATGCTGGCTCTATGACGAGCAGGGCCCCATCGGAACCTCGACGGTCGCGGCGCTTGCGCAGCGCAAGCCGATGACGGACGTGCCGCCGCCTTAAGTTTTCAAATGCCGCGCCATCTCGGGGCGCGCCTTCAGCGCCGCGCCCTGCTTGGCCATGATCTTCGAAATGCGCTCCGGCGCAAAATTCATGTCGACAAAGCCGGTCGCGGTGTTGGCGACCTCGTGATAACTGGCAATCAGCCCGTCGCGCAACGTCATGATCGAGACGCCCTCGAACATCGCACGCGCGCCCTTGGCTTCCGGCAAGGTTGAGCGATAGCTGAAGGTGTAACGCGCGTAGAGCGTGGTGCCGTCTGAGACCGGCGTGTGCATGTCCCAGCGGAAATCGGCCGCTGTGCGATAGAACCAGTCGTCGATCATCTCGGCGATTTTCGCCCGGCCCTTGAACGCGCCGTAGAAGACGTCGTGATAGACGCCGTCGTCGGTGAACAGGGCCGCGAAAGCCTTGCCGTCGCGGCGTTCAACGGCCTCGCAGAACGTGCGCAGCATGGCGGTGGCATTCATGGCGTTTCTCCCGTGATCCATCTCACCCCATCTCGGCGACTGCGGCAATGATCCGTACGATGTCCTGCGGCCGCGACAGGCGGTGGTCGCCGTCCTGGATCACAGTCAGCACGACATCCTCGGCCGGTAGCCGCTGGGCGAGGGTAAAAGCGTGCTTCCACGGCACATCGGGATCCTGCGCGCCCTGCAGAATGCGCACGGGACAGCCGACGTCGATCGAGCCGCCGAGCAACAGATGGTTGCGACCTTCCTCGATCAGCGCACGCGTGATCGGGTAGGGCGCGCCATCGCCGTATTCGGAGGGCCGCAGCCAGACGCCGTTGGTCTCGATCTCCTTCCGGACATCGGGAGAAAAGCCCTTCCACATCAGCTCTTCCGTGAAATCGGGGGCGGGCGCGATCAGCACCAGCCCGGCCAGCGACGCGTTTGTCGCGCGCCTGGCGATCTCACGCGCGAGCAGCAGCGCCATCCAGCCGCCCATCGACGAGCCGATCACCACCGTCGGTCCGCTGCAGAACTGCGCGAACACAGCGACGCTCTCCTCGAGCCAGCGCCCGATGGTTCCATCGATGAACCCGCCACCCGATTCGCCGTGGCCGGAATAGTCGAAGCGGACGCAGGCGCGACCGTGATCAGCTGCCCAAACATCCAGCGCGAGCGCCTTGGTGCCCTTCATGTCGGAATTGAAGCCGCCGAGCCAGAACAGCCCGGGCTGGCCGCCCTTGCGGGCGCGCACCGCAATCCGCCGCGCCGAATTGCCGCTGCCGACCTCGATGAAATCGGGCTCGGTTTCACCTCCCGGGGTGTCGTTCATGATGGCTCCCATTCGCTCTCGCCCGCCTAAGGCATTCCCGGCGCTTGCGGAAGCGCAGCGGGGTGTCTATGTCGCGACCGTGACCGAAATGCCTCGCATTTGTCGGTTTCGCGCGCGCAATTTGCGAGTTCGCTTGCCCGTTGCCCCGCTTTGCTTCAAAATATCGCCCTTCCGTTCACAACTTTGGAGAACCACCCATTCGCCGTCCGAACAGAGCCCCGCCCGCTGCCGCCAAAGACGGGCCGCGCGTCAATGACGATATCCGCAATGCGCAGATCCAGCTGATCGATCATACCGGTGTGAACCGCGGTGTCACCGAGACCGTGGTTGCCGTCAGGATGGCCGCCGAAGCCGGCATGGATCTGGTTGAGATTTCGCCGAACGTCGTTCCTCCCGTCTGCAAGATCATGGACTACGGGAAGTACAAATACTCGGCACAGAAGAAGGCCGCGGAAGCCCGCAAGAAGCAGAAAGTCGTCGAGATCAAGGAGATCAAGCTGCGGCCGATGATCGACGATCACGATTACGACGTGAAAATGCGCGCGATGCAGCGCTTCTTCGAGGAAGGCGACAAGGTCAAGATCACCTTGCGCTATCGCGGCCGTGAGATGGCCCACCAGGAGATCGGCACCAAGCTGCTCGACAAGGTCAAGGCCGACGTCGCCGGATTTGCGAAGGTCGAACAGGACGCAAGGTTCGAAGGCCGCCAGGTCGTAATGGTTTTGGCGCCGCGCTAGCTCGAATTCATCTTTCGGAAATGAAAACGGCCCGCCAACCGGCGGGCCGCTTTTATTGATGGGGATTGATCAGGTCCGTGTGGCCTGCCAGGTGCCGCTGCAGCGGTCGCCCTGGATGACGCCGTTCCAGGAGCCGGCGCCACTGGTTCCGGCGAGCCGGCCGCCGCCAACGGCGCGGGATGAACCAACCGAAACCTGCACGGCAACGCCGCCGCCGCGACCGACCGAACCGGACACCCGGCCGCCGCCGGCCGAACTAACGCGCGTACCCGCCACCATGAAGGGAATGCTGTAGCCGGAGCTGCAGGTGCCGCGGGTGGTGGCGAATACCACGTTCCACGTGCCGTCATAGGCGCCGCCTCTTGCGACACGAGCATCGGCGGCACCGGGGATGGCGAGAGCGGCGAGGGCGGCAGCGGCCGCGATCCAGCGCAAACGGGAGAGAGCAATGGTCTTGAATTTTGGCATTTTGAACCCTGCGGTGATGCTTGAAGGAATCGATCAATAAGTCACTATAAGAGCTTAGACGGTTCATTCTTGCCAGAACCGTATTGCTCTTTTATAAGCCCACGCTTCATCGCCCGGCTGATTTAGGGCTGCCGTGGCGGTGTCCAGTGCGGTTTTTCTCCTTTGCGGGATAAACATGAGCACTTTCAACGCTCTAACGAGCATTTCAGGCGCAACGGCACCCCATAGGGGCGCGTTTTGTTGCGGCCATAGGAGAGCCAAATGCCCAAGCTGAAGACCAAGTCGGGCGCCAAAAAGCGCTTCAAGGTGACTGCCACCGGCAAAGTGATGCATGCCCAGCGCGGCAAGCGTCACGGCATGATCAAGCGGACGAAGAAGCAGATTCGTCAGCTCCGCGGCACCCGCGTGCTGTTCAAGACCGACGGCGACAACGTCAAGAAGTACTTCTTGCCGAACGCCTGATCGTTCCTCCCAGCCGGGCCGCGCTCGCGCGGCCATTCCGTCACCGATTTTTGAGACTCAAGGATATCCGTCATGGCTCGCGTCAAACGCGGTGTGACCTCTCACGCCAAGCACAAGAAAGTCTACAAGGCCGCCAAGGGTTTCTACGGCCGCCGCAAGAACACCATCCGCACCGCCAAGCAGGCTGTCGAGAAGGCCGGGCAATATGCCTTCCGCGACCGCAAGCGCAAGAAGCGCACGTTCCGCGCGCTGTGGATCCAGCGGCTGAACGCCGCGGTGCGTCCGTTTGGCCTCACCTACAGCCGATTTATCGACGGCCTCGCCAAGTCGGGCGTCACGGTGGACCGCAAGGTGCTGTCGGATCTCGCGATCCACGAGCCGGCAACGTTCCAGGCGATCGCCGAGAAGGCCAAGGCCGCGCTCGCAGCCTAACGCTTCGCCTTCAGCGCACGCTGAGAATAGCGCTGGGCGACCTCCGCCCGGCAGAACGCCGTGAACGAGACGTACATGGTGCCGGACTGGTTCCGGTATTTCCGGTCGCAGACGCCGAGCTCGCGTGTGTAGGCCGCCCTCGAGGGCGGCTTGAGGCCGGAGAGGAAATCGCTTTCGCATTTCTTCTCCACCGCCGCACCAAGCTGTGTATCTCCGCCGGAGCCGAGCGAGCAGTCCTGGGCCAGTTTCATCGCGCGCTCGCAAGCAGGCGTCTTGTTGATGGCATCGACGATCTCGTCGATGGTCATGGATTTGTCGAGACACACCGCGGCGAATGCTGGGGCCGCGGCAATCGAACAAAGGATGGCAAGGACGGCCATGCCGGATCGCAAACGCATCGACGTGCTCGTGCTCTGGTTCATCTTGGGTCAGCACACGCGAGCAAAGGGTTCAATCGCAAGGGCTCTTGTGGCCGATTTGAGCGGCTTTTTGCTTGAATTTTGAGCCTTCGACAGCCACAAACGCCCCGCCCGCTTCAAGCAGGAAAAGACCGTGTCTGATCTCGCAACACTCGAACAAACAATCCTCGCAGACGTCGCCGCCGCCGGCGATGAAGCTGCCCTCGAAGCCGTACGTGTCGCAGCACTCGGCAAGAAGGGATCGATCTCGGCGCTGCTGGCCACGCTTGGCAAAATGTCGCCGGACGAGCGCAAGACGCAAGGCGCTGCGATCAATCTCGCCAAGGACCGGGTCACGCAGGCGCTCGCCGCGCGGCGCGATGTGCTGAAGTCGGCCGCGCTCGATGCGCGGCTCGCCTCCGAGACCATCGACGTCACACTGCCGCTGCGCGACACCGCCGCGGAAGTCGGCCGCATCCATCCGCTGAGCCAGGTCTGGGACGAGCTGACGGCGATCTTCGCCGACATGGGTTTTTCGATCGCCGAAGGACCTGATATCGAGACCGATGATTACAACTTCACCAAGTTGAACTTCCCGATTGGCCATCCCGCGCGCGAGATGCACGACACTTTCTTCTTCAATCCGAAGGAAGACGGCTCGCGCATGCTGTTGCGCACACACACCTCGCCGGTGCAGGTGCGCACCATGCTGACCCAAAAGCCGCCGATCCGCGTGGTCTGTCCGGGCCGCACCTACCGCATCGATTCGGATGCGACCCACACGCCGCAATTCCACCAGGTCGAGGGCCTCGTCATCGACAAGGGCTCGCATCTCGGCCACCTCAAATGGATCCTGCACGAGTTCTGCAAGGCGTTCTTCGAGGTCGACCACATCAACATGCGCTTCCGGCCGTCGTTCTTCCCGTTCACCGAGCCGTCGCTCGAGGTCGACATCCAGTGCCGCCGCGACAAGGGCGAGATCCGCTTCGGCGAGGGCGAAGACTGGCTGGAGATTCTCGGCTGCGGCATGGTGCATCCGAACGTGCTGCGCGCCTGCGGCCTCGATCCCGACGAGTACCAGGGTTTTGCCTGGGGCATGGGCATCGACCGCATCGCGATGTTGAAATACGGCATCTCCGACCTGCGGCAGCTGTTCGAGGGCGACGTGCGCTTCCTGTCGCATTACGGCTTCAAGCCGCTCGATGTCCCCTCGCTTGCGGGAGGGCTGAGCACGTGAGTCCGATTACCGACACTCCGGCCGCGGGAAAGCTGCGACTCCCTCCCCCGCTTGCGCCCACCCTGACCCTCCCCCGCAAGCGGGGGAGGGAACGGAACCATCTCGCCGGGAAACAATCGAAATGAAATTCACCCTTTCCTGGCTGAAGGACCATCTCGACACCGACGAGACGGTCGAGAAGCTCGCCGACAGGCTCACCATGATCGGGCTCGAGGTCGAGAGCCTCGAGGACAAGGCGAAGGCGCTCGCGCCTTTCACCATCGCGCGCGTGATCTCGGCCGAGCAGCATCCCAACGCCGATCGCCTGCGCGTCTGCATGGTCGACCCGGGCAACGATAGCGCGCCCGTGCAAGTCGTCTGCGGCGCGCCGAACGCGCGCACCGGCATGTTGAGCGTGTTCTCGCCGCCCGGAACCTTCATCCCCGGCAAGAACATCACGCTCGGCGTCGGCACGATCAGAGGCGTCGAGAGTCGCGGCATGCTGTGCTCGGCGGCCGAACTGCAAATCTCCGACGATCACGACGGGATCATGGACCTGCCGGCGGATGCGCCCATCGGCAAGGGCTATGCCGAGTGGGCCGGCCTCGGCGATCCCCTGTTCGAGATCAACCTCACGCCGAACCGGCAGGACTGCACCGGCGTGCATGGCATCGCACGCGATCTGTCCGCCGCCGACATGGGCAAGTTCAAGGATGCAGCCATCAAGCCGGTCAAAGGCGAATTCCCCTGTCCGGTGAAAGTCGCGGTCGAAGATGAGAAGCTCTGCCCCGGCTTTGCGCTGCGGCTGGTGCGCGGCGTCAAGAACGGCGCTTCACCGCAATGGCTGCAGAAGCGGCTGACCTCGATCGGCTTGCGGCCGATCAATGCGCTGGTCGATATCACCAACTTCATGACCTATGATCGCGCGCGGCCGCTGCATGTGTTCGACGCCAAGAAGGTCAAGGGCCATCTCACCGTGCGTCGCGCCCGCGACGGCGAAACGCTGCTGGCGCTCGATGGCCGCACCTATACGCTCGACAACGGCGTCTGCATCATTGCCGACGATCACGGCGTCGAGTCACTGGCAGGTATCATGGGCGGCGAGGCCTCCGGCTGCGACGAGACCACGACGGATGTATTGATAGAATCCGCGCTGTGGAACGAGATCAACATCGCGCAGTCCGGCCGCAAACTCGGCATCAACTCGGACGCGCGCTATCGCTTCGAGCGCGGCGTCGATCCCGCCTTCATGGTGCCTGGCCTCGAAATGGCCACGCGCATGGTGATGGAGATCTGCGGCGGCACACCGTCGGAGAATGTCGTGGTCGGCAACGCCTACGGCGACGATCGCGTGATCGATTTTCCACTCTCCGAAGTGAAGCGGCTCGCGGGCATCGAGGTGCCGCTGCCGCAGATGCGCGGCATCCTCCAAAAACTCGGCTTCGTCATGGCCGGCAACGGGCCGGTCGTGAAGGTCGCGATTCCCTCCTGGCGCACCGACGTGCAGGGCAAGGCCGACATCGTCGAGGAGGTCGTGCGCATCGTTGGCGTCGACAAGGTGCCGATGACGCCGTTCGAGCGCGGCGAGGTGCCGCGCAAGGCGGTATTGACGCCGATCCAGCTGCGCACCCGCCGCGCCAAGCGTGCGCTCGCCGCGCGCGACATGATCGAGGCCGTGACGTATTCGTTCATTACGAGGCAGGCGGCCGAATTGTTCGGCGGCGGAAAGAGCGAGCTGGTGCTTGCGAATCCAATCGCCGCGGACCTCACCGACATGCGGCCGAGCCTGCTGCCCGGCCTTATCGCGTCCGTGCAGGCCAACGGCGATCGCGGCTTTGCCGATGTCGCGCTGTTCGAGGTCGGCCAGATTTTCAAGGGCGATCGTCCCGACGATCAGTTCGTCGCGGCCGCTGGCATCCGCCGCGGCTTCGCCTCCTCAAAGGGGATCGGCCGGCATTGGTCGGGCTCGGCGACATCTGATGCGTTCGACGCCAAGGGCGATGCGCTGGCCGTGCTGGCGGCCGCAGGCGCGCCGATGGGCGCCTTGCAGATCGTGCCGGGAGGGCCAGGCTGGCTGCATCCGGGACGTTCCGGCACGATCCAGATGGGACCGCAGAACATCCTCGGCACTTTCGGCGAACTGCATCCACGCGCGCTGGAAACGTTGCGCGCCGACGGCCCGCTTGTCGCCTTCGAGGTGATCCTGGATCGGATTCCGGCAGCGAAGCAGAGGCCGACCCGCGCCAAGCCAGTGCTCGAGCTGTCGGCGTTCCAGCCGGTGTCGCGCGACTTCGCTTTCATCGTCGACCGCACGGTGAAAGCCGGCGATATGGTGCGCGCCGCGCAGGGCGTTGACAAGAAGCTGATCACCGACGTCACCGTGTTCGACGTCTATGAAGGCAAGGGTATCGACGCGAGCAAGAAATCGATCGCGATCGCCGTGACCATGCAGCCGCGCGAAAAGACCATGACGGACCAGGAGATCGACGCCGTTGCCGCGAAGATCGTCGCCGAGGTCACCAAGAAGACCGGGGGCACACTCCGAGGATGAGCTTTTCCGAACTCATTCCGGCGGACATCAGCTTCAACGCGGCGGTGGCGATCTGCGTCATCGCCTTCATCTCGGCCACCGCGCGCGGCTTTTCCGGCTTCGGCTCGGCGTTGATCTTCATGCCGCTCGCCAGCAGCATGGCCGCGCCGCGGCTGGTTGCAGCGCTGCTTCTGATCATCGACTTTGTCGGCGCGCTGCCGATGCTGCCGGATGGATGGCGGCACGCCGATCGCAGGGCCACGGCCGTTATCGTGATGGGCGCGCTGGTCGGAGTTCCCATTGGAACCTGGCTGCTCACCCGGCTCGATCCGGTGACGACGCGCTGGATCATCTCCGGCTTCGTGGCCGCGCTGTTGCTTCTGCTGCTCTCGGGCTGGCGCTATCGCGGTGGGGATCACGTCGCGCTCTCCGTCGGCATCGGCGCATTGTCGGGCTTCTGCTCGGGACTGGCCCAGACCGGTGGCCCGCCGATCGTCGGCTATTGGTTGGGACGGCCGGTCGCCTCACAAATCGCGCGCGCCAACATCGTGCTGTTTTTCGCGGCATCGGATTTCTTTTCCGTCGTCAGCTATGCCGCCAGCGGGCTCATCAACCGCAATGCGATCCTGTTCTCATTGCTCGTCGGCCCGATCTATGCCGCCGGCATCGGCTGCGGAACGTTGCTGTTTGGCCGCGCCAGCGAGGCGGTGTTCCGTGGCATTTGCTACGCCCTGATTGCGGCCGCCGTGATCTTCGGCCTGCCGATCCTCGACGACGTGCTGCGCGCACGCTGAACCGTCAATTGAACGGTGAGCTCGACGGATACGCGGCGCGCGGGGAGGCCTGACGACGCCGCTGCGGCCGCGCAGCGGGAGCTGCAATCGGCGTGTTGTCCTTGATCGCGCCGATCCGGCGCAGCGCGGCATCGGCCGCGCGTTCGCCGCTCTCCCAGGCGCCGTCGACGGTGCCCCACAGCGTCTCGTGGGTGGCCTCGCCCGCAAGATACATGCAGCCGATCGGATCGATCAACGCCTTGCGCGAGGCCTGGCCGCCGGGAGACGCCGCCGACATTGCACCGAGGACATAAGGCGAGGCATTCCAGCGCGTCGCGCTGGTCTTCTTCACGGCGTTGGCGACATCGCTGCCGAACAGCTTGCCGAGCCATTCCCTGGCGAAAGCGACCATCGCCGCCTCACCCTGACCGGAGAGATCGCGGCCGAACGCGCCCGCGACATCGATCGTGCACAGCGAGGAGCCGCCGATATTGGCGTAGAGCAGGGCGGTGCGCGTCGAATTGCTCTGCTCGATCAGCACGTCGTCGCGCGAAAGCCCGAGCGGATTGCCGAGCAATTGCAGCGCGATGTGATCGTAGCTGCCGAGGCTGAGTTTTGCGGCCGCATCGATCACGCGCTTGGGAAGTTCGGTGGCGAACTTCATATTGCCGGAGGCCAGCACATTGGTGGACACCGTGATGATGGCGGCGCGCGCGGTGATCCGCCCCGAGGGCGTGTCGACCGTGACGTCGCGATTGCCATAATCGAGCCGCGTCGCCGGCGTCGACAGCGCGACCGGAATCCCCTCGGCGAGTTTTGCGATCAAGCTCCCCGTGCCCTGACGGCAGGCAAAGACGACGCTGCGGTCCTGCGCGCGGACCTTGTCGACGGTGGAGAAGTCCTTGAGATCCTTGCCTGCGAAGCTGGCGCCCAGCGTGAACTCGATGGTGCCCGCCCAATCGTTGAGATCTTTCGGCAGCGCCGATGCGCAGGAGGCATCGAGCTTGCGCGAGGCATCGTCGATGGCGCGATTGGTGCGAACCAGCGTTGCCAGGAATTCCTCGGTCTCGCCGGCGCGCGCGTTGCGGCGGCCGATCCGGATCTTCTGCCCCGAGGGCGCGGTCGCAATCTCCAGACCCGCGCTGCGGGCGAGCTTGAGCATCGGATTGGCGTCGGGGTTGTGCATCCAGCGCGCGCCGCGGTCGAACGGTGCGTCGAAGGTGGAACTGTCGGTGATGCAGCGACCGCCGATCTGGCCCGACGCCTCGATCACGATCACCTTGCGGTTCGCCGCCATGATGCGCCGCGCCGCGGCAATGCCGGCTGCACCCGCGCCGATCACGACAATGTCCGCCTCGCGCGGCATCGGGGCGCCCCAGGCGCGGCCGCCGATGACCGGTATGCTGGCGAAGGCCGTGGACGCCGAAAGAAAGCCGCGGCGGGTCATTGTCATGTCATGGTTTCCGGAGACTTGAAAATTCGGGAACAGCTAGCGAACCTTGCCGCATCTGATGCCCAACGGCAACCGTGATGGTGAATCAATCATGATTGACCGCTTCCCGACATGAACCAAATTGCAACGGCTTTGGAGCATGATAAGAGAAGGGAAAAATAGGCCGTAAAGGCCTCCGGGGGGATTTGGATCATGGGCGTCGTCCTCGACACCATTGGCAAATGGATTGCGGACTACCTGCAGCAGGAAGTGCACGGCTATGAGCCGTTCACGCCCAGCGATCCCGACCTGTTGCGCAGCGTCATCGAACCAGGCGACGTGCTGCTGGTCGAAGGCAACAACCGCATCTCCGGCATCATCAAATATCTCACCCAGTCGACCTGGTCGCATGCCGCGCTCTATGTCGGTCCGATCGACGGCGCCGAGGAAGCGGACGGCGAGCCGCATGTCCTGATCGAGGCCTATGTCGGCGACGGCGTCATCACCGCACCGCTCTCGAAATATTTCGCATATCACACCCGCGTGTCCCGGCCGGTCGGCCTGTCCTATGAGGACCGCACCACGGTGTGCCGCTATGCCATCAACCGCATCGGCTTCGGTTACGACACCAAGAACATCCTCGACTTGATGCGCTTCCTGGTCCCGTTGCCGGTGCCGCAGCGCTGGCGGCGGCGCATGATCGCGATCGGCTCCGGCGATCCGACCAAGATGATCTGCTCCGCGCTGATCGCGCAGGCCTTCGACGCCGTGCGCTACCCGATCCTGCCGAAGATCACGCGGGCTGGCTCGCGGGCGGCGCGCCGCGAGATCCTGCACATCCGCGACTCCTCGCTTTACATGCCGCGCGATTTCGACATCTCGCCCTATTTCGAAATCGTCAAACCCACCATCGTACGCGGGTTCGACTACACCACGCTGCACTGGGCCGACAAGCAAAAGCCGCTCCAGGAGGTAGCGGGCGAATTCGGTGTGTTTCCGGAAGGAGACATCGAGTCGCCGCCGCTTGTTCCTGAAGAGATTGACGAAGAAGCGACGCTCGAAGTTTCGATTGAGGAAGTAACGGTCGAGACCGATGCCGGGACGCTGGTCGAGCGCGTCACCGTCGAAGAGCATTATGTTCGCGTCGAATATGCCCCGGCGCATCTGCCCGAGCGCCGCGAAACCGAGGCGGCATAAGCGAACTATCGGTCCGAGCGGCCGATCACATCAATCAATTCCGCGATCTTTTCGCGCTGATCGGCCTTGTTGCCGCTGGTGATCGCGTGCTCGACGCAATGCGCCACGTGATCGCGCAGCACTTCCTCTTCCACGCGCCGCAGCGCCGCACGCACCGCCGAAATCTGCGTCACGATATCGATGCAGTAGCGGTCCTCGTCGACCATTTTCGACAGCCCGCGGACCTGGCCCTCGATCCGGCCGAGCCGCTTCTGCACGGATGTCTTGATGTCCTTGCGCATGCGTCCTATATACCCCCATGGGGTATATACTTCAAGGGCAATGCCGGATGGATCACGCACAGCACACGCATTCAGGCGAAGCCTGCGATCATTCCGGGCATGCCAGGCCGGCCGCCCGCGATCCGGTTTGCGGCATGACGGTCGATCCCGAGAACTCGAAGCACCGTTTCGAATATCGCGGCGAGACCTTCCACTTCTGTTGTGCCGGCTGCCGCAACAAGTTCGCAGCCGACCCCGCAAAATATCTCGAAAAGAGCAAGGCGCAGGAAAGCGCGCCCGACAGCGCGATCTACACCTGCCCGATGCATCCCGAGATCCGGCAAACCGGTCCCGGAAGCTGCCCGATCTGCGGCATGGCGCTGGAGCCCGATGTCGTGAGCCTCGATGAGGCGCCCAATCCCGAACTCGCTGATATGAACCGCCGCTTCTGGATCGGCGCGGCGCTATCGGTACCGCCGGTCGTGCTCGAGATGAGCGCTCATCTCGCCGGCGGTCACGGCTTGATCGACGCAACGCTCTCGAACTGGATCCAGCTCGTGTTCGCAACGCCGGTGGTGCTTTGGGCCGGCTGGCCGTTCTTCGTGCGCGGCTGGCAGTCGCTGGTCACGCGCAATCTCAACATGTTCACGCTGATCGCCATCGGCACCGGCGTGGCCTATGTCTACAGCCTGATTGGAACGATCTTTCCGCAAGCGTTCCCGTCCAGCTTCCGCGGCCATGACGGCGCGGTCGCCGTCTATTTCGAATCCGCGGCCGTCATCACCGTACTGGTGCTGCTCGGCCAGGTTCTGGAGCTCCGTGCACGCGAAGCGACCTCGGGCGCGATCAAGGCGCTGTTGCGGCTCGCACCAAAGACCGCGCGTCGCGTGGATAACGACGGTAACGACCACGAAGTCGAGATCGATGCGCTGGCGGCCGGCGACAAATTGCGCGTGCGGCCGGGCGAGAAGGTCCCGGTCGACGGCACCATCCTCGAAGGCCGTTCCGCGCTCGATGAATCACTGGTGACTGGCGAGTCCCTGCCGGTCACCAAGGAACAAGGCGCAAGCGTGATCGCGGGCACGCTCAACCAGTCGGGGAGCTTTGTGATGCGCACCGACAAGGTCGGCCGCGATACCCTGCTGGCGCAGATCGTGCAGATGGTGGCCGACGCGCAGCGCTCGCGGGCGCCGATCCAGCGGCTCGCCGATCAGGTTGCGGGCTGGTTCGTGCCGGCGGTGATCGTCGCAGCGCTTGCGGCGTTTGCCGCCTGGGCGACGTTCGGGCCCGAACCAAGACTCGCGTTCGGCCTGGTTGCCGCCGTCAGCGTGCTGATCATTGCTTGTCCCTGCGCGCTCGGACTCGCGACGCCGATGTCGATCATGGTCGGCGTCGGCCGCGGCGCGCATGCCGGCGTCCTGATCAAGAATGCCGAGGCGCTGGAGCGGCTGGAGAAAGTCGACACGCTCGTGGTCGACAAGACGGGTACGCTGACCGAGGGCAAGCCGAAGGTGACGGCGATCGTGCCGGCGCCGGGATTCGCCGAGGATCAAATTCTCCGGCTTGCGGCAAGCGTGGAGCGCGCCAGCGAGCATCCGCTAGCGGATGCGATCGTGCGCGCCGCAAAGGAGCTCGGGCTGGAGCTTGGCAGAGTTGACGCTTTCGATTCGCCGACCGGCAAAGGCGCCAACGGCAAGGTCGATGGAAAATCCATCGCGATCGGGAATTCCGGATATCTGGCCTCGCTCGGAATCGAAACGGCTTCACTGGACCAGCAAGCCGGACGACTGCGCGCTGATGGCGCCACCGTCGTTCACATCGCGATCGACGGAAAACTTGCCGGACTGTTTGCGATTGCCGATCCCGTGAAAGTCTCGACGCCGGCGGCGCTGAAAGCGCTGGCCGCCGAGGCCATCAAGGTGATCATGCTGACTGGCGACAACAAGACCACGGCCAACGCCGTCGCGCGGCGGCTCGGCATTGCCGATGTCGAAGCGGACGTGCTGCCGGATCAGAAGCGCGACGTAGTCGCGCGATTGCGGCAGGCAGGCCGCATCGTCGCGATGGCGGGCGACGGCGTCAACGACGCGCCCGCGCTTGCCGCCTCCGATGTCGGCATTGCGATGGGAACAGGTACGGACGTCGCGATGGAGAGCGCCGGCATCACGCTTTTGAAAGGCGATCTCACGGGCATCTTGCGCGCCCGCAGGCTGTCGCAGGCGACGATGGCGAACATCCGCCAGAACCTGTTCTTCGCTTTCATCTACAATGCCGCGGGAATCCCGATTGCCGCGGGAATCCTCTATCCTGCTTTCGGCATCCTGCTGTCGCCGATCATCGCGGCAGCCGCGATGGCGCTGTCCTCGGTCAGCGTGATCGGCAATGCGCTGCGGCTGCGTGCAACGCGGTTGCCGGGATGATAGGCTGAACCTGTCGGATGCACGGGGATTTTCGGTGAGCATCACTGCCAGCACGCGCCTCTTGCGCTTCGTCCTCGCGATCGCGCTCGGCATGCTGGCGTTTGGCGCCGCCGCGCAGACCCCGGAGCCGCGCGGACATCTCGACCTCACGGCTGAAAACCTCGCCGGTGTAATAGACCCGCTGATGGCGGCATGGGTCGGGCAACACAAAGGCCCGGGCGCCGTGGTCGTGGTCGTGACGCGCGACGCCACGATCTTTGCCAAGGGTTATGGACTGGCGGACATCGAAGCGAAGCGGTCGTTCACCACGGATGCGACGCTGGTGCGGCCTGGATCGATTTCCAAGCTCTTCACCGGCATCTCAGTGATGCAGCTGGTCGATGCCGGCAAGCTCGATCTCGACCGTGACGTCAACGGCTATATCGATTTCGCCATTCCGACGCCGGATGGCGGCGTGCCCGTGACGCTGCGACGCCTGCTGACCCATCGCGCCGGTTTCGAGGAACATTTCAAAGGGCTGTTCTCGCGCGATCCGCCGATGCCGCTCGGCAAATGGCTTGCGGCCAATCTGCCGCACCGGCTGTTTCCGAAGGGCGACGTCGAAGCCTATTCCAACTATGGCGTTACGCTCGCGGGCTATATCGTCGAACGCATCTCAGGCGAGCCGTTCGCGGCCTACGTCCAGCGTCACATCATCGATCCGCTTGGCATGAGCCATTCGACCTTTGCGCAGCCGTTGCCGGCCGAACTCGCAGCCTTGATGGCAAAGTCCTATCGCAGGTCGGATCAGCCGCCGATCGCTCCGTTCGAGACGATTCTCGCGCCGGCCGGCGGGCTTTCGGCGACCGCTGACGACATGAGCCGCTTCCTCCGCGCGCTGATGAATGGCGGCGAGCTCGATGGCGTTCGCATTCTGCCGAAGGCGCGGCTCGACGAAATGATGGCGCCGCAATCCCAAAGCCCCGCCGGATATCTCGGCCTGGTGTTCATCGGGAGAAAGATCGCAGGCCGCGCCGCGATCTGGCACAATGGCGAGACGATGACGTTCTTCAGCGACCTCGCATTTTTTCCGGCAGACGGCATCGGTATCTTCGTGTCGCGCGATGGCACTGGCGAGATCAAGTCGGGCCGGGAGATACCCAATATCGCGGCAGCAGTCGCGCGGCGCTTCCTGAATGAGCGACCGGACACAGCGGGCCCGCGGCCAGCAGCCTCTCCCGACGAAGCAGGCATTGCCGGCATCTATCATCCGAGCCGCCGCGCGGAGTCATCATTCGTCCGGGTCCGCGACCTGATCTCGGAGCGTGTCGTCCAAATCGACGGCGACGGCAATGCGAGGCTGTTTTCGGCGATCTGGCCGTTCGGTACGGGCGACCTCTACCAGCATATCGGCAGGAACCTGTATGCCGGGCCCGTGCGCCTTGCTCTGGTCGAAGGCGAATCCGGATCGTATATCGCGACGCCTGCTGCACAACTGCAGCATCTGCCGTTCTATCTCGATGCGCGATGGATATTGCCGGCTCTCGCCGCCAGCATTGTCGTCATGCTGCTGACCTCGCTGTGCTGGCCGTTTGCCGCGCTATGGCGCCGTTGGCACAAGAAACGCTTCAGCGAGTCGCGCGCCGAGGTGCACCTTTATCGCGCGGCCCGGCTCGTCCTCCTGCTGGACATCATCGTCATTCTCGCCGTCATGACCCTGTACGCGTTGGCGTTGGCCGATCTCACCATCCTGAATGACGCGCACGATTTCAAGCTGATTGCGCTTTACATCGCCGCATGGATCGGCGTTGTCGGCGCGATTGCTGTCGTGTGGACCGCGGTGAGATTCTGGCGCAATGGCGTCGGCAGCCGATGGTCGCGCATCCATCATGCACTGCTGGCGGCCAGCAGTGTCATGATCGCCTGGTTCTTCGTGGTATTCAGGATCGCGGGAACGACCCTGAACTATTAAGCCGCCTTGGCCGCCGTCGCACTGGGCAGGCCGGCGCGCGCCATGCCGCCATAGAGCGGCTCGTTCGGCATCGCCTCGCGCAGGATGCCGCGCACCGCAACCAGTCTGTCGATATCGATGCCGGTGGCAAAACCCTTGCTCTCGCACAGGAACACCAGATCCTCGAACACGACATTGCCGGTCGCGCCCGGTGCGAACGGGCAGCCGCCGAGGCCGCCGAGCGAGCCGTCGAGAATGCGCGCGCCCTCGTCGAGGGCCGCCGCCGCATTGGCAATGCCCATGCCGCGGGTATCGTGCAGATGCACGCAGACCGGCGTCTTGCCTGCGATCTTCACCGCCGCCTTGGTCAGATCGCCGACCGCCTTCGGCCCGGCATAGCCGACAGTGTCGGCGATCCCTATCGCGTCGACGCCGGCCTCGAGGCACTTCTCGACCAGCTTGATCACTTCGTTCGGGTCGACAGGACCTGCAATCGAACAACCCAGCGCCACCGAGATCGCAGCATGCATGATCGGCTTGTGCGCGCTGGCATCGCGCAGATCGCACATTCTTTTGACGTTGGCGATCGCCGAGTTGCGCGAGCGATGGGCATTGGCCTGGCTGTGCTCTTCGGTCGCCGACACCACCGTGGCGATTTCGGCAACGCCCGCGGCCAGCGCCTCGTTGACCCCGCGCTCGTTCAACGCCAGCCCGATGCCATGCGCGCCCGGCAATGAGGCGATCGTCTGCACGATGTCACGGACATCGACGAATTGCGGAAAGGTTTTTGCGGGCAGGAACGAGCCGACTTCGAAGCAGCGCACGCCGGCGGCGTATTCGTCTCGCATCCAGCGCTGCTTGGCCTGCGTCGAGGGAATGGTCTTCACCAACTGCAAGCCGTCACGCAAGCCTACCTCACGCAGGATCACACGGCCCTCGGGATAAATCTTTTGAACGTCAGTCATGCGCGCTTCCTCTTCGCTTCATTCTTTTTTGCAAGCTCGGCACGGATCGCATCCGTATCGCCGCCGAGCGGCGGCACCTTGATGCCTTCGCCGATATGATTGCCGTTCCATTCGATCGGTAGCGCCGGCACGCGGAACGCCACGCCGTCGGCAGTGAAATTATTGACGAGGCCGCCCGGCCGCAACACATGCGGATCGCTAAACAGATCCTCGGGACGGTTGATCGGCGAGAAGCAGATGTTGAGCCGGTCGAGCTTGTCGGAGAGATGCTTGACGTCCCAGACTTTGATCACTTCGGCGACGCGCGGAATGATCCGCGACCGCGCCAGGATGCGATCGGTGGTGGTGCGCAGGGCTGGATCGTCCAGAAATTCCTGCAGGCCGAATTCCCTGCAGAAGCTCTGCCAGTGTCCCTCGGTGACAACGCCGATGAAAATGCGGTTGCCGTTCGCAACATCGAAAATATCGTAGATCGGCCAGGCATGCTCGCGCTCCGGCATCGAGCGCGGCTTGTTGCGGGTCATCTCGAACTCGACCATGTGCTGGGCGACCAGGAACAGGCAATTCTCGAACAGGCCGATGCGGATATTCGCACCGTCAGCCTTGCCGGCGCGCTTCTGATAGAGCGCAGCGAGGATGGAAATCACGCCGAACATGCCGCCCATGATGTCGTTAGCGGAGGAGCCGACGCGCTGCGGCTTCTCCTTGGTGCCGGTCATGGCGGCGAGCCCCGACATCATCTGCACGACTTCGTCGAGGGCAGGGCGATGCTCGTAGGGCCCGGACAGGAATCCCTTGTGGCCGACGACGATTAGATGCGGATATTTGCTGCGCAACGCGTCGGCGCCAAGCCCCTGCTTGTCGAGCTGGCCGTCGCGAAAATTCTCCAGAAACACGTCGGCGCCTTCGAGCAGCCGATGCATGGTCTCGCGATCGTCGGCTTTGGCGAGGTCGAGCACGACGCTGCGCTTGCCGCGGTTGAACAGCGGAAAGAATGCGGTTCCCATGCCGCCGAGGATGCGGGTCTTGTCGCCGGCGGGCGGTTCGACCTTGATCACCTCAGCGCCGAGCTGAGCGAGGATCATGCCGCAAGTCGGGCCCATCACCATGTGGGTCATCTCGATGACCCTCACGCCCTCCAGCGGCAATCCGGTCTCAGCCATGCTGTTCTCCCTGTACCTGCCGCGGCACCCTATGCGCTCACCGGCCGTCTGGAAAATACAATCTTGGTATCAGCGCACTCGCGCCTGCATGACGCAAATGCGAGAAAGCCGGACGTATGCGAGCCGCGTCAAACCGCCGCCGCGTGGCTCTTGCCGAAGCGCCCGCACATGTCTACCTGTCCCGACGTTTTCGAAAGGTAGATCGATCATGCTGGACGCCGCCGCCAAGGCGCTATCGCAAATCCTGTCGCCGCCGATGCGCTCGATCCTGTGGCGATCCATTGGGCTTGCGCTGGTGCTGATCACGGTGCTCGCGATCGGCCTGCAGCGCTTGCTCGGCTGGTTTGCCACCTATGGCGAAGGTTGGGCCGAGGCGATGCTGGGCCCGGGCGCCCACACGCCGCTCAATGCGCTGTCCTGGGTCGTCTCGATCGCGGCCGCGCTCGGCGTCGTGCTCGGCGGCATCTTCCTGATGCCGGCGGTCACCTCGCTGGTTGCCGGCTTTTTCGTCGACGATATCGGCGATCTCGTCGAGCGCGAGTATTATCCGGCCGAGCAGCCCGGCGTGGCGTTGCCGCTGTCGGTTGCGACCATTGAAGGCGTCAAGATCGCGCTGCTGACCATCCTGGTCTATCTGGTCGCGCTGCCGTTCGTGCTTCTGGCCGGCGCAGGCTTCCTGATCTTCTTCATCGCGACCGCGTGGCTACAGGGAAAGCAATATTTCGAGCTGGCGGCGATGCGGTTCCGGCCGCCCGCCGAAGCCAAAGCGATGCGCAAGTATCACGCAGCGACCGTCTTTACCGCCGGACTGTTCATCGCGGCCTTCGTCTCGATCCCGATCGTCAATCTGGCGACGCCGCTGTTCGGCATGGCCTTCATGGTCCACATGCACAAGCGATTGTCCGGTCCGCGGCCCGAATTGATCGAACCGCGACCGCGCAGCAGCTTGCCTACGGTTTAGTGTGAAGCCTTAGCGCGCCACCAGCGGACAGCCGGCTTCAGCGAGCGGGCGAAAGGCCTGATCGCCCGGAATGGTGCCGAGGATCTTGTAATAATCCCACGGCTTGGTGGACTCGGCCGGCGTCTTCACCTGCGCGAACAGCATGTCGTGCACCAGACGGCCGTCTTCGCGCACATGGCCATTCTTGACGTAGAAATCGTTCACCGGCAGCTCGCGCATCTTGGCCATCACGGCCTTGGCCTCATCGGTGCCGGCCGCCTTGATCGAGGCGATGTAGTGGCGCACCGCGGAATAGACGGCAGCTTGCGGCATGGTCGGCATGCGGCCCTGTCGTTCGAAGAAGCGTTTCGACCAGGCACGGGTCTCGTCATCGCGATCCCAGTAGAATGCCGTGACGAACTTCAGCCCCTGTGCAGCCTGCAGCTGCATGCTGTGCACGTCGGAGAGGAAAACCAGCAGCGACACCATGCTCTGCTTCTTGGTCAGGCCGAATTCATTGGCCTGCTTCACCGCATTGACCATGTCGCCGCCGCCATTGGCGAACGCCACGACTTTCGCGCCCGAGGCCTGCGCCTGCAGCAGATAGGAACTGAAGTCGGACGTATTGAGCGGATGACGTACGCTGCCGAGCACCTTGCCGCCGGCTGCCAGCACTGCGGCTGTGGCATCCGCCTCGAGCGAATGACCAAAGGTGTAGTCGACGGTGATGAAGAACCAGGTGTCGCGTCCCTCCGCGACCGTCGACTTGGCAAGGCTCGTGGTCAGCGCATAGCTGTCGTAAATCCAGGACGCTTCGTTCGGCGTGCAGTTCTTGCCGGTGAATGCCGTACTGCCGACCGCTCCGGCAATCGCAATCCGGTTGTATTGCGCGGCGAGCTGCTCGACGCCGAGCGCCACGGCGGAGTTGTCGAAGCCGATGGCGAGGTCGACGCCCTCGTTCTCGAACCAGCGCCGCGCGATGGCGACGCCCACATCGGCCTTGTTCTGGTGATCGGCCACTACGATGTCGATCGGCTTGCCGAGCACTGTGCCGCCGGCATCCTCGGCCGCCATGCGCGCGGCGATGACCGAGCCCGGCCCGCCGAGGTCGGCGTAAAGCCCTGATTGGTCGTTCATCACGCCGACCCGAACGACATTGTCCGAGATTTGCGCAGAAGCAGTAGATGCGCCGAGGACAAGACCAGCCAAAGCCAGCACAAATTGCGATCGCACGGCGCGCCTCCCGATTGTCCAGCCCTTGTGACGGACCTTGGGAGCAAGCGTAAGCCCGGCCTCGACCGCGCACAAGTACGCGCGCGTTGCACCATCGCAGCAGATGGGCAAGCGCCCAAGCTAAATGGTCTTTTCCGGCCAGCGGCAAAGGTCGTTGATCAGGCAGACCTCACAGCGCGGCTTGCGGGCGAGGCAGGTGTAGCGGCCGTGCAGGATCAGCCAGTGATGGGCGTGCAGCATGAACTCAGATGGGATCACTTTCTCCAGACCGAGCTCGACGTCGAGCGGCGTCTTGCCGGGCGCCAAGCCCGTGCGATTGCCGACGCGGAACACATGGGTGTCGACCGCCATGGTGTGCTCGCCAAAGGCCATGTTGAGCACGACATTGGCGGTCTTGCGTCCGGCGCCGGGAAGCGATTCGATCTCGGCGCGGGTGCGCGGCACCTCGCCGCCGAACTCGCGGATCAACTTGTCCGACAGCGCGATGACGTTTTTGGCCTTGTTGCGATAGAGCCCGATGGTCTTGATGTATTCGCGCAACTTCTCCTCGCCGAGCTCGAGCATTTTTTGCGGCGTGTCGGCGACCTTGAAAAGCTCACGAGTCGCCCTGTTGACGCCGGCATCTGTGGCCTGCGCCGACAGCACAACGGCGACCAGCAGTGTGTAGGGGTTGAGATGCTCCAGTTCGCCACGCGGCTCCGGATTGGCCTTGCGGAAACGCTCGAAGCACTCGCGAACCTCGGCAGGCGTCCATGGCTTCGACGCCTTGGCCTTGAGCGCCTTGGGCTTGGCCGGCAGTTTCCTTGCCACCCGCGCCGGCTTCGCCTTTTTCGCTGGCTTCTTCCGCAATCGAACGGAAGCCGCTTTTGCGCGTTGGGTTCGGATGCTTTTCGCCATGAAGCGGATATACTGACAGGCGATGACCGCAGGCAATGGCTTTGACCCTGTAAACGCCGAACCGGTGCTGTTCTCGGCACTGTTGACGCCGCACCGCTCGCTCAACCGCACCGGCTTTGTGCTGGTGATGACGTTTTTGAGCGTGATCAGCTTTGCGACCGGCGTCGCCTTCCTGATCATGGGCGCGTGGCCAGTGTTCGGCTTTCTCGGCCTCGACGTGCTCGCGATCTATATCGCCTTCAAGATCAATTTCGGCCGCGCGCGGGCGCGGGAGGAAATCACTGTGACGCCGTCGGAATTGCGCCTGCGCCGGGTCAGCCACCGCGGTCATGTGGTCGAATGGGTGCTCAATCCGCTCTGGGTCCAGCTCGATGAGGTCGTGCATGCGGAATTCGGCACCGAACGCTTGTATCTGCGGTCACGCGGCCGCCGCGTGTCGATCGGGAGCTTCCTCGGAGCAGAGGAAAAAGCCAGTTTTGCCAAGGCCTTGCGGGTTGGGCTGACAGCCGCGAAGCGCGGCCCGACCTATAATCCCGTCAGCTAGATGCAAGTCAGGAATCGGGTGGTTTGCGATGCCGCGCCGGCCTAAATCACCACCCATGATCACACTCGCCATTCATGACATGCGCCTGGCCAAGCCGGGCTCCCAGAACGCCGCGCTGCGCGACTATGACAGCGTGCGCCGCGCGATTGCTTTCATCAGCGAACACTGGCGGACGCAGCCGACCATCGAAGCGATGGCCGACGCCGCCAGCGTCACACCGGACGAGTTGCACCATCTGTTTCGCCGCTGGGCCGGGCTGACGCCGAAGGATTTCATGCAGGCGCTGACGCTCGACCACGCCAAGGGTCTCTTGCGCGACTCCGCGAGCGTGCTCGATGCCGCGCTCGATTCCGGCCTCTCCGGTCCGGGCCGGTTGCACGATCTGTTCGTCACCCATGAGGCGATGTCGCCGGGCGAATGGAAAAATGGTGCCACGGGCCTGACGCTGCGCTACGGCTTCCATCCATCGCCATTCGGCACCGCGCTTCTGATGGCAACGTCCCGCGGGCTTGCCGGCGTCGCCTTCGCCGATCCGGGCGAGGAGCAGGCGGCGCTGACAGACATGCAGCGGCGCTGGCCGAATGCCGTCTATGTCGAGGACTATCTGAGCACGGCGCCGCTGGCGCAGCGCGTCTTCACCCCAAAGCTTTGGCGGCCGGACCAGCCGCTGCGCGTGGTGCTGATCGGCACCGATTTCGAAGTGCGGGTGTGGCAAACGTTGCTGAAGATCCCGATGGGCAGGGCGGTGTCCTATTCCGACATCGCTTGCAACATCGACAATCCGAAGGCGTCGCGGGCCGTCGGCGCGGCGGTCGGCCGTAACCCGGTGTCTTTCGTGGTGCCCTGCCATCGCGCGCTCGGCAAGGACGGCAAGCTGACCGGCTATCACTGGGGCATCACGCGCAAGCAGGCGATGCTGGGCTGGGAAGCGGGACAGATCGGCTTGCACTGATCCCGAGACAATGACGCATGCGTGGTGCCTGCAGGTTCATGCAGCGCGCGGGCGTTACGTTGCGCTCCATTGGCGACGCCTGTAGATTCGGCCGATGTCCCAGCGAGGAGATTATTTTTTCTGCGGTGTCGGCGGCAGTGGCATGACCCCACTTGCGCTGATCATCCAGGCCAGCGGCGGTCGCGTCGAGGGGTCCGACCGTGCCCTCGACCAGGGACGCAACACCGAACGATTTGATTTTCTGCGCGCGCATGGCATTGCGCTTCATCCACAGGACGGCAGCGGCGTGCTCCGTGCTACCCAAACCCTGGTCACATCAGCGGCTGTCGAGGAAACGATCCCCGACGTGCAGGCCGCGCGGCGCGTCGGAGCCACCGTCACCACGCGTGCGCGGCTTCTCGCCGACCTCTTCAACGATGCCGCGCTGGGCATCGGCGTCGCCGGCACGAGCGGAAAGTCCACCACGACAGGCATGATCGGCTGGATCCTGCACCGCGCAGGAAAGAGCCCGACGATCATGAACGGGGCCGACATGAAGAATTTCGTCGATGCAAACTCCCCGTTTGCCAGCGCCAGGATTGGCGGGGGCGAGATCTTCGTAAGCGAGGTGGACGAGAGCGACGGATCGATTGCGTTTTATAAGCCGCGCATTGCCGTCATCAACAATATCTCGCTCGACCATAAATCGATGGACGAGCTGCGCAGCCTGTTCCGCGACTTCAGCGTCAAGGCGGAGACGGTGGTGCTCAATCTCGACAATGCGGAAACCGCGGCACTGGTGCCGGATTTCAAGCCTCGGCACGCAGCGACCTACAGTCTGACCGACGCTCGCGCCGATCTCCTCGCCTCATCGCCGGTCCCGTCCCCGACAGGCATCAGCTTTCACGTCAGGGAGCTCAACTCCAGCGCGACCGTCGAAGTGAAGCTGAAGGTCCCGGGACGGCACAACGTCGCCAACGCACTCGCCGCGCTCTGCGCCGCAAAAGCATGCGGCGTGGCGCTATCAGATGCGGCGCGTTACCTCGGCGAGTTCAGCGGCATCCGCCGGCGGCTGGAGGTGGTGGGCACCGTCAACGGCATAACGGTCATCGACGATTTCGCTCACAACCCCGACAAGATATCGGCCACGCTGGAGACCATGCATGCGTTTCCCGGCCGCCTCCTGCTGATGTTTCAACCGCATGGCTACGGCCCGATCCGCTTGATGAAGGACGCGTTGGTGGACTGCTTTACGAAGGGCATGCGCGCTGACGATGTTCTCGTCATGCCCGAGCCGGTCTATTTCGGCGGCACGGTCGACCGCAGTGTCGGCAGCCGCGAACTCGCCAGTGAAATAGAGCATGGCGGTCGAAAAGCCACGGCATTTCCCGATCGGAGTAGCTGCGGCGACGCCCTGGTCAGACTTGCGCGCCCCGGCGATCGCATCCTGGTGATGGGAGCCCGCGACGATTCGCTTTCAGTCTTCGCGCGCGAGCTACTGCAGCGGCTCGCGCCGTGACGATGTCGACGCCGGCGCTTACGCCGCCAGGTCGAGCTTGGACGCGACCGTCGCGTCTTCATTCAAGCGATAGATGATCGGCACGCCGGTGCCGAGCTCGCGCTTCAGGATGTTTTCTGGCGTCAGCTTCTCCAGCACCATGATCAGCGCGCGTAGCGAGTTGCCATGGGCCGCCACCAGCACGCGCTCGCCGCGCAGCACGCAAGGCAAAATCTCCTGCACGTAATAGGGCAGGGTACGGGCCAAGGTGTCTTTGAGGCTTTCGCCGCCGGGCGGCGGCACGTCATAGGAACGCCGCCAGATGAGCACCTGCTCCTCGCCCCACTTCTTGCGGGCGTCGTCCTTGTTGAGACCGGAGAGATCGCCATAGTCGCGCTCGTTCAGCGCGAGATTTTTCCGGGTCTGCAGCCCGGTCTGGCCGATCTCGGCCAGCATCAGGTCGAGCGTGTGCTGCGCGCGCTTCAAGACCGACGTGAAGGCGATATCGAACTTGAACCCCTGCGCCTTCAACTTGCGGCCGGCGTCTTTCGCCTCCTTGATGCCTTGCTCGGTGAGGTCAGGGTCCTTCCAGCCGGTGAAAAGGTTCTTCAGGTTCCAGTCGCTCTGGCCGTGGCGGACGAGCACGAGAAGTCGGTCGCTCATTTCCAAAATCCATTCCGCTGTTTGTTCTCAGGATTCGCCGAGGCCGAGCACGTCGGCCATGGTGTAGAAGCCCGGCTTCTTTCCGTTCGCCCATAGCGCCGCCTTCAACGCGCCCTGCGCAAACAGCGTGCGGTCTTCGGCGTGGTGTGAAAGCGTAATCCGTTCGAACGGACCGGCAAACATCACGCTGTGGTCGCCGGCCGCGGTGCCGCCGCGCAACGAGGCAAAGCCGATATCGCCGGCACGCCGTGCGCCGGTGATACCGTCGCGGCCCCGCGCGGAACGTTCGCCAAGCGCGATGTTGCGTCCTGCGGCCGCGGCTTCGCCAAGCATTAGGGCGGTCCCCGAGGGCGCATCGACCTTGGCCTTGTGATGATGCTCCAGGATTTCGATATCGAAACTCTCGTCCAGCGACTGCGCGGCGCGCTTGACCAGTGCGGCGAGCAGATTGACGCCGAGACTCATATTGCCTGATTTCACCACGATGGCTTGCGAGGTGACGCTGCGGATCACGGCCTCGTCCGAGCCCGACAGCCCCGTGGTGCCGATGACATGCACGATGCCGCGCTGGGCAGCGATCGCGACATTGGCGATGGTTGCACCCGGCACGGTAAAATCGAGAATGCCGTCGGCTGCCGCCGACAGCGCCCAGAGATCGGCGGACAGTTTGACGCCGTTGGCGGGGAGCCCGGCGAGCACGCCGGCGTCCTTGCCGAGCAGCTCCGAGCCAGGCGCCTCCAGCGCGCCGGCGAGCACCGCACCCGGCGTCTCCGAGATAACGCGGGTCAACGTGCGGCCCATCCGGCCGCCGGCTCCCGCAACGATCAAGCGCATATCCGCCATGGTTTCCCTCTCCCCGCCCTATTAGCGGGCGGAGGCTGTTCCGGCAACCGGCACCCTCGTCATTGCGAGCGAAGCGAAGCAATCCATCGCGCTACAAGCGGAGATATGGATTGCTTCGTCGCTCCGCTCCTCGCAATGACGAGCACTACGGCTGCGGGCCGTCGTAGCCTTCGATGATCACGAGGTCGCCGGTCGAGTTGGGCAGCCGCAGCTTGATGTTGGCCTGGTATTCCGGCGAGTTGTAGCAGGCGAGCGCGGTCGCATAATCCGGAAATTCGATCACGACATTGCGCGAGCGGTTGGTACCCTCCACGCCGTCGAACTTGCCGCCGCGCACGACGAAGCGGGCGCCGAATTTCTTGAAGATGCCGGGGTTCGCCAACGCATAGGGCTTGTAGCCTTCGTCATTGTGAACATCGACGCGGGCGATCCAGTATCCTTTTGCCATTTTTCTTTTCCTTCCCTTTTACGCAACGAGCTTCGGCGCGATCTCGGCGTGAACGGCCTCCGCGGCCGCCCTGGGATCCGCCGCGCCCGTGATCGGACGCCCGACCACGAGATAGTCGCTGCCTGCCGCGATCGCGCGCGCCGGCGTCATGATGCGCTTCTGGTCGCCGACATCAGAGCCGGCAGGACGAATGCCGGGCGTCACCAGGGTCATCTGGTGGCCGACAATCTTGCGCAAGCCGCTCGCTTCTTCCGGCGAGCAGACAATGCCGTCGAGGCCGAGCACCTGCGCTTGCTGCGCGCGCGCCTCGACCAGATCGGATACGCCCAGCCGATAACCCGCGGCGTGCAGATCGCTGTCGTCGTAGGACGTCAGCACGGTGACTGCCAGCAACTTCAGATCCGAACCGGCGCGGCCCTCGACGGCCGCCTTCAGTGTTTGCGGATAGGCGTGCACGGTGAGGAAGGTCGCACCAAGTTTGGCAACGCTCTCCACGCCACGCGCGACCGTGTTGCCGATGTCGTGCAGCTTGAGATCCAGAAAGACCTTCTTGCCGGATTTGACAAGCTGGGAGACCAGCGGCAGTCCGCCGGCATAGGCGAGCTGATAGCCGATCTTGTAAAAGGTCACGCTGTCGCCGAGCCGCGCAACCATCGCTTCCGCCGCCGCGACACTGGGCAGATCGAGCGGCACGATCACGCGATCGCGGGGCGCGATAATGGCTGGCTGCATGGTCACCTCACATCATCCGTTGTGAAACTTCGATCAATTGCCGCACCAGGCCCTTCAGCCCATCGATATCGGCCTGATTTTTCAATCTGTCCATATCGTCATAAGCCTCATCCGCGAATGACAGCGCGAGCTGGTTGGGAATGACGGCGGCATGGCAGGCAGTCAGGATCAGCCGCAGCGCCGCCAGCGCGCGAGTCCCGCCAAGCCGGCTGGCCGAGGCGGCGGCGATCGCGAACGGCTTTTCGCGGAACACCTGGCCGCGCGCCTCGTGCGGGTCCTGCACCCGCGTGATCCAGTCGATGGTGTTCTTCACCAGCCCCGGCACCGAAGAATTATATTCGGGTGTCACGATCAGAACGCCCTGATGCGCGCCGATCATGCGCTTGAGATTGACCGCGTTAATGGGCACGCCGGATCGGGCCTGCAGGTCGCCGTCATAGATCGGCAGCGGAAAATCAGCGAGCGAGATACGCGTGATCTCGGCATCGGCGCGCACGAGCTCGTCGGCCGCAGCCATCGCCAGCTTCGCATTGTGCGAGCCTGTGCGCAGCGAGCCCGGGATGATGAGGATCTTCGGTGCGGCCATAAATCAGCTTGCGGTCGGGATCACCCGCCGGCTAGTGGTCCGATTCTAACATTCGCACACTATCGCGGCAGGCTCTTTGCGAATGTTAGAATCAAAGGACCACTAGCAAAATCATATTTTCTGGTGGAGCTTTGGATTTGACGTTCGCATCAGAACTCGCGGCACATTGGTGCGAACGTCAAATCCGCTCCACCAGCGCAGCAGGCAGCTTCAGTCCTTGCGATACACCCAGACGCGGGCGGGCGGAAGATTCATCCAGATCCGCTCGGAGGCCTCTGTGGACACGCCGGGCAGCGACTTCGGAATCGGCGGCGCGACCGAATAGGTGAACTGCACGAAGGGCGCGCCGGGCGCGAGCGCGGCGAAGGCATCGCGGATCAGCTTCAGGCGGATCGCCATGGGCTTGGTGACCAGCGGCAGGCCGGAGACGACAGCGGACGCCGGCTTACCCAAGATGTTCCAGAGCGTGTCGCGCAGCGTATAGGCATCGCCATGCACGACCTTGGCCTGCGGATAGCGGTCGCGCAACAGCGCGCAGAAGCCGGAATTGTATTCGACCAGCACCAGCCGCTTCTGGTCGACGCCGCGATGAACCAAAGCGCTGGTGATCGCGCCGGTGCCCGGCCCGAGCTCGATCACCGGATCGTCGGAATCGATTTTGACATATTGCGCCATGGTCCGGGCGAGCAAACGCCCCGACGGCATCACCGCGCCCATATGCAGCGGCTTCTCAATCCATGACCGCAGAAAACGAACCTCATCGTCGAGACGAGGAGGCTTTTTCAACGCACGCACGGACGATTGCAAAGGCATGTCAGTACCAGGCGGGGCCGCCGATTAAGCGGTGGATGTCAGAAAACAGTCACAAAGACGTATAGCGCGCAGAGAGAACGGTCAAGCCGAACAGGGGTTTCAGCGACGCTGCACCGCATCGGCAAATTTGGCATAACGCCAAGTGCTGGCTGAGTTTTTTCTGGGTCAGCGGCCTAGCCACCGGCGCGGCTGCCGAAGAAGTCCTTGACCTTGGTGAAGAAGCCCGCGGCTTCCGGCTGGGTCGCGCCGGAGGAGAGCTTTTCGAACTCGGCGAGCAACT
>CAWCGA010000021.1:0-276797 GCA_963794775.1 uncultured Alphaproteobacteria bacterium | reverse complement strand
TGTTGGAGGAATATTCCTGACCGATACGCTGGAACACGCGCTCGGCGCCGGTGCGCTCGGTACGCACCTTGATGCCCGGATACTTCGCCTCGAACGCCTTCGCCACCTTCTCCGCGACCGGCAAATCGGTCGAGGTGTAGTAACTGACCGCACCTTCCTTGGTCGCGGCGTCGATCAGGGCCTGCGTCACCGGCTCCGGCGGCGGGCTACTCGCCATCACGCGCGTCGAAAATGTCGCGCCGGCCACCACGACGCTTGCGCCCTTGAGCACGTCACGACGCGAGAATTTACGGCTGTTCATGGGGACGTTTCCGTTGCTGGCGATGGGACCCCGCAAATTATCTTTTATTCCGAGGCCGTAAACCTAGCCTATCGTCGACAGCCGGTTTGCATGGCAGCTAGGCTAGACTGCGACAAACAAGCTTTTCCGGGAGTGACGAGATGACCACCCCAAGGTTCGCAATTGCGCTGCTCGCCGCCCTGCTCGCGGCGCCGCTATGTGGCGCGCAGGCCGAAGACTATCCGGTGCGACCGGTCAAGATCATCGTCCCCTTCGGCGCAGGCGGGCCGGCTGACGTCGCAGCGCGGCTGGTTGGCAACGTCTTCCAGGAAACCATGGGCCAGCCCTTCGTGATCGAGAACCGCACCGGCGCCGGCGGCGTGATCGGCACCCAGGAGGTCGCGAAGGCGCCGCCCGACGGCTACACGCTGCTGATGATGTCGAACACGCAGACCGCCAACGAATCGCTGGTGCCGGCGACGCAGCGCAAATACGAGCTGATGAAAGACCTGGCCCCGATCGCGCCGATCAACTATTCCGATCTCGTGATCGTGGTGCATCCGTCGGTCGCGGCCAAGACGCTCGCCGAATTCATTGCGCTGGCCAAATCGCAGCCGGGCAAATTGAACTACGCCTCTTCCGGCCAGGGCACGCCCTACCACATGGCCGGCGAGCTTTTCAAAGCCATGGCCGGCATCGACGTTCTGCATGTGCCCTATCGCAACAGCGGCGAGGCGCGATCTGGCGTGATCGGCGGCCAGGTGCAGATGATGATCGACGCGGTGCCGGCGATGGCGCCGAACATCGCAGAGAAGCAGGTCCGCGCGCTCGCGACCACCGGCACCAGGCGTTCCGACGTTCTGCCCGATGTGCCGACCGTGATCGAGGCCGGCGTGTCCGGTTACGAGGCCACGATCTGGCTCGGCCTGATGGCGCCGGCGGGAACGCCGAAGCCGATCATCGACAAGCTCGCCGCGGCGACGGCCGCTTTCGTCAAGCGGCCGGATATCGTGAAACTCTGGAAGGAACAGGGCGCGCTGCCGATGTCGATGACATCTGACGAATTCGACAAATATCTGCGCGGCGATATTGCGAAATGGGCGGAAGTGGTCAAGAAATTCAATAAAACCTGAGGACCTTCGCCCGCCAATGCCCATCACACGCTTTCGCCTCAACGGCGCGCCGACCGAGATCGACGCCGACCCGGATCGGCCGCTGCTCGATATATTGCGCGGCCCGCTCGGTCTTGCCGGTCCGCATTTCGGCTGCGGCGCGGGCGAATGCGGCGCCTGTCACGTGATCGTCGGCGATCGCGCAATCACCTCCTGCGACGCGCCGCTGTGGTCAGTTGCCGGCAAAGACGTCACGACGCTGGAAGGATTGGGCAGCGCCGATCATCCGCACCCGCTGCAGCGCGCCTTTATCGCCGAGCAGGCGATGCAATGCGGCTATTGCGTCGCGGGCATCCTGATGAGCGCCGCGGCGCTGCTGAAGCAAAACCCGAAACCGACCGAGGCGCAGGTGCGCACCGCGCTCGACCGCAATCTCTGCCGCTGCGGCTCGCAGAACAGGATCGTGCGCGCGGTGTTGCGCGCTGCGAATGAAATGGCCGCATCATGAGCACCGCACCGACACTGCCGGTCAGTCTGGCGGCCAACCCAAAACTGTCGTCCTGGGTGAAATTCGGCGCTGACGGACAGCTGACGCTCTGCCCGGGCAAGGTCGAGATCGGCCAGGGCATCGTCACCGCGCTGGCGCAGATCGCCGCTGACGAGCTCGATATTGATATCGGTCGTGTGCAGATGGTGCGTGCCACCACGGCGGGAAGCCCGAATGAGGGCGTCACCTCGGGCAGCCTGTCGATCCAGCAATCGGGCCGTGCGATCCGAGCGGCCTGCGCCGAGATCAGGCACATCTTCCTTGCCGCGGCGTCGGACAAGCTTGGTGTTGAGAGCGATACGCTCGATATCGAGGATGGCACGATCTCCGGTCCCGGCAACGTCCGGACCAGCTATTGGGAGCTGGCAAACGAAGTCTCGCTCGATCGCGATGCAACGCCGGGTGCGAAAGCCAAGCCGATCGTAAAACGTGCGCTCGTGGGCCAGGCGGTGCAACGGCTCGACATTCCCGACAAGGTGTTCGGCCATCGCCGCTTCATCCATGACCTCGCACTGACTGGTATGCTGCATGGCCGGGTGATGCGGCCGGAAAATTCGCAAGCGAAGCTGCTCGGCTTGAAGGATGACGCGGCGTGCGCGGTGCCCGGCTTTGTTGCTGTTGTCCGCGACGGCACTTTCGCGGGCGTGGTCTGCAACAGCGAAGCAAGTGCAAATGCCGCGGTTGCGGCGTTGCGCAAGGGCGCGAACTGGTCGGCCGGCGAAACGTTGCCGGACGAGAACCGTCTGGCGGACTTCCTGAAAGCGCAGCCGGTGGAATCGACGGTTCTCGACACGAGAACATCGGCCAATCCCGGCAAAGCGGCGCGCACGCTCAAGCGGCAATATACCCGGCCCTATATCGCGCATGCGTCGATGGCGCCGTCCTGTGCGATCGCGCAATGGAGCGGCGACCACGTCCATGTCTGGACCCATAGTCAGGGCGTTTATCTTCTGCGCGCCGACATCGCGCTGGTCTTGAAGCTTCCCGTCGAGAACATCACGGTCGAGCATCTCGAGGGCGCCGGTTGCTACGGCCACAACGCCGCCGACGATGTCGCGATGGATGCGGTGCTGCTGGCGAAAGCGGCTAGCGGCAAGCCGGTGCGCGTGCAGTGGACACGCGCCGACGAAATGACGCACGGACCATTCGGCGCAGCGATGGCCATTGAGATCGAGGCCGATCTCGATGCTGACAACGAGATCGTCGGCTGGCGCCATGCGATCTGGAGCAACGGTCACGCGGCGCGACCGGGCCGCGCGGCCAAGCCGACGCTGCTGGCTGGCTATGAACTCGCCGATCCCTTCCCGCGGCCGATTACGGGCAATCCGCCGCAGGCCACCGGCGGCGGCGCGGGCCGCAATTCCGTGCCGCTCTACGATTTCCCGTCATGGCAGATCGAAAGCCATCGTCTCCTCACGATGCCCGTGCGCACCTCTGCGCTGCGAACGCTGGGCGGACAAGGAAATACCTTTGCGATCGAGTCCTTCCTCGACGAGATCGCGGCCGAGCGCGGCGAGGATCCGGTGGCCTTCCGCCTGCGGCATCTCAGGGACGAACGCGCCAAGGACGTGATCCGCGCTGCCGCGAAGTTGGCAAACTGGAAGCCGGCGGCCAAGCCCGGCATCGGCTATGGCGTCGGCTATTCCCGCTACAAGAACGACGGCGCCTACTGCGCGGCCGTGGCCGAGATCGAGGGCGACGCGGATATCCGGGTGAAGAAGCTGTGGCTCGCCACAGACGTCGGCGAGGCCATCAATCCCGACGGGGTCATCAACCAGGTCGAAGGCGGCGCGATCCAGGCGACGAGCTGGGTGCTGAAAGAGCGCGTGCGGTTCGACCGGTCACGTATCACCAGCAACAGCTGGACGGAGTATCCGATCCTGACATTCTCCGAGACGCCGCAGGTCGAGGTGGAGGTGATCCAGCGGTCCGAGATCGAGCCGGTCGGCGCCGGCGAAGCCGCGCACGGCCCGGTCACTGCGGCGATTGCCAACGCCGTGTTCGATTGCCTCGGCGTGCGCGTGCGCAATCTGCCGATCACGCGCGATGCCCTGATCGCGGCGATGTCCGCTTCATGACGGTCTTGAACGTCCTGAGCGGCGGCGCGGCGCAGGGGCTGGTTGGGAGTCTTGCTTCGGCTTTCAAGGCAAGGACCGGCTTCGACATTGCGGGCGAGTTCGGCGCGGTCGGCGCCATGGCCGACAAGCTGCGCAAGGGAGCGGCCGCCGATATCATCATCCTGACATCGGCGCTGGTGGCAAAGCTCGCCGACGAAAAGCTGGTGGTGCCGTCCTCAATCAAGGACGTAGGCCTGGTCGAGACGGCCCTTGCAGTCCGCGCGCGCGATGCGAAAGTTGTTGTGCGCAGCGCGGACGATCTGCGCGCGACGCTGCTCGCCTCCGACGAAATCTACGTGCCGGACACCATAGCCTCGACCGCCGGCATTCATGTCGCAAAGATGCTGGCGCAGTTGGGCATCGCCGATGAGGTCGCGCCCCGCCTGAAAATCTATCCGAACGGCGCGACCGCGATGCACGAGCTCGCCCTGTCGAAGGCCAAGCGCCCGATCGGCTGCACTCAATCGACCGAGATCATCAGTACCGAAGGCGTGCAACTCTCAGGCAGCCTGCCAAAAGGCTGCGAGCTCGCGACCATGTATACGGCGAGCGTGACCACGAATGCAGCCTGCCCCAATCAGGCAGAAATCCTGATAGGGTTGCTCGCAAGTGCCGATTCCAGCGACTTGCGCAACAGCGCCGGGTTCGTTGGATAGAGCCGCACAGCAGGTGGGAGGATCGCATGAAACGCCGTGACTTCATCAAGCTGGGCGCTGCCTTGGGTGCAACCGCGGCCCTTCCGCTGTCTTCGGCATCTGCGCAAGCCAAGGCCGTCTTCAAGGCGTCCGACGTGCAGCCGGCCGGTTATCCGACGGTCGCGGCAGTCGAGAGCCTCGGCAAGAAGCTAGAAGCCGCGACCAGCGGCCGCCTGTCGGTGCAGATGTTCCCCTCGGCCCAGCTCGGCGGCGAGAAAGAGACCATCGAGCAGACCCAGATCGGCGCGATCCAGCTGCTGCGGGTATCGGCCGGCGCGCTCGGGCCCATCGTCGACGACATCAACGTCGTCAACATGCCGTTCCTGTTCAAGAACATGGCGCACGCCGAGAAGATGATGGACGGCGAGATCGGGCAGGACCTGCTCGACAAGATCACGGCGAACTCCAATGCCAATCTGGTCGCGTTGTGCTGGATGAATGCCGGCGCACGCAGCATCTACAACACCAAGAAGCCGGTCAAAGGGATCGACGACCTCAAGGGCATGAAGATCCGGGTGATCGGCAATCCCATTTTCATCGACATGATGAACGCGCTCGGCGGCAACGGCGTCGCCATGGGCTACGACCAGGTGTTCAGCGCATTGCAGACAGGCGTGATCGACGGCGCCGAGAACAACCCGCCGAGCTACGTCTTCAGCAATCACTTCACGGCTGCGAAATATTACTCGCTGACCGAACACCTGATCACCCCCGAAGTGCTGCTGTTCTCGAAAAGGGCGTGGTCGGCGCTGTCGGCCGACGATCAGGTCTTGGTCAAGAAGTTCGCGCGCGAGGCGCAGATGGAGGAGCGCGAGCTCTGGAACAAATACGAGCAGACGGCGATGGAAAAAGCCAAAGCTGCCGGCTGCGAGATCGTAACGATTGCCGACAAGACGCCGTTCCAGAATGCGGTGAAGCCGGTGTGGGACAAATACGGCCCGAAATACCAGGACATGATCAAGCGCATCCAGGGCATCGCGTAGGATCGCCCAGTCGGAGCTCGGTATGGCCGTACTGTTTCGCCGCAGCATGGATGCCCTCTATCTTGCCTGCGTCATCGTCGGCGTCATGGCGCTGGTGCTGATCTCCGCCGTCATCCCCTGGGCGGTGTTCACGCGCTATGTGCTCAACAGCGCCGCCTCATGGCCGGAGCCGCTCGCGATCCTGCTCACCATCGTGCTGACCTTCATCGGTGCCGCGGCCGGCTACCGCCTCAACCTGCACATGAACATCTCCTATTTCGCCGAACGCCTGCCGCCGCGCGGACAGCGGATGCTCGATATTCTCGTGCAATTGCTGATGGTGCTGATCGCGTTGTTCATGATCGTGTATGGCGAACGGCTGGTCGAGGTGACCTGGCACAACACCATCGCCGATTTCCCGTTCCTGTCGGTCGGTGTCACCTATCTGCCGATCCCGGTCGGCGGCGTCTGCCTCCTGCTCTTCATCATCGAGCGCATGTTCCTCGGCGCGCCGCCCGATCCGCTTCGCGCGCACCGCGAAGACGTGTCGTTCGATTAGGCGGACAACAGCATGGACATCTTCATCCTGCTTGCGACCATGGTGATCTGCTTCCTGATCGGAATGCCGATCGCCTATTCGCTGGCGCTGGCGGCGATCGCCGGCGCCCTGTCGATCGGGATTCCGCTGGAAGCCCTGATGCTGAAGATCTCGGACGGCGTCAGCAAGGTTGCGATGCTGACGATTCCGTTCTTCGTGCTGGCGGGCGCGATCATGGCGGAAGGCGGCATGGCGCGGCGGCTCGTCGCCTTCGCCGACGTCCTGGTCGGCTTCACCCGCCTGCGCGGCGGGCTGTCCATCGTCAACGTGCTGGCGACGACATTCCTCAGCGGCATCTCGGGTTCGGCGGTCGCTGACACTTCGGCGATCGGCTCGGTGATGATCCCGCAGATGGAGAAAACCGGTTACCCGCGCGTGTTCGCGACTAACCTCACCATCACCTCCTCGGTGCAGGCGCTGCTGGTGCCGCCGAGCCACAACGCGGTGCTGTATTCGCTGGCGACCGGCGGCACCATCTCGATCAGCGCGCTGTTCATGGCCGGCGTATTTCCAGGCCTGCTGCTCGGTTTCTCGCTGATCATCCTTTGCCTCGTGATCGCCTATCGCGAGGGTCATCCGCGGGGGCAGACCGTCGCGGCCAGGGACGCCGTCAAGATCAGCATCGAAGCGGCATGGGGGTTGATCACGCTGGTCATCATTCTCGGCGGCATCCTGGGCGGCATCTTCACCGCGATCGAAGCCGGCGCGGTCGCCTGCCTCTGGGCGTTCTTCGTCACCATGTTCATCTATCGCGACTATCGCTGGCGCGATCTGCCGCTGCTGCTGCACCGGACCCTGCGCACGGTCGCGATGGTGATGACCCTCATCGCCTGCGCCTCCAGCGTCGGCTACATCATGGCGCTGACCCAGATGCCGGGCAAGATGACGGCGTTCTTCCTGTCGATCTCATCGAACAAATACGTCATCCTGTTCCTGATCAACATATTGCTGCTGGTGCTCGGCACGCTCGTCGACATGGCGCCGTCGATCCTGATCGCGACCCCGATCCTGCTGCCGGTGATGCAGAATTTCGGCGTCGATCCCGTGCATTTCGGCATGATCATGCTGCTCAATCTCGGCATCGGGTTGTGCCATCCGCCGGTCGGGGCGATCCTGTTCGTCGGTTGCGCGGTCGGCAAGGTCACGATCGAACAGGTGATGCGCAAGATCTGGCCGTTCTATGCGGTCATGTTCGTGGTGCTGATGTTCGTCACCTACATTCCCGAAATATCGCTGTGGCTGCCGAGGCATGTGCTGCGCTAGAATTGTCGCGCAACCCCTTCGGAAGGCCTCTTCATGAAAATCGTCGACCTCAGCCGCGAACTCTATCACCGCACCCCGAGCTACCCCGGGCATCCGCCGATCATGCACGGCATGTGGAAGGACCATACCGACTCGCTGAAGGACTCCGGCAATGTCTGGGGGCTGTCGTCGATGTTCATCTCGATGCCTGACCACGGCGGCACACATATCGATGCGCCCCGGCATTTCGGCCCAACGGGGATTCCCATCGACAAATACCCGCTGGAGAAATGCATCGTGCCGGGTATCTGCCTCGACCTGCGGCATATTCCTCCCCGCATGGAAATTACGCCGGCCGATCTCGAAGTCCGCGGTGAAGAAGGCCGGCCTCAGTGTGCCCAAAGGCGGCACGGTGCTGATCTGCACCGGCCATCATGCCCGCACCTTTCCGTCGCGCGCCTATTCCACCGACAATTCCGGCGTCAATGTCGCCGCCACCGAATGGCTCGCCAAACAAGGCATCGTGCATTTCGGCATCGACTCGATGCGGCCCGGTCCCGACAGCGACGTGAACCTTTGGGTGCACAAGGTCTGCCTCGATCTCGACATCACCCACATCGAAAGCCTGTGCAACCTCGAAGCTTTGCTCGGACAGGGCCAGTTCACCTTCATCGGCCTGCCGATGAAGTGGCGCGAAGGCACGGCTTCACCGATCCGCGCGGTCGCCGTGTTCGGCCTGCAATGAATGGCAGCATCAAGGCCGACAAATTTTCCGCGACACGCAACGTCGACACCTTGCTGCCGCGCTGCGGCATGACATAGGCTCCGCGCACAAAACAAAAGCCTCGGGAGGACAACTGATGACCACTCGCCGCGATTTCCTGAAGACCGGCGTCGGCGTCGCTGCCGGCATCGTGTTCTGCAGCTGCGGGCTGCAGCAAGCCGCGCGAGCGCAGGGACAGCCAACGCGCAAGACCCTGCCGGTCAGCGTCAATGGCAAGAGGATCAAGACCATCGACGTGCATTCCCATTGCCATTTCCGTGAAGCCGGCGCGCTGCTTGGGGACGAGGGGCCGAAAGTGCAGGTCCCGCCGGTCAACGGCGCCGCGAACGCCTTCATCGAGGTCGAAAAGCGTCTCGCTGCGATGGACTCGCAGGCGATCGACATGGAGGTGCTGTCGATCAACCCGTTCTGGTATGGGAGGGATCGTGACCTCGCCGCGAAGATCGTGAAAATCCAGAATGAAAAACTCGCCGAGCTGTGTGCGTCGAAGCCGGATCGCTTTGTCGGCAACGCCTCGCTGACACTGCAAGCTCCCGACCTCGCGGTGCAGGAACTGGAAACCGCGGTGAAGAAACAGGGACTAAAAGGTGTGGCGATCGGCGACCGTGTCGGTGACATGGAGTTCTCCGATCCAAAACTCCATCCGGTCTGGGCCAAGGCCGAGGAGCTCGGCGTGCCCCTGTTCATTCATCCGCAGGCCCTGCCCGAGCTTGGCAAGCGGCTCGCCGGCAATGGCTGGCTGTCCAACGCCATCGGCAATCCGCTGGGGACCACGATTGCGCTGTCACATATGATCTTCGAAGGCACCTTCGACCGCTTCCCGGGACTGAAAGTGGTCGCCGCCCATGGCGGCGGCTATCTCGGCTCCTATGCCGACCGTTCCGACCATGCCTGCCTGGTCGGGCCGAAGGGTTGCGATCCCAACATCAAGTTGAAGAAGAAGCCGACGGAATATCTGAAGCAGATCTATTTCGACTCGCTGATCTTCGAGCCGGAAGCGATCCGCCATTTGGTGGCGCAAGTCGGCGCGAGCCAGATCGTGCTCGGCAGCGACTATCCCTATGAATGGGAGATGCATCCGGTCGATCCGATCTTCGCCACAGAGTCGCTCTCAGATGACCAGAAGGCCGACATCCTCGGCCGTACCGCGGCCAAGCTGTTCGGTGTCCAGGCCTAGCAACAAGAAACGGAGCAAGCGCAATGGCGCGAAAGCTGATCGACATTTCCGTGCCATTGCAGAACGACGTGCCGGCCGATCCGCCCGGCAACCATCCGACCATTCAGTATATCGACCACCAGCAGGGACTGCCGCGCATGCTGCAGTTCTTCGAAGGATTGAAGAAAGAGGACTTGCCCGATGGCCAGGGCTGGGCGGTGGAGCAGGTGTCGCTCTCCACCCATAACGGTACGCATCTCGATGCGCCCTGGCATTTCCATCCGACGATGAATTGCGGGGAGCGGTCATGGACGATCGACGAAGTGCCGCTGGAATGGTGTCTGCAGCCTGCCGTCAAGCTCGATTTCCGGCATCTGCCGGATGGCTATGTCGCGACCGCCAAGGATGTCGAGACCGAGCTCAAGCGTATCGGTCATACGCTGTCGCCGCTCGAGATCGTCGTGGTCAACACCTCGGCCGGCGCCAAATACGGCAGGCCCGACTATGTCACGTCAGGCTGCGGCATGGGCTATGAAGCGACGATGTATCTGCTCGAGCGTGGCGTGCGGCTGACCGGCATCGACGGCTGGAGCTGGGATGCGCCGTTCGTTTACACCGCGAAGAAATACGCCGAGACGAAAGACGCCAGCCTGATCTGGGAAGGCCACAAGGCCGGCCGCCACATCGGCTATTGCCACATCGAAAAGCTGCACAATCTGGAACTTTTGCCCTCGACTGGCTTCATGGTGTCCTGCTTCCCGGTGAAGATCGAGCGGGCGTCCGCCGGATGGACCCGGGCGGTCGCCATCATCGACAGCTAAGACGCACCTCCATAGACGCGCCCGAAAACCCCGCCTAAAATCTGCTCGTCAACAACGACGCCGGAGCAACCGGCGCGAACGGACGGCGGCGCAACCGCTGCAATTGCAAGGGAGGAAGTCATGTATCAAATTCGGCACATTCGCCGTTCCGCCGCGCTTGTCGTATTCGCCGCTGCTGCAACGTTTGCCTTGCCCGCCGGTGCCGCCGACACCTTCAAGCTCGGCATCGTCACATTCCTGTCCGGCCCCGCCGCGGAAAGTTTTGGCGTACCGGCCCGCAATGGCGGCCAGTTCGTCGTCGATCAGCTGAACAAGGGCGCGGCGCCCGCGCCCTACAATCAGGTCGGCTTCGGCGGCATGAAGATCGAGCCGGTCGTGATCGACGAGAACGGCGGCGCCACCAAGCAGGTGCAGGAACTCCGCAACCTCTATGAGCGCGAGAATGTCGACGCCGTGCTCGGTTATATCGGCTCCGGCGATTGTCTCGCAGTGGCGCCGATCGCCGAAGAGCTGAAGAAGATGCTGGTGCTGATGGATTGCGGCACGCCGCGCATCTTCGAGGAGGCCAAGTACAACTACGTGTTCCGTACGGCCGCGCATGCGACAATGGATAATGTCGGCCTGATCCGTTACATGAAGGCCAACAACGTCAAGATGGAGACGCTGTCGGCGATCAACCAGGATTACGCCTGGGGCCAGGACAGCCGCGCCGACTTCGTCGCTGCCGCAGGCCAACTCTATCCCAACGCCAAACTGCAGGCCGACCTGCTGCCGAAATTCGGCGCGGGACAGTATGGCACCGAAATCTCCGCGCTCGTCAGCGCCGGCTCCGATGTCGTGTATTCGAGCCTGTGGGGCGGCGATCTGCAGGCCTTCATCCTGCAGGCGACGCCGCGCGGTCTGCCCAAGCGCAGCCAACTCGTGCTCAGCGCCGCCGACCACGTGCTGCCGCCGCTCGGCGACAAGATGCCCGATGGCACCATCATCGGCGCGCGTGGCGCCTATGGCCTGATGTCGCAGAAGTCGCCGATCAACGACTGGTTCTTCAAGGGTTATGCAGACCGCAGATGGGCATCTATCCCGTGCAGGCCGCCTATCGCATCTCGCAGGCGATCCTCGGCCTCAAGACCGCGGTCGAGAAGGCGATGGCCAAGAACGGCGGCAAGAAGCCATCGACCGACGAGCTGGCGGCGGCGATGACCGGGATCGAGTGGCAATCGCCAGGCGGCCTGGTCCAGATGAAACTTGCCGACGGCCACCAGGCTATCCAGCCGATCGCCTTCAGCCGCACCAAGTACAATCCCGACCTCAAGCGGGTCGACCTGGTCGACATCAAGTACTTCGGCGCCGAATGCGTCAATCCGCCGGCCGGCATCAAGTCAATCGACTGGATCAAGGGCGGCATGCAAGGCGCCAAGTGCGACTGAGCGGCTTCGCTGCCTGAGCCTAAGACAATGAGCGGCGCGCGTTTCGCGGAATGCCCGCGCCGTTTTTCTCGTTGCACGCCGACCGCGTTGACCGGCACGGCCGCTCCATGAACTTCTTCCTCACCATCGTTCTCGACGGACTGATCGAAGCCTCCTGGCTGTTCATCGTCGCACTCGGGCTCACGCTGGTGTTCGGCGTGCTGAAGATCCTCAATGTCGCGCATGGCAGCTTCTATGCGCTCGGCGCCTATATCGCGGCAACCACCGTCACCATTGCCGCAGCGCATAGCCTGCCACCCGCGGCGGGCTTCGTTGCGATGCTGATCTCGGTGGCGCTGATCGCCGCCATCGGTCGGCCTCCTGCTCGAGCGCGGCCTGCTCAAGATGTTCTACGGCCGCGACGAGGTGGTGCTTCTGCTCGTCACCTACGCGGTGTTCCTGATCCTGGAAGATTCACCAAGCTGATCTGGGGCGTCAACCCGATCTATGCCACGCAGCCCTATGAGCTGTTCGGCAATGTCGAGTTCGCCGGCCTCTATTATGTCGGCTACGATCTCATGCTGATCCCGGCCGCCGTCCTGATCGGGCTAGCGGTCTGGTACGGCCTCAACCGCACGATCACGGGCAAGATCGTGCTCGCCGTGATCCACAATGAGGAAATGAGCGTCAGCATGGGCGTGCGGGTGAACCGCGTCTATGCGGCGGCGTTCGCGTTCGGCGTGTTGCTTGCGGCGCTGGCGGGCGCGTTGACCGCGCCGAAAATCTCGATGCAGCCAGGGCTGAGTTCAGACGTCATCATCCTGAGCTTCGCCATCGTCGTGATCGGCGGGCTTGGCAGTGTCGAGGGCGCCGCGGTCGGCGCGCTGCTGGTGGGCCTTGCGCGCGCCACCTCGGTACACCTCATGCCGCAGGTCGAGTTGTTCGTGATTTACCTGATCATGGCTGCGGTGCTGATGTTCCGCCCCGAGGGCCTGTTCAAGCGCGAGACCGCGAGGCGCATCTGATGGCACCTGCCTGCTTCCATCTCGCTGATGATCGCTGCCGGTCGCATCGCCATCGTGCTGTTCGGCCGGGTGCTGCCGACCTGGACCTTGTCGCTCGCAACGATCGCTGCCTCCAATGCGCTGGTCGCGCTCGGCATCGTCGTGCTGGCGCGCACCGGCAATGTGTCGTTCGGCCAGGGTCTGTTCTTTGCCGCCGGCGGCTACGGCGTCGCACTGATCGCCAACCGCACCGGCATCACCGATGCCGCGCTGCAGATGCTGATCGGCGCGATCTGCGGCGGCCTGCTCGGGCTCGTCATCGGGCCGTTGATCGCGCGCTACTCCGGCATCTTCTTCGGCATGCTGACGCTCGCGCTGTCGATGGTGTTTTATGGCGCGCTGGTCAAGACCACGATCGCTGGGCGGCTCCGACGGCTTCAATGTCGGACGGCCGAGCCTGTTCGGCATCGGCTTCACCGACACGCGTGAGGCCGACTTCATGCTCTATGCGGTCGCGGTCGTCACGACGGGAGTTGCCGCGATCGCCGCGGTGATCCTGTTCCGTTCCGAATTCGGGCTCGCGAGCCTTGCCGTGCGCGAGAACAATCTGCGGGTCGAATATCTCGGCCTGTCCGCCAACCGCATCGTCGCGACCAATTTCGCGATCGCCGCGACCTTTGCGGGCGCCAGCGGCGCCTTCGCGCTGATGGCGCAACGGCATATTGATCCGCAATTCGCCTATTGGACCACGTCGGGCGAATTCGTCTTCGTCGCCGTGCTTGCGGGCTATCAGAGTGTCTCGGCCGTGTTCGTCGCCTCGTTGACGCTCGAGCTGGTGCGCTCTTTCTCCAACCTCTATTTGCCCAACACCTGGCAACTGGCGCTCGGCATCTTCCTGCTTGCCGTCATCCTGTTCCTGCCGCGCGGCATCGGCTCGCTCTGGATCCAGCGAGCGGCGCAGGCGGGCCGAGGTCTCGGCGAAGCGCCGACCGCTGCCGAGGAAGGAGCGCCGACGTGACGCCGGTGCTCAGGTACGCGGACTGGACAAGCGGTTCGGCGCCGTCGTCGCCGCGGACGCGCTGTCGATCGACATCGCACCCGGCCAGAAGGTCAGCCTGATCGGCGCCAACGGCGCGG
The DNA here is from genome assembly GCA_963794775.1 of uncultured Alphaproteobacteria bacterium. Taxonomy (GTDB): domain Bacteria; phylum Pseudomonadota; class Alphaproteobacteria; order Rhizobiales; family Xanthobacteraceae; genus Bradyrhizobium. The sequence goes on along the minus strand of CAWCGA010000021.1, from coordinate 262,936 downwards.
GCAAGACCACCTTCGTCAACATCGTCACCGGGTATCTGAAGCCGGACCGCGGCTCGATTGCCCTCGACGGCGTCGACATCGGCACACGCTCGCCGCGGAACGTCGCACGGCTTGGCATCTCGCGCTCGTTCCAGATCCCGCAACTTTTCACCGATCTCACGGCGGCTGAAAACCTTGTCGTTGCCGTGTCTGGCACGGGTTCGAGTGCGCTGTCGCTGCATTCGCCGGCGGAAGCTCATGGCCGGCACGACAAGGCGACCGAACTGCTCGGGCGTCTCGGCCTCGCGCATCTCGCCAATCGTCCCGTCTCGGAGCTTGCCGGCGGCGTTCGCAAGCTGGTCGATATCGCGATGGCGCTGGTGCGCCGGCCGAAGCTGCTGCTGCTGGATGAGCCGACCTCCGGCGTCTCGGCGGAGGAGAAATTCGTCACCATTGACCGGGAGTTGCCTTCGCGCCCGATGCCGCACATCGTGTTCGTCGAGCACGACATGGATATCGTCAGCCGCTATGCCGACCGGTCGTAGCCTTCTACCAGCGGCCGAATCATTGCCGACGGCAATCCGACGACGTGCTGCGCGACGCCGAAGTCCGCCGCTACGTGACGGGAGGCGCGCGATGAGTGCCGCTCCATTGCTCGAGATCGACGGCGTGATGGTCGACATCGGCTCGATGACGGCGCTGCGCGGCTTCTCCATCCAGGTCAAGAGAGGCGCGATGGTGAGCCTGGTCGGCCGCAACGGCGCCGGCAAGACCACGCTGATGCGCTCGATCATGGGACACTTGAGACCGGCACGGGGCGCTATCCGTTTCGAGGGGACCGACCTGTCGGCGCGGCCACGCCACGCCCGCGCGGCGCTCGGCATCGGCTACATGCCGGAAGACCGCTGCCTGGTGCCGCAATTGACGGTGGAAGAAAACATCCTGCTGCCGCTGTGGGTCACCAAGGGGCTCGACCGCAAGGCACGGCTCGATTTCGTCTACGGCGTCATCGGCGAACTCGCCGAGATGCGCGACCGAAAGGCGTTGTTGCTCAGCGGCGGCCAGCAGAAGCTGGTTGCGCTCGGCCGTGCGCTGGCGATCGGCACCAAATGCCTGCTGCTCGACGAGCCCTTCGAGGGGATCGCGCCCGCGCTTTCGGAACGGCTATCCGAGGTCCTGGCCTCGCTCAGGGGCAAGGACCTCACGCTGTTGATGGCGCAATCCGACATGAATCACTCGCGCGAGCTGATCGACATCGAGTTTCGCATCGAGCGCGGCGCCAACGCTGCGACGGCGTGATGCAATCCGCCGTCAGTTGCTCCTGACGATGTGCATCTGCTCGACCGGCTGCGCGATCTGCGTCGGGCCGCTCGGCGTCATGTCGGGGACGACAAACTCGGCCTGGGCAGCGACCGAAATCCATTCGGACACGGCCGGATAGTTCGTCACGAGCACGACGATCACGAGCAGAACGCCGCCAAGGATGGCGAAGATAAGCCGGGGCGAATTCGCGGGCTCGCGCGGGTCGTCCTTGTCCTGGTATTGCTGCATCGGTGCCTCCTGGTTCAAAAGGATCGCACCGCGGTGAATAGCCCGTTCGCTCGCGGACGGATGCGAACTGCATCACATGTCGAACAAGCTCGCGATAATGTGAGACGGGCGTGCAGGAGCGGCCCAACAGGCCTTGGGTCAGCTGTCCTCGTCCGTGCCGGCTTCGGCAAGCTCCTTGATCGCCGTAGCGTCGAGCACGACGATGGCACCGTGCTCGAGGCGCACCCAGTTGTGCGCGGCCCAGGCGCGCAGCTGCTTGTTGATGCTCTCGCGGGTCATGCCGACCATCTCGCTGAGCTCCTGTTGGGTGATAACGATGGCGCGTCCCTGCGGCTCGGACTTGTCGCTCAGGCGAAGCAGTGCGCTGGCAAGGCGGCCGGGCAAATCCTGAAGGATCACCTGCTCGACCTGATCGCTGGTCTGGCGCACCCTCTCGCAAAGCAACTCGATGAACTTCATCGCCAACGACGGCTGGCTGCGCACGAAGGGAAGGAACTCGCGGCGGTCGATGACGAACAGCTCGCAATTTGAATTTGCCGTGCCATCGGCAGATCGTGGCTGGTTGGAGAGAACCGACATCTCGCCGAACACCTCACCGGGACCGATCAGGTTCAGGATCGCGTTGCGACCATCCGGCGAGGAGATGCTGATCTTCACGGTGCCCGAGATCACGACCATCAGGCTGTTGCCCGGATCGCCCTTGGAGAAGATCGTCGTGCCCCGCTTCAGCACCGTGTGTTTGGCGTAACGGCAGAGCTGCTCGAACGCTTCGGGGCTAAGGTCGGCAAAATACGGGTGCTTGCGCAACACCGACAATTTGCCGCTGGTGACGCGGCGGGCGTCTGCTGTCTGTTCCTGAGGCACGACGTAGACTCCCGAGGCGAGTGCTGCCCCTCCCCGTCATTTCCGTAATCAACGTATCAGGCATTTACAACAATAAACCTGCTCGCGGGCAATTTTCCGCAAAGTGAGATGCCGGCATTTCTTATTCGTTAGCGATACCCATCTCCTTGATGATGCGCGCGTACTTGGCAAGTTGATCGCGCGTCATGGAGCCCAATTCCTCAGGCGACGAGCCCCGCATCGTAAAGCCAAGCTCCTCGAGCTTCCTGGCGACCTCCGGATCAGCCAATGCCTTGACTACCTCAGCGTTCAATCTGGCGACGATCTCCTTGGGCGTGCCGTGAGGCGCGAGAATCGCAAACCAAGAGTTGAAGGTGAAGCCGGGCATGCCGGATTCCGATACTGTCGGGACATCAGGGAATTGCGGCAGGCGTTTTGGCGTGGCGACAGCGATCAGCCGCAGCTGGCTGCCGCGCACCAGCGCGGCCACGGTGCCGAGCCCCTGAAAGCCGACCGGGATCTGGCCCGCCGCGATGTCGGTCGCGGCCTGGGTTGCGCCCTTGTACGGGACATGTGTCAGCGAAATGCCGGCGTTGGAGGCGAATATCGCCATGGCCAGATGCTGCGGGCTACCGGGCCCACCGGAGCCATAATCGATCTTGCCGGGCGCGGCCTTGGCGGCGGCGATCAGGTCGGCTGCGGATTTGTAAGGGGTCTGATTGCCGGTGACCAAGCCCCACTCGACGGTTGCAACCAGCGAAACCGGTTCGAAATCCTTCAAAATGTCCCAACGCATCTTGGCTTGCAGGTTCGGCACCATTGTCATGATGCTGTCGTTGAAGCCACCGATGGTGTAGCCGTCCGGATCGGCATGGGCGACCTGCTCGGCGCCGATCAGGCCGGAAGCGCCCGGCTGGTTCAGGATCACGAACTGCTGGCCCATATTGTCGGCCATCTTCTGCGTCACGATGCGGGCGGCGACGTCGACGGCGCTGGCGGCTGCGAGCGGCACGATCATCTTGATCGGACGATCCGGGTAATTGCCTTGCGCCAACGCGCAGGAATTGCCGGCAATCAGGGCGGCGACCAACCAACCAACCAGACGCATATTTCCCCCTATCGGCCGGCGTCCTGGCGCGGGCTGCCGGTGTCCTGCGCCAGATATGCTCCGCAACAAAAGCCTTGGCAATGCGCCCTAAGACGGCGGAACGGACGCCCCCGGGGCGGCGGCCGGAGGTTGCCGGCCCCTGCCGGACCCACGATAATCGGCGCTCCGGGCCTTCAGTGCCACCACCGCAACGAGCCATGCCGTCCTTCCCGAAACCCGCCGGCAAGACCTTGTCCCGCACCCAACCGGTGCGGCAGCAACGCCTTTCGCCAAAGCCTCGGCTCAACGGCGCCATGGCCTGCGACACCGCTTTCCGAATCGTAGCGCGGCGGCATCTCGACGCCCTCGTTGGCAACCGGGAGGCGACCGCCAATGGCGATCCGACCGCGCTGCATCAAATGAGGATCGCGCTGACGCATCTGCGCACCGCCATCCTGTTCTTCTCGCCCATGGTCGAAGACGCGATCCGCGACGAGGTCAGGGATGAACTGAAATGGCTGAACGGCGAACTCGGCGCGGTGCGCGATCTCGACGTCGCGGTCGACCGGATCAAGGGGTTGAACAAGAAGCGGCAGGTCCTGCCCGCGGTCGGCGCCTGGAACGAGAAACGCAGTGAAGGCCACCGCACGCTCGCGCGCATGCTGCACTCGGTCAGGTATCAGTGGCTGATCGATCAAACAACGGGCTGGATCGAGAACGGCCCGTGGTCGACCAAGCGCGACAAGCCGTCGGAAACGGAACGCGCCAAACCGATCGGCGATTACACCAACGACAAGCTACTGGAATGGGAGAAAACGCTGCTCAAGCGCAGCCGCAAGCTGCGCAAAATGGGAGACAAGAAGCGGCATCGGCTGCGACTTCTCAACAAGAAACTGACCTATTCCATCGACTCCTTCGAGGACCTGTTCGAGGACAAGAAATTCGCCAAGCAGAAGGCGGCGCTCAAGCAACTCCGCAAGGCGCAGCGCTCGCTCGGTCAGCTCAATGACGGCGCCCGGGGCGAGGCGCTGGCGGACGAGTTGAAGCGCGGCGGCGTAACGACCGAGGTTCGCTTCCTGAAGAAGAAAACGGAGAAGCGTCTCCTGAAGAAAGCGACCAAGGCCTATCGCAAACTCGACAAGGTCAAATAATCACAACAGCCTGCCGTCGGCCCTGAAGAACGGATGCGGTCCGTCGAACTCCCCGATCGGCACCTGGTGCGTCACGAGATGGCCGCCGCCGTCATCCGGAAACCAGGTGTGTAAGTGAAAGGCCGGCTGTTCGACCCGGAACGACGGTTGGCGCAGATGCGCGAGATCGAGATCGACCGCGTGGTTCGGCGCCGGACAGATCGTGCAAGGCACGCCCGCAAACAACGTCACGATCGCGCGATGGAGATGCCCGGTTGCTATCAGCCGCACACGCGGATGCCGCTTGACGATGTCGGCAAGCTCGGACGCATTGCGCAGGTTCTGGCGATCCATGTGCCAGATGCCGGCGATGAAGGGCGGATGATGCAGGAACAGCAGCGCCGGCCGGTCTGGCGATGATAACAGCGTTTGCTCGAGCCATTGCAAGGTCGGCGGCTCGAGCAAACCATGCGGCTTGCCGGGCACGCTGGAATCCAGCAGCAGCAAATCGAGTTCGCCGACCTCGATCTTCTGGTTGAGCGCGCCTGACGAAAACGCGTAGGGCGCGTCGGGAAAGGCCGCGCGCATCAACTCGCGAGAGTCGTGATTGCCGGGAATGCCGGCGAATGGCAGCTTCAGCGGCGCAAGCAGCCGCTTGAGATAGTCGTATTCCTCGGTATTCGGCGTATCGGCGAGATCGCCGGAGATCACGACGAAGTCAGGCGCCGGGACGAAAGCATTCAATGCCGCGACGCACCTTTCCAGCGCTTTCGCCGTATCGACCTTGCCATAGGCAAGCGTGCCCGGCGGCTTGATATGCAGGTCGGAAATCTGGGCGATGCAGACGGGTTTCAATGTCATCGTTACAAATCTTCCAGCGGCAACAGACGAACGGATTCGGGCGCAATCGACAGGCCGACGCGCTCGCCGGCTTTGGCCTGTACGGTGTTGGTGACCTCGACGGCGAGCGGCTTGCTGGCGGCTCCGCTCACGATCAACCGCTGCCGATCGCCATTGAAGCTGACGCTGTCGACGGTGCCGCTGAGAGCTGCGCCGCCTGCATCCGCGAGATGAATCGACTCCGGCCGCACCATCGCGATCGCAACAGCCAGATTGACGTGGCTCGTGATCGGCTGTCTCCCGCCCGGCAGCACCAGGCAGCCGTTCTCGACCGAGGCCTCGATGATGTTGGCGGCGCCGATGAACTCCGCAACGAAGCGATTGCGCGGCGTGAAATAAATGTCGCGCGGCGAGCCGATCTGCGCAATCGCACCCTTGCTCATGACCACGATGCGGTCGCCGAGCTCCATCGCCTCGGACTGATCATGCGTCACATAGATCGCGGTGATCCCGAGCGCCCGCAGCAGTCGATTGAGTTCGCCGCGGAGCCGGTCGCGCAATGCGGCATCGAGCGCCGTCAACGGCTCGTCGAGCAGCAAGATACCGGGTCGGATCGCGACCGCGCGCGCCAGTGCAACGCGCTGGCGTTGGCCGCCGGAAAGCTGGTCGATCCTGCGGTTCTCGAGCCCAGTGATGTTGGTGAGCGCGACGAGTTCGGCGACACGGGCATCGCGCTCGCTCTTCGCCACACCGCGGATTTTCAATCCATAGCCGATGTTCTCGGCGACGCTCATGTTGGGAAACAGCGCGTAGGACTGGAACACCATGCCGACGTTGCGCCGCTCGATCGGCACGCGTGTCATGTCCTTGCCGTCGAACAGCACCTTGCCGCCTTCGTCGGGCACTTCGAGTCCTGCGATGATCCGCAGCATCGTGGTCTTGCCGCAGCCGGATGGACCGAGCAGCACCAGCGTCTCACCTCGCGCGATGTCGAGCGTTGCCGGCTCCAGCGCGCGGGTGCCGTCGACAAAAGTCTTGCCGCAATTCTCGATGCGCACGGCGGCGCCGTGTCCCTCGCTCATCGCGCCCGCTCCTTGTCGGCAAAGAGCTGCATGGCGACCAGCAGCGGAATGATCATGACGAAGAAGATCAGCGTGTAGGCGGAGGCGACCTCGAGGCGCATCGATGCATAGCTGTCGGCAAGCCCGATCGGCAGCGTCTTGGTCAAGGGCGTATGCAGCATCCAGGTCAGGTTGAATTCACCGAGCGACAGCGTCACCACCATCAACGAGCCTGCCAGAATGCCGGAGACCGCGTTGGGCACAATCACGTCGAGAAAGCGACGCCACGGCGAAGCGCCAAGCGATGCCGCGCCTTCATCGAGTGTCCTGATATCGACGGTGGCGAATACAGCCATGACCGAGCGCACCATGAAGGGCATTGTGAACACGACATGACCGGCGAGTATGAATAGCCATGAGCGGCGGAAACCACCGAAGTTGCCATAGGTGAGAAGTAGCGCCAGTGCGATCGCAAGGCCGGGGATCGCAAGCGGTAGCGTGATGATCTCCTCAACGATGCGCGAGAGCCGCCCTCCCCGCACATGCAGCGCGTAGGCCGAGGGCACGCCGACTAGGAGTGTTACCGCCAGCGTCGCAAACGCAATCAGAAAGGACAACCCAATGGTCCCGGCGTAGAGCTCCCAGACCTGCCCCACCCATTGCAGGGTGAAACCGGAGGAAATGCCGCGGAAGTAATTCGTGGTGACACCCGCGGTGATCGACAGCCCCGCCGGCACGACCAGGAATGCCGCGACCAGAAGCGTGAACAGAAGCTGTCCGGTGAAGATCAGGCGGTCGCGCATTCTATCCTGCCGCCGCGACTGCGCCGCCCGAGAACGAACGGGCGAGCGCGAGGATGAACCAGGTGATGATGCCGAGCCCGACCGAGAGCGCGGCCGAGGTCGCGAAATTCGCGGCCAACGTGAACTCGGTGTAGATCAGCATCGGCAGCACATCGATATTGGTCGCAAGCGTAAACGCTGTGCCGAATGCGCCCATCGCGGTCGCAAAAGCGATGGCGCCCGAAGCGACGAAGGCCGGCGCCAGCGCCGGCAGCACCACGTCGCGCTGCACCGCCCACGGGCTTGCGCCGAGCGAGCGCGCGGCTTCTTCGAGGCCGCCATCAAGCTTCTGCACTGCGGCCATGATGGTGAGGATAACGCGGGGAATGGAGAAATAGAGATAGCCGAGAAACAGCCCGTAAATCGAATAGGCGAAGACAAGCTTCTGTCCGATTAGACGGCTGGAAATATCGCCGATCAGGCCCTGACGCCCGGCAAGCAGGATGATCATGAAGCCGACCACCACACCGGGGAAGGCCAGCGGAAAGGTCAGCATCGCAATCAGCACGGCACGGCCGCGGAAGCGATGCCGCTGCAGGAACATCCCGGCAATGGTGGCGACGATCAGCGTCACCACCGTGGTCGCGGCCGCCAGCAACACGGTGTTGATCAGGGTCGCGCGATAACGCGGTTCGGTCAGGATCGCGAAATAGCCGGCGATGCCCTGCGGCCCTTCGGCACCGATGACGACAAGACGCGCCATCGGCAACAGGAAGAAAGCGGCCGTGACCACCGCGAGCGGCAGCAGGCACAGCCAGACGAATGATCTATGCGACATCAGGAAATAGTGCCCCAGCCGTTACCAGCGGGCCACTATATTGCCTCAGCGGACCTCGGCGAGATAGCGGTCCAGGAAGCCTTTCTGCACATTTTCCATCTCGCCCCAATCGACGCTCTTGGCGCGGGCATAGTCGCTGTCAGGCAGGAATTTTTTCTTGATGGCCTCAGGCAGTTCGATGGGCCGTGCCGGGCGAAGGTAAGCGTTGGTCCAGATCGCCTGACCCTTGTCCGACAGCAGATAGTCCAGAACCTTTTTGGCCTTGTCCTTGTCTGGCGCGTTCTTCACGAGGCCGATGACGTAGGGATAGACCACCGAACCCTCGCAGGGAATGACGAATTCGAAGTTGCCCTTTTCCGAATATTTCGCACGATAAGCGTTGAAGTCGTAGTCGAACAGAATCGGCATCTCGCCCGACACGACCCGCGCATAGGAAGTCTGCTTCGGTACGATCGGATCGTTCTTCTGCAGATCCTTGAAGAAGCTGATGGCAGGATCGAAATTCCTGGGCGAGCCGCCGAGTGCGAGATTGATCGCGACCGCGCCGACATAGCCGACCGCCGCCGAGGTCGGATCGAGATAGCCGACCATGCCCTTGTAGTCGGGCTTGAGCAGGTCCTTCCAGCAGGCCGGCACCGGCTTGCCGCCAAGCGCGTCCTTGTTCACGAACAGGCCCAGCGTGCCGGAATGGATCGTGGTCCAATAGCCGTCGGGATCCTTCAGGCCGGCCGGCACCTGATCCCAATTGGCGGGCTTGTAGGGCTCCAGCGCGTCCTGCGCCTTGGCCTTGATGCCGAAACCGACGCCGAAATAGCCGATGTCGCCGATCGGATTGGCCTTCTCGGCCAGAATCTGCGCCAGCGCCTGGCCGGAGTTCTTGTTGTCGTGGGGGATGTCGTATTTGAGGTCGGCCTTGATGGCCTTGAGCATGGAAGCCCAGTCCGCCCATTCCGGCGGGCAGTTGTAGCAGATCACGTCGGCCGCTTTGGCCGATTGCCATGGCGCCAGTAGCGACAGCGCAAGCAGGATCAGGGCAAGGCGGACGCTCCTCATGAGACATGCTCCGGTTTTGGGGGATTCAAGACGGGTGTCGGACCCCAACTATAGGCCACGGATGAAGGATTTGCGACGTGCCCTTTTTGCCCTGCAACAAAGCTGGGGAGGCATGACGGCAGCCGCGCCGCCTTGCGACGCAGCGCCAATTGCAGATATCCTGCACGCAAGCTGCCTCGGACCCAAGGAACGCCCGCAGAAGACGTTCCGCCCAACGGAGACAACCGCATGAATCCCCCCGTCAGCGCGCCTGCCATCAAGATCGTCAAATCGGTGCGCGAGCAAGTCAGCCCCGAGGAATGGGATACGCGCGTCAATCTTGCCGCCTGCTACCGCCTCGTCGCGCTACACGGCTACACCGAGGGGGTTGCCAACCACATCTCGTGCCGCGTGCCCGGTCACAACGATCAATTCCTGATCAATCCCTACGGCATGCTTTACGAAGAGATGAATGCGTCGTGCCTGATCAAGGTCGATGTCGACGGCAACACCCTGTTCAACGCCAGCGACTACAACGTCAATGTCGCGGGCTTCGTCATCCATAGCGCGATCCACATGGCGCGTCATGACGTCGATTGCGTCGCCCACACGCACACGCCGGCCGGCATGGCGGTGTCGGCCATGGAATGCGGGCTGCTGCCGCTGACGCAAACCTCGATGCGCTTCGTCCACATCGGTTATCACGACTTCGAAGGCATCGCCGATGATCTCGGCGAGCGCGAGCGGCTGGTGCGCGACCTTGGCGAACACGAGGCGATGATCCTGCGCAACCACGGCCTCCTGGTGGTCGGCCGCACCATCGCCGGGACTTTCGGCCTGCTCTATCGCATGGAACGCGCCTGCGAGGTGCAGGTGATGGCGTTGTCCTGCAACACCAAGCTGATCATTCCCTCGACCGAGATCCTGGAGAAGACCTTCGACAAGGTACGGCCGTGGCCGGACAGGCCCAACCGCAACGGCGACCTCGGCTGGCCGGCGTATTTGCGCAAGCTCGATCGGATCGATCCGTCGTACAAGAACTAGGCTGATCAGTGGTGCCGCCTAAAGCGCGATGACAATCGTCATCGCGCTTTAGCTTTTTTAGTTGGGCATGATCTTTTCGGAAAACCGCTTCACACTTTTCCGGATCATGTCCTACCGCGGCACAACCGCGGTTGCCTCGATCTCGACGCGCGCGGCCTTCTCGACCAGGCGCACGACCTGCACCAGCGCCATCGCCGGATAGTGGCTGCCGAAAGTCTCGCGATAGATCCTGCCGAGTTCTCTCAGGTTCGCGAGATACTCGTCCATGTCGACGACATACCAGGTCAACCGCACGAGGTGCTCCGGCTGCGCGCCGCCTTCGGTGAGGATCGCGGCGATATTGCAGAGGGCTTGCCGGACCTGCGCGACAAAGCCCGTCGCGAGGCGCTCTTCGCTGTCCCAGCCGATCACGCCGCCGGTCACCACGATGCGACCGTCGGCCGCGATGCCGTTGGCATAGCCCTTCGGCGCCGGCCAGCCGCTCGGCTGCAGAACACGCGCAGTCCTTGTGCCCTTGTCGGCGGGGCGCGTCGCGAGATCGGGTGCATCAGTACTCACAGCAACTCTCCTTTATTCCGCGGCGACGCCGGGCGAGGTGGCATCGGCCTGGGCTTTCTCACGCAAGGCAAAGCGCCTCAGTTTGCCGGTCTCGGTTTTGGGTAACTGCGCGACGAACTCGATCGCGCGCGGATATTTGTAAGGCGCGATCGCCTGCTTCACATGTTCCTGCAGCGCGGTGGCAAGCGCAGCGTCGGCCGTCGCATTGGCCGCAACGACGACAAAGGCCTTGACGATCATGCCGCGCGCTTCGTCGGGCGCGCCGACCACGCCGCATTCGGCGACGGCGGGATGCGACAGCAGCGCGGCTTCCACCTCGGGACCGGCGATGTTGTAACCGGACGAGATGATCATGTCGTCGGCGCGGGCGACAAAGGAGAAGCGGCCACTCGCATCGCGAACGAAGGCGTCACCGGTGATGTTCCAGCCGTCGCGGACGTAGTTCGATTGCCTGGCGTCAGCGAGGTAGCGGCAGCCGGTCGGCCCGCGCACCGCGAGCTTGCCGACAGTGCCCGCCGGCACCTCGTTCATGTCGTCGTCGACGATCTTCGCCTCGTAGCCCGTGACCGGAAGTCCGGTCGTTCCTGCGACCGCGTCGCCTTCGCGGTTGGTGATGAAGATATGCAAGAGCTCGGTGCTGCCGATGCCGTCGAGGATGGGCTTGCCGGTCTTGCGGGTCCAACTCTCGAACACGGGCGCCGGTAAGGTCTCGCCGGCGGAGACCGCAAGGCGCAGCGACGAAAGGTCGGCGCCCTTGTCCATCGCCGCCATCATGGCGCGATAGGCGGTCGGCGAGGTGAAGCAGATCGTGGCCTTGTAGGTCTCGATGATCCTGATCATCTCCGGCGGCGCGGCGTTCTCCAGCAGCGTCGCGGTCGCGCCGAAGCGCAGCGGAAAAACAGCAAGTCCTCCGAGTCCAAACGTAAAGGCGAGCGGCGGCGACCCGACAAAGACATCGTCCGGCGTGACCTTGAGCACTTCCATGGCGTAGCCGTCAGCCACCGCCAAGATGTCGCGGTGGAAATGCATGGTGGCCTTGGGCTCGCCTGTCGTGCCCGAGGTGAAGCCGAGCAGCGCGACATCGTCACGGCCGGTTTTCACGGCGTCGAAACGAACCGGCTTGTTCAGCGCAACGCGATCGAGCTCGGCATCGTGGTTCGAGGTGCCGTCGAAATTGACGACCTGCTTCAGAAAACGGCTGGTCTTGGCGCAGGCGACAAGTTCATCGGCGATGCGGCTGTCAGTGAGCGCGAGTGCGATCTCGGCCTTGTCGACGATCTTGCTCAGCTCGACGGCGCGGAGCAGCGGCATGGTGTTGACGACGACGGCGCCCGCTTTGGTCGCGGCCAGCCACGCAGCGACCAGCGCCGGATTATTGCCGGAACGGATCAGCACGCGATTGCCGGGCTTGACGCCGTAATTCTCGACCAGAGCATGCGCCAAGCGGTTCGACCAGTCCGCCAGCTCCTTGTAGGTGCGTTGGCGGCCGTTGCCGATCAGGGCGATACGATCGCCCATTCCCTTCTCGACGATGCGGTCGGTAAGCTCGACCGCGGCGTTGAGATAGTCCGGATATCTGAATTCCGGCCGGTCCAGCAGCAGCTCCGGCCATCGATCTGTCGGCGGCAGGTTGCGCCGCGCAAAATCATCTAGATGCCCGGACGGGCCAAGGGTTGGGTTTCCTGACATTTTCATCGCCCTCTAGTTCGGGACGAAAGGCGCCCGGCAGCGCTTTAGCCTTAAACATTTTAAACTTAAAATAATTCGGCGCAAGTCCGCAAATCCGCATAATCCAACGCTTTCGGGGATTACCGCCGTGCCAGTTGCTTCAGCCGCAACACCATCGGCGAGGCGGGATCGGACAGCGGCGCAATGGCGGTGAAATGATCGGCGCCGGCGACGACGCCATATCGGGTCGGAAGTCCACCCCTCGCCCAGGCCTCGGCCACCGTACGGCTCTGGCGGTGATATTCCCCGCTTTCCGCCTCACCAACCACGGCATCGAGACTGCCGTGCGTCGGCGCCTTCCAGAATAAGGGGCTGGCGGCCTTTGCCGCCGCGTCGTCAAGCCCGAGCGCCTTGTTGATTGAGGTTCCGACCAACGGCACCAGATCGAACAAGCCAGAGATGGCGTAGGCCGCGATCACGAGGTCCCTTGGCAAGGCGGTATCCTGCATCTGCCAGTCGGTCGCCAGCAGGCAGGCCGCGAGATGGCCGCCTGCGGAATGGCCGCTGATCACGAGCGGCCGGCCGAGCTTCGCCAGTTCGCGCGCGGCCGTCCGCATCTCGGTGATGATGGTGTCGACAGCGACTTGAGGACAAAGATCGTAGCTGGGAATCGCGACATCGATGCCATGGGCGTTCAATCCACGCGCGCAATGGCCGAAGGATGAGCCGTCCAGCGCCTGCCAATAACCGCCGTGGATGAAGACGACGATCGGCCCCTGCCCATCGCCGGAAAAGAGGTCGATCGTGTTACGCAGCCCCGGACCATAAGCAATCTGCCGCGGCGCGTGCTCAGCGCGATAGGCCGCCGCATCCCTGCCCCAGCCCGCCATGATGGCCGGATTTTCGGGAACCCGCACCCGGTTGTTGTACTCGACCTCGTAGTCGATATCGGCCACGCGAGTTACGGCGCCCGACGGCTATTGGAATTCTGCGCCGAGCCCTTGGCCTTGGCTAGCAACCGCATCAATTCACGGACATCCTTTGGCGTCAGCTCGGCAAAGATGTCGGCGATCCAGGTCTCGTGCTCGGTTGCCATCCGCCGGAACTCGGCTCGGCCGAGCCTTGTCAGACGGATCACTTGCACGCGGCGATCAGAATCCGAGGTGCGGCGGTCGAGATGGCCGGACTCGACGAGACGCTCGACCAATCCGGTGACGTTGCCATTCGAGACCATCATCCGCTTGGAGACGTCCGAAAGCGTCATCCCGTCGGGCGCACGATCGAGCTGCGCCATCAGATCGAAGCGCGGCAGCGTCACATCAAACCGTTCACGCAGACGACTGCGCACCGCGCCTTCGATCAGCGTCGTGCAGGTCAACAGCCGCAGCCACAGCCGAAGCTCGTCGGCATGGTCGTGTTCGACAGCCTTGGTCTCGGAATCAAGCATCGGACCGCCATCATACAAGCGCACGTGGCCTCAAAACACCGCGACGGCGCCGTTCTTCCATCGATCTTTTGACCTTCAAACAATTCGGTGCGTTCCGCAAGTCGAACCGCGGCGGCGTTTGCGCATTTTCTTTAGGCTTCAAGCAACTGGCGCGCCGCTTGCATGGACCGCCCATGACATCGTCGCATCGCTTGCGGCGGCGACTATCATCAGAATAAGCTTGCGCGTACGGTGTTAATGTTCACTGCGGCCGCGCAAGAGCCGCGAGGAGGGAGTGATGAGGCAGCGTTTGGCGTTGACGGGACTTGCGGTGTTGCTCGCGATGGGACCAGCGGCCGCGCAGGACAAGATCAAGATCGGCGTGATCGTCACCCTGTCCGGACCGGCGGCAGCGCTCGGGGGGCAGGTGCGCGACGGCTTCGCGCTCGCAGTCAAGGACCTCGGCGGCAAGATGGGCGGCAGGGACGTCGAGGTCATCGTCGCCGACGACGAGCTGAAACCGGATGCCGCCGTCACCAAGGTCAAAGGCCTGCTCGAGCGCGACAAGGTCGATTTCGTGGTCGGCCCGATCTTCTCCAACATCCTGCTGGCGATCCACAAGCCGGTGATTGATACAAAGACGTTTCTGATCAGTCCGAATGCGGGGCCATCGAGCTACGCCGGCAAGGAGTGCAGTCCGTTCTTCTACGTGACCTCATACCAGAACGACCAAGTGCACGAGATCCTGGGCAAGGTGGCGCAGGATCGCGGCTACAAACGCGTCTACCTACTGGTGCCGAACTATCAGGCGGGCCGCGACTCCGCGGCCGGCTTCAAGCTCGACTACAAAGGCGAGATCGTCGAGGAATCCTACGTGCCGTTGGGCACGCTCGACTTCCAACCCGAGCTGTCAAAGATTTCCTCGCAGAAGCCGGACGCCGTCTTCACCTTCATGCCGGGCGGCATGGGCGTGAACCTCGTCAAGCAATACCGGCAGGCAGGCCTTGCCGACAGCATTCCCGTGCTGTCCGCCTTCACCGTCGATGAATCGACCTTGCCGGCGCAACAGGATGCAGCGGTCGGCATGTTCGGCGGCGCCGATTGGGCGCCCAATCTGGACAATCCGCAGAGCAAGAAGTTCGTCGCGGGCTATGAGGCCGCCTACAACGCCGTGCCCGGGACCTACGCGATGCAGGGCTATGACACCGCGCTGTTGATCGACAGCGCGGCCAAGGCGGTGAAGGGCGACCTTTCCAACAAGGACGCGGTCGCGGCTGCGCTGAAGAAGGCCGACTTCACCTCGCTGCGCGGCGGCTTCAAGTTCAACACCAACGGCTACCCGATCCAGGATTTTTACCTGACCAAGGTCGCGAAGCGCCCTGACGGCAAATTCCAGACCGAGATCGTGCAGAAGGTCTTTGAGAAATACGGCGACGGCTACGCCAAGGACTGCGCGGCGGGCAAGTAAAAGCAGACACAGGGAGTGAACACATGAAAACCGAAGTCGCCGGCATCACCCGGGCCAATGAAGGCATTCAGGGCATCAGCTGGAACATCCTCGGCCAGACCTATGTGCCGAAGAGCCGCACCGAGCACAGCTTCTCCTGGCACGCGACGTTTCCGCCCGGCACCTTCGTGCCGCCACACATCCATCCCGACCAGGACGAATATCTCTATATCCTCGAAGGAAAGCTCGACTTCTTCCTGGACGGCGCCGAGGAGTTTGCGACAGCGGGCGATACGGTGCGCCTGCCGATGGGCAAGCCGCATGGCATCTTCAACAAGTCACAGCAGAACGCGAAGACATTGTTCTGGGTGTCACCGACGCGGCGGCTCTACGACCTGTTCTGGGCGATCCACAACATGAAGCAGCAGAACCCCGACGATGTCGTGAAGCTCGCGGCCGAGCACAACATCCACTTCCTGCCGCCGCCTCCCGGCGCGTAAACGCTACCGCGACACCACGCGCGCAGCGAAGCCGGCTTTCGCTGCGTAGCCGCGCACGATCGCCTCCCGCGACTCGTAATTCAAGACGGTGTCGATGTCGGAAAAACCTTGCGGCGCGAGCTGCTCGACGGCATCGATCACGCCCTCCGGGCCGCCGCGGCGGTTGGACGCGACGACGTCGGCCGTCATCGGCAGCCGCTGCTTTTCATAGGCCGCCAAAGCCTGCCGCGGATGTTCAGAGCGCGCCAGCGCGTCCGCCAGACAACGCGCATCGAGGATCGCCTGCGAAGCGCCGTTCGAGCCCACCGGATACATCGGATGGGCGGCATCGCCGAGCAGCGTGACGCGTCCGCTCGACCAGTGCGGCAGGGGATCGCGATCGCAACAGGGATATTCCCAGAATTCGGGCGTGGCGCGCACCAAGCTTGCGAAGTCGACCTGCGGGATCGAAAAGCCCGCGACATGCGGCATCAGTTCCTCGGGGCGGCCGAGCCGCGACCAATCCTCGCGGCGAGCTGGCGGCGCGCTGCCGTCGCCGATCTTTACGAGGACTGCCCAATTGGTCAGGCGGCTTGCCGGGCTCGAGCCTTCCGCAATCGGATACACGACCGCCTTGGCATTCAGGCCGCCGGCAATGATCATCGAACGCCCGGTGAGAAACACCGGCCAATCGGTCGCGCCGCGCCACAGCATCAGGCCGTTCCAGCAGGGCGGGCCTTCCTCCGGAAACAGCGTCTGCCGCACCTTGGAATGGATGCCGTCGGCGCCGATCAGGATGTCCGCACGCGCCGTGTGCGTATGCGCGCCGCCACGGCCGAAGAAATAGGCGGTGACGCCGCCCTCATCCTGCGTGAATGAGCCGAGCCGATAACCGGTATGTATCGCGTCATTGCCGAGACGCTCGACGACGGCCTGATGGATCACGCCCTGCAGGCGGCCACGGTGAATCGAGAATTGCGGCACTTCGTGGCCGGCGTCGAGTCCGCGCTTCTCATGCCAGACCTGCTGACCGTGGCGGGTCAGATAGTACAGCTCATAGGTGCGGATCGCAGCCTGGTCGAGCCGATCGAGCAGGCCGATGCCGGCAAGCTCGCGGATCGCATGCGGCAGCGTGTTGATGCCGACGCCGAGTTCGCGGATCGAATCGGATTGTTCGTAGATTTCGCAATCGATGCCGCGGGCTCGCAGCATCAGCGCGGTGGTGAGGCCACCGATACCGCCGCCAATGATGATCGCCTTCATGGCCAAACTCCGGACGCAACCACACTCGGGTTAAAGTCGCATAGGCCGTTATTCGGCCGCAAGCGGCTTTGTGGCCTCCGCCCTGAGCTCGGCGCGGGTTTTCGGCTTAGCCTTAATTTTAAGGTCCTCGAAATCCTGCCGGTCACGCACGCTGTTGCGGAAAATCTGCTCCTTGCCGGGCAGATATTGCGGCGGACAGAACACATCCGCGCCATACCAGGCGGCCGCCTTCATGGTGAATGCCGGGTCGACCAGATGCGGCCGGCCGAGCGCGACCAGATCGGCGCGTCCGGCGGCAAGGATGGTGTTAACCTGATCTGATGTCGTGATGTTGCCGACGCACATGGTGGCCACGCGGGCCTCGTTGCGGACCTGATCGGAAAATGGCGTCTGGAACATGCGGCCATAGATCGGCTCCGCATCGCGGACCGTCTGACCGGTCGAAACGTCGACGAGATCGACGCCGGCCTCGGCAAAGACGCGCGCGATCGCAACCGCGTCATCGCCGGTGATGCCGCCTTCAGCCCAGTCGGTCGCGGAGATACGCACCGACATCGGCTTGTGTGCGGGCCACGCCGCGCGCATGGCCTCGAACACGTCGAGAGGAAACCGCAGCCGGTTTTGCAGCGAGCCGCCATAGGCGTCGGTACGTTTATTGGTGAGCGGCGAGATGAAGCTCGCGAGCAAATAGCCGTGGGCGCAGTGCAGCTCCAGCATATCGAAGCCACAGCGCTCGCCCCGCTCGGCCGCGTCAACGAACGCCTTCTTCACCGCATCCATCGCGGCGCGGTCCATCTCGCGCGGCACCTGGCTGTCGGGAAAATAAGGAATTGGGGAAGCCGAGATCACGTCCCAACCGCCCTGCTCCAGTGGCCGGTCGATGCCGTCCCACATCAGCTTGGTCGCGCCCTTGCGGCCGGCATGACCGAGCTGCAGCGCGAACTTCGCCGCCGAATTGGCATGGACGAAATCGACGATGCGCTTCCAGGCGGCCTCCTGCTCGTCGGTCCACAAGCCGGCGCAGCCCGGCGTGATCCGGGCATCGCGGCCGACACAAGTCATCTCGGTGAAGATTAGTCCCGCGCCGCCGATCGCGCGGGATCCGTAGTGCACCAGATGAAAGTCGGTCGGCATGCCCTCGTCGGCCGAATACATGCACATCGGCGACACCACCGCGCGGTTGGCGATTTCCATCTCGCGCAGCCGCATCGGCTGGAACATAGGCGCGAGCGGCTTGTCGACATCAACATCAAAGCCCTTGGCTCGGACTTGCCTGGCGAAGGCCTTGTCGACCTCGGCGACGAAATCCGGCGCACGCAGATTCAAATTGTCATAGGTGATCGCTTTGGAGCGTGTCATCACGCCGAACGCAAACTGGACCGGATCGAACTCCCAGAAGCGGTCGACATGCTCGAACCAGACCAGCGAGACGTCGGCCGCATGCTGGGTCTTCTCGACCTCCTCGCGCCGTCCCTGCTCATATTGCGCCAGCGCTGCCGCGATCGTTGGCGCGCGTTCCATGGCCTCGGCCAGCGCAATCGCGTCTTCCATTGCAAGCTTGGTGCCGGAACCGATCGAGAAATGCGCGGTCGCCTTGGCGTCGCCGATCAGCACCATATTGTCCTTGACCCAGCGCTTGCTGCGGATCATCGGGAAATTGCGCCACGTCGAGCGATTGGTGAGAAGCTGATGCCCGCCGAGGAACCAGCCGAAAATGGCGACCATGCGATCGGCGGACTGCTTTTCATCGAGCCCCTTCAATCCGGCGCGCTCGAACGTCGCCGGGTCGGTCTCGAAGATCCAGGTCGAGCGCCCCGCCTCATACTGATAGGCGTGCGCGATGAACGGCCCCCACTCGGTCTCCTGAAAGATGAAGGTGAACGCATCGAGCGGTTTGGTCGAACCCATCCAGGCAAACTGGTTGGAGCGGACATCGACCTCAGGCTCGAAGTGACCGATATGTTTCTCGCGAAATCGGCTATTGATGCCGTCGGCCAGAATGATGAGATCGGCATCGGCAAAACGGGCCTCGTCAGCGATCTCGACCTCGAACTGCAGGCGGACGCCGAGTTCGCGGGCGCGTTCTTGCAGGATCAGCAGCAGTTTGCGTCGCGAGCAGCCGCAAAAGCCGTTGCCGCCGACACGATGCACCGTGCCGCGGAAGTGCACGGCGATATCGTCCCAATAGGCGAATTCCTGGGTGATGCGGCGATAGCTGGGTGGATCGTATTTCTCGAAGTTATCGAGGGTGGCATCGGAGAACACCACGCCGAAGCCGAAGGTGTCGTCGGCGCGGTTGCGCTCGTAGACCGTAACCTCGGCCTCCGGCCGCTGCTTCCTGAGCAGGATCGCGGCGTAGAGGCCTGCCGGGCCGCCGCCGATGATCGCGATCTTCATGCGCGCCTCCGGGATAATCGGATCGGAGATATTTTAAACTTAAAATATCTGGTGACAAGCCCCCGGCTGGGCCCTTGGGCTCAATTCCCCTGGAACACCGGCTTCACCTTGTTGGAAAAGGCGACAAAGGCGCGCTCGAAATCGGCCGTGGTCATGCAGAGTGCCTGCGCCACCGCCTCGGCTTCGATGGCCTCCTCGACCGACATCGCCCATTCCATCGCCAGCATGCGCTTGGTCATGGTGTTGGCGAAGGCCGGCCCTTCCGCGACCTGCCGCGCAAGCAATTGCGCCTCGTGCAGCACCCGCTCCGGCGTGACGATGCGGCTGAAAAAGCCCCAGCGCTCGCCCTCCTCTGCCGTCATGAAGCGGCCGGTATAGAGCAGTTCAGACGCACGCGATTGGCCGATGATGCGCGGCAGGATCGCACATGCCCCCATGTCGCAACCGGCCAGCCCGACCTTGTTGAAGAGAAAGGCCACCTTGGCGCCGACGCCGGCCAACCGCATGTCGGAGGCCATGGCGACGATGGCGCCCGCGCCGGCGCAGATGCCCTCGACGGCAGCCACGATCGGTTGCGGACAAGCGCGCATCGCCTTGACGAGATCGCCAGTCATGCGGGTGAAAGCCGTCAGCCCCTTGGTATCCATCTTCACGAGCGGGCCGATGATCTCGAACACGTCACCGCCAGAGGAAAAGTTGCCGCCAGCGCCGGTCACCACGACAACCCTCACCTCGTCGTCGAATGCACAGGCGCGGAAGAAATCCGTGAGCTCGCGATAGCTGTCGAAGGTCAGGGGATTTTTGCGCTCGGGACGATTGAGCGTCACGGTCGCCACGCCATCGACCACCGCCAGCAGGAAATGCTTCGGTGAATAATCGACGAGCGGCAAGGTGACGGGATTGGCTGGTCTGGACATGGAAACTCCCTGATCAAATCTCACCGCCGGCGACGACTATCGCCTGCCCGGTAACCGCACCGGCGCCCTCGCCACACAGCCACAACACGGTGCCGGCAACTTCCTGCGGGCTTATCAGCCGGCCCTGCGGATTATGCTTGGCGAGCTCGGCGATCGCCTGATCCCGGCTGCGGCCGGTCTTTGTCATGATAGTTTCGACGCTGCCCGCGACCAGATCGGTGTCGGTAAAGCCGGGGCACACGGCGTTGACGGTGATATGCGTATTCGCAAGCTCCAGTGCGAGCGAGCGCACAAGACCGACGACTGCATGTTTTGCGGCACTGTAGGCGCTGACATAGGCATAGCCCTTGAGACCGGCCGTCGATGCGATCGCAACGATGCGGCCGTGCGGCTGTTGCCGCATCGACGGCAGCGCCGCCTGGACGGCATGCACCACCCCCATCAGATTGACGTCGATCATGCGCTTGAACAGCGCCGTATCGGACTTCGCGAAGGGTGCAGATTCCGCAATCCCGGCATTGGCGATCAGGATATCGATCGGCTGCCGCTCGGCAGCTTTCGCAATCGCCGCCCCGATTGCCGCTTGATCCGTCACATCGGCGACGTCGGCAAAATGCGCATCGCCTGCCGCAACGGCCTGATCCAACGTCGCGCGATTACGGCCGAGCACCGTGACGGTTGCGCCCGCGCTCGCCAATTGCGTCGCGATGGCCCGGCCGATGCCGCGGCCGCCGCCGGTCACCACCGCATGCGCGGAACGCGGCAACCCGGACATGCTTGGGCTCCCCAAAATGAAGACAGATTCCGCGTATATTTTATACTTCAAGCTTTTGCAAGGAAGCCGCGGGCCTGTTAGCATCGCGCCCATGACAACGCCGTTGAAAACCAGAGATGGCCGCTTTGCCTACGAGGCCGCGGGCGATCCGAACAACACGTCGCTGGTGTTCCTGCACGGGATCGGCGGCGCGGCGCGCGCCTGGCGCGGGCAGATCGAAGCCTTCAGCGATCGCTATCGCGCGATGGCCTGGGACATGCCGGGCTATGGCGGCTCGGCCGCTTTGCCAAGTGCCAGCATCGCCACCCTTGCAGACGCGCTACAGGATTTCCTGCAGGCGATCGGCGAGTCGCGGCCCGTGCTGGTCGGCCACTCGATCGGCGGCATGATCGTGCAGCAATGGCTGACAAAATATCCGCGCGGCGCCGCCGCCGTCGTACTGGCGCAGACCAGCCCTGCCTTCGGCAAAGCCGAGGGCGACTGGCAAAAGCAATTCATCGAAGCCCGCCTCGGCCCGCTCGATCGTGGCGAGACGATGAAATCGCTGGCGCCGGTGCTGGTGAAGGAGTTGATCGGCGACGATCCCGATCCCGCAGGTATGGACGTCGCCCGCGATTGCATGGGCAACGTTCCCGAGGCGAGCTATCGCGCCATGATGTTGGCCCTGCTCGGCTTCGACCAGCGCAAGGCGCTTGCTGATATCACCGTGCCGACGCTGGTGCTGTCGGGGTCGAAGGACAAGAATGCACCTGCGCCGATGATGGCGAAAATGGCGACCTACATCCCAGAAGCCGCCTACGTCGAGTTGCAAGGCGCCGGCCACCTCGTCAATCTCGAACGTCCGAAGGCATTCAATGCCGCGCTGGACCAGTTCCTCAAGACAATCGAAGGCGCTGCCTAGATGACCGCGCCAATCAGCAAGAATGCAGCCACATCAGGCAAGGTCGCACTCGATGCGCCGATCTTCGATCCCGCAGCGTTCCGCCTGAACGACGAGCAGGCCGCGATCATCGCGCGGGCCCGCGAACTCGGTCAGACCGTGTTTGCCGAGCGCGCGGCGGCCTACGACCGCGATGCCAAATTCCCAACCGAGAACTACAAGGATTTGCACCGCACGGGTCTGCTTGGAATATCGATCCCGAAGACGCACGGCGGATTTGGCGCCGACTACCAGACTTATGCGCTGGCGGCAGCCGAAATTGGCCGTTATTGCGGGGCTACTGCGCTGACCTGGAACATGCATGTCTGCTCCACGCTTTGGTCTGGCCCGCTTGCCGACGATCTCGATATGGACGCGAGCATCCGGGCGGAGCACGAGCGACGGCGCGCGGTCCACTACAAGCGCATCGTCAACAGCGGCGCGATCTATTCGCAGCCCTTCTCCGAAGGTGGTGCCGCCGCGGCCGGCGGCGTAGCCTTCGGGACTGAGGCCAAACCGGTCAAAGGCGGCTGGCTCGTCAATGGCAAGAAGATCTTCGCTTCGCTCTCGGGACACGCCGATTACTATGGCGTGCTCTGCACCGAGATTGCGGAAGGCGAAAAGGCCTCACGCCGCAACACGCTTTATCTCGCCGTGCCCGCCAAAGCCGACGGTGTGTCTGTCGTTGGCGACTGGGATCCCCTCGGCATGCGCGGCACGGTCTCGCGCACGCTTTTGTTCAAAGACGTCTTTGTCGGAGAAGACGCGGCGCTGATGCCGCGCGGCGTTTATTTCCAGGCGGCGCAGCGCTGGCCGCACATGTTCCTGACGCTATCGCCGACTTACATGGGTCTCGCTCAGGCGGCCTATGATTTCACCGTGCGTTATCTGCGCGGCGAGGTGCCGGGTACGCCGCCGGTGAAGCGGCGAATGTATCCGACCAAGCAGATCGCGGTCGCGCAGATGCAGATCAAGCTCGAGCAGATCAAGGCAATCTGGTTCCAGGCCGTGAGCGAAGCCCGCGCCAATCCGGGCAAGGAGCAGGTGCTGCGCGCCTACGCCGCGCAGTATTCGGTCATGGAAGGCGCCAACGAGCTGGCGACGCTCGCGATCCGCACCTGCGGCGGACAGGCCATGCTGAAATCATTGCCACTGGAACGCATCTATCGCGACAGCCGCTGCGGTTCGCTGATGCTGCCATGGACCGCCGAGCTCTGCCTCGATCGGATCGGGCGCGAGGCGCTGTACGAACCCGGCGAGACGGACGACTAACGGTGGATCTCTCGGGTCTGATCGAGCGCAACGCGGCCTTTGCCCCGGACAAGCCTGCGCTGCACTTCGAAGGCAAGTCGCTGAGCTATGCGGCGCTTGTAGCGCGCATCGAGCAAACCGCGCGCGCCCTGAAGTCGGAGCTTGATGTAGGCCGTGGCGATCGCGTCGCGATCCTGAGCCTGAACCGGACGGACTATCTCGTGTTGCTCTACGCCTGCGCACGGCTGGGTGCGATGCTGGTGCCGCTGAACTGGCGGCTGGCGGTTGCCGAACAGCTGTTCATCCTGAACGATGCAAGCGTCAAGATACTAATGCTGGAGCAGGCGTTCGAGGCGGTGCTGCCGGAGTTGGAGAAGCGGCTGCCAGAAACTGGCGTCGTCGGCTTCGATTTCACTCCGCCGCGTGGCGTTACGTTCGAGACTCTGCTTGCACAAGGCCGCGGCGACGGCCGCAATCCATACGCCGATCTCTCCAGCCCACTGCTGATCGTCTACACCTCGGGCACCACGGGTCGACCGAAAGGCGCGGTGCTGCGACAGGAGGCCCTACTCTGGAACGGCGTGATGAGCCAGCATATGCACGGCCTCACATCAGACGATCACGTGTTGACGGTGCTGCCCTTCTTTCATGTCGGTGGCCTGAACATCCAGACCACGCCTGCGCTGCATCACGGCGCCACCGTCACGATCCATTCGCGCTTTACGCCGGATAGCGCGCTCGCCAGCTTCGAGCGCGAACGGCCGACATTGACGGTGCTGGTGCCTGCAATCATCCAGGCGGTGACCGAACATCCCGCATGGCCGACGACCGATCTGTCGTCTCTGAGGGCCATCTCGACAGGCTCAACCATCGTGCCACAGCCGCTGGTCGACCGCTTTGTTGCGCGGGGCGTGCCGGTGCTGCAGGTCTATGGCTCGACCGAAACCTGCCCGATTGCGGTCTATACGCGGATCGGCGGCGACCTCACGCGCGAAGGCTCAACCGGCCTGCCCGGTCTGTGCTGCGAAGCCGCCATCATCGACGACAACGGCAACGAGTTGCCTCCTGATGTCGCCGGAGAGATTGCGGTGCGCGGTCCCAACGTCTTCCACGAATATTGGGGAAATGAAGCAGCGACCCGCGAAGCCCTGCACAAGGGTTGGTATCGCTCCGGCGATATCGGCCGCCGCGATGCGGATGGCTATTTCTGGGTCCACGACCGCAAGAAAAACCTGATCATCTCCGGCGGGGAGAACATCTCACCGGCCGAGGTCGAGCGCGTGCTGCTGGAACACTCGGATGTCGCCGACTGCGGCGTGATCGGACGGCCCGATCCGCGTTGGGACGAGGTGCCAATCGCCTATGTCATCCGTCGAAACGGTGCATCAGTCGGCGCTGATGACCTAAAAGCGCACGTGCAGTCGCAACTGGCGCGCTTCAAGGTACCGCGCGATGTCGTGTTTGTGGAGGATTTGCCGCGCACCGCGCTGGGCAAGGTTCAGCATTTCATGCTGAAGCAGATCGACGCACAAACGCCTGAGCGGGGAGGCGTCGCGTGAAGATCGCGGTGTTGGGCGGGGGAAACGGCTCGTTTGCGGCCGCGGGAGATTTCGCGCTGGGGAAGCACGAGGTGCGCCTGTGGCGGCGCGATGCGGACCAAGCCGCGGCTCACCGAACAGCAGGCTCGCGCATTCTGGTCAAGGACGTCAACGGGCGGCATGATCTGAAGCTGGCGCTGGTAACGACTGACATCGCCAAGGCTGTCGACAGCGCAGAACTGATCCTTTGTCCCGCGCCGGCCTTCGCTCAGGACGATATCGCCAAACAGCTCGCGCCGCATCTGCGCGGCGGACAAGTGGTGTTCCTGCCGCCCGCGACTTTCGGTTCGATGATCTTCGCCAAGGCCAAGCATGATGCCGGCAACCGCGCCGACGTCAGCTTTGCCGAAACCGGCACCCTGCCCTGGTTGACGCGCAAGCACGGTCCGTTCGAGGTCGCGATCACGATCCGCGCCAAGCGGCTGCCGGTCGGCGTCTTCCCGTTGCGCAATGCGGAACACGCACTTGTGGTGATCTCGCGCGCCTTTCCCGGCGTGATTGAGCCTTGCGGCGATGCGCTATCGGGCGCGCTGATGAATGCCGGTCCGATCATCCATCCGCCGTTGATCGTAATGAACGCGGGGCCAATTGAGCACTTCGAACGATGGGACATTCATAAAGAAGGCACGCAGGCCGCAATCCGCCGCGTCACCGACGCGCTCGATGCCGAGCGCATCAAAGTGCGCGAGGCCCTTGGTTATGGCGCGCCGCATTTCCCGCTGGCAAATCACTATGCCAGGGAAGGCGAAATCTGGATGTATGGCCGCGGCTCGCACGACCGCTTGATAGATTCCGGCGACTGGCGCGAACAACTAGTTCTGACCGAACACCGTTACATGCGAGAGGATTTGCGGCTGGGGCTGTCGTTGCTGATTTCGGTGGCGGAAATGGCTGGCGTCGACACGCCACTCGCGCGAGCCTTCCTTGTGATCGGTGGCACGATTTGCCGTGAGGATTTTACGGCAACCGGACGCTCGCTGGCGAGCCTCGGCCTTGGCGGCCTGCATCGCGCGGAATTGCAGACGCTGCTGCGTGAAGGATTTGGCGTATGAATGATATCCGGCCGGCCATCGCATGCCTGGGCGCCGGCCGCATGGGCCGCGGTATGGCGGTCGCATTCGCTTATGCCGGCCACGCCGTCACCATGATCGATGTCAAGGCCGGACGTTCACCCGCGCAATTTGCCAAGCTGGAAGCCGAGGCTTTGGACGAGGTCAGGAAGACGCTAGCCAGCCTGGCGCGGTTCGGTTTGCTGAAGGATGGAGATGCCGAAGCCATCATCAGCCGCGTTAAGGTAGTCCCTGCAATAGCCAGTGCGGCCGTTCTCGGCGAGGCAGGTTTGGTGTTCGAGGGCGTGCCCGAGGTCGTGGAGCTGAAGCGCGAGGTGCTTGGCGCAGCATCGAAATCGGTCGGACCCGATGTCATCATCGCATCGACAACGTCGACGATTCTGGTCGACGACCTCTCCGGCGCGATCGAGCATCCCGAACGATTCCTCAACGTACACTGGCTGAACCCGGCCTATCTGATCCCGTTGGTCGAAATCTCGCCCGGCAAAGCGACCGATCCCGCCATCATCGCGCGCGTTAAAGTCTTGCTGGAAGGCATCGGCAAGGTGCCGGTGGTGTGTGCGTCAACACCGGGCTTCATCGTGCCGCGCATCCAGACACTCGCGATGAACGAGGCCGCACGCATGGTGGAGGAAGGCGTCGCCAGTGCGGAGGAGATCGACAAGGCGATCCGCTATGGTTTTGGCTTCCGCTACGCGGTGCTGGGACTTTTGGAATTCATCGATTTGGGAGGTGGCGACATTCTCTATTACGCCAGCCGCTATCTCGAAAGCGCGCTCGGCAGCGACCGTTACCGCGCGCCCAATGTGATCGAAAGCAACATGCGCGATGGCCGCATCGGGCTTCGCACCGGCGCCGGCTTCCTCGACTATTCCGGCATGGACGTCGACGCCCATCGCGAGAAGCGCCTTGGTGCGCTGGTCGACATGCTCAGGCATTTTGGCCTGGCGCGACCGCCCGTGACTTAGCCGAACACGTCCTGCAGCACGCCCTCGCGCACCACGGCGACGCCATCGAGTTCGATGGTCGTGCCCATCATCGGCAAGTCGAAATGGCCGGCGGTGTAGCGGCCCGCGAACTCGTTGGCACCCGTCGAGAACAGGAAGTTGCCGGAGACAGCGCGGAGTTCGGTGCCATTGGTGTCGCGCTGATCGTACATCGACAGCGACTCGTAGCGCGCGCCCGGGTTCATGCCGAAACCGACATGGGACACCGCATAAGCCTCGCGATCGCCCCATGCCGCGAGATAGGCCCGCATCATCGCGGCATCAGCGCCCTCACCTTCCAGATCGGTGACGTAATCGTTCTTCAACGTCATCTTCACCGGCGATGTGAGATAGCGCTTGAACGTGAGGTTGATATCGCCTGGTGCCATCACCAGCGTGCCATTGACGGTACCGCTCTTTGGGAAGCTGACGACGATCCCACCGGGCCAATGTGCGAGCGTCCCCGGCCGGTCGGTCCAGCCCCAGACGCCGACGGTCGAGGCACCGATCATGTCGACGTCGAGCGCCGTTCCGGCCTTCGAGGTCACGCGCATGTGCTTCGTTCCGCGTAGCATCTTGGCTGCGGCACGAACACGCTTCTCCAAAGCAGTGTCGGGCACCATCCGCTCCAGCGCTTCCGGATGCTCGTTCGAAATCACCAGAATGCGCGCGCCTGCCTTCAGGATGTCGGGCGTTTCCGGCGCATGCATCAGACCCTCGATAGTACAATCGACCACGAATCCCGCCTGTTGGAGCGCGGTGACCACAGGACCAAGCCGCTGAATCGCTTCGCTGGCGCCAGTGGAACGGATCGGCACAATCTGCCGGTTGCGCGGCGTCGGCACGACGACATGGAACGGCCGCGCACCCATCCGGAGCAGCGCGAGTTCGGCCAGATGCACATTGAGCGCACGCGATTGCGTCTCGGACAAGATCGCCGCGGTATCGCCCGATTTGACCGCGCAGCGTTCGAACACCTCGCAGAACGCGTCGATCCACTTCGCTTCGATGCGGTCCGCCAACATGCTGTTCTCCTAGCTCTCAGGAAACCCGCGCAATAGATACGACCGCACAGCTTCGAGCAAGCCGTTGAGGATCAATCCGAGCAGCGAGATCGTGATCAACGGCACGAACATGTCGACCGCCTGGAAGGTGCGCGCCGCCGTCACCAGTACGTGGCCGAGGCCATCGGTCGAAGTGATCATCTCGGCCAGGAACACGACGATGCAGGAAATCACGAGGCCAATGCGGCAGCCTGTCAGGATCGACGGCGCCGCCGCCGGCAATACCACCTTGAACAGGATTTCGCGCGGCGGCGTACCTGCTGCCATCGCCGACCAGATCAGCTTTTGCTCGACGGTCGAAGCGCCGTAATAGGTCGAGAGCAGGATCGGAAACAAGGCATCTGCGGTAACGAGCGCAATCTTGGATTCATGGCCAAAGCCCACCAATAACAACAGTGCCGGATAGAGAGCGACCTTGGGAAGCGGCGCAAGCACGCGCACGATTGGACGCACCACGGCGTTGAGGGCGGGATTGACCGCTGCCGCGAGGCCGATTCCGACGCCCAGGATCACTGCAATCGAAAAGCCCGCAAACAGCCGGAACAGCGTGGCGGCAATCTCCTGCCGGAACGTATCGGTTAGAAGCTGCTGCACCAAGCGCGCAAACACTTGTCCGGGCGGAGGCAGCAGCGTCACTGGCGCATAGCCGAACGACACCAGCGCCTGCCACACAGCGATGACCATCGCGATCGGGATCACGCCAAGCAGGAGATCAGATGTGACGGCACGTGCGTTCATGAGAAGCTCAGGGGAATATCGAACTGCGGCTCGGACCAGCGCACCAGCCGGGCGCGGATCCGCTCGAACAGGGCGTCGAGGCAAATGCCCATCGCGCCGACGATGATGATCATCGCGAAGACGGTGTCGTACTGTCCCATGTCGAGCGCGTTGAACAGAATGTTGCCGGCGCCGGACTGGCGGGCGATCATCTCGCTGGTGATCATGGTGATCAGCGCCAGCACCAGGCCGGTGCGGCAGCCCGTCAGAATTTCCGGCAACGCCGACGGCAGAACGATACGGATCATGCGCTGCGCGGCGGAGAGACCCATTGCGGCGCCCGACCACAGCATCTTTTCTTCCACCGCCTTGGCGCCTTCGAAGCTGTGATAGATCACGGGAAGGCTGACGCCGAGAAAGATCACCAGCGTCTTTGCGATATCGCCGACGCCGAGCCAGAGCATGATGATCGGCATCAGCGCCGCCTTGGGCACGGGATAAATCACCATCAACAGCGGATTGAAGAACGACGCCACGGCGCGGCTGCGTCCCATGAAGAGCCCGAGCGGAATCGAAAAGGCCACGGCAATACTAAAGCCGATTGCCATCCGGCGCAGCGAGGCCCCGAAATTAACGAGTGAGTCCTTGTCGCCGAGGATCGATGGAATGGCGCGAAGCGCCTCGGTTGCGGTCGGGAAGCTGTCGTTGTGCAGAGCCAGCGATGCGGCCTGCCAAATCCCAAGCAGCCCGATGCAGGCAAACACCGGCGCAACCCGCTTGAGCACGGTGCCGGACGAGATCATGGCTTCAGCTCATTCTCGCCGCTGTCGTCGAACATGCGATCGATCTCGACGACATATTTTTGGTAGCGCGGATCGAGCAACAGCTCGGTGCGGCGGCGTGGCCGCGGCAGGTCGATATCGACGATCTGCCGGATGCGGCCGGGCGAGCGCGTCATCATCACGACCTTGTCGGAGAGGAATACCGCTTCCTCGACCGAGTGAGTAACAAACAGCACCGTCTTGCGATCGCGCTCCCAGATGTTGAGTAGGTCATTCTGCAGCCGCGTGCGTGTATGTGCATCGAGCGCGCCGAACGGCTCATCCATCAGCAGCACTTCCGGATGATAGGCCAGCGTGCGCGCCAGCGCCACGCGTTGCTTCATGCCACCGGACAATTCCTTCGGATAGAAGTCCTCAAAACCCTTGAGACCGACCATTTCGAGCAGCGCGCGGGCCTGCGCCTCGGCTTCCGCAGGCTTCACGCCTTGCTGGCGCGGACCGTACATGACGTTGCCAAGCACGCTCTTCCAGGGGAACAACGCGAATTCCTGGAACACCGGTCCGCGATCAGGCCCGGGTCCCGTGATCGCCCTGCCCTTCATCTTCGCGACACCGCGGGTCGGCTGCACGAAGCCACCGACGATGTAGAGCAGCGTCGACTTTCCGCAGCCGGACGGACCGAGAATAGAAACAAAGGCACCGTCACCGACGGAAAGCGAAATGTCCGACAGCGCAAGATGCTGCTGGCGCGTCGAAGTCTGGAACACCTGCGAGACACCGTCGACCTCGATCATCGCGGGCGCGATCGTCTGCGCCGATACCGGCTCAGCCCGCAGCCCTGATCGTGATGGCAAGATCGTCATTTCCGCATCTCTCGCCAGCTTGGCGCTGCCGGCGCTGTTAGCATAGCGGAACGAGGGCGGACATGGCGACACGGCTTCCGGTCAAGTGTTGGGTTCATCGAACCATGGCCATTCTGCCGCACCATCATGGGTTACCGCGCCGCCCGGCGCCTGACCGACCAGTCGCGCGTATTTGGCGAGCGCGCCCGCCCGATGCCGCGGCGGCCGCGGTCGCCAGGCCTTACGCCGTTCCGCGAGCTCGCCATCGGCAATCAACAAGTCCATGCGGCGCGCGCCGGCGTCGATACGAATGCGATCGCCGTTGCGAACCAGCGCCATCGGCCCGCCGATAAAGGCCTCGGGTGAGACATAGCCGATACACATGCCGCGAGTAGCGCCAGAGAAGCGCCCATCGGTGATCAGCGCGACCTTCTCGCCCATTCCCTGTCCGTAGATCAACGCGGTGACGCCGAGCATCTCGCGCATGCCCGGACCGCCGACCGGGCCCTCGTTGCGGATCACAAGCACTTCACCAGCGGCGTAGTCACGCTTGCGGACGGCGTCAACGCAGCTCTCCTCGTCCTCGAACACGCGCGCGACACCCTCGAAGGCGAGGCTCTTCAGGCCGGCCACCTTGATAACCGCACCATCGGGGCAAAGATTGCCCTTCAGCACGGCCACGCCGCCGTCGGGCATGATAGGCTTGCTGGTCGAAAAGATGACCTCGCCGTCTGGGGCATCGGCATTGCCATATTCGTCTGCGAGCGTCCGGCCGGTGACGGTCAAACAAGTGCCTTCGATATGGCCGCTCTCGATCAGCGCACGAATGACGACCGCCGCACCACCGATATCGTAGACGTCCTTGGCGGTATACTTGCCGCCCGGCCGCAGATTACCGATTAGCGGGGTCCGCGCGAAGACCTCGCCGACGTCATCGATGCTGAAACTGATCCCGGCTTCGTTGGCCATCGCCGGCAAATGCAGTGCGGCGTTGGTCGAGCCTCCGGTTGCGGCGACGATTGCGGCGCCATTCTCCAGGGATTTGCGCGTGACGATTTCCCGCGGTAACGGCCCGCCCCGTTCCAGCATGTCCATCACCAAGCGCCCGGAGCGCCGCGCTACTTGCGCGCGCTCCGCATAAACACCGGGGATCATCGAGACATTAGGGATGGTCAGCCCCATCGCCTCCGACACCATCGCCATAGTATTGGCGGTGAATTGTCCGGCACACGCTCCAATCGTCGGTAGGCAGCTGCGCTCGATCCCGGTCAGCGTCTGCTGATCGATCTCGCCGGTCATGAAGCCACCGACGGCCTCGTAGGAATCGAGCACGGTGAGGGTCTTGCCCTGAAAGCGCCCGGGCAGCGCACTGCCGCCATAGATGAAGATCGAGGGTACATTGCACCGGATCATGCCCATCATCACGCCGGGCAAGGTCTTGTCGCAGCCGCCGAAGCCGATCAACGCATCATAGGCAAGGCCGTGAACGACGGCCTCGATCGAGTTGGCGATCAACTCCCGCGAGAACAGCGAGAACTTCATCCCCTCGTGATTCATGCTGATGCCGTCGGAAACGGAAATCGTGGTGAACTCGCGTGGCGTGCCGCCGGCCTCCGCGATGCCCTCCTTGGCCGCCTCGACCTGGAAATCGTGAGTCATGTTGCAAGGCGTCTGCTCGCCCTTCATGCTGACCACGCCGATCATCGGCTTGGCGATTGCGGCGTCGTCGAGCCCCATCGCGCGCATGAAGGCGCGATGCGGCGCCCGGTCGAGGCCGTCGGTCGTGACGCGAGACCGCCACTTCTTCATACGCAAATGTTTCCGGCTCCGGTCGGAGTGCGAAACCCCTCGCAGCGTGCGACTATTGCAGCGGCGCCACGATGGTCGGGTGCTTGAACTGCGCGACATCGAGTTTGGGCAGCATCCCGGTCTCGGCGTAGATGTCGAGCATGTTCTGGATCGCAGGGAAGTTCGGCGCTGCACCCGGGTCGCGACCGAAGTCGTTGTCCTTCAGGAGATATGTCTCGAGCACCGGGATCGGTGCCTTCAGCACCTCATTCACGACTTTTAAAGTCTCTTCGCGGTTGGCGAGCGCCTTCTTCATGCCTGAGGTGATGTCGCGCACGTAAGCCTTGACCAGATCGGGATTCTTGTCGACGAAATCGGCGCGGCAAGCTTCGAGAATGTGCACGATGTTGGGCATCGCCTGATTAAGCGAAAACAGCTTGCGCGTTCCTCCCTTCGCCTCTGCACGGGCCGCGAAGGGTTGATTCATATTGACGGCATCGACGCGGCCCTGCCGCAATGCGTCCTCGGACACGGCGAAACCAACCTCGACCAGCTTGATGTCCTTGGCGGGATCGACCCCATTCTGCTTCAGCAACAAGTTGAACGGGCCTTGCGTGCCACCGCCAATCACGGAGATGCCGACGGTCTTGCCCTTCAAGTCGGCAA
Organism: uncultured Alphaproteobacteria bacterium; assembly: GCA_963794775.1. Lineage (GTDB taxonomy): Bacteria > Pseudomonadota > Alphaproteobacteria > Rhizobiales > Xanthobacteraceae > Bradyrhizobium. The sequence goes on along the minus strand of CAWCGA010000021.1, from coordinate 230,136 downwards.
TGGTCTTGATCGGCGAGTTGTCCATGACCGCCCAATAGACCGAGAAACCGCCCGGCTTCTCGAACACATGCTGCGCCACGATGTAGGCCTTGAGATTACCGCCGACCACGCCATTGGCCAGCGACAGCGGTGCCTGCGTCGCGCAGTCGAGCGCGCCCGCGGCCAGCGCCTGCGTCATCGGCGCGGTGCCCTGGAATTGCGTCCATTCGATATTGTAGGTTTTGCCGAGGTCGGGGAATTCCTGCGGCCGCTTCATCATCCAGTATTTGGATTCCTCCGCCGGAATGGTCCAACCGACGCGGATCGTTTGCTGCGCCTGCGACGCACTCGCGCCGGCAAGAACGGATGCCGCCATTGCCGCTGCCAAGGTCCATTTCGAAGCCGTCCGCATCATCCCCGCTCCCGCTGTCTCTGCCCAAAAGGCACAAGCGCGCCCCTCGTTTTCGGCCATAAGCCTTTCATGGTTCAAACAATCAGGCAAGCCATTGACGTAGCGCTTGTATTCGCCTGATCCCGCAGGGATATTCGCTCACGACGCGCGGCGAACTAGACCTTGGAATAAGGAGCGGCGGCATGACCGGAACAGGTGGCGGCAAGGGATCGAAAGCCGAGAGGCTCGGCTATCTCGGGCTCGGCATGATGGGTGTCCCGATGGCAAAGCGCCTTCTCGATGCGGGCTACGAACTCGCGGTCTGGAACCGCTCTACCAGCAAGGCCAAAGCGCTCGTTGAGGCCGGCGCAAAACTCGCCGCCGATCCGCGCGGCGTCACGGAATCCGCCAGCATCATCTTCATGTGCGTGACCGACGCTGGGGCGGTCGAAGACGTCATCTTCGGCGCGAACGGTCTCGCGCGCGCATCGGGCGCGGGCAAACTTGTGGTCGACTTTTCATCGATCCATCCCGATGCCGCGCGCGACATTGCGGCGCGGCTGAAAGCAGCCAATGGCATGGGTTGGATCGACGCGCCGGTATCTGGCGGCACCAAGGGCGCCGAGGAAGGCACGCTGGCCGTGATGGCCGGTGGAGAAGTCGCCGATGTCGAGCGGGTGCGCCCCTATGTTCTGGCGATGGCGCGGCGGCTCACGCATATGGGCCCGATCGGCGCAGGACAGACGACAAAGCTCTGCAATCAGGTGATCGTCGGATGCGCCATGGCGGTGCTGGCGGAAGCCACACGGCTCGCGAGCAATGCCGGGATCGATGCCCGCAAGCTACCGGAGGCGCTCGCCGGCGGCTTTGCCGATTCGATTCCGCTGCAGCTCTTCGTGCCGCGCATGGTGCAAGGCATCCACTCACCGCCGCTCGGCCACATCGCCACGATGTTGAAGGACCTCGACACAGTCGCCGATGTTGCCCAGGCCACGTCGACGCCTGTGCCGATGGCAAGTCTCGCCGCCCAAATTTTCCGGTTGGGCAAGGCCGCGCGAGGGGCTGATGTCGACGCGCTGGAGATTTACAAGCTCTCGGCCGCAAAAGAGAGCTAAAATTCCAATTGCGACGGCCCCAAGGAAGGTTAGAACTACCTTCCGGAATCGAAGAAATCGCAGGAAACGTTGCCATGTATGATCCCACCGGCGTCAAGACGTCTCCCGAAATCGCTATCCCGGACCGGATGAAGGCTTGGGTGCTCGGCGGCCCTGACGAATTGTCCTTGCGCGAAAAGCCGACACCGATACCGGGACGCGCCGAGGTGCTGGTCCGAATCGATGCGGTGGCGATTTGCGCGACCGACCTCGAAATCATCCACCGGGGTTCGCCGGCGAGCATCCAGGGCGGCTTGCCCTTCAACAAGAATTTCACGCCGGGCCACGAATATATGGGCACGGTGGCAGCGCTCGGGCCGCATGTCGACGAGTTCAAGATCGGCCAGCGTGTCACGGTGGAAATCCACGCCGGTTGCGGGCAATGCAAGCGCTGCCGCATGGGCATGTACACGTCATGCCTGAATTACGGAAAGCCTGAGAAGGGTCACCGCGCCAACGGCTTCACCACCGATGGCGGCTTTGCCGAATACGCGGTCAACCACATCAACACGATCATCCCGGTGCCGGACAGCATGAGCGATCCGGAGGCAACGCTGGTCGTCACCGCCGGCACATCGATGTACGGCCTCACCGAACTCGGCGGCCTGGTCGCCGGCGAAAGCGTTGTCGTGATCGGGCCAGGTCCGATCGGGCTGCTTGCGGTGGCCGTCGCCAAGGCGCTTGGCGCAAGTCCTGTTGTGCTGACGGGCACGCGCGACAAGCGGCTTGCGATCGGCAAGGAACTGGGCGCAGACCGGGTCGTCAATATCGGCAACGAGAACCCGGTCGATGTGGTGAAGCAACTCACCGGCGGGATCGGCGCCGACTACGTGATCGAATGCGCGGGCTCGGAAGCGACCATCGATCAGGCCATCCACATGACCAACCGCGGCGGCAAGATTTGTCTTGCCGCGTTTCCGCATGAGCCCGTCACGACCGACATCGCGCATCTGGTGCGGAACAACATCTATGTCTACGGCATCCGCGGCGAAGGCCGCAGCGCGACTCATCGCGCGATGGAATTGATGGCGGAAAAACGTTTCGACGCCACCAGGATTCACACCCACACGTTCCCGCTGGCCGATTTGCCGACTGCGCTGCGCTATGCTCGCGAGCGTGTCGAAGACGCCATCAAAGTGGTGGTCACGACCCGTGAGGCCGGCGCGATCGCGAGCGCTGCTGAGTAAGGCCGCTCAGATTTTGCCCAATGCCGTCAGAACGATCTGCGGTGTTATCGGGATTTCCGTGATGACCGCGCCGAATGGCTTCAGCGCGTCGTTCACCGCGTTGGCGACCGCGGCAGCAGCGCCCGCTGTGCCTGCTTCACCGGCGCCTTTCGCACCCAACTCGCTCTCTGCAGTCGGCGATACGATGTGTCCGACATCGATGTCCGGCATTTCACCGGACATCGGAACGAGGTAGTCAGCCATATTGGCGTTGGTGAGCTGGCCGCGCTCGTCATAGATACATTTCTCGAACAGCGCGGCGCCCAGCCCCTGCACCACGCCGCCCCGGATTTGTTCGTCGACAAGCTGCGGATTGATGATGGTGCCGCAGTCCTCGACCACCCAGTGTTTGAGCAGCTTGACGAAGCCGGTCTCGGTATCGACCTCGAGCCACGACGCCTGCACACCATTGGTAAAGGCAAACGGATATTCGCGCGGCACAAAATGCCGCGTCGCCATCAATTCCGGCTGGATGCCGGGCGGCAACGTATCGGGCCGGAAATAGACGATCCGCGACAATTCCTTCAGCTCGATGCGTGGTGCACCATCGCTCGCATTCACGATTGTATTGTCGACGACGTCGAGCTCGGCCGGCGTCGACTGCAGGATCGCCGCAGCAACATCCAGGATGTTTTTGCGCAAGATTTTGGCTGCCTGCAACGCGGCCTCCCCGCCGATGCCGGCGCCGCGCGAAGCCCAGGTCCCGCCGCCATAGGGCGTGTTGTCGGTATCGCCGAGAATGACGCGGACGCTATCCATTGAGACGCCAAGCACGCTTCCGACGATTTGCGCGGTCAGCGATTCCGATCCCTGCCCCTGCTCGGTGATGCTGGTCTGGCAGATCACGGAACCCTGCGCGTCCAGCCGAACGGCGACGCCGTCCTGCGATGAAATCTTCGCACCGCCGACGCCGTAAAACGCCGCGCTTGGATTGGTGACCTCGATGAAGCTCGCAATCCCGATGCCGCGGTGGACGCCACGCTTGCGCAATTCCGCCTGCTCGGCGCGTAGATGATCATAATCCATCATTTGCAAAAGCTTGGCGAGGGACGCATGGTGCGACAAGCACTCGAACTTCAACCCAGCCGGTGAACCGCAGGGATAGGCATCGTCGGCAATGAGATTACGACGACGGATCTCAATGGGGTCCATCCCGATCCGCATGGCCGCGAGATCGACCAGGCCTTCCGTCACCGAACACGCAATGGGATGGCCGACCGCGCGGTACTGGCACATCACATTCTTGTTCTGGAAGACGACGCGGGCCCGCGCGCGATAATTCCTTGTGACGTAGGGGCCACCGACGAGATTGACGACCTGATTGGCCTCGATCGCGCTGGTGCGCGGATACATGGAATAGGGTCCGATACCCGTGAGATCGTCGATCTCGAATGCGGTGATCGTGCCATCTCGCTTGACGCCGATCTTTCCCTTGCAGCGATGGTCACGAGCATGAATGTCGGTGTTGAAGCTCTCGACGCGGTCAGCGACGAACTTGATGGGGCGCTTGAGCAGCTTCGACAGCGCATAAGTCGCCATCTCGTCGGCATAAATGTGAACCTTGATGCCGAAAGAACCGCCGACGTCCTTGCAGACGACGCGCACCTGCCGTTCTTCCAGACCGAGATGCAGGGCCGCGATGTTCTGCACCATGTGCGGCGCCTGCGTGCCCTGATAGATCGTGAGCCGCGCTTCGGCAGCATTCCAGTCGGCCACGACCGCACGCGGCTCGAGCGTCACGCCTGTATGGCGACCGAAGACGAAGTCGGCCTCCACGACCTCGTCCGACTCGGCAAAGGCCTTATCGACCTCGCCGGCATTGTGAATACGTTCGAACGCAAGATTGTCGCCAAGCGAGGGGTGGATCACCGGTGTGGCCGGATCAAGTGCGGTTTGCATGTCCGTCACCGCTTCCAGTTCCTCATACGAGACCTGGACCTGCTCGGCCGCGTCCTCGGCCAGGGCGCGGCTGGTTGCCACGACTGCCGCGACGGCCTCGCCTTGCCAGCAGACCCTGTCGATCGCGATCGCATACTGCGGCGCCGACTTCAGACCTTTGAGATGGGAGAGGACACCGACCCAGGGCGTGATGACATCGGCCAACTCCTTGCCGGTCACGACCGCAACGACGCCGGGCATCTGCTTGACCGCTGTCGCGTCGATATCAAGTATCCTGGCGTGGGCGTGCGGCGAACGCAGGAACACTACATGCGCCATACGCGGCAGTTCCATGTCGCTGACATAGGTCCCGCGACCCTGCATCAGGCGATCGAGATTCGGCCGCGGCACAGTCTTGCCAATGTAGGAATTCGGCCGATCGAGCATCGACAAGCTTCCCGGCTTTGACGATACTTCCGTCATCGCGCAGGCCTCCTGCGCCCATCCGCGGTCGCCTCGATCGCGTCGATGATGGCGTGATAGCCGGTGCAACGGCAGTAGTTTCCGGAGAGGTGTTCGCGAATCTTTTCGCGACTCGGCAGGGCCTGCTGCTTCAGCAAATCCTGTGCGGCCATCAACATGCCCGGCGTGCAATAGCCGCATTGCAGCGCATTGCGCGCCCGGAAAGCCTCCTGCAGGTCCGCGATCTCGCCGCTGTCCGACAGACCTTCGATGGTCTGCACCGAGGCACCGTGAGCCTGCACCGCGAGCATCAGGCAGGCGCGCACGATCTCATCGTTGACCCGCACCGTGCAGGCCCCGCAGACACCGTGCTCGCAGCCGACATGCGTCCCCGTCAGCTGCAGATGCTCGCGCAAGAAGTCGGCGAGATTGGTCCGCGGCAGGACATGCGCGTCGACGCGCTCGCCATTGACTCGAAGCGTAAGAGATATCGGCGCAGTCACGGCGTCGTCCCCGCAAGCTCGGGACGCCGCAACAGCGCGGCGATCGCACGAATCAACAGCACCTTCGCCAGGTGGCGGCGCATTGCGCTCGAGGCTTGCTGGTCCTCATGTGGCTCCAGCTCTTCCGCAACGGCCGCAGACGTTTCAAGGACTAGCGCAGGCGTCACAGCGACGTTGACGAGCTTGTTCGCGGCGTTCGCCAGGATGGGTCGATCTCCCGTCGCAAAATACGCGAGACGAAGCTCGGCAAAATGGCCGCTCTGAACAACCGCCTTGGCAGCCAGGCCGGCCATCGCATAGTCGCCGTGGCGGCGTGCAAACTCATGAAAGAAATGTGCCGAATTCTTCTGGGCGATCGGCAGCTCGATGGCGATCAGCAGCTCATCGAACGCCAGCGTCGTTTCGAATATCCCCGTGAAGAAATCCGCCGCGGCAATCCGCCGCTCGCCATTGCTGCCGCGAGCGACAACCGTCGCATCGAGCGCAAGCATGCAAGCCGGCAGCTCCGCCGCAGGATCGGCATGGGCAAGGCTGCCGCCTATCGTTCCCCTGTTGCGGATCGCCGGGTGCGCGACATGTGCGACCGCCTCCGCCAGCAATGGCGCATGCGCGGCGATCTCGGACGACCGCAAGAGATCGACGTGACGGGTGAGCGCTCCGATATCGAGCGTGTTTCCACGCACGGCGATTCCCTTCAGCTCAGAAAGACCGCCGATATCGACGACGATCTCCGGAGACATCAGGCGCAGGTTCATTGCAGGCATCAGGCTCTGGCCTCCTGCGAGCACCTTCGCCGCTTGCCCATGCGCGGCAAGCAACCGCAACGCGTCATCAATGCTGGTTGCACGTGCGTAGTCGAAAGCCGAGGCCTTCATGAACGCGATCTTCCCCGCCCGTACTTTTACGTTTTCCGGATTAGAGGGTGGCGACTATCAAACGTCAAGTTTGTTTATCGAACGATTATTTCTGGACATTCGCCCTTTGGGGCTTGTCTTGAAGACTTGAACGACGCACCGTTGCTCAGAAGGGCAAGGGCTTTTGGGAGCCGCCGGCGATGAGGCTGGGTTTCTTTACGATGCCGATCCATCCGGTGGAGAAGGATTGGCGGCAGTCGCTGCAGGAGGATCGTGAGGCGTTCGTGCTGGCGGACGAACTGGGCTTCACTGAAGGATACGTCGGCGAACACATCACGGATAAGGCCGAGAACATCACGTCATCGATCGCCTTCCTCGCCTGGATCGCGGCCGCGACCAAACGCATGAGGCTCGGCACCGGCACCGTCAACATGCCCAACACCCATCCCGCGGCGGTAGCGGCTTCAATTGCGATGCTCGACCATATGCTGGACGGGAGACTGATCTTCGGTATCAGTCCTGGCGGACTGCTGTCGGATGCAGAGTTGTTCGGCAATCTCGATGCAGATCGCAACGCAATGTTCCTGGAGGCGATCAACCAAGTCTTGCAAATCTGGGAGAGCCAGCCGCCCTATAACATTCGTGGCAAATACTGGAATATCTCTGTCGAGAAAACCCTGATGGCCGACATCGGCCAGGGTTTCATCGCCCGTCCGCTGCAGCGGCCACATCCGCCTATCGTGGTTACTGCGGTTGCACCGTTTTCAAAGGGCGTGACGGAAGCCGCGGCGCGCGGTTGGGATCCGATCTCGGCGAATTTTCTGATGCCGGAATGGGTGAAGAGCCATTGGCCCAAATATGTCGAGGGCTGCGAGCGCGTTGGCCGCGTCGCCGATCCGGCCAACTGGCGGGTCGCGAAGAGCATCTTTGTCGCCAAGGACGCCGCGACAGCCAAAGCCTATGCGACCGATCCCGGCAGTCCTTATGTCTACTACTACCATTCGTTGTTCACCAAGCTGAAGAAGAACGGACGGATCGAGCTGTTCAAGACCCGGCGCGATCAGCCCGACGATGAGGTGACGCTCGAATCGATCTGCGACAGATTGATCATCCACGGAACACCCGAGAGCGTCGTCGACCAATTGCTGTCATTCCAGCAGGAGGTCGGTCAGTTCGGGACCCTCCTCTATGCCGGCAAGGATTGGAAGGATCGCGAACTTGGGCGCCAATCGATGATCCTGATGGCCGAGAAAGTCATGCCACGCATCAATGGCGGGCTGTCGAAGCGATCCAACGCAGCGGAATGATCCGCAACCGACATGTGAGTGCGTAACGTGGCCCTTTCCGATCGCATCCCCTATCAAGCACAGATAGATCGCCCCAAGCTCATCCTGCCCAACGGGAAGCGGCTCGCCGTTTGGGTCATTCTGAATGTCGAGGAATGGCGAATCGAGAACGCCATGCCCCGTGCCGTTCTCAGTCCGCCGATGGGCCAACCGCTCCTGCCCGACGTACCGAACTGGTCGTGGCACGAATACGGTATGCGAGCCGGCTTTTGGCGGCAATTCAAGGCGCTGACGGATCGGAATATCCCGGTGACGTTGGCGCTCAATGCCAATGTCTGCAACAGCTATCCACGCGTTGCGTCCGCAGCGCTCGAAGCCGGGTTTGAGTTCATGGGCCATGGCTTCGTCCAGGGTCCGATGCACAAGCTCGCCGATCAACCAGATGCCATCAAGCGATCGGTCGAAACAATCGCGAAATTCACCGGCAAGCCGCCACGATCATGGGAGAGCCCGGGACTGACCGAGACGGAGGAAACACTCGATCTGCTCCGGCTGAACGGTATCGAATATGTCGCCGACTGGGTGATCGATGACCTGCCGCAAGACATCGTTACGCCTCACGGCACCATCACTACCATCCCCTATTCGGTCGAGACGAACGACATCGTGATCCACGCGCTACAGCATCTGCCGTCGGATCAGTTCCTCAAGCGCTGCACCGACCAGTTCGACCGGCTCTATCTAGAAGGCGCCGGAAACGCGCGGGTGATGGCGATCTCGATCCATCCTTACATCACCGGCGTTCCTCATCGGATCAAATACGTCGAAGAGCTGCTGGACTATGTGATCGGCCATGATGGCGTCGCGCTGATGACTGCGAGCGAGATCGGCGACTGGTACCGCGCCGAAATGAGCAAAATCTAATCCGTCGGCAGTCTATCCGACCGCCTTGACCGGCGGTCGCATACCGACAAGGCGCTCGCGTCCGAAGACCTGCGAATAGCCTGCCAGAAAAGCATCCAGCGCGTCGCGGATCATCTGCTCCTTATCCTCGAGCACCGGGGATTCGTAGATGTATTTGCGAACGCCATAGTAGAAGATTCCGCTGTGAAACACCCATGCCATCTCGATCTCGGGTGCGGTCGGCTTGCTTTGGACGGGAAGGCCCAGCTCATGGCGGCACTCCCTGATGATCCGCGTGAGGATTTTGTCGCGCACGACGCCGACGTACCAACGGTTGATGTCGAGTCCCTTCAGGCCCGAATAGAGATAGATGCGCAGCCACTTCCGCCGGAAGATCACCTTGGTGTAGCCGCGGTAGAACTCCAGCAAGCGGTCGCGCAACGGGCGGGAGCGGTCGGCTAGCAGCCCATCCCAGCCTTCATCCAGCGGCTCCAGATAGACTGTGCGATAAACCTCCTTGATCAGGTCGTCCTTGCTGGGAAAATAGCGATAGAGCAACGGCTGGGTCACGCCAAGGCGGCGCGCGAGATCGCGAGTGCCGCCCGCGAAACCCTCTTCTGCGAAGAACTCGGTCGCCTTGGCGACGAACTCCTTGCGGCGTTCGTCCGACGAAAGTCGTCGCTGCTTGGATGGCGCACGCCTCGCCTGCGATTTCTTCTTCATGATTTCTTGTCGGGAGCAAACTTCCCGTATCCACCTTGGGCAAACAACAGCGGTTCTCCGCGATTGTAAGCATAAGCCTCGACCGCGCCGAGGAAGATCACGTGATCTCCGCCATAGTAGCGATTAACGGAACGGCACTGAAAATTGGCGACGCTTTCGCCAAGCAGCGGCGCGCCGCCGAGACCCGGCGTCCATTCCACTCCCACGAATTTGTCGTCGGATGATTTCGCAAATTTGTTCGCAAGCGCCTGCTGCGATATACCGAGCACATTGACGGCGAAATGGCTGGCGTCCTGAAACGCACTCAGGCTCGAGGAATAGAGCACAAGGCTCCATAGAACGAGAGGCGGGTTCAGCGAGACCGAAGCGAAGGAATTGCAGGTGATCCCGTAAGGCCTCCCGTCGCTATCCGCCGCCGTGATGATGGTGACGCCGGTGGCGTAGCTACCCAGCGCAGTGCGAAAATCGCGCGGGTCGATCGACGAATGGTCGGCAGCGAGTTCGCTGGCTGGGTCCGGTCCGACCGGAGGCTTGGGCGCGTCGTTCATCCCATGGCCTCAAAGCGTCAGGTTTTCGGACGGAAGGCCGAGGGCGACGCGGCCGTAATTGGTGCCGGCCGCGTCGAAATTGAATGCGAGATGCGAATTGATCGCATGAGCATCGCGGAATTGCCGCTGCAATGCGCCACTCGTGAAAAGCCCGCGCGCACCGCTGGCGGCAAACAGCAATGATACCGCCTCGGTGCACAGATTCACGGAAAAAGCTCCATCGCGCCGTAAGCCGGTCTTGGCCGCCATATCCGGAATATGACCGCGCCTGGCATCCGCCATCGCCTCGATACATCTAGAACGCATGATCAGGCGGGCGGCGTCAATCTTGGCCGATGCTTCCGCAATCTTGATCTGCGTGCTTTGCATGTCGCCGAGCTTGGCGCGGTTCGAGGTCGATGCCCGGTGTCGGGCGACTTCGATATAATCGTCGAGACAGGCCTGTGCATTGCCCAACGCGACGCCTGACAAGACGTAAGGAAACAGCGAGAAAGCCGGCAGTGCATAAAGGACGTTCGGATTGACTGCACTGCCGGGCGTCGGCCCGCCCGCGAGATCGTTCACGGCGACCGACAATGCGTCGGGGACGACGGCGTCCTTGACCTCGACGTCGTTGGAGCCGGTTCCGCGCAATCCGGCAGCATCCCAGGTATCGACGATATTGTATTGATCCCGGTGCAACAGAAAAATGCGATATTCGATCCCGTCGGCTTCGTCCTCCGGAAAGACCACGCTCGCAAGCATGTTCCATTCGCAGGACGCTACTCCGGACGAGAACGGCCAGCGGCCGCGCAATTGATATCCGCCCTCGACTTTTCGCGCCCGGCCGGCCGGAAAGATGAAGGAGGATGCGATCAGCGCGTTCGGGTCCTTGTCCCAGACCCGGTCCTGGGCTCGTTTGTCGAACATGCCCAGCATCCAGTGATGGCTTGCGAGATTGGCGAAATTCCAGGCGACCGAAGCGTCGGCATTGCCGAGGATTTCCGCACAATCGACCAAGGCAACATAGTCGAATTCGGAACCGCCGACGCGCTTCGGCTGCACGATCCTGAACAAGCCGGCTTCATGCAGGTCGCGCTCGGTTTCGGGAGGCAGCCGCCGCAGCTCCTCCGTGCGAGCCGCACGGTCCCGAAGTTGCGGAGTGAGGGCTCGCGCGCGGGTCGCCATCGCCGCGAACGCGCGTTCGTCCGTCTCAGGCCCCGCAGGCTGGCCTGTGCTTGGCTTTTGACCAACACCTGCCATTTGTCATTCCTCCGCTTGACCGCTTCGCGGTCCTTGGCGATTGTTTATCGCTTGATCAGCAATTAAGGCGTGGCCGGCTTTGCCCGTCAATCGAAAATCAGGGGATGGGAGCGCACAGCTATGGACAAGACCGTTGGGATCATCGGGCTTGGCATCATGGGGGGCGCGATTGCGCGCAATCTGACCGAGCGAGGATGGCGCGTGATCGGATTCGATATCCATCCGGAACGAAAAGCCGAGCTTGCGCGAGCAAGGGTGCTGATCGCCGGCAACGTGGCTCAGGTAACGCGCGATGCGCCTGTTATCATGACGAGCCTCCCTGCCCCCGCGGCTGTCGAGAAGGTCGCGCTTGAGATCGCAGCAGCCGGACAATCGCAGCGAATCGTCGTCGAGCTCAGCACGCTCAGTCTTGCCGACAAACTCGCCTTTGAGGCCATTCTTGGCAAGGCCGGCCATATTGCCCTGGATTGTCCGCTCAGCGGAACCGGCGCGCAGGCCAAAATACGTGATCTTGTGGTGTACGCCAGTGGCGACAGCCAGGCGATCGAACGTTGCATGGGCCTGTTTGCCGATTTCGCCAAACAGAGCGCCGATCTCGGCAGATACGGCAACGGCAGCCGGATGAAATTCGTTGCCAATCATCTGGTCGCCATCAACAATGTCGCAACGGCTGAGGCGATGTTGCTCGCCGAGCGCGCAGGCCTTGATCCAAAAATGGTTGTCGAAATGGTCGGCCCGGGAGCCGGCGGTTCGCGCATGTTCCAGATGCGGGCGCCCATGATGGTCCAAGGCGTGTACGAGCCCGCAACCATGAAGGTCTCGACCTGGAAAAAGGACATGGCGATCATCGCCGAGTTCGCCGACGACGTCGGCTGCTCGACGCCACTCTTTACCTTGACCCAGCCGGTCTATTCGGAGGCGATGGCTATGGGATTGGGCGATCAGGATACAGCGTCCGTGTTCGAGGTGCTGAAGAAGACCATCCTGAAGGCGCCGAAATCCGGCACGAAGTCGCGGGAATAGCAGCTCACCATCGGGGTTAGCGCATCCCGTAGCCTGATCATGTCCTGATTCCGCAGCGCGTCAAAACGCGAGGCCGATGACTGCGCTCAAGACCGCACGACGACATTGGTTTAAGTGACTGCACTCTGGTTATCGCTTGATCATTTATGGCTTCCGTCGGATAAATTGCTCAAGCAAAAAAGTCGGCACACCCGTTTTGTAGCGTTCCCGTGGAGGAGGATTTCATGACGATATCGCGACGGCAATTTGTTGGTGGAATCGCTGGCGCGGGTGTCGCGACCGTGGCTTCACCACATCTCTCCCTAGCCCAAAGCAGCGAGCCGATCCGAGTCGGTCTGCTTGCCGCCAAGACCGGACCACTCGCATCCGGTGGCATCGACATGGACATCGCCTTGACGATGTTCCTGAAGGAACGGAACAACACTCTCGCTGGCCGCAAAGTCGAGCTGATCGTCGCCGATACAGCCGGCGTTCCCGCAACTGCGCGAACCAAGGCTCAGGAGCTGATCGAAAAAGACAAGGTTCACTGCCTGATCGGGCCGCTTGCCGCTTTCGAAGCGCTGGCGATCGCCGACTACATTACCGAGAAGGAAATACCGACGCTCGGTGTCGCCGCTGCCGAGGACATGACGCAGCGTCATCCAAGTCCCTGGTTCGTACGGGCGACCTCGACGTCCGCGCAATCCGCCTACCCACTGGCCGACTATGCGTTGAAGGAGCTGAAGTACAAGAAAATCGTCACGATCGCCGACGATTTTGCGTACGGACATGAAATGTGCGCCGGCTTCCAGCGCGCTTTCGAGGACGGTGGCGGCAAGATCACTCAGAAGATATTTACGCCGCTCGCGACACCCGATTACGGCAGTTACGTCGCGCAGGTCAAAGGCGCGGACGCGATTTTCCTCGGGACCGCCGGTTCGAACGGATTCCGCTTCCTGCGTCAATTCATTGAATACGGCCTCAAGGACAAGATGGCCGTGATCGGTGGCATGACAGCGCTCGACAAATCCGTTCTCCGCAACATGGGCGACGAAGCCTTGGGAATTCTGACGACGAGCTGGTACTCCGCCGAGCTCGACAATCCACTGAACAAGGCATTCGCGCAGGCTTTCCGCAAGCAAACCAAATACGATCCCGGTTTCTACGCTGCCGCCACTTACGTTTCCGGCGCTGTGCTCGAGGCGGCACTGAAAACCACGAAGGGAAATGTGGAGGACAAGAAAGCACTCGTGGCGGCGGTCCGCAGCAGCAACGCGGACACGGTGCGAGGTCTCGTCAAGTTCGACGAACTTGGCAACGTGATCGGCAATGTCTACATTCGCAAGGTGACCAAGATCGACGGACGGCTGGTCAACTCCGTCATCAAGACCTATCCGGACGTCAGCCAGTTCTGGACTTACGACAAGACAGCTTTCCTGAAGAATCCGGTTTATTCCCGCGACTATCCGCCGGCTAAAAACCTGGAGCCATAATCCCTGGACCTCTTCACGCCGTAACGCAGCAATCAAAAACAGAAGCGGCCAACGATGCAGTTCTGGATTATCCAGGGTCTCAACAGCCTGTCGCTTGGCGGGCTGTTGTTCCTGCTGTCATCGGGATTTTCGCTGATCTTCGGATTGATGCGGCTTGCCAACCTGACGCACGGCGCGTTCTTCATGCTCGGCACTTACATCGCAGCAACGGCATTGCGCGCGTATGACGGCCTAAACCTGTGGGCGATGGTAATCGTCGCCGGCTTTGCCGTCGCGACACTCGGCGGCCTGTTCGAGCGGCTGGTGCTTACCCGACTGAAGACGAACCCGCTTGGGCAAGTACTCGTTACCCTCGGAATGTCCTTCATCATATCGGATGCTTGCCTGATGTTGTGGGGTGGCGATTCCATTCCGGTTCCGACGCCGCAAAACCTGCAGGCACCAACCCGCATATTCGGTTTCGTATTTCCCACTTATCGCCTGGTGCTGGTCGGAGTGGCGATCATCGCCGCCGTCGTGCTCTATGTCCTGCTGGAACGCACGCGCCTTGGCGCCATGATCCGAGCGGGCGTCGATGACCATCAAATGGCGCGCGCGGTCGGAATTCCCATCTCCAATCTGTTCACTATTGTGTTTTGCCTGGGCGCCGGGATCGCCGGCGCTGCCGGCGTACTCGGCGGTCCGATCCTTTCTGCCTATCCGGGACTTGATGCGGATATGCTGCCGCTGGCGCTCATTGTCGTCATCCTGGGAGGCATTGGCAGCCTGCTTGGCGCGTTTGTCGGCAGCTTCGTGATCGGCTTCATTTACACGTTCGGGATCGCCCTGTTTCCGGAACTCGCCTACATCATCCTGTTCCTGCCGATGATCGTCGTCATCGCGTTCCGGCCGCAAGGCCTGTTCGGACGCGTCGGCGCATGAACTGGATCGCCACGGCCTTGATCGGAGGATCGCTTGTCCTGCCGCCCTTTTTGGCAGGGGATTTCTACATCAATCTGGCAAGCCAGATCCTGATTGCGGCGATCTTTGCACTCAGCCTCAATCTGCTGGTCGGCTTTGGCGGCATGACCTCGCTGGGACATGCCTCGTATCTCGGCGTCGCCGCCTATATCTCGGCGTTGATGACGAGCCGATACGGCCTCGGGCACGGCGCCGCCGCGATCATTTCCATCTCGGGAACGGTTGCGATGGCGGCTTTCTTCGGCGTCATCGCGCTTCGCGCTACCGGGCTCGGCTTCCTGATGATCACGCTTGCACTGTCACAGGTGCTTTGGGGCCTCGCCTATCGGATGTCGAACGTAACCAACGGCGACAACGGTATCGCCGGCCTGACACGTCCAGCTCCCTTCGGCATTTCGCTCGATAGCCCCGTCGCATTCTACTGGTTCGCGCTGGTCGTCGCGACAATTGCCTTCCTGATGATAACGGTCTTCGTCTCATCGGCTTTTGGTTCGTCGTTGAAGGGCGTACGCGATCAGCCTCGCCGAATGGCGGCACTGGGCTTCGATCCCTGGCTGATCCGCTGGATCACCTTCGTCTATGCCGGATTTTGGGGCGGTGTATCCGGACTGCTCTACGTCTACTATCACAAATACATTCACCCGACTTCGCTCTCGATAACGAGTTCGGCCGAAGCGTTGCTCGGCGTGATCGCCGGCGGTTCGGGAACATTGGGCGGCCCTGCCGTCGGCGCGGCGCTCGTGCTGCTGCTGAAGAACTATGTTTCCGCATATCTTGAACGCTGGAATATGCTGCTTGGTCTCATCTTCGTCTTCATCGTGCTGGTGATGCCGGCCGGAATTGTACCCGGCTTCAGCAGGCTGTCGGCGGCCTTGCGTGGGGACAAGCCATGACCGGTCCCGCGCTTGAAGTCATCGGCCTGAAAAAAGCCTTCGGCGGCCTGGCTGTCACGCAGGACGTCTCGCTTGTCGTTCAGCCGGGCGAGAGGCGGCTAATCATCGGCCCTAACGGCGCCGGCAAAACCACGCTGTTCAATCAGATCAGCGGAGACCTCCGGCCCAATTCCGGACAGGTCCGGCTGTTCGGCGCCGATGTCACGCGGCTGCCGCCCTACAAACGCGCGCAGCGCGGCTTGTCCCGGACCTACCAGATCATCACCTTGTTCGCCGGCGACACGATCGAGCACAACGTGTCGCTCGGCCTGTTGGGACTTCGGCCGACGCGCTGGCAGATGTGGTGGCCAATGTCACGCTACCCTGACATTGCGGCGGAAGCCTGCCGAGCCCTCGACGCGGTTGGACTGCTGGAACTCGCCAATCGTCCAATCTCCGATGTCGCCTATGGCGAGAGGCGACGCGTCGAACTTGCCGTGGCGCTGGCGCAAAGGCCGCGCGTGCTGTTACTGGACGAACCGCTCGCGGGCTTGTCGAATGCGGAACGGTCCGCGGTCAAGGCGCTGATCGCATCCATTCCGCGCGAGACTACGGTCGTCATGATCGAGCACGACATGGACACGGCGCTCGATCTTGCCGAAACCGTCACACTGCTCAATTACGGCCGTGTCATCATCGATGGCACGCGTGATACAGTGGTTGCCGACGAGCGAGCGCGGGAGGTCTATCTTGGCAACTGAAGCGCTCAAACTGACCAACGTCCACAGCTTCTACGGAGACAGTCATATCCTGCACGGCGTCAACTTTGCGCTGGAATCCGGGCGTGTGCTGGCACTGTTGGGACGCAACGGCGCCGGCAAAACCACATGCATCTCCACGATCATCGGCTTTCTGACCCCGCGTGAAGGCGAAATCCGGTTGTTCGGCGAGTCGATCTCAGGTCTCAGTCCCGAGCGGATCGCGCGTCTCGGCGTTGGCCTTGTGCCGCAGGGCCGCCGTATCTTTCCGTCTCTCACGGTGCGGGAAAATCTGGTCGTGGCCGGGCAGCATCGGGAGATGAGCGCGAAGCCGTGGACGGTCGATCGGATTTACGATCTGTTTCCTCGATTACGCGAGAGGCACGCACAATTTGCCGGCACTTTGTCCGGCGGAGAGCAGCAAATGCTCGCAATCGGACGAGCATTGATGGGGAATCCAAGCGTGCTCCTGCTCGACGAGCCGTCGGAAGGCCTGGCGCCATTGATCGTTGCCGAGGTGGGCCGCACCATCGAACGGTTGAAACAGGAAAAGCAATCGACCATTCTCGTCGAACAAAATCTCAAGCTGGCACTCGATGTCGCCGACGAAGCGGTCATTCTCAATACCGGACGTTGCGTGTTTGCGGGAAGCGTTGACCAGCTTCGCGGCAACGACGCTCTGATCACCCAACATCTGGGTATCTATCAAGCGGACCAAACTCTATCTTAAGTTGAGGTCAGGGATGAAAATCGGCGTATGTGGAACGGGCCGGATGGGATCGGCGATCGCGCAGCGATTGATGTCCGTTGGACACGAGGTCAGCGTCTGGAATCGCGATCAGACCAAGACCAAACCGCTTGTCGACGCTAGCGCAAAGGTTTCGTCGACGCCTGGCGGGCTCGTCGACGATTGCCAGACGATCGTCGTCATGCTGCTCAATGATGCTGCCAGCGACGCTGTCTATCGCGGCGCGGACGGCATTTTGCAAGCCAAATTAGCCGGCAAGCTGATCATCGACATGAGTACGCTTCGGCCGGACACGATGCGGGCGATCGGTACCGCGGTCTCTCAAAAAGGTGGCGCCTTCGTCGAAAGCCCCGTAGGTGGGAGCACAGCGCCGGCGAAAGAAGGCAAGCTGTTTGCGCTGGTCGGCGGCGGAGGCGCCGACGTCGCGCGCGCGATGCCCATCCTTGAGCAGCTTTGCCGCCGTATCGAACACATCGGCGCGCTCGGCTCGGGCGCTGCCATGAAGCTCGCCGTCAATCTTCCATTGCTGGTGTACTGGCAAGCGCTCGGCGAGTCCTTGACGATCTGCAGGCCGCTCAACCTTCCAGCTGACCGATTGATCGATATCCTGTCAGATACCGCGGGCGCGCCGACCGCAATGAAAGGGCGCGGCGCCGTGATCGCGAAGGTTCTGGGTGGTGCGCCGCTTGGCCCGACAGCCTTCGGCCTCAGCGCCGCCAAGAAAGACCTCGCAACCGCCGTACAGTTTGCGGCGACCTTGAACGCCGAGCTACCGGTCGCAGCAAGTGCGCTCGGCTGCTACGACGAAGCCGAAACCGCCGGGCTAGGCGATGCAGACGCCACGACGATTTCGAGCCGCTGGCCACAACGCAACGCCAAATCGTAGCGTCACCCAATCAATATTCATAATCCAACCCGCAGGTTCCAACATGATCGACAGCAAGAATCGCTATGGCCGCACAGCCGCTCGTATCCATGACGCCGATGGTCTCGCGCGTCGCCCTTCGTCGCCGACCATCGATATCCACGCGCATATCGTCGTCCCCCAGGCCGCAGCGATCGCGCAGCCGCATGTCGACATGAGCCGCATCGCGCTCGCATATTTCGCCGATGCTCCAACCAAGGAAGTCAATGCCCAGCAGGAAAAGGACGTCCGCGAGGTGATGACCACTCTCGACAAGCGGCTCAAGCATCTTGATCAGATGGGCATCGACATCCAGGTCGTCGCACCTGCGCCCGGACAATGCTACTACACCGTCGATCCCAAAATCGGAGAAAATGCACACCGCCTCGCCAATGACGGCGTCGCGGAATATTGCGCACGCAAGCCGGATCGCTTTGTCGGCCTCGGTGTCGTTACCCTTCAGGAGCCGGAACTTGCGGTTCGCGAGCTCGACTACGTCATGAATACGTTGAAGCTGAAGGGTGTCCAAATCCTGACCAATGTCGATGGTCAAGAGCTCTCCGATCCGAAGTTTCGTCCGTTCTTTGCAAAAGCCGAACAGCTCGGCGCATTCATCATGATGCATCCAAATGGATTTACCCACGGTCAGCGCTTGACCCACTACTATTTCAGCAATGTGCTGGGAAACCCGCTCGATACGACGCTCGCACTTCACAACCTGATCTTCTCGGGAACGCTGGCGCGATTCCCGGAGCTGAAGCTGATGGCAGTGCATGGCGGTGGCTATCTTCCCAGCTACTCGGGTCGAATTGATCACGCTTGGGGCGCGCGGGAGGACTGCCACGCCGAGTTGCCGCTGCCGCCAACGACTTATCTGCGACAGGTCTATCTCGACACTATCGTCTTCACCTATCATCAACTGGCTTATTTGATCGACGTCTTCGGTCCGGACCGTATCATGATGGGGACCGACTATCCCTTCGACATGGCCGAATACAATCCGATCGGCCATGTGGCCGGCGTCGCAGGAATGGACGAGTCGACCCTCGCCCAAATCGCCGGCGGCAACGCCGCGAGGGTGCTGGGCCTCGATCTATGAATCCGACGATGGTCTAGCGAGGCGCATTCGGCGCCTTGAATCCCGGCTGCTCGAAAGGATGTGAAGTCGCGAATGCGGACAGCGCAAAGCAACGCTCTGCATGTTTCGCCACGATCGGAAATGGGGCGAGGTCGAGCTTGAGGAAATGAGCGCCAACGACCTGGCCTGCGATGCAGATATCGGCCAGCCCCGGCGCGGCGCCGAGCGCAAACGGTGCCGGAGCTCGACGGGCCAGCAGTCGCTCATAGGTCGCAAGCCCCTCGGTAGTCCAATGTTTGCCCCATTGTTCGACCGCGTGCGCGTCGGCACCGAATGCCTTCGCAAGGTGGTTGCGTACGCGCGGCACCACGAGTGGATGGGCATCCGCGACCGTCATCAACGCAAGCGAGCGTGCATAGGCACGCTCCTTCGGATCGAGCGGGATCAAACGCGGCTCCGGTTTGATATCTTCGATGTACTCGATGATCGCGAGCGACTGAAACACAGAGTGGCCGTCGTGTATGAAGGTCGGCACCACGCGCTCTGCGTTCACGGCCGCGTATCCCGGCTTGAATTGGTCGCCCGACAGAATATCGATCGAGGTCTCCTCGAACGGCAAGTCTTTGAGCCTGAGTGCCACTCTCACGCGAAACGTCGCGATCGACCGCCAAAATCCATAAATCTGAATTCCCATACTCCGTTCCCCCTGAACTGGCTTACTCCGCCATATTGTGTCGTTGCCAACGCAGAAGATAGGCCTGCAACCGCCAGATCAACGCCGACAGTATCACGCCAACCAGCATCAAAATGATGACGGCAACCATCATTCCGGACGCTTCTCCCCGCGCCTCCGACTCGATGATCAGGCGACCTATACCGCGTTCGGCACCAATGAATTCCCCAACAATAACGCCGATCAGCGCAAAAGAGATTGCCGGCGTCAACGATGCAAAGACCCATGCCATCGTCGACGGGATCACCACGGTACGGGTGATCTGCCATTCACTTGCCCCCAAGAGCCGCGCGGCGTTGACAAAGCCCTCGTCGATTGAGCGTGCCCCCTCAAATGTGTTGAAGAACACCAGGAAAACGACCACGATCCAGGACGTCACCACTTTCGACATGTCGCCGATCCCAAATGCCAGAACGATAATCGGCGCCAGTGCAATGCGTGGAATGGAATTCACCGCGGTAATAAACGGCTGGAAGATTGCGCTGAGGCGGTCCGAACGGCCCAGGATAAGCCCGACTACAAATCCACTCGCCACGCCCGTAACAAAACCAAAGAATGTATTCTTGAGCGTGATTGCCGTCGCGACCCAGAGATTGTTCTGATTTCGTGCCAGGCATTTCGCGAAATCGCCGTTCAGCCAACCGTTGAAGATTCCCGTTTTGGATTTGATGCAGCTTAGAATCAGGAAATTCTCGAAGATGTCGGATGGCTTGGAGATGAAATAAGGATCGAGCAGATCGGGTATCAACCAAGGCAATGTCGTATGAAGATCATAGCCCCATTGCCAGATTGACAGCACGACAACGCAGATCGCGAGCTGCCAAGCAACTGTCCTGGCCGCTCCGCGTCCTTTCATGTGCTGCGTCCCTTGACGAATTCCTCACCGAGGGAGTGCCAGATATGCTGGAATAGCTCGGCATATCGCGGCGTCTCGCGTACTTTCACAGCGTCGCGCGGGCGGATGAAGTCGACCGCGAACATATCCTTGATCTGGCCGGGGCGCGCGGAGAACAGGATAATGCGGTCGGCGAGCGTCAGCGCTTCGCCCAAGTCGTGTGTGACGAACAAAACAGTCTGTTGCTCGCGTTCCCATATCCGCAAGAGAACCCGGTGCATATCGATCTTGGTGTGGGTATCGAGTGCGCCGAACGGCTCGTCCATCAGTAATATCTGCGGTTCGACCACCAATGTTCTCATCAGCGCCGCGCGTTGACGCATGCCACCGGACAGAGCGGACGGATAGGCATTCTCGAAGCCATTGAGCCCGGCTTGCGCGACGGAAGCTGCAACACGTGCCCGGCGTTCAGTTTCAGGCACACCAGCCAATTGCAACCCATAGCCGATGTTGTCCGCGACAGTCCGCCAGGGAAATAGCGTGTCACGCTGGAACACATAACCGACGTTGGGCGTCGCCTTACCGGCGACGAGAGGCTTGCCGTCAATCAGGATCTCGCCGCCGCTGGGCCTCAACAGGGTCGCGATCATGTTGAGCACCGTGCTCTTGCCACAGCCTGAAGGCCCAAGCAGCGCAACGAACTCGCCGCGTCGGACGCTGAACGACACATTGCGGACGGCCTCGATGGCAGCGCCACCAAGTTGAAATGATTTACTGAGGCCCCGCACATCGATACGCTCGATGTCGGGCGTTTGTAGCGATGGCACTACGGTTGTCGACTGGGCATTCAACCCGGATACGCCTTTCGAGCAACCTCGATGAAGGTGGGACTGACGACATCGGCAATGGCCAAGGGCTTGATCCCTGTCATTTCCCGGAACCAGACCTTCTCGCCGCGCGCAAAATCCGCGGAATTGATCGTGGCGTCATAGTCCGCGACCTTCTGCAACGCGGCGATCTCGATAAGATTCGCCACGCGGGACGTGCTGCCGACATAGGGTTCGACGGCGTCGTAAATCTGCTCCGGCGTGTGGTTCTTGATCCATTGCGTCGCCCGCCAAATCGCGGTGACGAAGGCCTGCATCTTCGGAGGATCCTTGTCGATCGTGGATTGCAGAGTGAAATGAGACGTCACCGGCACCTTGCCACCGATGTATTTGTTCCAGATCGCTTCATCGGTGCCATCGAACAACAGCTCGCCCCGACCCTGCTCCTTCAACTCGTTCAGCAGCGACAAGGAGCTCACGAGAATATCGACCTGCTTCGATTTCAGCGAGCCCAGCATGGTGTCGACATTACCTGTTCCGATCCATGTCACCTTCTGATCGAGCCCCATGACCTCCATGTAGTAGGACGCCCATACATGGTTGGTGCCGCCCAACGACGAGACCGAAATGATCGGTTTGCGCCCATCCGGTCGCTTCCACTCCGAGAAAGCCTCGAGCGTGTTGATGCCTTGGTCCTTCAGATCCTTGCGGATGATGAACATCACTGAACTCGAGCGCGTATCGACCGGCATGAGCACACGCCCGGCGCGGCCGTGATTGCTGAGCTGCATGGGATGGGTGATATCGCCGATGCCGATATCGCCTTGCGATGAAGCGATGATCTCGCGCGTCTTCACCCCGCTGCCGCCCTGGATCAATTTGCAATCGAGCCCCGCCTCCTTGAAATATCCGATGCGGTCGGCCACGAACTGAGTCTGATAGATCGGGACGGCGACCGGATAGATGACACGGCCGTTCGTCTCCATCGCCCTCGCGATGCTGCCTGTTAACGCCGCGCCACCGCCAGCAATGATCGTCAGTACGGAGCGTCTCGAAACATAGGCCATCAGGCGTGCTCCCTTTCCTTCCCAACAACCTTATCCAGAACACTTAGCACCGCATCGCCCATTTCGACGGTCGAAAGTTTCCTTATCCCGGGCTCCGCAATATCCGCTGTACGCGCGCCGCCGGCCAGCGCCGTCTGCACCGCGGCTTCGAGAAGGTCTGCGTCTTCAGGGCGGTTAAAGGTCAGGCGCAGCAGCATCGCAACACTGAGGATGGATCCGAGCGGATTGGGAATTCCCTTGCCCGCTACATCAGGCGCGCTGCCTTGGCCAATGCCTTCCCCGCCGACGACAGCGACCTTGACCATATCGGATGGCTTGTTCATGCCGACTTCCCTGCAAAATGGATCCAGGGTCGCGCCGCGCGATCAGCGGCCTGAAACGCTTTTATTTCGTTGCCGCGCTGCAATGTCATCGCGATCTCGTCGAGGCCCTGCAGGAGGCCTTGGCGCCGCCGCGGATCGATCTCGAACGTGACTTGCTTGCCGGATGGCGCGACAATCGTCTGCGCCTCAAGGTCGACGCTGACCCGTCCAGCGCCCTGGGTGGCTTCAATCTCGGCCGCAAGTGCGTCGACGATCTCCTTGTCGACAACGATCGGTAGGATGCCGTTCTGAAAACAATTGGCAAAAAAAATGTCGCCAAACCCTGAGCCGATAATGGCGCGGATACCCAATTCCTGCAGCGACCACACTGCGCCTTCACGGGACGATCCGCAGCCGAAATTCGGACCCGTTACCAGTATTTCAGCCTGCCGGTATGGCTCACGGTTCAGGATGAACGCCGGATTCTCCGAACCATCCGGCAGATAGCGCAACGAGCCAAAAGCCCATTTGCCCAGCGTGCCTCGAACCGAATTACCGACGAGACGCTCGATCCGAATGATGACATCGGTGTCGATATTGCTGCGCATGATCGGCGCGGCGACGGCAGTCAGCTTGTCGAAAGGTTTTGGCATGCTAGCGTCCCATGGTCCGGACGTCGGTAATGACGCCTGCAATCGCAGCCGCCGCAGCACTGGCCGGACTTGCCAGATGCGTGCGCGCCCGCGGTCCTTGGCGCCCGACAAAATTCCGGTTGGACGTCGAGACTGAGCGCTGCCCGGGCCCCACGGTCTCGCCATTGGCGGCGAGACACATCGAGCAACCGGGTTCACGCCACTCGAAGCCCGCATCGGTGAACAGCTTGTCGAGTCCTTCAGCGACTGCTTCGCGCTTGACCGTCTCCGAACCCGGGACGACCCAAGCTCGCACACCGGCTGCGACTCTGCGGCCACGCGCGACATCTGCCGCGGCACGCAAATCGCTCAAGCGGCTGTTGGTGCATGAGCCGATGAAAACCCAGTCAATCGGCGTGCCGGCAATGGGCGCCCCACCCTTGAGGCCCATATATTCGAGCGCCATTTCAACGGAAGCGCGGCGCATGGGATCGTCGACCTGCTGCGGATCCGGGATGTGGCCATCGACGCCGACGACATGCTCGGGGCTGATGCCCCAAGTCACCTGCGGGATGATTTTCTCGACGTCGATGACGACCTCTTTGTCGAAAACCGCGTCCAGATCGCTCGAAAGCTGTCGCCAGGCCGTGAGTGCCTGCTCCCACATGCTGCCCTGCGGCGCATAAGGGCGCCCTCGCAAGAACTCGAACGTCTTATCGTCCGGTGCGACCATGCCCATCTTTGCACCGAGCTCAATTGAGAGATTGCAGATCGTCAGCCGTCCTTCGATCGGCATGTCACGAATAGCGTTGCCGGCATATTCGACGGCGTAACCGGTGCCGCCCGCCGCGCCGACGTGGCCGATCAAAGCCAGAATGAGATCCTTGGCAGTAACTCCAAGAGAAATCTTGCCCTCGAACTTCACGCGCATGGTTTTGGGCCGGCGCTGAATCAGCGCTTGCGTCGCCAGGACGTGGGTGAGTTCGCTGGAGCCGATCCCGAATGCCAAAGCACCAAGCCCACCATGGGTGCAGGTATGGCTGTCGCCACAGACGATCAGGCAACCGGGAAGACTCAAGCCAAGCTCGGGGCCGATGACATGAACGATGCCTTGTCCCGGTTGATCGATGTCGAACAACGCTATGCCGCTGGCCTTTGTCTCGACCCGAAGCGCGGCGAGGAGTTCTAGTCCGATCTTGCTGGTGCCGGCGCGGCCGTGCGCCGTCGAAATCGCGTGATCCGGAGTCGCGAAAGTCAATTCGGGATTGTGAACTGTCAGTCCCCGGTTTTTGAGATCGAGTAACCCCCTCGATCCCCCGAGATCATGGAGCAGATGGCGGTCGACATGGAGGAGATCGGTGTCTTCGCTCATGCGAGCGATGACGTGCTGGTCCCAGATCTTGGCCAGCATCGTCCGGCCGGATTTTGCCAAGTCGTCCTCCCTTTGGCCTCTTACGGCCGACGGCATCAGCCCGTTAGTTGCCGCCTTGCCTGGCTTGTAGTCAAAGCGTCAAGATCGGCTCTATCAAAGCATGACAGACAACTGGGAAGCCAGCGTAGATTTAAGAGGCGGCCTGTCCACCCACCTCCGCCTTACCAAACGCTCCGGCCTTTGCGAGTACGACGATGCGGGCATCGTCGTAGCCAAGCGTTTGACGCAAGACATCCCTGGTGTGCTGGCCCAGCAGCGGAGCCGCGACGGGATTGATCGGTGGCGTGAGCTGCATATTGAGTGGTGTCTCGATGTTCGGCACCGAGCCGGCGGTCGGATGGGATATCTTGCTGACACGGTGCCGCTCGCGAGCTTCGGGTGCGTTAAAACCCTGCTCGACCGTTCGAAGATAGCCAACAGGAATATTGGCCTTCTTCATTTTGGTCATCCAGCTCTCGAGTTTGTCACCGGCAAAAACGCCGGCAATAATCGTGCGCAGCGTTTCCTTGTTGGCCGAGCGGTTCCTGCGATCGGCGAATCTGGGATCGCTGATCAGGTCCGGGCGCTGGAGCACTTCGGTGACCAACCGGCGGTAGAGCCGGTCGTTGGCACAGGCCATGTAGAGCGGCCCGTCGGATGCTTCATAGACGCCGACCGTCGGCGAACCGTTCGGAGAATTTCCGAACCGGCCGGGATTTGTACCGTTGATCAGGTACGCCATGCCGTAGAAGCCGGTCATCGACATTGCAATATCGAATAGCGCGACTTCGACCTGCTGGCCCTTCCCGAGCCGATCGCGCGCAATCAGCGCCAGCAAAATGGCGTTGCAAGCCGACATTCCAGTCGCCATGTCGATGATCGGAGGCCCTGTCCGCACCGCCGGCCCGTCGGGAAAACCGTTCAGGGACATGAAGCCACTCTCGGCCTGCGTGATTGGATCAAAGCCCGGGCGAGACGCGAACGGTCCCTTGCGGCCGTAGGCCGAAATCGAACAATAAACCAGACGCGGATTTGTGGGCGCGACCGAGGGATAGTCGAGGCCATACTTCCCCATCACGCTCGCAGAGAAATTTTCGACCACCACATCGGCCTTCGCGATCAAATCACGCGCGACCTCACGCGCTTCGGGTCGTGTCAAATCGAGAGCAATGCCACGCTTGTTGCGGTTCAGACTGAGATAGGCCGCGCTTTCTCCACCGATCTCTGCATGCTCGTAGGCGCGCGAATCATCTCCTCCCTCCGGGTTCTCGATCTTGATGACCTCTGCACCGAAATCGGCCAGAGTTTGTGTGCACGCGGGACCGGCAACAACGCGCGTAAAATCAATCACCAATATGCCGTCAAGGGCGGTCGGAGCGTCCTTTGCGCGGGGCAAGCGCTCCGGCAACGGGATTCTGGCGGTCATGATGAGACGTTCCCTCACAATCCTTGTTCAACAAGCGGAGTTTAGGGTTTATTGCAGCGGCTCCACAAGGGTTTACCACCATTGACCTACCCTCAATGCATACCGGGCATTACTTCCCATCCATATCAGCCCCAATTCAAAACGAAAAAGGCCCGGTGGCGTCAGCCACCGGGCGAAACAATCTGAAGGAACGTATGCGTTGACGATCAGGTAGCCGTCAGATCCTATGGTGCGCGCTGTAGGCCGTCCTCCTAGTCACATCGAGAGCCCCCCATCTGCTTGCGCCAATATAGCGTGTGAGGCCAACCCCAAGGCTCTCTGGGAGAGTAGAGCCGATAGCCGGCCCGGATGAAATTATTGGCCGAGGCCACGTTGTCGGTCGTGTCCGACACAACCCAAGACCATCCGTTTCGTCGCGCCCGCAATTCCAGCGCGCGCATGAACCGACACTGCAAGGAACGGCCACAGTGGCTCCTCGAAACCCCAACACGACAAAAGTATCCGGCGTCTTCGGCGTGCGTTGAAGGTACCAGACCCGCAAACCCGACTGCGACACCCTCGTGATACGCGAGCCACCAATGACCCCAATCGAAAGGTGGCAACGGGGCGCTCTCGAAAAATGTCAAGCGATGCAGGTCACTCAACGTGTCGGAGACCTCTTCGTCTTCCCCGTCAACCTCACGTATCCGATAGATGCGCTGCATGCCGTTGGTTCGCCAGTAGGAAGATTACATCTGATCGCAAGAGACATCCGGGTTCATTTGCCGAGCACGACTTTGACGCCCAGCCAGACTGCGCCGAGAAGCCCGGTTACGATAACGGTCACAACCGCCTTGAAAGTGTAGCTTTCCGCCTGCTCTACGCTCTTGCGCCATCGTCTCAGATGCTGGAGGTCGGCGCGCAACTCTCGCCTGTCATCTTCTTCAATGCCAAATGAGGTCAGTGTTGTCGCGACCGCGCGCAGCACGATGGCATCGACATCATCCCGATGAGACCTTTGCTGTTCGGCGAGCGTCTCTACGACGATCGCCTTGATATCGTCATCCTGCAGGACGTTCATCGTTTGATAATTCTCGCGACATTCTCAAACGTGCGCTTTCCGAAATAGAACGACATGACGAGACCCGCCCAAATACTCACATCGCCTTTGAGTGGCGGCGTCGTTCCAAGACCGAAAATCGTGTCCCAGATGATGCATTTTGCGAAGAACGCCAGCACGATATAGAAGGCAAGCTTCTCGGGCTCCCAGGGATGGCCGATCTCACTGGTTCTAAGCTGGGCCAGCACCTGCATCTCGGCAGTCTCCGCCGCGATTTCGCTGGCAGCAAGGTCGGCGGCTATCTTGCTGTCGACGTTGGCTGCCTTGAGCTTGACTTGATAGGCGTCGATCAACGCCTTTATCACGGGACCGCCTAGAAAGCTCAGGATCGTCATCCACATTTCAGCCAGCCTTCTTCAATGACCTCAGCCGGGCCAGGATCGTTATCACCGATACGCCGAGAAGAATCCGGCCCGTAGTTTTTGCGTCGCCGATTGCCGCGCTCAGCTGGTCTCTCAGGGTTGGATCTCCGCGACAACGATTGCGACGAGGCCGAGCAGCGCCAGCGATATCAGATACGCAGTCATGCGCGCTCCTCTCGAATTAAATGCGCGGCAGATCGCGGAGAGGACGCGATCGTTTCGGGCGCGAACCCTATCCTCGTCTGAGGACCGCAGGCGGCGGTGACGTGACGCCGCCCCGGCCAGTGCGTTCGCGCGCACCGGCCAATATGGAAGGTGAAGAAGGTTCGGACGGCGGCGCGGCTTGCGGCGCTCAGGCAAGCGCGGTCAAGGAGAGTGAGGGCGCCTGAAGCACGCACCACCGTCCGATTGGGGGATTTTGGGAATCAAAAAGCCCGCGGCGATCTCGCGCGCGGGCCGGTCAACTTTTTCCGATGATGTCGGTATGCAGGTGTTTTGCCCGACGAGTCAAATGCGATCAGGCGAAAGACAAGAAGCTCGTCATTACGCATAGCGCAAACGCCACAAGACAATTGAACGGCGCGGCCTAAGCCCCTGCTGAGGAAACCGCCCGACTTGCTCCTCAAGGGCGAGACGCCGACGCACCTGCGAGAGAAAAATATTCAGGCGGCCATTCTCGCGAGTATGCGACAGCAAGACAGGCTAGGCGTCGAGACGATTGGCAAGGGCTCCCCACCTCGGGCGCGGATCAAAACCTAATTTCCGGTAAGTTCCGGCATGAGGTTCTCGAACGGCGCATACATGTGGCCGAGCAGGCTTTTTGCGGGAAGGAAGCCAACGCTCTCATACCACGCCCAAAGTTTTGCATTTTCCCTGCCGCCTTCCGGCTCCAAAGCCAGTCCCCAGGCGGGAACGTCAGTCTGACGATAGACGCGCCGCGCCGCATCGACGAGCACTGCCGCGCCCAGCCCCTTAGGGGTACCGTCCTGCTTTCCCATGAAGCCAACCTTCACCAGCGGCACGGTTGCGATAAGCTGTCGCTTCTTGTGGCTGTTCCGCATCTCTTCACGGCCTAATACAAACTGCGATAGTGAATAGTAGGCCAAGATGCGGGTGGGGTCGTCCGGATCGGGGAGTACGAAAACGCCGCAATAGCGCTGCTCAATCCAGCGCGGCGCTTGATCCTTGATAAAGCAGGTAACACGCTCGCTCTTGCTACAGACGAAATCCCGAGCGCGATGCGTGGGACTAAGGCGAACAGTGGCTAGCGGCTCTTCTGCTGCAATCGATGCAGCAATGCCGCGCCTTCCAATATCGTCCGCGACGGACCCTTCGGATTCCTGAGGCATTGTTCGAGGTGCGCCAACTCTTCTTGGTCAACTAGCGCACCGCAGGAAAATTCAGGGGTATCGGCTTTTTGCCGGGGCTTGCAGCCCGAATTACCCCCCGCGTCGCTACCGTAAGACCTAGCTGTCCATTCCATTGAAGATACCCGATATGATAGCGCATCGCATCTGGCTTGCCAGACTGAATCGGGTAATAACGTGGAACGGTGGAAAAATTGCAATAGAGGCGCAATTGATCCGCAACAATTGATAGCAACAGGGGTTGCTATCACCCAAAACTGAGTTTGTCAATGCAAGTAAGACACTGATTGGTAACTAGAAATTTAGCTCAAGAATCGCTATTGTAATGTTGCAAAAAAGGCAACTGCAACATGCGCCCTGAAGATCGAAACGTCCTGGAAGAGCATCTCTTGGCCCAACTTACGGGAACCGAGCAGGAGATTGCAAAGCTGGAACGACAGAGGGATGCGCTCCGCGATCTTTTGCTGAAAGTTCGCCGCGAAAATTCTCAATTGAGGGATGTCACCCGAAAGAACAGCTACGAGCGCATTTTGATTGAGAGTCGAATAATCAATCTGCTCAAAGCCAATTCGAAGCCGTTGCCAACGAGCAGACTGTATTGGGCTGCAAAAGAGATAAACCCTCAACTGCCTTACTCGACCTTCCGTTCTCACTTGCACCGTCTCAAGACGAAGGGTGCGGTAAATTCAGAGGTGCACGGCGAATGGACGATCGCCAAGGTCCCCGCACCGCCCGCCGACGCGTCGCCTTTGGTGCCCACTCCATCAATTAGTGATGTGCCGCTACCAATAGCCCGCAAAGTCGACTGACTTTCTGCGCTTCAAGGCCGGCCCTGCAATCCGGTTCACCTGATCGCCGTTCGAGATGCGACGAAAAAGCCCGCGGCGATCTCTCGCGCGGGCCGGTCAACGTTTTCCGATGATGTCAGTATGCAGGTGTTTTGCCCGACGAGTCAAATTTGACGAAAAAGCGGCGGAGGCAGTTCGGTCGAATCCGAACCGCATTCGCAGTTTGCGCGGCCGCAAATGAAAAAAGCACCTCTCATTTACCGAAGCGGTCTTACGATCTTCGCGATGATGCGGTTATGCAGCTGTTTTGCCCGACGGGTCAAGTTCTGATTTTTTGAAACACGCATAGCCGGCATCGAGGAGACCAACAATGTATTTCGTCGCTGCCGCGCTCGCCGTGCTCTCCAGCCGTATTCTATGCCGCGGGCAATCACGAGATCGGATCGTTCAGTTCGGACGTCTGCCGCTATGGCAGCACGTTCTGCGACAATCCGCATTACGTGCTGGTCGGCGCCGGCCTGGCCGGAGCCTGGGGCGCCTTCGTCAGCATCAAATGATGCGCGGTAATCGCGTCTGAACCATATCTCCCGTCACGATCGACGCTTCTGCAGCTGACCGCGTTTCGCCGGCGCTGGAACTTTCTCGCAAAAAGCGATTTGATGGGAGCCGCCGAGATTCGCGGCATCGTTTCCAGGTCCCAAACGCTCGATGACCGAAACCACTCGCCCGGTATCAAAGCCCTCCCGCGGCGTGGTGCTTCGGCTGCTTGGTCCGGGACTGGTGACGGGTGCGGCCGATGATGATCCATCGGGGATTGCCACTTATTCGCAGGCCGGCGCGCAATTCGGTTATGGCCTGCTCTGGACCGTCTTTCTGACGATCCCGTTCATGATCGCGATCCAGCTGGTGAGCGCCCTGATCGGCAGGGTCACCGGCAAAGGCCTCGCCGCCAACGTGATGGAAATCGCGCCCCGATGGCTGGTTCTTGGGCTGATCGCTCTGCTGGTCGCCGCGAACACCTTCAATATCGCGGCCGACATCGCCGCGATGGCCGAAGCGCTCTCGCTCGTGATCGGCGGGCTCAACCACGAGCATGCGCTGATCTTCGCCTCCGCGTCGACCCTGCTGCAGGTGTTCGTGCCGTATCGACGCTATGCGCCCATCCTGAAATTTCTGACGCTGACCTTGTTCGCCTATGTCGCGACGGCGTTCACGGTGAAGATCCCCTGGTCCACCGCGCTGCTCGCGACAATTTGGCCGAAGGCGACCATCAGCGCCGACTATTTCCTGATGGTCGTCGCCGTGCTCGGCACGACCATCAGCCCCTATCTGTTCTTCTGGCAGGCCTCGCAGGAAGTCGAGGAGATGCACAAGGGCAAGGCGCGCCGCCCGCTGCGGGAACTTTCGCGCGGCGGCATCCGTCGAACTCGACCGCATCAAGATCGACACGACGGTCGGGATGTTCCTCTCGAACATCATCGCCTTCTTCATCATCCTGACCACCGCGTCCGTACTGAATGCGCATGGCGTCACCAACATCAATTCGGCGACCCAGGCGGCGGAAGCCTTGCGGCCGCTGGCCGGCGATGCAACGTTCGCCTTGTTCGCGCTCGGCATCATCGGCACAGGTCTTCTCGCTGTCCCCGTGCTGGCGGGCTCGGCGGCCTACGGCGTGTCCGAGGTTTTCGGCTGGCCCGCGACACTGGAAGCCAAGGCGCCGGACGCGATCGGCTTCTACAGCATCATCGCGGCCGCCACCGCAATCGGCTTCGGTCTCGGTTTCACCGGCATCGATGCCATTCATATGCTGGTGTGGAGCGCGGTGCTCAATGGCATCGTCGCGGTGCCGATCATGGCGATGATGATGGTGATCGTCGCCAATCCGAAGTTGATGGGACGATTCAAGGCGCGAACCTGGCTGATCGCGCTCGGATGGCTCGGCACCGCGATCATGGGTGTTGCCGTGATCGCACTGTTCTGGTCGACGCTCGCAAGTTAACGTTGCGCCAATCGCGCGGGCTGCCGCGCACAAAATTCCGTCACCTCTTAACCTTTTTTGATGAGACGGTCGCGTCATTGGTGCGCTGCGATATCGCCTTTCCATGCTAATATCGATTGATCTCGACAAGCGCGTCGTGTCTTAAACGGCGCTACAAGAATAGTTGCGTGATTTGGGGGAAGTGCCTTGAGTAAACCCGACCGTATGAGTGCTCGCTCGATGCCCGCATATTCGCCGCACGGACTTGCACTGTTGCGCGATCCGTTGCTCAACAAGGGGACGGGGTTCACCGAGGAGGAGCGCGAAGCGCTGGGACTTCGTGGCTTCCTGCCCGCAGCCGTGCTTTCGATGCAGGCGCAGGCTGAACGCGTCATGACGAATTTGCGCACGCTGCCCAGCGACCTGGAAAAATACGTAGCACTGAACTCGTTGCACGATCGCAATGAGGCGCTGTTCTTCCGCGTCGTTTGCGACAACATCGATGAAATCCAGCCGTTGATCTACACGCCGACCGTCGGCCTCGCCTGTCAGCGCTTCGGTCTGATCTTCCAGCGCCCGCGCGGTCTCTTCATCTCAGCGAAAGATCGCGGGCGCATTGCCGAAATCCTGAGCAACTGGCCCTATCGTACCAAGCTGATCGTCGTGACCGATGGCGAGCGTATCCTCGGGCTCGGCGACCTCGGCTGTAACGGCATGGGCATACCGGTCGGCAAGCTTTCGCTTTATTCCGCCTGCGCCGGCATCCATCCCGAGCTGTGCCTGCCGGTCATGCTGGACGTCGGCACCAACAATGAGGAGTTTCTCAACGACCCCTACTACATCGGGCTTCGCCAGAAACGCCTGACCGGTGCGGCCTATGACGAGTTCGTCGACGAGTTCATGACCGCGGCGCGCGCGGCCTTTCCGGGCGTGCTGATCCAGTTCGAGGACTTCGCCAATCATTCGGCGTTCCGCCTGCTGCACAGATATCGCGACGATGCCTGCGTCTTCAATGACGACATCCAGGGCACGGCCGCGGTGGCGCTCGCCGGCATTTTCTCAGCGCTGCGCGTCACCGGCGGCAAGCTCAGTGATCAACGGGTGCTGTTCCTCGGCGCAGGCGAGGCCGCAACCGGGATCGCCGACCTCATCGTATCGGCCATGATGGCCGACGGCCTCTCCGAAGCCGAGGCTTTGAGTCGCAACTGGCTGGTCGACTCCCGTGGTCTCGTCGTGAAGGGCCGCGCCGGCCTGAGCGGCCACAAGCTGCGCTACGCGCATGACCTGCAACCGATCGGCAATTTCCTGACCGCGATCGAAGCGCTCAAGCCGACTGCGATCATCGGCGTTGCGGCGGTCGGCGGCGCCTTCACGCCCGACGTGCTCGAGGCGATGGCAAACCTCAACGAGCGGCCGATCGTGTTCGCGCTATCCAACCCGACGTCGAAATCGGAATGCTCGGCTGAAGAAGCCTACCGCCACACCGGCGGCCGCGCGATTTTCGCCTGCGGCAGCCCGTTCGATCCGGTCAAGCTCAACGGCTCGAGCTTCGTGCCGCGGCAGGGCAACAACTCCTACATCTTCCCCGGCGTTGGCCTCGGCGTAATCGCAAGCGGCAGCAGGCTGGTGACCGACGAGATGTTCATGGCGGCCGCGCATGCACTCGCCAACTCGGTGAGCGAGACCGATCTGAAGCAGGGCAGTCTCTACCCTGCGTTGCCGCGGATCCGCGAGGTCTCGGCGCAGATCGGGGCCGCGGTGGCCGATGTCGCCTATCAAAACGGGCTTGCGGTCGGCCCGCCACCGAACGACCTGATCGGCTTCGTCCAGTCGCAGATGTACGACCCGAACTATTAGCCGCGCTGGAACATCCGCCGCAGCGTGCGGACATCCTCGACCTTTTCGATCTCGAAAATGGTCTCGATCAGCTTGGTCGAGGGATCGCGCCCGAGCACCGGCGCGGTCAGGTCGCGCACCTTGTCGATCACCTCGTTGCGTCCCATCGGATTGCGCGGCGTGCCGCGCACCGCGGCGACGCGCTCCGAGAGATGCGTGCCGTCGTTCAGATCGATCTCGACCACGGTTTCGCGCGCCGGCAGCAGCTTGGCGAGTTCCTCGTCGCGCACGAGAGTGACCTTGGCGCGCTGCTTCAGCACCGCAGCGTCCTGCATCCGCGGCTTGTCATGCGCGGCCTGGAACGAGACCGTCTTGTCGATCAGCATAACCGCGACCAGGTACTGCAGGCATATGTCGGGGATGTCGCGATTGTCGACGACATTCGCAACCGACGGCGCCAGCCGCACCGTCACCTTCTTGACCTGATCGGCCTCGAACGATTTCTTGCCGCGGATCGCCTCGATGGCGTCGAGCGGCCCCTGGATCGGCGAACCTACCGTCCATTTCTTGATGTCGGTCTGGGTGATCTCGTAGCGCTCGCCGAGCTTCTCGATCAGCCGATCGGTTTGTGCCTTCGGCGCGTAGGCAGCAAAGAAATTATCCGGACCGGAGAACAGGTCGTCGACGCCGTTCCATCCGGATTTCACCAGCAGCGCCGCGGTAACGCCGTCGCGCGCCGGTTTGCCCGCGAACACGAAGGCCTTTTCGATATGATCGGTATCGCGCCGCCACGCCGCAATCCCCGACGATTGTTGCGCGGTGTAGTCGAGCAGCCAGCGCATCTGGCGCGCATCGAGGCCTGCGGCGGAGCCGGCAGCCGCTGCCGCGCCGAACGTTCCGGCAATGCTGTGCGTCGACAGGCTGCTGTCGTAACTGAAGGCCGCACCGCCCATCGCCATCACCACGCGCGGACCGACGTCATAGCCCAGCGTCACCGCCCGCAGCAGCCCGTTGCCGTCGATGCCGTAGGCTTCGCCGACCGCAAGCGCCGCCGGCACCACCGAGCAACCGGGATGCGACCGCGACTCGTTGTGGGAATCGTCGGTCTCGTCGGCATGCGCCATCATGCCATTGGCAAGCGCGGCGTCGATTGGCGGAGCGGTTAGGGAGGTCGCGATAACCGTGGTCGGGCCCGTGCCGCTGTGCTCGCGGACATAGCGTTGCGCGGCCTGGCCCGGCGGCAATTCCGATCCCGAGACGATCGCGGCGAGCGTATCCAGAAGATGATATTTTGCCTGCTCGGCGACATCTTCCGGCAGCGGACGGGTTCGCGCCGCACTCATGAACGTGCTCAGCGTGTTCATGGTCGCGCTTGGGCCGGGGCTCGCCGCCTGGGCGAGGGCTCGGACCGACGGCAAGCCGGCGGTCATGGCCGCCGCAGCCGTCAAGCGAAGAAGATGGCGCCGCGAATGCATTCAGCAATTTCACCAGTTAGGCGAAAATGCCTGTAGAGCGCATATCCGGGCAGGACGCCAGCCCCCTGTTC
Organism: uncultured Alphaproteobacteria bacterium; assembly: GCA_963794775.1. Lineage (GTDB taxonomy): Bacteria > Pseudomonadota > Alphaproteobacteria > Rhizobiales > Xanthobacteraceae > Bradyrhizobium. Next base: position 194,963 of record CAWCGA010000021.1, on the reverse strand, counting down.
GGCCACGTTTTCCGTGGCGCGAGGGAAATTATCTTCGGTGCGGCGCTACTCGCTCGTCATCACCATCGGATTGACGTGCGGGGTGACCGCGGCAGAAATCTGGGACGCGATCAAAAAGGCCGCGAACACCGCCGGTACGCTGACTAACCTCAGGAATTGATCAACGGAAAGCATCGCCCCAGTCCCCCAAAGAAAAATCGATTTCAGTAGCTCACTAATTCGTCCGCAACGCGGCCACCTGTTCGCTGGTCAAAAGCTGGTCGCTATAGGCCGCCCCGGTAATCGTGAGCAGCGCGAGAATGCAGATAACAGCCAGCGTTTTCATGGTTCCATGGTCGTTTTCGATTGTGGCCAAAAACGTCTGCGTTTCGTGCATTTTCGGGACGATCCCACGAAACATGATGGCTCGCCCGGCGAATTCCGCCACATCGGTGGCAATCCGGATGAGGCGGGAATAAAACATGGCTCTTGCAGGTCCAGACCCAATGCAAACGCCTTCCATCGGATATGTCTTGAACAGACAGAGTTTCCTGCTCCGGTTTTGTGTTTTGTCCGCGTTCGTTTTGCCGGGCGCGATCGACGCGCGGGCCGACTCCTGTCCGACCGCGAAGGACGAAATCGCGACCGACCGCCCCGACGTCACCAATTCGAGCCTGGTCGTGCCCGTCGGCAGCCTGCAGAACGAGAACGGCATCAACGTCAGCAGGCGCGACGGCGGCCAGAGCATCGACGGCACCAACAGCCGCTGGCGGCTCGGTATCGCGCCCTGTCTCGAGGTGCTGGTCGATGTGCCGACCTACTTTGCCAGCACAAGCGGCCCCGGCAATTCCGGCTTCACCGACCTGTCGCCCGCGATCAAATGGCAGATCAGCCCCGTGCCCGGGAAGATCGACCTGTCTGTCGTCACCGGCGTGGCGCTGCCGACTGGTTCGGAAGCGATCGCGGGCCGTGGCGCGCAACCCTACCTGCAGTTTCCATGGTCGTGGGAGCTGCATGACGGCTGGGGCCTGAGCGGAATGTTCACCGAGTTCTTCCGCCCGTCAGACCCGACCCGCGCCATCACCGAGACGACATTCGTCATCGAGAAAAAGCTGACGACAAAGTTCAGCGTTTTCACTGAATATGTCGGCGACTACCCGCAAGGCAGCAGCCCGAGCCAGCTCTGGAATTCGGGCGGAGTCTACCACCTCGACAAGACGCATCAGGTCGATTTCCACGTCGCGTTCGGGCTCAATCACAACGCGCCCAGCTATATCGTCGGCGTTGGCTATTCCTTCCGGATCGACGGTTTGTTCGGCGGAGTGACCGGCGTCACATCGGGACGCTCCGATTCTCGCGTTCAATCATTTTCGCGCGCTGACTAACTCATGTGGCGCTGCGGCGATCTGAGGCCTTGTGCGAAAATCTAGGCCGCGGACCACCCCGCAGGCCCTTGTTTGTAACTGGAATTCTTGAGAAATTATCGAGGCTCAACGTCTGCACATTGGGAACCGGGGAGATGCAGACCATCCGATCCATCGCTCATTCGACAAAGGCCGCGATCGCCACCCTGCTGATCGCGGGTCTTCCGTTGTGCCCGGCGATTGCGGCCGAAGACGGCTTCATCCTGGCCCAAGGCAGTTTCGAGAGGCTACCGCCCTCCATTGCACCCACCCCCTATTCGCCGGACATGCCGCAGACACCGCAGGCGCGGCACGACTCCAGCCAACTCCATTCGCCACCTCCCTCCCCTTCGTCCCCGAGTTCTGCTTCCGACCTGTCGTGGGGCGCGATCGCCTTCACGGCCGACGGCTCTTACTCCTCGACCTGGAAGATGAACTCGCAGCCCGAGGCCGAGGCCAAGGTTTTGAGGGAATGCGCCAAGTTCGGCCGCGGCGGCTGCGAGGTCGTGACCTTCTCCGGGCCGGAATGCGTGGCTCTCTCGACCTTCATTGGAAGTTACCGGCGGCGGGGTTGGAAGCTGTCCTTCACCGCAGGCGGCAGTACCTATCCTGACGCCCAAAACGCCGCGATGTATCGCTGCAATTCCGACGACCGCACACAGGGCCACTGCCAGCCCCGCACCGCGGCCTGCGCCGACGGCCGCTAGCTCATCCCCTCCCCTCGCCGGAACCGGGTTGGCAGGACGGAACCGCCCCGGCATAGTCTGCAAAAAGGACCGGGTAGGATAATGCGTCGGGCGTTGAAGATTGCCGCAACGGTCGCGATCGGCATCGCGCTCGGGCTGGCCGCGACATGGGTCACCGCCATTCGCGGCACCATGTCCGGCGGCGTCAGCGACGGCCCCTGGAGCACCAGCCTCGACACGGGATCGAGCGAAAGCGGCCTCTATCTGCGCGCGCGGATCGCCGTGCATGGCCTGCTGGCGCTGAGCCGCGAGGAAACGGTCTATTACAGCGCGTTGCGCGACAGCAACGGCACCGATCTCGTCGGCAATTGCAGCTACCGGCTGGAGGGTCGCGATCTGCCGACGCGCTGGTGGAGTATCACCGCCTATGGCTCCGACGATTTCCTGATTCCCAACGACGCCAACCTCTATTCCGTCTCGAAGAACTCGGTCGCGCGCAAGGCTGACGGAAGTTTTGCGGTGACGCTGTCGCAAGCCAAAGCGGACGGCAACTGGATCCCGCTCGCGCCGGGCCGCTTCAACCTCACGATCCGTCTCTACAACCCCGATCCTCAAGTGATTGCCGATCCCGCGCATGTCGCCCTGCCCACGATCAGCAAGGAGACTTGCGAATGATCGCGCGGAACTGGAAATGGATCGCCGCCACCCTTATGATTGCGATCTTCGTGCACGTCGCGACCCTGCTGGCCTTGCCGAAGCTGATCATGATGCGCACCATGGGTGCGATGATGCGCCTGGTCGCCGCGAATACGATGCTCTATCCGCCACAACCGACGTCGCGGTCGCGTGGCGTGGTGCGACCTTCGCCGGACCTCCTGTATTCGATCTGCATTTATGATCTCGCCGCCGCCAATGGTGCGCTACGCGTCTCCACCCATGAGATGCCCGACACCTACTGGTCGGTATCGATCTTCGACGCCGACACCAACAATTTCTATGCACTGAACGATCGCCAGGCCGGGAACGGCGCCGCCGATTTCCTGCTGATGGCGCCGGGGACGCTGCCGCAGAACGATCGGCTGCCCGTCGTCACGGCGCCCACAAGTCGCGGCATCGTGCTGTTCCGTACCCTGATCGACCACGAACGCCGTCTTGCGGAGATCGATGCCGGACGGCGGAATGCCGATTGCTCACCCTACAAAGCCGGTTGAAAACGAAAGAAAGAACGATGACCAAAACATCAAAGGTGACCAACCTCGAAATCCTCGCCTGCGACGCCGGCTGGCGAAACTATCACTTCGTCAAGGTTACGACCGAGGACGGCGTGATCGGCTGGAGCGAATACGACGAAGGTTTTGGCGCACCCGGCCTCAGCGCGGCGATCCAGCGCATGTCGACCCGCGTGGTCGGACAAAACGTGTTCCAGCACGAGCGGATTTACGCCGAACTCTATGCCTCGACACGCCCGGCCGCGGGCGGTGTCGTCGCGCTGGCGATGGGGGCGATCGAAAATGCCCTGCTCGACGCCAAGGCAAAACTTCTCGGCGTACCCTGCTATGAATTGCTCGGCGGCAAGATCCGCGATCGTATCCGCGTGTACTGGTCGCATTGCGCGACCTGGCGCATCAATCATCCCTCCTGGTACAAGCCGCCGATCGAAAGCCTCGACGGCGTCAAAGCCATAGGCCGCGAAGTGCGCGAAAAGAAATTCACCGCGCTGAAGACCAACATCTTCACCTACGACAACGGCAAGCCGACAGGCTGGCGTCCCGGTTTCGGCTCGCCGTTCCAGCCCGAGATCAATGTCGAGCGCAAGGTGTTGCGCGACCTGCGCATGCATCTCGAAGCGATTCGCGACGGTGCCGGGCCAGATGTCGATATCCTGCTCGACCTCAACTTCAACGCCAAAACCGAGGGCTATCTGAAGATCCTTCGCGAGATCGAAGACCTCGACATGTTCTGGATCGAGATCGACACCTACAATCCGGAAGCGTTGGGCCTGATCCGGCGACGGAGCCCGCATCCGATCTCATCCTGCGAAACGCTGCTCGGCCTGCGCGAGTTCAATCCCTATTTCCGCGAGCAGGCGATGGATGTCGCAATCATCGACACGCCCTGGAACGGGGTCTGGCAATCCATGAAGATCGCGGCCGCCGCGGAGGCCTATGAGGTCAACGTGGCGCCGCATAATTTCTACGGACATCTCTGCTCGATGATGAACGCCCATTTCAGCGCCGCGGTACCGAACCTGCGCATCATGGAGATCGATATCGATCGGCTGGCCTGGGATCATGAACTCTTCACCCATGTGCCCGACATCCAGGATGGATACCTCATTCTCCCCGACCGGCCCGGCTGGGGCACCGAGCCGAACGAGGAAGCGCTGCGAGCCCATCCCCCAAAGACGGCGGGCGGTCTCCTGAACTATGGCCGCAAGACCTCGTAACCGAATCGGCGCAAGTCCTATCCTTGCGCCGCCTTTCGGTATTGCTGTCGCCAGAGCTTCAGCAGATTGATCGGCAGCAGGATCATGTGCAGGAAGACGACGGGATAGATGTGCGCCATCAGGCCATAGGTGCTGAACAGCACGTTGCTTGCCAGCGCGAACATCCGGAGCGATCCGATCGTGGTCATGCAGAAGCTGGCGAGAACCGCGAGCGAAGCGCAAAAGCCAAGGCCGTCGATCCACGACATGATCGCCTCGTCCTGATCACCGGTCGCTAGTTGGCGCGTGGCGACGCCGGCGCATGCGGCACCGATAGCTTGGTGAGCTGGGTCGGCCCGGCCACGGAATAGCTCGCGACCGCGGCAAAACCCGACATCAAGAGCAGCGCGCCGTACACGAGGACCATGCCGCGAAGCCACTTCCGGTAAACCGTGCGCTCCTCAGGCGTCGCCTCGCGGAATTTCTCCGCCGTCAGTCCGTTGGAGCAGTGACCTGCATCGTCGCCAGATGTGAACATGTCAGCCTCATCCTGTTGATCCGCCCTTCCTGCGAAGAGCGATTGTTCATGGCTCGCCCCGTGACGGGGGCGAGCACCGGTGGCGTAAATCGGCTTGCCGAAGCCGAGTCCGTTACGGAAACACAGTCATGTTGGCGAAGTCGGCAACTTCCGTGCCCGGGCCGCCCGACGCCAGATAGATCGCAATCAATACGACGATCGCGAAAATCGAGTACCCGAGCAGGATTGCCGTATCGTGACTGCGTTCATCACTCTTGGCGGCGGTGAGCCGAACCTGTTGTGCGAGTGCCATCTCAAATCTCCTTGAAAAATGATCTTGGAATACAATCGCCAAATACGCGGCACGCTGAATGTTTACGCTCCCTGAAATTACGCTTTTGCCATGTCGTCGACTGTGAATTTCATCACACACACCAACACGTGAGACGACGCGTGCCGAACCAATAGCGAAGCCGGCTTTCAGTTTTGCGACACTTCCATCACACACATGCAATTGATGCTGAGTGGGTCACTGATCCAGTTTCGAATGTGATTTGGCAAAACGCGTGCCAGCGCGCACGCATTGAAAGCGCTTACGATTTCAATTTGCGAATCAGACGGAATACGCGCGACGGCGCATTTTTGTGCAGCGCCTCGCTCAAGATCGGCGCAGGCCGCTACACCTTGAACAGCTTCGCGTAGCGCGCCTTGATGTCTTCGCTCTGCGCCAACACGGCCGCTGGATCGGACTTCAAAAGTTTGAGAGCAGACAGCGGCGCGCGACCCGGCTTGTCCTTGACGAGGCCGTGGAAGGAATGATGCGCGTATTCATCGACAAGCATTTGCTGGCCTTCGAGGCTGAGGAAGTAACTCTGGAATAGCCGCGCCGCATTGGGATTGGGCGCGTTCTTGAACACGCCGGTGGGAACGATGATCAGCGGTGCGCCTTCGCTTGGATAGACCACTTCGACCGGCTTGCCCTGCTCCTTCAGCAGCGCAAGACTGTAGTCGTTGCCGTCAGCCATGATGGCGCGCTCGCCGAGCAGCAGCTTCTTCGGCGGATCGGCCGCTGACTGCACCTGCAGGATCTTCTGCTGGGCAAGCTTCTCGAAAAACTGCCAGCCGAGCTCGCGCGACAGCACATAGGTCGCGGTCATGATCGCGCCGCTATAGCCGGGATGCGCCTTGACGATCTTGCCTTGCCATTTCGGATCGAGCAGATCGGCATAGCTCTTCGGCGCATCCTCCGGCTTCACCAGACTGGTGTTGTAGCCGATCACTTCCATCCAGGCGCATGAGGTTGCCCACAGTCCGTCCGGATCGAACTGGTCGGCCGGAAAATGTTTGGCGACGTCGTCCGGAAGATAAGCGGCAAGCCAATCCTTCGACTTCCAGTCGAGGTAATGCGCCGGGTCGGTCGAGTTGGCGACGTCGACGGCGTTGATGCCGCTGCCCTGCTCCTGCGCGATGCGCTGGTAAATCCGCTCGGCGCCGGAGCGTTCGACACGCACGGAAATGCCGGGATATTTCGCTTCGAAAGCCTTGCCGAGCCGCTCGGCGACATTGAGCTCCAGCGCCGAGTAATAGGAGATCTTGCCCTCCTTGCGCGCGGCCTCGATCAGCTCGGGCGTCACGCTGGACGGCGGCGGAGCAGCCGCGCGGACCGGTTGGGCGAACAGCGTGCCGGCGGCGAGCCCGGCAGAGGTTTTCAGCATGTCGCGCCGCGACAATTTTCGAGATTTCATGATCTCTCCCCAAACCTTTTTCATACCGTTTCGCCAAGGCGGCGGTACGATAGTTCTGTTGGCCGGGAGTGTAGCAGATGGTTCAAAGCGATGTCCTGATTGTCGGCGCCGGCCCTACCGGGCTCGTGTTGGCACTTTGGCTAACCAAAGCCGGCGCGAAAGTGCGCATCATCGACAAGACCGCCGGCCCCGGCACCACATCGCGCGCGCTTGCGGTGCAGGCGCGCACGCTCGAACTCTATCGACAGCTCGATCTCACCGACGCGGTCGTGGCGCGCGGTCATCGCGTGCCTGCCGCGAATTTCTGGGTCGGCGGCGAACGAAAGGCACGAATGTCACTTGAAGGCATGGGCAAGGGCGCCACGCCCTATCCTTTCATGCACATCTTTCCGCAGGACGAGCACGAGAAACTTCTGGTCGAGCGACTTGAAGCGCTCGGCGTCCGCGTCGAGCGGCAAACCGAGCTTCTGAGCTTTACCGAAACAGGAGACGGGGTCACCGCATGCCTTCGCGGGCCTGACGGCGGCGAACACGATCATCAGGCGCGCTATCTCGCCGGCTGCGACGGCGCGAGGTCAAAGGTACGGGAGACCATTGGCACCGGTTTTCCCGGCGGCACCTACCAGCAGCTGTTTTACGTCGCCGATGTCGACGCCGAGGGACCCGCGCTCAACGGCGAATTGAACCTTGATCTCGATACCGACGATTTTGTCGCGATCTTCCCGCTCGCCGGCGAAGGCCGCGCGCGGCTGATCGGAACGGTGCGCGGCGAGCGCGCTAGCCGCGCAGAGACGTTGACCTTCGATGACGTCAGCTCGGAGGCGATCCGGCAGATGAAAGTGTCGATCAGGAAGGTCAACTGGTTCTCGACCTACCACGTGCATCATCGCGTGACGCAGCACTTCCGCAAAGGCCGCGCCTTCCTCGCCGGCGATGCTGCGCACATTCACAGTCCCGCGGGCGGTCAGGGCATGAACACCGGGATCGGCGACGCTATCAATCTCGCCTGGAAACTCGCGGCCGTGGTGGCCGGCCGCGCGCCAGAAACCCTGCTCGACAGTTATGAAGCCGAACGGATCGGCTTCGCACGCCGGCTGGTGGCGTCGACCGACCGCGCCTTCACCTTTGCAACCAGCCCGGGACGACTTGCAGCTTTCGTGCGCATGCATATTGCGCCGATCGTCATTCCGAGCGCTTTCAAGCTCGAAGCGGTGCGAAGGTTTGCTTTCCGCACGGTCTCGCAGACTGCGATCAACTACCGCAGCAGCCTCCTCAGTCGCGGCTCGGCGGGAAGCGTGCAAGGCGGCGACCGATTGCCGTGGGTTCAGGCGGATGGCTCCGATAATTTCGCACCGCTTTCGGCGATCGGTTGGCAGGTCCATGTCTATGGCGCAGCAAAACCCGCCGTCACCGCGTGGTGCGAGCGGCGAGGCGTTCCCCTGCACGTCTTTCCATGGCAGGCCGAGCACGAGGCGGCGGGCCTCGCGCGCGACGCGCTCTATCTGCTGAGGCCGGATACTTATGTGGCGATGGCGGATGCCAATGGATCGGTCGACGCGTTGGCGAAGTATTTCGTCGATCTGGGCATTCGGCCGGCCTCCTGACCAGGTTCAATCCTGCGGCTTGATCGCATTGCTCGGCGTCGGCCGATCGGTGATCTGCTGGCCGAACAGGCTGCCGATCAGCTCGACGGCCGTGCGCGCGGTGCGGCCGCGCTCGTCCAGGAAGGGATTGAGCTCGACGATGTCGACCGAACGTACCAATCCGGAATCGTGCAGCAGCTCCATAATGAGGTGGGCTTCGCGATAAGTCGCGCCGCCCGGCACCGTGGTGCCGACGCCGGGCGCGACATCGGGGTCGAGGAAGTCGACGTCGAAGCTGACATGGAGAACGCCATTGCGCGCGCGCACCTTGTCGATGACGCGGCGTATCAGCACGCCGACGCCAAACTCGTCGATCGCGCGCATGTCGGCCACGCTGATGCGGCGCTCGCGCATCAACTCTTTCTCGAGCCTGTCGATCGAACGCGTGCCGAACAGCTCGAGATGATCAGGGTCGATGGAGGCGCGCGGCTCATCGCCCAGAAGTCTGTCGAGGCCGGCCTCGCCGCAAAGGAACGACGCGGCCATGCCGTGCATGTTGGCGGTGAGCGTGGTCGCCGGCGTGTTGTAGTCGGCGTGCGCGTCGAGCCAGAGCACGAACAGTTCGCGGCCGGCCTCCCGCCAATGGCGCGCCATCGCATTGACCGATCCCATCGACAGCGAGTGATCGCCGCCGAGAAAGATCGGGATGGCACCCGATCGCGCAAGCTCGTAACCTTTCATGCTCAAGGCGCGGGTCCAGCGCTGGATGTCGCGATAATGATTGGTCCTCGCTGGCGGCGGATCGGCGAGATCGGCCATGCCCGCAACCGCGACGTCACCATGGTCGGTCACCTCGAAACCCAGGCTGTCAAGCACGGTCACCAGACCGGCGGTGCGAAGCGCGGCCGGTCCCATCAAGGTGCCGCGCTGGGACGCGCCCATATCGATGGGCGCGCCGATCAGCGCGATACGCCGCGGCGCACGAAATCCGTCGGCTTCACTCATGACCTCTCCTTCGTCAGGTGATCAAAGCCTGCCACGATTCGCCTCAACGCCGGAGCGCCCAGAGACCTATGCATTGCCGGAACAAAATTCATGGTCGCGCATTTTCTGATCGAGGCAGCCACCCGCCGTTCACAAACGGCGCCTGTCGCGGATAGCCAAAGGTCTTCGGGCCCGCTGTTCAAAACACGCGCACGCGGGGATAGCCAAAGGTGGCTGCCTCGTTCATCTCCGTCGGAGTTCTGGTCTTGGACAACGAGATACCTGAGACGATCCCCTCGCCGAGCATCGCAGAGCGCGCCATCGATGCGGCTGCCGATGTCTCGCGGACGATCGAAGAGGTGACCGAAGGTCTGCGGATCGCCGTCGACCGGCTGCGGTCGGCGATCGAGGCCGCACAACAGCCGGGGCAACCCCTGGCGCGGCTTCGAACGGTGACCCGACAGGTCCCGCTGACCAGCTTGGCGATTGCCTTCCTGCTGGGAGCCGCGCTGACCAGGCGCCGCTAGGCCACCACCGCGGTCCAAGACTGCGAAATCCAGTCAAAGAACGGGAAATTGCCGCTCAAACCCGCGATTTTCGGTCAGTTTGCTGAAATTTAATCCCGGCAAAGGGCGATCCAATCTCGCCCGATAAACGTATCAACACTATCTCTTGATCGAGTGTTGATCGGGTTGGAAACCATGAAAAGGGCATTCGCTATACTGGCCTGTCTCTGCGTACTCGCCGCTGGCGAATATTACGCCATCAGCAAGTGGGCTATCCGTCATGAGACGCTGAACCTGTTCGACAATGCGCGGCAGCGTCCGGTGTCGGTCGATCTCGCGGTCCGGCGCGACTACGAGATGAAGGCCGATAACGGCTTCGGCAAGCTTCCGATCGCATTCATCAGCAATGGCAACACCGTCAAGAACACCGAATATTCGTTCCTTGCGAACGCGCTTGCGGCGCGCGGCTATCTCGTGGCCAGCATCCAGCAGGACCTGCCGACCGACCCGCCCTTGATGACGAAGGTCGGTGAACTCTATGTCGGCCGCAAGGAGGTCTACATGCGCTGCGAGGCGAATATCCTGTTCGTGCTCGCCACGTTGCAGAAGACGCAGCCGAACGCCGACTACGACCACCTGACCCTGGTCGGGCATTCCAACGGCGGCGACGTCTCGATGTATGTCGCGCACCAGCATCCCGAGTTGATTTCCAGGGTGATCACGCTGGACAATCTGCGTGTCCCCTTCGTGCTCAGCAATAACCTGAAGATCCTGTCGTTCCGTTCCAAGGACCCGAACTTCAAGACCGATGCCGGCGTGCTGCCCTCGGACGCGCAGGCCAGGAAGGACGGCATCGACATCATCAACACCGGCGCATTGCATACGGAGCTCAGCGATCGCGGCCCCGACAGAGTGAAGGAAAAGATCCAGGCGACCCTCGACAAGTTCCTGCAGGACTCCGCCGCGAGCGATCTGGCGCCTGCCGACACGTCAGCGCCGATGATCGCCAATCCCGGCGATTACTAGCCCCGGAATTGCAAATCCCTGCCGGTTGGACCGACAGGGATCAGCAGAAAGGATGACAGACGGCGGATGAGGCACCGGTGGCCCGTCATGGACCTGCGCCCGAATTGAAGTCCTCTGCCCCGAAGTGCGCAAGACTATTTTGTGGGCAGTGCAGCATTGCTCACAGCTTGAGCTTGGTCGCATCCCTGGCGGCCGACATGACCTGACCGGTGATGTCCCGCATGTGCTCGCCTGCGCTGGTGAACTGGCTTCTGAGGAACTCGGACTGGATGCGCATCGCCTCCTGCAGATCGCCGGCATGAACCAGCTTTCGCGCATGTTCGAACGCCGCTCTCATATTCTGTTCCGTGAAAGTCAGGGCCTGCTTCGATATCTCCGACCCTCCGCCGGGCATTGACGCCATCGACTTGCCGGCAGCCTCGAAAAACATCCCGAATGCCTTTTCCGCCTGTTCGATCGTTTTCTCAGCCAGGTCGCGCAGTTCGGCAGGAACTTCCAGTTTCGGTTCAACCATGGGCACTATCCTCTTCTGTCGAACTCGACCGTTAGCACATTTTAGAGGCCTGCGTCCCATAACGCCTTACCCCGAAAACCGCCGCCGGTATTCCGAGGGAGAAAGGCCGAGTGGCGCAGGAAGGCGCGCCACATCCGCTCGTCATCACCGGCAAAAGATACCAAAGTGAGCAGCAGTTCTGAAAAATGCAGGCAGCGGTTACCGCATGATCAAGGCAGGCGCCGGCGGCGATCCGTCAGGACAGGCGACGATCCGGCCTCGGATCATTGGCCAGTTGCTCGACCAGCTCGATTATCTCGAAGCGCTGCCTTGGTGAGAGCTTGAGGAACGCCTTCAAAAGACGAAAGCTTTCGACTGTTTCCTCGGACGGGGTCCCAAGCTTTGCACGTAATTCCGCAACAGACGGCAGATGTTTCATCTCGCACCTTCGATTGGGAATACCCCGAGCACGCGGCGACTTGAGCTCTTGCCGGGCAATGGCCGGATTGAATTCCGATATCCCGACCAGGTTGAAATTATGCCAAGGAACAATCGCCTCATCAAGCTGGCTAACAGGCAAAATCTGGGCAATTGACCGGTTCGGGGCATGATTGGCCGTGGACATAATTACCATTTTCGGTTGTAGATAGGACGCTATCGCTCAGTTGTTGTGGCTGGGAGGACGACGATGCGGACCTACTATTTTGACATGAGAGACGGAATCCCGGTCCGCGACAGGAAGGGATTGGAGTTTCCAAACGCCAGCGGCGCAATCGAACATAGCAAGAGTCTGGCGCAGAAGATGCGCGACGATCCCCGCGCCAGCGGCCGCGCATTCTCGATCGTCGTGATTGATCAATCCGGCGCTGAAATTCACCGCGAACTCGTGGCTCCGCGATCGGGCGACCAAGGTTGATCTCGCGAGCGGCCGGTCGGAGCGTCTTCGCCGGCACGGACGTTGCCTAGCCGGCGGATCGCGGCGCGCTTGCCGCGCAAGCGCATGCGGATCCGCATGAACGACCAGCACAGACAATGATACCGCGACCATGACATGGTTCGCATCGAACCCTCCATCGGCCCGGTCATTGGTCTGTTGCGGCGGTCCCGTCGTTCGACGGGCGCCGATTACAAATAGGACATGCGAGCAAGCCTCTGATCTGCATGGGCCCCGCAATACCGACGGTACGCGGAATCACGACGCCACACGCCGCAATCACGTCTTCGAGATCGCAGGCATCGATAACTGCGGGCCAGCCACCGCGAACGGGAATTGCTCCGCATTCAGGTTTTTGCATTTCGGCGGTCGATCAAGAATTTATATGACGGTCATACTTTAATATTGCATTGGGCGATCGATTTCGACCGAGCCGGGCACTGCGGAGAGAATTCCTTTTCTCTTGGGTTGCCGGCGTCTCGCCGCAGCTTGTTCGCAAGTCACGCCAACTAGGAACGCCCCCTCCTGCGCGCCAAACACAGGCTTGCGAGCGGAACAGCCATGCGCGCGTAGCGCAACATCCGGGGCACGCCCATGTCGCTTGCCAGCGGCTGAACAACAGCACGCAGCAACAGCGAATACAGAGAGAGCAACATGAAGACGCTTTTGAAATTGGCAGCGCCCGCGGCGGCGCTGTTCGCCCTGGCCTTCGTCAGCTTCGCGACGCCGGCCTCCGCAGGTGAGTATTGCCGCAAGGACGTCACTGCCGGCATCGTCGGCTGCAGCTTCGCTACCATGGAGCAGTGCCAGGCGATGTCATCCGGCCGCGGCGGCGATTGCTTCCGCGATCCTTTCCTGCCCGCCAATGACGCCTACGCTTACGCGCCGAAGGCAACGGTGAAGCCCGCGCACCACGCCAAGGCTCACTAGACCGTCGCCAGAACGGCAAGAACAGCAGCGCGGCTTCCGCAAGCCCTCGTGGAGGCCGCGCCTTGTCCTCGAACCGTTAGAAAAGCTCCACGCGTTCGCGACTCATGACAAAGCCACGTCCGTCCTCACGCTTGCAAGTCAGTCCCGCTTCGGCCGACTCGCAAACGAACGGGCCTTTCGACCAGCGGCTGCCGTAACGGAATGGATTCGTAGCCCCGCAGCAGCCCTGATCCCCGACGTCGTCGAAACGCTTGAGCGTTTTCGGCGTCAACACGACGCGCACATATTTTGGATCGCGGCGATCACAGCTCAATTCAGGACCGCCGTCGAACGGCTTGTAGATTTCAGTCCCGCCTTTCGGCGTATAGGTGCACTCGACATTGTGCGACGGCAGCACGAAGACGATCTGGCCGCGGGCGTCGGCTGCAAAATCGATGCTGGTCTGCTGTGCGTAGATGGCGGCCGGTACAAGCAACAGCGCGACCAGAAGTCCAACCAGGTGGCGCGTGCCGTCGGCATCCTTGAATATCGGCATCAGCGTGCGTCAGCCGCAACGGATGAAGCTGTAGCCCTTGCAAAAGTCGGCGTCGCAAAACCGGTTGGCGCCGATCACGTAAGTGTGGCGCGCCTCCATGACATCCCAGCTCAGCGCACGCTGGAAGCCGTGGTTCTGACAAAACAGGGTGGCGCCGCCCGGCCCGCAATTGTTGGACGAGGTCGAACACCAATCGACCACCGCTCCTCGCATCCGTGGATTGGGAAAGCCGCTGCCCGGCATATATTGAACGTTTTCAAGGTGTCCGGTCGGGGTTGCCGAGAATGCGGAGAGCGGCTGGCCGAGCGGTCCGGCCGATGCGGCACGGGCACCGAGACCAATCATGACCGCCGCTGCGATCGCCGAAATGCGCGAATTCATCCGCTTCCTCCCCATGACGGCACAACCGCAAGACGCGGTACACCTGTATCTGTGTCCGGAAACGTGCAGTGGTTCAAACGAGTGTGCGAGAAATGACGCGGGCGCTATTGCTGCTTTTCCCAGAACGACAGCAGGCCCTGCGAGGCCGAGCCCCCGATCACGCAGGGAATGCCGACCTCGATCTGGCCCAGCGCCGCGGCCGAAACGCAGCCGAGCGCAATCGCACCGACGCCGACCTGTCCCCAGAAGTCGAGGTTGCGCCGCGCGTCGGACCCTTTGGTCTTGAGCTCCTCGACCGCCGCGAGCGCGTCCTTGCGCACGGCGCCGAGCTGCACGGTGTCGGCCGCTTGGACAGCCTCAGTCAACGGCACCTTGATCGTCTCGGGCTGGTTCGCCAACTCGCTGCGCAGGAATTCGCGCAAATTCGCGTCGCGCACCGCATAGCTCGCCAGCGTGTAGCGTGCCATGCTGCCGACCGTCAGCTTCTCCACGGTGTCGCGGCTCTTCGACCACGGCAGCATCTGCATGATGCGCAGGATCGGCAAATGCGATCCGGTCGCGAAATAATAGCCCCACAGCGTGTCCAGCAAATCCTGGTTGCCGGCATAGGTCATCGCCATGTTCAGTTTCTTGTCGTCCTTCTTGCGCGAGAACACGCCCTTCAGCTTGTCCATCATGCCAAGCTTCTTGTCCTCGAGCGGGATGTCGGTCAGCGTCGGCAGCGTGCCGGCGAGATAAGCGTCGATCATCACGCGCCGCGCCGGCATCTTCGGCGCCACCCGGCGCAGCAGATTGCGCCAGTCGGCAAGCCCGGAATAGGCGATGGCGCGGATCACCACCCATTCGTCTTCCGGCGGCAACGGGAAGAAACTGTTCACGAGTTGCTCGGCCTTGGCGGGGTTCGATCCGATCGCGCCGGCAATGAAGCCGAGATAGATGCCGGCGTTCTCCGGCTCCTTGAAGGTCTGGGAGTGAAACAGCACCCGCACCGCCGCAGGTACGTGGGTGTAATCGGGCTTGGCGCGATAATTATAGATCCACTGCTGCACGACGCCGAGCGAGGCGCGCGGATCGATTTCCGAAGTAACGGCGCCCAGCACCGGCTGACACAGAACCAACAAGACGGCGGCGAGGGCCACTCTACGCATGTGATGCTCCCACGAGGCGTCGGCGCTGCAACACGCGCAGCGCGGACATTTCCCGCTGTCTCGGCTAGCGCGCATTTAAAGCGGCTATGCGAACGATTTAGGGTGCGGGCGGTGCCGTACGGCGTCGAAATTGTGGCGGCGTTAACGATTGGCCTGCAACTGACCTTGCGGCCGACATTGTTTTGCCCTCGCCGGATTCTTCCCTGAAAGCCTCGTCGGCAATGGGACAGGCGGGACGTGACGTCAGAGTATCCGGTGCGTGGTGAACGAAATTGCCGGCCGCTGATCGCGGCTGCGCTGCTTGTCGGCGCATTTTGCCTGTTCGCGGTGCCTTCGATCGCCGCCGAAACCATAACGGTCGAAGGCAACCGCCGTGTCGATGCCGAGACCGTGCGCTCCTATTTTCATCCTTGGACCGACGGCAAGTACGATGCCGCCACGCGCGACGCGGCGTTGAAGGCGCTGATCGCGACCGGCCTGTTCGACAAGGTCACGATTGATCGGGTTGGCAACGGCCTCGTCGTACACATCACCGAGGCCAAGGTGCTCGGGCGCGTTGCGTTCGAGGGCAACAAGAAGGTCAAGGACGCCGATCTCACCGCCGCCGTGCAATCCAAGGCGCAAGGCCCGCTGCAGCGCGCCACCATCCAGGGCGACGTCAACCGCATCATCGAGGCTTACCGCCGCGTCGGACGCGACGATGTCAGCGTGGCGCCTGACATCATCGATCGCGGAAACGACCGCGTCGATCTGGTCTTCTCCATCACCGAGGGCAAGAAGACGCCGGTGCAGAGGGTCAACTTCACCGGCAATCACGCTTTCAGCAACCGCCAGCTCAACGCCATCATCAAGACCTCGTCCAGTTCGCTGCTGAGTTTCTTCACCGGCGGCGACGTTTACGATCCCGATCGCATCAACGAGGATCGCGAGCAGATCAGACTTTACTATCGCAGCCACGGCTATGCCGACGCCACCCTGGCGGACGCGCACGCCGAATACGATCCGGCGACAAAGGGATTCGCCGTTACATTCACCATCGACGAAGGCCAGACCTACCGCTTCGGCAAGATCGACGTGACCTGCAACGTGCCCGGACTCGACCCGCAAAGGCTGCGCAGCGTTGTCCTGGTGAAGGCCGGTGCGAATTTCGACGGCTCCGCGCTGGACAAGACCACCGATGCGCTCGCCATCGAGATGGCGAAGCTCGGATATCCCTTTGCACACGCGACACCGCGGATGGCGCGCGACGCGATTGCGCAGCGCGTCGATGTCACCTTCGTGGTCGACGAAGGCGAACGCGCCTATGTCGAGCGCATCGAAATTCACGGCAACACGCGCACGCGCGACTATGTCATCCGCCGTGAGTTCGATTTCGGCGAGGGCGATCCCTACAACAAGACCCTGATCGACCGCGCCGAGCGACGGTTGAAGAACCTGAATTACTTCAAGACCGTCAAGATCTCGACGCGGCCCGGCTCGACGGCGGACCGCGTGATCCTCGATGTCGAGGCGGTCGATCAGTCGACCGGCGATTTCTTCATCTCCGGCGGCTATTCGACCACCGACGGCTGGCTCGCCGAGGTCAAGGTCGGCGATCGCAATTTCTACGGCACCGGAAATGCCGTGCAGGCGACCGTCAGCTACGGCCAGTACGCGCAGGGCGGCGATCTCTCCTTTGTCAATCCCGCACTGTTCGGCAATCACATCTCCGGCGGCGTCGATCTGTTCGGCCGACAGGCCTTTGCAAGCCCCTATCAGTCCTACGGCAGCAACACTTATGGTGCGACCCTCACTTTGGGCACGCCGATCTCCGAGCAGACCACCGTGCAGTGGCGCTACACGCTGTACGATCAGAATGTCACTCTCGGCTCGAGCACCACGGGCGCAACGGTGTCGCTGCCGATCCAGCAGGCCGCCGCCGCGGGCCGCCAGTTGGTCTCGGGGGCTGGCGACACCGTCACCTACAACACGCTCGACAACAACAAGCTGCCCACCAACGGCATCAATTCGCAACTGCGCCAGGATATCGCGGGCCTCGGCGGCGACGTCAGATTTCTGCGCACGACCGAGGATCTGCGCTATTACAAGTCGCTTGGCGGCGACCTCGTCGGCATGGTGCGCGCGCAAGGCGGCTATATCACCGGCTGGGGCGGCCAGGGCGTGCCGCTGATGAACAGCTTTTTCGGCGGTCCCACCATCGTGCGCGGATTTGCGCCGAACGGCTTTGGTCCGCGCGACCTCACGCCCGGCTCGACCATGGATAATGTCGGCGGCAGCATGTACTGGGCGACGAGCGCCGAGCTGCAGAGCTCGATCCCCGGCGTTCCCAAGGAGTATGGCTTGCGTGCATCCGCCTTCGTCGATGCCGGCACCGTGTTCGGGTACGGCGGCCCGAATACGTTTCGGCTCGCAAACCGTGCAGGTCGCCGACAAGAACGTGATCCGCTCGTCGGTCGGCGTCGGCCTGACTTGGGCCTCGCCGTTCGGCGGATTGACGGCCAGTTACGCGGTTCCGTTGTCGCGGGCGTCCTACGACCAGGTGCAAAATTTCAATTTCAGCGCCAGTCCGTTCTAACCGGCGGCGCGCCCAACTTGCCGCAGGAGCCGCACGCTGTCGCACGGCTCCTCATCCATGTCGGATGCCCAGCCTTTACCAGGTCACGCCGTACTTCGAAGCGATGGCGCGCGCCCTCGCCTCATCGGACTGGTAGTTGCGGCCACCGCCTCCGCCTCGCGCGGCCTTCTTCTTCGCGGGTTTGGGGCCAGTCTTGGCGTCGGGCGCAGCAGCCGTCTCAGGCGCTGCGGCCGGCGCCGCAGGAGCGGCTGCCGTGGCCGGTGCCGGGGCCGCGGGTGCCGCTGCAGCCGGTGCGGGAGCAGCAGCCGGAGGAGGCGGCGGCGCAGGCGGCGCTGGGGCGACGGCGTCCTCAGCGTAGGCAGCCTGGCAAAGCAGGGCCATGGCCGCAACGAACAGGATCTTGCGCATAGTCTGAAATCTCCACTCTGAAAGCGGAAAGCTTATAGCAAAGCAGCGGAGAGGTCACCTGCGCGCGCAGCAAGGGCGGACTGTGACCGGGTCACTTAATCGTTTGCAGCCGGAACAGATTCACCCCGCACACGACGGCTCAGACCGTTCGCCGGGACGCCACTTTCTCGGTTGCAAAGCCGTAAATCTGCGCCAGCCGGTCGAGGCACTCCTGCAGCCGCCTGGCAAAATAGTCCCGCCAGCGCTGGGTGTGCAGCCCTCGCCGCTCTGCGACCTGCGGCATGGTCATGCCCTGAATCAGGACGTCATGGACCAGCGCCGACCCGTCCGCGCCGAGTTCGCGCTCGGCGCGATTGAGGCGCAGCACGGCGTTGCGCTGGCCTTCGGTGATCGGCTCGCGCTGCTGCACACCATCGACATATTCACGGGTCGGATCGACCGCCTGCGGACCGCGCTCGGCCCGCTCCCAGTCGTTCTGGAACGCGCGCCCACCGCGATATTGCGCGTCGTTGATCTGATGGTGGGAATGCAGCCACCCCAGCGGGTCGCCGCGGACTGAGCGGAGCGCGACGATCTTGTCGCCGGGTTCGAGTGCCATGGGATCGTCGACCTCGACGGCAACGACCTCGGCGTTGCGCGGCAGATCGCTCGAACGGCGATCGTGAATCTTGCCGACACGGGACGATTTTCGCTTGATGCGCGGCATCTTGTCTCCTGTTGCAGATGTAAAGGGGATTGGGCGCGGGGGTCAGGCGGCGTTGACCAGCCGCAAGGCGACCGGCACGGCCATGCGTTCGGATGCCGTGCCCGGACCGTGGGTCAGCGCGTGATGCGGCCGGCAATAGCTGGAGTGCGGAATGCGCGGATGGCCGCAAAAGGCATAGGCCTCCCCCTCCTTTTCGCCCCCATAAGGGTATCGGCAGTCGCCGGGCTCGAGATCGGCGAACGCCAGCAGGCGAGGCTTGATGCCGACGCAGCGGAGTTTTATCGGCTTGGGCGGCTCCGGAACGGACGCCGGGGCCGCCGCTGCGATCGGCCCAACCACCTTTTGTGGTGCATTTTTCTGTGGAGTTTTTGGCACCGATTCGCCCCAGCGACCCGGACGCCGCCGCCTTGGAAGAACCTTGCGCGCCGAGGCGGTCGCGAGCCCCAGCCGCTTGGCGCGACCGATCGCGGCGTTTCGGGTGAATTCGGTGCCGAATCTTGCGTTTATGGCGCTGGCCGCCTGGCCATAGGACATTCCCCGCGACAGGCAGTCGCGCAGCGCGTCGGAATGCTCCGGCGCCCAGATGAACGGTTGCATGAAAATTGCCTTCCCTGGCACGGCCCAGCCGCCCTGCCATCGCCCTACATTCCGATATTCAGAACGAAAAGTCAAGCTTGATTTCTGAAAATCGTCACGCTATACAGGCGTTACGAGAATCGGAAGGGGAAAACAACATGTTGGATGCAAAAATCATCGAGCGGGCGTTCGAGCGGACCGGGAAGAGCAAGGGCGGCCTGGCCAAGATTTTGGACGTGCGCCCGGGGGCGATTTCCGAAATCCTGTCGGGAATACGGCTGATCAAGGCCTCCGAAGTCGCCCCGATCATGGAATATCTCGGCCTCAACGCCGTACCGATCATGGGCCGGGTCGGCGCCGGCGCCGTGATCGAGCCCGACAACGAGCAGGTGCCCCCCGAGGGCCTTGGCGAGATCGACCTGCCGTTTCCCATTGAGGATGAACTGGTTGCGTTCGAGGTATCGGGCGATTCGATGCTGCCGAAATACGAGAACGGCGACGTCATCGTGTGCTACCTCGAGCAGCGTCACCCTCTGTCGAGCTTCTACGGGGAAGAGGCCGCGGTGCGGCTCAAGACCGGCGAGCGCTATCTCAAGACCATCGAGCGCGGCAAAGGCACCGGCCTCGTTAACCTCTCGAGTTTCAACGCCAAGCCGATCAACGGCGTGAAACTGGAGTGGGTCGGCGAAATCTGCGTCACCCTGCCCCGCGGGCAGATTGCGCGGTTGCGGGCCAAGGCCGCGTCCCGCTCCCGCAAGGCCAAATCCCGATAATCCGGGCAGGTTTGCACAATTTCCCGAATCAGAAGAGAGCCCCTTGACTTTCTTCTGAATTTCGGAAATACTGCGATCGATGCAATATTTCGTCGTCATGATCGACTACGGCCGCCGCGGCCGGGAGGCCGTGGTCGATCCCGAAGTGACCCGGCGCGAGGTGATCGCGCGGATCGCCTCGGGTGAGTACGCCAATATCAGCTTCATTCACGAAATCGTGGACCGCTCGGTCGAGGACGTCACCGAGGAGATTTTGGCCGAAGCCGCCCTCCCCGAAGTCGCAATCGAGGACGCCGACCCGGAGGCCGACCGCTTCGATCACATCCACGATCTGCGCAAGCACGAGACGGTGTGACCGAACAAGTCGCCGGGCATGCGTGCGCTGGCGCAGTAGCAACAGGCGCGCTGCCATCAGCAGCGCGCCCTGCTTTTCTCTTCTCACACCAAGAAGACGGTCGATCCCGTGGTCTTGCGCGCAGCGAGATCGGCATGCGCCTTGGCCGCATCCTTCAGCGGATAGGTCTGGTGCACCTCGATCTTGACGGCGCCGGACTGCACCACGTCGAACAGCTCCTTCGCCATCGCCGTCAGGCTTTCGTGCTTGGCGGCGTAGGTGTTGAGCGTCGGGCGCGTGACATAGAGCGAGCCCTTCCCCGCCAGCAGTCCGAGGTTCAGCGGATCGACGGCGCCCGAGGATTGGCCGAACAGCGCGGCGACGCCGAGCGGCGCCAGGCAATCCAGCGACTTCAGGAAGGTGTCCTTGCCGACGGAATCGTAGACCACGGGGCACTTCTTGCCGCCGGTGATCTCGTCCACGCGTTTGACGAAATCCTCGCGGGTATAGACGATGGTATGAGCGCAGCCATGGGCTTTTGCGAGTTTGGCCTTCTCGTCGTTGCCGACGGTGCCGATCACGGTGGCGCCGAGATGCTTGGCCCATTGCGACAGGATCAGGCCGACGCCGCCGGCGGCCGCATGCAGCAGGATCGTGTCGCCGGATTTGACCCGATAGGTCTGGCGGATCAGGTACTGCGTCGTCAGGCCCTTCAGCATCATTGCCGCCGCGGTCTTGTCGTCGATGCTGTCGGGCAGCTTGAGCAGGCGATCCGCAGGGATCAGCCGTGCCTCCGCATAGGCACCGATCGGCGCCGCGCCATAGGCGACGCGGTCGCCCGGCTTGAGATGGGTCACGCCCGATCCCACTTCCTCGACCACACCCGCCCCCTCGCCGCCGAGCCCGCTCGGCAGTTGCGCCGGGTAGAGGCCGGAGCGGTTATAGATGTCGACGAAGTTCAGCCCGACCGCGGTATGGCGGATGCGCGCCTCCCCCGGTCCCGGCTTGCCGACCTGGACTTCTTCCCAGACCAGGACTTCGGGTCCGCCGGGTTTGTGAAAGCGGATGGCGTGCGTCATGCGTTACTCCCTTTGATCATATGAAAGATTTAACTGCCCACTTCTGCGGCGGCACAGGCTCACGCGTCGATCGCATCCTTGATGCGTTTGCGCGTCAACGGCAGGTTTCGTAGCCGCTTACCCGTGGCGTTGGCAATCGCATTTGCAAGCGAGGCCGCCGCCGGGCCCTGCCCTGTCTCCCCGCTGCCGAGGAAGGATTGGCCGGGCCGGTTGATGATGTGCACGTCGATCGCCTCCGGGACGGCGTCGAAACGCAGGATCGGATATGTCTGCCAGTCGATGCTGGTGATCTTCGTGTCGTCGAAGGTGACGGCCTCATAGAGCGTCCAGCTCGTCGACTGCATGATCGCGCCCTCGATCTGGTTGGTCAGGCCGTCCGGGCTGACCACCTGTCCGCTGTCGACGGCGGCCACCGCGCGCACCAGCCGCGCGCGGCCGGTCTCACGGTTGACTTCGACTTCGCTGGCGATGGCGCAATAGGCCGCAAGGTTCTTGTACTTCGCGAAGGCAAAGCCGTAGCCGCGGCCCGAGGGCGCCTGCTGACCCCTACGCCAGCCGAACTCCTTCGCCGCCTTCTCGATCACGTCGCGACCGCGCGGATCGTCGAGATGCTTCAGCCTGAACTCGACGGGATCGGCGTTCGCGAGCGCCGCAAGCTCGTCCATGAAGCTCTCGATCGAGAACACATTGTGATAGGCGCCGAGCGCCCGCATCGCCGAGATGCGCACGGGCATGTCGGGGATGAAGTGATGCACGACGCGCGCGTTGGGGAATTTGTAGATCGGAATCGCATTGCGATCGCCGCCGCCTTCGGGCAACGGCAGCGGCTTCGGCTCCGGCGGCTTGATCGATTGCGCCATGTGCTGTGCGGCCAGCATCGCACCGGCGCCACCCGGCCGCATCGAATGGGTGTTGCTCCAGACCTCGAACTGCCAGTCCGCGATCTTGCCGCCGTCATCGAGCGAGGCCTTCAGCTTCGTCACCATCGCTGGCCCGAACGGTTCCCACGCGTGCTCCTGCTCCCGCATCCACTGCACGCGGACCGGACGGCCCGGGAGGGCACGCGCAATCAGCGCCGCATCCGCCGCAGCGTCGTCCGCGCCGTTATGGCCGTAACAGCCGGAGCCTTCGACATGGATCACGCGGATGCTGGCGGGCGGCATGCGCAGCATCTCGGCGATGGCAGCGCGATCGGGGTAAACGCCTTGCGTATGCGACCACACCGTCATGGCACCGTCGATGAATTGCGCGACCGCGCAGGACGGACCGATGGACCCGTGCGCCTGATAGGGCCGCGTGTAGCTGGCCTCGATGGTCTTGCTGCCACTTGCCGACGCGTCGCTGCGGGTGAAGATCGGGAAGCTTTGTTTTGGAAGCGCCAGCAGTGCGGCAGCAAGATCATCCTGTTTCGGCAGTTTGGCAATCTCCTGCCATTTCGCGCCAGACGATAAGGCCTGCATGGCCCTGACCGCCTGGAATTCCTTCTCGGCGACGACGGCGAGGAAATTGCCGTCGCGAACCACTTTCACGACTCCGGGCATTCCTTCGATGGCCACCGTATCGCAGTCGGTGAGCTGCGCGCCGTAGCTCGACGGCCGCACCACGCGCGCATGCAACATGCCGGGCAGTCGCAGGTCCTGCACATAGGCCGCACCACCCGTGACCTTCGCCGGAATATCGACGCGCGGAACCGATTGCCCGATCACCTTGAAGGTCGCGGGATCCTTCAGCTTCGAGGTTGGCTGCGCCTGCACATGCAACATGTCGCCGGCGACAAGCTCGCCATAGCTTAATCGACGCCCATCTTGCGCGATCACGCTGCCGTTTTCCGTGCGCGAGACATCGGCCGAGACATCGAACCGTTTGGCCGCCTCCACGACCAGCAACGCGCGCGCCTGCGCCGCAGCATTCTGGATCGCGGTGCCGCTGTCCTTGGTCGAGTTGCTGCCGGAACTGTATCCCTCATTGGGCGTGAGCTTGGTGTCGGCGGTGACAACCTTCAGCGAGGCAAAGGCAACGTCGAGTTCCTCGGCCGCGATTTGCTGGAAAGCGGTCTTGAATCCCTGTCCCAGCTCAGCCTTGCCGGTGAAGACCGTGATGGAGCCGTCGGCATCGATCCGGATCCAGGAATCGAGATAAGGCGAGGCTTTCAGGCTGCCCGGCGGGCTCGGCGACGGCGGTGTCGGCGCGTTCTGATCCTGCGCCAGTGCCGATGTGAGTGAGAAGCTGACGATCAGCGCGCCGCCGCCCGCAAGCACCTTGCGACGATCGAGGATGACAGGGGCGTTCATCGTGCGCTCCCTTCGCCGCTGGGCGTAAGCGCGGCCGTATCCATCAGCTGTGCCGCGCGCTTCACTGCGCGGATGATGCGCATATGCGTGCCGCAGCGGCACAGATGGGGGCCGAGTTCGGCACGGATCTGCGCGTCGGTCGGCTGTCGCACGCGCTGCAACAGCGCCTGCGCCCGCATCATCATGCCGGCGATGCAATAGCCGCACTGCGCTGCCTGTTCCTCGATGAAGGCGCGCTGGATCGGCGCGGGTGCCGAGACGCTGCCGAGCCCTTCCAGCGTTGTGACCTGCTTGCCCTCGAGCAACACCATCGGTGTCACGCAGGACAGCACCGCCTTGCCGTCGACGATCACGGTGCAGGATCCGCATTGGCCGAGCCCGCAGCCGAATTTCGCCGCGTTGAGCTCGAGATCGTTGCGCAGCACATAGAGCAACGGCGTGTCCGGCTCGGCGTCGACCTGGTGATCCCTGCCGTTGACCTTCAATGTCATCATGGCTTGTCTCGCTGCGTTGGATCGGCCGGTGCATTGGTCGGCCCTGCAGAATTCTGGACGTAGGCGGTCTGGGTGCGCCTTGCTTCCGCGATCGTTCTTTCAAGGTCGTGCCAGGCGGGATGACCCCTGAAGCGCGACCGCAGATATTCCATCAACACGGCAACCTCGCGATCATTCATGACGGCGGCGAAGCCGGGCATGATCGGGCTGCGCTCGCCTTCGATGGGCGCCACGCCCGAGAGCACGATGTTGGCAAGGTTGCGCGGATCGGCCGAACCGATCGCCGTGCTGAGGCTGAGATGGATGCCACCATAAGGCGGCGGACGGCCGCTGTCATGGCAGCCCGCGCAGGTGCCAGCGTAGATTCTCGCGCCTTCGGACTCCGATGAAGACGCTGCCACCTGCTTTGCCTGTGCAAGCACGGTTTCACCCTGCAGCTTGCGAATGGGCGACGGCGCGCCGAACACATCGGCCATATAGGTCGCAATTGCGCGGACATCGCTCGCCGGCACCGCCGACAGATTGCTCACCACTTCCGCCATCGGCCCGCGCGCGGTGCCATGATCGGGATGGAAGCCGTCGCGCAGATAGGCATAGAGCGCGTCTGTATCCCATGGCACCGGTGCCGGCGATTGCGCATTGATCGGATAGGCCTGCCAGTTGTCGACGTCGCCGCCGGCAAATTTCGCGGTCGTCTGCTCCGCGCCGAGCGCGTTGCGCGGCGTGTGGCAGGCGCCGCAATGCGCGAGCCCCTCGACCAGGTAAGCGCCACGATTCCACTCGGCACTTCTTGTCGTCTCCGGCTTGTAGGTGCCGGCGCGCAGGAATAGCAGCTTCCATCCCGCAATGACCACACGGTGGTCGAACGGGAAGGACAGCTGATTTTGCTTTGCCGGTGCGCGAACCGGCTCGCGCGTCATCAGGAATGCATAGAGCGCGCGGTCGTCGTCATCGCTGACATTGGTGAAGTGGTCGTAAGGGAAGGTCGGATAGAGATGCCTGCCCTCGCGATCGACGCCGGAGCGCATGGCGCGGCGAAAGGCCTCCTCCGGCCAGCGGCCGATGCCGGTCTCCGGATCGGGCGTAATATTGGACGAGAACACTGTGCCGAACGGAGTCGGCACCGGCAGACCACCGGCGAAATTCCTGCCGCCACGCGCGGTGTGGCAGGAATTGCAATTGCCGAGCGCCGCAAGCTCGCGCCCGCGTTTGACCAGAGCAGGATCGAAGTTCTGCTTTGTTGCCGGATCAATCGCGGCCATCGCTGGCCGCCATGCGATCGCAAAAATAGCCGCTGCGCCGCCAACAAGCAGCACAGCCACAACGCTCCCAATGATCCCTGACTTCTTCATTCGCGCCAGCAGTTTGTGGGTTCCTAGCACAACGGCAAGCGCTGCACAGCCGTGGAGCTGCGCTCACCGCCTCTTGATGCGGTCCACGACCATAACGGCCGATGTTGCACCGCCTCCGGACGGAACCCCTGAAGCCCTCTCGCGTTCCCGTTTGGCGCCCCAATGAGGGATCGAGGACGATGCAACGCAACAAGCCGACCGCCTCTTCTCTCGCGCTCGAGCTTGCAAGCCATGCCGCCATGGGCGTCGCGTTGGGACTTGGCTTCTGCTTTGCGCTGCTGCTGATCGAACCGGCGAGCGTGGGCGCCCTGATCAGCCACACCGATCAGCCGAAAACCACCGCCGTGATGCTGGTCAGCTTTTTCGCGCTGCTGTTCGGCGTTGGCGCGACCATGACCGGAATCATCTTCACCACCATCGATCGGCTCGGACAGCAACAACTAGCGGGCCCCGCGCGAGCCACGCTCGACAACTCCATACGCCCAGCGGTTTCGATCAGCCGGTCTAATGCGCCAACGCAGGCGATTCCACCTGATCGAGGTTGCACTCTCTGAAGTGATACGCGATTTCGTCGAGCGCGCGCTGCTCCCATTCCTCGGCCTGGGCCAGCCAAAAAATCCTGCGCTCGGAATCAAACACGGCACGCTCGCGACAAAGCTGCTCTTGACTGCGTATCTCGACGAGCCGGTTCATGAACCCTCCACTGATGCGGTGTGAAGTCCAATGACGCGGCGCCAGTCTAGCAGAAATCGCACCGCTGTCTCATCAACTGTCGCCCAAACCAACAGCATTCCGTGATCACGGCGTGAGCAGACACTGCATTGCAGCAAAGCGATTTGGGTCTGCGATTTTGACTCAAATTCCACCGATCGCCGGAAATCGTACGAATTCCGCGGCCATTCGTGACATGCAATCGCGAAATCGTCCGATCCCTGTCACATGCACGTCGCGCGAACATCGGAAGCAGGCGTCGCGACCTCTTTCGAATCGACAGGTCATGAACGAGATCACGATTTGAGCGGCTGGGCTGCCCTTCTCGCCGCGGGACTGCTCGAAGTCGGCTGGGCGCTCGGGCTGAAATACTCCGATGGTCTGACGCGGTTCTGGCCGACGGCGGCGACGCTCGCCGCCATCGCGCTCAGCTTCGCATTGATGGCGGTGGCCTTACGATCGCTGCCCTTCGGCACGGCGTATGCGGTGTGGACCGGAATAGGCGCCGTCGGCAGCATCATTGTCGGCATGCTGATCTACAGCGAGCCGACCGACCCCGTCCGCGTCGTCTGCCTGACGCTGATCGTTGCCGGCATGATCGGGCTGAAGCTCAACTCGCCGGTCTGACCCGGCGCCATCGGCGCCCGCCGCTTTCCTGCGCAGGTTTCGCAAGGCTTCGACGCCGCCGAACAGCATCAGCGCGATCGACAGCGGCAACAGATGATAGAGAAAGCGGAACATCAAGAGCACCGCGAGCAGCTGCTCGCGATCCTCGCTGCCGAGCCCGATCAGGATGGTGGCGTCGAACACGCCGAGCCCCGCGGGCGCATGACTGGCAAAGCCCAGCAAGGTCGCGGCGATGAACACCGCCAGCAGGCGGAACAGTCCGATGTCGAGGCCGGACGGGATCAGCACATACATCGCGAGCGCGGCGGCAGTGAGATCGAGCAGTCCGACCAGGATCTGCACCAATACCAGCGGGCCTGAAGGAAGACGAACCAGCCATTTGCTGCGGCCAAGACTGCGCGGATGCAGCCAGCTCCAGACCAGGAAGGTCGTAACGCCGCATAGCAGCACCAACGCAAACACGCGGTTGATGTCGGGTGAGAGGTGATCGATCACGCTGATTGCGGTCGGCTCATACAGCAGGCTGAAACCGAGCGCGGTCATGTTGCCGAGCCAGAAGGTCAAGCCCGTGAGGAAGCAGATGTTGGCCACGCCGAGCGCGCCGACATTGTTGCGGGAATAGATCCGATAGCGGATCACGGGCGAGATAAATGCCACGGCGCCGATACCGTGCGCGATCGGATAGCTGGTGAAGCTCGCCAGCGCCGCGATCCGGTACGGAACGTCCTTGCGGCCCATGGTGTGCAGCGCCAGCCAGTCGTACAGCGTGATGCTGCCATAGGACGCGGTCACCAGCACCAGCGCCAGCGCGATGGTCGAGAAGTTGGTGGCGCGGATGACGTCGAAGACCTGGTCGTAATCGACATTCTTCAGCGCATGCGTCAGTCCGAATATCGCAGCAGTGCCGATCACAATACTGATGATGGCGCCGCCGAGGCCTTTGGCGCGGGCACCGCCAAATCTTTTCTTCAAGGAAGGAATATTCAGGACGCTGGTCCAATCCGTCTTCTTAGAGCCAGTCGGTCCGCCGACCGATTCGTGGCAAGCCAAAATGATGTGACACGATGTTGTGACAGTTGCGTAACCCACTTCACCGATTTTGCACGCAGAACGCGCGCCTTAGCAAGAGATCGTGAGTCGAAATACGGACTCAAAATGGTCGTATCCCTTTCACACGGTCTCGGTACCAAGCGCTCGAAATCTCTCCTCTCCTCGAGGCCACATGCACGCCGAGCTCGACTATAATCTGACCCACGATCAATGGGAAACCTTGAAGGCGCTGCGCGGCGGGGCGCCGCTGCATCGCGCACCCAATCGCTTCGTTGTCGACCAGCTTGTCGCGCTTGGTCTCGCCGGCATCGACAGCGGCCTTCCCTTGATCACGGCCAAAGGTCGCAGCGTGTTGTTGCGCGGTTCGCCGCAACTGCTGGATCTCGCGAGCTGAGCAGGTCGGCGTCGGTGGCATGGGATTGCAGGCCGATCCGGGTTGACGCCGTTGCCCGCGCGGAACATAAGCAAAATCGATCGACTGAGTGGCAACTAGGGTTCCGGACGGCCTCGCGCCGTCGCCGGTCCGAGCGTTGCGGAAACCGCGGTAGCACGCGGCTGCACCCGAGGGATAAAAGCCCAGAGGAGGAGATGTCGAGATTGCTGGGCCCTGAGGGCACGGAGGTCTCATGTCGTCTTTTTCTCTTCTCCTTGTCGTTCTTGCTGCGATCATTCACGCGAGCTGGAATCTGCTGTCGAAGCGCGCCGCCGACGGCGGCGTCGCCTTCGTCTTCACCGCTAATCTGGTGGCGAGCGTCGCCTACTTCCCCTGGGTGCTCTGGGTCTTCCTCCACAACGTCCACAACGAGGTGACGTGGAGTTTGCCAGCCATCATATGCATCACGCTCAGCGCCGCGATCCACCTCGCCTACAGCCTGTGTCTGCAGCGCGGCTACCAGGTCGCCGATCTCTCCGTGGTTTATCCGATTGCGCGCGGCACCGGCCCGATGCTGTCGTCGATCGGCGCATTTCTGCTCTTGCAGGAAACGCCATCCACCCATGGCGTGCTCGGTCTGGTCGCAGTCGTCGCCGGCATCGGCCTGATCGCGACCCAGGGCGATCTCTCCGCGTTCCGTCGCCCGCGCGGCCAGCAAGGCGTGATTTGGGGCGCAGCCACGGGCGGGCTGATCGCGAGCTACACGGTGGTGGACGGCTACGCCGTCAAGGTGATCGGCGTTCATCCCGTCGTGCTCGACTGGTTTTCGAACCTCGTGCGCTTCTTCATGCTGGTGCCGCTGATCATGGCGCGGCGTACCCGCGTGATGGTTGCAATGAAGGGCAAATGGTGGCTCGCCATCGGCGTCGGCCTGCTCTCGCCGATGTCATACATCCTCGTGCTGACCGCCGTGCAGCTCGGCGCACCGCTCTCGCTCGTCGCTCCCGCGCGCGAGATGTCGATGATGGTCGGCGCGCTGTTCGGCATGTTCCTGCTGCGCGAACCCGTCAGCGCGGCGCGGATCGTCGGTTGCCTGATCCTGTGCGCCGGCGTGGTCCTGCTTGGAAGTCACTGAACGAGTGGCACCGGTTCACCACAGCGATTGCCGTGCCCGCTCCGGCCAGGCGCGGTCATACTCCTCGCCGCCGACGCGATTGGCGCTCATCTCGGCCAGGATCTGTCCCGGTGTCGGCAGCGTCCTGGGATCGACGCGCTTGTCCGGATTCCAGAGATCGGAGCGCACGATGGCGCGCGCGCACTGGAAATAGATCTCGCCGACCGTCATCACGATCACGGTGCGCGGCGCCTTGCCGTCCATTTTGAACGAGGCGAGCAGCGCCGGATCGGCGGACACCTGCGCGCGGCCGTTGATCCGCAGCGTGCTGCCGGAGCCGGGGATCAGGAACAGCAGCGCGACGCGGGGATCGCGCACGATGTTGCGGAGCGAATCGACGCGGTTGTTGCCACGGCGATCGGGCATCATCAGCGTTCGTTCGTCGTGGATGCGCACGAAGCCGGCGAGATCGCCGCGCGGCGAGCAATCGAGACCCTCCGGTCCCGCGGTCGCCAGCGCGGCGAAAGGCGATTTCTCGATCAGCACGCGATAGGACGGCGTGATCCGGTCGGCCACCTTGACGGTCGAGGCCTCACCGGGTTCGCCGTAGATCGCCTCGAGCTCTTCGATGGTGGCGATGATCGACATCTTTGCTTCCTTGATTGTATCAGGATTGGCCGGTCTTGACCGGCGCGGTCTCCCGCATCAGGGCCATCGCGACCAGCGCGACGGTTGCGGCGAGCAGCAGATACCAGGCCGGCGCCAGCGGATTGCCGGAGACGTGCAGGAGCCAGGTCACCACGAGCTGCGCCGTGCCGCCGAAGGTAGCGATCGCGACTGCGTAGATTGTGGCGAACACGCCGCCGCGGATGTTCTGCGGCAGGCCTTCCGCGAAGGTCGCGTAGAAGGCGGTGAACGGTATCGAGCCGATCAGCGACAGCAGCCCAAAGCCGATCAGCAGCGATGGCGTGCCCGGCGCATTCACGATCCACAGGAACACCGGGTAAGTCAGCAACAGCGTCAACAACTGCGGCCACACCATGATGGGCTTGCGGCCGTAGCGATCCGCCAGCCAGCCGCCTGCGAGCGCGCCGATGATCTGCAAGCCATTGCCGACCATCGACGTTGTGAAGGCCAAGGTCGACGTCACATGCAGCGTGGTCTGCGCATAGGTCGTCATGTATTGCGTGACATAGGACGAGATCGTCCCGCCCGCGAGCACCATGATCGACAGCAGGATGATACGCTTGTGACCGCGTGCGAGCGTGAGGTGACTTGACGTTTCCGTCTTCTCTTCTGGCGCGGTGATTGTTTCCGGCAAGCTCGCGCGCATCCACAAGCCGAACGGCAAGCAGGCCGCCCCTAACAGGAACGCGACGCGCCAGCCGGTGGTTTCAAGCATGTCAGGCGTCATTGTCTTGCTGAGGATGACGCCGACCAGCGCGCCCGTGGTCGCTGCAATCTCCTGGCTGGTCGGCTGCCACGCCACGACGAGGCCGCGGCGCGCCGGCGGCGCGATCTCGATCAGATAGGCCGTGGTCGGTCCGACCTCGCCGCCCAGCGCAAACCCCTGGATCATGCGCGCGACGATCGCGATCACAGGCGCAGCGATGCCGATGCTATTGTAGGACGGCGTGCACGCCAGCAGCAGGATCGCGCCGCCCATCAGCGCGAAGCTCAGCAGCATCGCCGGCCGCCGGCCGACCCGATCGGAATAGATGCCGAGCACGATACCGCCGATTGGGCGGGTGACGAAGCCTGCGCCGAAAGTCGCAAGCGACAGCATCAGGCTGCCGTATTCGCTTCCGGTCGGGAAGAAGGTGTGCCCGATCTGGATCGCAAAGAAGCTATAGGTGATGAAATCGTAGAATTCGAGCATGTTGCCGACGGTGGCGGCGAACGCAGCACGAACGACGTTGATATCTCCGTTAACCTTTTGAACCTGTGGCAATCCCAAACTCTCCGAAATTCTTCGATGCGGTTGAATATCGATGATTCGGCGGTGTTCACATCCCCATGAAGGCTCCGCTGTCATACGTCGTCATCGCCGCCGCTGTCGCGGTCGCATCCTGGACCATGTTCGAGGCGCTTGCGTCCATGGTTGCAGGTTAGGCAACGCTTACCCCTGCCTCGATGGTTCCATTGTCCGGCGCAGACAAGCGTCAATAGTCCCGCGACGCTGACCGCCCGGGTTGCTGCTGTTCGTGCTCCTCTTTTGGAAAGAGGGCGCAGGGAATGCCGGGCGCTGGCGCACCCGCAGCCTCGCGTGCAAAACAAAAAAGCACACGAGCATAGTCACTGAGGGTTGGCCGACACACGCCGGCACTCCCTGCGCAATGGTTGGAACGGCTGCTCCGTGCTCTCCCCGGAGACCGGGCTTGATTGCCTCCGTCGCTGCGCGATCGCTTGCGCAACTTGATCCCAGCGTCGGGAGATCAGGACCACACGGCTTGACCGTACGCACCAACGCGCATCGTCTGCGCGCCAAAGCGTCCATCGCATCCCGCGCCACGAATCGTGACGATCGCGAGCCGCCCCTCCTGGTGGGCGCGGGATGGGGCTTATTTGGCATAGCTTCTTATTTTCGGAAATGTGACATATTAACGCGGCGGGCAGTTTGAGCAATGTGGATATGCGCGAACTGCCCGTCGTGCTGAAATGGCAACAGTCAGTGGAAACGACTCAACCCAGGCGCCGCACAAATATCAATCCAATGATCGAAATCAGCGCGAGCTGACCGAAGCCGAGCCCCCAACCCAGAACAAGATTATTTCCGGCCAGGTCGAGGGCCACACCGACGCCGAGCGGTCCGATGAATCCGCCCGCGTAACCGCACATGCTGTGAAGCCCCATGGTGGCGCCGCGCATGGAGGGATCGGCGGCCTGAACAGTGCCTGCCGTGAGCGCCGAACTGTCGAGGAAAATGAAGGCGAGCCAGGCGCCGACGAGCACGGCTGCCAGCACAGCAGATAATCCCACAGTCCATCCCGCGCAGATTGCGAGCCCTGCCGAGACCGTCATGGCGACCGTGACAATGCGCTTGCGGCCAAGACGTTGCGACATCTCATTGCCGAAGATCGAAACGACGATGCCGACGAAATTCGCGATGGTGAAGAGCACCGTCGGCGCCGGAAACCACGATGGCGCACCAGCCTGTGCCGCGGCAAGTGCAAGGAAGGTCACGCCCCATGCCCTTAGTCCCGCCATTTCCCATGTATGGAACGTATACCCGGCGATCCACGCCATCGCCGCGCGATTGCGGAACACCGGACGGAAGTCGAGTAAGGCGCGAGGGCCGCCTCCCTTCGCATGCACGGGCGCTGCAGCAGGCATCACGCCGAGCGCGATGACAATGGCGATCAGCGCCGCGATGCCGCCGAACAGAAAGGCGGCCTGAGGCCCGAGCAGGCCGGCAATCAGGCCGGCGACCGCAAATGAACTGGCGCCTGCGACTCCAACGCCCGCAGCATGGGCAGACACGGCACGCGATTGCGCGTTGCCTTCGAGCGTGTCGGCGATTGCCTTGAGCCCGGGCATATAGGCGCCCGCCCAGCCGATGCCGGCGGCGGCACGCAGGACCAGACCCCACCAGAAACCATCCGCGACGAAAGCGAAGCCGAGATGCGACAGCGCTGTGAGACCCGCGCCGACGACATAGACATTGCGGGCGGGAACGCGATCGGTCAGCGCGACCAGCGCGGGAACGGCGAGCACGTAAGACGCAAAGAAGATGCCGACCAGCGAACCTGCCTCGGTCTTGGTCAAATGCCACTGATCGATGTAGGTCGGCAGCAGCGCGGGAAGCGTGAAGGCGCCGATCTGCACCAGCATTTGGGCCGCGACGATCGACCAGATGAACCGGCGGGTATCGGGTTGGGCGTTCAAGCGGTTTTGTCCAGCGGCTCCAGATCAGCTGTCTCGGTGGCGGCACTCGATCGGCGCAAGGCCATCAACGCGAGGAATGCCGCAGCATAGAGACCCGCCGATACGACGAGCACCAGCTTTCCCAGCGGTTCAATCAGGAGGCCGAAAGCAAGCGGCGCCAACGCCTGGCAGACGCGCGACGCCGCGCCGATCAGTCCGAGGCGGTAGGCGTAATTCTCGGGGCCGAAAATGGCAAGCGGCAGCGTGCCGCGCGCAATCGTCAGGATGCCGTTGCCGGCGCCGTGCAGGAGGGCGAAGGCTGCCGCGGCGCCGCCGCCGAAGATTCCGATCACACACGCGCCGATCGGATGGGTGATGCAGGCAACGCAGGTAGAGACGATCGGATGAACACGGTTGAGAAGGCTTGCCTCCATCACGCGGGCGGCAACCTGGGCAGGTCCAATCATCATGCCTGCGAACACGGCTTGCGTGGGCGTTGCGCCGAATGCCTCGACGATCCGTGGAAGATGGGCCGCCATTGCCGAGGTCACGGTCCACGCCGCGGCGAAAGCAAACGACAGCAGCACCATGGTCCGATCGATCGGAATATGGGGCTTGATGATCGGCCCCTCGGTAACCGGACGGGTCTCAGCGCGCGGCAGTGACAGGTTGAGCGGCAGGCCGATGACGATGTGCGCGATCGCCCACGCATAACAGGTCTCGCGCCAGCCGATCGTCTCGAGGCCGAGCGAACTCAGCGGCCAGCCGACCGTGCTGGCAAAGCCCGCGATCAAGGTGATGCCGGTGATCGCCCCCCTCGCGTTGCTGCCATAGATGCGGCCGAGCGTGCCGAAGGCTGCGTCATATAAACCGCCGCCCATGCCGACGCCTAGCAGCAGCCAGGCAATCGACATCATCCACAGCGAGGTCGATGCACCGAGCAGGGCGAGCCCTGCCGCGAGGACGATATTGGAAATGCACAGGACCTGACGTCCGCCGACGCGATCGATTTGCCTGCCCACGCGCGGACCGAGCAAGCCCGAGATCACAAGCGAAGCCGAAAAGGCTGCGAAGAACCAATTGCTGGAAATCCCGAGGTCGCGCGCGATCGGCTCGGCCAGAATGGCTGGCAGATAATAGCTCGATCCCCATGCCAGCGTCTGGGCCGTGCCCAACGCCGCGATCACTCCCAATCGTTCGCGATCCACTCCAACCGCCTCAGGAACAGCCGCAGCCGGATTTGCCCACAGCCTTGGCAGCCGCATCATCGGCGCAGCAAGCTGCGACATCAAGCGGGGCCGGACCTCCGCAGCAACTCGACGTCGCGGCGCTTGTCCGCGTGCAGACGCCGGTCTCCGGCAATTCGAGCTCGACGCGCGCCGCTGCTTCCTTGTCGCCGGCGATATCGGCCGCGATCGAGCGCACCTGCTCGTAACCCGTCATCATCAGGAACGTCGGCGCTCGGCCATAGCTTTTGATACCGGCGAGGTAGAAGCCGGGATCGTCCTGCACGAGTTCGCGTGCACCATGCGGGCGGACCGTGCCGCAAGAGTGCTCGTTCGGATCGATCAGCGGGGCAAGCGCGACCGGCGCCTCGATCGCGGGATCGAGCCGCAAGCGGATCTCGCTCAGGATCGACAGATCCGGGCGAAAGCCGGTCGCCACCACGAGTTCGTCGACCACGACCTGACGTGCGGCGCAGCCCGAACCCATGGCGATCCGCAGCTGGCCGTCGGTCGACGCGACGGAGGCGACAGGGAATCCGGCTTCCACGAGCACTTGTCCGGATGCGACGAGCGACGCGAATTGCTTGCCGAGTTCGCCGCGCGCAACCAGTTTGTCATTGGCTCCCCCACCGAACGATTTTGCCGGATCGTTGCCGCGCAGAAGCCAGATAATGCGCGTCCCCGGCGTCTGCCGAGCAAGCACCGTCAGATCGATCAACGTGCCGATGGCGGAATGTCCTGCCCCCAGCACGGCCACGGTCTTGCCGGCAAAACGTCCACGGTCCTTTCCGAGAACATCCGGCATGCCGTATGAAATCTGCGCTTGCGCCTCCCGCTCGCCGATGGCCGGAAGCCCGTTGGCGCCTGCAGGGTTCGGTGATTGCCAGGTCCCGGACGCGTCAATGACGGCATCGGAGTGCAGGATTTCAGGTCCCTTGCCGTTTTGATAGCGAATCTCGAACGGCGCGTTTTCGCGCCCCTGCGTTTTCGCCTTGTCGAATCCGACCCGACCGACAGAGATGACGCGGCTCGACGTGCGGATCACGTCCTTCAAGGTTGTTCTGGTCGCGAGCGGCTCGATATAGCGCTCCAGCAATTCGGCGCCGGCGGGATAGGCGCGCGGGTCTGGCGAATTCCACCCGGTTGGCGCGAGCAGCCGCGCGGCGGCCTTGTCGATGTTGTATTCCCATGGGGAGAACAGCTGGACATGCTGCCACTGCCGCACCGAATGTCCGGCCTCCGGACCCGCTTCCAGCACGATCGGTTCAAGGCCGCGTTCGAGCAGATGGGCCGCAGCCGCGAGCCCCACCGGACCTGCACCGATCACCGTAACGGACTTGCGCATTCTTGCATTCTTTCTAGAAGGATAGAAATAGCGACTAAATCGTCATGCCACCTTCGCCGGCCTTGTCGCCTCCGCGCAGGAAGCGTCGGCACAGCATTCGGCCACCAGGAAATCCACGATGCCCCGCATCACGTCATAATTGGCGCGGCAGATCAGCGTCGTGGCCTGCCGTTCCTGGCCGATCAGTCCGACCGTCAACATCGTCTTGAGATGATGGGACAGGGTCGAGCCTGCGAGTTCGAGCTTGGTCTGCAGCTTGCCAACGCTCATTCCGGCATCGCCCGCGCGCACCAGCGCACGGTAAATCCGAAGGCGAGTCGGGTTGCCGAGGGCTTCAAGGCGTGCTGCTGCATCGTCGATCTTCATGCGGCGAAGATAACACCGACCGCGCTGGAGTCAACTATATTTCTAGAATATTCGAAATATAGAGTTTGCCTCACGCGTCCGGGCCAGCCTACCCGTTGACAGCTTCCTCACATATCCATAAGTCTGGATATATGGAAATCGAACAGGCCGTTCTGGCACTAGCCGCCCTTTCGCAATCAACCCGTCTTGAGGCTTTCCGGACACTTGTCCGCCATGAGCCCGATGGGCTTGCTGCCGGCGATCTCGCTCGCCTGCTCGAAGTGCCCCAAAACACGCTGTCCGCCCATTTGTCGGTGCTGGCGCGTGCCGGCCTCGTCACATCCGAAAGGCATAGCCGTTCGATCGTCTACCGCGCCAGCCTCGCCGAATTTCAAAAGGTCGCACTCTTCCTGTTGCAGGATTGTTGCGGCGGACGGCCGGAAATCTGCGCCCCCGTCATCGAGAGCCTGCAGCCCTGTTGCACGCCAAAACGTAAGGAGCGATCCCGTGTCTGAAGCCTACAACGTCCTGTTCCTCTGCACCGGCAACTCGGCGCGCTCGATCCTCGCGGAGTCGATCCTGCGCAAGGACGGCGCGGGGCGCTTCCGCAGCTTCTCGGCGGGCAGCACGCCGAAAGGCGCCGTGCATCCGATGGCGTTGCGCGTGCTTACCGAGGCTGGCTATCCCGTCGACGACATGCGCTCGAAGAGCTGGCAGGAGTTTGCGACAGCCAATTCGCCGGCGATGGATTTCGTCTTTACCGTCTGCGACAACGCCGCGGGCGAAGCGTGCCCGATCTGGCCCGGCCAACCGATGACGGCACATTGGGGCATCGAAGACCCTGCCACCGTCGAGGGCACCGATCTGGAGAAGCAGGCGGCGTTCCTGACCGCCTTTCGCTACATGAAGAATCGCATCGGCGCTTTCATCAACCTTCCCCTCCGCAGCATCGACAGACTTTCGCTCGGCACGAAGCTGCGTGACATCGGCGGCTTTGAGGGCGCGACATTGCAGACGCCGAAGGCTGTTTGATGGACTCGTTCGACCTTTCGCGGCGTCTCGTCGCCGAATGGCTCGGAAGCGCTTTTCTGCTGGCCGCCGTCGTCGGCTCCGGAATCATGGCGCAAAAGCTCGCGGGCGGAAACCTCGCGCTGGCCCTGCTTTGCAACACCATCCCGACCGGGGCCATCCTCGTCGTTCTGATTCTGATCTTTGGTTCTGTCTCGGGCGCGCATTTCAATCCGGCGGTGACGCTCGCCTTTGCTCTTGGCGGCGACCTGCCCTGGACCGTCGCCGGTCTCTACATCGTCGCCCAGATCGCCGGCGCTATCGCGGGCGTATGGATTGCGCATCTGATGTTCGAGCTTCCGGTCTGGCAGTTTTCGCTCACCGCCCGGACCGGTCCGGGACAATGGCTTGCCGAGGGGGTGGCGACGTTCGGGCTGCTCCTGACCATCTTCGGCTGCATCGCCCGCGCACCTTCGGCGGTCCCCTACGCTGTCGGGCTCTACATCACATCGGCCTACTGGTTCACGGCGTCCACCTCGTTCGCCAATCCGGCCGTCACGATCGCGCGGTCGTTGTCCGATACGTTCGCCGGCATTGCGCCCACCGGCGTGGCTGCGTTCATCGCTGCGCAACTCGCAGGCGCCGCCGTTGCCGTGTTGCTGGCGCGCTGGCTGTGGCGCGAACCAGCAAGGTCCGGCAACGCGCGGGACTGAGCGCGCCACGCGACCGATCACCGTCAGCCAAAGGCCGTAGTGTGTTCCGCGCCTTCCTCGGCTAAGGAGACCTCACCTTGAGGAGGTGCGAGACGCGTGATGAAATTGGGAAAAATCAGCCTGGCTTTGCTGGCTATGGGTTGGATCACGCAAGCCCATGCGCAGCAAGCGATCACCGTCGCCTCCACGACTTCGACCGAGCAGTCCGGCCTGTTCGGCTATTTGCTGCCACGCTTCTCCGGGGCCACGAACATCAGCGTAAAGGTCGTCGCAGTCGGCACCGGCCAGGCGCTGGACATCGGCCGGCGCGGCGATGCCGACGTCGTGTTCGTTCACGACAGACCCGCCGAGGACAAGTTCATGGCCGAGGGACAGGGCGTGAAGCGCTTCGATGTGATGTACAACGACTTCGTCATCGTGGGGCGGAAATCCGATCCCGCGCACATCGCCGGCAGCAAGGACGTGGTCGACGCCTTGCGCAAGATCGCCACCGCAAAGGCGCCTTTCATTTCGCGCGGCGACCATTCTGGCACGCACGAAGCCGAGCTGCGGCTCTGGAAACAGGCGGGCATCGACGCGGCGGCCGCCAAAGACGGCTGGTACCGCGAAATCGGTCAGGGCATGGGTCCGGCGCTCAACATGGCCTCGTCGTCGAACGCCTATCTCCTGTCGGATCGCGGCACTTGGCTGTCGTTCAGGAACCGCGGCGATCTCGCTGTACTCACGGAAGGCGACAAGCGGCTGTTCAACCAATACGGCGTGATGCTGGTGAATCCGGACAAACATCCGGCGGTAAAGGCCAAAGAGGGACAGGCCTTCATCGACTGGCTGATCTCGGCGAAGGGACAGGAGGCGATTGCCAGCTACAAGGTCGGCGGCGAGCAGCTATTTTTTCCCAACGCCTCCCACTAGCAGGAACGCAACCGTCGATACCGCGACGCTGAGCGTCAGCAGGATCAGGCCCAGCCCGAGCGCCAACGGCAAATCGCCCTTGCTGGTTTCCAGCGCGATCGCGGTGGTCATGGTCCGCGTGAAGCCGCGGATGTTGCCGCCGACGATGATGATGGCGCCGACCTCGGCGATCGCTCTGCCAAAAGCTGCGAGGAAGGCGGTGAGCATCGACGAGCGCCCGAGCGCAAACAGCAGCGCAATGCTGCGCGGTCGCGACAGACCGTCGGTGTGCGCGAGATCGGCATACTCCGCCCAGAGCAATGTGGACGGCCGATGCACCAATGCCACCACAATCGGTGTCGCGAGTAGCGCTTGGGCGATGACCATGGCGGAGGGCGTGAAGAGCAACCCGGCCGATCCGAGCGGCCCGGACCGCGACAGCAGCAGATAGAGCGCGAGGCCGACCACGACCGGCGGCAGGCCGAGCAGTGCATTTGTCAGCACGATCACGATTTGCCGGCCGCGAAACTTCGTGATCGCAAGCCATGCCCCAAAGGGCGCGCCGATGACCAGCGCGAGCAAGCTTGCTGTCAGGCTGACCCGCAGGGACAAGCCGACAATGCTCAACAGCTCGGGATCGAGGCTGCCGATCAGCGAGAAAGCAGCACCGACCGATCGCGCGAAATCATTCATTCGGAAAACACCAAAGGGATCGCGGAGAAAGCGGCCCGGTCGCGTTCCGTAAGCACGCGCCGGGCCTGACCGATGGCCGGGTCAGTGCCACACAGCCGCCAGCTCCTGTCAGTATGAACCAGCTTGCGGACTGGGGAAAGACGAACGGCGATCCCGCAAATTCCGTGATTTCGGGCGCCCACGCGGCCGCGAGGTTAGTGCTCGGTCCCCGCGCCCTGTAGATAACCTTTGACTTTCGGATCCGGCATCAGAATGGACGCAACGAGGGCGATGGCGCACATGAACGTGACATACCAGTAGAAGCTCGTCTCCGCGCCACTGTTCTTGAACCACAGCGCGACATATTCGGCGGAACCGCCGAAGATGGCGTTAGCAATCGCATAGGCGAGACCGACACTCATGGCGCGGACCTCGGGTGGAAACATCTCTGACTTCACCAGTCCGCTGATCGATGTGTAAAAAGACACGATGGCGAGCGCTATGACGATCAGTCCATAGGCCACGAGCGGACTTTTGACGTCGGCTATCGCATACATCAGCGGCACCGTACCCAACGTCGCCAGCCCGCCGAACAAGAGCATCGACGTCTTGCGCCCGAAACGATCGGAAAATGCTCCGAAGAACGGTTGCATGATCATGTAGGTCAGGAGCACGGCGGTCATGACCACGTTCGCAGTGCGATCGTTCATGTGCGCCGTGTTGACGAGATATTTCTGCATATAGGTCGTGAAGGTATAGAAGATCAGAGATCCGCCGGCCGTATAACCGAGAACGATCAGGAACGCTCTCGTGTGATGCTTGAAGATCTCGCGCAAAGAGCCGGCTTCCTTGCGCGCGCGATTTTCGGCCGACGACGTTTCGGTCAGCGAGGCCCTGAGGAACAGAGCCACGATTGCGAAGACGGCTCCCAGGAAGAACGGAATGCGCCATCCCCATGCGCGCAACTCTCCGTCGGAAAGCGCTTGCTGCACGATGAGGACAACCAGCGAGGCGAGCAATTGGCCGCCGATCAGCGTCACGTACTGGAAAGATGCGTAGAAGCCTCGCTTGCCCGGCAGTGCTATTTCGCTCATGTAGGTCGCGCTGGTGCCGTACTCGCCGCCGACCGAAAAGCCCTGAACCATGCGGGCGAGAAGCAGCAGCACGGGCGCCGCAGTTCCTATGGTGGAATAGGTCGGCATGATTGCGATGGCAAGCGAGCCCGCGCACATCATCAGCACGGAAATCATCATCGAATTCTTGCGGCCATACTTGTCGGCGATGAAGCCAAAAACATAACCGCCAATTGGGCGCATCAAAAAGCCGATTGCGAACACCGCAGCGGTTTGAAGAAGCTGCGTGGTCTGATCCCCCTTGGGAAAAAACGACGGCGCGAAATACAGCGCCGTGAACGCATAGGCGTAAAAGTCGTACCATTCGACGAGATTGCCCGAGGAGCTTCCAAAGATCGCAAAAATCCGGCGGCGGCGATCGGCGTGATCGACTGTGTCCAGCGTTGCAGCGGTCATCCGATACCCCCCTTGAAGATGTTTTTTGGATGGTAGGTCCTAAAGTGCAGCTGAGCAAACGACTGACCGGGTTTCCCTGTTCAATGCTCACGCGTTGACCGCTGATCATCTCACGACGTCGACGACCCCTGGAGATCGGCAGCCCTTTGCGGCCGCAGACGAGCCTGTTGCGGATGACTCCGCAGACCGGGGAAAGACGAACGGCCATCCCGCAAATCCTGTGATTTCGGCCCCTCGCCGGTCGCCCTCGCCGCGACAAACTGGCACGCTTGTTGCTGAGCCAATTCGGATAAAACGGGGGAAGCGTTCCATGGCTGCGACCATCACCACTGCTGCGCCGGCGGCGCGAAAGCCACTCTATACCTCTCTATTCGTTCAGGTTCTCGCCGCGCTGGTGCTCGGCATCGTGCTCGGCATGGCCGTCCCCGACTTCGCCGTCAGCCTGAAAATCCTCAGCGACGCCTTCCTGAAGCTGATCTCCATGATCGTGGCGCCGATCGTGTTCTGCGTGGTGGTGCATGGCATCGCCGGCGCTGGCGACCTCAAGAAGGTCGGCCGGGTCGGCGTCAAGGCGCTGGTCTATTTCGAGGTGATGACGACGGTCGCGCTCGTGGTCGGCCTGCTACTGGCCTACATTTTCGGCCCCGGCCACGGCATGAACATCGACACCTCGACGCTGGATGCCAAGGCGCTCGGCAACTTTGCCGGCAATGCGCAGAAGCTGAAGGGCGAAGGCATCGGCGCCTTCCTGATGAACATCATCCCGACCACCTCCTTCGACGCGCTGTCGCGCAACGACGTGCTGCAGGTGCTGTTCTTTGCGATCCTGTTCGGCGTGGGACTCGCGCTGGTCGGCGGTGAGAAGGGTGAGCGCATCAGTTCGATGATCGACGCGGTCTCGACCGTGCTGTTCCGCGTGATGGGACTGATCGTGCGGGTCGCGCCGCTCGGCGTGCTCGGCGCGGTCGCCTATACTGTCGGCAAATACGGCGTCGGTTCGCTGAAGCAGCTCGTCTCGCTGGTCGCGCTGTTCTATGTCTCGGTCGCGATCTTCGTACTCGGCGTGCTCGGCGGCGTGATGGCGCTTGCCGGCATCAACATCTTCAAATTCCTGGCCTACCTGCGCGAAGAGCTGATGATCGTGCTCGCCACCGCCTCCTCGGATGCGGTGCTGCCGCAGATCATGAAGAAGCTGGAACGGCTGGGTGTCAAGGATTCCGTGGTCGGGCTCGTGATCCCGACCGGCTATTCCTTCAATCTCGA
The DNA here is from genome assembly GCA_963794775.1 of uncultured Alphaproteobacteria bacterium. Classification (GTDB taxonomy): domain Bacteria; phylum Pseudomonadota; class Alphaproteobacteria; order Rhizobiales; family Xanthobacteraceae; genus Bradyrhizobium. The sequence goes on along the minus strand of CAWCGA010000021.1, from coordinate 152,369 downwards.
CGCATTCTCGATCTATCTCACGCTCGCGGTCGTGTTCATCGCGCAGGCCACCAATACGCCGCTGTCGTTCGGCGACCTCTTGCTGGTGCTCGGCGTCTCCCTGATCACATCCAAGGGCGCGCATGGCGTGCCGGGCTCGGCGATCGTGATCCTGGCGGCCACGCTCAATGCCGTGCCGAGCATTCCCGCCATCGGGCTCGTGCTGGTGCTCTCGGTCGACTGGTTCATCGGCATGGCGCGCGCGCTCGGCAACCTCATCGGCAACTGCGTGGCGACTGTTGTCGTGGCCGCCTGGGAAGGTGACCTCGATCGCGCCAAGGCGGCGCAGGTGCTGGCAGGCGATGAGCTTGTCGATGTGACGGCGGGGTGACTACGTCGCCTCGGCCCGCCCCCTGAAATTCTCGATCACGCGCAACAATACGCGCGCGCCGGCGTCGGCGTCGGCGAGTTCGACATGCTCGTCCGGATGATGGCTGATGCCGCCGCGGCAGCGCACGAAGATCATGCCGATATCGGCGATGTCGATCATCGCCATGCCATCGTGCCCTGCGCCGCTCGGCAGCTCGAACACGCGACAGCCTTCCGCCGCAATGGCGTCCGCGATCTGCGCCGTCAGCCAGGGTGCGCAGGGCGCCGTGCGGTTCTCATGGGTGACGTCGAGCTGAAGCGCCAGCGTGCGGCGTTTGGCGATCGCCTCGATCCGCCGCACGATGTCGGCGACCGCACGGTTACGGTGCATGTCGGTCGGTGCGCGGATGTCGATGGTGAACGATACCTCGCCCGGAATCACATTGGTGGCGCCCGGCATCGCATGGATGTAGCCGACCGTGCCGACGAGGCCGCTGGCATCGGTGCGGCAGAATTCCTCGATCGCACCGATGCATTCGGCCGCTCCCGCCAGCGCATCGCGCCGCAGCTTCATCGGCACGGTGCCGGCGTGGCCGGCCATGCCGGTCAGCCGCGCCGCGAGCCGTGTTGCGCCTGCGATCGCAGTGACGACGCCGACCGGCAGATTTTCCCGCTCCAGCACCGGCCCCTGCTCGATGTGCAATTCGAGATAGGCCAGCAGCTCGCGTCGAACGCGCGCGGCGGTGCCGATGTGATCGGGATCGAGCCCGAAATCTTTCAGGGCATCGCGCATCGAGACGCCGCCGGCGTCGCGCACGCTCAGCACGGCCTGATCGAAAGTGCCGGCGACAGCGCGGCTGCCGAGCAGGGTCGACGCAAAGCGCACGCCCTCCTCGTCGGCGAAACCCGCGACCTCGATCGCAAACGGCAACCGCTTGCCGCGCTTGTTGATATCAGCGACGCAGGCGATCGCCGTGATCAGGCCGAGCGGTCCGTCCCATCGGCCGGCGTCGCGCACGGTATCATAATGCGAGCCGAGCATCAGGCAGGGCGCGCCGGCAACTTCGCCTTCGTAGCGGCCGCAGACATTGCCGATGCCATCGAGATGCGCGCGCATGCCGGCCTCGCGCATCCAGCCGAGGATCAACTCGGCGGCCGCGCGATGTTCGCGGGTCAGGAAGATCCGCGTGATATGCCCGGGTTGTTCCGAGATCGCCGCAAGCGCGTTGATGCGGCCGACGATCTCGCGCCCGAGCAGCAAATCACCATTCGTCTGGTTCATTCGCTCATCCATTGCCGCCAAAGCGCGCGAGACGCAAGCGCCCGCGAGCAGCAAATATATATGACTCGATGCGGCCTGCACGGTAACATCGCCCGCAAATCAGGCCGGGGAGAAACGCGTGGCACTGAAAAACGTCATCGGCGTCGACCACGCCGTTGTCATGGCCAGAGATCTCGACAAGGCCGCGGATGGTTGGCGGCGGCTCGGCTTCACAATCTCGCCGCGCGGCACCCACAGCGCGCATATGGGAACGGGCAATTATACCATCATGCTCGATCCCGATTATATCGAGCTGCTCGGCGTGCTTGCCGCCACCGAGCACAACGCGCCGGCGCGTGCTTTCCTGGAGAGCCGCGAAGGCATCGAGCGCGTCGCCTACACCGCGATCGACTCGGCGGCGGGGGCGGAAGAAATCCGCGCGCGAGGGTATGTGCCGATCGGCCCGACGGATTTCGAGCGGCCGGTGACGATGCCCGATGGCCGGCTTTCGTCGGCGAAATTCCGCACCTTCCAGTGGCCGGTCAAGGAAGCCCCCGCGGGCATGCGCATCTTCGCCTGCCAGCACAAGACGCGCGAGACCGTCTGGATTCCCGAGTTGATGCGGCACGCCAATGGCGCAAAACACCTCACGCAGGTGCTGCTGGTCGCGCCCGATCCGGCGAGCGAAGCCGCGCATCTGTCGCGCCTGACCGATCGCGAGGCGCGGAAGGAGAGCGATGGCGCCATCGCGGTGGCTTCGGGCGGCGACCGCGCCGATTTCGTGTTCATGACGCGGGAGCAACTGGGTGCGCGTTATCCGGGTGTACCGCTTGCGGGACTGCCCGAGCGCGGCGCGGCCGGGCTGGTCATCGCGGCCGATCTGGTGAAAGCGGAGAAGGCGCTCGGCACGACGGCCGTTCGCAGTGGCGCGAGCATCTGCGTTGCGCCTGCGGCCGCCAACGGGACGCTGCTGGCGTTTGTCGCGGGTTGATGCGGGCGCTACGCGACCGCCGACTTGCCGCCACCGACCGTCTGAAGCGTCTCGAAACCTTCGAACTGCGGATGCCCGAGATAGAGCGGCTTGTTGCCGCCGGCCTTGGCATGCGCGGCGCGGAAGGCTTCCGATCGGGTCCATGCCTCGAAGGCGGCGCGGCTCTGCCACACCGTGTGCGATGCATAGAGAGTGTGGTCCTCCAGTTCGGGTCCCTTGAGAAGGTGGAACTCCGTAAAACCCGGCACCTTGTCGAGATGGGTTTCACGCGACAACCAGACATGCTCGAAATCGGCTTCGCAGCCTTTGATGACCTTGAAGCGGTTCATCGCAATGAACATTGATGTCTCCTGGTTTCGATCGCGCCAACATTCCTAATTAAGATGCGTCACCTATCGCCGCAACGGCTTCGCAGATTCCTCGCACTGCCGCTGCTCCCAGCCCTCGCGCTCGAGCTCGGGAATGTCATGTGCCTGCTCGGGCCAGCCGAGGCAGAGATAGGCCACAAAACTCCAGTCGGCGGGCAGATCGAGCGTGGCGCGCGCCGCCTCGGGATCGAGGATCGAGACCCAGCCGACGCCGAGCCCTTCGGCGCGCGCCGCAAGCCACAGCGTCTGGATCGCGGCGACCACGGAATAGCGGATCGTCTCCGGCATGGTGCGCCGTCCGAGGCCGGCGCCTTGCGTAGTCGTCTCATCCGCGCACACCGCGAGATGCACCGGCGCCTGGTCGAGGCCTTCGAGCTTGAGCCGCGCATAGCGCGCCTGCCGCTCGCCGGCGTAGCCATCGAGCGCGGCCTTGTTGGCGGCGGCGAAATTATCGCGGATCGCCGCGCGCCGCGCTTGTGTCTCCACCAGCACGAAGCGCCATGGCTGCGACAGGCCGACCGACGGCGCGTACGAGGCGAGCGCCAGCAAATGTGCCACAAGCGCGGGATCGACGGCATCGCTGCGGAAGCGGCGCACGTCGCGGCGCCAGCGCACCAGCTCGGCGAACTGCGCCTTGAAGGCGGCATCGAAGCGCGGTGGCGGCTCGCTCATTTCGGTGCTCATGCGAGAGGCTGGTACCACCGCCATGCGCGCGCCGCAAACGGCTTCCGAAGGCTTGCGCGCTTGACCCCAAGGGCACACAGGCACACCTTTCCGGAAAGCTGGTTTGGCCGCGTCGCGCCGGAGGAATCCCCATGAGCAAGGTCCGCATCGAAACCGACAGCCTCGGCGAGGTCGAGGTTCCCGCCGACAAATTGTGGGGCGCGCAGACGCAGCGGTCGATCGAGCACTTTTCAATCGGCATCGACCTGATGCCGCGCCAGATGATCACGGCCTATGCCGTGCTGAAGAAGGCCTGCGCCAACGCCAATTTCGCCGGCAAGAGGCTCGACGGCGCGATCCACAAACTGATCGTGCAGGCCTGCGACGAGATCCTCGCCGGACAACATCACGACATGTTCCCGCTGCACGTCTGGATGACCGGCAGCGGCACCCAGTTCAACATGAACGTCAACGAGGTGATCTCCAACCGCTGCTGCCAGATCGCGGGCACGCCGCTCGGCAGCAAGAAGCCGGTGCATCCGAACGATCACGTCAACATGTCGCAATCCTCGAACGACAATTTCCCGTCGGCGATGTACATCGCGGCTGCGACCAACACCATCGCGCGGCTGATGCCCGCGGTCGCGGCGCTGCAAGGCGCGATCGCGAAAAAGGCGGCTGAATGGGACGACATCGTCAAGATCGGCCGCACCCACATGCAGGATGCGACGCCGATCACGCTCGGCCAGGAATGGTCGGGCTATGCCGGCATGCTGGCGGACGATCTCGTGCGGATCGAGGACTCCCTGAAATCGGTCTACCACCTCGCGATTGGCGGCACCGCGGTCGGCACCGGCATCAACGCCGCGCCCGGCTTTGCCGAAGCCGCCGCCGCCGAGATCGCCACGCTGACCAAGTTGCCCTTTATCAGCGCGCCCAACAAGTTCACCGTGCAGGGTTCGCATGACGCGCTGGTGCAGCTCTCCGGCTCGTTGCGGACGCTGGCCGTCTCGCTCTACAAGATCGCCAACGACATCCGCCTGATGGCGTGCGGGCCGCGCGCCGGCTTTGCCGAGCTGATCCTCCCCGAGAACGAACCGGGCTCCTCGATCATGCCGGGCAAGGTCAACCCGACGCAGGCCGAGGCGCTGACCATGATCGCAGCCCAGGTGATGGCGAACGACGTCGCGGTCGGTTTTGGCGGCGCCGGCGGCTATCTCGAGATGAACGTCTACAAGCCGCTGATGATTCACAACATCGCGCAATCGATCACGATCCTCGCCGACGGCTGCGACAATTTCCGCAAATATCTCGTCGAGGACACCAGGCCGAACCTGAAGAAGATCAACGACGACGTGAACCGTTCGTTAATGCTTGTTACTGCGCTCACCCCCGTGATCGGCTACGACAAGGCCTCGAAGATCGCCCACCACGCGATGGAGCATGACCTCACCCTGAAGCAGGCGGCACTCGAGCTGAAATTCGTCGACGAGGCGACCTTCGATCGCGTCGTCGACCCCAGGAAGATGGTGAAACCCTACGTCGCCGAATGATCCGGCGTCGCAACCAAGAACAAATTGGAGGCAAGCCATGACCGACGCATTTGACCGGAGCCGGCGCCGTTTCCTCGGCAATGCCGCAATCACCCTCGCCGCCGCCCAATTCGCTTTTGATAGACCAGCCAGCGCTCAAACCAAGGCAAAGCTCGAGCCCACCAAAGCTGGCGCGCACACCTCATTCCCGGCATTGAAACAGATCGATGCCGGCGCGCTCAATGTCGGCTATGTCGAGATGGGACCGGCCAGCGGACCGGCCGTCCTGCTGCTGCACGGCTGGCCCTACGACATCTACGCCTTCGTCGACGTCGCGCCCACGCTTGCATCCGCCGGCTATCGCGTGATCGTGCCCTATATCCGCGGCTACGGCACGACGCGTTTTCTCTCCGCCGACACCTTCCGGAACGGACAGCCTTCCGCCGTTGCGCTCGACATGATCGCACTGATGGACGCGCTCGGAATCGCGAAGGCCACGCTCGCCGGCTTCGACTGGGGCGCGCGCACCGCCAACATCATGGCCGCGCTCTGGCCGGATCGCTGCAAGGCGATGGTTTCGGTCAGCGGCTATCTGATCGGCAGCCAGGACGCCGGCAAGAAGCCGTTGCCGCCGGCGGCCGAGTTGCAATGGTGGTACCAGTTCTATTTCGCCACTGAGCGCGGCCGCGCCGGCTATGAGAAGAACCGCAACGACTTCAACCGGCTGATCTGGCAACTCGCCTCGCCGCAATGGCATTTCGACGACGCCACCTTTGCCCGCAGCGCGGCGTCCTTCGACAATCCCGATCATGTCGCGATCGTCATACATAACTATCGCTGGCGGCAGGGACTTGCCGAAGGCGATGCGAAACTCGACGAATTCGAGAAGAAGCTTGCGACCGCGCCCGTCATCACGGTGCCGACCATCACCATGGAGGGCGACGCCAACGGCGCGCCGCATCCGCCGCCGGCCGCCTATGCGAACAAATTCTCCGGCAAGTATGAGCATCGCAACATCACGGGCGGAATCGGCCACAACCTGCCGCAGGAAGCTCCGCAAGCCTTTGCCGAGGCCGTCGCCGACGTCGCCGCAAGCTGATTGGCGTTAGCCGCAGATGGTTCGCGGCCTTGCTTGCCGCCGCCTCCGAAGATAGCTCCGCGCCCGGTTGCGCGACGGCGTTTTTGCTGTACAATTTAGAGATGCAGCACGTGGTCCTGCGCGCGAATGCCACATTTAGGACGTGGCGAATGTGAACTAGTTCATCTTCGACAGACGGCTCTCGATTTCATTATACGGCCCTGCAATCGCGACCATGCCGCCATCGATTGGGTTGCAGGCGGCCCGGTTTCAGCATGTAGTCGAACAAGGACATTCCACAGACGATACAGGAGACGCTCCGATGGCCATTGATGCACAGCAGCTACTCCAGATGTCACAACAGCAGCTCGACCAGCTGTTCAGCGCGCATGATGCCGGCCCGATCCCGGACGGCGAAGCCAAGGGCACGGCGATCGTCGCGCCGGGAACGCCGATGAGCGAGCCGATCGCGGCCGCCGTCAAACTCCTGGCCTGGCAGGGCAAGGTGTTCGACGCCAAGGCGGGGCTGTTGCGCAATCACATCCTGGCGCTGGGCCTGAAGGCGATCATCGCCAAGGTCTACAAGGGCCCGAGCCTGCTCGACAACAAGGAGTGCATCGTTCTGGATTATTCGGAAACCTCGCTGGTCGCCTCGCATATCCGCGACGAGATTCGCCAGATCGAGCCGGGCTTCTATCTCGGCAAGGTCTATTGGGACAAGAAACGCCTGATCGATTTTTCGCTCGATTTCAGGACCTGAGAGCCGGAATCGGGACATGATCCCGCAAGACCGCTTCCTCATCGTCGCGAAGGTCAAGCCAGGGCGCGTTGACGCCTTGAGGAGCCTGTTGAAGACGATGAACCTGAGCGGCGCGACGGGGATCGCCGATCCAGCGAACGCGCTTGTTCCGTTCGGCGAGCACGACACCATTCACTTCGCCCGCTTCGTCGTGCTCGCGGACAACTCGTTGGGTGACCTGCAGCGCAGCTATCCGGAGCTGTCGCATAACGATTACCAGCCTTACCTCTGCTTCATGGTGGATTGCGACGGGGACGCGGACGAATTGCTGGCGAACATCGTGAAAAAGCCGGCCGGACTGCGCGACATCTTCGATCACTGCGAGGGTTTCGACAAGACGGCCGGCAATCTGCCCGGCTGGTTGAACGAGCACAAAGTCACGCCGAGCGCCTCCTACGTCAACTGGATCGGCCGCAGCGTCGTCCAGGTCAGGGAAGAGGCCCGACTGCACGGACTGCTGCGCGGCGCCTTACCGGGGGTCACCGGGCAAGACCCACAGGGCATTTTTGCGCAATTGAGGTCGGCTGTGAAAGCGGGACCGCTCACGCCCGAGCCGCCGACGCCGCTTCCCTGGCGCATCCGCAACTGCGTGCACCTGTTGCTGCCGATTCTGCCGCTGCTGGCCGGCCTTGCCTGTCTGATCCTGTTTCCGCTCATCACGATCGCCGTGCTTTTCCTCGCGACGCTCGTCGTCGCGGTACCGTACGCCGTGGCGCTTCGCCGCCATGAGCAGACCGATCCGATCGTTTGCCAGCCTTATGATCCCGCATGGGTGAACGTGCTCCGCGCGTGCGAGGATCATGACGTCACCAACCAGTACACCGCGATGGGTTCCATCAAGCCGGGATGGTTTCGTCTCTGCACCGAGATCGTCATCCTCTACGGCATCAACTGGGTCGCGCGCCACATTTGTACGCGAGGCGCAATTGGACGGATCGGCACCATTCATTTCGCCCATTGGGTGTTTCTGGATCAGCGCCAACGCGGCTTTTTCTGCAGCAATTATGACGGCGGTCACGAAGCCTATATGGACGATTTCATCAACAAGGCCGGCTTCGGACTGAACCTTTCGTTCTCGAGTTTCGTCGCCTATCCGGTCACCAACTGGCTGGTCGCACGCGGCGCGTGGCTCGAACAGGACTTCAAGCGCTTCCAGCGCCACCATCAACTTCCCACGGATGTCTGGTACAAGGCCTATCCGGGGCTGACCGCTCGCGATCTTGCCCGCAACAGCCGCATCCGCAACGGCTTCGAGAAGACGGCAATGAGCGACGACGAAATCCGGCGCTGGCTGGCCGAAATATGAAAGCAAACGAGACCATACGGCGCGACATCGACGCCGGCGACATCCAGGCGATCGCCCGCAGCGGGTTCGCCCCGCTCAAGGCCGCAAGATACATGCTGTTGCGCGTCACTGAGGCGGACACCGCGCGTCAGTGGCTGCGCTCGCTGGCGCCGGCAAGCATCGCCGGATGGTCCGCCGCGGACAGACCAAAAAAAATCTGCCAGATCGCCTTCACCGCAGCGGGCTTGCAGGCGCTCGGCGTCAGCCGCGACGTCGTGAACAGGTTCTCGCCGGAGTTCGTCGAAGGCATGGCCGGTAGCGACAACCGGTCGCTGCGGCTGGGCGACATCCAGGCCAATGAGCCCAAAAACTGGAATTGGGGCGCCGGCGATAGCGAGCCGCACGTCCTGCTGATGCTGTTTTCGAATCCGACCGAGATCGACGGCTTCGCCAACTGGATGCTGAGCGACGCGCTGGCCGCCGGCCTCTCCAGGGTCGAGGTGCTGTCGGACACCGACATGGGCGAGCTCGAGCCCTTCGGATTCAGGGACGGCGTTTCGCAGCCATCCTTCGACTGGGATCGTCCTCGCACGCCCGGCACCAAGGCCGATCAGGATTATACGAATCTGATCGCACTCGGCGAGTTGCTGCTCGGATACCGCAACGAGTATGGTCTGCTGACTGAAAGTCCGTGGCTCGAGGCGGGCGAAAAGAATGCCGGCATGCTGCCGAACGGCGCGCGGGATCGTCATGACCTCGGCCGCAACGGCAGCTACCTGGTCTATCGCCAGCTTGGGCAGGACGTGCGCGGCTTCTGGCGCTGGGTGGCCGACGAAGCGGCGCGCTGCGGCATCAAGGAGAAGGAGGACCTGGCCGAAGCGATGGTCGGGCGCAAGCTCGATGGCAGCCCGCTCGCCGATCTGACCCTCGGCCGCCCCATTCCGGGCATCAGCGCGCGCCATGAAGGCAACAACGATTTTCTGTTCGATACCGATCCGGACGGATTGATCTGTCCGATCGGCTCGCATGTGCGGCGGGCCAATCCGCGCAGCGGCGACGTGCCCGAGGGCCGCAAGGGACCCATTGACAGCTTCCTCACCATGCTGGGATTGACCGTGCGGCGGCTGCGGCAGCCTACGTCGTCGACCCTGCCCTGGTCGCTCAATACCACGGTGTGGCCCTTCATCCGGTCGCAGGACGATGCCATCGCCTCGGCCCGCTTTCATCGCGTTCTGCGGCGCGGCCGCGAATACGGAACGCAGGTCTCACCGACGCAGGCGCTCGATCCTGCGACGCCCGATCCGCAATCCGGCATCCACTTTCTGTGCCTCAACGCCAACATCGCGCGGCAGTTCGAATTCGTGCAGGGCGCCTGGATCGCCAGCGCGACGTTCGCCGCGTTGTCCGGCGAGCAGGATCCGCTGCTGGGCAACCGCGCGCCGTTCCCGGCATCCCCAATCGCCGATCCCGGACAGCGCACCGACGGCTTTTCGCGTCCCGCCGCGCCTCCTCAATGCCGGCATGCGAGCGGGCTTCCGCAATTCATCCACGTCCGCGGCGGGGCCTATTTCTTCCTGCCGGGGCTGGCCGCGCTGAAATGGATCACCAGCGATTGATTTTTGGCGCATGATCGGAAAACCGCTGCACACCCCGCATCAAGTGCGGGGCAGGCTTTTTCCGGATCATGCGCTAGGGCGGCGGCCCTGGATTCGCAACTGTCGGCTCGATGTGGTCAGCCGCATTCATCTTCTGACGGAATTGCGCCATCTCGTCATACATTCGCTTGCGCGCCCTGCTCTGGTTGCCGAGCGGACGATGGTCGGGCAGGCAGTGCCACGGATTGAACTTCAGATTGCGGGTGAAGGCGAACTGCTCCGGGCTGTCGAATTTCTGCCGCGGAATCCGCAACGTCGCCACGGTCACCCGCGGAGACAGCCGCTCAGGCCATAGCACGGCGTTGTTTTCAATCGGCATCAGGAAAGGATCGGTCTGCAGCTGGATGCGCATGTCGAATTCGACATCCATCTCGTCGAGCGTGCGGATCATGTTGTCGCGCAGGTAATTGTCCGGCGGACGAAACGGCAGTCCCGGAATCCTGCGATAGACGCTCGTTCTCGAACGGAAACTGTATTGCATCGCCTGGCCCGGGCCCAGCAAGTAGGGAACGCAGCTGTAGAAGGTGGCGCCGAGCGGGTTGGTCTGGGTTTCGTTCCACAGAGCCTGCATGAGCATGTCCAGGATGTGCGTGCCGCGGCGAAAATCCCAGAAGTAGAACGCGGGCAAATGGCGCCGGCTCCAGTATTGCAGCTTTGCATTGGCCTTGATGTCGGGCGTCACGAAAGCCGGCGTGCAGACGCTGGTGAAGTCCTGCGTCTGCTTCTCATCGTCCCACAGCTTCTCGCCTTCGACCCCCATCACCTTGACGCTGATGCTGATGAACCCGACGTCATCGATATCGGGTTCGATATGGGGACCCGGCCCCGAAAAGCGCACCCAGCACTGGTAGGTCTTTGGCGTCGCGAACAATCCGTGCCGGAATGATTCCGGCAGATTGTCATGAATGACCAGTTCGCCGCGCACCAGACCGTGCGTCTTGGTGTTGCCCGCGCGCTCGAAACCGCCGGGCGGAAAGTCGATCACGAGATGACGTTTCATCTCGTCGATCATGGTCTGGACGTCCTCATCTTCCCCCGGCTGCGGCGTCTCCTCGGCCAGAGCGACATTCTCGCGGCTGCGCCAGAGATTGATCAGTGCGGTGAAGAACCAGGCCAGCGGCTCACGGAACAAGAAATTGAAGGCCGGCCGCAGGAATGGCTGCTCGAACCGCCGCTCGAGATGCAGCAGAATATCGATGATGCGGTGCAGGAGCCTGAGAAGCATCGCCAAACTCTCCCCCCGATGCGCTCCGGCACCGGCCATTCGCGACGGAATCCGTCCCCGCGGATACCCGCCCAACAATACATGAAGAGCGACTTCAACCGCCGCTATCGATCCATCCTGCCACGGATCGGCCCCGAATCAAAGTTTCGTGCTCAACGAATGGTAGTACCGGTTGTGCGGTCACCCGCCTCTTCGCCGGCAAGTATTTGAATATGAGCGATTTCCTGCCGCGTTGATCGGCCGCAGGGACACCGATCAATACAACCTCTGGCAGCCGCCTTTGTTATTGCGCGCCCAAAGAAACGGCGCAAAGATGCCGATACTGGCGATGGTTTGGTCGCCAACGGCGCGACTTCGGTCGCAGCCCTTTTTGATCCTGCGCTGACAACAATTTGCAAAGCGAGGAAACCATTATGAGAAAAATCAATTCATACGCCGCCGCCGCCCTGATCGCCGGCATTGCATCGGCAGGCATGATGTTCGTGAGTGTGGACATCCACGCCCAGACGACGGCCATCCCCGACGAAGCGCAAAAGGCCGGTCGCGATGCTGCGAGTTTCCCGCAGGCGACCGAGGACTATTTCCACGACATGGACAACGGCGTGACCCTTTCGGCCGACGAGGTGCAGGGGCGCAACATGTGGTTGGTCTGGACCGGCGGCAACGACCGGTTCTGGGACAAGGTGACCGCCAACAGCCTCGGAACATTCGACCTGCTAAAGATCGTCACATCGCACCCGAGCCAGACCTATTGCAACGGAAAGCGCTGCGATCGCGACTCGCGCTGGGAGTGGCTGGGCGCCGTCAACGAGCCGTGCTTCACGAAACCAACGCAAGCGGACCCAAAACGCTTCGGCCTCTGGCTCGACGTGCGCGACACAAATTGTGCGCCGGACCCGTTCGAAAACGAGAAGGCCTATCCCGGCGTCAAGCTTGGCGCGCGCGGCACGACCTTCTCCGACGGCACGACGCTGCCGGTCGGCTCCTATTACGGTTATCCGACCGGCGTTATGGGCCTGCGGCTGTTTCCGAATCCCGCTTTCGATCAGGCAGCAAAGAGCAAGTGGGACGCCGAACGATATTACACCGACGAGAATTATTACAACGACCCCAACCTGATCAAACCCTATCGCGTCGGCATGTCCTGCGGCTTCTGCCACCTTGGCCCCAGCCCGCTTCACCCGCCGGCGGATGCCTCCAAGCCGCAATTCTCCAACATCAACTCCACGGTTGGCGCGCAGTACCTATGGATGGACCGCGTCTTCGTCTGGTCGGGCGACACCAAGAAGTTCCTGTACCAGCTGATGCATTCCTATCCGCCGGGTACGATGGATACGTCGCTGGTCTCAACCGACTACATCAACAACCCGCGCACGATGAACGCGGTCTATCTGCTGAAGGAGCGGCTGGGCAAGTCGCTCTCGTGGGGCAAGGAGACGCTGAAGGGCGGCGAACTCAACAACAAGCAATATCCGGCGTTCTTCAAGGCGCCGGATACGTCATTCTCCGCACGCGTGCTGAAAGACGGCTCGGATTCCGTCGGCGTGATGGGCGCGCTCAACCGCGTCTACCTCAACATCGGTCTCTACAGCGAAGACTGGATGACGCATTTCAATCCGTTCTTCGGCGGCAAGAAGATCTCGCCGATCGAGATCGCAACGGCCGAGAAGGGATCGCCATATTGGAAGGCCACCGAAATTGGCACCTACCAGATGGCCGCCTTCCTGCTCAAGGCTGGTCAGCCGGACCGCCTCGCCGACGCACCGGGCGGCAAGGACTACCTCACCGCCAGCGCGACCACGCTCGACCGCGGCAAGGTCGTGTTCGCCGAGACCTGCGCACGTTGCCATTCGAGCAAGCTGCCGGATGAAGCGCGCGCCAAGATGGACGGCGGCTGCTCGGGTCCAGGCTACCTCACCTGCTGGAACCGCTACTGGGCCTATACCAAGACGGACGAGTTCAAGGCCAAGATGCGCGAGATCGTGCAGAAGCCTGATTTCCTTGACGGCAACTACCTGTCGACCGACGCCCGCATCCCCGCGACGCTGCTGCGGACCAACGCTTGCAGCCCGCTCGCAACCAATGCGATCCGCGGCAACATCTGGGACAATTTCTCGTCGTCGACCTACAAGGACCTTCCGTCGATCGGCAAAATCACCGTGCAAGATCCCGCCGACGGGAAACGCTGGCAATTCACGATGCCGGGCGGCGGACGCGGCTTCACGCGCGTGCCCTCGCTGGTGAGCATCTGGTCGACGGCGCCGTTCCTGCTCAACAACCGGCTCGGAACCTTCTATACCGATCCCGGTGTTGCCACGCGGATGAAGGGGTTCGATGAATCGATCCACCAGTTGCTATGGCCCGAGACCCGTCCCCACGAAGACGGTTTCGACGGATTCATCGTTCGCACCACCGAGCGCAGCTCCATCGAAATTCCCAAGCGCAGCGTCCCGGTGCAGCTCAAGAGCCTGATCGACGATCTTCCGAGACCGTTCGCGAAGTTGTTCGACGGGAACGGCACGTTCAAGCTCGGCCCGATCCCGAAGGGTTTCCCGATCAATATCGCCGCGAGCTACCAGCCCGAGGTCGACGTCGAGGCCGGCGGGACAGGTGCCCATGTGCGCAACGTGGCAGACTTCGCGGCCAAGGTCGTCCTGAACCTTCCCAGTCTCGATCTGACCGCCGACGATGCCGGGCTGCTGGCCTGGGGCGCCAGGGTTCGCGAACCCCTGCTGAAATTGAGCAAGTGCCCCGACTTCGTGGTCAACCGCGGCCACTATTTCGGCACCGCGAAGTTCAACGACACCGATGGATTGACGGCCGACGAGAAATCGTTCGGAAACGAGACGCCGCTGAGCGATGACGACAAGAAGGCGCTGATCGAATTCGTCAAGACGTTCTGACCATGGCCGCGGCGCCTGATGAAGACTACGACTACATCGTGGTCGGCTCAGGCGCCGGGGGTGGAACGGTTGCCGCGCGACTCGCCGAAGCCGGCATGAAGGTCCTGCTGCTGGAAGCCGGCAGCGATCCGCGCGAAGACGATCCGGAGCTCGCCGACCAATATCAGGTCCCGGCCTTTCATCCTTTTGCCTCCGAAAATCCGGGCATGGCGTGGAATTTCTTCGTCCACGATTTCGGCGATGACGCTGAGCGGCGCCGGGCCGCCGCAACTCCACCCGAGGGCGTCCTCTATCCGCGCGCGTCCGCGCTCGGCGGCTGCACCGCCCACAACGCCATGATCTTCATGTATCCGCATGATGCGGACTGGGACGGCATCGCCGACCTGACCGGCGACCCATCCTGGCGCGCGCAGAACATGCGCCGGTATTTTCAGCGCATCGAAAATTGCAGATATCGTCCGTTCTGGCGTCTGCTCGCGCGGCTGACCGGCAATCGCTTCAATCCCACCGGGCACGGCTGGAGTGGATGGCTGGACAGCGGTCTTCCGGTGCCGCGCAAAGCCTTTGGCGATCGCAGGTTGATGGGCATGATCAATGAGACCATGCGCGCCGATCTTCGGCTGTCCGGCAAAGGCTCCCCTGCTGCATGGCTGGCGCGGCTGGTGCGCTTCGTGACCGGCGGCAGCGACCCCAATCAGCGCCTGCTGCAAAAAGGGCTTTCCGAAGGACTTTGCATGATCCCGCTGTCGACTGACGGGGGCCAACGCCGCGGCTCACGCGAGCGGGTGTTGGACGCCATGCAAAAACACGGACTGCGGGTCGAATTCGACGCGCTCGCAACGCGCGTTCTTCTCGATGCCAACAAGCGTGCGACCGGCGTGGAATATCTGAAAGGCAAGAAGCTCTATCGCGCATCGCCTGGCGCTTCGCGCGAGACGGGCGTCCGCCGCAACGCCCATGCCGCGCGCGAAGTGATCCTGGCCGGAGGCGCTTTCAACACGCCGCAGCTTCTGATGTTGTCCGGTATCGGCCCGCCCGGCGCGCTCACCGCACTCGGCATCAAGGTGGAAGTGGCGCTGGAGGGCGTCGGGCGGAACCTTCAGGATCGCTACGAGGTGGGCGTGGTCCACAAGGCGGCGAAGCCGTGGACATGTCTGCAAGGCGCGCTGTTCTCAGCTAGCGATCCGATTTACCGCGATTGGCGGACCGGCCAGGGCATGTACATCTCCAACGGCGCTGCGGTCGCGTTTGCGCTCCGATCGAGTGCGCGCCAGACCAGCCCGGACCTGTTCGTCATGGCGCTGCTGACGCGCTTTTACGGTTATTTTCCGCGCTACTCCGAGGTCATTCGCGACAGCCGCGACGATCTGACCTTTGCGCTGTTGAAAGCCCACACCAACAACCGCGCCGGCACGGTCACCCTGCGATCGACCGATCCCTGCGTTCCGCCCCGGATCGATTTTCGCTATTTCGAGGAAGGCAGCGACAAGGACGGCGAAGACCTTGCCGCCGTCGTTGCCGGGCTCAGTCGGATTCGCGAGATGGCAAAACGCCTTCAGGGCGAAAAGGGACCGCTTAGCGGCGAAGACATCCCAGGCCCAAGCGTCGGCAATGACGAGGGCCTGCGGCAGTTCGTGCGCCAACATGCCTGGGGCCATCACGCGTCCTGCACCTGTGCGATAGGTCAGCGCGACAAGGGCGGCGTGCTCTCAAGCGATTTCCGGGTGCACGGAACCAGCGGACTGCGCGTCGTCGACGCCTCCGTCTTCCCGCGCATTCCAGGCTTCTTCATCGCTTGCGCCGTCTACATGATCGGCGAGAAGGCTGCGGATGCGATCCTCGAAGATACGAAGACCGCGGCGAGGCGTTCGATAGCGCGCGCTCAGAGCCAAGGAGATGTCCATGCCTGAGAACACCCTGACGCTCGATCCCGCAGTTCGGGACCGGATGGTAGAGACCAAGGTCACCTGCCCGTTTCTCGGCAGTGTCGTCCATCAGGAGCAGCTCGCGGTCAGCAACGCACCCGATAATCCGCTGGCCGGGATCGAAGACGTCAGGCGGCTCGGCAATGAAGGCGGTGGCGACCTCGGCGACCTGCTGGTGTTCTTTGCCACGGGCAATCATGCCTTCATGCGCGGCAGTTCGGGGCTAGCGCTCGACGCTCCGGTTCCGGCCGGCCGGTTCTCACTCGAACTGCCGGGCTCGCAGGGATCGCATCCCGGACATAGCGGCATCCTGCAAGGCGATCCCAACGCGCTCGCCTCGGGACGGCTCAGCCAGCCCGACTTCGACCGCCTGGCGTCGTTCGCCAGCAGCGGCTTCCTGAAACGGTCGGACGTCGGCCGCTTCATCGCGCAAAATCTGAGGAACGATCCGAACGCGAAGGTCGATCAAGCCGCGGTCGCCGAACTGCTCGCGCGCGATCTGGCGGGCGTGGTTGCGACGGTGGCGGCAAAGGTGGTGTCGGCACTGTCCGGAGGCAGCGGCGGCGGCGGCGAGGTGGAACAGAAGCTCACCAAGCTCCTGGGCGAGGACAACCTCGTCGGCTCCTCCGGCGAGTTCGGCCTTTTGTTCGCATTCCTGTCCAACGACCCCGCGACTCAACAGCACGGCGGCGAACCGGCCTTGTCGCTCGACCACGTCCGGGGGATGTTCATCGCCAAGGAGCTACCGCCGGGATGGCAGAACTGGAAGAAATCGCGCGCCGATTGGGTCGTTCACACGACGCACCTGCTGCTGAGCGCGGCCGGCGAATATCATCGGCTTGCGCCGAAGTGAAAGGCGAGGCTTGCGAGCTCTGATCGGAGATATCCATGCGCAAGGCCATCGTCCTCGCCGTGCTGGCCGTGATTGTCCTGGTCATCGCCGTGCAGTTTGGGCCGTCGCTGCTGTCGCGCTGAGGGCGCCTAGATCGCTTCCGCCTTGCGCAGCGCGGCGATATCAGCCGCATCATAGCCGAGTTCGCCGAGCACGAGATCGGTGTGTTCGCCGAGCTTGGGCGGGCGGCTGACGATCTCGCCCGGCGTCTCTGAAAGCCGCACTGCGGCACGCGCGACCGGCGCGGGATTCGGCAAGCCCGGGTAATCCACGTCCTTCAGGAAACCGGTGGCGCGAATATGCGGATGGTCCAGCGCCTGTTGCGGACTCAAGACAGGCGCCGCCGGAATGGACGCGGCGGCGAGCGTGTCGACGGCATCCTGCGTGCTGCGCTCGGCACACCAGCGCGCCATCCGCTCACTGATGACGGCGCCGTTGTCGCCGCGCTTGATGTCGTTGGCAAAGCGCGGGTCCGTCAGCCAGTGCCCCTCACCCATCAATTTGGCCCAGCGAACGAACAACGGCTGTCCCGTGACCTGACACAGCACCCATCCGTCCTTGCTGCGATAGATGTCGGCGGGTGCTGCGGTCTGACCGAGATTGCCGGTCGGAACGCGATTGACCGCGATCACGGCCTGCTCGATCAGCGTTGCGTTGGCAAAGGTCAGCGCGGTCGCAAGCAGCGCGCCTTCGACGATCTGCCCGCGCCCGGATTTGCCGCGTTCGATCAGCGCCATCAGCGTGCCGAAGGCGCAATGCAGCGCCGTACCGAAGTCGACCCAGGGCACGGCCGCGCGGTACGGCGGGTCGCCCGCGCCCGTCATATAGACCGCGCCCGACATCACCTGGGCGACGCCATCGAAACCGACGCGCTCGGACCAGGGCCCCGGATTGCCGAAGGCCGTCGCCGTCGTCAGGATGATGTCGGACTTGATCGCCTTCAACGATTCATAGTCGAGCTTCATCGCGCGCAGGGTCTGCGGCGGCAGGTTGGCGATCACCACATCCGACCTTTCAACCAGCCGGCGCAGCACCTCCTGGCCTTCCGCCTTCATCGGGTCGAGCGTGATGCATCGCTTGTTGCGGTTGATCTGCAGGAACAGCGCGCCCTCGCCGCCCTCGCCCACCGGCGCCACGAAACGGTCTTCGCTGCCGTCGCGCTTCTCGACGCGGATCACCTCCGCCCCGAACTCCGCCAGCAAGGTCGCACAATAGGGCCCCGCAATGTAGCGCCCGAAATCGAGCACCCGCACCCCTTCCAGAATTCCCGCCATCGATCCCCCTTTTCGGCCGCGATTTCATTCTGCGGTCGTGACTGTTGTCTTGCTCCGGCACGAAGTGCTCTCCGCTCGCCTGTCTCAAACTGCAGACGACGAAATACAATTTATCTCCGATCCTCATTTGTAGTCGTCTGCGACGGCCCAGCGTATCCCAAAAACCCTGAAATTGAGGACGCGCGGATCCCCGGCAATGGTATCGCCCCCCGCTTCCGTATCGAGGGTGTAGATTGCTCCCGTCGCGATTGGTAGTAGCACGTCGAGGACGACTAGCCCGGCAGTTTTGACGGCGGCTGTGGCGACAGGATCGCCCGCGGCGTCACGCAAGATCAGTTCCGCCGGCCGGCCGCCAAAGCCTGGGCCCGGCGTAAGGTCGATGGCAAGCGCGCGCCTTCGGCCCGATGGCCGCGTAACCACGATTTGCGCGTTGCGATCCATCCAGCGCCAGCGTGGTCCTTCGTATTCGGTTTCAAGACTGTGCCAGTTCAGTCCGATAAACAGTCCATCGGGCGGCATATCAGCCAACTCATGCAACACCGTGCGGTCGGCTTGAGGCGCGATATCATGTTCGGCATTGAGGAGCTTCAGTGCCGGACGGTCTTCATAGAGCGGCGGCGCGACTGCCTGTTCACGCTGAGGCAGCCGATCGAGACCGCGGCGCGCCCGATAACTGTCCACCAGCGATCCCGCGGAAATACGGCTTGGCAGCCTCAGCCGGACTACGCCGTCTTGATGCCGGCTGGCGATTGCGGCGAGAGCGGCAAGCGTCTCCCGGTATTGCACGTTGCCATCATTCGAAATCCGATCCCACCACGCGGCCTGCTCCTCTCCCTTCCGATCGAGATAGGAATTGGTCCGCGTTACAGAAGTGAGCTTGAATGCAGTTAGCTCTTCGACTGGCACAATCCGCAGGCCATGTTCGACAATCCGTGCAAGGAAATCCACGTCTGTCGGCAAAATGATGGATTGGTAATCGCGCCAGCTTCCAATTCGATCTGTAACGTCGCGGCGATGAAGCCACGACGAGGGCGGCACCCAGATCGGCCACTCATAGACACCGTTGGGGCACAGGCCCATCACTTGTCGTGTCGGCTTGTTGGGCGGCCCTATGTCCAAGGTAAGCGAAAAGGCAAGATCGCCATGCTGCAACTCGATCGCAGAAACAAGCTGCGCCAGATGATCGCGATGCCAAAGATCATCATGACCGAGATAGGCGATGTAATTCCCGCGCGCATTTGCCAATCCATAATTATTGGGAGCGAACTGATTACCGCTATTCGTCGGCAGGTTGTGCCACGCAACGCGTGGGTCCGAAAATCCGCACACGACCGTTTCGGAGTCGTCCGTGCAGGCGTCACCGACTACAAGGAGTTCGAAGTCGTCAAAAGACTGAGCCAAGACCGAGGTGACGGCGTAGTGCAGCGGCCCGCTGCGATTGTAGGTTGGGATAATGACCGTAACCCGCGGGGCGGCCCCCAACGACCTTGCGTCGCCGGTCTCATGCAATTCGCTCATCCCCAAAGGTATGGCACGACCGCTTGAGCAGCTTCGCTGTCCCATGGCAGGTCCAACGCATCAGGCGCTGCGTAATTGTACATCCGATCAGGCATGTTTATGATGAAAGCGTCGTCGACGCCGATGTTTTTCCATCCGTGATAGAGACAGGGTGGCACAATCAACAGACCAGGATTCTTCTCGCTGACCGTAAACACGTTCAGCCGTCCTTTTGTCGGTGAACCGTTCCGCCCGTCGAACACAACGATACGAACCAGGCCCGACACAACGAAAAGCCGATCAGTTCCCAACTGATGAAGGCCCCAAGCACGGATGCGGCTAGGCAACGTGGTGGTGATGTGAACCTGGACCAACGGGGCGGTTAGCTCGCTCCAACTGGCGCGTGCGACTTCCGTGACGTGGCCGTCGTCATGCGCAACCGGCCGGGTTGGCCTGAAAATGACGCCATCTATCGGTTCGTTGTAGAGGTTGCCTCGAGCATCCACATCAGATTGCTTTGCGAAAAGTTCGGCGCCGCCGATGACGTCGGGAATTCTCAAAGGCACCTCCGCGTTACCCTATCTGCTCGTCGATTTGGGACGATCGCTTCTCTATTTGACGAAGAATGAACGAATACCACCGCTAGCGCCATCAAAACCGTGACCCTCGATAAAAACTTATGCCATCGTGCAGCTGCGCCGATGCCTCGATACCAATCGAAACGTATTGACCGTTAGCTTGCCACTTCCGAGGTGTATCGGAATGCCCGGGACCCCTTGCCGAACTCCGAAATGACAAGACCTCTGCTCATTTTCGGTCTCTTCGACCTCACCTTCGCAAGCGTTGGCGAACTTCGCTAACCCAACGCAAAGGTGCAGTAACCCTCCAGGAATTGGAGTTCCTGACAGCTAGAATTTCCGCCTTTGCGGCGTCCCGCTCGGCCAGGAGCGTTTCCCGCTCAGCGAAAGCAGCGCGCTGCCCGGCCAAGGCCGAATTCCGCTCGGCCAGGGCCGCGTCCCTCTCCGCCGTCACCCAATCTCGCATGGTAACGTCTTCACGCCACAGGCTTAGCTGCGTATCCAGCGCTTGCCGCAATTCAGAACTTGCCCTCTCCCGCAGGTGCACCGTTCTGGCGTCGACTTCAATCAACCGAAGACGGGTCGAAAGATTACTGATCCCGGCGTAGTGATGGACAATTGGGTCGTGAGTCGTGGCAAGGCCGGGAACAGAGTTCCACACCGTGTCGAGGCGGGCGAGGCGCGACCGATTGCGCTCGTCAGGGCGGTCCGGTCCAAGCCCGATGCAATCGTCGTAGCCAAGAAGGTGAAGAATCGTCGCTTGCTCGGACCAGCGATGAGGTAATTGTCCTATTTCCCAAACCTCCCGGAAAAAATTACGCGACCAATCGGTCACTCGAATCAACATGACCCCGGAATTGAAATGGGGCAGGAAATCAATTGCTTCAATGGTCGACGTATCCGGACCGTGCCACACCATGTGAAGATCGGCGTTGTCGACCGCCGCCGACCGCACGTCGACGTCTCTTCGCTGGATCACTGTATCGACGTCGACCCAGAGGACGAAGTCAAATTTCTCATCGAGACTCGCGCGGATCGCCTCAACCTTGATCCATCCGCGTTGGCGTTCCCAATCATCTTTGCAGATGAAATGCAAATGATAGCCCTGCGCCTCCGCGAACGATCGCATATGCGGCACGGTAAGGTCCGCGAGAGGCCTATGACCGGAGTTGCAGGCCGTCAAAAGGCATACGCTCGGCTTCAATGGGCCGCTCCGAACGATCTAGTTGGCGGCCTTCCGCTACCGGACAGAACGCAGATCTTTGCGAGGCGCCAGCATGCCTGTCGAACCGTCATTGCGCCTCCACACTATCCGATGTCGTCTCAGAATAACAAATTAGAGGTCGCATGCTAAGAGGGCTCGATGTATCTAGAGATTCAGATCGAGTTCACCGAGGAATAAAGCCAGTTGGCCGGAGGCAACAATACAGCCAGAAAACTTGGACCTGCCGTAACCGATCTGGTGGCGGCGGCCAAGCTTTGGCCGCTTTGGACCAGGCTCGGTTGGCAGGACATCCTTCATCGATACCGACGTTCCGCCCTGGGGCCTTTCTGGTTCACGGCAAGTACGGCGATTTCCGTCGTTGCGCTGGGAGTTGTTTATTCGCAACTCTTCAACCTTCCAACCCGAGCATTGATGCCGCACGTCTGTACAGGGCTCATTGTGTGGGGATTTCTCAGTTCGATTTTTCTCGATTCTGGCGAATTGTTTACGGGCTCGGAGAGCTTCATCAAACAAATTCGGTTGCCCTATTCGCTCTATGTCTGCCGTTTCATCTTTGCGAAGACCGTCGCCTTCGCACATGATCTTCCCATCTATCTTGCACTGGTGCTGTATTTTCAAATCTGGCCGGGCCTGGTTGTACTGTATGCAATTCCGGGATTTGCGGTACTCATGCTCAACGGCGCGCTGGCCAGCATGAGTTTGGGGATAGTCTCTGCGAGATTTCGAGACATTCCGCGGATCATAACGAGCCTGATTCAAATCGTCTTCTTGATCACCCCCATAATCTGGATGCCGGAAATGTTGGGATCTCGCGGCTATATTTCGGCAGGAAACCCGTTCTTCCATTTGATCGAAATAGTCCGGGCACCGCTACTGGGTGCTCCTCCTACGTTGCAGACAGTGGTCGCGACAGCCCTGATAACGACGATCAATTCTGTGGTAGCATTGATGCTCTTTTCGAAATATCGCCACAGAATCGCATACTGGGTATAGCTTTGACAGGTGATCAGACACACGACGACGTTGTAGTTCGCTGCGATGGCGTCTCCGTAGCGTTTCCGGTTTATCAAGCCGGTTCACGCTCGTTAAAGAAGCGTGTCTTATTCCACGGCTCGGCGGGCAAGATTGGTCGAGACGCAAAAAATCACGTTGTGATCGAAGCGTTGAACGACATCTCATTTTCGCTGAAAGCCGGTGATCGTATTGCGCTCATTGGAGCCAACGGTGCTGGAAAGACAACCCTATTGCGAACGGTCGCCGGGATATTCGAACCGGGCCGGGGCGAGGTAACGACGCATGGAACCATTTCTGCGATGCTCGATGTAAGCGTCGGGATTGATGCAGATCTGAATGGATACGACAATATTCGGACGCGGGCGCTGCTGCTTGGCCTTTCCTCCAGTGCAATTGAGCGACTGCTTCCTGAAATCGCTGAGTTCACCGGGCTCGGCGACTATCTCGATATGCCCGTTCGCACTTATTCTGCGGGAATGGTTTTGCGTCTCAGCTTTGCTGTTGCGACCTGCTTTGAGCCAGAGATTCTACTGATGGACGAATCCATTCTGGCCGGTGACGCTCAGTTCTTTAGCAAGGCAGAAGCGCGCATCCACAAATTCATCGAACGTGCGAGCGTGTTGGTTCTGGCGTCGCACAATCTGGAATTGGCCAGACGGTGGTGTACAAAAAGCATCTGGCTTGAGCGCGGCCGCATCAGAGAATTTGGTCCGATTGACTCGGTCATAGCAAACTACAACCAATCTGTTTCCGCAGACGCGCCCCTTCAGACTCTCAATAGTCCCAACCGATAGCTCCAATGAAAAACGAATTGGCGCGACAAATAGGGCAACATGGCCCGAAGGACTTCCGTTTGAGACGGCACATGTCCCAAATATTTTGCACGAAGAATCCTCATCTCCTTTCGTCCAACGTCATAGTTTGCGGTGGTTTTCTGCAGGTCGTGCACACGAAAACATGCGAGGAATCGCCGGGCGCGCAGAAATCTAAACCCCGCGGCTTGCGCTCGCAGTTGAAAGTCCCAATCGAGCGCATATTGGAAGCTGGCATCCATGGCGCCGATCTTGTCCCACACGCGTCGGCGCCAAAACATTGATTCCTGCGGAATGTAGCCGGAGTAAAGCAGCGCCTTTTCGCTATGTCGAGGGAAGACGGCTCGCCCAATTTCCATTCCGTCGGCGTCAATGAAAACCCGATGGCCGTAGACAACGTCGATATCGGGTCGCGCTTGAAAAACATTTGCGACGTAAGCCAATGTTCCCGGGCTCAGGACATCGTCGCTGTTCAGATAAGCCATTATTTCCGAGTCAATTTCCTGGAACCCGAGGTTGATTGCATCAGCTTGCCCCTGGTCTGGACCACTTCGCCAACTGATGCGCTCGCCATAGGACTTCAAGATATCGACAGACCCGTCATCTGATCCGCCGTCCTGGACGTGATAGCGAAGTCGCGGATAGTTTTGACCGAGAATACTTTCGATTGTCGCGCGCAGATATCGCGCTTGATTATAGCTTGGCGTGACGATTGCAATCGATGGAGTACTGGCCGGCAGGGCAGGTATGGATTCCTGCAACCGGAGTTGACGCGGCGGATGCTGTTCGAAGGTCCACATTGGAGGACGGAGGAGAAGCCGCCGCAGTTGGACGCGACTCCTGCCGTAAGCTCTCTGCACTTGGTGCAGGCGGTCGTCGATTTCGTCAATTCGATCTTCGATCGCCTTCAATCTCTCCAGAATTTGACGCTGTAATTCGGCTTCCATTCCCTAATCCAAAGGCTTATCGACCAGGACCTGTGCGGTCCGGCACAAATGACCTGTGGCTATAACACATCTTTGCAGCCGTGAACTATGTATCTGGAATACCGGCGTTTTCTCCGATGCGGCAGTTTGCGGAAGTGAGCTGCTATGATAACCTCGCGGCGGCATTCTTATTGAAATCAGGACAAACATGTTTTTTTCCACGTCAGTGCCAATGCTGATCAGCAGACAGTTCGACGACGAGGTGGTGCTCGCAAACTATGCAAGCGGCATTTACTACAACCTTGACGGCACCGGGGCACAGATATGGTTGGGGATACGAGCCGGAAGATCCGTGGAGCAAATTGTCGACGGACTTTTTGCAGTGGCCAAGGCTGAAAGGTCGGTCATCGATGGGCAGGTGAAGACGTTCGTCGATCTTCTCTTGAAGGAAGGAATAATTGTTGCGGGTGCGCCGACGCACAGCTCATCAGATTGGTCTCCGGCGGTACCGTCCGAACTTGCTCCTCCGCGGATCGAACGTTTTGATGATTTACGCGATCTGCTGTTGATGGATCCGATACATGATGTCGGCGAGAATGGCTGGCCACTTCGCGGTGGAGATGGAAGCTAGAAATCCAGTCTTGGTTGCCATCGATCGAGTCTTTGCTGAATTGCCCTCAGCGGAGACGTCGCACAACTATATCCAGGCTGGACCATTTCGCTTGCGGCTCAGTTTTGCCTCGCCCGCCCTGGCGGGAGCTTTTCTACCGTCGTGCATTCGTACAAGTCGCGGCGCCGTCGACCTCGATATTGCGTTCACTTCAAGCCCACACCTGGATTTGGGCGACGTCGTCCCAAACCAGCCAGAGGTGTTCCGCCTCGTTGCCGACTCAGATTGTTATGCGGTTTGGCAACCTGGTGCACAACCGGTCCTGTTGGCGCTCGACAGGCGCGCCCGTCGCGCGATTCTTTGGCTGGCCGCCGGCGAAGCTCCGCCCTGGGTGATGAGCCGGCCCGCGCTTGCCCTGATCCACGCGTTATCCATCAAAACGGCCTACACCGCGTTGCATGGCGGTGCGGTCGGATTTGATGATCGCTTCATATTGTTGGCGGGAAAGGGCCGTAGCGGCAAGACAACGGCCGCGCTCGCGTGCGCGAAGGCTGGTTGGTGCTACGCAGGCGACGATTTTGTGTTTGTCGACACTCAAAATGGGCGTGTTGAACCCCTTTATTGCTCGGCGCGCTTGCGGCCCGACCTGGTTGGCTCATTTCGTGAATATATTGGTGAAACGACTCCGATCTCCGACGTCGACGGGGAGCGCCGACACGAACTGAGCCTTGCCGCGCTTGATGAGCGCTTGCGCGGCGGCACGCTCAAAGCGATTTTTTTACCTCGCCGAATTGGCGCACCCCTGCCGGAATTTGTGCCGGCCCGCCGCAGCGACGCCTTTGCTGCATTGATAGCCGCAACTACCATCGAGCTGCCGGGCTGGCCTGATGTCACGGCAGAAAAGGTTGCCGCGGCCGTCGATCTGGCGCCGGTATTCTTCGTGGATACCGGCACCGATCCATCTGCTATCCCCGACGCCTTTGCCGAACAGCTTGACAGACTTTGAGCCCAATGTCGCATTCGGTCACCAGCGTGATCATACCAGTACGCAACGGCGCTGCGTATGTGAGCGAGGCGGTAACTTCCGCGCTGGCGCAACTGGATAGCTGTGACGAGGTCATTGTTGTCGATGATGGGTCTACGGACCGTACCTTGGCGGTTCTGGAACGTATCGTCGATCGCAGACTGAGGTGTATTGAATTTGGGGGCCGTGGTGTTTCTACCGCCCGCAATGTCGGGTTATCAGCTGCAAACGGCCGCTACATCGCATTCTTGGATCATGACGATGTGTGGCCGGATGCGCGTCACGCGGTGATGGCGGGCGTTCTGAAGGCAAGGACGGATGTCGACGCTGTCTTTGGCCGAATGCGGGTCAAATTCGAGGCGGGAGCGCAGCAGAACGAGCGCATGGCAGCAATGGATGGAAAGCATGTAGGTGTTGCCAGCGTCGGTACTGGTCTGTTCCGCAAGCAGATTATTGATCTTGTCTGCGGTTTCGACGAAGAATTGCATTTCGGAGAGGATGTCGATTTTTATTTGCGGCTGACGGAAGCGGGAATGCGCGTTGAGCTTTGCGACATCGACGGCCTGATATATCGGCGACATCAATCCAATGCGTCCAACGATCTTCTGAACATGGAACGTGGAATGCACGACGTTCTGCGGCGGCGTATCCTCCGCATGCGCAAGCGCAAAGCCACGGGATCGGACTGATATGCGCGTGTCGGTCGTCATCGCCGCTTACAACTGCGAAGCTTATGTGGCCCAGGCGGTCGACAGCGTCTTGAACCAGAGCCGGCCACCTCACGAGATAATTGTCATTGACGACGGTTCGGTCGATGGAACACGAGCGATACTCGAAGGTTTCGGCAGTCGTATCAATTTGATGACGCAACCCAATCGCGGGCAGGCCGCCGCGCTGAACACTGCAATTGCTACTGCGACAGGCGATTTGCTCGGCTTCTGCGATGCCGATGATCTCTGGTTGCAGAGCAAGCTGGAATTGCAGATCGCCGTCATCGAAGGCTCGGAGGAGATCGATGCCGTTTTCGGCGGAATTAGTCAGTTCGTCAGTCCCGATGTCCCGAAAGACCAGCAGGACGCATTGCGCCCGGTGGTCGAAGTCGTTGAGGGCGGATCAAAAATTTGCATGCTCATCCGCAAGCCCGTATTCGACGAATTGGGGGCCTTTGATGAATTGCTACCGGCCACCTTTTTCTTCGAATGGTTGGGGCGTGCCAAAATGCGGGGCTTGAGAAGTGGCGCGCTCGACGAAATCGTAGCCCTGCGTCGACTTCATCTTGCCAACGGCGGGCGACTCGATGCGAAGTCGCAAGATCGTGAGACGCTTCTTGCATTGCGACAGGTCATCCTCAAGCGCCGCCTCAAACCATAGGGCTTCTTCCGCTTTGGAAGCCTTCAAAAAACAGCCCGAGCAATCGATGATCGATCGAGTGACCGATTTCGTTCGGACGCCTTAGATCAAACATTCGGAAGGCCATGACGACTTTTCGTGCGGCACCAGTGCCGACCACAGGAGCGTCGACGGTGAGACGGAACGGCATGGGGTCTGAAGGCGTCAGTACATAGTGCCGCGGACCGCCGGCACCGGAATAGACATCGAACTTGAACGAACTTTCGGATGACGGCAAAAACGGAATAACCTTGAATTCCGTCGTAACCGTCGCGTGTTTGGGATTCTCGACTGCGATCTCGATCACGGCGAACTCCGCGTCGGTCCAGCGGCCGTCTTGCTCGGGGATAGAGAAGCCCCGTACGAAGGAAATTTCATTCACCGGCAAGCCGTTCCCAGCGCAGCGCGCCCACAGCCGCTTGAACATCACATTCTTCAGAAACGGCAGCTCCTGCTCGCCAGCGAAGAAGGCCTTCGATAACAGCGAGGGATTCACGATAAGGTGTCGCAAGGAAAAACGCCTCGGACGCTGCGACCGCAGAGACTCGAGGACGGCCAACAGGAATCTCTGCCAGGGACCGCGCCGCGTAGGCCGCACGCTACGACACGAGAATTCAAGGGTCTTCCCCGGCATGGCGTCGCGCCAAATGCGTTCGGTCAAGTGTTCGGGAACGGGGGCACCAACTTCTCGGCGGACGAGGTTGAGGAGCGGACCTGCGATCCAACCCATCCCATACCGCGCTATGAGCTCCTCGAAACGGTCCCAATCCATTTGCCCGCTGCAACTTCGCAGCAATTGAGTGATCTCAATGGCTCGAAGAAGCGTCTCTTTCGTGTCCCATGGTTCCGGACGGGCAACGGCGAGAAAGAGATGATCGGCCAGACCGGGGATCAGGACCTTTTGTCCAAAGAGCTCGGCCCTTTCGGCGTTTGCGAACAACCCTTCGACGAATTCCTCATGATAGATTCTTGTCAACGGCCGCCAGTGCAAGTCGAGCGCCACGTTGGCTCGAGTTCTGGTCATGGCAACCGCATGAATGTTTCGGTCGAAATCAGATTCGGAAAACAGATCAAGCCGCATGCCGATAGCCTGAAAAGACGATTGCATCAACGCGCGGACCGCGCGCGATGCATCACGGCGGTGAACCTGCAGATCATAATCACCGGCGGCTCGCATCGCGGCAGCTTGTTCGGCTCTTGCGAACAACGCCCCTCCCTTGATCAAGAGAGATTTGATCTCGGCGTTGTCGAGAGCCGTCTTTGCAGCGACCAACTCTCCAATCCGAAGCATGTTAGAAAGCCAGATGTGCTTCACTGCTCCGCGTATGCGTTGATCTTCGGAATCCTGCAGGCCGGCCTTTTTTGCCGTTTCCGACAACATTGGCAGTATCCGATAGGTCGTATCGTCGATGTCGTCGAGCGCTCCCGATGCGCGCCATTTGCTGTAGGCTCTGATCGCTGTTTGATCGTCGCCTAGCGTCGCATGGAGAAGCAGCAAGTGGCGGCTATCCAGAAGAGCAGGAATGCGCTGCATCATTTCCACTTTTGAACGGCAGCGGCCCGATATGCCGAGAAATCGACACCTCGAATGACGGGCAGAAGATCTGGCCGTGAAGGATCGATGGGACGAAATGTCATTTCCGGACGCGGATCAATCATCGTTGTCACGACCCCGTCTTTTGATATCACGATGCAAACGAGCGGTATGACCCACTCCATGCTCATGAGACGCCAATTGACGTCTCGCGCAGGATCGCCCGTCACAAGCGTGTCATCCCACCGGACCAGTCCCCTCGTCAAGGTCAAGCGACCCTGAAGATCCGCGAGATATTCCCGCCACCGCAATGTTGCAGCAATGTCGGCAGTCGCTTGCGCTAGAGCGAGCGCACAAACGATGACGAGTGTTGCAGGCTGTAACCACACTCGTTCAGGAATTCTCCAGGCGTCAAACGCCAACATCGCGAGTCCGAGACCAAAACTCACGAACACCGGATGATAGCGAGCCATCACTTGCGCACCCGGTGCAAAGCTGGATTCTGCAAGAAGAGAGGTTATCGCGGCCGCTGCGCTAAATATACAGAAAGAGCGCGCAAGGTGTCGTGCTCGTACTCTGGAATTAGGCAAAGCCGATGTGGTGAAAATAGCGGCTGCCAATACAACAAGAGCGACCGTGCCAGTGACCAAAGGCAGGTTCAGATGTCCGTCGCGAAAAACATAAAGAAAGCTCACCAAGCCGTGCAGGACCATGGCGCGGTCGGCTGGAACCCTCGGCTTCACTACCCATGTCAATTCGTAGATGGTGACCGACGCAATCAACAAGACGGAAAGCGTCAGAAAAATGCGCTCGGGGCGCCTCGTCGCCTGCCTCAACCGCAAGGCACAGCACGCGAGCAAAACCAACATCAGCGGAAAGGCGCCTTCGTGAAGCTGGAACGCCAGCAAGCACAGCGTTAGAAACAGAAACTGCGACGCCAGGTCGCGTGTGCGAAAGAACAGCAAGAACATCATGCACCACCAAACACTCGTGGCGGGAATGGTCTCGCCGATCGCGTTGAATGAGGTTGCCCCGATGCCGACAGCCAGGTTGAGAATTGGGAAGACAATCCACCCCTTGCGCCCTGCAGGAGCAATCCACCAGCAAATTGCACAGGAAGTAATTGGCAGGATCAACATGACAAAGGTGAAAACCTGCCCCCGTTCAAAGAGGGTTAGTTCGGTGAATTGCGTCAGAAGGACGATCGGCGCTTGCCGAAGCGCCTGCACCGTCGTGCGCGCGGGATCTACGAGATGAAATGATTGCTTTTCAGCAATCCTATAGAGGTAATAGACGCCATCCTGGAAAATCCCTCGGGCGTATATTGATGCAAAGAAGGCAGTCGCGACGGCTGAGCCCAGCACGAAAATAACGGCGCCGACAAGGGCGCGGCCAGAGTGGCATGACGCGCGTTCAGCTGTCGGATGATCGTAAGTCAAGCGCACCCCGCAATTAATGCATCGTTGCAAGAGTAGGAAAGGTTTGCGTGGTGTCAACGGCACAACGTTTGCGTATCGTCGGACCAGCAGAAAGGCGGGATTGCGCGTTGCGCAGCGTCGCGCGCAGGCGCATGATTGCGATCCGGATCGCGACCTGTTTATGACCGGCAGTGGCGACCTTCGAGGGCTGGTTCTCCGAGGTGACCTATCCCTGCGTCGGCAACAGCGTTGTGTGCTACGTGAAGTGAGATCGTCCACCACTTCCTGTTTCGCGCAGGTCGCTCGATGGAGACTATGGAACGGATCTTTGATTGCGTTCAAGTTTCTCTCAGGGCTTCATCCCACAGGGCCACAATTCCATGACGAAAATCCTGCCTTCCTATTCGGGCAATCTCGTCCGCTTGATCGACCACCCCCGCTACGGATCCTGCGTGGAGAAGCAATATAGGAGGAAGCCCGCATTTCAACGAGAAAAGATTTGTCTCGAACTCCTGGACGGCTCAAGCGTCTCAACTCCGAAGATTCTCGAGGTGGGAGGCGATGGCTATCTTC
The DNA here is from genome assembly GCA_963794775.1 of uncultured Alphaproteobacteria bacterium. GTDB lineage: Bacteria > Pseudomonadota > Alphaproteobacteria > Rhizobiales > Xanthobacteraceae > Bradyrhizobium. The sequence continues at coordinate 121,570 of CAWCGA010000021.1, read as the reverse complement.
TCATGACCGTCGTTGCTGGAGTGCCGCTCAACGACGACATCTTGGGCAATCGGGACGATGTCGCGTCACAACTCGGATCGATGCTGGCCTCACTGGAGATGGCGACCATCGGAAAATTTCCTGCCGACGACCCGACAACCCTGTCGCGTCGATCTGTTGCATCCCTTCGGCAGGCCGCCTTGCGCGCATCATCGATGTTGAACGTCGAGCGTATTATCGCCACCTTCGGGGAACATTCGCATTGTATCGACCTGCCAGGGCCGAGCCTGGTCATGAATCACAGGGACGTACGTCTCGATAACCTGCTGTTTGATGAGGCCACGGGTCGAATAGGCATCATCGACTTCGAGACGGCCTGTTGGGGACCGCCCGGCTGCGACCTTGGCAGAATGTTTATCGAGGACTTCAAGGACATCCATATCCAGCACCGCATCCTGGAAGGCTACGGCCAGGTCTCGACACCCCCTCCATCGGCGAACATCGCGGTATTCAAGCTGGCCTATGCCGTCGAAATGTTGGGTTGGTTTCAGACCAAGGGTACTTCTGCACTATCCGCCGACGAGAGGGCTTTCGCGCAACAATTGATCCACCTGGCCAACGACCTCGTTCGCTAGTTTATTGATGGGGCGGGCTGATCGTGGCCGGGAAAAGGCGGCTGTCGAACGGGCACGCCATGCCTCCGCGACTCCTGAAGTGCCTACTGTCTGAAAAGCTTGGTGGGCGCACCAGGGCTCGAACCTGGGACCCGATGATTAAGAGTCATCTGCTCTACCAACTGAGCTATGCGCCCGAAAAACTTTCGATCGGGAAAGCCTTTGCAAGGCCGGTCGTTTAGCAAGCCGATCCGGTGATGTCCAGCAAACGAGGCCGGTTTTTCCCCTGCCCCGGATGCACCCCCGCAACGGCGAAAAGCCGCCGGATTCCGGCGGCTTGGGTGCTGCCCTTAAGGCGCGCGCGAAGCGACCCGCTTTCAGAGCCGCTCGCCGCGGCCACCGCCGTCGCGATCTCCGTCACGGTCACGGCCCATGCCGCGTTCCATCCAGCGATGACGCCAGCCCTCGCCGCCGCCCATCCGGCCGTGATGGGTCAGCAGCGTCAGCCGCCGCTTCTGGCCTTCGTCGAGCGTCTTGTAGAGCGGGTCGGCTGCGTCAGCGATCTTCTTCAGCGCGGTCGCGGAGGACGCCATGTTGTCCGCGCGCTCGCGCAGCCGCGCCACCGGATCATCCGGCTTCTGCTGACCGTTGGCGTCGCCTTGAGCATTGTCCTGGGCCTTCATCCGCGCATTGGCGCGATCGATCCGCAGTTTGGCGAAATCACGCACCGCGGCTTCCACCGGCGGCCACAGCTTTTCCTGATCCGCCGTCAGCTTCAGCCCGGCATGGACGCCGGCGATCTTCGCATCAAGGAAGGCGGCGCGGTCCTCGGGATTCATCCGCATCTGATGCATACGGTCCTGGAACCAGGGACGATACTGGGCATAGACCGCGGTCGTTCCAGCGATCGCAAGAACAGCGACGGCGGCGATGGCGAACCTTCTCATGTGAACCTCCTCGGCAGGTTTACGATGAGAATGAGGGTGAGGAGCCATGCGATCAACTTACAGTTTGGACAGACAAGGCTTTGTTGCCAAGATGTAACCGAGATTAATCAAGATGAACGCTTTCGGCTAACCCTTTCAGATCATGCCGAGCAGTTTTGGCAGCCAAAGCGAGATCTCCGGCACGTAGGTGATCAGCCCCAGGAACACCAGCATCGCGCATAGCCATGGCAGCACCGCGATGGTGATCTCGCTGATCCCCATCTTGGCGATACTCGAGGCGATATAGAGGTTCAGCCCGACCGGCGGATGACAGAGTCCCACCTCGGTGTTGACGATCATCAGCACGCCGAGATGCACGGGATTGACGCCCAATTTTGTTGCCAGCGGATACAGGATCGGCGCCATGATCAGCAGGATCGACGACGGGTCCATCACGTTGCCGGCGGCGAGCAGGATCACGTTGACGACCAGCAGGAACACCCAGACCGAGAAATTCTTGTCGATGATCCACGCCGCCATCGCCTGCGGGATCTGTTCATGCGTCATCAGGAACGAGAACAGCACCGCGTTGGTGATGATGTAGAGCAGCATCGAGCTCATGCTCGCGGCCTGCAACAGCACTTTTGGCACGTCGACGAGCTTGAGTTCCTTGTAGATGAACACGGTGATGATAAAGGCGTAGACCGCGGCGCAGGCTGCAGCTTCCGTCGGCGTGAAGATGCCGCCATAGATGCCGCCCAGCACGATGCCGATCAGCGAGAGGCCCCACAGGCTTTCGCGAAACGCCGTGAACTGCTGGCCGATCGTCGCCTTCTTCATCTTTGGATAGCCGTTGCGATACGCCACGAACCAGGTCACCGCGGCGAGCATCAGCGCGAGGATCACGCCGGGCACGATGCCGGCCATGAACAACGCGCCGATCGAGGTGTTGGTGGAGACGCCGTACAGCACCAGGATGATCGAGGGCGGCACCAGGATGCCGAGCGCGCCCGAGGTCGAGATCACGCCGACGCCGAACCGCTTCGGATAGCCGTAGTCGACCATCGCCGGCATCATGATCGAGCCGATCGCAACCACGGTGGCGACGCTGGAGCCGGAGATGGCCGCAAACATCGCGCAGGCGGCAACGCCCGCGAGGCCGAGTCCGCCCGGCAGATGTCCGACCAGCGAGGTCGTAAACGCGATCATCCGCCGCGCCACGCCGCCGCGGGTCAAAAACGTGCCGGCGAGGATGAAGAACGGGATCGCCATGATGCCGAAATTGTCGAGGCCTGAAAAAAGCTTCAGGCCGACGCTCTCGATCGGCACTTCCGTCATCGTGAACAGGAACATCAGCACGGTGAGGCCGAGCGAAATCGAGATCGGCATGCCCGTCAGCATCAAGCCGAACAAGAGCCCGAAGATCAGCAGCGCGCTCATCAGGCTTCTCCAAGCGCGATCGGCGCGGTCTTGGAGGTTTCGAGGCCCTCGACATGGGCCTGATCATGATGCGGCAGTTCGCCGGTGCGCCAGTAGGCCCACATCACCTGCAGGAAACGGAAGCACATCAAATAGGAGCCAAGCGGGATGCAGGCGTAGACGATCCAGCTCGGGATTTCCAAATCGGGCGAGACCTGGTCGGTGTGCATCAGCTCGAAGACGAATTTGGCGCCCATGGTGCCGACGATCGCGGTGAACAGCGCGCCGCCGAGCAGGCCGAACAGGATGACCCATTTGCGCGGGCCTTCCTTGAGGCGGTTGATCAGCACATCGACGCCGACATGGATGCCGGTCCGTACGCCATAGGCGGCGCCGAACTTGGCCATCCAGATGAACATGTAGATGCAGAGTTCCTGCGACCAGGCGAGGTTAATGCCGAACAGATAGGGATAGAGGACCGGCACATCGACCAGATAGCGATGCACGACCGTGATGAAGGTGAGTACGGTCGCCAGCCCCATCAGGCTCGCGATGATGATCTCCTCAAGCCGGTCCAGTATGCGCAAGAACATCGACGTTTAGTCCCCCAGCGACAGATCGGGCGGCCCGCCCCGGACCGCCCGACTTCACGTCTATTCGCAAACCGTACAGCGGTTCGCGACGACAGTCAGTATCAGTTCATCGGGCCGCGGCCGGTCTCCTTCAGGAATTCGTCGATCAGGGGCTGGCCGACACGCGAAGCCACGTCCTTGTAGACCGGCATCATCGCCTTGCGCATCGCCTCGTCCTGATCGGGTGTCAGCGTGACGATCTCGGTCTTGCCAGACTTCTTGATCAGCTCCAGCGCGTCGTCGTTGTCCTTTGCTGACTGGCCATTGCCGAACTCGGTGGCTTCCTTCATCGCCTTTTCAACTTGGGGCCGGACGTCCGCCGGCAGGCCATCCCAGAACTTCTTGTTCACGACCACGACGTAGCCAATGTAGCCGTGGTTGGTGACGGTCGCGTATTTCTGCACCTCGTGCATTTTCTGGGTGTAGATGTTCGACCAGGTGTTCTCCTGCCCGTCGACCACGCCGGTCTGCAGCGCCTGATAGACATCGGAGAACGCCATCACCTGCGGGATCGAGCCGAGCGCGCGGAACTGCGCTTCCAGCACCTTCGAGGACTGGATGCGGAACTTCAGGCCCTTGTAGTCGGCGGGCGTCAGCAGCTTCTTGTTGGCGCTCATTTGCTTGAAGCCGTTGTCCCAATAAGCGAGACCGGTCATGCCCTTGGAGTCCAGCAGCTTGAGCAGCTTGGCTCCGAGCGGCCCGTCGGTGACCTTCCGCAGCGTCTTCAGGTCGGGGAGAATGTAAGGCAGGTCGAACACCTCGAATTCCTTGATCCCGATCGGACCGAATTTCGAGTTCGACGGCGCCAGCATCTGCACCGCGCCGAGCTGAAGGGCTTCCAGCTCTTCCTTGTCCTTGTAGAGGGTCGAGTTCGGATAGATCTCAACCTTGACCTTGCCGCTCGTGTATTTCTCGGCAAGTTCCTTGAACTTCTCGGCGGCCTTGCCCTTCGGCGTGTCCGCGGCCACCACGTGGCTGAACTTGATGACAACAGGCTGATCGGCGGCCGAAGCTTGGCTAGCGAACGCCAGCGCCGCGATCGATGCCGCGGCCATAACGAAGTGACGCATGTTTCCTCCTGCGTTTGGGAGACGCGCGAAGTGCTCGCCGTCCCCAAATCTACAACCTGCGGCATCCAATACAGAGGCCGCGGGTGGAACGCCATTGCCCCTTTAGCAGGGGCTTATGCTTTGTTTGTGCGGTGCAAATGATGTTCGGGGCCGCGAAATCGGTCTTTCCGTTCCCCTCCCCCTTGCGGGGAGGGGTCAGGGGCGGGGGTATCACAAGCACCGTGTTTGAGGTCACCCCCCTCCCCCGACCCTCCCCCGCAAGGGGGGAGGGAGCGAGAGAGTTCACCCCGCGACAGCAGTGCTGACGTTGTCGCGCTGGCGCTTCATGACGATCTTGTTGAGCGCGCCGAGATAGGCCTTCGCGGAAGCCACCAGCGTATCCGGATCGGCCGCGCGCGCGGTCATCGATCGGCCCTCATGGCTGAGCCGCACCGAAACTTCCGCCTGCGCGTCGGTGCCCTCGGTCACCGCATGCACCTGGTACAGCTCGAGCTTGGCCTCATGCGGCACCAGTGCCTTGATGCAATTGAACACCGCGTCCACCGGACCGTTGCCCTCGGCCTCCTCGATTTTGGTCTGGCCATCGATGTTGAGCTTCATGGTGGCGCGTTGCGGGCCGTGGGTGCCCGCGATGACAGTCAGCGAGGTCAGCTTGATGCGGTCGTGCGACGCCGCCATCTCCTCATCGACCAGCGCCTCGATGTCCTCGTCGTAAATGTCCTTCTTGCGGTCGGCGAGCGCCTTCATCCGGGTGAAGGCATCTTCCAGCTGATTGGCGCCGAGCTTGTAGCCCATCTCCTCCAGCTTGTGCACGAAGGCATGGCGGCCGGAATGCTTGCCCAGCACCAGCGACGACTGCTTCAACCCGACCATCTCGGGCTTCATAATCTCGTAGGTCGACGCATCCTTCAGCACGCCGTCCTGATGGATGCCGCTCTCATGCGCGAAGGCGTTGCGGCCGACGATCGCCTTGTTGTACTGGACCGGAAACGAGGTCGCGGCCGACACCAGTTTGGAGGCGCGGGTCAGCTGCGTGGTGTCGATCTTGTTCCACCACGGAAATACGTCATTACGAACATTGATCGCCATGACGATCTCTTCGAGCGCGGCGTTGCCGGCCCGTTCGCCGATGCCATTGACGGTGCATTCGACCTGGCGCGCGCCGCCGGCGATGCCGGCCAGCGAATTCGCGACCCCCATGCCGAGATCGTTATGGCAATGCACCGAGAAGACTGCCTTGTCGGAATTCGGCACACGCTCGATCAAGGTGCGCATAAAGCGCTCATATTCTTCGGGCGTGGTGTAGCCGACGGTATCAGGAATATTGACGGTGGTAGCGCCGGCCTTGATCACGGCCTCGACGATGCGGCAGAGGTAGTCCATCTCGCTGCGGGTGGCGTCTTCGGCCGACCATTCGACGTCGTCGATCTGGTTGCGGGCGCGGGTGACGTTGGCGATCGAGAGCTCCATCACCTGCTCAGGCGTCATGTTCAGCTTGACGCGCATGTGCAACGGCGAGGTCGCGATCACGGTGTGGACGCGGCCGCGCCGCGCGAACTTCACCGCTTCCGCACAGCGATCGATGTCCTTGGGGTTAGCCCGCGACAGGCCGGCGATCACCGAATTCTTCGAGCGGCGCGCGATCTCGCTCACCGCCGCGAAGTCGCCTTCGGAGGTGATGGGAAAGCCGGCTTCGATCACGTCGACGCCCATGTCGTCGAGCATTTCGGCGACCTCGATCTTCTCCTCGAAGGTCATGGTCGCGCCGGGACACTGCTCGCCGTCACGCAAGGTGGTGTCGAAAATGATGACGCGGTCCTTTTCGGACTTGTTGGCGGTGGTCATTGCAAAATTCCTTATTCGGTGATGCGCCGTCTCAACTCGGGGCGCTGAAGGGTTCCGGTGATCTCACACAACCCCTGAGTGCCCAGGCGCAAACGCCCAGTCGGCCCTCAGGGGCAGATAAGAAGCAGCAGCCCGAGACGCCGGGTGGGCAGGAACGCAGCGGAAATCGCAGGCGAGGCTTCTGCCCCGGCCCGAATTCCCGAAATATCGCTGCGAATCAGCATGCCGAACCCTTGAGACGCGGAAATCCTCGGCCAAAACGGTTGACGCTTGGTTGCCGACAGGTGCGCCGTGGCGTTCTTCTAGACGAGAAAGCCGAGCCCCGGCAATGGCAAAAGATGGTCAGGAGGGGTGACCTTTTCTAGTTTGGTCGAGGCCTCATGGTTCGAGATGCCGCTACGCGGCTCCTCACCATGAGGGTCTAAGATCGCGCTACTCGCTCTACCCTCATCCTGAGGAGCGGCCGCAGGCCGCGTCTCGAAGGGACCGCAGCCAGAGTTCCAAGTCGCTAGCTCCTCAAAACAACTCCTGCTTGGCCCGCGACAGCGAGAACCCGTGCCGATCCGCGTTCGAACAGGTGACGCCGGCCTGCTCCACCGTGCAGGTGAAGCCGCCGCGTTGCCAGACTTCGCCATAGGCGACGACGGGGAGCACCTTGTCGGTCAGGGCGTCGCCGTAGCAGATGCGTTCGGCGCCACCGCGCGAATCCATCATGAACGCCTGCCCATATTCCAGATCGCAATCGGCCGGGCGCTTCGGCTTGGTGTCCATGGCGGCGATGTCGCAGCGAATGGCGGCCTTCTTGCCATCGGGAAAAACGAGACAGGAGATGTTTTTCGACGGTGACTGAAAACCGGCGGTATCGCTCTGGGCGAGGGTTGGACCTGTTGCGATCACAAGCAACGCCAGGCAAGCCAGCAGATGTCGCATGTGTTCAGTCTCCATTCATTGACGCGATCGGCGGCGCGATCAACTGACGCAGCGGCACTGGACCAGCGCGCCACTCGGGGTCCTGATGCAGGACTTGTCGAGATTTTGGGGACAGCCGTGAGGAAAAAAGACCTTAGTGCCTCCACCTGACGGCGGGCCCGCTGGACCGCCCTGCCCCGCGCTCTTCGGGATGCACTGGCCCATGCTCGAGCTGTAGACTTCATTTGCCTTGCAGCCTGACGGCGGGTTCGCAGGCCCGCCCTGCCCCGCACTCTTCGGGATGCATTGCCCCATGCTGGAGCTGTAGACCTCGTTTGGCTTGCAGCCTGATGCCGTCTTTGGCGCTGGCGCCGCCGGCGCACGTGCCGGCGTTTCCGCCGCGAATCCCTCGACGGCGGTGTCCGTCCGCGTCAGCGTCCAGGCCTGACCAGTGACATTACTGCATTGTCTGAGCTGCGGCTGGTTGTTTTCGTCGCCGCCGTTGAAGATGTCCAGGCACATGTCCGGACCGCGAAACTCCGTCGTCAGGCGAAACATGTGATTGTCGCCCGAGATCTTCCAATGCTGTCCCGTCAAGTCGCCGCAGCGCGTGAGATGCGGTTGATTATCCTGGTCACCGCCGTTGAAGACGTCCAGACACATGTTGGAGCCGCGGAACTGGGTCGACAACCGATACCAGCCGCCGTCGATCCGCGTGATCCGCCAGAACTGGCCGGTGACGTTCTCGTCGGGCCGCAGCTGCGTCAGGTTGTTCTTCGGCCCGCCGTTGAAGACGTCGAGCTTCATGTTGGAGCCGCGAAATTCCGTGCTGAGCTTGTAATAGAAGCCGTCGGGGATCGATTGCGCCGATGCGGCCGACGGCATCATCGCGAGCAGCGCGACGGCGAGGAATGCCAAACGCAATTTGTTGGTTATGGCGATGCCGGCTGAAATTGCGCCGAACAGGATCGTGAAAAAACCCGCCGTAAAAAGGCGGGCGAACTGCGACTGCATTCCAAAACTCCCCAAAAAAGAAAAGCGTACGCAACATCGCCTTCCCGCACAAGGCATGGGGCGATGCTCGACGTCGGCGGCAACTCTGCCTCGCAATGCCGACATCACCGATCATGAGTTGCAAATATTCACTCCACGCCCTCGACGACATGACTCATCATCCCCGCGCCGCAATGTGCGTCCGGGTGATGCATCGACTTCGTCGCTCCCTCGAAACGGAGGGCGCAGGGAATGCCGGGCGCCAGCCGCACCCGCAGCCTCGCGTGGAAAATGAAGAGAACCACACGAGCATAGTCACTACAGGTAAAGCCGAACGAGCCGGCATTCCCCGCGCAATGGTTGGAACGGCTGCTCCGTGATCTCCCCGGAGTGTCGGGCTTGTTAGCCTCCGTCGCTGATTGATCATCTCAATCGGCTTGACCCCAGCGTCGAGGGGACAGGACCACACGGCTTGACCGTACGCATCAGCGCGCATCATCTCACGCGCCAAAGCGTCCATCGCATCCCGCCTCGCGTTTGGTGACGATAGGCCTAACGCCCCCTCTTGCCGACGCGGAATGGATTCTTTAAATCATAATTTCCGTCTTTCAGAAATGAGATTATTTTTGCGAGGCGGCCTTGACTTGTCGGGCAAAACAGGCGGCGGCTTTTTTGACAGATGTTAGACATTTAGGGGCCAACAGGTCACATTCGCCCAGATGTCTTTTGCCAGCCAAAGCGACGAGGAATGCGCTTGATGACGCCAGCGGGATGGGAGGCCCTCAGTCAGTGGGGTGAAGACGCAGCCCGCATTGAAGCGCTCGCCGGCGGGGTCGCCAACGACGTATGGCGCGTGCGCGTCAACGGGCACTTCGCAGTCGGCCGTCTCGGCGCGAGGAGCGACGCCGATCTCGCGTGGGAGACCACGCTCCTCCAACACCTCGACCGTCAAGGTCTGACCGTGCCGGTGCCGATCCCGACGACAGACGGCCGGCTGTTCGTGAACGGCCTGGTGGTGATGACCTATGTGGAAGGCGGACCGCCCGAGACGGAGGCCGACTGGCGTCGCGTCGCCGACACGCTGCGCCGCCTGCATCTGATGACGCAGGGCTGGCCGCAGCGCCCGGGTTGGCGGTCGTCGACCGACCTCCTGCACGCCGAGACCGGGACGAGGATCAACCTCGGCGCGATGCCGCCCGAAGGCGTGGCGCGATGCCGGGCGGCATGGGCGCGGCTCGCCGGACGCCAGACCTGTGTCGTCCACGGCGACAACAATCCTGGCAACGTTTGCATGACCGCCGGTCGCGTCGCGCTGATCGACTGGGACGAGGCGCACGTCGATGTCCCCGATCTCGACCTGGTGCTGCCCCACAACGCCGCCGGTCTCGACGCTGGCGCGCATGACATTGCGGCCCAAGCGTCGGCCGCGTGGGACGCCGCCGTCTGCTGGGACGACGAATACTCAAAAAAGCGGCTTGCCGAAGTTCGGGCGGTCAGAACAGCGACATCGTCCTGTTGATCCCAATTCTCACTTTGATACGCTCACGCCCAACAACGCCCAGGGAGGAACGACAATGAACCTGTCGATGAAGGATCGCGTCGCCGTCGTGACGGGCGGCAGCAAGGGCATCGGGATCGCGGTGGCGCGGCGCTTTGCCGAGTCCGGCGCAAAGGTCGCGATCCTCGCCCGCGGCGCCGCCGACTTGAAGACCGCGCGCGAGACGCTCGCCAAAGACGGGCTCAAGGTCGCGGACTATGCCTGCGACGTCTCGAAGGCCGCCGACATCACCAGGACGCACAATCAGATCGTCGCCGATTTCGGCAAGATCGATGTGCTGGTCAACAACGCCGGAACGTCGCGCGCAATGGCGTTCGAAGGCATCAGCGACGAGGCCTGGCAGGAGGATCTCGACCTCAAACTGTTCGCCGCGATCCGCTTCAGCCGACTGGTCTGGGGCGGAATGAAGCAACGCAAATGGGGGCGGATCATCAACGTGCTCAACACCTATGCCAAGGCGCCGACCGGCAATTCCGCGCCGACCTCGGTGTCGCGCGCCGCAGGCATGGCGCTGATGAAGGTGATGGCCAACGAGGGCGGCGAGCACAACATCCTCGTCAATGCGATGCTGGTCGGCCTGATCATGAGCGATCAATGGGTGAAGCGGCACGCGGCACAGGCGCCGAACATGGATTTCGACGAGTTCGCCAAGGGCCTTGCCAAGGGCGTGCCGCTCGGCCGCATCGGCACGGCGGAAGAGTTCGCCAACATGGCCTGCCTGCTCGCCTCGGAACAGGGTTCGTACATCACCGGCACCGCCATCAATGTCGATGGCGGACGATCGCCGGTGGTGTGACGTGGGACCGATGATCTCAAGCTGAAGGGTTCGCCAAAATGCCACAAGCAGCCAGGAAACAATCCGGCCGTAATCCGCATACGACTGTGGAAGCGCACGCGTTCGTCCATCACGTGGAATCGCTGTTCATGCCCTGGAACATCGACGCGCTGGTGGCCGGTTTCACCGACGATTGCGTCGTGCGCTTCGGAGCCATTCCGGAATTTCAGGGGGCATGACGCACTCCGGAAATTCTTCACAGCGAGATGCGCCAGGCAAAAGGGATATCGTCTCAGGAAGCAGCTTCGCACGCTGATGGGTGACCTGATGACCAACGTTTGGGACGGCGAATGGGAAGATGCCGAAACGAGTCAGCGCATGAAGGGATTCGGGATCGAGGTCTGGACCATGCGCGACGGCAAGATCGCGGTGTGGGAAGCAGCCTTCAACGCGGCTCCGGCCGATCAAGCCGTCACCGTCGAGCAGGCGCTGCGCTGACGAGTGTCGCGAGGCGGCGCCGTCCGTCGTTTCGCAGCGGGAATACTTCAGCAAGTCGCTATTCGATCACCTCGTCGGCGCGAAGCAGGATGTCGGGCGGAATCGCGAGCCCAAGGCCCGACGCCGCTTTTTGATTGACGATCAACTCGAAGGCAGTCGCCTGTTGCACCGGTAAATCGCCGGCCTTCGCACCTTTCAAAAGCTTATCCAGATAGTCGGCAGCCTCTTCGAACAGAACGGAAAGATTTGCGCCATAAATGAACAGGCCGCCGACAGTGACGTATTCCCTGAACGGATAGATCGCGGGAATACGCTGTGCGGCCATGAAGTCCACGATTTCCTTTCGCTTGCTCAAGAGTTGAGTGTCTGAAGCAATCAGGGCCGCATCCGGATGAAGATCCCTTATCCGCGCCAGCGCGGCATCAACGTCTGCACTGCTTCTTGCTTCCGCCACGTCGATCTTCACCCCCAGCTTCTCGGCCGCCTGACGCGCGATATCGAGATTGACACGGCTCAGAGGATTGGCCGGGTTCGCCAGCACAACGACACGCGACAGCTGCGGAATCGCCGCCTTCAGCAGTTCCAGGCGTTTGCTTTCCAACTCTGCATTGAGCGCGACAAATCCCGTAAGGTTTGCCTCTGGCCGGGCAACATTGGAGACAAGACCGGTATTCACGACATCGCCTGCAGCCCCGATCAGAATCGGAATCGTACGGGTCGCGCGTTTGGCGGCAAAGGCCGCCGGGTTTCCCCATACCACGATCACGTCTACCGGCATCGCGACGAGTTCTGCGGCGAATTCCGGGTAGCGGTCATCCCTGCCCTCCCCGTATCGAAATTCGATGGTGAGATTCTTGCCCTCGATCCAGCCGAGTTGCGCCAATTTTTCTCGAAATCTTTGCACCGGCAAAAGCGGGAGGTTGGCCATCAAGCCGATACGCTTCGCGCTCTGGTTTTGCTGGGCAAATGCGGACGTAGGGCAAGTCGCGGGCAACGCGTATGCCGCGCCGCAAGCAAGCAGCATGAACTCGCGCCGTCTCACTCGATCACCTCGTCGGCGCGGGCGAGCAGCGTCGGTGGAATTTCGATGCCGAGCGAACGCGCGGCCTTCAGATTGATCGCGAATTCGAACTTGGTCGATTGCAGGACAGGAAGGTCGGCGGGCTTGGCGCCCTTGAGAATGGTGCCGGAATAGATACCGACCTGTCGAAACACATCGGCAATGCTCGTTCCATAGCTGAGCAGCACGCCGGCTGCGGTCATCTCGGTCGAGAACGTGCTGGTCGGCAGCCTGTCGCGTGTCGCGAGCGCGGCAAACTGCGCCGCGTGGCTGGTAAAAAATCCGTCGGGAGCGACGAAAAGCGCATCCGCGCGCGCGCCGGCAATGGCGGCAAAGGCCGTATCGACCTCGGCGGGCGTGCCAGCGTTGAAGAAAATCAGCTCCAGGCCAAGGCCGGGAGCGACGTCTCTCAATGCTTTTGACGTCGCGCCGGCCGTCGCCGGATTGGCCGGGTTGACGATCACGGCAAAGCGAACCGCCTTCGGCAGCAACTCACGCATCAATCCGAGCCGTTTGGCGTCGATCTCACCGGCGAAGAAATTGATTCCGGTCGCATTGGTGCCGGGCCGCGCCAGACTCTTCACCAATCCCATCGCGACCGGATCTTCAGAGACTCCGAACACGATCGGGATTGTTTCGGTCGCAGCCTTGGCGGCAATCGACCCCGGCGAACTACCGGGCGTGGCGATCAGCGCGACGCCGCGCCGGACGGCATCATCGATGATCCCTGGTATTTGCTCGTAGTGGCCGTCGAGCCAATGGTACTCGACGACGACATCCTTGCCTTCGGTGAAACCGGCCTGCCTCAGGCCCTTGACGAATTCCGAGGCGAAGCCAGCACCGCTTTCGGCGCCTCTGCCATTGATGAGCGTAATCACCGGCAGTGCCGAGGATTGCCCACGCAGCAAGACCGGCCATGCCGACACTGCTCCGCCGAGAAACGTGATAAAGGCGCGCCGCCGCATGGGCTCCCCCAGCCGAGATATATGACCTTAGCACAAGATCACGATCCAGGCTCTGGCCGAACGGCCCAACTTGGTTCATGATGACCTTGCATGCCCGCCAAAGCGGGATGCCTCACAAACTCAAAAACAACCAGCACACATACGGGGAAATGCCATCGAAATTTAGATGAGGAGGAATTGCCATGCCTGCGACTGCAATCGCTACTGGTCCAATGTCGGAAACCGAACATCAATCGGCGCTACGCCGCGCGGTGATTGCCAGTACCGTCGGGACCACCATCGAATGGTACGACTTCCTCATCTACTCTACGGTGACCGGCCTCGTCTTCAACAAGGTCTACTTCCCCGCCTCCGACGCCTGGATGGGCACGCTGCAGGCGTTCGGCGTCTACTTCGTCGGCTTCGCGGCACGGCCAGTCGGCGCGGTGATCTTCGGCCATTATGGCGATCGCATCGGCCGCAAGGCGACCTTGATCGTCACCCTGCTGATGACGGGCATTGCGACCGCCGCGGTTGGCCTCGTCCCCGGCTATGACAAGATCGGCATCTGGGGCGCGGTCATCCTCACCTTCCTGCGCCTGATCCAGGGCATCGGCGTCGGCGGCGAATGGGGCGGCTCGGTGCTGCTGGCGATGGAGTGGGCACGCACCAACAAGAACCGCGGCTTCCTCACGTCTTGGCCGCAATTCGGCGCGCCGGCCGGACTGTTCCTGGCCAATGTCGCGGTGCTGTTCTTCAGCTGGTACTCCGGCGATCAGTTCCTGAACTGGGGCTGGCGCATCCCGTTCCTGATGAGCATCATCATGGTGGCAATCGGGCTGTGGATCCGTCTCGGCATCCTCGAGACCCCGGTGTTCCAGCGCCTCGTCGCCGAGAAAAAGGTCGAGCGCGCCCCGGTCCTCGAAGTGCTCAAGCGTCAGCCGCGCGAGGTCATCCTGTCGGCGCTGCTGCGGATGGCCGAGCAGACCCCCGGCTACATCTTCAACGCCTTCGTGCTGACCTACGGCACGCTGGTGGTGGGAGCCTCCCGCGACCTGCTGCTCTCGGGCCTCGTCGCGATGACGTTCCTCGGCTTCCTCACGGCGCCGATCGCCGGCTTCCTGTCCGACAAGATCGGCCGCAGGAAAGTCTTTATCGGCGGCTGCCTGTTCGTCGCGGCTTTCACCTTCGTCTATTTCGCGATGCTCGACACCAGGGACCCGACGCTGATCTTCGTGGCCATGGCGCTGTCGTTCATTCCCGTCATGGTGATGTACGGCCCGGAAGCGGCGCTGATCGCAGAGGCGTTCACGCCGCGGCTGCGCTACAGCGGCGCCTCGATCGGCTATCAGCTCGCCTCGATCATCGCCGGCGGACCGGCGCCGTTCGTATCTACGTGGCTGTTCTCGACCTACAAGTCGGCGGTGCCGATCGGCCTCTATGTCTGCGTCTGCGCGGCGATCAGCATCTGTGCGGCGTTGCTGCTCCCGGACCAGACCAACAAGGAGATTTCGCACGAGGTCAATTACGAGAACGCGTGAGGCCAGCGCGCGGCCGCGCGCGTCAAAAAAAATGACAGCGCCTGCGGACTGATGTCCGCGGGCGCGTAGCAACGCTCACGCATAGGCGGCGCGCGAGCGCTGCCGCGCCACAAGCGCGCCGATCACGAGCAGATTGAGACAATTGGCCACGACGCCGGCCGCAAACGCAGGCGCGTAAGTGCCGTAGTGATCGTAGAGCACGCCGGCCAGCCAGCCGCCTGCGGCCATGCCGCACCCGCTGCACATCAAGAACGTCGGGATGCGCCAGGAGGCCTCCGAGGCCGGAAACAATTCGCGCATGGCCAGCACATAGGCCGGGATGATACCGGAAAAGCCGAGCCCGAACGCGGCTGCCACCGTGAACAGGCCGGTCTCGTTCTGGGTCAGCAGGAAACCCGCCATCGATGTGGCCTGCCAAGCCGATCCGATCAGCACGGTGGCGAGACCGCCGACGCGGTCGGCGATCGCGCCCCAGATTTGCCGGCTGACGAACGCGGTGCCGAGCAGCACCGACAGCATCAGCGCGCCGATCGAGCGGCTAATACCGAGATCGCTGCAGAACGCAACAAGATGGCCTTGCGGCATCGCCATCGGCAGGCAGCAGAGCACGCCGGCGCCGCACATCATCCAGAACACGAGGTTGCGCGGCAGGCCGAACAGGCGGGTATGACGTCCGTCGCCACCAAGCGCGGCATCGGCGTGGAACAACTCGGGCGGATGGCGGAAATAGATCGCGGCCAGCGGCACGATCACCGCGATCTGGACCAGCCCATAGCAGAGCATGGTCTGACGCCAGCCGAAGCCGGCAATGGCGCGCTCGAACACCGGCGGCCAGATTGCGCCGGCGAGATAGCTGCCGCTCGAAATCAATGCCAGCGCCGAGCCGCGCCGGCGATCGAACCAGCGGCTGACATAGATGTACATCGGGGCATTGATGCCGGCGAGCCCGATCAGGCCCATGAACAGGCCGTGCCCGATCCACAGCGCCCAGGGTGAGCCGAGCGTCGAGATCGCAAGTCCGACGCCGATCATCACGGTGCCGAACAGCACGGTCCAGCGCGCGCCGACGCGGTCGGCGATGCGGCCCATCAGGATGCCGCCGGTGCCCTGCCCGAGCCAGGCCAGCGCACTCGCCAGCGCCGGGATCGAGCGCGTGCCGCCGAGCTCGCCCGCGATGTCCTTGAGCGCGACCGCGATGATCCAGGCGGACCCGAACGCCATCATCATGACGAGCAGCGCCACCGAGGCGACGATCCAGGACTCGCGGGTCTCAACCGTAGACGTCGACTGCAGCATTCCGATCAGCTGTGGCCGTTGTGCTTCGCGCGCACCAGCCGTCCCGGCATCGCGCCGGTGTGCTCGCCGCGCTCGAAGATCGGAATGCCCGCCGCGATCGTCGCCTCATAGCCGTTCACGCGTTGAACAAAACGCCGGCCGTTGGCCGGCATGTCGTGCACCAGCTCCGGCTTGTGCAGCTGCAGCCGCTCGAAGTCGATCAGGTTGACGTCGGCGCGCAGGCCCGGCGCCAGTCGTCCGCGGTCGGAGAAGCCGAAGAAGTCGGCGGTCTCGCTGGTCTGTCGCTTGACCAGATGCTCGAGTGGCAGCCGCGGCCCGCGATGGCGGTCGCGGCCCCAATGCTGAAGCATGAAGCTCGGAAGGCCGGAGTCGACGATCGAGGTGCAGTGCGCGCCGCCGTCGGACAGGCCGAGCAGGCAGGCGGGGTCGTTGAGCATCTGGAGGATCGGCGCGTGATCGCCGGTCACGTAGTTCACGACAGGAAAGAACAGATACTGGTTCTGTTCGACGATGTAGTCGTAGGCGATCTCATCGGGCGTATGGTTGGTGCGCGCCGCGATCGCGGCCACGCTCTTTTCCGGACCCGGCTCGTAATCCGGCGGGTCGTCCATGGTGAAGAACTTGTCCCAGCGGCTGGTGACGAGCTGGCGGAACTGGGAAAGTTTCGCGACCTCGGCGTCATCAGGCTTCTCGGCGAGGATTTTCCGCCGCAGCTCCGGATCGAGCAGCCGCCTGCGCTGCTCTTCGATGGGAAGATGTTCAATCGCCTTGTAGGTCGGCCGAACGGTAAAAGGATTGAGCGCAGTGCCGATCCCCATCATCACGCCGATCGGCCGGCCGGCGATCTGCGCCGTCAGCGGCAGGCCGTCGGCGCGCGCCGAATGCACGGCTTTCATCAGGCGTTGCCAGCGCTCCGGATCCTCGAAGCGGTCGGTGAGCAGGAACCAGACCGGGCGGCCGGTGGCTTTGGCCTGCTTGCGCATCCAGCGCAGCTCGTAATCTTCGTCGTCGAAGTCGCTGTTCATGCCGAACGTGCCGCTGCCGAGCTCGCCCAGTGCCGAGCCGATGCCGAGCAGCTCGTGATCGTCGGCGTCGCGCGAGGCGACCAGCTCGCCGTCGGGCGTCTTGTGCGAATCCGTGCGCGAGGTGGTGAAACCGAACGCGCCGGACTTCATTGCCTCCAGGGTGATTTTCCGCATCTCGGCGATGTCGTCGGCGGTGGCCTTTTCGCGGCGGACGGCGCGATCGCCCATCACATAGACGCGCGTCGGCAAATGCGCGATTTGGGCGGCGACGTCGATGACGCGCTCACGTCGATCCAGCGCATCCATGAACTCGGGGAAAGTCTCCCACTCCCAGGTCAATCCGGCCGACAGCACGGGGTTGGGAATCTCCTCGACCCCTTCCATCAAATCCATCAGGCCCTGGCGATGATGCTTCTTCACCGGCGCGAAACCGACGCCGCAATTGCCGAACATCACGGTGGTCACGCCATGCCAGCATGAGGGCGCGAGCAACGGATCCCACATCGCCTGGCCGTCATAATGGGTGTGCACGTCGACCCAGCCGGGCGTCACCATCAGCCCGTTGGCATCGATGTCGCGCTTGGCCGGTCCCTGCTTGCCGCCGACAGCCGCGATCTTGCCGTCGGCAATGGCGACGTCGCCGGAAAAGGCCGGCTTGCCGGTGCCGTCGATGATCGTGCCGCCACGAATGACGATGTCGTGCATGCCAGCCTCCCCGTGAGCTGCGCGAGCTTGTCGCGCGCTGTTTTCGTTGGGCGAAGTATCGCCTGAGCGCCGGGCGGGAGACCAGTGGCCGTGGGGTATCCCTCCCCTGCGGAAACATTACGCCGATTCACTCAAGGCGAGAAGCGGAGCGGTGTTGCAGCGCACCGGAGGCGTCGTGAACGGGACCACGGCGTCCGGCAAGACTGCTCGCATAGTCCCGCGGCCGTGAGGAGAGCCCATTGCCAGTTTTTCCCGAAACGGCAATCATGCGCCACGGTCGAGATCACGCAAGCCGCCCGAGTGTACAAAAGTGCACAGTGCCAGCGGCGTCATCGATGAAAACGACGAAGGTGGGAGAGTCCTCATGGACGCCGCCTTTGCAAAGGTTAGTGTAACTGCTCAAGCGCTGTGCCATCCAAGTAAGAAACGAACCGGGAAGCGGGCGGGACAAAAATCATGGTGGACAGGATCAAGCGCGCATTCGACGAGTTGGAGCCGCCGATTTGCCCGACGTGCCACGTCGACATGCAATGGAGCCGTTCGACGCTGGTCGAGCGGGACACGATCAGCCATATTTTTCTTTGCCCGAATTGCCATCGAACCGGCAGGACAACTTCCAAAATCGAGGTGGTCGTTGTGCCGCCCGACAAGCTATCGGCGCCGACGAGATTAAAGTTGGTCGCCTAGGATGGCCATCGTCTTCATCACCGGCAGTACGGAAGGGCTCGGCCGCGCGGCGGCACAGTCGCTTCTCGACGACGGCCATCGTGTGGTGCTGCACGCGCGGTCGGCGGAACGCGCGGCGGGCATCGCCACCCTCGCCTCACGCGCGGCCGGCGTTGTCGTGGGCGATCTCAGCAGCGCCGCCGAGACCAAGAGCATTGCCGACCAGGTCAATGCGATCGGGCGCATGGACGCGATCATCCACAACGCCGGCGTCTACACGCAGCGAAGTCGCGGTTCGACACCGGAAGGTCATGCCAGCACCTTCGCGATCAACACGCTTGCGCCCTACATGTTGACGGCGCTGATCGCGCGCCCTGCCCGGCTGGTGTATCTCTCAAGCGGGCTGCACCGCGGCGGAGAGGGTTCGCTGCGCGATCTCGACTGGACGAAGCGGCCCTGGGATACGGCAAAGGCCTATGCCGAGACCAAGCTGCACGTCGTTGCACTTGCCTTTGCGCTGGCGCGGCGCTGGCCGCAGGTCATGAGCAACGCCGTCGATCCCGGCTGGGTGCGCACGCGGATGGGCGGCGCAAGTGCGCCGGTCGATCTCGACACCGGACAACGCACCCAATCGTGGCTCGCCGTGAGCAATGAGCCTCCCGCTTTGGTCAGTGGCTGCTATTGGCATCACATGCGGCAAGAGCAGCCGGCCAGCGAAGCCAGCGATCCCAAATTTCAGGACAAACTCATTGCACGACTGGCCGAGCTGACGGGTGTTGCACTTCCCGGCGGGTGAAATCGACGGCTCATTGCGGCGGTCCGGCGCCCCGCTTCAACATCCCCGGCCAGCCAGGCAGGTCACTTGATCGGGGCGCGCGGCAAGGTCGCTTCGCCCGGCTCCATGACGTAAGTGTAGTCGAGCGAATACCATGGCGTCGTGACATCAGGATCGCCCGGACGCGGCTCGTCGTGTCGCAGATAGTCGCCCATCAGCGCCTTCGTGACGCCGAACTGCACATCGGTATCGATGTGAGGATCGGCGGGATCGTAGACCTGCGAGATCAGCGTCTTGAAACCGGGCTTGTAGATCAGCGCGTGCAGATGAGCAGGCCGGTAGGGATGCCGGTTCTGTGCCGCGAGAAGGCGGCCGACGACGCCATCGGTCGGGATCGGATAGCCGACCATCTTCACCGTCGAGAACCAGAAGCGGCCGTCGGCATCGGTCGTGAACTTGCCGCGCAGGTTCATGTCGGCCTGGCCGGGATCCTGATTTTCATAGAGACCAACCGGCGACGAGTGCCAGATGTCGACCTCGGCGCCGGCCACCGGGCCGTTCGCACGATCGACCACGCGCCCGCTGACGAAGAGAGGTTGGCCCGGCGTCGCCGAGCGCACGATCGAGGCGCCGTTTTCGGTCCGTGGAGAATTCAGCCGCCAGAACGGTCCAAGCAGCGACTGCGTGGTCTCCGTGGTGCCCTTCTCGCCATTGTTCAGAAGACAGACGAGCGCCGATACACCGAGCGAACCGGCCATCAGCACGGCTTCATTGTGCGTGTCGGTCGTCAGCTTGCCGATTTCGTTCAGGATGGCGGTCGCCTCGCGGAATTCCGTCTCCGTCAGCCGCACGTCGCGAACGAAGGCGTGCAGGTGCTTGACCAGCGACACCATGATTTCACGTTGACGCGGATCGCGCGTGCGCGCCATCACGGCCAGTGCGTCGGCCGTCAGCTCTTCGTGATTGGCATTGATCATGCGAGATTTGTCTCCAGCCGCTCCCCGGTCGCCAGGCTCAGGCGGTATCAAGCCTACTTCCGGCTTTGGGAGGTCCGCAATCCGCAAAAGTCAGAGATGCGACGTGGCCTGCAGAGCCGGCGCGGTGATGCGGTCGAGCTCGGCCATCTCGTCGGCCGTGAGCGCCCAGCCGGTAGCCTCGGTGTTCTGCTTGAGCTGCTCCGGCGAGCTCGCGCCGGCGATCACGGAGGAGACCGTCGGCCGCATCAGCAGCCAGGAAATCGCGAGTTCCAGGATGCTTCGCCCGCGCGCTTTGCAGAATGCCTGCAGCGCGGCGTACATGGTCGGATTGGGCTCCGCCAGGAAGCGCTCGGTCATCGCCTTCGGCCATCGCGTGAAGCGGGTGCCCTCGGGCAGCGGTGCTGCAAGATCGTATTTCCCGGTCAGCATGCCGCCGGCCAGCGGAAAATACGGCAGCATGCCGAGACCGAACTTTTGCATCGCCGGCACGAGCTCCGGATCAACGTAACGAACCAGCAGGCTGTATTCGTCCTGACACGCGATGAAGCGCTCCGTGCCCAGCGCTTCCGCCACGCGTATCGCATCGACCATGCGCCAGGCGGGATAGTTGGAGCAGCCGACATAGCGCACCTTGCCCTGCCGGATGAGATCATCGAGCGCGCGCACCGTTTCATCGATCGGCGTCAACGGGTCCGCCCTGTGCATTTGATAGAGGTCGATGTAGTCGGTGCGGAGATCGCGCAGACTCGTCTCCACAGCCTCCATGATATAGCGGCGCGAGCCGCCGCCTTGCACGCCGCCAGCGGTGGGAACGGCACCGACCGCGCGCTTGCGCGGACTGCCGAACTTGGTTGCCACGACGACATCCTTGCGCCGGTCGCCCAACCCCTCGGCGAGATACTGCTCCGACATGCCGCTCTTGCCGAGCGGATAGACGTCCGCCGTATCGAAGAAAGTAATTCCGAGGTCAAGCGCCGCGTGCACGACGCGCATCGAGGCGGCATGGTCGAGCCGGCCCCCCAGATTGTTGCACCCCAACCCTATCGCCGACACCCGAAGCCCGGATCGGCCGAGATTGCGCGTTTCCATGCGCTCCTCCTTTTGTGCGCCACGACGTGCATGCCCGGGCTTTGGCTAAAACATACCAACTGGTTGGTTTGCTCGCTGAACATCTCTATACTGCCGCCGACTCACGAGACAATTGCCGGAAGGCAAGCTCATGAAGGCGGCTCTGTTCAATCCCATTCGTTACGGCGGTCCGTCCCCGGCCGGGTGGCCGGTGGCGCCCAGTGCCTATGATCTGGAGATTGGCCAGCGCTCGATCCTGGGCGGGCTCGAAAACCTGCAACTCGCGGACGAGATGGGCTTCGACTGGGTCACCGTCGCCGAACATCATTACGCCGGCTTTTCCTCTGACCCCAAACCCGATGGTGCTGGCGGGTGCGCTGACCCAGGTCGTCAAGCGGGCGAAAATTGCCCTGCTTGGTCCGACCGTCCCGATCCTGAACCCGATCCGCGTGGCGGAAGAATACGCCATGCTGGACAATCTCACGGGCGGCCGCATCATCGCCGGTCTGCTGCGCGGCACACCGAACGAATACGTCACCTACAATATCAATCCCGCCGAATCGCGCGACAGGTTCGAGGAAGCGCTGGCGCTGATCCGCCGCGCCTGGACCGAACCCGAGCCGTTCGGGTGGCAGGGCCGGTTCTATCAATACCGCTCCGTTGCGGTTTGGCCTCGCGTCGTGCAGTCCCCCTACCCGGCCCTCTATATGTCCGGCTCCAGTCCGGAGTCGGGCGCGATGGCGGCGCGCAACCGCATCGGCCTGGGCCTCGCCTTCACCACGGTGCCGCTGGCGTCGCAGGCAGCGAAATTCTATCGGGAAGAGGCCGACAAGCTCGGCTGGAAACCCAGCACCGACCAGGTTCTTTATCGCATGGGCTTCCATGTCGCCGAGACCGATGAACAGGCCATGACCGACATGGTCGAATCCGGCGCGGCCAAGCCTCACGTCGGCCTCACCATGGCGAACAAGGCGGTGCTCGCCGGCGCGATGTCGTCAGGCTATTTCGGCAAGGCAGCGGAGGAACAAAAGGAGCGCGTCGCGCCGCGCGATGCCACCGAGCGCATAGAGAAAGGCCAGATCCTGCTGGGAAGCCCGGAAACGGTCTGGAAACAGATTTGCCGCGTTCGCGATGAAGTGGGCGCAGGCATCCTCGATCTCTTTCCGATTGTCCCCATTGCCGATCGCACCCGACGCTCCATCGAGATGTTCGGCGCGAAGCTGCTGCCACGCCTCCACGAGAATTGAGGATGTCCCATGACCGACACAAGAGCACATCCTCGGCTTTCGCCGAGCGCAAGGTGGACGCGGACGGTTTTACGATCCGCTACCTGGAGGCCGGCGCGCAATCCGGCGCCGACCCGCTGATCTGTCTTCATGGCGCGGGGGGCTTACGGCTTTCCCCGATGCATGAGATCCTGGCCAAACGCATCGCGTGCTCGCCTTCGAGGCACCCGGCTTCGGCGCTTCGCCGGCCAATGAGCGCAGCCGCGACATGGCAGAGCTCGCCACTACGCTCTGCGCTGCGATCGCCGCGCTCGGCATCAAGTCATTCAACCTCATGGGCACGTCGTTCGGCGGCAAGCTCGCAACCCATGTCGCCCTGCAGGCCGGAGATAAGGTGCAATCCCTCGTCCTGCTGTCGCCGGCGGTCTTCCGCCCCGCCGAGCGCCCGCCGATGGCAACGTCGGAGGAGCGGCAGAAGGTCATGCATGCGCATCCCGAGCGATTTCCGCTCGCGTCCGGCGACCCCGAGATCAGTTCGAAGCAGGAAGCGCTGGTGCGCCGGCTCATCGGCCCGCCGCGCGATGCCGCGCTGGAGGAGAAGCTGCCCGGCCTCTCCGTCCCGACGCTGGTGGTGTTCGGCACCGAAGACCGGCTCACGCCGCCCGACATGGCGCGCTTCTATCGCCAGCATTACGGAAATGCCCATCTGATGCTGGTCTACGACGCCGCCCATCAGGTCGATCAGGACCGGCCCGAAGCCGTTGCCGAAGTCGTGGGCGATTTCCTGGCGCGCAAGGAACGCTTCCTCGTCAGCGAAAAAAGTGGGGTGATTCATCCTTAAGACGGGCAAAGTCTCGGGTAACGAAACGACAAAACAAAATCGGAGGGGGGAATGACGACCGCACAGGACATCGATGTCTCTGCACTGATCGAGCAGCGGCCGGTGACGAGCTTTCAATGGCGTACGCTGTTCGTTTGCCTGACGGTGCTGTTCATGGACGGCTACGACGCCCAGGCGATAGGATATGTCGCGCCGGCGCTGGTGCAAGCCTGGCATCTGGACAGGGCCGCACTCGGGCCGGTGTTCGCGATCGGTCTCCTCGGAATGATGTTTGGCGGCCTGTTCTTCGGGCCGCTCGCGGACCGGTTCGGGCGCAAGCGCTTCATCGTCGTCTGCACCGCGGCGTTCGGCCTTTTCTCCCTTCTGACAGCCTTTGCCGAAACGCCGAGCCAGATGATGCTGCTGCGCCTTCTCACCGGCCTCGGCCTTGGCGGCGCGATGCCCAACGCGGTTGCGCTGGCCGTCGAATATTTTCCGAAGCGACGGCGCGCCAGTGCGGTCACGATGGTCTTTGTCGGCTTCACCATCGGCGCCGCGGTCGGCGGCTTCGCCATTGCAGGACTGCTGCAGGCCTATGGCTGGCCGGTCGTTTTTGTGATCGGCGGCGTCATCCCCCTGGTGCTGGTCCCGCTGCTGCTCGTGATGCTGCCGGAGTCGCTGACCTTTCTCATCCTGCGCGACAGGCCTCAGGCTGAAATCCTTCACTACCTTCTGCGGCTCGCGCCCGATCTCAGGATCGGTGACGCGCCGCGTTTCATGGTGCAGGAGGAAACCGGCCGCGGTGTCCCGGTCAAGCATCTCTTCACGCAGGGACGCGCGATGCCGACCTTGCTGCTCTGGGTGCTGTTCTTCCTTGCGCTGATGATCACCTACATCCTGGCGAGTTGGACCCCGATTGCTTTCAACGCTGCCGGCGTGCCGGTGGCCATCGCCGTCTCCGCGACGGGCATGTGGCAAACCGGATCCATCGTCGGGACACTTTCCGTCGGTCAGCTCATGGATCGTTTCGAGCCGTTCAAGGTGCTGGCGATCGGTTTCGTGGTCTCCGCTTGCGCGGTGCTGCTGATGACGCAGGTCGACGGCACCATGTCCGCTGACGTTGATCATGGGCATCATGCTGTTTTGCGGCATCTGCACGGGTATCGGCGGGCTGCAGGGCGTCAACGCGCTGGCCGGCTGGTACTATCCGGCCTTCATCCGCACCACGGGTCTCGGCTGGGCTATCGGCATGGGACGCCTCGGCTCGATTGCCGGAACGCTTCTCGGCGGGCTGATCCTTTCGCTACATTGGCAACCGCGAACCATCTTCCTCGCCGTTACAATCGCGCAGGTGCTGGGCTCGATCGTCGTGCTGGGGGTTCGCTTCTTCGAACGGCGCAGGGTCGAGGCGATCGCGGTTCCGGCTGAGTAGAACGTCAGGGAGCGATGCTATCCATGACGGATTGTGCGATGTGATCCCGGCGCCGCCTGATTTCCTTTGCGGCCGTCAGGTCGGCGCCGATCACGGCGGACACTGTGTACAGATTCGTGAAGTAGAAAAGGCACATTGAAAAGATATCGAGGTAGAGCTGCCGGGAGTTGACCTTCGGCTTGAAGCGCGCCGAAGCCTGCCCTTCCTTGATGACCCGCGAGAGATGCTCGACCATCGGCTTCGAGGAACGATAAGGCAGGTCGGAATCCCGCAAATGCTGCCCGCGATAGCGGTTCTCCTCGACGATCAGCGAAATCACCTCGCGGTGCGAGCCGATCCGGTCGAACAGATGGACGATCATGTTTCGCAATTGTCGTTCGGGCGAGCCGCCGGTGGCCTTGCGCACATATTCCAGATTGTTTTTCAGTATCTCATCATAGCTGGAGAGAAGCGCCGCCTTGAACAACTCGTCCTTGCTCTTGAAATGGTAGTAGATGACCTGCTTGCTGACGCCGGCGATGCGCACGATCTCGTCGACTCGCGCGCCAGCCAGGCCCAACTTTGCAAACTCCTGCCTTGCCACGGACAAGACAGTAGCCCGGGTGCGGTCGGGGTCACGCGCAGCGGAGCCACCCTTGGACTGTTTCCGGCTGACGCTTCCCGGGCGCTTCGCCTTCGTCGCCTGCGTCCGCGTCGAGAGCGGCGTGCCATCCATCTTTCACCTCGCAACCGAGCTGATCATACCGCGATTTTCCTGGCCGAACCCCTGGTGGAGCTGCAAGTTGGATACAGATCGGCAGGCCGGTCAAGCAGACAACATGCCGGTCACGGAGTCATGCAGGCGCTGGCAATCATGCGAAAGGAAACGTTAGGCGCCCTGCCCTAACACCCCCGGCAGATGCCGGTGAAGTGGGAGACCTCAGGGCTGCCGCGACGGCGCGACGGCGCCTTGCTCTTCGGCTCCACCTCGCGCGCGCTGGTGATCCGTGACGAACCGCCAACGGAAGGCGGCGGCGTGAGCGGGCGTATCGGCGCTGTCTGGTACGAGTTGACCACGGGAGCCGGCGTGTTGCTGCGCAGCGGCGGCACGGCTCCCGAATTGCCGATGCCACTAGGATCTGAGGCGGACCTGGGATTGGCGGGACCGTAGGGGATGCCATTGATCGGCGCATTGCCGGCGCCGGCCGATCCCGCGGGCGGGAGGGCTTGCGCAAAGCCCTGCCCCGGAAGCACCAAGCCGCCGAGCACGGCCAGAACAAGCGCAGTCATGCGGGACATTGGGACCTCCGCGAGCTTCAACGAAGAAGTAAGCCGCGCGTTCCCGCACGCAAGGCCGTCGATGCCGGATGTCTAGTCGGGCCGGGACGGCGCCTCGTCATTCGATCACTTCGTCGGCCAGCGCCGACAGGGATGCCGGGATCGTGAGCCCCAGCAATCTGGCGGTCGGCATATTGATCAGAAACGACACATAGATCGGCCGCTGAATCGGGAATTCCGCCGGATTTGCCCCGCGCAGAATCTTTCCGGCGATACCACCGGCCTGTTTGACCAGGTCGAAATTATTGGGGCCGTAGGAAATGAAGCCCCCGACCTTGGCGTAGATCGGAAACAGCCCGATCGACGGTAAGCGAAATTCGCGGCTGAGCTCGGCGATGACAGACGCCTGGTCGACAAAGATGGGCGATGAATGGACGAGCATCGCGTCCACCTTGGCGGCGACCGCACGCTCGAACGCGTTTCGAAATTCCGCAGGCTGATCGATGCCAAACCGCAGTGTCTGGAGTCCGAGATTTTTCGCGACATCCTCTCCGGATTTGACTTGTGTTTGATCGAGATGCGAGTCGAACAACAAAGCGACCCTCTGGATGTGCGGCAGCACCTCTTTGATGATCTGGACCCACTTCCCCGCGATTTCCGGCGCGTCGAGGAAGATGCCGGTGATATTTCCTCCCGGCTTATTGAGACTTTTGGCAACCCCGCTGGTGATCGGGTCAGACTCGAGATCGACCGCGACGACAGGAAGGGTCGTCGAGGCCCGCCGCGCCGCGCTCAGGCTTACGGAACCGAGCGTAACAATCACTTCGACGTCGGCCGCCAACTCCGTCGCGTATCTGGCGAGAAGCCCGTCATCTCCTTTCGACGAGCGGATCGTCAGCACAAAGGGCTCGCTGCCGAGTTCACCGGCAAGTCCCTCGACGACCAGTTTTTCCCGTTGCGCGCCGAACTCGCCGGGAAACAGGATTCCGACCTTGCGGGGACCGGCCTTTTGCTGGGCACCGACTGCTAGCGGCCAGCTCGCGGCCGCGCCACCGGCAATCCTTAGAAACTCCCGCCGTCTCACGCCGACCTCCAGATATCAAGAAGCGGCAGTGTATCTGCGCGGGCTCCGACTATGGAAGCCGTTCGGGGATCGATCGGTGTGGGGTATTTCGCCGCTGCCCGCGGGGCCACGGCCGCTCGCGCTCAGTTGTCGAAATCGGTGTCGTTGCCTGGAGGCACCGTGGTGCTCGTGCGGAATTTCGATGGCGCCCCGCCATGGCGCGGCTCGCGCGGCGCCGGGCGCTCGGAGGGATCGCGGCCCACTTTCGGCTGCAGCGTCACCAGATCGATGAACACGTCGGCCTGGCGGCGCAGCTCATCCGCAGCCATCGGCGGATGGCTGGCCACGCTCGAGACGACGGTGACGCGGACGCCGCGGCGCTGCACCGCTTCCACCAGCGAGCGGAAATCGCCGTCGCCGGAGAACAGGATCATCTCGTCGATGTGTTCGGCAAGCTCCATGGCGTCGACGGCAAGCTCGATGTCCATGTTGCCCTTCACCTTGCGCCGGCCGGAGGAGTCGACGAACTCCTTGGTCGCCTTGGTGACGACGGTGAAGCCATTGTAGTCCAGCCAGTCGACCAGCGGGCGGATCGACGAGAACTCCTGATCCTCGACGACCGCGGTGTAGTAAAAGGCCCGCAACAGCTCGCCGCGGGTCTGGAATTCCCGGAGCAGGCGCTTGTAGTCGATGTCGAATCCAATCGTCTTGGCCGTCGAGTAAAGGTTTGCGCCGTCGATAAACAGCGCGATCCGGCTCTGCGAAGCGGTCATTTCATTTTCCAAAAGGCCCAAGGGATCAAGCGAATGAAATCAATGATAGTACGTTTGTCGCGATCGAGGCCATCATCGTTCACGGCAGACCTACTCTTCGATATTTGAGCTTTCAAATAGTTTCTTTGCGATTGTATTCGAAAGTCCCAACTACTTTGAGTGTTGCCGTTGCGCATCACCTCCGGACCCGACATCTGTTAACCCAAGATAATTTACGGGAATCGTTGAACCTGCCGCATGGCAAAAATGACACATGGGGAGGTTGGGACAGCTTCGTTGGGGACAATGACGGCGCAATTCCAGACTTTTGAAGCGATCGTGCGCAAGCGCAGGCGGACCTGGCGCTGGTATATCTGCACGGCCGAAGGCGACCTCCTCATGCTGGGATCGGACAGCAGCAGGCTGGGTGCGCGCTATCAGGCCAACCGGGCGCTGTTCACGCTCCTGCTCCATTCCCCCTACAGGGCGAGCATGACGATCGCGCCCAACGCCTCGGACTTCGACCGCTTTGGCGAGGCCTCGTCCAGCTAGGCGCTTCGCGCGCTCATTCCGTCGAGTTCGAAATCCTGCTCGCTGGCGGCCAGCAGCGCGGCGAGCGTACGCAAGCCGTCATCGAGTTGATCCATGCCAGGTGCCGCCAAGGCCAGCCTGACCGCGTTCGGCGCGTGGCCGGGCGTGGTGGCAAACGTCGTCGAGGGCGTCAGCGCGATATCGCGCCGCGCCGCGGCCGCGACGAAGGTCTGCGAGCGCCAGTGCGGCGGCAGCATCAGCCAGAGATGATAGCATTTGCCGTTGGTCTGGATCTCGAACCCCGACAGGCGTTCGATCGCCAGCTTCTGCCGCGCCCGCGCGTCGATGCGCTTCAGCCGTGACAGCTCGGCGACGGTGCCGTCGCCCATCATCCGCTGCGCGGCGGCAAAGGCAAATCCGGATGCCGTCCATCCGCCCGAGCGTACCGCGGCCATCACGCTCTCGCGCAACCGCCGCGGCGGCACGACGAAGCCGAGCGCCAGGCCCGGCGCGACCTTCTTGGAGAGCGAGTCGATGACGATGCAGCGATCGGGCGCCAGTGCCGCCAGCGGCGCGATTTCGTGATCGAGGAAGCCGTAGACGCTGTCCTCGATGACGGGCAAGTCGAGCTTTTCGACGACGCGCAGCAGATCGGCGCGGCGCGCCGGCGGCATGGTCATCCCGAGCGGATTCTGCACCACCGGCTGGATGTAGATCGCCGAAAGATGCCCCTCGCGATGCGCCTTCTGCACGGAATCCGGCCGCACCCCGTCCGCGTCCATCGCGAGCGGCACCAGTGAGATGCCGAGCCGGGCCGCGATGCCCTTGACGAAGGGGTAGGTCAAAGGCTCGACGCCGCAGCGGCCGCCCGCCGGGACCACGCTGGCCAATGCGGCGGCAATGCTCTGCCGTCCGTTGCCGGTGAACACCAGCTGGTCCGGAGACGGCGACCACGTTCCTTGCGACAAACAAGCCGCGGCGGCGCTGCGGACCGCCGGCGTTCCGATCGTGGTCGCCGGCCGCAACGCGGATTCGAGCGCCGCGGCCGTCTGCAGTCCGTCGATGCTCTTTGCGATCAATGCGGTCTGGTCGGGGCGCAGCGGATAATTGAACTCGAGGTCGATCCGGACGCCGCTGACCTCGCTCGGCGCCGTGACGCCGCCTTTGGCATCGCCCGAGATGAAGGTGCCCCGCCCGACCTCGCCGACGACGAGGCCGCGGCGCAACAGTTCGGAATAGACGCGGCTCGCGGTCGAGACCGCGATCTTGCGCTCCCAGGCAAAATTGCGCTGCGGCGGCAGGCGGTCGCCGGCCTTGAGTGTGCCGGCCGCAATTTCGGCGGCGATCGTGTCGGCCAGCTTCAGATATTCGGATTGCGGCATTTATTGCTCCGAGAGCAATGTTTCGATTGAACCGATATTGTATCGGATCAATATGTCCATATCAACCGGATTGTACCGGGACATTGACCTAAGTTTCCGCAGCCATGAGCGAGCGGCCGGCGCGACCCCCAGTTTGCGCCGACGGCCCCGCATGGCCCGAAGCAAGCCATGGAGAGCCGACATGTCCGCAACATCAGTCACCATCGCCCGGCCCGCGGCCGAGAAGCAGCCCGGCAAGATCTCGGGGCTTTTCGCCTCCGCCTGGGATGTCGTTGCCGGCTACGTCGTCCGCCGCACCGCCATTGCGACGCTGCGCGAGCTCGACGACCGCGCGCTGCGCGACATCGGTATCGCGCGGTCCGAGATCGAAGGGGTCGTGCAAGGCTTCATCTCGCTTCCCGACCGGGCGAGGATGTCATGACGATATCCTCGCCCGCCGACCTCACGCTTGCGACGATCCTGGTCGCCTTTGCCGGCGTCTTCCTGATCTGTTTTATGAAGGGCGCGTTCGGCGGCGGCTTTTCCATCGTCGGCATTCCCCTGCTGTCTGTCGTGATGGACCCGGTCACCGCCGGCGGACTTCTCGCGCCGCTCTTCATCGCCATGGACCTGCTCGCGTTGCGCTACTGGAAGCCGTCGACCTGGTCGAAGCCGGACCTCGTACTGCTGCTGCCGGGGCTCGTGGCCGGCATCGCGCTCGGCTATCTGCTGTTTCGTTTCCTCGATCACCGCGCGATCTCGATCGTGATGGCCGTGACGACACTCGCCTTTGTCGGCCTGTGGCTCTTTGCGGGCGCGGAGACCACGATCCAGCCGCGCTCGACACCGAAGGCGATCGGCGCCGGCCTCGCCTCCGGCGTCACCACCATGGTCGCGCATTCGGGCGGACCGCCGCTTGCGATGTATCTGCTGCCGCTCGGTCTCACCAAGGATATCTATGCGGGCACGACCAGCCTGTTCTTCACGGTCGGCAACGCGACCAAGGCGGTGCCGTGGCTGCTGCTGGTGCGACCGACCACGGGCGTTTGGGAATTGATGGGGCTTTGCCTGTGCGCGATTCCCGCCGGCGTTTGGCTCGGCTTCCGGCTGCACGGCTCGCTCGACCAGCGCCAGATCTATCGCGCCTGCTACGCCCTGCTGGTCGTGACCGCGATGAAGCTGTTGTGGGATGGCGTGTCCGGATATCTGGCGTGAGTGCGGAAGCCTTCGATGCCGTAGGGTGGGCAAAGCGGCTCACAACCGACACTGCGTCCACACATTGGAAAGAAGCGTGCCCGCCATTCTTGGCGTGCCCGTGAAGGTGGGCACGGCGCAAGAGCGCCTTTGCCCACCCTACGAAACCTTACCCATCCGCGCCTTCAGCTTCGCATCCAACTCCGGCAACAGCACGATGCCGTCCTGATCGCTGCCGGATGAATGCACCACGATCCAGGTGCAGGGCTTGCCGCTCTCGTTGCTGGGGGCGTGCGGAATGTCGGGGCCAAGGAAACAGGTGTCGCCCTTCTGAACGTCCACGCGCTTCTCGAGATCGTCGCCGTAATACACGCTGCATTCACCGTCGAGCATATAGGCGATGGTCTCGATGCCCTCGTGGTAGTGCGGCTTGGCGACCGCGCCCGGCGGCATCGGCAGCACGTTCATGCAGACTTTTTGCGCGCCGGCGGTTTCCATCGATACGCCGGCGCCGTAGGTAAAACCCTGCTTGCCGACATAGGTCTGGCCGGGCTTGATCAGTGCGAAACCATCCTGCATCACTCGGCTCCTTGTTCTTGCTTAGGGCGTCACCGAAACGCCAATCCCTTGAAATCGCCGGCGCTACGCCAGCCCTTAAGATACCTGAAATAGGCGCTCGGGCCCGCCGGATATCCGACATTGAGGCGCGAGGCCGGCGTCGGCGCCTGCCCCTCATTGTTGTAGTAGCCCGGCGTGCAGTCGGGCGAGCCGATCAGGCGCGGCGGCGCGGTGAGCAACAGCTCGACCCAGGCCTGCTGCGCCTCGCGCGTCACCTCAATTTCGCGCGCGCCCTTCTCGGCTGCGTGACGCACGATCGCGGCAATCGTCACGGCCAACTCGGTCAGATTATGCGGGACGTTTGAGATCAAATTGGCGCCCTGCGCCGGCTGCACGAAGAAGGCGTTGGGAAAGCCATGCACATGCGTACCGT
This sequence comes from uncultured Alphaproteobacteria bacterium, assembly GCA_963794775.1. Taxonomy (GTDB): domain Bacteria; phylum Pseudomonadota; class Alphaproteobacteria; order Rhizobiales; family Xanthobacteraceae; genus Bradyrhizobium. The sequence goes on along the minus strand of CAWCGA010000021.1, from coordinate 89,668 downwards.
GCAGCGACTTCATCCCCTCGCCCCACGCCTGCGATAATTTCAATCCGTCGCGCCCGACCAGATCAAAACCCGCGCGGCTGCGAAATTCGGTGCCGACCTCGAAGCCCGACGCATAGATGATGCAATCGACCTCATATTCGATATCAGCCACCACGAAACCTTTTTCAGTGATGCGCTCGACGCCCTTGCCGTCGGTATCGACCAGCGTGGTGGAGGGATTGTTGAACGCCTGCAGATAGGCATCGTGGAAGCATGGCCGCTTGCATAATTGCCGGTACCAGGCTTTCAGCCGCTGCGCGGTCTCGCGGTCGCTGACGACGGAATCCACGCGGGCGCGGATTTCCTCCATCTTCTCGAAATCGGTGTCCTCGAAGGCGGCGAGCATCGCGGCCTGCGTCAGTTCCTCGCGCCGCAAATGCTTGAACTTGCCACGGATGCGCCGCGACAGATCGGTCCATCCGTCCATCACCAGATCTTCGGTGGCGCCGCCCCCGGCCTGGTTGTCGGTGAAATTTTGCAGCCAGCGCCCCTGCCATCCCGGCGTGGCGATGCCTTCGAACCATTTCGGATCGATCGGCGCATTGGCGCGCACGTCGACTGAGGACGGCGTGCGCTGCACGACATAGAGCCGGCGCGCGGTGCGCGCCAGATACGGCACAGCCTGCACCGAGGTGGCGCCCGTGCCGATGATGGCAACCCGCTTGTCGGCAAGTTTTGTCATCGGCGCGCCTGCCGCATCGCCACCGGTGTAGTCGTAATCCCAGCGGCTGGTGTGGAACGAATGGCCCTTGAAACTCTCGATGCCTGATATGCCCGGCAGCTTCGGCACGTGCAGCGGCCCGGTGCCGACGCCAATATAGCTTGCGGTGAAACGATCGCTGCGATCGGTCGAGATCACCCAGCGCTTTCCGGCCTCGTCCCATTCGATGGCGGTCGCCTCGGTCTGAAACAGCGCGTTGTCGTAAAGTCCAAACTTGCGACCGATGCGGCGGCATTGCTCCAGGATTTCGGGACCGTGCGCATATTTCTCCGATGGCATGTGCCCGGTTTCCTCGAGCAAGGGCATGTAGACCATCGAGGCAGTGTCGCATTGCGCGCCGGGATAGCGATTCCAGTACCAGGTGCCGCCGAAATCGCCGCCCTTCTCAACGATGCGGACGTCGGTGATCCCGGCTTCGACCAGCCGCGCGCCGGTGACGAGGCCTGCGATACCGCCACCGACAAAGGCGAAGGTGACGTGATCGAACAGCGCCTCGCGGTTGATCGGTTCGGCGTAGGGGTCCTTCTTGTAATGCGAGAGCTGCCCTTCGATCCGCAGATACTGCGCATTGCCGTCGGCGCGGAGTCGTTTGTCGCGCTCGGCGAGGTATTTCGTCAGCAGTGCCTGTTTGTCGATTTTTGCGTTCACGGTCGTCTGATCGGTCATCTGGAATCCAAATTGCATCGATACTTGTCATAGCATCGCAAATAGTCATTCGCGCTTGCAACATTTTATATGCGACTGCGTTTGACGATGGCTGTGCCGCCGCAGGGGGTCAAATGACCGATTTCGCCATCGAAGAAGGCCTGCCCTACCCGCTGGGAGCCACCTGGAGCGGTCAAGGCACCAATTTCGCGCTGTTTTCCGCCAATGCCACCAAGGTGGAAATCTGCCTGTTCGACGGCGAGCGCGAGACGCACCGGTTCGAACTGCCGGAATATACCGATCAGGTTTTTCACGGTTATATTTCCGGCGTGGGTCCCGGCGCGTTCTACGGCTATCGCGTCTACGGCCCCTATGAACCCGACAGCGGGCACAGATTCAATTCCAACAAGCTGCTGCTCGATCCCTATGCGCGCGCCCATGCCGGCGCGCTGACATGGAATCCGGCGGTGTTCGGCTACAAGATGGAGAGCGGCGACGACCTGACCTTCGACGCGCGTGACAGCGCGCCCTTCATGCCCAAATGCGTGGTGGTCGATCCCGATTTCGACTGGCAGGCGGAGGCGCAACGGCAGAACGTCCATTGGGACGAAACCATCGTCTACGAGACCCACGTCAAGGGCTTCACCAAGAAGCATCCCGGCGTGCCTGAAAACCTGCGCGGCACCTATGCCGGCTTCGGCTCGCCCGCTGTCATCGACTATCTGAAGGCGCTCGGCGTCACCTCGGTCGAGCTGCTGCCGGTGCACTCCTTCATCAACGACAGCAATCTGCTCGAGAAGAAGCTGACCAACTACTGGGGCTACAACACCATCGGCTTCTTCGCGCCGGATCCGCGCTATGCCGCCGACGTCGCCCATAGCCTTCGCGAGTTCAAGGAAATGACGGCGAAGCTGCACGGCGCCGGCCTCGAGGTGATCCTCGACGTCGTCTACAACCACACCGCCGAGGGCAACGAGCGCGGCCCGACGCTGTCCTACAAGGGCATCGACAACGCCAGCTATTATCGCCTGCTGCCTGACAGGAAGCGCTACTACATCAACGACACCGGCACCGGCAACACCGTCAACCTGTCGCATCCGCGCGTGATCCAGATGGTGATGGATAGCTTGCGCTACTGGGCCGGGCACATGCACATCGACGGCTTCCGCTTCGATCTCGGCACCATCCTGGCGCGCGAGGTCTACGGCTTCGACGAGCAGAGCGGCTTCCTAAAGGCGATGGACCAGGACCCGCTGCTCTCGACCGTCAAGCTGATCGCAGAGCCCTGGGACACCGGGCCCGGCGGCTACCAGGTCGGCAACTTCCCGCCCGGCTGGGCGGAATGGAACGACAAGTTTCGCGACACCGCGCGAGACTATTGGCGCGCCGAGGCGCCACCGTCCGCGCTGGCGAACCGGCTGCTCGGCTCCGGCGACGTGTTCAACCGCGAGGGCCGGCGCAGCTGGGCCAGCGTCAATTTCATCACCGCGCATGACGGCTTCACCCTGAACGATTGGGCGAGCTACAACGACAAGCACAATGAAGCGAACGGCGAGGATAACCGCGACGGCAGCTCGTCCAACCGTTCGTGGAATTGCGGCGTCGAGGGACCGACCGACGACAAGGACGTGCTCGGCTTACGCGAGCGGCAGAAGCGCAACATGCTGGCGACGCTACTGCTGTCGCAGGGCACGCCGATGCTGCTCGGCGGCGACGAATTCGGCCGCACGCAACAAGGCAACAACAACGCCTATTGCCAGGACAGCGACATCTCCTGGTTCGACTGGAGCATGGCAGAGCCCGCGAAAGAACTGCTCGCGTTCACCAAACGCGTGATCCAACTGCGGCGCGACTATCCGATCCTGCGCCGCAGCCGCTTCTTGACCGGCGCGCACGACGCACAGCTCGACATCAGCGACGTGGTCTGGCTCAGCTCTGCCGGCCACGAAATGACGCAGGACGAGTGGAACGCCGGCTGGATCAAATGTTTCGGCGCCATGCTCGACGGCCGCGCGCGCAAGACCGCGGTGGCGCGGCACGGCGATGACGAGAGTGTGCTGATCATCATGAACAGCGCCGACAGCGAGGTCGACTTCAAGCTGCCGCACACCAGCGCGGGACCGCAGTGGACGCTGTTGCTGGACACCAACCTCGCCGACGGCGCCTCTGCCACGCCGTTTGCCTTCGATGCGATCTACAAGGTCGCAGCACGGTCGTTTGCGTTGCTGACATCCGCGGATCAGGTGTAGCTGCGCGCCACGTCAGATGCAGAGGCTGAGCACCTTGATGTGGCAGTCGCTGGATTTCGGCTTGCTGGCGGGAGCGGGCTCGCGCCGCACCGCGACCAGCGGCTCGCTGTCTTTGCCGCGCTTTGACGGCTTCGGCTCATAGTCGCCCGCGATCACCATCGCCCAATAGGTTCGCTTGCCGCTGGCATCCCTGGCGCTCGCGATTCCGACCTTGCTGGCATTGTGCAGCAGCAGGTTCTTGCGATGCTCGGATGAGTCGATCCACTGGCCCAGCGTCTTCTCGAAACTCTCGTAACCATAGGCGATGTTCTCGGCCGCGCGCCCTGCCCGCGCCGGCGCGACGCGCCTGGAGAACGCGCCGAGCACCTCATGGCTCAGCGTGTCCTTGGCGGCCATCGCGCGCGCCTGCTCCATCGCGATGCGATCGAGTGTGCTGTCGCGCACGACCTTGACCTCGCCGTGCTTGAGCCGATAACTCGAGATCAGCTCGGCCGGCGGCTCGGCGGCGATCGCTGGCGCGATCAGCAACAGGCCCGCAATCGCCGCGGCAATTGCCCGAGATGTCATCGTCCCCCGAAATCCATTGCTCACCGTTGGCTATCCGGCGCTTCTCCATCGGCAATGTGGAGGCTTCAAGGCAGGGATCAGCTGAAGCGTTCCCGCCACTGGATCAAATTTGTCGATGCGACATAATTCGCTGGTCTGATAGAGTTGCGTTCCACGTTCCTTTAGGAGAGACGCACATGGGACGGCTTCTTTTATCGATTGCATTGCTGGCGGGCTTTTCTGGCGCGGCATTCGGGCAGACGTCGCCGACGTCGGAGATCGCACCTGGCGGAAAGCTGCGCGTCGGCATGATTGCCATCACGGTGCTCGGGGGCGTGGCCGAGCCCGTCGCGACGTTCATCGGACAGAAGCTGAGCGCGGTCGTCGAACCGGTGATGTATCCGAACCCGGACGCCTATCTACAAAGCTTCGGCAAGGGTGAATGGGATATCGCCATCGGGCCGCGTGTTCTTGCCCCCGCCGACAAGGCGGATTCCACGGCGGACCTTTGGGCCATCAGTCTCGTCTACGTCGCCGCGCCGGGAACAGAATTTCCCGATATCGCCTCGGTCGACAAAGCGGGTGTGAAGATCGGCACGATCCGCGGCGCTCCCTCCGACCGCGTGCTGACGCGGGAGATCAAAGCCGCCGAGATCGTCCGTATCCCTTTGAGCCCGACCATTGCGGCCGATGCTTCCGACCTGCTGCGTTCGGGCAAGGCGAACGTCTTTGGCGCGGACTCCGGCGTTGGTTATCCTGTCGCCGAGGCCCTGCCTGGCGCTAGAATTGTTCCGGGCGTCTTCGGGACCGTCCTCGTGGCAGCCGCGCTACCGAAAGGCCGCTCTCCCATGGCGCAGGCTCTGCTCGCAACACTCATCGACGAAGCAAAACAAACCGGTGTGGTACGGAAGGCGATCGACGCGAAGGGCCTCAAGGGCGTGAACGTCGCCACGAAATAGCTGAAACAACGAAGGGCAGTGAGCATGCGCCCGGATGTGCAGAGCAATCCGAGGTCAAGGTTGCAAACCCGTTACAAATTTGTCCACGCGGCCTAGAACAACCCGACGGGAACCTCGCCCTGGATCACCGCATCCGAGCCGATCGGCAGATCGACGCGATAGCCGTCAAAGCCTTCCGCCCAGGCGGAAGCCGGCCGCACGCCGGACACACCCTCAAAGAAAAGCGGTTTGAGAAACCACATCGCAAGCTGCGGAATGAAATGGGTGTAAACCAGCAGCTTGACCCTGGCGTCGTTGGCGATTTCGGCGGCATCGCGCGGGCTGGAATGGTAGTTTTCGATATCGGTCATGATCTTGGCGATGACGGGATTGCCGGCTTTCGCGGCGGCATCGACGAAAATCTGCCGCATCCTTTGCGATTGCGCTTCATGCACCAGCACATCGGCACCCCTGGCGCCGGTTGCCACGTTCGGCCACTTGCTGGTGTCGCCGCTGATGACAATCGACCGGCCCTTGTAATCGAACCGATAGCCGACAGCCGGGCGCACCGGCTCGTGATTGACCTCGAAAGCCGTGATGACGAGGTCGCCGTCGGCGAGAATCCGCTCCGACTGATCGCGCGTGGCGGACATGCCGACCTTGAACGGCGCGGCCTTGAGCGGCGCGGCGGCAAGCGGCACCAGCTCGTTGCCGTGATGGGCGGAGCGATAGACGTCGTCCTGCGCATACGCGGTGTTGAATCCCGCAACCACCTGCTCGACGCCGGGGCCGCCATAAACCGCCAGCGGCGTCTTGCGGCCGGCAATCCATGTCTGCAGGCGAAATTCGCCGAGGTCACCGATATGGTCGGAGTGGAAATGCGTGAGCAGCACGCCGGCGATGCGCTCGCCGGGAAAGCCCATCAGCGCCAGCGTTTTCCAGGATTCCGGCCCGGTGTCGACGACAAAGGCGCGCTCGCCCGCGATCACGATCGCGCAGGCCTTGGCGCGATGTGGATCCGGCAATGGCGAGCTGGTGCCGCACAGGATGAGGCGCAACGCCTTGCCGTCGAACAGACCAGGGTCGATCGGCTCGGCAAGGCGCGCCTGCACCGTGCGCGCAAGAATGAGCGCGCTCACCGCGGGTGTGCGGATAGCGAGGCCAACAGCCACAGCAACAACGATGATCGCACCAAGACCGATTGCGGCTGCACGAAATCCGGCAAGCCGTGGCGTCGTGTCACGAAAGACTCGCCGGCCCAGCAACAGCAGCACCGTGATCACGGCTTCCACGGCCATCGGCGGACCCATCACGGGATCGAAACCGGCGACCGCGACCGTGACCAGGCGGCCCACGAGCGTGAGTGAGACCAACCACAGCGGGACCAGCAGCAGGCGCGCGTCGCTGCGCAGCGCGCCCGCGATCGACAGCAGCCCAGCCACGGCAAAGAAGGCGAAGAAGTCGCCGCGCAGCGTCGCCTGACCGAGCAGACCGAGCGGCGCCACGCCGAGCCGCGCGGCGGGCAGCATGGGATTGCGCAGGAAGCCGGCGGCCAGCACAACGAATACCAGTCCGGCGAGGACGATCGCGGCGCGCAGGGCATATCGCAGGATGGTTTGCACGTCTCACTCCCCTCGCCATTGACCCGGCACCGAAAGCGTCGGACCCCGGGCGCGGGCCGGCCGTCTGTTGACGATTAATCAATATTATGACACATATAGTGTCAATAAATTTGCCGGGCTGATTGCAGCAAGCCTGACACGGAAACCGGGAAACACCCGATGAAGCGCTCGCGCCTGATCGCAGGCGGTGTCCTGATCGCGGCCATCGGCCTTGCGGGCTGGGCGGCGTTCGAACGCTACTGGTACTACCTGCCCGGTCTCGTCGCCGCCATCACCGATCCGGTCGGCTCAACGCAGACGGTGGTCTGGTCCGCCGGCCCCGCGGCCGCCGAGCAGGCCCCGGGCAGCCGTCCTCCCAATGTCGTGGTGATCCTGGCCGACGATCTCGGATGGAACGACCTGACCTTCCGCGGCGGCGGCGTGGCCGGCGGAACGGTGCCGACGCCGCGCATCAATTCGATCGGCGAGGACGGCGTCAGCTTCACCCAGGCCTATGCGGGGGATGCGACTTGCGCGCCCTCACGAGCCGCGATCATGACGGGGCGTTACGCCACGCGGTTCGGTTTCGAGTTCACGCCGACCGCGATGCAGTTCAGCAAGCTGATCGCCAGGATGTCGTCAGACAAGGCGTTGCCGGCGCTGTATTTCAGCGAACGCGAAAAGGACTATCCGCCCTGGGACGAGCAGAAGGTCCCGACCTCCGAGGTCATGATCGGACAGGTCATGAAAGCGCGGGGCTACCGCACGCTGATGCTCGGCAAATGGCATCTCGGGGGCACCAAGGACACGGCCCCCGAAGCGCGCGGCTTCGATGAGGCGCTGGCGTTCTACGCCGGCGGTTCGATGTATCTTCCGGAGGGCGATCCCGACGTCGTCAATTCGAAACAGGATTTCGACCCGATCGACAAGTTCATCTGGGCGAACCTGCCGTTCGCGATCCGCTATAATGGCAGCAAGCGTTTTGCGCCCTCGGCCTACATGACCGATTATCTCGGCGAGCAGGCGGTCGCCGCAATCGAAGCCAACAAGAACCGGCCGTTCTTCCTGTACCTGGCGTTCAACGCCCCGCACACGCCGTTGCAGGCGCTGAAAAGCGACTACGACGCGCTTGGCGGCATTAGCGATCACCGGCTCAGGGTTTATGCCGCGATGATCCGCGCGCTCGAGCGCAATGTCGCCCGTGTGCTGGACGCGTTGAAAGCGCGCGGCCTCGACGACAATACGCTGGTGATCTTCACCAGCGACAATGGCGGCGCCCACTACATCGGGTTGCCCGATATCAACAAGCCGTTTCGCGGCTGGAAGGCGACCTTCTTCGAAGGCGGCATCCACGTGCCCTTCATGATGCGATGGCCCGCGAAACTCGGCAAAGGACAAGTGTTCGACAAGCCGATCGGACACGTCGACATCTTCGCGACATCGGCAGCGGCGGCCGGCGGCGCCATTCCGAAGGACCGGACGATGGATGGCGTGAACCTGGTCGACGCGGTGACGAAGTCATCGGGGTCGCCGCCGCACAAGTCGCTCTATTGGCGCGACGGCGATTACAAGGTCCTGCTGTCGGGCGACTTCAAGCTCCAGGTCTCGGCGCGTCCCGACAAGATATGGCTGTTCAACCTCAAGGATGATCCGACCGAGCGGAAGAATCTCGCCGGTGCGATGCCGGACAAGGCCAGGGATTTGCAGCTGGCGTTGGCGGCGGTCGACGCGGAACAAGAAAAGCCGCACTTCCCGGCGCTGCTCGAAGCGCCGGTCATGATCGACAAGCCCCTGAGTTTTCCCTACGCGCCCGGCGACGAATACATCTACTGGGCCAATTGAAGCGGGAGATCGCGCGGTGAGACTGACCCGGCGGCGCACATTTGCATCGATGGTTGCGGTCGTCGCAATCGCCGGCGCCGGCTGGGTTCTGCACGCGCGCAATGCCGGCGGTCCCGTTTTGCCTGAGGCCTGCATCGCCGCGTCCGACGAACCGGAGGCTCCCGGCGCGGGCATGGCGTTCGTTGCCGCAAACCGATTCATGATGGGATCGGAAGATTACCGGTTGGAGGAAGCCCCTCGCCGCCAATCGGCGGCCGGCGGATTCTGGATCGACTCGCACGACGTCACCAATGCGCAATTCGCGCGGTTCGTCCGCGAGACCGGCTACCTCACCGTCGCCGAGCGGCCGCGGCCGCAGGAGAGCGATCCGCGCCCGGGCTCCTTTGTCTTTGCTGCACCAGCTGATGTCGCCGACCTCGACGATCCCGCACAATGGTGGAAATTCGTACCCGGCGCCGACTGGCGCCATCCCGAGGGACCGCACAGCGGAATCGCGCACCGCATGAACCATCCGGTCGTGCAGGTAGCTTACGAGGATGCCGAAGCTTACGCGCGCTGGGCCGGACATTCGCTGCCATCAGAGACGCAGTGGGAATTCGCCGCGCGCGGCGGGATCGATGGCGCGCGCTTCAACTGGGGCAATCAGGAAGACAGCGACGAGGCACCGCAATCCAATCATTGGCGCGGGATTTTCCCGACGCTGAATCTCGGCAGCAAGGGATACAAGGGAACGTCGCCGGTCGGCTGCTTTCCGCCCAATGGCTACGGCCTCTACGACATGGCCGGCAATGTCTGGCAATGGACGCAAGATGCTTGGCGCGGCCGCGCCTCCTCCGGCAGCGTCGCGACGCCGGTCGATCTCCGCAGCGAATTTCGCGTGATCAAGGGCGGATCCTATCTGTGCGCGGCCAATTTCTGCATGCGCTATCGGCCCGCGGCGCGGCAGCCGGGCGATGCCTCGATCGGCACGTCGCATATCGGCTTCCGCACCGTGCTTGCGCTTCCGCCCTCACCGCAACGCGCGAGCTTGCTGCCGCAACCGGATGTCGCCAGATGAAAGTGCTGCGGACCCCCGACGAGCGCTTTGCGGACCTGCCGGATTTTCCGTTTGCGCCGCATTATTCCGAGGTCGCGGCCGAGGGCGGCACAAAACTCCGGCTGCATTATCTCGACCAGGGTCTGCGCGACGGCGCACCGGTGCTGCTGCTGCATGGCGAGCCGAGCTGGTGTTATCTCTATCGCAAGATGATTCCGCCGCTGGTCGGCAATGGTCATCGTGTGCTGGCCCCCGACCTGATCGGCTTCGGCCGTTCCGACAAGCCGGCTTTGCGCTCCGACTACACGTTCGAACGGCATGTGGACTGGATGAGCGAATGGCTTGTGGGGCGCGACCTCAAAGGCGTGACGCTGTTCTGCCAGGATTGGGGCGGGCTGATCGGCTTGCGGCTGGTCGCGCGCTTTCCGGAACGCTTCGCCGGCGTGATCGCCGCCAACACCGGACTGCCGGCGGGCGGCGGCAAAATCCCGCTGCCGTTCAAAATCTGGTTGGCGTTCAGCCAGTATACGCCGCGCCTGCCGATCGGCTGGTTGATCAGCAAGGGCACGGTGCGCGGCCTGTCGTACCAGGAGAAGCGCGCTTATGACGCGCCGTTTCCGGACGAGAGTTTCAAAGCCGGAGCGCGGCAATTCCCGGCGCTGGTGCCGATCACCGACGCGCACGCCTCCGTGGCGGAGTGCAAGGGAGCCTGGAAGGTGCTGGAATGGTGGGACGAGCCGTTCCTGACCGCCTTCAGCGATCGCGATCCGATTACGCGCGGCGGCGATCGCATCCTTCAGGCGCGCATCCCCGGCGCGAAGGGGCAATCCCATGTCATCATTCGCAATGGCGGCCATTTCCTGCAGGAGGACCAGCCCGAACAGCTCGCAGGCCTGATCGACGCGATGATCAGACAGGCGCGCGAAGCTGCCTGACGGCTCCTCAGCAGCTCCATTGAAATCCGTCGACCACGAAGTGCTGGCCGGTCATATACATGTGCGCGTCCGCTGCGAGATAGCGCACGATGCTGGCGATGTCTTCGGGCTTGCCCAGGCGGCCCATGGCGATCCCGGCCGTTAGTTGAGCCCCCCGCTCGGCGAGCAGGCCAGCCGCCAGGTCCGTTGCGATCACGCCGGGGCAGATCGCATTCACGGCCACCTTGGGTCCGAGTTCCTTTGCAAGCGAGCGTGTCAGGCCCAGAATTCCGGCCTTGGCCGCAGCATAGGCATGCTTGCTGACGGCGCTGGTCACCCCGCCCGACAGCGCATTGATCGATGAGATCGAAATGATCCTGCCGCCTGTGTCCTGCTTCAGCATGGTCGGCGCGCAAGCGTGAATGAAGTTGAAGCAGCTCTTGAGATTCACCGCGATCGTGCGGTCGAACTCGGCCTCCGTGATGTCGAGGATCGGCTTCGGATTCGATACACCGGCATTGTTGAGGAGCACATCGAGCTGCCTCCAATCCTTGACGATCTCCACGACGATCGCATGCGCGCGCGCAAAATCGCTGACATCGGCCTGAAAGGTGAGCGTACGCCTGCCGCGTGTCTCGATATCGCGCGCGGTCGCCGCCATCTCCTTCTCAAGGAGATCGACGATCGCGATGTCGAAGCCGGAATCGGCGAGCGCCAGCGCACAGGCGCGGCCGATGCCGCGTGCGCCGCCGGTGACCAGAGCTGTCTTTGCCATTGACTGCGCCCTTTCTTCAGGCAGCGTGGTCGCGCGCGTAGCGGACCACGTCGGCATGGGTTGCGAAGAAGACGTCGCCTTTGGCTTTTGCGAGGCGGATCAGCTCCTCGATGATCCACAGACGCGAGCGATAGCCGATCATGTGCGGATGACAGGTGAGCTGGAAGATTCCACCCTCCTCATAGGCCGCCTCGAACTCGCGCCTGAATATGTCGAACACCTCTGACGGTGGCGTGTAGGGACGCAGGCCCTGGAAGCGATGCATCATGAAATAGACCGCATCGTCCCGGATCCATTCCACCGGAAATTCGATCACGCCGGTCGGTTCGCCATCGAGCAGCAGCTCGTAACAATCGACGTCGGCCATCAACGAGGAATCGTAGAGCAGGCCAGCCTCTTTGGTGATGCGCAGCGTGTGCGGCGAGAAGTCCCAGGACGCGGTGCGCGCGCCGACCGGCCGCACCTTGGTCGTTGTCTCCAGCACGTCGGCCGCACGCGTCATCAAATCCTTCTCGGCCTCATAGGGAAGCACCGAGTTCAGCTCGTGAATCCATGAATGAATGCCGATCTCGTGCCCTTCGGCGATGATGCGCCGCTGCTCGTCCGGATAGAGCAACGCACATACGGCCGGCACATAGAAGGTCGCCGGCACCGAATGTTTCGCAAGCAATTTCAGGATGCTCGGGATGCCGACACGATTGCCATATTGCCCCCACGCCATGCGTCCGATCGACTTGCCGCCGTCGCGCAGCTCATTGGTCTCATGATCGGAATCGAACGACAGCGCAAACGCGCATCGCGCGCCGCCCTTCCAGGTCTTGGGCCGATAGGTCCTGCCGGCGCGGACCTGGTTGACCAGCCCGCGCCAGTGGCTTTCCGGCCATTGCCAAGGCTCCATTTGAGTTTCGAGCTTCGACGTCTCGTTCATGATGGTCCTCCCGAATGAATTGTTACAGCGGGCCGCCGGTGACGGGTATGGTCTGCCCCGTGATATAAGAGGCGTAGTCGGACGCGAGATACGTCACCGCATTGGCGATGTCCTGCGGCGCGCCCATGCGCCGCATCGCAATGGTATTGACGAAATTGTCGCGGAATGCGGCCGGCCAGTTGTTCCACTGCCGCTCGTAGTCAGGGCTGGTCGCCATGAAGCCGGGCGCAACACTATTCACGGTGATGCCGAACGGCCCAAGCTCCTGAGAAAGCTGTTTCACCAAACCGATTTGTCCGTGCTTGGCAGCAGGATAGCTCTGGATGCCGGTGAGGCTGGTGGCAAGGCCGGCGCGGCTCGAAATGGTGACGATGCGCCCCGTGCCCTTTGTCTTCATCCCGGGCGCGACCGCCTTGATGAACAGGAACGCGCCCTTGAGGTTGGCATCGACGATGGCGTCGAAATCGTCCGCGCTCACCTCTTCCAACGGCCGGGGCCTTTGGCCGCGCACGCCGCCCGCGACGTAGACGAGGATATCGGCGCCGCCGGCTGTGCCCACGACCTCGGCAATGGAGGCCTCGTTGGTGACGTCGACCCTGGCCGCGACGATCTCGCCGCCGCCATCGACGCGGCCGGCCAGCGCCGCAAGCTCATCGGCCAGCAGGTCGCAGGCGATGACGCGCGCGCCGTCATTTGCAAGCGATCGCGCGATGGTCTGGCCGATGCCGCGCGCGGCTCCCGCCACGATCGCGGTGCGTCCGTCGAAGCGAATGAGCATGGTCGCTTGCTAACTCAAATCTGTGCCGGCGGTCTCCTTCATGCTCCAGATCACCAGGAGCGAGATCACCGCCGCAGGCAGGAGATAAAGATAGGTCGGCGCCAGCGTCGAGCCTGTGGCCTCGATCAGCCAGGTTGCGATGAAAGGCGCAAAGCCGCCGAAGATCGCCACCGAAAGCGCATATCCGCTCGACATCCAGGTCGAGCGCAGATGCGTCGGGAAGATCTCCGCGATCGCCGCGGGGCCGGCGCCCGAATAGAGCGCGAGCAGGATGCCGAACAGGATCTGGATCGGCAGTACCAGCGCCAATCCCTTACCTCCGGCCATCAGTGACAACAGCGGGTAGCAGAGCGCCCCGATCAGGATGGCGCTGGCCATCAAGACGGGCTTGCGGCCGACCCTGTCCGACAGCGCGCCCCAGAAGGGAACGGCGGTCACCATGGCGATCAGGCCGATCGTGTTCGACCACAGCGCTTGCGAGGGCGAGAGCCCGCCAAACTTCTGGGTGAAGGTCGGCATCCAAAGCAGCAGCGTGTAATAGGCGATGGTCCAGAAGATGGTGAAGCCAAAGGCGCGCGCGCCGAGCGGAAATCCGTCGCCTGCCGGCTGGCTTGCCACCGCCTCGCGGCTGGCTTGATAGGACGGCGTCTCATCGACGTTCTGACGCATATAGGCGCCGACCACGAGCAGGATCGCGCCGAGCAGGAACGGCACGCGCCAGCCCCAGGCGAGCATCGCTTCGGGAGAGACTGACGAGGTCATGATCGCGGCAACACCCGAGCCGAGCAGCGTGCCGCCGGCGGTAGAGACTTGCTGGAAGCTGCCGAAGAAGCCGCGGCGGCCTTGCGGCGCCCATTCGATCATGAAGGCGGTCGAGGTGCCCCATTCGCCACCGGCGGCGAGCCCTTGCACCAGGCGCATGGTGACGAGCAGGATCGGCGCCCAGACGCCGATCGACTGATAGGTCGGCAACAGGCCGAGGCCCACGGTGCCGAACGCCATCAGGAAGATGGTGAGCACCAGTGCCGTCTTGCGGCCCTTTGTATCGCCGAGCCGGCCGATGATGATGCCGCCGAGCGGCCGCGCCAGGAAGCCGACGCCAAAGGCAGCGAACGACTTGAGCAGAGCCGTGGTCGGATCCGAACCCGGGAAGAAATTTGTCGCGATCAGCACGGCCAGAAAGCCATAAACGCCGAAATCGTACCATTCGAGCAGGTTGCCGATCGCGGCCGCCCAGATTGCCCTGCGGGACTTGTCCACCAGATGCGCGCTCGGCGCGGCCAGAACAGAAGCTTCCGCCATTGGATCACCCCCCTCTGTGTTTTGTTAGCTGCATTCCACATGACAATCGGCGCGGAGTTGAGAGGCCCGCGCGTCATACCGGCTCCGCCGTGGCCGACCGGAAAGTCATGGATGCTTCTTCAGGAATGTCATCAGATCTTCGATGCAACGGGTGGCGTAGCCATCGCAGATGTTGTGGGCCGCAGTGTCGTAGTAAAGCAGTTCGGAGCCCGCGATCCTCTGGTTCATCTCCCGATAGGCGCTGGCGTGTCCGATTTTCTCCTTGCCCGCCGCAACGATGAGCGTGGGAGCCTTGATCGTCGAGATCTCGTTCATGAAGTCGTGCGTGCACATGTGAAGGACAAAGCGCGCGATGAAGGCAGGGTCGTTCGAACCGGCCTGTTCGATGAACCATTTGACTAACTCGGGATCAGCCGAAGAATCGAACCGCTCATCGATGGTGTCGGCGAGGAATCGCCTCAAGCCGATGTCCTTGATCTTCGGTATCCATGTCGGCGCATGGCTGTTCTTGAGACCCGGCGTCGACCCGAACAGGGCAAGCGACTTGACCCTGTCTGGATGGTTTATCGCCAATTGCTGCGACACATATCCGCCGGCCGAATTGCCGACGATGTGCGCGCGATCGGCGCCGACGAGGTCCAGCAGCGCCAGGGCATCGGACACCAGCAACGCGAGTGAAAAGTCGTCCGCGGGCTTCGGGATCTCTGAATTGCCATGACCTCGCAGGTCAAGTCTGACGACCCGATAGCGACGCGACAGCGGCGGCACCCACCGAAACCAGCGCCGGGAATTGCCCATCGCAGCGTGCAGGAGAAGGACCGTGTCAGGCTTCCGCCACGGGTCGGTAAAGTCGTCGACATAATAGGCAAGCTGAAGGCCGTCCGCTGTCGTGAAGGTGCTGTTCATTTGTCTTTGGTCCCTGACAGGCGAAATTTCCGGGCGGCAGCCAGCATAGTCCGGTCGTGGCCGGTTGCGTCAATGTCGCTGGCCTTTTTCGTGGCTCTCATGAATACTAGGACAAAGCGGAGCGACGGGAGGGTTCTGATGGCCTTGAGCATTGAGACCGAAGGCAAGCGCGACGTCCGCGGCAGCTCAGCCCAAATGGTTGCTACCGGTGCAGCGCTGGGCGCGACTGTGAAAGGCGTCGATCTCAGGGACATCGATGACGTCACGTTCGCGCGCATCATGCAGGCCTGGCACGACCATTCGGTGCTGCTTTTCCGCGACCAGACCCTGAGCGACCATGAGTTGATCGCATTCAGTCGCCGGTTGGGCGATCTCGACTGGGCGCCGGTTCAGGAAACCGGCCGCCGTTTTGTCGAGGGGATGCCGGAAATCTACATCGTCTCCAACGTCAAGGTGAACGGCGAGCCGATCGGCAGCCTGGGCGACGGCGAAGCCGTGTGGCACACCGACATGTCGTATCTCGACCTGCCGCCGAAGGCGAGCATGCTCTACTCCCTCGAGATTCCCCGCAGCGGCGGTAACACGTCTTTTTGCAGCATGTATGCGATCTACGACGCGCTTCCCGGCAAACTGAAGGATCGCATCGCCGGCCTCAAGATCAAGCACGACGGCACCTACAATAGCGGCGGCTATCTCCGCCAGGGCTTCACACCGACCGACGATCCCCGCACCTCGCCGGGCGCCATGCATCCGCTGGTGTGCACGCATCCCGCCAACGGCAAGCGCATGCTCTATCTGGGTCGCCGCCGCAACGCCTATATCGCCGGGCTGGACCTTGCCGAGTCCGAGGCGCTGCTGAACGAGCTCTGGAGCTACGTCGACCGCCCCGAATTCGCCTGGGAGCATGTCTGGCGGGTTGGCGATCTCGTCTTGTGGGACAATCGCTGCACCATGCACCGGCGCGATGCATTCGACGCGGCCTCGCGTCGGATCATGCATCGCACCCAGGTCAAGGGCGACGCGCGGCCCGTGTGATGCGCAGGTTCAATGTCTCGACGACGGTCCTGCTCATCATTTGCCTGATGTACCTGATCCTCTATGTGGATCGGGTCAATATCTCGACCGCCGCCCCGCTCATCAAAGCGGACCTCGGCTTGAGCAATACCCAACTTGGCCTCGCGTTTTCAGCGTTCGCCTATCCGTACGCGCTGTTCCAGCTGATCGGCGGCTACATCGGCGATAAGTTCGGCGCGCGTCTGACGCTTTGCATCAGCGGCCTGATCGTATGTGCGGCAACCGCCGCAACGGGGGCGGTTGGCGGGCTCGCGAGCCTGTTTGCCGCGCGACTGGCGCTCGGCATCGGCGAAGGCGCCGCCTTTCCGACCGCAACGCGCGCCATGGCGGTTTGGGTGCCGGAGCGAAGCTGGGGCTTCGCTCAGGGGATCACCCATTCGTTTGCGCGGATCGGCAACGCGGTCACACCGCCTCTGATCGCCTTGCTGGTCGGGATGGTGTCATGGCGCGGCGCGTTCGTCGCGCTTGCGCTGGCGAGCCTGATCTGGGTCCTTGTCTGGTTCTGGTATTTTCGCGACGTTCCGGCAAGTCCACCACTGACTGCCGAGGAGCTTGCGACACTTCCGGCGCGGGGGCGAGACGGTGCGCGCGAGCCGGTGCCCTGGCTCAAGCTGTTCCGGCGCATGCTGCCGGTGACTGCCGTGGACTTTTGCTACGGCTGGACGCTTTGGCTGTTCCTGAGCTGGATCCCGTCGTTCTTTTATCAGAACTACCATCAGAGCTTGACGGAGTCGGCATTCTACTCGGCCGGCGTTTTCCTTGCCGGTGTTGTCGGGGACACGCTGGGCGGCGTGGTGAGTGACCGGTTGCTGCGTCGAACGGGCGATCGGAACGCGGCGCGGCGCAATGTCATCGTAGCCGGCATGCTAGGCGGGTTCCTGTTCCTGATTCCCGTGATGCTGGTTCACGACGTCAACATGGCGGCGGTCTCACTCGCCGCAGCGTTCTTTTGTGTTGAACTCGTGGTCGCGCCGATCTGGGCAGTGCCCATGGACATCGCGCCGAAATATTCCGGATCAGCCAGCGGCATGATGAATTTCGGCTTTGGCGTTGCCGGAATCATCTCGCCCTTCGTCTTCGGCTATCTGATCGATCGCACCGGAAGCTGGACGCTGCCCTTCGCCGGTTCGATCTGTCTTTTGCTGCTCGGCGCGGGCCTGGCGTTCCGGATGCGCCCCGATCGACCGTTCGAGACGGCCGCATGATCCAGGGCAGACTTGTCGAGGCCTGCCTGGATGTCCGCTTCCGAAGGTAACGCCGACATCGTCTGTCGGCGCTTCAAATTTATCAGCACGCGCTAATTGCAGACTTCCATGTTCATCGTGCCGGACATGCCCAGATATGTCTTTTGCTCGATGTGGCATCCCGGCGCCACGGGCCGGCATCCCTGCGGGCCACAGAACATCTGTCCGGACGCGGCTGCTGCTTTCGGCTTCTTTGCCGGCTTCTTGTCCTCTGCGTACGCGGCGGTGACGGCGAAAACGACTGCGCCGGCCAAAATCCATTTCGTCATTTGCTGTTCCTCCCTGGTTTTACCGATGCGAATTTCTTGAACTGACAGAACGTTCCTCAGTTTCCGTCATCCCGCGCTACGTCGCGCAGGCCCTCGTCTGACAGCACCGACTGGATCGCCCCTTTGAGCACGCGTTTCGCCTTGGCGATGCCAAGACCCTGATCGTCACGCAGCCGGCTCCATGTCTCGAAGCTGAGCAGCATGTCGAGGGCATCGACGAGATCGGCTTTGCCTGCAATCTCCTTCGGCAGCAGCCCGAGCAGGATCTGCCGCAGCATCTGCACGAATTGCGCGTGCGAGGCCTTCAGATAGGGCGAGCGATGGCGGTGCACCTGCCCCGCCAGCAAAAACGGCTTCATTTTCTCGAAGCCGACGGCGCGCCGGTCCACGAGCTCGAGCACGCGGCCCGCCCAATCGGCCGCCTGGAACGGCTGCAGCACGATCGATCCCATCGTCATCGCGATGCTGTTGGTCATCTCGCGATAGAGCGTGTCCATGTCCTTGAAGTGGCGGAACACCGATCGCCGACCGACCTTGGCGATGTCGGCGATCTGATCGGCGCTCGGCTCCAGATTGCCCAAGGCCATCAGCTCGAGCATGGCGTTCACGATACGCGCCTGGCTCTTCTGCGAGCGGTGCTTGCGGCCGTCGGCCTCGTCGGCCGTCTTCGCCGCCGTCAGCCTGAACGGAGATGCTTTGCCGAGATCGTTCATGCGCCCTCAAAGGCATTACCGATGCCGCCTGCGGCATCATCGCTCTTGATCTAAAGATATGGCACTATTAATGTCAATAAAATTCAGCCTGCTCCGGCAGGCAACTTCTGGGTGCGGTCCCGCGGCGGAACGCCGCGCTCGCATGGAACAATGCTGTGATCGCGGTTGGGAGGCGTCATGAGCCTGCGCGCAACGATCCGAAGCAGGGCGGTGGCCGGGTTGACCAGCGGCACGTTCCGCGACCTCAGGCGATCGGCCTTCGCGGCTCGCCGCAAGCTGTCGGGCAAGCAGCCCACAGTGCATTATTTTCACCAGGCCGACGATCCCTACAGCCACCTTGCCGCCCAGCTCCTGCACCCGTTGCTTCAGCGCTACTTCATCCTGATCGAACCCTGGCTGGTGCCGCCGCCCGATGCTTCGGCAGCACCCGACCGGCACCGGCTCGAAGCCTATGCCTTGCGGGACGCGGAGCGGCTGGCGCGGCGTTACGGACTGCAATTCCTCGCGGGCGCGAAGCGTCCGTCTCCCGAGCTTCTGGATGCCGGGCACGCGGCGTTTGTCGCAGCGCTACACTCCCGGGATTTTCCCGCGTGGGCGCCGGTGGCCGGCAAGGCACTCTGGCGCGGTGACACCGAGCAATTGCGAACGATCGCGGCCGAGGCGCCGCCCGGATGCAGCGTCGCCGCAGCCTTGCGCAAGGGCGAGGCCGAGCGGCGCCGCCTGCGCCATTATCTCGGCGGCATGTTCTATTTCGAGGGCGAATGGTATTGGGGCGTCGACCGGCTGCATCATCTCGAGACGCGTCTTCGCGAACTCGGTTTGGACAACAGCCCGCACGCCCCGCCACTCGCCCCCTATCAACGAGAGTTGCTGACCGATGCGGGACGGATCGACGCCGGCTCCGGCGAGCGCCCGGTCATCGAGGCGTGGTTCTCGTTTCGCAGTCCCTACACCTATATCGGCGTGCCGCGCATCGCGGCACTTGCCCGGCACTATGGCGCGGAGCTGCGGCCGCGCTGCATTCTTCCGATGGTGATGCGTGGCCTGCCAGTGCCGGCCATGAAGACGCTTTACATCGCACTCGACACCAAGCGCGAGGCGGATCTCATCGGCATGCCCTTTGGCAGGATCGCCGATCCCGTCGGCAAGGGTGCGGAACGGGCGCTGGCGGTGTTCTTTCGCGCGCAGGCGCTCGGACGAGGCCTGGAATTTGCCGAGGCGGCGATGGCCGGCTCGTTCGCGCAAGGTATCGACCTTGCCGACGATAGCGGGCTGTTCTCCATCACCCGCAGCGTCGGACTATCGGACGACGAGGTCCACGCGGCGCTGGCGGACGAAAGCTGGCGCGCGCTCGCCGAGCAGAACCGCGTGGCCTTGCTCGAAGCGGGCTTATGGGGTGCGCCGACATTCCGCGTCAATGGCGGCCCGGCGCATTGGGGACAGGATCGCATCTGGGCGCTGGAAGAGGATGTGATGGCGGCGCTGCACACGACGCCGGCATCGGCGGCTCAGCGGGCGCTGTAACGAGCTGGCGCTTCATCGCGACGTCCGTGCGAAAGTCCTGATGTAACGGTGCTGCCGGATCTTCGCGTTGCGCGGCCGGGAAAACAGCTCGACATCGTCGATCCGGCCAAAACCGAGCCCGGTCAGGATGCGTCCCGAGGCGGGATTGTCATGCGCATGTCCGGCCTTCAGCCTGAGCAATCCGACATTATCGGTGGCAAAGCGTATCACCGCGTGCGCTGCCTCGAACGCATAGCCGTGTCCCCACTCGGCGCGTTCGAGCCAATAGCCCAGCGTGGCCTCGCCTGCCTTGATGCCGTCGATGTCGACAAGGCCGATCATCGTGCCCTCGCGCACGATGGCAAACCGATATGCCTCGCCCGCTTCCCATTCGCGCGGATGGTCCGCGAACCAGCGCGCGATCTCCGTCCGATCGGGCGGAAAGGTGGCCAGCGACAGCATGCGCGCCACGTCCCAATCTCCTTGAATCTCGAAGGCGCGATCGGCATCGGCGGCGCGCGACGGCCGGAGCAACAGCCGATCAGTTTCTAATGTGTGGAGAGGAATGGGCATCATGGCGACGTTACAACAAATCCATGCTCCAGCGAACGCTAGGCGCGCCTTACCGCGATTTAAGCTCGCCGCAAGCAAATCTTAATTCGCGCGACAGCATGCCGTAAGGAACCCTGCGTTATCTCCACAACAAGTGGCGGGCAAATCAGATGTGGAGAGAGAAACGATGACGCAATTCAATAATCCCAATCGCGGGATTCTGTCGCTGCGGCGCTTGACGCTGCTGGGTTCAGCCGCGGTGGTCGGCGCAGCCCTGGTGCTCGGTGGCCCCCTGGAATATGGACATTTCGCCTCGCAGGCCCACGCGGCAACGACGCAGGCCCAGCAGGGCCCGGCGGGGTTTGCCGATCTGATTACCAAGGTGAAGCCGGCGGTGATCTCGGTGCGGGTGAAGGTCGAGCAGGGTGCCGATGAGGATTCGCCCAACACCAGTGGCTCGGAGATGCAACCCTACATGCAGGGCTCGCCCTTCGAGAAGTTCTTCCGCCAGTTCGGCGAGAACGGACCGCGCGGCATGCAACGGCATGGCATGCAGCCGCACCAGATGATCACCGGCGTCGGCTCCGGCTTCTTCATCTCGGCGGACGGCTATGCCGTGACCAACAACCACGTCGTCGACCACGCCAAATCGGTCGAGGTCACCACCGATGACGGCAAGACCTATACGGCGAAGGTGATCGGCACCGATCCGAAGACCGACCTCGCGCTGATCAAAGTCGACGGCAGAAGCGATTTCGCCTTTGCCAATTTTGCCACGGACAAACCACGCGTCGGCGATTGGGTGGTCGCGGTCGGCAACCCCTATGGCCTCGGCGGTACCGTGACCGCCGGCATCATCTCGGCGGAGGGCCGCGACATCGGCTCCGGTCCGTATGACAACTACATCCAGATCGACGCGCCCATCAACAAGGGCAATTCAGGCGGGCCGACCTTCGACGGCAGCGGCAATGTGGTCGGCGTCAACACCGCAATCTATTCGCCCTCCGGCGGTTCGGTCGGCATAGGCTTCGATATCCCCGCCTCCACCGCCAAGATGGTCGTGGCAGAGCTCAAGGAGAAAGGTGTGGTGACGCGGAGCTATATCGGCGTGCAGGTGCAGCCGGTCAGCGCTGACGTCGCCGAGAGCCTCGGGCTGAAGAACGCCGCGGGCGCGCTGGTCGACGAGGCCAAGGCCGATACGCCGGCCGCGAAAGCGGGCATCGAAGCCGGTGACGTCATCACCGCGGTCAACGGCAACGCGGTCAAGGATTCGCCCACGCTGGCGCGCGAGATCTCCGGCATGGCGCCTGGCAGCACGGCCAAGCTCGATATCCTGCGCAAGGGCGAGCAGAAGAGCATCAGTGTGACGCTGGCGGCGATGCCCAACGACTCGAGGCAGGCGAGCGCAGAGGATCATGACGGATCGATGCGCGGCACGCCGCGTCTCGGCCTGGCGGTCGCGCCTGCGAACGACGTGGCTGGCGCCGGCGGCAAGGGTGTCGTGGTGACGGCGGTCGATCCTGAGGGACCCGCGGCCGAGCACGGCGTGCAATCCGGCGACGTCATCCTCGACGTCGGCGGCAAGAGCGTCGGCAATGTCGGCGAACTCCGCAGCGCGCTGAGCGAGGCGAAGTCGGCCGGCAAGCGCAGCGTGATGATGCGGATCAAGAGCGCCGACAACACCCGTTACATCGCGATGCCGATCGGCTGATCCAGCCGGAGTTCTTCAAAAAGCAGAAAGCCCCGCCCTGGCGGGGCTTTCGTTGTTTCCTCTGCGTTGACGCCAAAACTCCGGAACGGCTAAACTGTGCCTCCCGAGTTTCGCGTTTCGGCAAACTCCAATTTCAGGTTTCCATTCACCATGCTCGTTGCGATTCCCAACCTTCTGACGCCGCAACAGGTTGCGTATGCGCGGCAAAAGCTCGACGCGGCGAACTGGACCGACGGTGCGGCCACGGCTGGTCCTCTGGCGAAAAAAGTGAAGCAGAACCGGCAGATCGACCAGAGTGACCCTGTTGGACGCGAACTGGGGCAGATGGTTCTGAAGGCGCTGAGCGGCAACGAGACCTTTGTGAATGCCGCGCAGCCGCTGAAGGTCTTGCCGCCGAAGTTCAACCGGTACGAAGGCGGGGAACGCTACGGGGCGCATATCGATAACGCCGTTATGGACATTCCCGAATCCGGGGGGCTGCGCCTGCGCGCGGACCTCTCGATGACGGTGTTCTTCTCTGAACCCGAGGAATACGACGGCGGCGAGTTGCGTGTGCTGGACACGTATGGCCACAAGGCGATCAAATTCCCGGCCGGACACGCCATCCTCTACACCGCCACGAGCCTGCACGAGGTGACGCCGGTCACGCGGGGGATCCGCACGTCCTCTTTTTTCTGGATACAGAGCCTGATCCGCGATGACGGGCGGCGATCGATGCTCTACGACCTCGGCCAGGTCATCGTTTCGCTGGCGGCAACACATCCCGACCACCCGTCCCTCTCGGGGTTTCTGGGCCACTATCACAAGCTGCTGCAGCATTGGACGGAACTGTGAACGGTGACGCAAACGCGACGCCGCAAAAAGAAAGCCCCGCATGAAGCGGGGCTTTGATTTTGTCTGGGCGTGATCTTTTCGGAAAACCGCTTCACACTTTTCCGGATCACGCCTTTGTTTGACGCCGGATTTGTTGAATCAGTAGCGCGCGACCACCGGGCCGCCGAAGTGATAGTTCACCTTGACGTTGACCATGTCCGCATCCTGGCGGATGTCCTCGCCGCGGGTGTTGATGCCGACCGGCGCGACGACGCTGGTGAGGGCGTAATTGTTGGTGCCCATGAACAGGTGGTTGTATTCGATGGCGGCCGACCAGTTCGGGGCAAAGCCATATTCGACGCCGGCGCCGACCGTACCGCCCCAGCGGGTGTCGGTCGCGCGGTCGAGGACCACGCCCGTTCCGGTGATCAGGCCTTCATAGCGGTTGTCGGTAACGGCAGCGCCGCCCTTCACATAGAACAGCGCGTTGTTCCAGGCGTAGCCGACCTGGCCGGTGAACAGCCCGAATGCATCGATGCGGGTGCGGTTGCTCAGGCCCGGGATCAACAGGCTGGCGTTGGAACCGGAGAAGTTGGCCCAGTCGCCCTGCGCTTCCACGCCGAACACCCAGTTGCCGGCCTGCCAGCGATAGCCGACCTGGCCGCCGACCGAGCCGCCCGTGGCATCGTGGCAACCTTCGCCGGTGTGCACGATCGGCACGGCGAGAATGGCGGTGGCGGTATAGCAATTGTGGCTCGAGCCCCAACCGCCGTTAGCGCCGACATAGAAGCCGCCCCAGTTGTAGATCGGGGCAACCATCGGCGGCGGCGCCTTCGAATAATAGCGCGGTGCCATGTCGGCGGCGGAGGCCGCGACCGTGGTGCCTGCGAGGATGGATGCAACGAGAACCAGCTTTTTCATGTGACTACTCCCCATGTTTGAAACGAAATCGCTCGCGGCGACCGTCGCATCCACAACGAACCAAACCGTTAAAACGGCGTGGCGCAAAAGTCACAGTCACAGGGAATCGGAAGCGGTACTGGCACGACAGAGCTGGCCGCGCCGACGCAACGTCGCGCGCGCATGGTTAAGGAAGCGTTAATGGAACCGGCGGCACGTCTCTCCGTTGTGAGAAGAAGGGAGAGGACAATGCGCAAAGCGATTGCAGAACTGGACGACGAGCAGCGCGCGGCCCTGCTCCAGGTCGCCGATCTCGGCACAGCCGTCTGCGCTTCGGCGCTGATCGTCAGCGTGCTGCGGTTCATCGCCGGGCTGATCTAGCCAAAGGCTACTTCTTCTTGGCGCTCTTCTTTGCGACTTGCTTGGCGTCGCCCTTGCCTTCGCCCTCCAGCGCCGAGCGCACTTTCGCGAACTCCTCCAGCTCGGCCTTGCCGACGCGGGGGAAACGCAGGTTCAGGCTTTCCAGCGTCGATGTTATCACCGAGCCGATCACCACGCGACTGAACCATTTGTGGTCGGCCGGCACCACGAACCATGGCGCCTCCCTGGTCGCGGTGTGCCGGATCATGTCCTGGTAGGCGGCGGCATAGCGCGGCCATAGTGCGCGCTCGGCAGCGTCGGCCATCGAGAACTTCCAGTTCTTGGCAGGTTCGTCGAGGCGGTCGAGAAAACGCTCGCGCTGCTCGTCTTTCGAGACGTTGAGGAAGAATTTCAAAATCACGGTCCCCTGCCGCGACAAATAGCGCTCGATCGCGGCGATGTCGGAGAAGCGTTCCTGCCAGATGTTCCGCGTCACCAGCTTCGGCGGGATCTTTTCCTTCAGCAGCAAGTCGTGATGCACGCGCACGACGAGACATTCCTCATAATAGGAACGGTTGAAGATGCCGATATGGCCGCGCTTGGGCAGCGCAATGATGGCACGCCACATGAAATCGTGGTTGAGCTCGAGCGTGGACGGCTGTTTGAAGGAAGCGACCTCGCAGCCTTGCGGGTTGACGCCCTCGAAGATGCTCTTGATGGCGCTGTCCTTGCCGGCAGCGTCCATGCCCTGGAAGATCAGGAGCAGCGACCAACGGTCCTGCGCGTAGAGACGCTCCTGGAAATCGTTCAACCGCTTGCGATTGGCGTCGATGATCTTCTCGCCCTTGTCCTTGTCGAGCCCGCCCTTCTCGGCGGTCTTGTGCGATCTCAGATGAAAGCGCGACGAGCCGTCGACCCGGAACGGCGCGACGAAGCGGTCAAGCTCGGAGGCGAGCGATTGTGCGGGTTTCTTGCTCATGGAGGTCATCCCGATCTCAAACGATTTCTCTCGCGTCGGCGCGCCGGAACAGCATCAGCCGCAGAGGGGCGAGCCGGCGCAGCAATCCATGGGCCATCAGCGGCGCAGGCGTCGTGAAAGGCAGCGCCAGCTCGTGATCGGGATAACCTTGCACAGCCCGCGCCAGTTCCGCGCCGAGCGGTATGGACAAGGCCACCGCGCGGCCGTTGCAGCCGGTCCAGGCATAGGCATCGGGGCCGATGCGATGGATGCGCGGCAGGAAGTCGGTGGTCATGCCGACATAGCCGTTCCAGACATAATCGAATTTGACGTCGCCGATCTGCGGCCAGAGCCGCTGTAGCCGCGCGGCGACGACGGGTTTTAGTCGCGCCGCGCCGTCATAGGCGTTGATCAAGGCGCCGCCGGTGACCAGGCGGTTGCGTGCGTCATAACGCGCGAAATAGAGCTCGCCATGGGTATCCGACATTGCCTGCCGGCCGGGGATGATGGTCTTGCGCGCCGCTTCCGACAGCGGCGCGGTCGCCATCTGCCAGGAATATATCGGTATCACTTCATGCGCGAGGTCAGGCAACAGCGTCTTCGAGAACTCAGCCGTATAGGCATTGGTGGCGACAACAAGCGCGCGGCCGGAGATTTCACCGCCGGCGGTCTTGACCACCCAGCGATTGCCCCGCCGTTCGATACCTTGTGCGGGCGAGCGCGCAAAGATGCGACCTCCGCGATCGAGCACTGCGCGCGCCATGCCGCGCGCAAGCGCCAGTGGATTGACGTGGCCGCCTGAGCGATTCCAGAAACCGCCATGCCAGGCTTCCGAACCGAGCATGTCTCTCATCTGTTCGCGCGACAGCAACTCGACCGGCGCACCGCGCGCCGACCATTGCCGCACGCGCCGCTCGGCGATTTTGATGCGGCCGGGCGAATGCACCGGCTGGATCCATCCGGTCTGTTCCTGCTCGGCCTGGATCTGATAACGGCGTGCGAGATCAAACAGCGCGTTGGCACTGTCGCGCAGCATGGCCACGAAGCGCTCGCCGGCCGCGCCATGTTTGGCGACGATGTCGTCGGGATCCGGCCGCGACAGTGTCGGGATCACCTGGCCGTTATTGCGGCCCGAAGCGCCCCAGCCCGGCTCGGCCGCTTCGATCACGGCAACATCGACACCCGCTTCACGCAAATGCAGCGCAGTCGACAGTCCGGTGAAGCCCGCGCCGATGATCACGACATCGGCTTCTGCCGCACCTTCGAGTTGCGGCAGCGCCGGGCCTTGCGGTGTCACCGCGGCCCAGAGGGAGTTGGGAAAGCGGATGTCAGCGCTCATCGTGCGAGTCCTTTACGGCTTGCGCGCGAGCGAAAGCCGTTCGGAGATGCTGCCAAGGATGCCCTTGGGCAGGAAGATGATGAACAGCACCAGCAACAGCCCATAGATCAAATTGTCCCAGCCGACCGCACCGGTGCCGAAGGAGATGCGCAGGAACTCCGCGAGCAGGATGGTGATGATCGCGCCGACCGTCGGGCCGAGCGCGACATAGAGCCCGCCGACGATGGCGGCGAACACCATCTGCAAGGACACCGCGATGCCGCTCACCGTGTCAGGCGAGATGAACATCTGGTACTGGGTGTAGAGCGCGCCTGCGAGCGCGGTCATCAACGCGCTGATCAAGGTGATCTTCAGTTTCTCCGCGGTGACGTTGACGCCGGCCGCTGCCGCAGCGTCCTCATCCTCCGAGATCGCCTCCATGGCGTGGCGCCCCATGCCTCGGTCGACCCAGTGCCAGATCGCGATGCCGAGCAGCCAGATAAGCAGCGCGATGAAATACCAGGTGATCTTGTCGTCGAATTGCAGCGCGAACCAGCTCGGCTTGCGGTTCGGCGTGTAGCCGAGCGAGCCGCCGGTCCAGTCGCGCGTGGCGGTGATGACCTGCAGCACGATGCCGGACAGCGCCAGGGTCACCAGCACGAAATAATGCCCGGTGATACGGAAGCGGAAACAGGGATAAGCCACGATCAGCGCGAGGATTCCCGCCGCGACCATGCCGAGGGGAATGCCGATCCAGGGCGTGAGACCGAGGTGATTCCACAATAGCGCGGTGACATAGGCGCCGACGCCCATGAAGCCGCCATGGCCGAGCGACACCAGGCCGAAGCGCCCCATGATCGACCATGACGTATAGGCAAACGACCAGATCAGGATCAGCACCATGATGTGCAGGTGATAGGGAGCATCACGCTGCACGAACGGAAACGCGACCGCGGCCGCCAGCCCAACGACCCAGCCGATGTACTGCGCCTTCATCGGCGCCTCGCGAGCAGGCCGGCGGGCCGGATGAACATCATCACGATGAAGAAGGCGAAGGCCAGCACGTAGCCCCATTCGAGGTCGGAGAACAGGCCGCCGAGCGCGATGATCTCGGCGAACAGGAAGGCGGCGATGAAGCCGCCGATGAAGTTGCCGAGGCCGCCGAGCACGCAGATCAGGAAGGTGATCGGCCCGAACGACAGGCCGACGAACGGGTGCACGTCATATTGCAGCACCAGCAGGCAGGCGGCGAGGCCGGCAAGGCCGCCGCCGATCGCGGAGGTGATGAGATAGATGCGCCGCGCATCGACGCCCATCAGCGGCATGATCTGGCGATCCTGCGCGATGGCGCGGATCGCGGTGCCCGTGAAGGTGCGTGTCATGAACAGATAGACCGCGACCATGCCGAACAGCGCCGCGCCGAACGACAACAAGCGCGCGTAGGAAAAATTCATGTCGCCGAGCGAGAGCACTGGCAAGCGAATGCCGAGATTGCGGAAATTGATGCCGAAGGCGACGGTGGCAAAGCTCTGCAGCACGAACAGCACGCCGCCGGTGGCGAGCAGCTGGTTGATCGGCGGCGCTGACAGCAGCGGCGCGATCACGAAGTAATGCAAGGCGGCGCCGAGCAGCGCCACCAGCAGGATGGTCAAAGGTGCCGCGACGAAATAGGAGACGCCGTAATACTGCACCAGGAAGTACATCGCATACATGCCGATCATCACGAGCTCGGCATAGCAGATCCAGGTGACGTCGATGACGCCGAAGATCAGGTTGAGTCCGAGCGCGAGCAGCGCAAGCACGCCGCCGAGCAGGATGCCGTTGATCACGGCTTCCAGCAGGTAGATGTCGAAGATGTCGAGGAAGCCCTGCATCATCTTGTCCTTTGGCGCATGATCTTCTCGAAAAACCGGTACCCACTTTTTCGGATCATGCGCTACACACCCAGATACGCTTGCTTGATCGTGTCGGTCGACAGCATCTCCGCCGCGGTTCCCGAGGCGCGGATGGTGCCGGCCTCGAGCAGATAAGCGCGGTCGACAACTTTGAGCACCTGCTGCACGTTCTGCTCGACGATCAGCACCGTGAGCCCGCTCGCGCGGATGCGCTTCACCAGCTCGAAGACCTGCTGCACCACGACCGGCGCCAGCCCCGCCGACGGCTCGTCCAGCAGCAGCAATTTCGGATCGGACATCAGCGCGCGGCCGATCGCGCACATCTGCTGCTCGCCGCCCGACATCGTGCCGGCCATCTGGTGGCGGCGCTCCTTCATGCGCGGAAACAGCTCGAACACGAAATCCAGCCGCTCGGCAAACTTGCCGCGCGCGTCCTGCATGTAGGCGCCCATCTTCAAGTTATCGTCGACGGTGAGCCGCGGAAACAGCCGACGGTTTTCCGGCACATGGGCAATACCGAGGCTGACGATGCGATGCGGTGGCGTGGCCAGCACGTCGGTGCCCTGCATCTTGATCGACCCTTTGGTCGGGCGGATCAGGCCGGAGATCACCCGCATCAGGGTGGTCTTGCCGGCGCCGTTCGGGCCGATCACGCCGACGGCTTCGCCCGGCTTGACGTCGAGATTGACGCCGAACAGCGCCTGGAACGTGCCATAGCCGGCGTCGAGCGATCTGAGCTCAAGCATGCTCAGCCCCCGTCCGGCGCAGCGCGGCCGCCGCTGCGGCCGCGGCCTGGGTCGCATCGGCATCGGTGCCGAGATAGACCTCGATCACCTTCGGATCGCTCACCACTTCGGACGGCAGACCCTCGCTGATCTTGACGCCGTGATCGAGCACCATGACGCGATCGACCACCCGCATCAGTACGCCCATGATGTGCTCGACCCAGATGATGGTGATGCCGAGTTCGTCGCGGATGTTGCGCAGCATGTCGGCAGCCTGATCCATCTCGGTCTCGTCGAGACCGCCGAGGCTCTCATCGGCAAGCAATAGCTTCGGCCCGGTGGCGAGCGCCTTGGCCAGTTCGAGTTTTTTCAGGCCGGCCGCGCCGAGGCCGTCGACGCTGGCGTGGCGATCTGTCGGCAGGCCGACCATCGCAAGCGCGCGCTCGGCCAACTCTTCGGCTTTCGCGCGGCTGTGCCGGTTCTGGCCGAAATAACCGGCGAGCACGACGTTCTCGAACAAGGTCAGCCGGTGGAACGGACGCGGAATCTGGAAGGTGCGGCCGATGCCGCGATTGATGATCCGGTGCGGCGGCAGGCCCGCAAGCTCGTGGCCGTCGAATGTCATCGAGCCCGCAGTCGGCGGAAACGTGCCGGACAGCATGTTGAAGATCGTGCTCTTGCCCGATCCGTTCGGGCCGATCAGGCCGAGGATCTCGCCTTTCTCGACCTTGAACGACACGTTGTTGACGGCTCGAAAGCCGCCAAACCGCTTGACCAGACCCTCGACAACCAGCACCGGCGATCCCCCTGATCCCTCGCGGGGACCTCCTCTTACTTGTAGCTGTAGGTCATGCCCGCAGGCAACGGCAACACGGGGTCGCGCTGCGCCTGGCTCTTCGGCCACACCACGTAGGATTTGTCATCGACATACTGGATGACGACGGGGAACGAGCGCTCGTTCTGACCGGCCATCGGCGTGCCCTCGCCGAAGAACTTGACGCCGAAGCCGAGCATCGTGCCACCTTCCGGCAGATCGACATCGAGCGCGGCCTTGCGCAGCGCGTCCGGATCGATGCCGCCATATTGCTTGATGGCGCGCGGCAGCACGTTGTTCATGAACACATAGGTGTTGGACGCGGCGATGCCGACATGGGCAGGACGGATCGTCTGACCCGGCTTGATCTTGTCGAACTCCTCGCCGACCATCTTGATCACGGGCAAGAGCGCCGGATCGATACCGTCAGGCTTGGTCAGCCAGATCGAGATCGGATCGGTGTCGAAGATATAGTTGACGTCGGCGCCCATTCCCTCCTTCAGCTTGTCATAGACGCCATAGCCCGCGCCGTGGCCTACCAAGGCCCCGAACTTCAACCCCTGCTCGCGCGCCTGCCGCGCGAACAGCGTGATGTCGGGGTTGTAGCCAGTGTGGAAGATCACGTCGGGCTTTGCGCGCTTGAGCTTGGTGATCAGCGCGGAGAGATCGGGCGCGGTGGCCGAATAGCCTTCCTTCAGCACGATCTGGAAACCGGCCTTCTGCGCGCCGGCGACGTTGCCCTTGGAGACGTCGACGCCGTAAGCGCCGTCCTCATGGATGATGGCGACGCGCAGGTCTTTCGGATCCTTGCCGAACTTCTCCTTCGAATAGTTGGCGATGAAATCCATCGTCATCAGGCCGAACTGGTCGCCGCTCGCTTGCGGGCGGAACACATACTTGTAGTTCTTGTCCGAGAACACGGCCGACGAGATGCAGGTGGTCATCCACATGAACTTCTTGAGCTGCTCGACGCGCGCGGCCACCGGCACGCATTGCGCCGAGGAGAAGAAGCCGAGCACCATGTCGACCTTCTCCTGTTCGAGCAGGCGCACGGATTCGTTGATGGCGATGTCGGGCTTGCTCTGCGCATCGGCATAGATCGTCTCGACCTTGTAGCCCTCGACGCCGGTCTTAACGTAGTGGTCGAGCATGATCTTGGCGCCGAGATATTCGAGCTCGGAGCCACCGCCCGCGAGCGGGCCGGTGAGGTCGAAAACCACACCGATCTTGAGCTTTTTCTCCTGCGCCTGGGCGGAAAAGCCCATCGTCAACGCCGCTACGGCGGCGAAGAGCCCCATCACCAGGCGCGCAGCTTTGTGCCCCAGCATTTATCCCTCCCGGATTGTGTATTGCATCTGTTCTTGTTGTTGGCGCCTATCACATTGGGCGCGGTGGGCGATGTCAAGCACAATGGACAAGCGGCCGCCCAGCGCCGGCGTTGCCAAGGCCGCGTCCGAGGTTACGACCCAAGACTGCTATCGCGCTCGGTCTGTCGCTGACATTGCCGGCCCGCGTCGTTCGTAGTTTGCCAAAATAGTGCTTCGCCCCAGTCCGGCGCCCTAAAAAAACGCCCTGCCGTGAGGCAGGGCGTCCGAGGCTCTTGCGATCGATTGCTTGGTCGGTCGCCGATTGGAGTTCAGGTCAGGGTTGCTGCGGCTCATTGCCGTTGTTGAAGGTGAGCAGCGGCTCCCAAGTCGCGCAGAAATGGTCGTTCCTGAAGCTCTCGAACGGATTCGGCCCTTGCGGTGTGAGGGGCGCTGGCGGTGTGAGCGACTGGACCTTCCGATCGCCACGATCGTGATCGTCGTCCCGCGCATTGAAGCGCGGCCAGTGCGGCAGCCCGGAGGGCGGCCCCCTGAGGCTGACCAAGGTGGCAAGATCATCCCTGCCGTTCCTGTTAGGATCGCCGGTCTTCACGAAATTGGCCCAGTAGGTCTTCATATCGGTCGCCAGCGTCGATTGCGCGGAAGTGAACGCCGAGCCGAAGTTGAAGATGTACTGGAGTTCGGCTGCGTGCTGAGAAGCCGTCGTGAAGCCCGAGGAGTTCGCTCCGGGTCCCGGCACGCCGGCCTTGCTCGGAGCATTTGGATCGTTGAACTCGTAAGCAAAGACAGGGACGCGCCTGGACAGGTCGCTGTTTGAATCGAAACCGTTACAGGCGAACACGAAGTCGGTGAAGATCTGCGAGAGCGCCTCATCGACATTGCCGCCCATAAAGTTGTTGTTGAGGCCAGGAATCGTCCCGGGCGTCTGCGGAACAAAGTCGTGGAAGTTGTAGATCGGATATTTGCCTGCCGCGGCCACCGAAGCGGCGACAACCGCCTTCGTGAAGGCCGAGGTCGCGGTCTGGTTGGACGGCGTCGCTGTCACAAGGGTCTGCATAAAGAAGGCGATCTCCTGCGCGTAAGTGCAGGTCGCGACGTTGCTAGAGAACTGCGGCACTGCACAGAGAACGTTCGGGACTTGAAGGTCGAAGCTTGCCGGGCCGCCGGCAGCGACGATGTTCGCAGCGCTGCCAAGGGGAGCGGTGACCTGACTGGGGAAGAAGAGCGGCTCGAACAGCCGGCCCTCATTGGCGTTGGTGCCCTGCAGCACCGGCACCTGGTTGAACTGGCCGGTCGCGAAGGCCGTATGGAGGTCGCGCGGCAGGATTTTTGTGCCAAAATTGGGCGCAATGCCGAAGCCGCCGAAGGTGCCTTCATTCGCGAAGACTTGCGCTGCCGGCAGTCCCTGGAGGCAGGCGAGGCTCAAGGTGCCGCCGCAGGATGCGTTGGCGTCTTGCTGGGCGAAGGAGTTGCTCAGGGCCTGGTAAGTCGCGAGCGATGGCAAGTCATGATACATGTACGCGCCGCTCTCGATGATCGCGCGGCGGAACAGAGGCTGGCCGGTCAGGCTCCTGACGGTGTTCGTTGAGGCAAGCTGCGACGAGACGCTGAGGCCGCCGGCTGACTCGCCGCCGATCGTCACCGCGTCTGGATCACCGCCGAAAGCCGCAATGTTTTGCTGGACCCAGGCCAACGCGAATTGCTGGTCCATGAGACCGTAGTTGCCGGCGTCGCCGACGTTCTGGAAGGCGTTCGCCTGGGGCGCCGCCAGCACGCTGGCTGCGAGGAAGCCGAGGCTCCCGAGGCGGTAGTTGATCGTGACGACGACGATGTCGTTGTTGGCCACCATCACCGACGGATCGTAGTCAGACCCGGCGCCGCTGACCAGCGCGCCGCCGTGAATCCAGACGAACACCGGCAGCTTGGACCTCCCGGTTACGTTGGAAGGCGTGTAGACATTGAGGAACAAGCAATCCTCGGAATCGGTTGGCCGTCCCTGCGTGCAGGTGTGGCCGGGTGTTCCCGCGACGATCGATCCCTGGCCAGGATTGGGCGCCTGCGGCGGCTTCCAGCGCAATGTGCTTACCGGCGCCTGGCCGTAACGGATACCAAAGAAGACGTTGACTCCGCTCGCTGGATCTCCCGGTAGTTCCTGGAAGTTCTTCAGGCCCTGATAGGTGCCGGTCGTGGTGGTGACGAGGGCGGTCAGTTCGACCGCATTCGCCGCTGGCGCGGTGGCCAGCATGCAAGCGACGCTCATCGCGCCGATGACGCCAAGCCGGAAATACCCTAACTGCTCTCTCATAGGTCTCCTCCTCCTTTGGCGCTGGTCATTGATTGCCGGCAGTCTTGCCCGACAACGCGAGGATGACGACGATCAAATCTACACGCAAGCAAAAAAGGACGTTCGCCAGCGCCTTTGAAAAATGGATGCCGCACAAGCTCGGATGCTTTGAGTCTCAGCACGAAGTTAGAAAATACTTCTCGATAAAAGGGCTGTGACAAAATTTTGACATCGCCGGGCCGCGCGGCGCGCGCGAAATTAGCTGGCGAATTGCCGCTTGATGAAGGCCGCGATAAAGGGCGGCATCGCGGCCGAAATGTCGGCCCGCGCGCGAACCAGATGAATCGCCGACAATTCCGGTTGCTTTTGCCGCGCCAGATTGGCCTCGATCCGCGCGCGCAAGGCATCCGCCGGCATCGCGACATTGAGGATGCGGATCAGTGCGATCGCCGATCCCGCCGTCACGCAATCCCAGTGCGCGGCCGCCTCGTAATCTTCAGGCCTCAGCCCGGTCTCCTCCTCGAGCTCGCGCCTCACGCTGCCGGCAATATCGACGCGGTCGCCGACGATGTCGTCGAGGTCGGGCGTGCCGGACGGAAAATAGACCCGTCCCGCGGTCGAGGTGTGTGCCCCCATCTCGCCCATGACGAAAGCGCCGTCGGC
This sequence comes from uncultured Alphaproteobacteria bacterium, assembly GCA_963794775.1. Lineage (GTDB taxonomy): Bacteria > Pseudomonadota > Alphaproteobacteria > Rhizobiales > Xanthobacteraceae > Bradyrhizobium. The sequence continues at coordinate 55,327 of CAWCGA010000021.1, read as the reverse complement.
GCAGCGTAGCGCGCCCATGCCAAAGCTGTTGAACACGGACGCATCGACGAATCCCCAGTCGCGCCAGGCCAGAAAGCTTGCGAAATCGGTCGCGAAATAGCTGGCGCTGAACCGCCCCTCGCCCCAGGCGGGACGGCGCGCGAGCAGCACCTGGCCGTTCCAGATGTTCGGCTTTTCCCGTTTCTTCGCAGCAAAATGCGCGTCGATGTCGGCGCGCCGCCTTGTCGCAAACGGCCAATCCCAGGGCTCGTATGTCAGATCAAGCGTCGTGACCCGATGTATGACCGGCTCAGTCATTCCCAACGTTACTTCGCATTCATTCCCGTCGTCTTCTTCGCCTGCTCGACGAACTTGTTGGTGTAGGTCTTGGTGACGTCGATATTGGCCTTGGCGACATCAGCCGAGCCGACGCTGAACATCGCAAGCACGGCGTCCGCGCCCTTGGGATCCATCTTGCCGGTCTCCGAGTACATCGGAATCGTGTTCTTGAGCGCGGTGAGATATTGCTCCTTGTCCTTGCCGACCATCTCCTCCGGCATCTTGGCCATGATCTCTTCGGGCGAGTGCGAATGGATCCAGGCCAGCGTCGAGACGATGGCGTTGGTCAGCGCCTGCGTCTCCTTTTCGTGGGAGGCGACCCAGGCCGCGGTGGCATAAAGCGAGCCGCCGGGATAATCGCCGCCGAAGATGGCGAGCGTGTCCTTTTGCGTGCGCGTGTCGGCGAGGATCTTCAGGTCCGGATGGCTCTTGGCCAACACGGTGACGGCGGGTTCGGCCATCATCGCCGCGTCGATCTGGCCCTGCTCCATCGCCGCGACCGCAGTCGCGTTCAGGCCGATGCCGATCACCGCCGCGCTGGCCGGATCGAGTCCCTCCCTCTTCAAAAGGAATTTCAGGAAGAAGTCGGTCGAAGAGCCCGGCGCGGTAACGCCGACCTTCTTGCCGGCGAGATCCTTGACCGAATTGATTTCCTTGGTGTGCGAAGGCGCGACCACCAGCACGAGCCCGGGATAACGGTCGTAGACCACGAAGGCCTGCAGTTCCTGCTTCTTGGCGGCGAGATTGACGCAATGGTCGAAATAGCCGGACACCACGTCGGCGCTGCCGCCGAGCATGGCCTTGAGCGCATCCGAGCCGCCCTTGAGATCGACGAGGTCGACATTGACGCCCGCCTTGTCGTATTCGCCGAGCTGTTTGGCCAGGATGGTCGGCAGGTAGCACAGGCAGCCGCCGCCGCCGACGGCGATGGTGATCTTGCTTTGGGCCGCCGCGGGGCCGCAGATCAGGGCCAGCGCCAACAGCGCGCCCGAGAGCCGGCTCAGGATGGTCTGCATGATGTCCTCCCTCTGGTTGGCGGCAAGGTAATGCGGCGCACCCGCTTTGAGAAGGCGACTTTGGTGCGAGGTGTTGCGATGCGAAAACCTCGCCGGTGGCTTTATTCCGCGCGCGCGGGCTGAAGTTTTTTCGTCGCACCCTCCGAGAGGCTGATGGCCAGCCGGAGACTGACGGCCTAGCATGACAGCCACAAGAAACCACCAACGGGGAGGCTACCCATGAATCGTATCGCAACCACGCTCGCAATCGGTGCGGCATTCGCAGCTGGCTGTGTCGTGACGCATGTGATGCGGCCGGCATACGCTGCCGACACGATCAGCGCGCAGATCATCCATACGGGCGAACTCGAAGGCGATGCCATTTCGGCGCCGAATGCCGGCAGCATGCGGAACAAGCTGTTCGTCGCTGTGGACGGCGCAACTATCTCGGTGCAGGACGGCAGCCCGCCGAAGCATTTGCACGCCAATGCCAACGAGATCCAGTACATCCTCGAAGGCACCGGGACGATCTGGCTCGGCGACAAGGAAGTGAAGGTGAAGCCGGGCGATCTCGTGATCATTCCGAAGGGAACGCCGCATGGCGGCACCAAGCCCGATGGCCGCACCATCAAGGCGATCGCGATCAAGACCCCGCCGCAGGCGCCGGATGATACCAAGCTGTTGAATTGACGCTTGCAGAGAAACCGTAGGGTGGGCAAAGCGAAGCGTGCCCACCTTCAAGAGCACAATGTGAAACGGTGGGCACGGCGCAAGAGCGCCTTTGCCCACCCTACATTATCCCCGCCCCTCCGCCCCCACCGGCCGCCAGACCAACAGCCGCCGCTCGACCAACGTCACCGCGACGTCGATCAGGATGACGAAGACCGCCAGCACGAACATGCCGGCGAACACGCCGGCGACGTCGAAGGTGCCTTCGGCCTGAAGGATCATGTAGCCGAGGCCCGCCGCCGATCCCAGATATTCGCCCACGACGGCGCCGACCACGGCGAATCCGACCGAGGTATGCAGCGAGGAAAACATCCAGGATAGCGCCGACGGCCAATAGACATGCCGCGTCAGCTGCCGCTCGCTCATGCCGAGCATGCGGCCGTTGTCGAGCACGGTGGCGCTGACCTCCTTGACGCCCTGGTAGACGTTGAAGAACACGATGAAGAACACCAGGCTCACGCCGAGCGCGACCTTCGACCAGATGCCGAGCCCGAGCCACAGTGTGAAGATCGGTCCCAGCACTACGCGCGGCAACGCGTTGGCCATCTTGACATAGGGATCGAACACCGCGGCGACGCGCGGCTGGCGCGCGAACCAGAAGCCGATCAAGACGCCGCCGAGCGAGCCGATGACGAAAGCAAGGATAGATTCCCACAGCGTGATCAGCAGATGCCTCCAGATCACGCCGGTGGAGAACCAGTCGATCACCTGGCTGAAGACATCGACGGGATTTGAGAAGAAGAACGGCGGCAGCAGCATCTTGCCGAACACCGGCACGGTGGCGAAGAATTGCCACAGCGCCACCGCGACGACGGCGACGAGGAGCTGGAGCGAGAGAAGAGTCAGGCGCGACATTGCGAACTCGCTCGCTCTGAGTAATCGGCGATGACGTTAGCCAGGAGCGGACTCTGCTCCCCCTCCCCCTTGCGGGGAGGGGTTGGGGGTGGGGGTAGCCCGACTCACAGCTGTACCCTTGGACCCCCCTCCCCAACCCTCCCCCGCAAGGGGGGAGGGAGCGCACTGCACTCGCTGCACTATCTCGCTCACTAACGCCCCTACTGCTTGCTGAACGTGCCGATCAGGCTGGTCGCGCCCTTGGCATGACCGTCGAGCGCCTTGATGACCTCATCCCGCGTCATGCCTTCCTTCAAGGCCGTCGGCTCGAGGTCGGTTGCCATCAGCGTGAGAATGTAATGATGCGGCGGTCCGGGCGGTGTGCACGGTCCGAAATAATTCGCGAGCTTCATGGTGCTCTGGCCGCCGACATATTTGTCTGAGGCCTTCGACACCTCGCCCTCGGCAAAGCCGGTCACGGAGGCCGGAATGCCGTAGGCGACCCAATGGCTGACGCCGCCGGGCGGACGGCCGTCGATGTCGAGCATCAACAGCGCGTAACTCTTGGTGCCCTCAGGCGGATTGGCCCAGGCAAGCGGCGGCGAGATGTTCTCGCCGACGCAATTGGGGTTGGACTTGTTGTTGCCGGCGAATTTGGTCGGCAGCCGCTCGCCGTCCTTGTACGCCGTCGAAGTCAGCGTGAACACGCCGTCCGCTCTCGCTGCCTGCGTGCCACAGAAGGCGGCGAGCAACATTGCACTTGCCAGGATCGATCCACGTAACACCATGACGTCTTCCTCTCTTCTTGTTACCCCATTGATTACGCGCGTTCGCAGAACCGGCATCAGCCGGCGGTCGATTGCGCATATCCCTTCAACACCTGATCCTTCAAAACACTCCAGATTTCGCGATGAAGCTCGTGAAATTCCTTCTGCATCCGCACTTCCGAGATGTCGCGCGGACGCGCGATCGGCACGCGCCAGTCGCCGATGATGCGCGCCGACGGCCCCGCCGACATGATGACGACACGGTCGGCGAGCGCAATCGCCTCTTCCAGGTCATGGGTGACGAACAGCACGGCCTTGCGATTTCGGCTCCAGAGATCGAGCAGCAGATTGCCCATGATCTGCCGGGTCTGAGCATCGAGCGGTCCGAACGGCTCGTCCATCAGAAGAATTTTGGGATCGCGGATCAGGACTTGCGCGAGGCCGACGCGCTTGCGCTGACCGCCCGACAGCATATGGGGATAGCGGTTGGCGAAGCCGCCGAGGCCGACCGACGTCAGCCAGGCTTGCGCGCGCTCGAGCGCGGCGTCGCGCGGCATGCCCACGACTTCGAGGCCGATGGCGACATTGTCGATCGCGGTCTTCCATGGAAACAGCGCATCGGCCTGGAAGAGATAGCCGGCGTCGCCGTTGATATCCGCCAGCGGCCGGCCGAAAATCCGCACCGCGCCGGACGCCGGCCGCAGCAGGCCCGCGGCGACATTGAGCAGGGTCGACTTGCCGCAGCCGGTCGGCCCGACGATGGCGACGAACTCGCCATCGGCGACCGCAAGCTGCGCCTTTTCGACGGCCGTATAGACGCCTCCGTTGCCGACGGCAAAGGCTACCGTCGCATCCTCAAGCGCGACCGCGTTCGGCGTTGCCGCGTCCACTCCGCTTCCTCCCCGTTCGTGGGGATGGCTTAGCCGCTTGCGCGGACAGTTTCAACGCAGCCGTGCAACGTGGTAGTGCTGTCGATATGCCCCCTGCCCCGCTGATCGCCTACGTCAATGTCGGCAAGACCTTTGCCGGCCGCGGCGACGAGCGCGTGGTGGCGGTGTACGACGTCTCGCTTTGGGTCGCCGAGGGCGAGTTCCTCGCCATCGTCGGCGGCTCCGGCTCGGGCAAAACCACGCTGCTGCGGCTCGCCAACCGGCTGATCGAGGCCGACCACGGCACGATCACCGTCGAAGGCGAGGACGTCCGCGCGCTCGATCCCGTGCGACTGCGCCGCCGCATCGGCTATGTGTTCCAGAGCGGTGCGCTGTTTCCGCATATCTCTGTCGCCGGCAACATCGGCATCACGCCGAAACTGCTGGGCTGGCCTTCAGCCGAGATCGCCGCGCGGGTCGACGAGTTGCTCGACCTCGTCCAGCTCGACCGTCGGCAACATCGCGATCGCCTGCCGCAGGAATTGTCGGGCGGACAGCGCCAGCGCGTCGGCGTGGCCCGCGCGCTCGCGGCGAAGCCGCGGATCGTACTGATGGACGAGCCGTTCGGCGCGCTCGATCCGCTGACGCGAGATGCACTCGGCGACGACTATCGCGCCCTCCACAAGAAGCTCGGGCTCACCACCGTCATGATCACCCATGACATGACCGAGGCGCTGCTGCTAGCCGACCGCATCGCGGTGATGCGCACCGGCAAGCTGCTGGCGCTGGGCACGCCGGCGGAGTTGACGAAAAGCAGCGATAGCTATGTCGCCGAGCTGTTGCGCACGCCGCGCCGGCAGGCCGACCGGCTGAACGCGCTACTGCCGCGGGATGGCGCGGCATGAGCCTGCTCTCCGATCCGCGCTGGGGCGAGGCGCTGACCCATCTTCCCGACTATCTCGGCAATCATGTGCGCGTCAGCGTCACGGCGCTTACGCTCGGACTTGTCGTCAGCCTCCCGCTGGCGATTGCCGCCCGCAAGGCGCCGGTTTTGCGCGGCGTGTTGCTGGGGATCGCCAGCATCGTGCAGACCGTGCCGGGCCTGGCGCTGCTCGCGTTGTTCTATCCGCTACTGCTGGCATTGACGTCGGTGACTTCAGCCTGGTTCGGCCTCGGCTTCTCCGCCTTCGGCTTTTTACCTGCGGTGCTGGCGTTGGCGCTCTATTCCATGCTGCCGGTGCTACGCAACACCATCACCGGATTGAACGGCGTCGCCGGCGAATTGCTGGAAGCCGCGCAAGGCGTCGGCATGACGCCGCGCCAATCGCTGTTCACGGTCGAGCTGCCGCTGGCGCTGCCGATCATCATGGCAGGCATTCGCACCGCGGCGGTGTGGGTGATCGGCACCGCGACATTGTCAACGCCGATTGGCCAGACCAGCCTCGGTAATTACATCTTTGCAGGCCTGCAGACCCAGAACTGGGTGTTCGTGCTGTTTGGCTGCATCGCCGCCGCCGTGCTCGCGCTTGCGGTCGACCAGCTTCTGGCGCTGATCGAGAATGGATTGCGCAACCGCAGTCGCCTTCGCGCCTCGCTCGGCGGCCTCGGCATCGCGGCATTGATCGCAGCGACGCTGGTGCCGACCATGGCGCGGGGACCGTCGAGCTACATCGTCGGCGCCAAGACTTTCACCGAACAATACGTGCTGTCGGCGCTGATCGCGGAGCGGCTGCGCGCCGCTGGATTGTCGGCAAGCTCGCGCGAAGGACTTGGCTCCAGCGTAATCTTCGATGCGCTCGCCGCGAACGACATTGACGTCTATGTCGATTATTCGGGTACGCTATGGCTGAATCAATTCCATCGCAGCGACACCCCGTCGCGTGAGCAACTGCTCGGCGAATTGAAGACCGTTCTCGCCAGGCAAAACATCCCCCTGTTCGGCGAACTCGGCTTCGAGAATGCCTATGCGTTGGTGATGCCGCGCAAACGTGCAGAGGCGCTCGGCATCCGCTCGATCGCCGATCTCACGTCACATGCGTCGACCATGTCGATCGCGGGCGACTATGAATTCTTCTCGCGGCCGGAATGGGCGAGCCTACGCAAGGCCTACGGACTGTCGTTTCGCGCGCAACGCACCATGCAGCCCGATTTCATGTACGCCGCCGTCGCATCCAGCGAGGTCGACGTGATCGCGGGCTACACCAGCGACGGGCTTATTTCAAAGTACGATCTGCTTGTGCTCGACGATCCCAAACATGCGATCCCGCCCTATGATGCGATTGTGCTGCTGGCGCCGAAGCGCGCGAACGATCAGGTGCTGCAGGCGGCGCTGAAACCGCTACTCGGCAAGATCGACATATCAAGCATGCGTGAGGGAAATTTGCGCGCCAGCGGCAATGATGCGACGTCTTCGCCAGACGCAGTGGCGCGCTGGCTGTGGGACAAGATCGGGAAACCCCAATGACCGCTTTCGAGAAGACACCGGGCTGGCTCGACTGGTACGCCAATCCGTCGAAGCCGCGCTTCAAGCTGCCCGCGGGGGCGGTCGACGCGCATTGCCATGTGTTCGGCCCCGGCGCGGAATTTCCTTTCGCACCCGAGCGAAAATACACGCCCTGCGACGCCTCGAACGAGCAGCTTTACGCGCTGCGCGACCATCTCGGCTTTTCCCGCAATGTGGTGGTGCAGGCAACCTGCCACGGCGCCGACAACCGCGCCATGATCGATGCGCTGGTGCATTCGGACGGCCGCGCGCGCGGCGTCGCCACGGTAAGGCGCGATGTCGGCGACGCCGAGCTGCAGGCGATGCATGCGCAGGGCGTGCGCGGCGTGCGCTTCAATTTCGTCAAGCGGCTGGTCGATTTCACCCCGCGCGACGAGTTGGTAGAGGTCGCCGGGCGAATCCACAAGCTCGGCTGGCATGTGGTGATCCATTTCGAGGCGCCGGATTTGCCGGAGCTGTGGGATTTCTTCTCGGGCCTCCCGACCATCGTGGTGGTCGACCATATGGGCAGGCCTGACGTCAGCAAGCCGGTCGACGGTCCCGAGTTCGAATTGTTCGTGCGCTTCATGCGCGAGCATCCGAATGTGTGGTCGAAGGTCACTTGCCCGGAGCGGATGTCGGCTTCAGGACCGCCGGCGCTGAACGGCGAACGCAACGCCTATCGCGACGTCGTGCCGTTCGCGCGGCGAATCGTCGAGACCTTTCCCGACCGCGTGCTATGGGGCACCGACTGGCCGCATCCGAATTTGAAAGGCCACATGCCGGATGACGGCCTGCTCGTCGATTTCATCCCGCATATTGCGGTGACGGACGAGCTGCAGCGGAAACTGCTGGTCGACAATCCCACGCGGCTCTATTGGCCGGAAGAATAGTGGTGAGGGCCCGATGGAGGGAACACTATTCCATCAATTCAAGAACACCGGCATCTGCTTCAAAATCCAGCAGCAGCTTTTCACAGAGCCCGACCAACACCTTTCGCTCCCGTCTGGAAAGGGAAACACGCGACCTCGACACCAGCGCGGAGCGGGCGATCTCGGTCATCGCCTTGTCGGCCACGTGCTTGCCCTTTGGGGTCAACTGTACACGAAGGCCACCCCGTTTGATCCGCCGGACCAGACCTGCTGTCGACATTCGATCCACTTTCTTCGTGATCGCCCCCGAAGTGACGAGCAACGCGCGAAACAGATCGGTTGGTCGCATGGCATAGTCGCCGCCGGCACGACGCAGCGCAAGCAAAACGCGCATCTCGGCTCCGCTAAGTCCGAATATCCGTTCCCATTGCCTGCTTCCGACGCGATCGATGATTCTGCCGATGCGAAGCAGGTATATCGATAGCAGATAGTCGATCGGATCCAGATCTGGTCGTTCGCGCGCCCAGCTCGTCGCAATATCCCGCGCGTGCCCACCCGCCGGGGCGATTGTCTTGCGAGCCATGCCGTCAAATCTCTTCAGATACCTTGAAAAGCAAACGATACACTTTCAAGTCCGCCCGGACAACAACCGGTCCAGTCCCGGCAGCACGATCGCAGGACATCAGCGCGACCACAGTCGGCAATTCTGGATCGGACTAATTCTTCCAAGGAAGAAAGTGGTTCTTCCACGGAAGATTTTGGGTTGACAGCGCAAGTTCGCGATCCCTAGAGTTATTCCAAAGCCCACAGATAGCCCAACAAGAGATGCCGAAGCACGGAGAGAAACGTCGATGATGACCAAAGAGGAGAACGATCGCCTGTGCCGCGTCGGTCCGGGAACCCCGATGGGCGCCGTGTTTCGACGTTTCTGGATGCCGATCTGCACCGCCGATCGGCTGCCGGAGCCCGGTTGCGCCCCGCGCGCCGAACGGCTGTTGGGCGAGAATTTCGTCGTGTTTCGCGGCAAGGACGGCAAGGTCGGTGTCCTCGACGAACTCTGCATTCACCGCGGAGCATCGTTGGCCTTGGGACGTGTCGAAGACTGTGGCGTACGCTGTCTCTATCATGGCTGGAAATTCGGGACCGACGGTTCGGTGCTCGATATCATGAACATTCCGGTAGACAAGCGGCCGCCGAGGCTCACGGCGCCCGCCTACCCCGTCGTCGAGGCTGGGGGAATTATCTGGACCTATATCGGTCCGAAGGAAAAGCAGCCGGCCTTCCAACGCTTTGCCGCCCTGGATTTTCCCGAGAATCACCGCGTGCTGTTGCGCGTCGACACCCACACGAATTGGGTCCAGATGACCGAAGGTGGACTCGACACTTCGCATGTCGGTATCCTTCACACCAACGCCGCCCGTCCTTCATGGAGCGGAAAAACCGATGAGAAGGTCGGCGCGATGGACGACACCGGCCCCAAGCTCGAGATTGAGAATACCGAGTTCGGCTATCACTATGCGGCGTTCCGCAATGGACCCAGCGGCGCCAATGTCCGCATTGTGCCCTTCATCATGCCGAGCGGACGGATCATTCCGGGCGGTGCGCTTCAGGGAAAGAACAATTCGACCCTGCTCCTCGAGATTCCGATCGATGATGAGCATACAGCGACTTACTCGATCCGGTACGGCACTGAGCCCATCAGCTTTGAAAGCAGACTTAGGGAAACGGGCTACGACGACCCGCAGCTGTACGATCCGAAAACACAGCAGTTCCTTTTCACCCGCGCCAATTTCGACTGGCAGCGGCGCGACCTCATGCACGAGAACTGGTCCGGATTCCGTGGCATTGCCGTCGAGGATGCAGTGATATCGACGTCCATGGGACCGATCTACGACCGAACCAAGGAGCACCTGATTTCTTCGGACATCGCCGTGATACGCTTCCGCAAACGTGTCCTGGATTCAGCCGATGCGATCGAAAGTGGCAGGGATCCCATCGGGGTGGACGCCGACTACAGCGTGATCGCTGCTGTCGACCAACCGGTGCCTGCCAATGGTCACTGGCGGACACTTGCGCCAACGCACAAGGTCAATGTTGCAGCGTGACCGCTATGTCGCGGCTGCGAAGTTATTCGATCAGGCGCGGCCGCTCGTTGCAGGTTGACTACGTTTTCTCGCCGACGTGAAACAGGAAATCCAAAAATGTTCAGCCAGCCGTTGAACCGATGGTGGACCGTCGTCGGAGGCGCATTGGGTGTTGCCGTCGGCATCGGCGTTCTGGGCAATTCGTTTGGAATTTTCACGAATGCGATCGGCAAGGAGTTTGGTTGGGACAGGTCCACGACAACGCTGGGCCTCACCATACAGCATGTGTGCGCGGGAATCAGTTATGTCCCGATGAGCTTCCTGATGGTCCGGTGGGGCGTTCGTGGGCCCACTGCGATTACCATAGCGCTGTGTGCTGCCAGCATCTTCTGTGTCGGGCTCGTGCCGAACTCACCTGCGATTTACTATCTTCTTTTCACGGTCATGGGCATATGCAGCGGGGCCTCGAACGCGATTCCTTATTCCATTGCAATCGTCAGGTCGTTCGACCATCACCGCGGATTGGCCCTCGGCCTCATGGTTACTGGAACGGGCATCGGCGCCACCCTGATGCCGCTGTACACCAATTTCATGATGGCAAACTACGGTTGGCGGGGCGGCTTCATGGGACTTGGTGTGCTGGTTGCGGCCGTGACGTTGCCTGCGCTGGCCTTCATGGTTCGCGTGCCGCCGACGCCTCAAAATCGGGAGCGGATCGGTGGGACGGGGGGCGTGCCGGCTCTCCTCGAAATCATTGTGCGCTTGCGTTTTTGGCTGATCGCGGCGCCGATCTTCTTTCTTTCCATGGCCGTGATCGGCACGTTATCCAACATCGTACCCTTGATGACGGACAAGGGCATTTCCACGACGAGTGCCGTGGGGATGCTGTCTACCGCGGGCTTTGCGTCGCTGTTCAGCCGAGCGCTTGTGGGGCTGCTGCTGGATAGGTTTCGCGCATCCACCGTTGCGGCAGGTTCGATGAGCCTCGCGATCCTGGCGCTATTCATTTTTCTGGCCGCACCCGTTTCGACCTCGGTGGCATACCTCATTGCCGTACTGATCGGATTTAGTCTTGGATCAGAAGCCGATATAATCACTTACATGGTCAGCCGCTATTTCAGCCCCGCAAGTTACACCAAGGCCGTCAGTGCGGTTTTTATCCTCTTCGCAACCGGGAATGGGCTGGGCGTTTCGGTCTACAGCTACTCGCACGATCTTCTGGGCTCATACGAGCCTGGCGTCGAACTGCTGATCGCGCTCTTGGTTTTGGGAATCGTCCTGGTGTTGCAGTTGGGAGCATATCCGTTCGGCGAACGTCCCGCAGATAGCCATGTCGCTGAAGACAGTATGACGCCCGCGAAGGCGCCGGCCACTCCCTAGGAGCGCGAAGCGGCTATCCAGGGATAAATGACGACGAGAACTACGCAAACGCGGTCGCGAGGAACGCGGCGAGGATGGCGCCGATGACGAGATACTTCACCGCGTAATAGACGCGCTTGTTCCAGGCCTTCATGCGCTTGCCGAGAAGGCGCACCTGATAGACGGAGCCGAACACGCGGTTGAGCCAGCCGACGCGTTCGCCCTCCTCGTTCTGGGTTGCGCTCTCGTTGATGATGTTGCGCGAGACCCAGCGGTTCATCGACGTCATCGCCTTCGAGGTCAGCGGACGCTCGACGTCGCAGAACAGGATGATGCGTTCGTCGCTGGTGGTATTCTCGGCGTAGTGCAGATAGGTCTCGTCGAACAGCAGGTCCTCGCCGTCACGCCAGGAATACGGCTGACCATCGACGAAGATGCGGCACTCGCCTGCGGACTTCGGCACGACGAGGCCGAGATGATAGCGCAGCGAACCGGCATAGGGATCGCGGTGCTGCACCAGCTTGCCGCCCGGCGGCAGATTGGCGAACATCGCGCCCTTCACCGTCGGGATCGAATTCACCAGCGCCACGGTCTTCGGACAGTTCGCGATAGCGGAGGGCAGCGCCTCCTCGTACCATTTCAGGTAAAAGCGCTTCCACCCCGTACGGAAGAACGAGTTGAAGCCCCAGTCGTTGTATTTGTCGGCGGCCTTGATCTGGCCCTGCGCGAACAGATGCTCGGCCTCCTCGCGAATGGTCTCCCAATTGTCGCGCAGCAAATTGAGCTCCGGCACCATGCCGACCTCGAGGATCGGCCGGTTCGGCACGCCCGAGAACATGTACATCAGCACGTTGTAGGGCGCCATGAGGGTGGAATGGTCGGAAACCTGGCGCCAGAATCCGAGGCGCACCTTGCCGCGCAAATGCACTGTTAGCGCCGAGCCGATGAAGGCCCAGAGCAGGAGGAACTGCGGCGCGAAAAGTCGCATCACCATGGCGAAAGCCCCAACACGGATTGGAAGCCGTTTAGCAGGTTTGCGCCGCAACACTCAAGGCGGGAACCACCTCAAAGCCCGTGGATCATCCCGGCGTCGATCAGGAGGCGGTTGAGCCGGCGCGCCTCTGCGCCGTCCTTGCAGGCATAGAAAATCCCCTTACAGCGCAACATGATCGCCTTCTGCTCGGCAAACGACGGATCCAGCGGGATGCCGGCGGCCTCCTGGATCACCAGCGGCAGATAGGCCGCGTCGATCGTGTCCATCACCGCCGGGCTCTTCACCGGCTCGAAATTGACAGCGTCGATGGCGTAATAGGTCGCGTAGTAGCGCGGGTCGTAGGCATCGAGTTTTTTGCCGACGCCGGCCTCGTCGAGGCCGGGATCGAGCAGCTGCGAGGAGAACTCCGGCTGGTGATCACCGTAACGCACGATCAGGAACGGCTCCCCGGCAAAACGCTTCTTCAGGCCCGCAACGAACCCGGCATAGTCGTTCGCGCTCATCGCCTGCCGCCGCAGATATTCATCGACCGAGGGTGCGTTGCCCGGCGCGCGCCAGTTGGGCATCTGGTCGGGACGGAATTTGGTCTCCCAGGGGAAGTGATTGGCGGCGAGATAGACGAACATGAAGAGCGGCTTTTGCGACGCGGGGCGTTCCGACATCAGCTTCAACGCGGCGTCGTAGAAGAAGCTGTCGGGCTCGACGTCTTTCGCGCCGAGATCCTGCGCATCGTAGAAATGCTCGATGCCGGTCGTGGTCTGGAAACTGCGTTCGCTCATGAAGGCGCCGAGCGCGGGATAGAGCGACATCGTCTCATAGCCGCAACGGCGCAGCGACAGCGGCAGTCCACGTTGGACGCGGCCGGCCGCGATGCGCGTGATGAAATAGGCGAAGCGGCCGAACGAGCGCGAGGACAGTCCGGCCAGCACGTTATATTCGGTGTACCAGCTCGGGCCGCCATTGCTCTCGGCCAGGAATGTGCGCTCCTTGCCGTCGAAGGACTTGAAATGGCTGCCATAGCCCGCAGGCACCTTGGCATTGCCGGTCTCGCGGATGTCGAAGCTCGACTCATCATGGATCATGATGATGTGGGGCCGGCGCCCTGCGGGATGGCAGGAATCCATCAGCGGGATATTGAGGCGATCGGTCGACGCCGCGGCCTTTTCCATGAAGCCGTAGTTCATGAAATCGGAGACCGCGGTGACGCCGGAGCGCGAAAATTTCGAGAGATAGCCGTCGTCGTAGTAGGCGCGCCAGGATTCATCGGGATAGGCCAGCGAGTAGCCGGTCAGCGCGGCGATGCAGGCGAGCGCGAGTGCGAGCGCCGGCAGACGTCGGATGCGGAAGGGATCGAGCCACCACAGCGCATACATCAGCGGCAGCGTGACGAGGCCGGCCGCGATCACCGACCAGCGCAGGTTCGGGAATATCGTGAACAGGAATGCGGTGGAGTCGCGGTCGATCACCATCAGGTCGACGAAGTTGACCGTCATCTGGGCGACGTCGTGCTTGAGGCGCGACAGCAGCACCAGCACCACGACCATGGTCAGCGACAGCGCGCCCGACAGCGCGGGCCGGCGCAGCAGCGCGATCCAGACAAAGTTAAGAATACCCCAGCTCAGGATGAAGCAGAGCCGTGAGCCGAAATCGGTCTCGGTCTGCAGCATCAGGATCAGCGCGGCAAGTTGTGGCGCGGCGACGGCGGCCAGCCTGACAATGCCGAACGAGCCAAGGCCGGTTGTTGCAACCGCTGTGTTGGGGCCTGGGTTCGGCGCCGGCGCCATTGACGGAACGCGTAACTCGACCGGCGCGGGGAAAACCTTTCGCTGGACGGGAAGACCAGGAGGCGGACGCCGCAGCCGGAGCGCGGCATGTCATAAAACTGTAGTGGAACGGTCATGAACGGGCAATGGACGGGCCGTTCAGACCTTTGCTTAATCTTACCGGCGTGACTTTTTCCCCTCACCATGGGGTGTCAGCCCGTCGCGATCCCCGCGATGAACAGGTCGATCACCGCCTCCGCCATCCGATCGACCTTGCCTTCCGTCACGCCCCAGCGCGGGAAATGGCCGTCGATCTTCATCCGGGCAAAGCCATAGACCAAGGCGCGGCCGGCGATCAGCACCGTCTTGAGGTCGGCGGGGCGCAGGCTCCCGGCAGCCGCTGCCTCACCCAGCATCCGTTCCGTCAGGGCGATCAGTTCGGCATTGTCCTGCGATACCGCTCCGGCGGCATCGTGGTCGAAATGACGGCCGGAGGAGATGATCTCGAAATGCGCAGGATTCCTCATCGCCCAGCGCAAATAAGCCAGGCCAAAGGCGCGAAACCGTTCGAGCGGATCGCGCGCCCGCGCGTCGGCGAACGCCGCCTCGATCTCGGCGCGGAAGCGCCGCTGCGCCTCTTCCGCGACCGCCGTCATCAGCGCAGCGCGGCTGTCGAAATGCCGGAACGGCGCGCCCGGCGAGACGCCGGCCCGCCGCGCTGCCTCACGGACGCTGACCGCCTCCGGCCCACCCTCCTCGGCAAGCTTCAGGGCGGCATCGATCAGCACGCGGCGGAGATCGCCGTGATGATAGGGCTTCGGCGCCACCGGGCGGCGCCTCTGGGTGGCGGATCTGGCCATCGCCATCACTAGCATCACCCGGTTGTGAATGTAAGCGCCGTTTACACGGATTGACCAATCACACGCCTCCGTATGTAACTGGCGATTACATAGGGAGGGAGCGCATCATGAGCATGCAACGGCAAACCTGGTTCGAAGGCTGGCGGCTGTTCGGCCTGCTGACGCTCGTTCTGATCGCGCTATGCGCAGGCATCGCCGGCCCGCACACATTCGACGCCAACGGCGTCCGCATGGTGATCCGCTTCACCGCCCGCACCTCGCTCTTATTCTTCTGCCTCGCATTTTCCGCCGCGGCGCTCGCACATCTCTGGCCGAACGCGTGGACGCGCTGGCAGCGCCGCAATCGCCGCTATCTCGGCGTCACCTTTGCCACGTCGCATGCGCTGCATGCCATTGCGATTGCCGGTTTCGCTGTCGTCGATCCCCTCGGCTTCGCGAAAGCAACCAACCTCGCCTCCTATGTCTTCGGCGGCATCGGCTACGGATTCATCGTTGCGATGACCGCGACATCGTTCGATCGCACCGCGGCTTGGCTCGGCCCGCGGGCGTGGCGCGCGTTGCATCTGGTGGGCGGCTACTATCTGCTGCTGCAGTTCACGGTGTCGTTCGGCAAGCGGATTCCCGAGATGCCGCTTTACGCGCTGTTCCTGATTCCGCTCGCGCTGGTATTCGCCCTGAGGATGATCGCGATGGCCCCGCGGCAGACACCTCGAACGGCAGAGGCAGGTTAGCCTCGTTTGCGGCCCTTGCCGACGGGAACCATTGCGGCCATGCTGCATCTAATATCAGGAGTTTATCGGACATCGAGAGCGACCATCGCTCATGGTTTTGGCATTGATTCTGGTGGCTGTGATCGGCGCTGTCGCGCTGACGGAACGAAGCGTTGCACAGCTTCCGTTTGCTGTTGCCGCGCTACTGCTCAACGCCGCCCTGCTGCTGATCCTTGTCGAGGATGTCGAACGCGCAATCCTGTTGTCCGGCCTGCTGGCGCTGGCGATTGCTGGCGCATCGATGGTGAAATTCGATCACAGTGCGCTGAAGCTGACTGTGTCCGATCTGCCGCTGGCGTTCGCTGGAACGGCGCCGTTTCTCGTCTCGCAATACCCGCGCATAATGTTGGGCGGGCTGTTGGGAAGCGTTTCACTGATTGCAGCTGCGATCGCGATTCTGCTTTATGCGACGGGATCTTCGATTGAGCTGGAAGGTCGAGTCATCCTCCTCAGCCTTGCTCTCATTGGCTTCGCAACCATTGCCGCGATGGGCGCATCGTTGAGGCCGAGCCTGACCGAGCCGCGGTGCTTCTACTCGACCTTTATCGCCTCGCTCATCGATCCCGTATCCTGGCAGCAGTTCGGGAGCCTGGCCTTGAGCGATATCGCAGATGAGCCTTTGCCGCTGAAGCAGGCGACACCGGCGCGCGCGTCGATGTTTCCCGACATCATCGTAATCCAGCACGAATTGATCTTCGACCCGCGCGTTTTCGGCTTGCCGGTCGAACCATCAGTGGAGTTGTTCCTATCGCCGGCCGACGGCCGGCACGGCGGCCTCAACGTCGACATTTTTGGTGGTGGCTCGTGGCAGTCAGAGTTCAGCCTGCTGACAGGCTTGTCGAGCGCAAGCTTCGGTTCAAGCGCCTATTATCTTTTCAAGAAGGGCGCGGGCCGCTTCCACAGCAGCCTGCCCTACTTGCTCACCTCCCTCGGCTACAAGACGACGCTGATCTCGAGCTGCCGCCACAGCTTCCTGCATTACGATGAATTCTACCGTTCGATCGGCATCGACGAGCGTATTTTCACCGATGACCTTCCGCCACCCTTCGATATCGCCCGCTTCGAAGCGACGAGCTCGGATGCATTGTTTCTTGACGCGGCGATCGCCGCCCACACCAGACGGATCGCGCACGACCCGGTGCCCCGATTTCTCTACCTGCTGACCAACTACAATCACGGCCCGCATGATCGAAGGCTGTCGAAACAGCACGAGGCGCGCGCCTTTGCGTATGCGAGTTTGCCCGACGCTGGGTATGCCGAATATTATGCGCGGCTGGCCGAGACCGCCGCCATTTGGCAAGGACTGAAGCCGGAACTCGCGCGCTCCGGCCGACCCACACTGATCGTCCACTACGGTGATCATCAACCGGTATTGACTTGACGGATCGACCGGCAGTTCGCAGGCGACGCGCGGCGCGCGTTCCGCACTTTCTACGCGCTCGAAACCTTGAACATCGCGCCCGAGATGTTTGGTGGCGGACGCGACGCTGATCTCGATATCGCTTTCCTCGGAACGATCGCTTTGCAAGCGGCCGGCCTGGCGCTCGATCCGGTATTCTCGACCCGGGCCAGCCTGCGTGATGAATGCGGCACGAGTTATTTCGCATCTGACTCAATGCGCAAACGCCGTTTCCACCGCACGCTGGTTGAACTGGGTCTGGTTGATCTCGGCCCGCGTACGAAAGCTGCGCGCGCCCGGAAACCCGATATCGCGGGCGTCACGCGAACGCGCCCCACTCTCTGAAATCGCACATAACGGGCCGACAACACCCAGGCATGTGCCGGCTGCGGCATTGCCATGATTTGCCGAACGCGACTGTCTCCCTCACAATGCCCGACATGATCACATGCGACGCGAGATCGCAGGCACAGGGAGTTAAGCCATGGCGGGCATTCTGGAGGGCAAGGTTGCATTGGTGACCGGCGGCGGGTCCGGCATCGGACGGGCGACGGCGGTGATCATGGCGCGCGAAGGCGCGCGCGTTGCGGTCTCCGACCTCTCCAAGGACGGCATCGAGGCCACGGTCGGCCTGATCAACGCCGGCGGCGGCCAGGGAATTGCGATCGCCGGCGACGTCACCAGCGAGAGCGATGTCGCGAACATGGTGGCGCGCACGGTGTCGGCCTTTGGCCGGCTCGACTGCGCCTACAACAATGCCGGGATTTCCAGCCGCGCCGACAGTCCGGCCGGCACGCGGCTCCATGAGGTGACGAAGTCAGCCGTCGACAGGATGCTCGCGGTCAACTTGACCGGCGTATTTCTCTGCCTGAAGCACGAGATCGCACAAATGCTGAAGCAGGGCGGCGGCGGCGCGATCGTGAACACGTCCTCGATCGCCGGCCTGGTTGGCCTGCCGACGTCGAGCCACTACGTCGCCGCCAAACATGGCGTCGTCGGCCTCACCAAGACCGCGGCGATCGAATATGCGCAGGACGGCATCCGGGTGAACGCCGTCCATCCCGGCTACATCAAGACGCCGATGACCGACGACATCATGAAGTCGCGCTACGAGGAGATCATGGCCAAGGTGCCGATGCATCGCCTCGGCAGCGCGGAGGAAATCGCCGAAGCCGTGGTCTGGATGTGCTCGGACAAGGCGTCGTTCATGACCGGCGCCTCGCATGTGGTCGACGGCGGATTTAGCGCGGCTTAACCGTCCACTAGATGAAACTTGCGCCCGAGCTGGTGATGCACCGACATGACGGCGCGATCGACGTCGCTGATCAGGCTGTCGCCGAGCACGACGTTTGGAATTTCCCAGTTGCGGCCGCTCTGAACATGCGGCAGCTGCGCAAGCGCGACCACCCGCGCGGTCGCGCAGCCAGGCTGACCGCGTAGCGCCTCGTCCGCGATCGCGGTCAATTCCATCAGGCTCTTGGGCGTCGTCGACATCACGGTCGCGGTGACATCGCAATGAGGCGCGGGCGTGACATCACGCCGGCGGCATCAGGCCGACGCGCTTGGCGATGATCCTGTCGACCATGCGCTTAGGCAGCCATTGCGTGATCAGGTGCCGCATCGGATCCGGCGCGATCATGTAACGCGTCTTCGGCTTCGGCAAGGTCAGCGCATTGTAGACGCATTCGGCGATCGTCTCGGGCGGCAGCCCGATGGAGTTGAGATGCGCCATATAGGCCGTAACCTTCTGCATCGACGCCGAATAGGGCGAGTTGCTGTATTTGGATGCATCAAGGTCGCCCTGGCCCTTGGTCCAGATCGGCGTCTTCACCGGCCCGGGCGCGACGATGATGACATCGATGCCGAACAACATCAGCTCGCGGCGCAGGCTCTCGGACAATCCCTCGACCGCGTGCTTGGAGGCGCAATAGGGCGCCGTCAGCGGATTGCCGTTCTTGCCGGCAACGGACGAGATCATCACGACCCGCCCCTTCGGCCCTTTCAGCGATTGATCGACGCCGAGCAACGGCCCGAACGCCTGGGTCGAGATGACCGGGCCGGTCACGTTGACGTCCATCTGTTGACGGAATTGGTCGACCGATAGCTCGAGCACGGGGCCGGTGACTGCGATACCCGCGTTGTTGACGAGGCCAGCCAAAGTCTCGCCATTGAGCGCGGCGCGGACATCGCGCGCGGCGGCGAGTACCGCGGCTTCGTCGGTGACGTCGAACAGGAGCGGGGTGAAATTGGCGCCGAACTCGCTTTTCAGGCGGTCGGCGTCGGCCTGCTTGCGAACGCTGCCGAACACGCGATAGCCCTTGCCCAGCAGGAATTTGGCGCAGGCATGCCCGATGCCGGTGGACGCGCCCGTGATGACGACTGATTGCATGGTCCCGCCCTCGTGAGATGTCCCGGTTCCATTTAAGCCAAGCGACGGGAAGCGCAATGGTGGGGGCAGAGGGCTCAGTGCGGCAAGCAGATGCACAGCGATGCCGCGCCAAAGAGGCTGACGTCGGACCAAGTTGTTAACATTCCTGCTGGATCGATGATTTGCCGGTAGGCACCCACCAATGGGCGAGTGGACTCTTGACCGGCTGCACGGATAAGCTGCGAACTATATTGTGACTACCAAGGGATAGCCATGCTCCTCCCATTTGATAAGGAACAGCAGCTCAACAAGAGCCCGCTCGATGAAGAGACCCTTCTGAGCGGACAGTTCTGGGGCGAACTTCGGGTCTTTCTGGCCGTGGCCAAGACCAAATCGTTCAATCGGGCTGCTGAGATCACCAACACCAGCCAGCCCACCGTGAGCCGGCAAGTCAAGCGTCTCCAGGACGTGGTTGGGTCGCAGCTCTTCGTCTCGACCCCGCGTGGCGTCAAGCTTACCCCGAAGGGCGAGGCGCTCGCACAGGCCCTGTCGCGGCTCGACTATACTCTGCATTCCCTCACCTGCGACTTGAAGGCAGAGAGCCGCGAAGCCGAGGGCGTTGTGCGAGTCAGCATTACAGACGGCTTGAACGCGCTGTTTGCTGCCCCTGCGCTCGTGCGGCTTTCCGAGCAATATCCAAAAATTCAATTACACCTCAAAAACCCGATCAACCTGATCAGTCTGCGAGAAAACCAGACCGATATGATGATCGGCATCATTCCGAGCGAGACATCCGACATTCAATTCCGAAAACTCGGGCACCTTCACTTCATTCCGGTCGTCGCTAAGAACTATATCCAGAAGCACGGCCTGCCGACCCGCAACAATCTAGAACAGCATCTATTCATTCAGTCAGAATACTACCTCGCCAGAACCGGGCTGTGGGACGGTTGGCAGCAGGCGGTCGCACGGGGGCGCATCTCACACTACTGCGACAATTCCTTTGCATACGGCATGCTGGTGAAGGCAGGTAACGGAATTGGAATGCTTGCCAGCTATACGTTGGTCGACCCTGAATTCGTGCCCTTGGAAATCGACCTAAAGATCTCTATCCCGCTTTACATGATCGCTCTCTCCGAACGCCTGCAGGCACGACCGGTCCGCATCGTATTTGACTGGCTCAGCGAAGTCTTTGGCCCAAACAATCCTTGGTTCAGCGATGAATTCAAATTGAGCAATCCGCCGAGCGAATACGATGTGGGCTACAGGAGAATGTTCAATCTTGAAGGCTATGATGGGAGTGGCTTTCGCTGATCCGCTCCGAGATTTTCAGGTAGGTCTCGCCAACATCCTGAAACAATTCTGCCAGTTCCGGCCCTACCGCCGAGTTTTCCTCGAACAGCAGCCTTTCGAACATCACACGGTGGATGCTGACCACCTGCTTCAGATGATCTCGATAAAAGTTCACGACGAGGCCCTGTTCCGATCGGTTGTTGTCGTTGAGAATAACTGCGGTCAAGCTGCGGTAGTCTCGTACGCAGCTGGCGCGTCCCATGAGCCCTCGATGCGGAAAAGAATTGCCGGATCGGTGCTGACCGATATTGCATTGGACGGAGGAGTGAGCTCCTTGACGAGCTCGATATACGGTTCCTCATGGCCGTCGAAGTAGACAGGCTTTTTGCCTTCGGCCTTCTTGAAGCCAAGGATCATCCGCCACAGCCTCGCATATTTCGGCTGCGCGTGGGTAATGATCGTGTCATACCCCTTGCGCGCGACGTGATCAAATACGAAAGACGCGAATGACTTGAGGACGTGAGTGTTGCGATAGCGCTCGCGAAAGGCTGTTCTCTCGAGCTTGGCGAATCCCTTGAACCAACGGATGCGCAACGTTCCGACCGGCTCGTCGCCGGCATAAACGATCATGTGCGTGGCTTGATAGTCATTGCCGTCGAATTCGTGCCGCGCCGGCACACCATGCTCCTCCATGAAGCAGATAGCGCGGATGGCATAAGCGTGCTGCATCTGCTGGTATGTCGTGACGACCTCGCAGCGGATCTGATTGTGGTCCGGATTGATATCGCTCAGCTTATGTTCCACAATTTATCTCCTCACTACGTTAGGTAGTACGGAGTTAAGCGGACAGTCGCATCCTGCGGAAGTGAGTAAAATGTGCCGCTGCTCAACGTCAGCGTTGAACTGATCTGGTACTAAGTTTTGCCTGCCGTAGGCTTGGGGGCACCGTCGGCCCGTGAAATTTGGCAAGAAATTGCCGAAAATTCCCGACAGACACCGGGAAAATACGGGGAGCAAAGTGCGCTGCACTATCTACAAACGAGCAGAACGATTCAAGCCCAAACGTATCTAAGATTGTGCGACGTCAAAAAACTCCCTCAGAGGTCGTACATTGTTACCGATGAAAAAATCGACAAGCCTTTCTCAGGACCGCTCGTTCAACGCCGCGCGAACCCCACTGAAGAAAAGGAGCCCCAACGCCGCTGATGGCGAGGTCGGCGAATCCATTCGCGCCCATCGCCTGATCGCGGGCATGTCCCAGACCGATCTCGCGAACAAGCTGGGCGTCTCGTTCCAGCAGGTGCAGAAATACGAAAAGGGCGTGAACCGGGTCGGCGCCGGACGGCTGCCGCAGATCGCCAAGATCTTCGACGTCCCGATCAGCGCTCTCTTCAACGACCATGCGGAGACCTCACCCAACAGGGGGAAGGCAAGTACCGCGCCGGTCAAACTCATCACCGATCCGAACGTGCTCAAATTGCTGACGGCCTATTCCGACATCACGGACCGGGCGATACGCCGCTGCATCGCCGAGCTGGTCGAACGGATCGCCACGACCGCGAAGAAAAAATCGCGGAGATAAGGAAGCGACGCACATAAGCGACGCTGGCGGAAACCCGCATGCCCTGGGCTTCTTGGGGCTCGCTCCCGTCGCGCTGTCGTTCGCAATCCTCTGGCTGACGCGCGCCGCACCGGAACCTCGATGACGGACTCCTCCGCCAAGATCGCCATCTTCGTCGATGGCGCCAATCTTAACGCAACCGCCAAGGCGCTTGGCTTCGACATCGACTACAAGCGCCTGCTCCGGGAGTTCGGCGAGCGCGGCGAGGTGATCCGCGCCTTCTACTACATCGCGCTCAGCGAAACGCAGGAATACTCGTCGATTCGGCCGCTGATCGACTGGCTCGATTACAACGGCTACACGGTCGTCACCAAGGCCGCCAAGGAATTCACCGACGCGAGCGGCCGCCGCAGGGTGAAGGGCAGCATGGATATCGAACTCGCGGTCGATGCCATGGAGCTTGCCCAGCATATCGACCAGATGATCCTGTTTTCCGGCGACGGCGATTTCCGCTCGCTGGTGGAGGCCGTGCAGCGCCGCGGCGTCCACGTCACCGTGATCTCCACCGTCTCCACCCAGCCGCCGATGATTGCCGACGAGCTGCGCCGCCAGACCGACGTGTTCACCGATCTCGTGGAATTGCGATCGAAGCTCGGCCGCGACCCCGCGGACCCTGCCTCGCCTCGACCGTCGCGGCATGGATGATGGCCACGGCGCGCCGCAAACGATTCAGGAAAAGCCGACGAACAGAAACACGCTGAGCAGCGCCGCACCCACGACGGCGCCGATCGCAGCAAAGACGAGTGGAGCGTATGTACCGCCGCGAGCCGATGGCTCCAGCACCGAATTGGCCGGGCGCTGCGGGTCATAGTAGACCGTCACCGCCTGCCCCGCCCGGTATTGGCCGGCGGCCTTCTCGGCGACCTCGCGCAAGCCGTAGATCCCACTCCACCCGAAATTCGGATTGATGCCGACAAAATCGCGCTGCGCGACCCGATAGGCGTAGCGAAGATCGACCTGATAACGCGGGATCTTCCGCCTGATCTGCTGCTTGTCGTCGTCGCGCCGGTCCTCGATCCACTCCTCGATCACGGCTGACGACTTGATCACCCCGGGCACGGCCGGCCAGCTCATGCTGGCGCTGGCAAGCCTGCGCATCCGCAGGAACGAAAGGAACGCCGCAATTGCGGCAACGAACGCCAGCGCAGGCAGCAGGAAGGCGAAAAGCGGCACGCCGTTGCTGCTGGTGAGCACCCGTCCCGCGATCGCATGCGCGATCAGCACCGCCGCGATGATGCCGAACGTGACCGTCAGGAAAGTCTGCGCCGTCAGCGTGCCGGTATCGGCTGGATCCAGCACGGCGTTCTCGGGGTTGGCCGGATCGACATGAACATCGATGATGGCCCCGACCGGATATCGCGCCGCCAATCGGGTTGCGAGCATGCGCGTGGTCAGCGGCTCACCGCCAATCCGGGTTCGATCGCCCTCGAACTCTCGGCCGCCGGCACGATAGCGATAGCGAACGACCGCGGCCGCATCGTTGAGATCGTCGGAGAGGTGAGCGGCAGGCGCGTCGACGGCGGACGCAATGATGACGCCTTCGACGGCGGGCCAGTTGGCGGCCGCCCCGATCCGTCCGCGCAAGCGGATCAGGTTGAAAAGCATGGCACCAAACAGCAGCGTACAGATGCCAGCGGCGACCTGGGTCCAGAGCAGATGTGTACCGTCCATGATGTTGCGATTTCCCCTTTTTAACGCGACGCGAACGAGGGCTTCCCTAACCACGGGAGAACACGCCCAACCACATCGCACCGGGCCATTGGTCGCAACTTGCCGACTTTCGGTTCACGGGGAGACCATTTGAACCGACGCGGTCGAAACGTTCACCAACACCGGATACGCGGCGCCATTCACTCTCCTCATCCCGGCGACAGATCAGCCGATGCGCAGATTTCCCTGGTGGTTCGGCTTTGTCGTCGCCGGCGTCCACTTCTGGTATGTGACTATCCCCGCAGCGGCCGCCTTGCTGTTGCTCGGCTGGCATGCCGGGCCGGGCGTGCTGCGCTGGACGTGTTTTGGCGCCGGCGCGCTGCTCATGCTGCCGTTTGCGATGGCCAGCCTGATGTACATGCTCCAGAGCATCGAGGAAGCGCGCCGCTGGCGGACGCTCGCGGATGCCGAGGTGATCGCGGGCCTCGCGCTGCCCGCCGGCAGCCGCATCCGCTTCGCCGACAAGGCGAACACAAATCTCATCTCGGTCGATTTGCCCGGCGCAACCGAAATCCTCGGCATCCGGATGGTCGGCCGGCTGATGCACTACGACAAATGGGACGATGTGGGGCCGGTCTGGGGCGGCACACTGGCCGGCGATCAAACCGTCAAGGGCATCCCTTGCCGCGCCGGCTATTTCACTTTCGACAAGTTCGGCACCATTTTCGATGCAGATGGCACCGTGCACAAATTCGGGCTCGCCGCGGACCACGGGTTCTTCGGACTGAACTTTCCACGGGGGACCGCAATCCGGCGCGGCAGCGCGATGCGGTCGTGGAGCTTCATGTTGCCGGCCGACAGGGAGATCTACGTACCCGTTCTGGCCGCGACGGCGCCCGGAGGCGTCACGCTCACGATCGCTAACGACGGGCGGCTGGACAGCATCGGCTCAGGCCATGGCCAGATCATCACCGTGCGCGGCCTGCCGCTGAGCAGCACCGATTTCCGTCTGCATGACGACCAGGTCATCGCCGTTCTTGCCGCGCCGTCATTGGTTGGCGGCGAGATGCTGCCGGCCGGCACCAGCGTTCTGCTTGACTTGCCGACCGGCGACATCGTGCGGCGACAATAAAACGTGTGCCCGCCCTACTCCGCGTGGCCGTCGATGATCGGGCCGAACAGCTCCCATTTCTCGCCGGAGAATTTCATCATCTGCACCTGCTCGATCGGATAGAAATCCGTCGGCGTGGTCTTGATGTGGATACCCGGAATGTAGGTGTCGATCTCGAAGTCCATGTTGGCGACCACCTTCATCACGTTCTCCCGCGTGAGATTGTCGCCGCAACGCTTGAGCACCTCAACAAGCGCGGTCGAGGTGTTCCAGGCGGTCAGCGGTCCGCTCTCCGCCTTGTCGGCCTCCGGATAATACTTCTCCATGAAGGCGCGGAAGCGCTTCATGCCGGGCGTGGAATCCCATTGCGGATCGGTGACGTCCATCTGGTAGCCGGCGCTGAGGATGCCTTTGGAATGATCGAGGCCCGCGGGCTTGAGCACCGCGCCCACGGAAGCCGAGACGTTGGTCATGATCTGGATCGGATGCCAGCCGAGCTCGGCGACCTTCTTGATCGCCTGCGCGGCGAACTTTGGCGTCGCGATATTGATGAAGATGTCGGGATTGGCGGTCTTGATCGCCACCACCTGGGAATCGACCGTCGGCATCGAGATTTCGTAGGACACCTCGCTGACGACCATTTTGTCGTATTTTTCGCGCAAGACGTCCTTTAGCCCCAGTACGTAGTCCTTGCCGAAATCGTCGTTCTGGAAGAGCACGCCGAGCTTCGCGGTCGGATGATGCTGCAGGATGTAGGTGGCATAGACCCGGCCCTCGGCGCGGTAGTTCGGCTGCCAACCGATGGTCCAGGGGAAATGCTCGGGATCGCCCCAGCGCGAGGCGCCGGTGGCGACGAAGAGTTGCGGCACCTTCATGTTGTTCATGTACTTCTGGATCGCCGCGTTCGGGGCGGTGCCGAGCGAGGCGAAGATCAAAAACACCTCGTCGCTTTCGACCAGCTTGCGCGCCTGCTCCACCGTCTTGGGCGGCGAGTAGGCGTCGTCATAGGTGATGAAGTTGATCTTGCGGCCGTTGACCCCGCCATTGTCGTTGATCATGCGGAAATAGGCGCTCATGGTCTTGCCGATGATGCCGTAGGCGGACGCCGGGCCCGAATAGGGCATGATGTTGCCGACCTTGATCTCGGTGTCGGTGACGCCGGTGTCGTATTTTTTCTGCGCCAAGGCGGGCGCGACCGAGAGCGCAAGCAGGGTGGCGGAAATCGCGAGCTTTTGGGAAAAAGCAGTGAAACGGCTCGGGACGGACGGCTTGACGCGGCGTGGCATGGGCTCTCCCCTGGGCAAGGCGTGATTTCCGGATCGGCAGTTCCCTCAAGGCTTTTATTCTTGGGCGCGAACGATAGCAGGTGCACGGTGCGGCCGGAAGCAACGACGCGCGCCAATGCGCAGGCGATTTGTCGCGCAGCCCGCTGGTCAGTCCGCTGCACTGCGGATATTCCAGTAAGCGGGAGGAGCCATGCGGCGATACCTGAAGCCAACGATCGTGATGGCGGTACTGGGTCTCGCCTTTGGCTGGACCTATCGCTATTTGTTCGATCCCCCGGACCAAGCCGAGCTCGCCAACTTCCTGCGCAGCAGCGTGCATGGCGCAGCCATCACACTCACCGCCTGGGCGGTCCAGCTTTATTTCACCTCCCGCAGCAGCGGTTGGGTGCGGCGATGGTCGCTGCTGGTCGAGCTGGTCATCCGCTCGGTGGTGACGGCGGTCGCCGTTACGACCGTCACGGTCGTGGGCGAAGCCGTCATCTACCCCTACGGCATTGACCGTCGGTGGCTGGTCAGCGAGCTTCCTTTCATTCTTGCCCTCACCTTCCCCTTCTCGATCGTGATCAGCACGATCTACGAGTTGATCCGGCTGGTGGGCGGCCGCGTCCTCGTCAATTTCATCATCGGACGCTACCGCAGACCGATCCGCGAGCAGCGCGTGCTGCTGTTCCTCGACCTCGCCGGCTCGACGACGCTGGCCGAGCAGATGGGGGAATTGCGCGTGCAGGATCTGCTGACCCGTTTCTTCTACGACATCGACGAGGCCATTGTCGCCCATGGCGGCGAGGTGCACGCCTATGTCGGCGACGAGGTCATCGTGAGCTGGCCGGTCGGCGGGAAGCCGCGGCAAAGCTATGTCGACTGCTTCTTTGCGATCGAGGATCGCATCGCAGCACTAGCCGGCCGTTACAGACGCGAGTTCGGCCTGGTGCCGGAATTCCGCGCCGGCATCCATGCCGGGTCGGTGGTCATCAGCGAATGCGGGGATTCGCGCCGGCAGGTCGCCTATTTCGGCGATACCGTCAACGTGGCCGCGCGGCTGCAGGCGCATTGCAAGGAGGCGGGCCGGCGTTTGCTGGTGTCTGGTGAACTCGTAAGCCTCCTGCCGGACGCGACCGACTTCCTTGTCGAGTCGCTCGGCCCGACCGAGCTGCGCGGCCGCGCTGCGCCGGTCGAGGTGTTTGCCGTCGCGCGGCGGACGTAGGACACGAAGGAAATCGTCCGCTACACTCCGTCTAGGGAAATGCGCGTCGGCGCTTTGAAGGAGCGGACCATGATCACCCGGCGGACTTTTGCGTTAGCGCTGCCGTTGCTGGCGACGGCGTCCGGTTTCGCGCAATCGCAGTCGTGGCCAACGCGATCGATCCGGGTCGTGGTGCCCTTCCCGGCTGGCGGCTCGACCGATGTCGGAGCCCGGTTGATTGCCGAGCAACTGTCGCGGGTGTTTCACCAGCAGGTCTATGTCGAGAACAAATCCGGCGCGAACGGCACCGTCGGCATCGAGGACGCCGCCAAGAGCAAACCCGACGGCTATACCATCCTCGTCTCTACCAACTCGGTGGCGAGCAACCCCCACGTCTTTCACAGCAACATCGATCCCACGAAAGACCTGGTGCCGATCATCCAGATTTCGCGCCAGCCGATCGTACTGGCCGTGCATCCGTCGCTCGGAGTTTCCTCGCTCGCGGAACTGATTGCGCTGGCGAAGAAGCAGCTGGGCCTGCCCTATGCCACCGGCAGCGGCGCGGGTTCGGGCCAGCATATCGCAGTAGCATGGTTCGCGGAGATCGCCGGCATCAAGCTCGAGCACGTGCCCTATCGCGGCGGCGGGCAAGCGATCAACGATCTGATTGGCGGCCATGTGAAGATCGGCTCGCTGGGATCGACGCCGCTGATGCCGCATTACAAGGCCGGCACGTTGCGCCTCCTCGCACAAACCACGAAGGCGCGCGCGCCGAGCCTGCCGGAGGTGCCGACCTACGAGGAGGCTGGCATCAAGGATTTGGTGCTGACGCAATGGCTGGGCGTGTTCGCGCCGGCGGCCACACCTGCGCCCATCATCGAGCGCCTCAACAGCGAGATCGACAAGGCGCTTGCCGATGCGGGGGTCCAAAAAAGTCTCCAGGACTCGGCCCAGGAGCCGATCGGCGGCACGGCCGAGCAATTCGCAGGCCTCGTTCGCGAGGACTATGCCAAGCTCGGACGGCTGGTGAAGGATCTCAACATCAAGGCAGAGTAGCAGATGCCCTTTTCAACCTATCTCCCGGAGCGGATGGGAACGATCGCGCTCGCCCCCGCCGGCCCGTTCGTCGCGGGCTCGTTTGCCGAGTTGGTGCTGGTCTATACCGCGGGCACCTTCGGCATCGACGACACCGGCATGGTGAAAATCTCGTGGCGAACCACTTCCGACATGAGCAAGCCTCAGTTCGACAAGCCGCAGGCTCCGAATTTCACGACAGTTGAAGCCAGCAATGGCGCCAAACTGGAGGTGTGGTTCGACCGGCTCAATGTGCGGCCCTATGCCAACACGCTGCTGATCCGCGTTGGGCGCGGCTATTTGCGCGCCGGCGACACGCTGACGATACGGCTGGGCGATCGCAGGCAGGGATCGCCGGGCTATCGCCTGCAAACCAATGTCGAAGCCAGGGTCGAGCTGAAGACCTCGGTCGATGCGTTCGCGGCGTACGAATTCTGCGAGCTGCCGGTGCAGCCCGCCTTCGATCTCGTGCCGGGACCGGCGGCGAGCTGGAAGGCGATCCTGCCGTCCCTTGCAATCGTCGGCGAGCCGTTTCGCCTCGCTGTTGTCGCCGAGGACAAATGGGGAAATCCCACCAGCGACGCCAGCGCAAGTTTCGAGCTGGCAGCTTCGCAGCCGCTGCGCGGCCTGCCGGCCAAGCTCGACATCAGGAACGGCGACGGTCCGCGCGTCATCGAAGATCTGATCGCCGATGCCGAAGGCGACGTCGAACTGCGCCTGATGGCTGATGGCAAGGAGGTGGCGCGCGCCAATCCGCTCCGCGTGGTGAAGCAAGCAACGCTTGCGCCGCTATTGGGGCGACCTGCACGGGCAGAGCGGCGAAACCATCGGAATGGGAACGGCCGAGGCCTATTTCCGCTACGCGCGCGACGCCGCCTTCATCGACATGGTCGGCCACCAGGGCAACGATTTCCAGATCACCGACGCGTTCTGGAAGGAGCTCAACCGGCTCACGGCAGAGTTCGACGAGCCCGGCCGGTTCGTCTGCCTGCCCGGCTACGAATGGTCGGGCAATACCGGCATGGGCGGCGACCGCAACATTTTCTATCGCCGCGAAGGCCGGCCGATCCGGCGCTCCTCGCATATCCTGGTGCAGGGACAGACCTCGACGGATGCGATCTACCACCGCCGACGAACTGTTCCGCGCGCTCGAAGGCGAGGACGCCATCGTCATCGCCCATGTCGGCGGCCGCTACGCCGATCTGAAATACGCACATGACGGACGGCTGGAGCGCGCGGTCGAGGTGCACTCGACCTGGGGCACGTTCGAATGGCTGCTGCACGATGCCTTCGAGAAAGGATTCCGTGTCGGCGTGGTCTGTCACAGCGACGACCACAAGGGACGGCCCGGCAACACCCGCCCGGGCGCGTCGAGTTTTGGCGCGATCGGCGGCCTCACCTGCTATTTCATGCCGGAATTGACGCGCGATGCGCTGTTCGAGGCGCTGCGGCAACGGCGGCATTACGGGACGACCGGCGCTCGCATCTTCATGGACCTCCACGCCGCGTTCGATCAGCCGGTCACCGCTCTCTCCGACGATCCGCTGCTCGGGCCGGCGCAGCGAGTTGCCGGTGCAGCGCGCGGCGATGGGCTGCATCATCCGTCCCGGCCGCGTGCCGATGCGGCTGTCGGCGGAGGTGATCGGCACCGCGCCGGTCGAGCGGGTCGATATCATGCACGGTACCTCGGTCGCGCAAACCGTCCGCCCCTACCGCGCGGCCGATCTCGGACGGCGCGTCCGCGTGCTGTGGCAGGGCGCGGAGTATCGCGGCCGCGGCCGCGAGACGCTGTGGCAGGGCAAGCTGACGGTGAGCGGAAATCGCATCGCGCGGTTCGCTGCCGTCAATTTCCTCAATCCGGAGCGGATCGTGGCGGAGACGGCGCCGGGAACGGCGCTCTTCTGGACATCGGTCACGACGGGCAATCTGGCGGGCATCGATCTCTGGCTCGATCGGGCCGATCAGGGCACGCTCGATGTCGAGACCAATATCGTGTCGGGCAAGGTCGATCTTGCTGCGCTCGCTGGCGAGACGCTTGCCTTCGACGGCGGCGGGCTCGGGCGGCAGCTCAGCGTCTACCGCCTCCCCGAAGCCGACTGGAACCGCAAGGTGACGCTCGATCACAGCGTGAGCTTTGCCGGCGGCGCCGATCTTCCGGTTTATCTTCGGGTCACCCAAGCCGACGGTCACCAGGCATGGTCGAGTCCGATCTACCTGATTGATTGAGTGAGCGGTCGAACTCTTCCATCTTGAAATGATTTGGCTTTCCGCGCGCGAGAGTTCGCACGAAGTGCTTCAGATCAAGAATATGATTTAAGTCTCATTTCTTCGCGAGGAACCATGGCGAAGAATTTGAATGAAGACGCAATGCTTCGCGAGACAAAAAGGCGAGACCGCGTGTTGCGATCTCGCCCATGGTTGTAGCGACCAGGCTTTAATTTTCGGTGTCGCTAAGCCTGACCTCATGGTGAGGAGGCGCGCAGCGCCGTCTCGAACCATGAGGCGCCGACATCGGCCTCATCCTTCGAGACGCCTCGCTCCGCTCGGCTCCTCAGGATGAGGGATAGCCGTCAGTTCTTCGTCTTGTCGACCAGCGCGCCCTTCTTGATCCACGGCATCATGTCGCGGAGCTTCTCGCCGACCTGCTCGATCGGATGGGTGGCGAGCTTGGCGCGGGTCGCCTTGAACGAGGTCTGGTTGACCTTGTTCTCCAGCATCCAGTCGCGGGCAAACTTGCCGGACTGGATGTCGGCGAGAACCCGCTTCATCTCGGCCTTGGTCTCGGCCGTGACGATGCGCGGGCCGGAGACGTATTCGCCGTACTCGGCGGTGTTGGAGATCGAGTAGTTCATGTTGGCGATGCCGCCTTCATAGATCAGGTCGACGATCAGCTTCACCTCGTGCAGGCACTCGAAATAGGCCATCTCCGGCGCGTAGCCGGCCTCGACCAGCGTCTCGTAGCCGCCCTTGATCAGCTCGACGAGGCCACCGCACAGCACGACCTGCTCGCCGAACAGGTCGGTCTCGCATTCCTCCTTGAACGATGTCTCGATGATGCCGGCGCGGCCGCCGCCGATCGCCGAGGCATAGCTGAGGCCGAGGTCGTGGGCGTTGCCCGAGGAGTCCTTGGCAATCGCGATCAGGCAGGGCACGCCGCCGCCGCGCTGATATTCCGAGCGCACGGTGTGGCCGGGTCCCTTCGGCGCGATCATCAGCACGTCGAGATCGGCGCGCGGATCGAGCAGGTTGAAGTGGACGTTGAGGCCGTGGGCAAACACCAGCGCCGCGCCCTTCTTCATGTTGTCGTGCAGGTGCTCGCGATAGATGTCGCCCTGCAACTCGTCGGGGGTGAGCATCATCACGAGGTCGGCCCATTTGGCGGCATCCGCCACCTCGAGCACCTTGAAGCCGGCAGCTTCCGCCTTCTTGGCCGAGGCCGAGCCCTTGCGCAGCGCAATGGAGACGTCCTTGACGCCGGAATCCTTCAGGTTCAGCGCATGGGCGTGGCCCTGGCTGCCATAGCCGACGATGGCGACCTTCTTGCCTTTGATCAGATTCAGGTCGGCGTCGCGATCGTAATAAACACGCATGGGTCGTTTCCTCATCGTGGCCGAATCGGCCGGTTGGTCAGGCTGTTAGGAGGTCAATCCGCCGGTCGCCCTTGAAGATTTCCGGCGCTGTCTAGAACATTTTCGTTATGACTGGAAACCCTCTATTCGCATGGTTTGGGCCGGCCTCATGCTTCCAGGAGGACCGGAATGAGGGACGCCAGCAGCAGGATCGCCATGACGATGTTGAAGGTGCGAACCGCGACCGGCGAGGTCAGCACCGGGCGCAGTGCGCTGCCGAACAAGGTCCAGATCGAGGTCGAGACGATGCCCATGGCGAGGCTGAGGGCGGTCTGGATCGCGATATTCCACGGAAAGCTCGCGATCGCCGCATAGGCGGTGATGGTGCCGATCACCATGACCCAGCCCTTGACGTTGACCCACTGAAACATCGCCGCGCCGAGGAAGGTCATCGGTCCCTTGCCCGCCTCGCCCGGCTTGGGCGGGCCGGACATCGCAATGGCCGCGGCGAGATAGATCAGGTAGGCCGCGCCGGCATATTTCAGGATGGTCTGCAGGATGGGGAACGCAAGAAAGACCGCACCGAAACCGAAGCCCACCGCGCCCACCATGAAGGCAAAACCAAAGGTGATGCCGAGGATATGCGGCATGGTGCGGCGGAAGCCGTAAGTGAGGCCGGACGACAGCACCATGATGTTGTTCGGCCCGGGCGTGAAGAACATCACCGCAGCGAACACGACAAAGGCGAGCAGGAGCTGTTGCGACATGCGTCATGCTCCCGCGACTTCGGCCACCAGAATGGCAATGCAGAGACAAGCGGGCTTCATTGTTGTTTTCAGTCCCTCAACCTCGTCATTGCGAGCGAAGCGAAGCAATCCAGAATGCATCCGCGGAGACAGTCTGGATTGCTTCGTCGCTTCGCTCCTCGCAATGACGATAAAATCGCGACATCAGCCTTGCCCGCCGGGCTTCGGTTTCTGCAGCAGATACGTGCCGTGCATCGGCGCGTGGTAGTCGACCGAGACCAGCTCGAAGCCGACCTCGATCAGCATCCGTTCCATCACCCAGCCGAAAGTGGAATATTCGTCCCGCATGTGGGTGACGACACTGTCACGCTCGAAATCGTGGTTCTTGATCTGGAAATCGGCCCATTGCTCGACATCGCGCTCGCTGCCGTCGGGCATGCTGACGAACACGATGTCGCGCAGGTAGAAGTTGGCGCCGGGTTTCAGCGCGCCGAAGATGCGCGACATCGCCACCGCCTTCCAGAAATCGGGCAGATGGTGCAGTGTGAACTCGCTGACGATCAGATCATAGGAATTGGGCCGGTAGGCGAAGCTGAGCAGTCCGGCCGGCTGGGTGCGGATCTGCGCGCGGCGGTCGCGGGCGTAGACTTCCGCCAGCGCCAGCATCGCCGGCGAAATGTCGACGGCATCGACCTCGGCACCCATCAGCGCCGCTTCGGTGGCGAGCACGCCGTTGCCGCAGCCGATATCGGCGACGCGCCAGCCTTTTTCAACGCCAAGCATCTTCAATGCAGCGCGGGCGCGGATGTCGCTGTCGTCATGCCGGTCATAGATCGCGGCGACCGCGGTATCGAGCCCGATCCGTCCCCGTTGGTTGTAATACCAGTCGCGCGACAGCATGGTTCACATCCCCTCTGGTCCGCGGCCGATCGCGGCGACGCCGGTGCGGGAGACCTCGACCAGGCCGAGCGGGCGCATCAGGTCGATGAACTGGTTGATCTTGGCGGTGTTGCCCGTGATCTCAAACACGAAACTTTCCGTGGTCGCGTCGATCACACGCGCGCGGAATGCGTCGGCCAGGCGCAACGCCTCGACACGGTTGTCGCCGGCGCCGCGCACCTTCACCATCGCAAGCTCGCGCTCCATCGAGCGGCCGGTCAGCGTCATGTCGACCACGGAAAACACCGGCACCATGCGGTCGAGCTGGTGCTTGATCTGCTCGATCACCATGGGCGTGCCCGTGGTGACGATGGTGATGCGCGAGAGATGTTTCTGGCTCTCGGTCTCGGACACCGTGAGACTGTCGATGTTGTAGCCGCGGCCGGAGAACAATCCGATCACGCGCGCGAGCACGCCGGGCTCGTTCGCCACCAGCACCGAGAGCGTGTGCGTTTCGTTGGGATCGTGGCGATCCTCGAGAAAATAGGCCGATGCAGGCTGGTTCATTGTCGTCCCCTAAAACTCTTTCATCACGCCACGGCTCTCGCGGCAGGCGCTCCACCCGTCGCGACCCATTTCTGGAACAGATCGAAATCGATATTGCCGCCGGTCAGGATCAGCCCGACGCGCTTGCCTGCAAGCTTCTTCTTCTCGGCCAGCGCGGCCGCGAGCGGCGCAGCGCCCGCGCCCTCGGCGAGGTTGTGCGTGTCGGTCCAGTAAGCCCTGATCGCGGCGCCGATTTCGTCGTCCGTGACCTGCACGATGCGTGAAGCGCCCTTGACGATGATCGCAACTGCGTTCGCATCCGGAAAGCGTGTCGCTACGCCGTCCGCGCGCGTGTTGCTGGTCTCGGTCGTGACGACCTTGCCGGCCGCAAACGACAGTGCGTAGGACGGCGCTTCCGTCGACTGTACGCCGACGATCTCGGTTTTCAGGCCAAGGAGGTCGCGCACCATGATGCAGGCGGAGATGCCGGAGCCCTGTCCGATCGGCACATAGAGCACATCGAGATCGGGCGCGGTCCGGAACAGCTCGAGCGCATAGGTCGCCACGCCCAACACGAGATCGGGATGGAATGACGGCACCATGTGAAGGCCGGCGAATTGTGCGCGGCGCATGGCCTCCTCGCGCGCGGTCTGGAAATCTTCACCATACTCGACCAGCTCGGCGCCGAAGGCGCGCATCGCGCGGTTCTTCTCCACCGAATTGCCCTTGGGAACGTAGATCACCGCAGGCACGCCATGACGGCGAGCGGCGAATGCGAGACTCTGGCCGTGATTACCGGTGGTCGCCGAGATGATGCCGGGCACATTGGGCCGTTCGCGCTTGAGACGGTCGAGATAGATCAGGCCACCGCGCACCTTGAAGGCCGCGGCGGGCGTGTGGTTCTCGTGCTTGACCACGACATGCGTGCCGAGCCGCTCGGCCAGCAGCGGCCAGGCATGCGCCGGGGTCGGCGGCACCGCCTGGCCGACGATCTCATGCGCGCGTTCGAGCTCCCTGAGGTCAAACATGCGTTGAACTCTCCAATGAACACCGCACTATCTGCGCATGCGGTGGGCTCCCTCTCCCCGCTTGCGGGGAGAGGTGAAGAGGAAGCATTGGCGCCAGTGTCGGCATCGTCACACCAGCGCCTTGCCGCCGGCAAACGCCGAGGCGGTCGCTTCATCGGTCGCCTGCTCCGGCAGCAGCATCTCGTTATGCGCCTTGCCGGACGGGATCATCGGGAAGCAATTTTCCAGCGCCGCGACACGGCAGTCGAACAGCACCGGCCGCTTGACCTTGATCATCTCCTTCAGCGCGCCGTCGAGATCGGCGGGCTTGATCGCCCGGATGCCGACGCAGCCATAGGCCTCCGCGAGCTTGACGAAGTCGGGCATCGCCTCGGTGTAGGAATGCGACAGCCGGTTGCCGTGCAACAGCTGCTGCCACTGCCGCACCATGCCCATGTACTGGTTATTGAGGATGAAGATCTTGATCGGCAGCTCGTGCTGCACGGCTGTCGACATTTCCTGCATCGTCATCTGCACCGAGGCGTCGCCGGCGATGTCGATGACGAGACTGTCGCGATGGGCGACCTGCACGCCCAGCGCGGCCGGCAAGCCATAGCCCATGGTGCCGAGCCCGCCTGAGGTCATCCAGCGGTGCGGCTCCTCGAAGCCAAAGAACTGTGCGGCCCACATCTGGTGCTGGCCGACTTCGGTGGTGATGTAGGTGTCCTTGCCGCGCGTCGCCTCGAAGAGCTGCTCGATCGCGTATTGCGGCAGGATGATGTCGTTGTTCTTCCTGTAATACAGCGAGTTGCGCGCGCGCCACTTGGCGATCTCGGCCCACCACGCCTTGACGTCGGGCTTCGTCGCTTCCGCCTTGAACACGGTCAGGATATCGCCGAGCACGTTGCCGCAATCGCCGATGATCGGCACGTCGACGCGGATGTTCTTGTTGATCGAGGACGGATCGATATCGATGTGGATCTTCTTCGAGCCGGGCGAGAACGCATCGGTGCGGCCGGTGATGCGGTCGTCGAAGCGCGCGCCGACGCACAGCATGACATCGCAATCATGCATCGCCATGTTGGCTTCGTAGGTGCCGTGCATGCCGAGCATGCCGAGCCAGCTCTTGCCCGAGGCCGGATAGGCGCCGAGCCCCATCAGGGTCGATGTGATGGGAAAACCTGTGACATCGACCAGCTCGCGCAGCAGTTTCGAGGCTTCGCGCCCCGAATTGATCACGCCGCCGCCGCTATAGATCACCGGCCGTTTCGCGTTGGCGAGCAGCGCCACGGCTTTTCGAATTTGCGCGGCGTCGCCCTTCACCCGCGGCGCGTAGGAGATGTGCACGTCGGACTTGCGCGGCGGATGATAGGTGCCGGTGGCGAACTGCACGTCTTTGGGCACGTCGACCACGACCGGGCCCGGCCGGCCGGTGGTCGCGACATAGAAGGCCTCATGCAGCACCTTGGCGAGGTCATTCACGTCGCGCACCAGCCAGTTGTGCTTGGTGCAGGGCCGCGTGATGCCGACGGTGTCGCATTCCTGAAACGCGTCGTTGCCGATCAAGTGCGTAGGAACTTGCCCGGTGATGCAGACCAGCGGGATCGAATCCATCAGCGCATCGGTCAGCGGCGTCACCATATTGGTGGCGCCAGGACCGGAGGTCACCAGTACGACGCCGGGCTTGCCGGTCGAGCGCGCATAGCCTTCGGCGGCATGGCCCGCGCCCTGCTCGTGCCGGACCAGAATGTGCTGGACCGCGTCTTGCTGGAAGATCTCGTCGTAGATCGGAAGCACCGCGCCGCCGGGATAGCCGAACAGATGCTTCACGCCGTGATCGATGAGCGCGCGGACGATCATCGCGGCGCCGGTCATCTGGTTCGGATCGTGGCTCTTGTCGCTCATGGTCTGCTTCCTGGATCGCTACGGCTCTCGCCGCCTGTGTTCTTTGGTTCGGAAAATAAAAAAGGGCCCCAAGAGGCCCCATGCGCACCGCCCGAATTTGGATGGCAATCAGCCACCCCCGGCGATGCGCCTGGGTACGACGGCGATAAGGAGTTTGGTAATAATATTACGCATCTGATCGCTCAAACTTCCCAAAGGTTGCGCATACATAGCCGCCACCGCCCAAATGTCAAGGCGCGGAGCCATTCAGCCTGTCTTTTCATACCTTAGCGAGGTTCCTGGCCTTCGGCGAGTGCGAAAATGCTGCACCGGCACAAAACAGCGTCATAGCTGGGCGAACCGCGCCTCCAACCACCCCGTCGCCGCCTCCGGCTGCACCCATTCAAACTCCGGCAGTTGGTGCCGGAACCAGGTGAACTGCCGCTTGGCATAGTGGCGGGTGTCGACGCAGCCGATCCCTGCGGCCTCGTCCAGCGCGATCTCACCCCTGAGATGCCGGATCAGCGCCGGCACGCCATGCGCCTTCATGGCCGGCAACAGCGGATCGAGATTACGCGCAGCCAGCGTGGCGACCTCATCCAGCGCGCCGGCCTTCAGCATGGCATCGAAGCGCGCATCGATGCGCGCATAGAGCGCCTCACGCTCGGGCGCGAGGAACAGCGCGACGTACTCGCCTTGCGGCAGGATCGGCGGCAGACCCTCGCGATGCCAGTCGGTGAGCGAGCGGCCGGTCGCTTCGACGACTTCGAGCGCGCGTGCGATGCGGGTGCGATCGCGCGGCTTGAGCCGCTCCGCCGCGACGGGATCGCGCCGCGCAAGTTCTGCATGCATCGCCTCCACGCCGTCGCGCTCCAGGCGCGCGCGCACGCTCTCTCTCACCTCAGGCGGAATCGGCGGTACCGCCGACAGCCCCCGCGTGAGTGCCTTGAAATAGAGCCCGCTGCCGCCGACGAAGATCGGTACACAGCCTTGCGCCCGTGCTTCCGCCAGCGCCCGCGCAGCGTCAGCGACGAAACTTCCGGCGGAGAAATTCACGGCAGCGTCGATGTGACCGTACAGCCGGTGCGGCACCAGCGCCTCTTCCGCGGGCGTCGGCCGCGCCGTCAGCACGCGCAGATCGCGATAGACCTGCATGGAATCGGTGTTGATCACCATGCCGCCGCATCTTTGGGCGAGATCGAGCGCGAGCGCCGACTTGCCGCTGGCGGTCGGCCCTGCGATAAGCACGGCCTTGCTGGACGCTCTCGAAATCACCCGATGTCTCTCGTCGCCACGCTGATCTGCAATCCCAACAACCCCGCGCTCGAGTCCACCATCCTCGACGGCGCGCGCGCGGTGCTGCCGTCAGCCGGTCCTGCGCACTGGCTGTGGGACGAGGTTGCGGCCGACATTCCTTTCGATGCCCCTGTTAACAGCAAGGACGACATCCGCGCCATCTCCGACCGGCTGCGCGCGGCGCGCGGCGACCTGCCGATCGATATTGTCG
Organism: uncultured Alphaproteobacteria bacterium; assembly: GCA_963794775.1. Classification (GTDB taxonomy): domain Bacteria; phylum Pseudomonadota; class Alphaproteobacteria; order Rhizobiales; family Xanthobacteraceae; genus Bradyrhizobium. The sequence continues at coordinate 16,508 of CAWCGA010000021.1, read as the reverse complement.
TGCAGCCGATCGCGACGCGGCGCAAGAAGCTTTTTCTGGCCGACATGGATTCCACCATGATCGGCCAGGAATGCATCGACGAGCTTGCCGACTTCGTCGGGCTGAAGGCGCATGTGGCCGGCATTACCGAACGCGCCATGCGTGGCGAGATCGAATTCGAGCCGGCGCTGCGCGAGCGCGTTGCGCTGTTGAAAGGCCTCGACGTCAGCGTGGTCGACGAAGTGCTGAAGACGCGCATCACGGCGACGCCGGGCGGGCGCGAGCTGGTCATGACCATGCGCGCGCATGGCGCCTACACCTGCCTGATCTCGGGCGGCTTCACGCTGTTCACCAATGCGGTGGCCGCGCGCATCGGTTTCCAGGAGAACCGCGCCAACGAGCTGATCGTCCGCGACGGCAAGTTCACCGGTGAGGTGAAGGAGCCGATCCTCGGCCGCGCCACCAAGCTCGCGACACTGATCGAGCTCACCGAGAGTTTCGATCTCGACGACATCGACAGCTTGGTCACAGGCGACGGCGCCAACGATCTCGGCATGATCCAGAACGCCGGGCTCGGCGTCGCCTATCACGCCAAGCCTGCGGTCGCCGCCGCGGCCGCCGCGCGGATCGACCATGGCGACCTCACCGCGCTGCTCTATGCGCAGGGGTACAAGCGGGACGAGTTTGTGGGGGATTAGGCTACCGTGCGTAGGGTGGGCAAAGCAAAGCGTGCCCACCATTTTGAGTACCGCAAGGAAGGTGGGCACAGCGCAAGTGCGCCTTTGCTCACCCTACAATTTCGCGGGTGATGGCAGCAGGGCTACTGCACGCTCAGCGCAACGAAGCGCAGCTCGCCGTCGGCGTTGGAGACCAGCAGCAGCACCGACTTCTTGCCGTCCTTCTTGAGCTGGTCGACGCGCTTCTTGATGTCGGCGGCGCTCGCCACCGACTCCTGCGCCACCTCGACGATGACGTCACCGGCGGACAACCGCTTCTCGGCGGCGTCCGACGTCGCGTCGACACCGGTGACCAGGACGCCCTTGACGCTGTCCTTGACCTTGTAGCGCGTGCGCAGATCCTTGCTCAGGGTCGCCAGATCGAGGCCGAGCGCCTTCTGCGTCACCGGCTTCTCGGCCGGCTCGTCCTTTTTCAGCGCGGCCTGCTGCGCCTTGTCATTGTCCTCGAGCCGGCCGAGCGTGACCTTGCGGGTCTCCTCGCTGCCCTTGCGGATGACGACCACGTCGACGTCCTTGCCGACCGCGGTGTCGGCGACGATGCGCGACAGATCCTTCGGCTCCTTGATGTCCTTGCCGTCGAACTTCACCACGACGTCGCCGGTCTCGAGGCCCGCGGCCTTGGCCGGACCGTTGGGATCGATCTTACCGACCAGCGCGCCACGCGCCGGCTTGATGTTGAGGCTCTCGGCGATCTCGTCGGTGACGTTCTGGATGCTGACGCCGAGCCAGCCGCGGCGCAGTTCGCCGAATTTCTGCAGCTGGTCGACCACGCCCGCGACCGTCTTCGACGGCACGGCGAAGCCGATGCCGATCGAGCCGCCGGAGGGCGAGATGATCAAGGTGTTGACGCCGATCACCTCGCCGTCGAGGTTGAACAGCGGACCGCCGGAATTGCCGCGGTTGATGGCAGCGTCGGTCTGGATGTAGCTGTCATAGGGACCCGACGAGATGTCGCGGTTCTTGGCCGAGACGATGCCGGCCGTCACCGTGCCGCCGAGGCTGAACGGATTGCCGATTGCGACCACCCAGTCACCGAGCCGCAGCTTGTCGGAGTCGCCGAACTTCACCGCGACCAGCGGCTTCGCGGGCTTGAACTTCAGCACCGCGAGATCGGTCTTTTTGTCGATGCCGACGATGTCCGCCTTGATCTTGGTACCGTCATTCATGATGACGTTGACCTCGTCGGCGTCCGCGATGACGTGATTGTTGGTGACGACGATGCCGGCGGTGTCGATGATGAAGCCGGAGCCGAGCGAATTGGTCTTGTGCGGCTGCAGGTCGCCGCCGCCCTTGCCACCGCCCCTGCGGTTCTTGAAGAAGTCCTCGAAAAACTCCTCGAAGGGCGAACCCGGCGGCAACTGCGGCACCGCGCCGCGGCCATCGCCGCCGCCGGCCTTGGCTTCCACCGTCTGCGAGGTTGAGATGTTGACCACCGCGTCGATCACCTTCTCGGCGACATCGGCGATGCCCTCGGGGCCGCGTGCCAGCGCCGGTGCAGCGATCAGCGTCGATGCCGCGCCGAGGCAGGCGGCGGCCACGAGCGGGCGCAGGCGTCGGCTCAGGGCTGTTGTGACAGCGGTCATGTCGGCTCTTCTCCAGCGGTGTCGGAATGTCCTGCCACACTGTGCCCGAACGGGGCCGCGGCGCAAGCAGGCCGGCTCACATAACGTGGCCGGGAATCCTCATTGCTATCTAATACGGCAAAAAGCCGACGGTAAGCCCTCACGATCCCGTAGAATCCGCGCTTTCGTCAGATCGGGCGGCGGACCACCCAGATCAGGATCAGCCCGGCCACCGCCGAACCGATGCCGACCGCGCGCAGAATATTGTCCGGCGTCGCCAGCGCGCTTTTCATCGCCTTGCGCATCCAGGCCGGGCTCGCGGCGAACATAAGCCCTTCCAGCACGAACAGGATTCCAAGGCCGATGAGGAAGTCGGTGAACGCTATGGACCTCATCGGACTGGAACCCCCCATTGGTCGTTTTTATCGGCGGGACTTTTGTCCCTGCCGTTGGACGTCTCAAGGTTTAGCGGCCGCCGGCGCGCCCGATGGATTACCGAAGTAGCGGAAGAAATCGGAATCGGGTTTCAGCAGGAAGCGGGTGTCGCTGCCCTTCAGGCCGTGCTCATAGGCCGCCATCGAGCGGTAGAACGCGAAGAAGTCCGGATCCTTGCCATAGGCTTCGGCAAACAGCCGGTTGCGCTCAGCGTCGCCCTCGCCGCGAATCTGCTCAGCCTTCGAATTGGCTTCGGCGACGATCACGGTCGCTTCGCGGTCGGCATTGGAGCGAATCTCCTGCGCCTTCTGCCCGCCTTGCGCGCGGAACTCGGCGGCTTCGCGCTGCCGCTCGGTCTGCATGCGCTGGTAAACCGCCTGGCTGTTCTGCTCGGGCAAATCGGCGCGGCGGATCCGCACGTCGACCACCGCGATGCCGTAGCCATCGGCCTCGTGATCGAGCTGGTCGCGGATGCGCCCCATCAGCGCCTCGCGCTCGTCGCGCACCACCTGGATGAACGTGACCTCGCCGAGCACGCGGCGCAGCGACGCGTTGAGCAGCGTGGTCAATTGCAGATTGGCGGCCTGGATCGAGCCGACGCTCTGGTAAAACCGCAGCGCATTCTTGATGCGATAACGCGCGAAGGCGTCGACCACGAGCCGCTTCTGATCGGAGGCGATCACTTCCTGCGACGGGTTCTCCAGATCGAGGATGCGCTTGTCGATCGAGATCACGGTGTCGACGAACGGCGCCTTGAAGTTCAGCCCGGGCTCGGTGATCACCTTGACCGGCTCGCCGAGCCGTACCACCAGCGCCTGCTCGGTCTGCTGCACCGTGAAAACGGAGCTGTAGGCGACGATCAAAACCGCGAACAGAAGGATCAGCGTAACGATGCCTGTGACGGGAGACCTCATCGCGTGCCTCCGCTCTGCTGTTGCGGCTGACCGGTCGTCGCCGCAGGCGGTCGCCGCGGCGTCAACTCGTTGAGCGGCAGATAGGGCACCACGCCCTGGGCCGACGAACCGCCGTCATAGACCAGCTTTTCGGAGCCGTTGAAGATGCGCTCCATGGTCTCCAGATAGATGCGTTCGCGCGTCACGTCCTTGGCCTTGGCGTATTCGTCATAGACTTTCAGGAAGCGCGCGCTCTGGCCGCGGGCTTCCGCGACCGCCTGCTGCTTGTAGCCTTCGGCCGCCTGGGTGATTTGGGCTGAACGACCGCGTGCATCCGGCACCACGCGGTTGGCGTAGGTCTGCGCCTCGTTCTGCAACCGCTCGAGGTCGGCGCGCGCCGCCTGGACGTCGCGGAAGGAGTCGATGACCTGGGCAGGAGGATCGACCTTCTGCATCTGCACCTGGGTGATCTCGATGCCGGAGCCGTAACTGTCGAGCGTCTTCTGCATCAGCTGCTGCACGCTCTGCTCGGTGGTGGTGCGCGCGCCGGTCAGGATCGGCTGGATGTTGGCCTTGCCGACGGCCTCGCGCATTGCGCTTTCGGCCACCGCCTTCACGGTGCCTTCGGGGTTCTGGATGTTGAACAGGAAGTCGGCCGCGCCCTTCGGCTTGATGCGCCACAACACGGTGAAGTCGACGTCGACGATGTTCTCGTCGCCGGTCAGCATCAGGCTTTCCTCGGGCACGTCGCGCATGGTGCGGCCGCGCCGCGATGGATCGTCGATCAGGGTCATGCCGATGGAGATGGTGGAGACGCGCAGCGCCTTCGGCAGCAGCACGCTCTCGATCGGATATGGCAGGTGATAGTTCAGGCCGGGCTGCGCGTCGCGGACATATTTGCCGAAGCGCAGCACGATGCCGAGCTCTTCGGACTGCACGCGATAGAAACCGGACATGCCCCAGATCGCGATGGCGCCGACCACGATCAACGCAATGCCGAGGCCGGAAAAGTAGCCGCCGGGCAGCAGCTGCTGCAGCCGATCCTGACCGCGTCGCAGGAGATCCTCGAGATCGGGCGGCCTTGGGCCAACCGGTTGCGGACCGGAGCCCCATGGTCCTTTCGGACCCGAACCCCATGGGCCCCCGCCCTGATTCTTCCACGGCATAAACGCTTCTCCTGAAGGCGGCACCTCGGCCCGAAGCCGGGCTTGCGGATGTGGCAGGCTTTATAAGGGAGGTGTCGGGCCCTTACAACGCAGGCACCATGGCCAAGACAGCTATGCGCGCGGCGGTTTTTGTCAATGTAAACATTGACGAACGCGGTTAATCCGGCCGCTTTCGACGGCGATATGTCACATAGGAAAAGGCCGCGCTGTCGTCTGGACCGGCCTCGTGCCTGATGCGCGCGACCTCCTGCCACGCATTCCTGTCGATGGCGGGAAAACGCGTGTTGCCCTTGGGCGTAGCATGCACTTCGGTGATTTCGAGGCGGTCGGCGTTCCCGATGAAATGCGCGTAGATCTCCGCGCCGCCGAGCACGGCGATCTCACTGGCACCGCGTTGCAAAGCGTCCGCCTGCGCGAACGCGAGCGCGGCCTCGAACGACGTGGCGATGACGATGCCCGGGCTGTCGAAGCCGCCATCGCGCGTGATGACGATGTTGGTGCGCCCGGGCAGCGGGCGTTTCAGCGTGGCGAAGGTCTTGCGTCCCATCACGACGGGCTTGTTCATCGTGATCGCCTTCAGGCGCTGCATGTCGCTTTTCTGCCGCCACGGAATCGCATTGTCTGCGCCGATCACGCCATTGTCGGCAACTGCAGCGACCAGCACGATCTCCGTCATGACGAACCCTTTGCGAGTGAAACCAGCGCCGGTCCCGTGACGCGGCACAGCGTCCATTCGTCCATCATCACGGCGCCGAGCGATTTGTAGAAGGCGATCGACGGCGCGTTCCAGTCCAGCACCGCCCATTGCAGCTGCGCACCAGCCGTTGGCGACGCATTCGTTCGCCAGATGCATAAGCAGCGCCTTGCCGATGCCGTTGCCGCGCAAGGCCGGCCGCACGAACAGGTCTTCGAGGTAGATGCCGTGGCGGCCGGCGAAGGTCGAGAAATTGACGAACCACGCTGCGAAGCCGGCCACTTCTCCGTTCCATTCGGCGATATCGCAGAACAGCCGCGGGTTGTTGCCGAACAGCGCCTCGGCGATCTCGGCCTCGGTGGCGCGCACTTCGTGGAGCAGCTTTTCATAGTCGGCAAGCTCGCGCACCAGCGCGAGCACCAGTCCTGCCTCGTCAGGTCGCGCGCGGCGAATTGTGAGCGCCATCAATCGCTCACACCGCGACTTTGGCCTTGATATGCGGGTGCGGGTCGTAGCCCTCGAGTTTGAAGTCCTCGTAGCGGAAGCCGAAAATGTCCTTCACATCGGGATTGATCGTCATCGCCGGGAGCGGCCGGGTCGGCCGCGTCAGCTGCAACCGCGCCTGCTCGAGGTGATTGGAATAGAGATGCACGTCGCCGAGCGAGTGCACGAAATCGCCCGGCTTCAATCCCGTCACCTGCGCCACCATCATGGTGAGCAGCGCGTAGGAGGCGATGTTGAAGGGCACGCCGAGAAACACATCGCCGGAGCGCTGGTAGAGCTGGCACGACAATTTGTCGTTCGCGACATAGAACTGGAACAGGCAGTGGCACGGCGGCAGCGCCATCTTCTCCACTTCCGCCGGATTCCAGGCGCTGACGATCAGCCGCCGCGAGTCCGGGTTCTTCTTGATCATCTCGACGACATTGGCGATCTGATCGATCTCGCGTCCGTCCGGCGCGGGCCAGGAACGCCACTGCGAGCCGTAGACCGGCCCGAGATCGCCGTTCTCGTCGGCCCATTCATCCCAGATGGTGACGCCATTGTCCTGCAGATATCTGACGTTGGTGTCGCCCTTCAGGAACCAGAACAGCTCATGCACGATCGCCTTCAGCGGCAGCCGCTTGGTGGTCAGCATCGGAAAGCCCGCCGCCAGGTTGAAGCGCATCTGGTGGCCGAAGATCGACAGCGTGCCGGTGCCGGTGCGGTCGTGCTTCTCCATGCCATCGGCGAGGATGCGTTCGAGCAGGTCGTGGTACTGGTTCATGGCGGGCCTTTTGCGGGACCACGAATGGCGCGAGCCCGAGCGGCTTCGATAGCTCCGATTCGCGCCCGGTCGGACAATTATACAGCCAAAAATGTGGGTTTTACCCATAAACAACAAGGGCGGAACTTGCGTTCCGCCCTTGGTTTTCTTGAGGTTTTTCCGAGGCCGATCAGCCCTCGGATTCCACGAACACCTCGTCGCGCTTCTTTCGCAAGGTCGGCAGCACCGCCAGCAGCAGCAGGCCCGCGGCGGCTGCCATCAGCACGGCCGACAGCGGACGGGTAATGAACACGCTCCAGTCGCCGCGCGAGATCAGGAGCGCCCGGCGCAGGTTCTCTTCCATCAGCGGGCCCAGCACCATGCCGAGCAGCAGCGGCGCCGGCTCGAAATCGTGCTTGATCAGCCAGTAACCGACCAGGCCGAAGATGCCGGCAAGGACGACGTCCATAGGTGCGTTGTTGATCGAGTAGATGCCGATCGCGCAGAACACCACGATCGAGGGGAACATCAGCCGGTAGGGCACGCGCAACAGGCGCACCCAGACGCCGACCAGCGGCAGGTTGATGATGATCAGCATCAGATTGCCGACCCACATCGAGGCGATCATGCCCCAGACCAGCTCGGGCTGCTTCTGCATCACCTGCGGACCCGGCACGATGCCGTGAATGGTCATGGCGCCGACCATCAACGCCATTACGGCGTTCGGCGGAATGCCGAGCGTGAGCAGCGGGATGAACGAGGTCTGCGCCGCCGCGTTGTTGGCGCTTTCCGGCGCCGCCACGCCTTCGATTGCGCCGCGGCCGAACCGTGAGGGATCCTTGGCGATCTTCTTCTCGAAGGTGTAGGCCGCGAAGGAGGCGATGACCGCGCCGCCGCCGGGCAGGATGCCGAGGATCGAACCGAGCACCGTTCCGCGGAAAATCGCCGGCAGCGAATCCATCATGTCCTTTTTGGTCGGCATCAACCCGGTGATCTTCTGCTGCACCAGATCGCGGTCCATCTCGGCGCCGGCATCGAGATTGCGAATGATCTCGGCAAAGCCGAACACGCCCATCGCCACCGTGGCAAAGCCGAGGCCGTCGGCCAACTCGGGGACGTTGAAGGCCATGCGCGAGGCGCCGGTTTCGATGTCGGAGCCGACCATCGACAACAGGATGCCGAGCGCGATCATTGCGATCGCCTTGAGCACACTGCCCTTGGCAAGCACCACCGCGAAGATCAGGCCGAGCACCATCAGCGAGAAATATTCGGCCGGGCCGAACGCCAGCGCGAGCTTGGTGAGGGGAGCACCGAGCACGGCGATCAGTACGGTGGCCGCGCAGCCTGCGATGAAGGAGCCGATCGCCGCGATCGCCAGCGCCGGGCCGGCGCGGCCCTGCTTGGCCATCTGGAATCCGTCGAGCGTGGTGACGACCGAGGTCGCCTCACCCGGGATGTTGACCAGGATCGACGTGGTCGAGCCGCCATATTGCGCGCCGTAATAGATGCCGGCGAGCATGATCAGCGCGCCGACCGGGGGCAGCCCGAACGTGATCGGCAGCAGCATCGCGACGGTGGCGACGGTGCCGATGCCCGGCAAGACGCCGACCAGCGTGCCGACCAGCGCGCCGATCAGGCAGAACAGGATGTTCATCGGAACGGGAACGACGAACCCGCCGAGCCACGACGGCATCGTGTAACTCACGAACTGGAATACGACGGAGAAGCCGAGACCGAGATTATGAAACAGCTCAAGCATTTCGACCTCACTGCACCAGAAAACGCGGGAACAGCGGCATCGGCAGTCCCAGCACATAGGGGAACAGGAACGCACATCCGATCGTCAGGCAGACGCCGACGATGATAGCTTCGAGCCAACGCGTTTCATGCGAGCCGAGCGCGGAGATCAGAAACGTCGCCAGACCCGACACGATCAGGCCCAACGGACGGATCGCGAATGCAAAGAACACGATGCCGGCCATGACGAACAGCGGCCCGCGATAGGAATACTGCGCGACGGCGGGCCCTTCGGTGATGATGCCTACCAGCGCCACGGCGGCGCCAAGGCCCAGCAGCAGGACCGCGAACATGCGCGGCGCGGTACCGGCGCCGAAGGAGAAACCGTGCATGCTTTGCAGATCGCTGCAGGCCCACAGCGCGAAGAGTGCGACGGCGCACAGCACGAGGCCGCCGACGAAGTCCTGCGGGCACTTGATCCAACTCGGCATGATGGATTTGCCAGCGCTGTCGCTTGGCGTGTCACTCATCGAACTCCCCCCTATATTATTCGGGCCGTCATCGGGACCCCGGCTTTGCGCCATTCTACAGGTATTGCGCCCCGCTTCGAGCACCTTGCCTAACGACTTTCGTCAGATAAGGCCAGTAAAACCAATGATACCCCCGACCAGGAACATCCAGAGCGGATTGAGGCGCGTTGCGAAAGCGAGAACCGCCGCAACGGCCGTAATCAGGGCCGCAACTACGCTCCGGTCGGTCGTTTGCGCCAAAATCAGCGCACTCGCGCCCATCAGGCCGATCGACAACGGGACCAGCGCGGCCTGGATGATGGCGGGCCAGCGCGCGGCGCGCCTGCGTGCCAGAAACCCGCTCACATAATAGGCAAGGACGGCGGTCGGCACGCACATCGCGAAGGTCGCGGCGAACGCGCCGACGACACCCGCGACCGTGTAGCCGATCAGGGTGACGATGAGCACGTTCGGACCGGGCGACAGCTGCGAGAGAGCGTAGATGTCGGCGAATTGCTTTGCGCTCATCCAGTGATGGACGTCGACCGCGATGCGCTGGATCTCCGGGATCGCCGCATTGGCCCCGCCGACCGCGAACAGCGACATCAAGGCGAAGGTCGACACCAGGATCCAGAGCGGGTTGCCGCCTTCGTTCATGCCGCATCCTTTCGCCGCATGAACAGGGTGAGCGCAAGACTGACCGGGATCGTGACGAGCAGAACCGCGGCCAACGGCCATCGCGCGATGCCGATCGCGGCGAGCACGGCCAGCAGCATGATGAAGCCCGCGATGTCGCGGCGCTTGAACAACGGCATCATCATGCGAAGCACGGTGGCGATCAGCAGGCCGACCGCGGCGCAAGCCACACCGGCAAGGATGCGCCTGCAGCGATTCGACGTCGCCGAGATGCGAATAGAGCGCCGCAAGCACGATCATGACCAGCATCGGCGGCAGCAGCAATCCGGTAAAGGCTGCGATCCCGCCGACGATGCCGCGCAGCCGCGCCCCGAACACCATCGAGAAATTGACGATGTTGGGACCGGGGAGGAAATGGCACAGCGCGAAGGTTTCGTTGAACTCATCGGCGGTCATCCAACGATGCTGCTCGACAATGCCGCGGCGGGCGAAAGGCAGAACGCCGCCATAGCCGGCCAGCGACATCCGCGCGAACGCGAACAGAAGCGCGGGCACGCTGGGTAACGGCGATTTGGGACGTTCCGGCGCGGAAACCGCGGCCGGGGGAGATTCCGAAGGCATGGTCAAATCTAGAACGCACGCTTTGGCCCGGCCAAGCCAATTTGCCGTGTTTTCAAGACAATAGCCGCGCGAAAGCGGGCAACTGCGTCCGTTCTGCCACTGTCTTTCTCAACCTTTGCACCCTATATTGAGAGTGCCGGTTCGCCGGCTATGGAAATAAATTGCCGTCGCAATAAACCATTCGGACCCGGGGGCGGTACCCGGCGCCTCCACCCAAGCCCACCTTGAACGCGCGGGCTTCGGCGGGGGCGAAATAGGATCGACGAGGGCGTAAAGGGCGTGTTTTTTCTCGGTATGGTTCCGCCGTTATCGGGCTATGCAATAGTTGCAAACGACAACTATGCTCCGGTTGCTCAGGCTGCGTAACGCAGTTTGAAAGACCATCTTGAAGTCCTGACGGGTTAAGCTCCGTCAGGCGGGGTTCGGAGGCACCTGGCAACAGAAGCCTCCACTTATCTTTTGTCTCCTTTTGCCCTCTCTTCGACGTCGCTGCCGCAATTTCACGCCAGCAGCCCTGCTGATTTCGGCCTGCCGGGAGAGTAGCATGGGGAACCGGCGAGTCGGGCGATCCGCGCCGCCGGCCGTTTTGAGGATGCGACAGGACCGACCATGACGACCGACCATATCCGATACGATGTGCTGACGCGCGACGCGCTTCGCGGCGTGCTGAAGCGGGTCCTGAGCGATGCGGCGGCGCATGGGCTACCGGGCGAGCATCATTTCTTCATCACGTTTCTGTCGACTGCCGAAGGCGTCAAGCTGTCGCCGCGGCTGCTCGCGCAATATCCCGATGAGATGACCGTCATCCTGCAGCATCAATTCTGGGACTTGGCCGTGCACGACGACCGGTTCGAGGTCGGATTGTCGTTCGGCGGCATCCCGGAGCGGCTGGGGGTGCCGTTCGCCGCCATCAAGAGTTTCTTCGATCCCTCCGTGCAGTTCGGCCTGCAGTTCGAGACGGCAGATGCCGCCACCGAGGCCGACGCGGCCGAGACGCCCGCGAAAAACCTGCCGGCCTCCCCCGCTCCGTCGGCGCTCGCCGTGCCAGTGTCTCAGCCTGCTCCCGAGAATACCGAAGAGCCCATGAAATCGGGCGAGGGCGCGGAAGTCGTGCGCCTCGATCGCTTCCGCAAGAAGTAAACCCCAACGCGAGATCAGCGTTTTGGGCGGGGCGTCGATTCGCGCCGCCGCGGCCCGCTCTGCCTCAGCGCGAGACGGCGCAGGTGGGAAAAGCTGGCATATTGTATGATGCATTCCATTTCATCGCGTTGCTCATGCATTGTTCGAGCGTTGCGCTGCAGGAATGCGCGCTGACGGAAAACGCATCCGCGCATAGCGGCGCGCACTTCGCATTCACTGATCGCATACCGACACGGACGAACGGCTGCACCGAAAGTTCGAGAAGTGCCCGTAAATCAGGGCTTTCTTAAATCGTACAAGTGCGCGCTGTGGCGCTCGCGCACGGAGGCAAAATGACACACCCCCAAATTCTCCCCCGGAAAGTTACGGAGTTCAGTGCGGATTTACGATTCCACGATATAGTTATAGGGCATAACGCCTAAAGGCTGAGGCTGCTCAACTACCGCCGTGATGCTCGATCGTGGTAGGAGCACGTATTATTTTCGTTTTCGCAGAGCGGAACATACTTTTCTCTGCTATCAGAGAGCGATTGACGGGGAATTCCTGGAATGACGATTGAGCTTGTGACCGCGTATTCCGCGACGGCGGGTACCGGGTTGGCGAACCATTCGCGCGTTCGCAAGATTGCGGGGTTCTGAGACCATGGCGATGGGGGACGTTGTCAATCTGAAGCGCTTCAGGAAGCGCAGCGAACGCGAACAGTCGGCAAAAGAGGCCGAGGCCAATCGCGCGCGGTTCGGCCGCAGCAAATCCGAACGCGCTGCCGACGCGACGCGCGCCAGGCGCGCCAACGAATTTCTCGACCAGCATCGCATCGACGATGGGGACGCATCATGAAATCGCCCGTCGTCAAACGATCGATCGTGGTCGCCGGCCACAAGACCAGCGTCAGCCTCGAAGAAGCGTTCTGGAACGGCATGAAGGAGATCTCAGGTCTCCGCAACATGACGCTGTCGGAACTCGTGGGCGAGATCGACAGCAATCGCCAGCAGGGCAATCTGTCGTCCGCGATCCGGCTTTTCGTGCTCGATTACTTCAAGAGCCGCGCCAACGGCGCCCCGCACGACGCCAAGCCGCAGGCCTAACGCGCAACGAAACGCGGGCAGATCGCGGCTTTTGCCGCGATCGACGGTGGCAATCCTTATAATCGTTCTAAGGTCGAGCGTCTGACGACGCCTGCGCTTGACCTTGCGCCTCGCGATTGAAACTTAGAGGCCATGAACGAAAGCAACGACAGACCGCAAATGCCGCTCGGGCTCGCCCGGCGCGGCTTCACCGGCGTGATCCAGCATCTCGCAGCAGACCAGGCCGGCTCCGCGCTGTCCGACATCGAACTTGAAAGCCGGCTGATCGAGCTCGGCTTCGTCGAAGGTGCGAAGGTCGAGGTGCTGCATGAAGGCATCGTCGGCCGCGATCCCATCGCGGTTCGCGTCGAGAACGTCACCATCGCGGTGCGCCGGCGCGAAGCGATGGCCATCATCGTCGCCTGAGAGGCGGCCGGATCGGATATGGAAGCTCCTCTGATGCATCTTGCCCTGGTGGGCACGCCGAACAGCGGCAAGACCTCGCTGTTCAACGCGCTGACCGGCAGCCGGCAGAAGGTCGCGAACTATCCGGGCGTCACCGTCGAGCGCAAGGAAGGCGCTTTCGTCACGCCCACCGGCCGGCAGGTGTCGCTGATCGACCTGCCCGGAACCTATTCGCTGCGCGGCCGCAGCCCGGACGAAGAAATCACGCGCGACGTCGTGCTCGGGCGTACATCGGGCGAGGCCCTGCCCGATCTCGTGCTGTGCGTCGCGGACTCCACCAATCTGCGCCTGACCATCCGCCTGCTGCTCGAGTTGAAGAGCACCGGCCGGCCATTGGTGCTGGTGCTCAACATGTTCGACATCGCGACAAGGCGCGGCGTCACCGTCGATGTCCCGCGCCTGTCGGAAGCGCTGGGCGTTCCCGTGGTGACCTCGATCGCCGTACGCAAGGGCGGTACCGCCGATCTGTTGCAGCTGACCGATGAGCTGCTGACGCAGGGACCGGCAGCTCGCAGCGAGAACCGCTGGCAGCCGCTCAGCGTCTCGGAACTGCGCGCGACCCAGCGCGAGGCCGACCGCATCATCGCCGCCACCGTCAGCCTGCCGGCGCGGCCGGACAATTGGACGGCGCGGATCGACAACGTCGTGCTGCACCCCGTCGGCGGACTGGCGATCCTGCTCCTGATCCTGTTCGTGATGTTCCAGGCGGTGTTCGCCTGGGCGCAGCCGTTGATGCAACTGTTGTCGTCGGGGTTCGATGCGCTCGGTCAATTCGTGCACGACGCGATTCCGGCGGGCCTCGTGCAGAGCTTCCTGCAGAACGGCGCGATCTCGGGCGTCGGCAGCGTCATCGTGTTCCTGCCGCAGATCATCATCATATTCCTGTTCATCCTGCTGCTCGAAGATTTCGGGTACATGGCGCGCGCCGCCTTCCTGATGGACCGCATCATGGGCGGCGCCGGCCTGCACGGCCGCGCCTTCATCCCGCTGCTGTCGAGCTTTGCCTGCGCGATCCCCGGCATCATGGCGACGCGGGTGATCGACAATCGCCGCGACCGCCTGACCACGATCCTGATCGCGCCGCTGATGACCTGCTCGGCGCGCATTCCCGTCTACACGCTGATCATCTCGGCCTTCATTCCGCCGAAGCTGATCTGGGGCTGGATCAATTTGCAGGGGCTGGTGATGTTCGGCCTTTATGCCGCCGGCATCGCCAGCGCGCTCGGCATGTCGTTTCTGATCAAGTTCTTCATTTGGCGCGATGAGCAGCCCGCGCCGTTCATGCTGGAACTGCCCGATTACAAGATGCCGCGCCTGCGCAGCGTCGCGATCGGCGTCTACACCCGCGCGGTGATGTTCCTGCAGCGCGCCGGCACCACCATCTTCGCGATGATGGTGCTGATCTGGTTTTTGGCATCGTTCCCGCAGCCGCCCGCAGGCGCGACCGATCCCGCGATCGATTACAGCCTGGCGGCTGTCATCGGCAAGGCCATCGAGCCGCTGCTGTTGCCGCTCGGCTTCAATTGGCAGATCGCGGTTGCGCTGATCCCGGGCATGGCGGCGCGCGAGGTCGCGGTCGCAGCGCTCGGCACGGTCTATGCGATCGAGGGTGGGAAAGAAGCCGCTACAGAGATTGGTCAGGCGCTGGCCAGCAGATGGACGCTCGCCACCGCGCTGTCGCTGCTCGCCTGGTACATCTTCGCGCCGCAATGCGCCTCGACGCTGGCGGTGATCCGGCGCGAGACCGGAAGCTGGAAGTGGATGGCGGTCACGTTCGTCTACATGCTGACGCTCGCCTATCTCGCGAGTCTCGGCCACCTACAATATCGCGGTAGCCGCGGGCCTCGGATAAGGCCAGCCAGAACGTTTACCGGAAATAATGCTGCACGATGTGCAGGTCGGCCGGCGCGGCCATGCCGCCGTTCAGGCTCGCGTCGATGACCCGGCGGCAGGCTTCCACCGTCGCATCGTCGCGAAGGTCATTCGCGGCCTCGAGAACGAGCCAGGCCATGTCGACCGGAGATCGATCCATCGCTTCGCTTGTATCCTTGCGCAGCAGGGAAGAGTCCATGATCAAATCTCCAGGCTGTTGCAGGGCTCGGCAGTCCTAACTGACTGCCAGCCGGGTTTCGCGGCCGACGCCGGATTTGCCGTTCTTGCGGGAGCGGTAGAACGACAGCACGCTTCGCGAGGTCGCGACATTGAGGCGGCCGAACTCGCGTTCCAGATCGCTTAGCTCACGGGCTGTGATGCGGTGATCCCTGGCGCCGAGAAACAGCAGCGCCATGGTGGTGTTCCAGTTGAAGTCGAGCGCCTTGGCCAGCATCAGCATCATTTCGCGATTGCGGTCGACCAGCGCGCGCTCGATCACGTCGATTGGCAGCGCGCACAACAGCGACATACCGATCGTGACCTCCTCGAGGCGGTGCGCCAGCGCGTAGCCCGAGATGCTGTCCTCGTTCAAATTGCCCTCGCGGAATTGCGCCGTCACCAGGCGCTTGGCCACGAAATGGCTGCGTGAGACCGGACCGAACATGGATTGCAGCGAGCCGGTCACGTCGACCACGGAAGACCCGATCTGCTCGCACATTTCCGGCCGCTCGCCCTCGAGCCGCTTGCGCACGTCGTCGGAGGCCTTGGCGATCAGCTGCTGGAACAGATGCCGCGGGACATCCTTGCGCAGGCCGAGTTGCTCGGCGAGGATCGAATTGCCTTCGGCCCGCTTGACCATGTGCAGCAACGAGGTACCTGAGAAGCGCGCGCCGGCATTGCCGGCCACGGCGTTCACCACCGCCTGGTCGCCGCGGGTCACCAGCACGTCGGTGACGGCCTCGCCGATCGAGGTACGTTTTGAAATCGCCAGCAAATGCGCCTGACCCTTGGTGCTGGCGTTGGCGATCAAGGTCGCGTCATCGAGCCGGCTGGAAGATTGCAGCACCGGCCCCGCGACCGCGATGGAGTTGTCGAAGGCAAGCTTGCGGATGACATTGACCGGCGCGCCGTCGAAATGCGCAAGGCGCTCCGAAAGCTGTGCGCGGACCTCGACCTCGATCTCGTCCGCGAGCCGCCCGATCACCTTGCCGAAAGTCAGGACCTCCTCGTCGCTGTAGCGCCCCTGGATCAGAAGATCGGTCGCATGCCACAGCGCGCGCGTCCGGCTCTGATCCGTGCCGCGCAGAATTGCGTCGTCGAGATCCTCGAGATACGACTTCGTCAAACCCATTTACGTCAGACCCTGCCCTGCTCCGGTCGCGCGAGAGCGCGCACGCGCCATGGAACCATAGTCGGTGAGTGCGAGGGTTCCGTAAAACCAGCTGCTAAGGATTGCCGAGAAAAAAACGTGTGCGCAGCGGCGATCTGTTAACCATGCAGGATTGGTCTCACGGATTTTGCGCCGGTGGCGTCAGCACCATCGGCGGCTTCGGTTTTGGCTTTGGCGGCGCCGGCGCCGCACCCGGCGCGGGCCTCACCTCGATCGGCGGCGGCAACGGCGCGGCCTGCTGGCTGATGGAAGCCGGCGGTTTCGGCGCAGGCGCGGGTGTAGGTCCTTGTGCTGGCGGCCTCAGCGGCGCGATCGCAGCCTTTGGCGGCAAGCGGCGCGGGTCGCGGCCGGGCAGCGGCACA
>CAWCGA010000020.1:0-67893 GCA_963794775.1 uncultured Alphaproteobacteria bacterium | reverse complement strand
TGGTGCTGCTTCCGGACGACGGGCTCTTGACCGTGAAGGCCGGTTATCCGCCCGAGGACGAACTCGACAAGGCCGATCTCGCCGCGGCGAACTGGGCCTGGAGCAACGATCGTCCCGCCGGCCGAGGCTCCGACACCTTGCCTGGCGCCAAGCGCCTGTTCCTGCCGATGCGCACCGGGCGCGGCCTGATCGGCGTCATCGGCATCGACGACGACCGCAGCGGGCCGTTGCTGACGCCGGATCAGCGCCGACTGCTCGATGCGCTGGTCGATCAGGGCGGGCTCGCGATCGAGCGCGTGCTGCTGGTCGAGGACATGGACCGGGTCAAGCGGACCGTGGAGTCGGAGCGGCTGCGCTCGGCGCTGCTGACCTCGATCTCGCATGACCTCAAGACGCCGCTGGCGTCGGTGCTGGGTTCGGCTTCGACCATGCGTGACCTCGGCTCCAGCCTGAGCGACGTCGAGAAGCGCGACCTGCTCGCGACCGTGATCGACGAATCCGAGCGGCTCAACCGCTTCATCGCCAATCTGCTCGACATGACCCGGCTGGAATCCGGCGCCGTGGTCCCGAACACGGCGCTGCATGATATCGGTGAAATCGTGGGCAGCGCGCTGCGGCGCGCCGGCAAGATTCTCGCGCAACACAAGATATCGCTGCAGCTTGACGCTGATCTGCCGATGCTCAAGCTCGATGCGGTGCTGTTCGAGCAGGTGATCTTCAATCTGCTGGACAACGCCGCCAAATATGCGCCCGCCGAAACCACGATCTCGATCCGCAGTTTTCGCGACCGCGACTCCGTGTCGTTGCAGGTCGCCGACGAGGGTGATGGTATCCCCCCTGACGAGCTGGAAAGCGTGTTCGACAAGTTCTACCGCGCGCAGAAGGGCGACCATGTTCGGCCCGGCACCGGCCTCGGACTTGCGATCTCGCGCGGCTTCATCGAGGCGATGGAGGGGCGAATCACGGCCGCCAACCGCACGGATCGGTCGGGTGCAGTCATTACCGTTCGCCTGCCGATCCCGGCAGAAACCAGGACGTTGGACACCGCCGCATGAGCGCGCCCCCGATCAAGGTTCTCGTCATCGACGACGAGCCCCCGATCCGCAAGTTGCTGCGGATGGGCCTCTCCACGCAGGGCTATGAGATCCTGGAAGCGAGCAACGGCAAGGCGGCGCTGGAGCTGCTCGCGCAAAATCCGGCGCTGATTATCCTGGATCTCGGCCTTCCCGACATTCAGGGCCACGAGCTGCTGCGCATGATCCGCGGTCGCAACGACAGCGTACCGATCGTGGTGCTGTCGAGCCGCGGCGACGAGGCCGGCAAGGTCGAGGCGCTCGATCTCGGCGCAGACGATTATCTCACCAAGCCGTTCGGTATGGACGAATTGCTCGCGCGCTTGCGCGCAGCGATGCGGCATCAGTTGCAGGTGCAGGGCGAGCGGCCGCTGTTTCGTACCGGCGATCTCTCCGTCGACCTGGTGCGGCGCATCGTCAAGGTCGGCGACAGGGAGATCAAACTGTCGCCGAAGGAATATGAGCTGCTGCGCGTGCTGGTGCAGCACGCCGGCAAGGTGCTGACCCATCGCTTCCTGCTGAAAGAGCTCTGGAACGAGCTGACCGACGCGCAATATCTGCGTGTCTATGTGCGCCAGCTCCGGCAGAAGATCGAGATCGATTCCGAGCGTCCGCAATTCGTGCTGACCGAGACCGGCATCGGGTATCGGTTGCGGGCGGGCGACTAGCACGCGGCAATGGAACCTTCATCGTGATGAGGCTTTGTTCCCGGCCACAACCGGGAGGATTTCATGGCGAGAAAATATTCGAAGAAAGCATCGACCAGCGTTGAGCGCGCGATAAAAAAGCGCAAAGCGGGTACGCTCAAGAGCGGCCGCTCGGGGCGCAAGGTCAAGAGCCGCAAGCAGGCGATTGCCATCGGCCTCTCCGAAGCGCGCAAGAAGGGCGCGAAGGTGCCGAAGAAACGGAAAGCGAAGACGCGCAAGGCGAAACGATAGCACGTCGTCATTGCGAGGAGCAAAGCGACGAAGCAATCCAGATTATTTTCCGCGGAGATAGTCTGGATTGCTTCGCTTCGCTCGCAATGACGATCAGCCCGCCCTTCGATGCCGCCCCGCCGAGCGATGCGTGCGTTTTGCCGGCCGCCGCTGCGGCGAGCGCCGACCATGCGATTTCGCACCAGAGCGCCGCGCCGAACCCTTGGTCTTCAGGCTTTGCTTCAACGCATCCATCAGGTTGACGACATTGCCCGGCTTCTCTTCGGGCTCGCTCACCTCGATGGTCTTGCCGGAGGCCTTGCGCCGGACCAGCTTCTTCAGCGCGTCCTCATATTCATCCTTGAATTTCTTCGGATCGAAATGCGCCGCCTTGGTATCGAGGATGTGGCCGGCAAGCTCGACCATGTCCTTTGAAATCTTCGGGCTCTTGATGTCGTCGAAATAATCGTCGGCATCCCGCAGCTCATAGGGATAACGCAAGGTGGTGCCGAGCAGGCCCTTGCCGAACGGCTCGATCGCGATGACGTGCTCGCGATTGGTGAGCACGATGCGCGCCAGCGCGACCCGGTCCTGATCCTTCATGGCATCGCGGATGACCGCAAAAGCGTCAACGCCGGCCTTGCCGTCAGGCACGATGTAATAGGGGTGATTGAGATAGCGCTGGTCGATCTCGCCTTTCGGCACGAAGCTGTCGATATCGATGGTGTGATTGCTCTCGATCTGGACCGCCTCGAGTTCGCTCTTGTCGATCTCGATATATTTGCCCTTGGAGAGTTCGTAGCCGCGGCCCTTCTGGTCGGCCTCAACCACGTCGCCGGTCTCGGCGTCGATCATCTGCTGCTTCAGCCGGTTGCCGGTCTCCTTGTTGATCATGTGGAAGCGGGTCTTCTCGACCGAGGTGGAGGCTGGATATAGCGCGACCGGACAGGTCACCAGTGACAGTTTGAGCGAGCCTTTCCAATAGGCGCGGGGAGCCATCGCAATCTCCGGCGTTTCCAATGATTTGGAATCCAACCGCGCCCGCTTGTTTTGGTTCCGGGCGGAGCGCGTGCACCTTCCAACTCAAATCGCCGTCAACTCGCCCTTGGTCCAGGCCTCCCGCAGCTTGAATTTCTGGATCTTGCCGGAGCCCGTCAGCGGGAATGCGTCCATGACGAACCAGTGCTTCGGCGTCTTGTGCGGGGCGAGCGCGGCGCGCATGTAGGCGACGAGCTCTTCCTTGTCGATGGTGGCGCCCGGCGCCGGGCGAATGAAGGCTGCGACTTCTTCGCCCCATCGTTCGTGGGGAATGCCGATCACGGCAACCTCGCCGACCTTCGGGTGCTTGAACAGCAGCTCCTCCAGTTCACGCGGATAGATGTTCTCGCCACCGCGGATGATCATGTCCTTCAGCCGCCCTTCGACCGTGCAATAGCCGCGCGCATCCATCGCGCAAAGATCGCCGGTGTGCAGCCAGCCGTCGGCGTCGATGGCGGCGGCGGTCGCGTCAGGCATCTCGAAATAGCCGAGCATCACATGGTAGCCGCGGGTGCAGAACTCGCCGATGGTGCCGACCGGAACCGTGTCGCCGCTTGTGGGGTCGATGATCTTGGTTTCCATATTGGGCAGCGGCAGGCCGATCGTCCCGGCCTTGTCCTCGATGCTGTCATCGGTGCAGGTTTGCGCCGCGACCGGCGAGCATTCGGTCTGGCCGAACACGATGTTGAAGGGCGCGCCAAGCTTTTCTTCGAATCGCCTGACCAGCGGCGCCGGCACCGTGGAGCCGCCGGAGCAGATCGCCTTGACCGAAGAGAGGTCGGTCGCCGGAAAGGTCGGATGTTCCAGCATTGCGATCAGCATGGTGGGCACGCCCACCATCGCGTTGCCGCGATAGGTCCCGAACATTTCGAGCATGATAGCCGGGTCGAAGGCCTCGACCAGAACCTGCGTCGCCGCTTTCGAGACCGCACCGATCACGCAGCAGACGCAGCCCCCGGTGTGGAACAGCGGCATGGTCGTGACGAAGACGTCGCCGGGGTTGACGCCCATCCGCTCTGCGGTGTCGGCGCCGTTGTTCAGGAGCCCGCGATGGCAGAGCAGGGCTCCCTTCGGAAAGCCCGTTGTGCCGGAGGTGTACTGGATCATCACGGGATCGCCGGGACCCACGGCGGGAAGTTTGATGCCTGAATCGTCGCCGGCAGTGATGAAGGCATTCCAGTCGTCGAAGCAGATCACCTCGCGCAATTCCGGGCAGCTCGCCCGCAGCGCCTGCACTGTCTCAAGCATGGGATTGCCGCGAAAACTGTCGACCACGAAGATGCCGGCCGAACGCGACTGCTTCAGCACATATTGCACCTCGTTGGCGCGGAACGCCGGGTTCACGGTGACGAGCACCATGCCGGCCATCCCGGCGCCGAACTCGAGCATCACCCATTCCGGGAGGTTCTGCGCCCAGACCGCGATGCGTTCGCCGGGCTTGAAGCGGGTCAGGAGCGCGCGGGCGGTGCGCTGCGCCTCCCGGTACAATTCGGCGTAGGTCCATTGCCGCCGCAGCGCAGGGTCCGGCACGCCTGAAATCAGGGCGAGGCGGTCGGGCGCGGCCTCAGCCGCCTTGCGCAGGAGGTCGCCGAACGTCATCTCGCGTACCGCGGGCGTCGTCGGCCCCGCCACGTGCGACATTGTCAGCGCCATCCTGCCCTCCCGCGCCGCCCTCTGCTGCCTGAGGCGGTATCCCCGGGAAAATGCCTTCCGTCTTGCGTCAATGCAAGCCGCGACGAGGCCTTGCAGGAGCAGGCTTTCGGAACCCCGAACGGGTCTTGCGGCTTTTGATTCCGGGCTGGTGCGGACGCGTGCTAGGCTTGTGCAGCTATTTGTGAGATCGATTGTGCCGTCGCGAAAGTTATCGACCTACCGGAAAAAGCGCGATTTCGAAAGGACCGCGGAGCCGTCCGGCGACGTCAGGGTCGCACCGTCCGAGCAGCGCCGCTTCGTCATCCAGAAGCATGCCGCAACGCGCCTGCACTATGATCTCCGGCTGGAGTTCGACGGCGTGTTCAAATCCTGGGCCGTCACACGAGGTCCCTCGCTTGACCCGCACGACAAGCGGCTCGCGGTCGAGGTCGAGGACCATCCGCTCGACTATGGCGATTTCGAAGGCACCATTCCTGGGGATCAATATGGCGGCGGCACCGTGCAACTGTGGGACCGCGGCACCTGGGATTCGGAGAATCCCGAGCGCGGCTTCGCCAAGGGCGACCTCAAGTTCAACCTGCATGGCGACAAGTTGCATGGCAGCTGGGTGCTGGTGCGGATGCGTCACGACCGCAATGGCGGCAAGCGCACCAACTGGCTCCTGATCAAGCATCGCGACGAATATGCGAAAGAGGGCGAGGACAACGACCTCCTCGCGGAGGATCGCTCGGTCGCCTCAGGGCGGACGATGAAGCAGATCGCGGACGGTAAGGGTAAGGCGCCGAAGCCGTTCATGATGGCGAGGAACGGCAAGGGCAAGGCTGATGCGGTCTGGCACTCCAATCGCGGCGACGCCGCCGACGCGCGCGCCAAAGCCAAGGGGGACAACAAGGCGAAGCCTGCAAAACAAGCGCAGGCGAGCCGCATCGAGTCCATTCCAGGCTTCGTCGCGCCGCAGCTCTGCGCCTCCGTTGAACGCCCGCCTTCGGGTGAGGGCTGGGGCCACGAGATCAAGTTCGACGGCTATCGTGTGCAACTGCGCGTCGAGGACGGCAAGGCGACGCTGAAGACCCGCAAGGGCCTGGACTGGTCAAACAAGTTCAGGACAATCGCAAAAGAAGGCAGCGCGCTGCCGGACGCGCTGATCGACGGCGAGATCGTCGCGCTCGATCACGACGGCAACCCGAGTTTCTCGGCGCTGCAGGCGGCGATATCGGACGGCAAGACCGAGAAGCTGATTTTCTTCGCCTTCGATCTGCTGTTTGCCGAGGACATGGATTTGCGCAAGCTGCCGCTCGGCGAGCGCAAAGCGCGCCTGAAGGCTCTGCTCGACGAACAGAAAGGCAAGTCGATCCGTTATGTTGAACATTTCGAGGTCGACGGCGAGGCCATGATGGAATCGGCAGCCAAGCTCAATCTCGAAGGCATCATCTCGAAGAAACTGAGTGCGCCCTATCATTCCGGGCGCAGCGAAAGCTGGACCAAGGCGAAGGCGCGCGCGGGCCAGGAGGTCGTGATCGGCGGCTGGAAGACCACGTCGGGCAAATTCCGCTCGCTGATGGCCGGCGTCCATCGCGGCGATCACTTGGTCTTTGTCGGCATGGTCGGCACCGGCTTCGGCCAGGATACGGTGAAGCGCATCATGCCGGCGCTGAAGGCGGCGGCCTCGAACAAGAGTCCGTTTGGCGGCAAGAATGCGCCGCGCGGGGCACGCGATGTGCATTGGCTGAGGCCCGAACTCGTCGCCGAGATCGAATTTGCCGGCTGGACCGCCGACGGCAATATCCGTCAGGCCGCGTTCAAGGGCTTGCGCCAGGACAAGCCGGCTGAAGAAGTGAAGGCGGAGACGCCCGTCATGACCAAAATTGCCAAGCCCGTTGCGAAGCCCTCAAAGACCGCAAGCAAATCGTCCTCTGCGGTAATGGGGGTCGTAATCTCCAATCCCGGCAAGGCGATGTGGCCGGATGCCGGCGATGGCGAACCCGTTACCAAGCTCGACCTCGCGCATTATTTCGAGGCGGTCGGCGGCTGGATGATCGCGCATCTCAAAGGCCGGCCGTGTTCGATCGTGCGCGCGCCGGATGGTCTCAAGGGCCAGCATTTCTTCCAGCGTCACGGCATGCAGGGCACCTCCGACCTGATGAAGCTCGTCAAGGTCTCGGGCGACCGCAAGCCGTATTTGCAGATCGACCGCGTCGAGGGGCTCGCCGCGGTCGCGCAATCCGGCGGGCTGGAGCTGCATCCCTGGAATTGCGCGCCGGATCTCTATGAGGTGCCGGGCCGGCTGGTATTCGACCTCGATCCCGCACCGGACGTGGAATTTGCCGGCGTGATCGAAGCGGCCAAGGCCATGCGCGAGCATCTCAAAGCTCTCGGCATGGAAAGCTTCTGCAAGACCACCGGCGGCAAGGGTCTGCATGTGGTGACGCCGCTGCTCTATGGCGCCAAGGATCGCGTGAGTTGGAAAGAAGCCAAAGCCTTTGCCCAAGGCGTTTGCCAGCTGATGACGAACGAGGAGCCCGAGCGCTATCTGCTCAACATGTCCAAGGCGAAACGCACGGGAAAAATCTTCCTCGACTATCTCCGCAACGACCGGATGTCGACCGCCGTCGGCGTGCTGTCCCCGCGGGCGCGCGACGGCGCAACCGTGTCGATGCCGCTGACCTGGGCGCAGGTGAAAGGCGATCTCGATCCGAAGCGTTTCACGGTGCGGTCAGTGCCGGCGCTGCTGGCGAAGACGAAGGCGTGGCAAGGCTATGACGACGCCGCGTCGTCGATCAAGGCCGCGATGAAGAAATTGGAAAAGACGTAGGGTGGGCAAAGCGACTACGTCCAGCGTAGCTCAACGAGCGAGGGCGGAAGCGTGCCCACCATCGCGAGTGAGGCCCCTGAGGGTGGGCACGGCGCCTCGCGCCTTTGCCCACCCTACAAAGTCGCGCGAACTCTGCGTCAGAGCCGTCCCATCAACAGCAGGATCAGCAGGATGACGATGATCAGCCCGAGGCCGCCGCCGCCATAATAGCCGGTGCCGTAGAACGGCCCGCCGCCGATGCCGCTGAAGCCGCCAAGCAGCGCAATGACGAGAATAATCAGGATGATCGTGCCGATAGACATTTAACCTCCTCAGCCCCTTGGGGCGTTTGTCGCCTGGTCCGCCGGGGAAACCTGCGGGAACTCGTAAAGTTCCGCTTTTGCAACACCATAAATCTCCGTTCCCTTCCATTCGCGCACGCATCTCTTACATGCGGTTGGAACGAAAGGGATTTTGCGATGTCTGCACCACTGGTCGTCTCCATTCCGCACCGGCTTGGCCGCGACGAAGCCATCAAGCAAATCAAGGGCGGGTTGTCCCGCGCGGCCGTCAGCGTGCCTGTGCTTAGTGTCGACGAAGAGCGCTGGGAGGGCGATCGCATGTTCTTTCGTGTGCGCGCCATCGGCCAAGCGGCCTCGGGACAGATCGACGTCGCCGAGGATCATGTGCGGCTGGAGGTGACGCTGCCCCTGCTGCTGCAGCGCTTTGCGCAGATGGCGCAGAACGTCATCCGCGAGCGCGGCCAGCTGTTGCTGACCAAGAAGACCTGACGCGCATTGCGCCGCAACAAATCGCGTCAGCAAGTTGGTAACGAATATAGGGGACCATTTACCTGCGCGGAGGAAGGGAACCGGTCTTCGAATCGGCACGACATCCGCAAGGCCGCTCGGCATCGATCCCGGGCGGCCTTCCGCGTTTCAGGGTTCTTGTTTGCGCATGATCTTTTCGGAAAACCGCTGCACACTTTTCCGGATCATGCGCTGGCTTTCTTGCGTACCGTTCGCGCGGCGCTCGCGACATTGGCTTTCAGCACGGCGACCGGCAACTGCTGAAACAGCGATGAGACACGCATCTCCGCCCCGGCGTCCGCATCGCCCTCGACCGTAAATCCCTGCACGTCGATCGTGGCATCGAAAGCCTCGGGCTTTGGCCAGATACGGCCGCCTTGGGTGAAAGGCGCGAACCATCGTCCTGTCGCCACGATGGCAGCGCTTTTGCCGCGTCGCCGGGCAAAGGCGACGATGTGGTCGCGATGCGGCCCATTCACCTCCAGCGGCTGGTAGTCGCCAAGCGTGAAGACGTCCGCCAACTCGGTTCGCATCTTGAGCAGATGTGCAGTCCAGGCGAGTTTCAAGCGCCCGTCGGCCCACCTCTGCGTCAGCGTCTCCCACTCCGGCGCGTGCAATGCCGCCAGCGCATCTGCGCGCGCCAAAAAATTCACCGGCCTGCGGTTATCAGGGTCGACCAGCGACAGGTCCCAGAACTCCGTGCCCTGATAGAAATCGGGCACGCCGGGCAGCATCGCCTTCAGCGTCAGCTGGCTCAGCGCGTTCAGCGCGCCGAGCAGCGCTACGCGCCGCGCCAGCGCCGACAGCGAATCCAGGAATTCGCCCGATAGGGAATCGTCGAGGATGCGCGCGATGAACGTCTTGAGGCCGTCCTCGTAGGGGGCTTGCGGATTGAGCCAGCTGGTTTCCTGCTTGGCTTCACGCACGGCTTTCAGCGCGTAGGCCTGGATGCGCTCGACGAAGTTTTGGTCGGCTCCCTCCGTGGGCCAAGCGCCGAGCAAGGTCTGGTACAGCATGTATTCCCGGCTCGCCGTCGGCGCGCGCTTCTTGCCATCGAGAACCACATGCGGCGCGTTGAGCAGCTTCCACTGTGCGACCGTGCTGATCCATTCATCCGGAATTTCCGTCAGCGCAGCGAGCCGTGCGCGCGCATCTTCGCCGCGCTTGGTGTCGTGCGTGGCGGTCGCGGTCATGCCATGCGGCCATTCCCTGCCGCGCGTCTGCATCATGGTGTGGAAGCCCGGGATTGGCAGCGCCTTCGCGGAAGGGTCGCCGCCGACCTCGTTGAGCGCGAGCAGGCGGTGATAGCGGTAGAATGCGGTGTCCTCCAGCGACTTCGCCATCAGCGGGCCGGTGAATTGTTGCAGCTTCAGCGCAAAACGTCTCACGCGCGGCGCGCCGTGCGGCGGCCGTCCGGGCTTGAGCAGGTCGAGCGTGACAGCATCGCGCAGGAAATCGAAGATGCCGTCGTCGGCAGCGAACCACTCGGCGCGCGCCCGCGCGATGGTCTCATCCACCAGTGCTCGGTCATGCGCGGTCGGGCCGGCTGCCGTGATGTAGGTCCGGTACACCGGGAAATGCATCACATAGAGCTCCAGCGCCTGGCGTAAACTGTCGGCGGAATAGTCCCGCGTCGAGTAGTGGCCGTTGGCGATCCGCGCGAGCAACCGCGTCAGCACCGTGAACTCGCTGGTGAGCAAGGTCTCCAGCACGCGGCGCTTGGAAGCCTCCAGCACCGGATCGAGCTGCGGCGGCTGATTGCTGATCTGTCGCCAGACCTCGTCGAGCGCATCGAGCCCTTTGGGATCGATGAGCACGTGCGTCAGCACGTTCATCCACTCATAGCCGGTGGTGCCGGAGACGCCGGGGAAGCGCTGCAGCGCCTCGCCCTCGCCGAGGATCTTTTCGATCACGATATAGAATGGGTGCGCCTCGCCGCCCTGCGCCTGCCGGATCAGCCGGCGGAGGCGCTGGAAATATTGCATGGGGTCGCGCAAGCCATCGATGTGGTCGAGGCGCAACCCGTGCAGCTTGCCATCGGCAATCAGCTTGCGAACCAGACGGTGCGCGGCCTCGAAGGTTTCGGCATCCTCGACCCGCAAGCCCGCCAGCGAATTGACGTCGAAGAAGCGGCGGTAGTTAATGTCGCTGGAGGCGAGCCTCCAATGTCCGAGCTTGTAGTGCTGGCGCTCCAGCAAATGATGCAGCGCCAAGGTCTGCGCCGGCCGGTCTCCCCCCGCGCGATAGGCGGCGAGTCCGCGTGCGATGATGTCAGCGCTGCCGGCAATATCCTTCAGCGCGGCCTTGAAGCCGGGGGCCTCGTCGCGATTGGGATGGCGCAGGCCACGATAGCGCGAGGCGAGGGCGAGCACTTGTTTGCCGGCCTCCGTACTCTCGGCGCCGGCTTCTTTCACGACCACCCGTAGCACTTCCCCATAGCGCTCCGGCGCGATCGGCAGACGGTGCTCGAAATACCAGCAGGAGAAGCTGCCTTCATGTGGATCGTAACGCAGCTCGATCTCGCCGCGCTCCAGCGCCTCGCCATAATGTGCGCCGAGGATCGGTAGCAGCACGCCACCGCGCTTGCGATAGGGCAGCACCTCCCAATCGACATCGAACGCAGCCGCATGCGGCGAGGCCGGGCCCCATTCCAGCATGTCGAGCCACCACGGATTGTCGGCGTAGTGCACGCCAACATGATTGGGCACGAAATCGAGGATCAAGCCAAGACCGTGCGTCTTCAGCGCAGTGCTGAGGCGCTCGAAGCCGGCGTCGCCGCCGAGCTCGGGGTTGAGCTTGGTGTGATCGACCACGTCGTAGCCATGGCTCGATCCCTTGCGCGCCTTGGTGAAAGGCGAGGCGTAGACATGGCTGATGCCGAGCGCCTTCAAATAGGGGACGACCGCCGCAGCCGCGTCGAAGTCAAAATCGGCGGTCAGCTGCAGGCGATAGGTTGCAAGCGGGATGGCCGGCGGCATGTCATGCTCCGATGCGCCAGAACACCGACCAGGGCGGAAGCCGCTTGCCGGGCTCGCCGCCCCAGATGGCAGCGCCGGCTTGTGCCGGCGCGCTGGCGATCTCGTTTGCCGAGAGATTGGCCATCAGCCGCAAGGTCGCGCCGTCGCCCAAGCGCCACTGTGCTGTGAGTAGGCCGTTATCACCCGCCTGGGCTTCGCCGAACGTCGCACCTTTCAACCGTGGCACGATCTCGCGCGCGCGCACTGCGAGTAGTTCGCGGACTAATGCAAGCCGCTTCGCCCCTTCGGGAGTGTCGCGCGCGCCCCAGTCGAGCTTCGCCGACTTGAAGGTCGTCGACATCAGGGGATCGGGGACCTCGTCGCCATACTTCTCGTAGGCCCATTTGTATTCCTCGTGGCGGCCCTTGCGCACGGCTTCGGCAAGCCCGCCCTTGAAATCGCAAAAAAACGGGAAGGGGGTTTTCGAGCCCCATTCCTCGCCCATGAACAGCATCGGGATGGCAGGAGCGAGCAACGTCACCGCGAGCGCGGCCTCGATGCCCTCGCGTGGCGCGACCGCCTCGAGGCGGTCGCCGAACGGGCGGTTGCCGACCTGGTCATGGTTTTGCAGGAAGTTGACGAAGCTCGTCGGCGGCAGCGCGCCGCTGGACTCGCCGCGATTTTTGTTGCCCCAGAACGGGGCCGGTTCGCCCTGATAGACGAAGCCGGACGCCAGCGCCCGCGCCAGTCCGTCAAGCATGGAGGCCTGGTAATCGCCGTAATAGCCCTGCGCCTCCCCGGTCAGCAGCACGTGCCAGACGTGGTGATAGTCGTCGTTCCATTGCGCGCGAAACTTGCCGCGTGGCGGCTCCTCGGAGGCGTCGAGCAGGCCGGCGATGTTGTCGCCATTTTCAAGCACGAGATGGATGTGCCGTCCGGTCGCGCTCACGAGCGCGCCAACCTCGGCACTCAGTTCATGCAGCATCGAGACCATGCCGGGTTCGCTGCGAATGTGATTGACCGCATCGAAGCGCAGCCCGTCGAAGCGATACTCCGTCAGCCAATATAGCGCGTTCTCGATCGCGAAGGCCCGCACCTCGCCCGCGCGATAGTCGATCGCGTTGCCCCACGGCGTATGCGCATCGGTGAAGAAGTTTGGCGCGTAGCGGCCGAGATAATTCCCCTCCGGGCCGAAGTGATTGTAGACCACGTCGAGGAACACCATCAGGCCGCGCAGATGCGCCTCATCAATCAGCGCCTTCAGATCTCCGGGCCGTCCATAGGCGCCGTCGGGTGCATACCACAGCACGCCGTCATAGCCCCAACCGCGGGAGCCGGCGAAGTCGGCGAGCGGCATCAGCTCCAGCGCGGTGATCCCGGTTTTGACGAGATGATCGAGCTTCTCGATCATCTCGTGATAGGTGCCGTCTTGCGTGAATGTGCCGGCGTGAGTCTCGATCAGCACCGTCTCTTCCCAGGGACGACCGCGCCAATCCTGCGCCCGCCAATTGTAAGCGCCGTGATCGATCACCTCGCTCGGACCGAATACGTCCTCTGGCTGGAAGCATGAGGCGGGGTCGGGCACGTCGACCTCGCCGTCGATGCAGAATTTGTAGCGCGTACCGGCTTTGGCGGTCGCGACGTCAACAGAGAACCAGCCATTGTCGCCGCGCACCATCGGTCGCAAGCTGTCGAGCAGCAGATCGACGCGTTTGGCTGCCGGCGCCCACAATCGAAATGTGACGCCGTCTGCCGTCAGGACTGGACCGAAGCGGCGCGCATTCATGCCGCGCCCGCAAACGCCAGCACCGAGCGCGGCGGCGCCTTGATCTCTGCGCCCGCGGCAAGATCGGGTCCGGTCTGCTCGGTCTCGGTCGTGTTCAGAACCTGCTGCCAACGCGTGTATTCCGGCATTTTCGGCATGGTGAAACCGATCTCTTCGGGTGCGGCGTTCAGCACGATAAAGATCGGCGCCTGCCCTTGTTCCATCGGTCCCAGCACATAGGCGAGGAACCGGCCGTCCGGAAAATTCCAGTCCGTCTCGGTCATGTCGGCGGCGGCCGGCGTCAGCCACAGCACGCCGTAGGAGCCGTCGGCGCGCCGCCCATCCAGCCAGCGCTGGCAGCGGATTTGCCCGAAACGCCGTCTTAGTTCGGTGAGGTGGGCGATGAAATCGGTGAGGTCGTCGTCGTCGCCGAGATGCTCCCAGCCGATCCAGCCAACCTCGTTATCCTGGCAATAGGCATTGTTGTTGCCGGACTGCGTGTTGGCGACCTCATCGCCGGCGAGGATCAGGGGCAGGCCTTGCGCCAGCAGCAAACTGGCGAGCGCGTTCTTGCGCAGTTGCCGGCGCAGCGCGACGATCTTGGGATCGTCGCTCGGCCCTTCGTGGCCGCAATTATTGCTGTGATTGTCGTTGGAGCCGTCGCGATTGTCCTCGCCATTGGCCTCGTTGTGCTTCTCGTTATAACTAAAGAGGTCGGCGAGCGTGAAACCGTCATGCACGGTGATGTGGTTGACGCCGGCGCGCGTCGCGCGGCCGTCATGATTGAACAGGTCGGAAGACGCCGTCATGCGGCTCGACACTTCGCCGATCAAACTGCCTTCGCCGGCCCAGTACCGCCGCATCACGCTGCGGTAGCGGTCGTTCCATTCCGACCATTGCGAAGGGAAGCCGCCGACCTGATAGCCGCCGAGGCCGAGGTCCCAGGGCTCGGCGACGAGCTTCACCGTAGATAGCACCGGGTCTTGCCGGATTGCGGTGAGGAAGGCGGCGTTGCGATCGAATCCACCAGGGGTTCGCGCCAGCGTGGTGGCGAGGTCGAAGCGGAAGCCGTCGACATGGCAGACCTCGACCCAGTAGCGCAGCGAGTCCATCACCATCTGCAGCACGCGCGGATGGGTGAGATTGACCGACGAGCCGCAGCCGGTGAAGTCGTCGTAGAAGCGCTTGTTCTCCGGCTTCAGCCAGTAATAGGACGCATTGTCGATGCCGCGATAGCACAGCGTCGGGCCCATCTGGTTGCCCTCGGCGGTGTGGTTGTAGACGACGTCGAGCATCACCTCGATGCCGGCATCGTGCAGCCGCGCCACGGTGGTGCGGAACGCATCGAGCGGATTGTCCTGGGCGTAACGCGCCTCCGGCGCGAAGAACGAGATCGTGTTGTAGCCCCAGTAATTGACCAGCTTTTTCTCGACCAGCACGCGGTCGTCGATCAGCGCATGGATCGGTAAGAGCTCGATGGTGGTAACGCCGAGCCGCTTGAAATGCGCGATCATCGAAGGCGAGGCGAGGCCGCCGAAAGTGCCACGCAAACCCGGCGGTACGTCGTCGCGGGTCTGCGTCAGCCCCTTGACGTGAGCCTCGTAGATGATCGTCTCGTCCCAGGGGATGCTCGGCCTAGTCTCGCGCCGGCCCCAGTTGAAGGTCTCGTCGACCACGACCGCCTTCGGCATGCCGCGCGCATTGTCGCGCCGGTCGAACGAGAGATCCTCGCGCGCGCTGCCGGTGCGATAGCCGAAATGCGCATCGCTCCAGACCAGCCGGCCGGCGAGCCGCTTGGCATAGGGGTCGAGCAAGAGCTTGTTGGCATTGAAGCGATGGCCCTGCTCGGGCGCGTAGGGCCCGTAGACGCGAAAGCCATAGAGCTGACCCGGAGAGATGTCGTTGAGGTAGCCGTGCCAGACGTCTTCCGTACGCTCCGGCAGCTCGACGCGCTCCAGTTCACGACGGCCTTGGCCGTCGAACAGGCACAGCTCGACCTTCTCCGCATTGGCCGAAAACAGCGCAAAATTGGTGCCGCGTCCGTCCCAGCTGGCGCCGAGGCGCGAATGCGTTCCGGCCGTCAGGCGCATGCGCTAGCCTTCCGGAACGAGGAAGATGGCGGCCAGCGGCGGGATGGTGAGTTTGATTTCGGGCGAGGCGCCGTCGGTGGCGTGAACGCCGCCGACATTGCCGACATTGCTGCCGCCATAATGCGCGGAATCGGAGTTGAGCACCTCGCGCCATTGGCCGCCGAACGGCACCCGGATGCGATAACGCTGATAGACGTTCGGCGAGAAGTTGATCACGACCACGCAGCGCGAGCGCGGGTCAACCCCCTTGCGCAGCCAGGCGAACACGTTGTGACTGGAATCATCGGTGACCAGCCATTCGAAGCCGTCGGCCTCGCAATCGAGCTGATGCAGCGCGCCAACGTCGCGATAGAGCCGGTTGAGGTCGCGGATCAGCGACTGCACGCCGGAATGATTCTTGTATTGCAGCAGATGCCAGTCCAGCGAGTGATCGTGATTCCATTCGCTGGACTGTCCGAACTCGCAGCCCATGAACAACAGCTTCTTGCCGGGATGGGCGAACATGAAGCTGTAATAAGCGCGCAAATTGGCAAAGCGCTGCCACTCGTCGCCGGGCATGCGGCCGAGGATCGAACGTTTGCCATGCACGACCTCGTCATGCGACAGCGGCAGGATGAAGTTCTCCGAGAAGGCGTAGTGCAGGCCGAACAGAATGTCGCCGTGATGGAATTTGCGGTGAACCGGATCCTTGCTGATGTATTTCAGCGTGTCGTTCATCCAGCCCATGTTCCATTTGTAGCCGAAGCCGAGCCCGCCATGTTCGACCGGCCGTGACACCTGCGGCCAGGCGGTGGATTCCTCCGCCGCCGTCGTCGCCTCGGGGAAGCGTGCGAACAGTTCGGTGTTGAAGCGGCGCAGGAAGGCGATCGCGTCGATGTTTTCGCGGCCGCCATATTTGTTCGGTATCCAGCCGCCAGCGGGACGGCTGTAGTCGAGATAGAGCATGGAGGCGACGGCATCGACGCGCAGCCCGTCGATGGCATAGCGCTCCAGCCAGAACAGCGCGTTCGACACCAGCAAATTGACGACCTCGGTGCGGCCGTAATTGTAAATCAGCGTGCCCCAGTCGAGATGCCGGCCCTGTTTCGGATTGGAATGCTCGTAGAGCCCGGTGCCGTCGAAACGGCCGAGACCGTGCGGATCGTCGGGGAAATGTCCGGGCACCCAGTCGAGGATCACGCCAAGCCCCTGCGCATGGCAGGCATCGACCAAGGCGGCAAAATCGGCGGGTGAACCGAAGCGGCTTGTGGGTGCAAACAGCCCTGTCGGCTGATAACCCCAGGAGCCGTCGAACGGATGCTCGCTGATGGGCAGGAATTCGACATGGGTGAAGCCGAGATCGTGCACGTATGCAGGCAATTGCTCGGCGAGCTCGCGATAGGTCAGCCAGTCATTGTTGTCTTTGCGCCGCCACGAGCCGAGATGCACCTCATAGATCGACATCGGTGCGCTGCGCGCGTTAATGCCGCTGGGTGCGCTACGTGGGCGCGGCAATGCCGCCTCGTCGAACACGATCGAGGCGGTCTTCGGCCGCACCTCCGCGGCAAACGCTACGGGATCGGACTTCAGCGGCAAATGCTGGCCGCGCCGGCCGACAATGTCGAACTTGTAGTGATCGCCGGCGCGCGCGCGGGGAATGAACAGCTCCCAATAGCCGTTGCCGCGCACCCGCATCGGATGCCGCCGCGCATCCCAGAAATTGAAATCGCCGACGACGCTGACGCGCTTCGCATTGGGCGCGAACACCACGAAGGCGATGCCCTCGACGCCGTCGAGCGTGCGCGGATGCGCGCCGAGCTTGTCGTAGAGCCGTTGATCTGTGCCTTCGCCGAGCAGATAGAGATCGAGGTCGGAGAGCACGGGCGGAAAGCGATAGGGGTCCTCGAGCTCGACGACATTGTCGCCGAATTTGGCGCGCAGCTGATAGCGCTGCGAGCCGTTCGGCATGGTGCCGGCAAACAGGCCTGCGTCGTGGATGCGCGCGAGCTTGGCGGACGTGCCATGCTCGTCGATCGCCTCGACATTGCTGGCCTCGGGCAGGAAGGCGCGCACCACCGTCTTGCCGCCCTCATGGTGCAGGCCGAGATAGTGGAAGGGATCGGAGTGACGTCCCTCGACAATGGCATAGGCTTCGGCGGACAGTTTCGGCATCAGGTCTCGCTTGCAGTGTCGGACAGCGTTCGAAGCAGGGCGTTTAAGGGAATGCGCAGCCAATCCGGCCGGTTGACAAGAGCATCTTCGATCTCGCCAAGCATCCTTTCGAGCAAAAAGAAGTTAACGAGGGCATCGGTTGCATGCGGATCGGCAGGCCAGAGCCGAGCATTGGTCATAGCCTCATGGTAAAAAGCAAGGAACGTGCCCGCCGCGCGGGCGCCCCAGACAGTTAATGCCTCAGCCAGTCGGCCGTGTTCGTCCGGCGACAGTGGCAGCACGCGCTCATAAGCGGCCGCGACCGAGTGTTCGATGGAGCGGATCAGGCCGGCAAGGTCGCGCGCGGGAGGCGCCTTGCGCCGCCGCTCCTCCAGCGGACGGCTCTCATCGCCGTCGAAGCCTGCGATGAATATGTCGTCCTTAACGATCAGCAGCCGGCGCAGCGCGAAATCGCCGTGGAGACGGATGTTCGACCCGCCGATGTCGGGCGGGAGCAGCGCGGTGAGGCGCTGGTGCAGTTTTTCACGCAAGCCCAGTACGCGATCGACCAGCGCGCGGTCGGATTCTCTTAAGCTGTCGCGGCGCCGGGTCAGGCTGTCGAACACACGATCCGCCTGGGCGGCGACGTTGCCGGTCCAGCGTGCGATGTCGCCGGCCCGCGTCGGCTCCGGCGCAAAGTCGGCGAGCTCGCTGTTCGACGCCAGCGCCAGATGCAGCTCGGCGGTTCGCTTTCCCGCCTGCGCCATGTAGCGCAGATAGGGCGCCTGTTCCTCGCTTTCGGCGGCCTTTTCCCGGCCGAGCAGGCGCAGCTTGTCGACGAAGCGGGCGAGATAGGCCGCACTGACGGTCCAGCCGTCGCCTTGGTTGAGGACGAAAGTGTGCACGGTTGCGATCGCGCCGCGCTTGTCGCCGTCTTCCACGACCTCGGCGCTGCCGAGCAGCGCAGGCGTGTTAGCGAAGGCCGTGACCTCGGTCAGGAAGCGCCCGACCTCGATAGCAGGATGAGCGCCGCTTTCCAGCCGGCGATAGAGCCGCACGATATATTCGCCATCGACCAGCGAGGTGGTGGCGCAGCGGCTGGAGTCGACCAGCTCGACCCGCTGCGGCTCGCGCACCATACGATCGCCGAACTTGCTGGTCGGCCGGAATTCGAGCCGCAGCCCGTTTTCCTCCACCATCAGCGATTGCCGGAGGTTGCGCAGGAACAAGCCGATGAAGATCGGACTCGAAGCGACATCGAGCAGCGTACCTTCGCGTGCGCCCTGGCGGACCGCGGCAAAGGCGTTGGGGTTATAATGCTCGCGATCGAAGCGAAACCATTCGATCTGCATCGGCAACACATAGCGCGCCGTCTTGTCGTTCTGCGTCGCCTCGAACAATGCGATCCATGGCTTGTTGTCGCCGATGTCGCAGAACGGAACGGCCGAGACCAGTACGGGATGGATCGCAGACGGCCTGTGCTCGGGATACCAGCGGGTGCGCGACAGATGGCCCGGCAGCACGTCATGTTCGAAGATGCCGCGGGTGCGCGCCAGCGAGACCCAGGTCGAGCCGACCGGGATCACGAGTGTCTCGAACTCCTGCATGGTGCGCGGCGCGGGCGCCACCGACTTGTCGCGCGGCTGCAGGTCGAACCAGTAAAAGCCGTAAGGCGACAGTGTGATCATGTAAGGCAGATCGCCGATCGCAGGGAAGCGCGTGCGGCCGAGCATTTCCAGCGGAATGCGTTCCTTGAAGGCGGAGAGGTCGAGCTCGGTCGCCTGCGCCGAGCGCGACAGGTTGGCGACGCACAGGATCACCTCGTCCTTGTACTGCCGCACATAGGCGAGCACCGAACGATTGGCCGGGCGGATGAAGGTCATGGTGCCGCGGCCGAAGGCCAACGTCGACTTGCGCACCGAGATCAGCTTTTTGGTGGAGCTGAGCTGCGACGACAGGCTGCGTGATTGCGCCTCGACGTTGACGGCCTCGTAGCCATAGACGGGGTCCATGATCATCGGCGCGTAGAGCCTTGCGGGGTCAGCCCGCGAGAATCCGCCGTTGCGGTCCGAGGTCCACTGCATCGGCGTGCGTACGCCGTTGCGGTCGCCGAGATAGATGTTGTCGCCCATGCCGATCTCGTCGCCGTAATACACGATCGGCGTGCCCGGGAACGACATCAGGAGCGAGTTCATCAGCTCGATCTTGCGGCGGTCATTGTCCATCAGCGGCGCAAGGCGGCGGCGGATGCCGACATTGATGCGCGCACGGGGATCGTTGGCATAAGTCGACCACAGATAGTCGCGCTCGACGTCGGTGACCATTTCCAGCGTCAGCTCGTCGTGGTTGCGCAGGAACAGCGCCCACTGGCAGTTTTGCGGGATGTCCGGCGTCTGGCGCAAAATGTCGGTGATCGGGAAGCGGTCTTCCTGCGCGATCGCCATGTAGATGCGCGGCATCAGCGGGAAGTGATAGGCCATGTGGCATTCGTTGCCGTTGCCGAAATATTCCTGTACGTCCTCCGGCCATTGATTGGCTTCCGCCAGCAACACCTTGCCTTTAGAGTAGGCGTCGAGCTCCGCGCGAAGCTTGCGGATGATCGCATGCGTCTCCGGCAGATTCTCGTTGTTGGTGCCGTCGCGCTCGCAGAGATAGGGGATGGCGTCGAGCCGGAAGCCGTCGACCCCGGCATCGAGCCAGCGCTTCATCACCTGGATCAGCGCGCTGACCACGCGCGGATTGTCGAAGTTGAGGTCCGGCTGGTGCGAGAAGAAGCGGTGCCAGTAGAACTGGCCGGCCTCGGGATCCCAGGTCCAGTTCGACTTCTCGGTGTCTGTGAAGATGATGCGCGTGCCCGGATATTTCTGGTCGCTGTCGCTCCAGACATACCAGTTGCGCGCGCTCGAGCCCTTGGGGCTCCGGCGGGCGCGCTTGAACCAGTCGTGCTCATCGGAGGTGTGATTCACCACGAGCTCGGTGATGACGCGCAGGCCGCGCTTGCGCGCCTCCTGGATGAACTTCTTGAAGTCCTTCATCGTCCCGAAATCGGGATTGATCGCGCCGTAGTCGGCGATGTCGTAGCCGTCGTCGCGGCCGGGCGAGGGATAGAACGGCAACAGCCACAGCGCGGTGACGCCGAGATCCTGCAGATAATCGAGCTTGTCGCAGAGCCCGGCGAAATCGCCGATGCCGTCATTGTTGCTGTCGGCGAACGCCTTGACGTGCAGCTGATAGATGACGGCATCCTTGTACCAGAGCTCGTCGCGGTCGAGTTCGGTGACCGGCAGATCGGCGGTATCGATGGAGGACAAAACGTTCATGGCGCGCCTCACGGCATCCGCTTCGGTGCCGAGCTACGCAAAACATGGATGACGCCGCAACCAGCGCTCCCGATAGTTTGAATCTTTTTGTTCATGGTGATGCCATTGACATGGAACCGGCGTGCCTCTTCCTTAGCCCGCGCGGGCGCTCCGGAGTCCATATAGAATGCCGCTCGCGCGCCAAATGTTCCCCTTGGGAACGGCTGACAGGGTCAGGGCGTTGATACGCCTATCCTCTTTCCCTGCCTGCCGAATTTCCCATGCCCTCCTCCCGCCTCGTGCAAACCGCGTGCCGAATGGACCTTTATAGCCAAGCCCAAAATCTCGGGATTCTCACCCAATTCGTCGATGGTCAGGGTCAAACTCAGGTCACCGACGAGGCCGCGTTGAAGATCATCATCGATGCCCTGCCGCCGCGCGCCGAGCGCCACCTGCTCGAAGCGCCCGTGGTGATCCGGCCCGGCGAGCCCTCGCACACGGAATTACCGCCTGCCGCCAAATTACCGGTGCGCTGGACCATCACGGCGGGCAGCCGGGTGATCGGGGAGGGCGAGACCGACGGCCGCACTATCCATTGGCCGCAAGCGTTGCCATCGGGTGCGCACCGCCTCCGTCTCACCGATCGAACCTCGGCGAGCGAGGACGTGCCGCTGATCGTCGCACCGAAGGCGTTTGGCGGCGATTTCGACCGCACGTGGCTGATCGCCGTGCAGCTTTATGGCGTGCGTTCGGCGCGCAACTGGGGCATGGGCGATTTCACCGATCTCAAAAGCCTGATCGAGCTCGCCAGCCAACTCGGCGCCGACGGCATCGGACTCAACCCACTGCATGTGTTGTTCGACGATCGGCCGACCGATTGCAGTCCCTATGCGCCGAACAGCCGCCTGTTCCTCAATGCGCTCTACATCGACGTCGAAGCTATTCCGGAATATCGCGGAAGTGCCGATGTGGAAACGCTGGCGCGGCTGCGGCAGTCAGCCATCGTCGATTATGCCGGCGTCGCCGAGTTGAAATGGCGCGCGCTGCGTACGGCTTTCGAGAATTTCAAGGCGAATGCCAGCGCGGAGCGCCGCCACCGTTTCGAGCAATTCCGCACCGAGCGCGGCGCGCTGCTGTCGCACTTCGCCTGTTTCGAGGCGTTGCGCCATCGCCTCACCGGTCCGTGGTGGGAATGGCCGGCGGAATGGCGGCAACCGGATGAAGCGAAACTTGCCGGGCTTCGTAACGGCGCGGATCGCAATGAGATCGAATTCGTCGAGTTCGTGCAATGGACCGCCGATCGGCAGCTCGCCGCCTGCAAGGCGCTGGCCGACAAGCTCGGCATGAAGGTCGGGCTCTATCTCGATGTCGCCGTCGGCGTGCAGTCCGACGGCTTCGACGCCTGGAACGAGCAGGAGGCGATCTCGCGTCATCTTGCGGTTGGCGCGCCGCCCGATCCGCTCAATACGCTGGGCCAGAACTGGGGCCTCGCCGGCTTCAATGCCGCGGGCCTCGAAATCAAGTCGTTCGAGCCGTTCCGCGAGATGCTGCGCGCCTCGATGCGCCATGCCGGCGCGATCCGCCTCGATCACGTGCTGGGGCTGAAGCGGCTCTATCTGGTGCCGCATGGCTTTCCGGCGAAGAACGG
Source organism: uncultured Alphaproteobacteria bacterium (assembly GCA_963794775.1). GTDB lineage: Bacteria > Pseudomonadota > Alphaproteobacteria > Rhizobiales > Xanthobacteraceae > Bradyrhizobium. Next base: position 45,723 of record CAWCGA010000020.1, on the reverse strand, counting down.
CGCCTATGTGCAGATGCCGCTGGAGGCATTATTTGCCGTCACCGCGCTCGAAAGCCTTGCGCAGAAATGCGTCGTGATCGGCGAGGACCTCGGCACCGTGCCGGAAGGTTTTCGCGAGCAGATGATCGAATGGGGCATCTGGTCCTATCTGGTCGTCATGTTCCAGCGCGATGACAATGGGCGCTTTCACGGCAGCGACAACTATCTGAAGAACGCGCTCGTCACCTTCAACACCCATGATCTCTCGACTTATGCCGGCTGGCGATCGTTCGGCGATCTCAAGCTGAAACGCGCGATCGACGTCGATCCCGGCGAGAGCGACGAGGCGCGCTGGCACGCCCTCCACATGCTGGACGAGGTGCTTCGGCAGCACGGGATAGACTGCAACGACTTCACGTCGGTGGCGCGCTTCGTCGCGCAGACGCCGTCGCGACTGATGGCGGTCTCGCTGGAAGACCTGCTCGGCGTGATCGACCAGCCCAACATTCCCGGCACCGTCAACGAGCATCCGAACTGGCGGCAGCGGCTGCCGGTCGGGATGGAGGAGATCGCGGGGAAGATCGATGTGAAAGCGTTGAAGGCGGCGACGCAGGAGAGGGCGGGCGGCGCGCGTTAGTTGCGAGGACGAAATTGCCCCTACGAATCGAAGACTACGGCCTGATCGGAGACTGCGAGACCGCAGCGCTGGTCGGCCGCGACGGGTCGATCGACTGGCTGTGCTGGCCGGCCTTCGATTCCGACGCGTGCTTTGCCGCGCTGTTGGGCACGCACAAGAACGGCCGCTGGTTGATCGCGCCGGCGGAGGAGATCAAAAAAACCTCGCGCCACTACCGGGACAACACGTTGATCCTCGAGACTCGCGTCGAGACTGACGACGGCATCGTCGCATTGATCGATTTCATGCCGCCGCGCGGCAAGGCCTCGGACATCGTCCGCCTGGTGCGCGGCATCAAGGGCAAGGTCAAAATGCGGATGGAGCTCGTGATCCGCTTCGGCTTCGGCGCCGACATTCCCTGGGTCAAGCGCACCGAGGACCGCTCGGCGCTGCTCGCCATCGCCGGCCAGGACATGACCGTGCTGCGCACCCCGGTCGAGACTCGCGGTGAGGACATGACCACGGTCGCCGATTTCGAAGTCGAAGCGGGCAAGACCGTTCCGTTCGTGCTGACCTATGGCCCGTCGCATCTCGCCCCGCCGGAGCCGATCGATCCCGCGCAGGCGCTCGAAGACACCGAGAAATACTGGATCGAATGGTGCAGCCGTTGCACCTACGAGGGCCAGTATCGCGATCTGGTGCTGCGCTCGCTGATCACGCTGAAGGCGCTGACCTTCGATCCGACCGGCGGCATCGTTGCCGCGCCGACCACCTCGCTGCCGGAGAAATTCGGCGGCGCGCGCAATTGGGACTATCGCTTCTGCTGGCTGCGCGACGCCACCTTCACGCTGCTGTCGCTGATGAACTCGGGCTATACCGAGGAAGCCTCGGCCTGGCACAACTGGCTCTTGCGCGCCGCCGCCGGCTCGCCCGAGCACATGCAGATCATGTACGGCATCTGGGGCCAGCGGCGGCTGCTGGAATGGGAAGCGGGATGGCTTCCCGGTTACGAGGGCGCGCAGCCGGTGCGGATCGGCAACGCCGCGCATGCGCAGCTGCAACTCGACGTCTATGGCGAGTTGATCGACGCCTTCCACCAGGCGCGGGTCGCGAAACTGGAGCTCGACGACGAGTCATGGGATCTCGAATGCGCGGTGCTGAAACATCTCACGGAAGTCTGGGACCAGCCTGATCACGGCATCTGGGAGCGGCGCGGCGACGGCAAGCACTATGTGTTCTCGAAGGTGCAGACCTGGGTCGCCTTCGACCGCGCCATCAAGAGTGCGGAGACGTTCGGCTTCGAGGCGCCGCTGGATGAGTGGCGGACGTTGCGCGACACCATCTGCCGCGATGTTTGCGAGAGGGGTTTCGACACGGAGTTGAATTCGTTCGTCGAGAGCTATGGCTCGAAGATGCTCGATGCCAGCGTCCTACTGTTGCCGTCGGTCGGCTTCCTCAAGTCGGACGATCCGCGCGTGCGCGGCACGATCGCGGCGATCGAAAAGCACATGATGCGCGACGGCTTCGTGCTGCGCCATGATCCGCGCGAGGGCATCGAGCCGCAGCCGGCCGAGGGCGCGTTCCTCGCCTGCACGCTATGGCTCGCCGACGCCCATGTGCTGGCCGGCGACGTTGCCAAGGCGCAGGCGCTGTTCGATCGCGTGGTTGCGGTCGCCAACGATCTCGGGCTGCTGGCGGAGGAATATGATTCCGGGGCAGGGCGGCAGGCCGGCAATTTCCCGCAGGCGCTCACACACATTGCGCTGATCAACACCGCGCATAATCTCGACGAGGCGCGCAAGCACAGCGAGAAGCCGGCCGTGCAAAGGTCGAAATAACCCGTCGTCCCCGGGCGAGCGAAGCGAGACCCCGGGACCCATAACCACCGGCTGGTGTCGTTAACTGAAAGTGGTAACCTCGAGTCTTCGCAACATCAAAGCTTGTGGTTATGGGTCCCCGCTCCCGTGCGCAATTGCGCATTAGGCGGGGACGACAGCAGGACTACCGTCCCTCATTCTCCCACAGCACGATCTGCATCGCCCGCGCAAAGCCGTCTTCCTCATTCGAATAAGTCACGCGCTTGGCGTGCGCCTTGACCTCGTCGGAGGCATTGCCCATCGCAAACGACAATCCGCTGACCTCGAACATCGCGACATCGTTGTGCATGTCGCCGATCGTTGCGACCGCGTCGGTGGAGATCGCGAGCCGCCGCGCCATGGTCTGCACGAAGGTGCCTTTGTTAACCCCGGGCGGGGTGATGTCGAGATAATAGTTTTGCGAGCGCACTGCGGTGGCTTGCGTGCCCAGCGCTTCTCGCATCGCCGTCTCGCAAGCCGCCAGCTTGTCGAAGTCTGACGACGAGCCGACCACCTTGCAGGCCTTGGACAAATACGGCGTGAAGTCAGAGATCACGGTCGGATCAGCCTTGATCGCCCGTTTCTCGTTCGGGACATATTTTCCGTCGCCGTTTGTAGTGAGCCATTGGTCATGGGTGAACAGCCAGATGTCGGCGCCGTATTCGCGCAGCACTTCGAGGCCGCGCGCCACGGCCGAGGCCGGAATCAGATGCTGCTCGACCGGGTTCATGGCGGCATCGACGATCGAGCTGCCATTGAAGGCGCCGACTGGCAGCGTGATCGCGAGCTGCTCGATCAGGAAACCCATGCCGATCGAGGGCCGGCTCGACGTGATGGTGAAGGCGATGCCGGCGGCACGGAGCTTCTCGACCGCCGCCTTCGCGGCCTCGGTCAAAATCTTGTCATGGGTCAGCAGGGTGCCATCCACGTCGGAGACGACAAGCGCAATGCGGGTCATGTCTTGCTCAATTTCAATTGCTTCAAAATATCATCGACGATGGTCTCGGCCGACGCGTCGATCGATACCGTGACCGCATGCTCGTCCGGCGCCGGTGGCTCCAGCGTCCTGAACTGACTGGTCAATAGTCCAGGCGGCATGAAGTGACCCTTCCGCTCGCCGAGCCGGCCGGCGATCAAGTCCTGCGTGCCGTCGAGATACACGATTCGGATGTCGTCGCGTCCATGCACCAGCACGTCGCGATAAACCCGCCGCAGCGCCGAGCAACCGATCACGACGCGCTCGCCGGCCGCAATCGTGCGGTCGATCTCGTCGGCGATCGCGCGCAGCCAGGGCCAGCGGTCCTCGTCGGTCAGCGGCTGGCCCGCGCTCATCTTGGCGACGTTGCTTGCGGGATGAAACGTATCGGCATCCTCATAGCGCCAGCCGATGTGGCCTGCGAGTTGCTCGCCAATCGTCGTCTTGCCCGAGCCGGACACGCCCATCACGATCAGCGCGCGCGGCGCAGGGTCAGGCGGCACGGGAATCCTCCGGCAACGCGGCCTTGTCGACCAGCCATATCGTGTCGCCGTTGGAGCGCGCGCGATTGGCGGGCAGGGGCTCGCCTGCAAGCACACGAGCGAGGATCGCGCGTTTTCCCGCGCCCGACACCTCGAACAGCATCTCCTTGCAGGAGGCGAGCGCCGGCAAGGTCAAGGTGACGCGCGGCACAAAGGGCTCCACATGCGCCTGGGGCACGCCGACCACCCAGCGCTCGGTCTCCTCAAGCGCCGGATAATCCGGAAACAGCGAGGCGGTATGGCCGTCCGGTCCGACGCCCATCAGCACCAGATCGAACAGCGGCCAGGTCGGATCGAGCCGGTCCACGCCGTTGAAGGCTTTCAGCTCGTGCTCGTAGCGCGCAGCGGCCTCGTCCGGATTGGCGGCATCGGTCGGGATCGGATGGATGTTGGCTGCCGGCGCGAGGCGATCGAGAAAGGCGCGTCGCGCCACCGTCATGTTGTTTCGCGGATCGCTCGCAGGCACAAAGCGCTCGTCGCCGATGAACCAGTGCACGCGTTCCCACGGGATCTTGCCGCGATAGTCCTCGGTCGCCAGCAGCTCATAGAGCTGCTTCGGGCTCGATCCGCCGGTCAGGCAAATCGCGATGCGGCCGGAATTGGTGGCCATACAGGCCAACAGGCGCACGGCGGCAACCTCGGCCAGCGCCGGGGCGTCAGTGACCTCGATCAGTCTGCGTTCGTTCCCCGCCATGGTCAGGTCAGCTTGCGCCAGCTGCGGCCGTCGCGGGCGAGCAGATCGTCCGCTTCCTCCGGTCCTTCGCTGCCGGCATCGTAGATCTTCAATCCCCGCGCGCCGGACTTGTGCCAGGCGTCGAGGAAGGGCTGCACCGCACGCCAGCCGGCCTCCACGCTGTCGGCGCGCTGAAACAGGATGTTGTCGCCGATCATGCAGTCGTAGATCAGCGTCTCGTAGCCCGTGGACGGCTCCGCCTTGAAGTAATCCTTGTAGCGGAATTTCATCTCGACGCCGTCGATGTCGATCGCCGGCCCCGGCACCTTGGTGTTGAACTGCAGCTCGATGCCCTCGACCGGTTCGGTGGAGATGACCAGAAAATTCTGCGACAGTTTGTCGACCGGCGTGTTCTGGAACATCGCGAACGGCGCCTGCTTGAACTTGATCGCGATCTCGGTGCGCTTGACGCCGAGCGCCTTGCCAGTACGCAGGTAAAACGGCACGCCGGCCCATCGCCAGTTGTCGATGCTGAGTTTCAGCGCAGCATAGGTTTCCGTGGTGCTGCCGGGCTTGACGTCCTCGGTCTTGCGATAGTCCTCGATCTCGGTGTCGCCGACCTTGCCGGCGCGATATTGCCCGCGCACCGAATTGCGCGCCGCCTCTTCCGGCGTCTGCTGCTGGATCGAGGACAGCACCTCGGCCTTCTCCGAGCGAACCGAATGCGCATCGAAGCGCGACGGCGGCTCCATCGTCACCAGCGACAGCAGCTGGAACAGATGGTTCGGCACCATATCGCGCAGCGCGCCGGTGGAATCATAGAAGCTGCCGCGATGGCCGACGCCGAGCTTCTCGTCGACGGTGATCTGGATGTGGTCGATATGGTTCCGATTCCAGATCGGCTCGAACATGCCGTTGGCGAAGCGCAGCACCAGGATGTTCTGCACCGTCTCCTTGCCGAGATAATGATCGATCCGGTAGATCTGGTGCTCGTCCATCAGCTTCAACAATTCGGCGTTGAGGTGTTTTGCCGATTCCAGATCGGTGCCGAACGGTTTCTCCACCACCAGCCGCCGCCACGCGCCGTCCTCCTTCAGCATGCCGGTGCGGCCAAGCTGCTGTGCGACCGGCAGGAAGGCGGCGGGGGGCGTCGCCAGATAAAACAGCCGGTTGCCGCCGGTCTTTCGCTCGGCTTCGATCTTCTCGAGCTGGCCGCGCATCGCATCGAACGACGCCGGATCCTTGTTGTCGGCTTCGATGCAGGTGACGCAGGAGAACAACTGTTTGGCCACCGCGTCGTCGATCTTGCGGGTTGCGTATTGCTGCAGCCCCTTCATCAGGCTCTCGCTCAGTTGCGCGCTGGTCATGCCCTTGCGTGCGACGCCGACAAGGGCAAAATTCTCGGGCAGGAGGTTGCCGGCAGCCAAATTATAGAGCGCTGGAATCACCAGCCGATGCGTGAGATCGCCGGTGACGCCGAACAGGACGAAGCAGCAATTGTCGGGTTTCTTCTGCACGTGGGACATTGGCCTTAACCGGGCTTCTTCGGCTCGCGATGGCCGCCGAACCCGGCGCGCATCGCCGAGAGGATTTTTTCGGCGAAGGTGTGGTCCTTGCGCGAACGGAACCGTGCGAACAACGCCGCCGTCAGCACTTCGGCCGGCACGGCCTCGTCGACCGCGGCATTGACGGTCCAGCGGCCTTCGCCGGAATCCTCGACAAAGCCGGAGTAGTTGTCGAGCGTGTGGTTCTCGGCCAGTGCGGAAGCGGTGAGATCGAGCAGCCATGACGGGATCACGCTGCCGCGCCGCCAAACTTCGGCAATATCGGGGATGTTGAGATCGAAGCGGTGGTCCGGCGGCAGCGCCTCGATATTGGCATTCTTCAGGATGTCGAAACCTTCTCCATAGGCCTGCATCAAGCCGTATTCGATGCCGTTATGGATCATCTTGACGAAGTGTCCGGCGCCAACCGGGCCGGCATGGATATAGCCTTGCTCGACTCTGGGATCGCGGCCCTCGCGATGTGGCGTACGTGGAATGTCGCCGGCGCCCGGCGCCAAGGCCTTGAAGATCGGGTCGAGCCGGTCAACCACGCTCTTCTCGCCGCCGATCATCATGCAATAGCCGCGCTCGATGCCCCAGACGCCGCCGGAGGTACCGACATCGAGGTAGCTGATGCCGCGCGGCTTCAGAGATTTGCCGCGGCGTACGTCGTCCTGCCAGAACGTGTTGCCGCCATCGATGATGACGTCGCCTGGCTCCATCAGCTTCGCCAGCGTCTCGATGGTCTCCTCGGTGATTTTCCCTGCGGGGAGCATCACCCAAGCGGTGCGCGGCTTTTCCAGCTTCTTGACGAAATCCTCCAGCGCTTTTGCACCGGCCGCGCCGTCGGCGGCGAGATCGGCAACAGCCTTCTCGCTCTTGTCGTAAACGACGGTGGTGTGTCCGTGCTTCATCAGGCGGCGGACGATGTTGCCGCCCATCCGCCCCAAACCGATCATGCCAAGTTGCATTGTGTACCTCTAGTTCAGGGCGTCTGTGATCGCGGCGTCCAGCATCTTCAGGCCCGACGCAAGGTCGCCTTTGAGATGCACCCGCAGCGCGCGCCGGCCGCGCTCGATCAGGACGTCGAAGTCGCCGCGCGCCGCCGCCGCCTTGATGACGCCGAAAGATGCCTTCTGGCCGGGCACGGGCAGGTCTTTGGCGTCGTCGGCGGTGATCTGCAGGAACACGCCGCTGTCCGGTCCGCCCTTGTAGGCCTGTCCGGTCGAATGCAGGAAGCGCGGGCCGAACTCGGCGCAGGTCGCGACACGCCGCCGTTCGCCGACTTTCAGCCGCATGTCCTGCAGCAGGTCGATGTGGTCAGGCTCGCGCTCGATATAGGCGAGCAGGGCGACGTAGTCGTTGGCATCGATGCGGGAGAGATGCGCCTTCAGCCATGAATCGACGGTGCCATCGGCGCCGGCCTTGCGCAGGTCTGCGACATTGGCCGCGTCGGTGTAGAGGTCGGCTCCGTCAGTCGACAACGCCGGCTTCTCGTCCGGCAGTTTGCCGGTCTTCTCAAAAGCCTGCGTCAGCTCCCGTGTCTTGACCTTGGACGATTCCACGTCCGGCTGGTTGAACGGATTGATGCCGAGGATCGCGCCGGCGACCGCGGTCGCCATCTCCCAGCGGAAGAACTCCTGTCCGATGTGGTCGATCGATTTCATTACGATGCGCACCACGGGATGGCCCGCGTTCTCCAGCGCCGAAAGCCGCGCGTCATGCGCGGCGTCCTCATCGCCCGCCACGCGGATGTCGATGAAGAAGCGGTCGTTGCCGTACAGCGAAACGTCGCCGAGCGGCTCGGCGTCGATCGGGATCAGGCCTTTGCCTTCCTTGCCGGTAAACTCCGCAATCAGCTGCTCGGCCCAGGCGCCGAAATCGGCGATTCTCGGTGACGACAGGATCGTCACCTTGTCGCGGCCTTCGAGGCCGGCCAATCCCATCGCAAGCCCGAGCTGCACGCCGGGATTTTCATGCGGCGGCACGTCGGCGCCGCAGGAGCGTACCATGTGCAGCGCATGCTCGATCAGCTTGCGCACGTCGATGCCCGCCGCCGCGGCCGGCACCAGTCCGAACGGCGACAGCACCGAATAGCGCCCGCCGATAGTCGGCTCGCCATGGAAGACGCGGGCAAAACCCTGTTTGACGGCGACCTTCTCCAGCGACGAACCGGGATCGGTCACGGCGATGAAGCGGTGGCCGGCCTTGTCCTTGCCGATCGCCTTTGTGACGCGATCGAAGAAGAAATCCATCATCACGTTCGGCTCGGTGGTGCCGCCGGATTTCGAGGAGACGATGAACAGCGTCTTGCCGATATCGACTGCCTTCTCAAGCGCCCGGACTTGGGCCGGATCGGTGGAGTCGAGCACATGCAGCCTGGGGAAGCCGCTCTTCCTCGGGAAGGTTTGCGCGAGCACCTCGGGGCCAAGGCTCGAGCCGCCCATGCCGAGCACCACGGCATCGCTGAATTTCTGACCCTTCACGCGCTCGGCGAAATCCTCGTAATCAGCCACATCGGCATCGGTGGGGCTGGTGAGCCAGCCCAGCCATTTGTTCTCGTCGTCGCCGGTCCAGACCGACTTGTCCTTGCTCCACAGCCGCCGGATTTTCGCCGCGGCGCGCCATTCCTCGCTGTGCTTCTCGACCGCTTTCTCGATCCCTGCGCCGAGCGCGAGCTTCTGGGAATCGATGCCCTCGCCGAGCACGGTTGCGCGCTTGGTAGCGACCGCGCCATAGAGCTTGTCGGCCGCGTCGGCGAACAGCTTGACGCCGTCTTTCACCAGATCGGACGTGATGGCATCGAGCGAGATGCCGGACTTCTGGAGTTCATCGAGCACGCGCTTGGCGTCGCTGACATTCTCTTCCAGGCTGTTGCGCAGCTTGCCGTGGTCGCGGAAAGCGTCCAGCGTTGCCGGCGGCACCGTGTTGACGGTGTTCGGCCCGATCAGCTCCTCGACATAGAGCACGTCGGAATAATCCTTGTTCTTGGTGCCGGTCGAGGCCCACAGCAGCCGCTGCGGCTTGGCGCCCTTCGCTGCCAGCTTCTCCCAGCGCGCGCCCGCGAACAGCCGCTTGTAATCCTGATACGCCATCTTGGCGTTGGCGATCGCGACCTTGCCCTTCAGCGCGGTAAGCCGCTCCTTCTCGTGGGGATCGTTCGCTTTCGCGATCTTGTCGTCGAGCTGTTTGTCGGCCACGCTGTCGATGCGGCTGACGAAGAAGCTCGCGACGCTCGCGACATGCGAGGGATCGCCGCCCTTGGCGACATATTTCTCCAGGCCCTTGATGAAGGCTTCCGCGACCTGCCGATAGACCTTCTGCGAGAACAGCAGCGTGATGTTGACGCTGATGCCTTCGCCGATCAGTTGCTCGATCGCCGGCAAGCCTTCGGGAGTGGCCGGCACCTTGATCATCAAATTCTTGCGGCCGACGTCCTTCCAGAGTTTCCTGGCTTCCGCGACCGTGCCCTTGGTGTCGTTGGCGAGATAGGGCGAGACTTCGAGGCTGACGAAGCCGTCATGACCGTCGAGCTTGTCATAGACCGGACGCAGCACATCGGCGGCGTTCTGGATGTCCTCGACCGCGAGCCGCTCGAACAGATCGGCCACCGAACGGTCGCCGCTTTTGAGCGCCTTGCCGATCGGCGCGTCATATTCATCGGACGAGCCGATTGCCTTCTCGAAGATCGAGGGATTGGAGGTGACGCCCTTCACCCCGTCGCTGTCGATCAGCTTCTTCAGGTCGCCCTTGGCGACGAAGCCGCGAGCCAGAAAATCCAGCCAGACCGCCTGGCCGTAGCTTTCGAGTGCTTTGACGGGATTCATGGTGTGTTTCCGTTCGAGCTGATCGATGGCGAGGCCAGCTTTGTAATGGTGGCGGCTGATGTCAACACGCGGGAGGGATGGCTTGTCGGCTTGCGATCTTGACCCCTAACCATAACGCCATTGTGGCCGGAACGATCCTCCGGATTGGCGTTTCCCCTGTCTTTCCCAGTGCAATTTTTCGTCACAAACGCAGGGGGTTGCGCGGCCGCGCGGTGCGCATGCTAGGCTTGGCCATTGGTCGGGGGTGGGCGATGGGGCGCCGATTTTTGCTTGCATTGATGACCGCGCTGGTCGCCGCGGCATGTCTGACCGCTCACGCGCGGGCGGAGGGCATCAAGCAGGAGCCTTTGCAAATCCCGGCCGTGATCGGCGGGCGCACATACCGGCTCGAAGGGCTGGTGGTGCGGCCGGATGACGGCCAGCCGCATCCGCTCGCCCTGATCAATCACGGCTCGCCGCGTGACGCGGACGACCGCCCGGACATGTCGCCCAATCGGCTGGCGCTGCAGGCCTCCGCTTTCGCGCGGCGCGGCTGGACGGCCGTGACGTTCCTGCGCCGCGGCTACGGCCACTCGCAAGGCAGCTGGGTCGAGGATTACGGCGCCTGCGGCAGCCCCGACTACACCGGCGCGGGGCGCACGGCGGCCGCCGATCTCGCCGCGGTTGCCCGCTATATGCTCGGTCAGCCCTATGTCGCCAAAGACAAATGGATCAGCGTCGGGGTCTCCGCGGGTGGCTTTGCGACGGTCGCACTGACCGCCGAAGCGCCGCCCGGTCTGTCAGCGGCCATCGCCTTTGCGCCGGGCCGGGGGTCGCGCAATGCCGATGAGGTTTGCGGCGAAAAGCAGCTGGTCGGGGCTTTTGCCGCCTATGGCAAGACATCGCACACGCCCGTCTTGTGGGTGTCGGCGCCGAACGATCATTTCTTCGGCCCGCGGCTGGTGTCGACCATGACCGCGGAATTTTCGAAAGCCGGCGGACAACTGAGCTTTGTCGCCGCGCCGCCGTTCGGCGACGACGGCCATCAGCTGTTTTCGTCCGCGAGGGGCATGCCGATCTGGACGCCGATCGTCGATCGCTTTCTGGCCGACAACAAGTTGACGTTGCGCGACCGCCTGATCGATGACAAGTCCGCTGCGAAGTGAGTCATGGCAAACCTGCCCGACATCATCGAGATCGGCTATTCGCGGAAGCGGCTGCTGGTTCTTCTCGCAGGAGGGATAGCGCTCACCGCGGGCAGTGCCGCAATGGCCTTTCATTTGTTTCCCGACATGCAGGTGGATGCTTTCTATACCGCCGTTGGCTATTTCGGCACGGTCTTCTTCGGCTTCGCGATTTTGAAGATCGGATGGCTGCTTCTCACCGCGCGGGGACCGGTGCTCTTCATCGACCGCAACGGCATCCGCGATCTCAGGGTGTCGTCGGAGATCATCCCCTGGGACGCTATCGATCAGATATTGATCGGCGCAGTTCGCAAGCAGTCATTTGTCACGCTGAAAGTGACGCCCGCGATGGAGAAGCAGCTTGTCGCGGACACGGGCAAGAAGCTGATGAGGGCGGCCAACCACGCGGTGGGCGTCGACGGCATCGTCATCAATCCGAGCGGACTTCAGGTCGACCCGGAAACGCTGCTTGAGGTCTGCACCGCCTATCGCGCGGCCTACGGGCGCAAATAGAGATAGCCCTGCGACTGCAGTTCGGCGATGCGCACCACGCCGCCTTTGTCCGCGTTGATGAAACCGGGCAAGAGATCGCCGAGCGTGATCTTCTGTGACTTCATGGTGTTGCCGCAGGCGGCAAATCCGACGCCGGCTTTGGACAGCTTGCCGACATGCTGCGTCATCTCGGGGTTGGCTTCTTTGGTCTGGAACGCGCGTAGCGCCGGACCATGCACGACCAGCGCAATGGTGATGGACCCGCCGGCGCCATCGAGATGGTTCTGGATGTTGCCGAGCACGAAATGAACCTTGTCGAGGTCGCTGAGGTGGTAGACCACTTTCAGCTTGCCCTCGGCGGCGTTTTCAGTGGCGGCGCTGGCGCGGGAGGCGGCGAAGGGAGCACCGAGCGCGGCAGCTGCGCGCAAGATCACATTGCGACGATCCATTTGGTTTCCCTGTTACTTGCTCTGAAGCGAAGCGACTTCTTTGTGGTCGTCCGTCAATTCCGCGCATTCGCTGGCGTCGACACGCTCGAGCCGGAACACCCTGTCGTCGGCGCCGCTTTCGAGCGAAATGGCGTCGCCGTCGGGATTCTTGCGATCCCAAACTCCGATCGCGTTGAGGTGCAGAATCGCGGCTTTGTTGTTTCTGGAGATCGCGATCTCGATCCCGTGGCCCTCGCAACTCGTGTCGCAGACGAAGCCGGCCACCGTCTTGCCGTCCTCATCGACCATGTGGCCGCAAGAGCTGCTGCTGTCGAAATTGCCCGGCTTGCTGCGGAACTGAACGCCGACCTTGTAGGCATAGGCGGTCGGCTCGTTCGGCTTGCTGTCTGCGGTCAGCAGCAGCTTCATCGCGCCGACCTTCTGCTTCGGGTGCTGCGCCAGGTGGCTGGCGTCGTAGCGGCGCACGAAACAGGCGGTGGCCTTCTCGCCGATCGGGCCGCCGAACACTCTTGCGTCGAAGGTTTTGGCTCTTGCGTCAGGAATTTCGGCACGGGCGGCAAGAGGCACCGCAAGCACGGCTGCCAGCGGCAGGGCGGCGAGGAGTTTCATTGCACCCACTCGAAATGATCGATTCCGAGGGGTTAGTCGCGGCCAGAAAGGAAGCCGTTCAATGGCTTTGTAGGGTGGGCAAAGCGAAGCGTGCCCACCATTCTCGGCGTGTTGGTTAAGGTGGGCACGGCGCTGCGCGCCTTTGCCCACCCTACGAAATCACCGCAAACTCGCGTTGATCTTGTCCAGCGCCGCCGTGCCGGGGCAGAGGTCGTCCGCCTCCAGGCCGTTGAGCGGCCTCTCCACGGTGTTGAGGTGGCTGTGCAGGTCTTCCGAATCCGGATCGACGTAAAGCAGCCCGGTGACGATCTGGCCCTTGGCGGCATGCTTGGCGAGGAACGCCATGGCACCGACCCGGTCATGCGCGTCATAATCGGCGTCGAGCTTGCGCAGCGCCAGCCGCGAACCGTCATGCTGCTCGACCACCTGCACCGTGCCCGGCGCGTAGTCGACCGTTATCGGATCGCGGCCGGTGATCACGTCGAGGCGGTTCACCGCATCGTTGTGCTCGCGGACGTAATCGAAACTCTTGGTCGAGCCGGCGTGATTGTTGAAGGCGACGCAGGGGCTGATCACGTCGATGAAGGAGGCGCCCTTGTGCTGGATCGCGCCCTTGATGATCGGCACCAGCTGGCTCTTGTCGCCGGAGAAGCTGCGCGCGACATAGGTGGCGCCGAGCTGCAGCGCGATCGCGATCAGGTCGATCGCGTTGTCGGTGTTGAGCACGCCCTTCTTCGATTTCGAGCCGCGGTCGGCGGTGGCCGAGAACTGGCCCTTGGTCAGGCCGTACACGCCGTTGTTCTCGACGATATAGGTCATGTTGACGCCGCGCCGGATCGAATGCGCGAACTGACCGAAGCCGATGGAGGCCGAAATCGCCGTCGCCGGAGACGCCGAGATAGATCAGCTCGCGATTGGCGAGATTGGCGCCGGTCAAGACCGACGGCATGCGGCCGTGCACGGAGTTGAAGCCGTGCGAATTGCCGAGAAAATAGTCCGGCGTCTTCGACGAGCAGCCGATGCCGGAAATCTTGGCCACCCGATGCGGTTCGATCGACAGCTCGAAGCAGGCCTCGATGATCGAGGCGGTGATCGAAGTCGTGGCCGCAGCCCGCGCAGAGCGTCGATATCTTGCCTTCATAGTCGCGGTGAGTGAAGCCGAGATCGTTCTTCGGCAGGCCGGGATGATGAAATTTCGGCTTTGCGATGTAGGTCATGACACGGCCTTGCGGAGGGGAGTGACTTTCAGATGATCCTGGTGGTCACCGATGGACTTGGCGATGTAGCGCGCGGTGATCGGCGTGCCGTCGTAATGCACGATGGGAATCAGCCGCACCGGATCGATGCCGTTCTCGTTGACGATCAGCTGGCGCAGCTGGCTGTCGCGGTTTTGCTCGACCACATAGACGAAGTCGTGATCGGCGATGAAGCTCGCGACGCTGGAGTGGAACGGGAAAGCGCGGATGCGCATGCGGTCGAGTTGATGGCCGCGCGCTTCCAATAGCCCGATCGCCTCGTCCATCGCCGGCGAGGTCGAGCCGAAATAGATCACGCCGTATTTGGTGGGCTTGGCCGCATTGGCCTGCAGCGGCCGCGGCACCATGTCCTGCGCGGTCTCGAACTTGCGCACCAGCCGCTGCATGTTGTCGGCGTAGACAGAACCTTCCTCGGAATAGCGCGCGTAGCGATCGCGCGAGGTGCCGCGGGTAAAGTAACTGCCCTTGGTCGCGTGCGTGCCGGGATACGTACGATACGGGATGCCGTCGCCGTCGACGTCGAGATAGCGGCCGAAGTCGCGGCCCTCGTCCATCATCTCCGCGGTCATGACCTTGCCGCGGTCATATTGCTTGGCGTCGTCCCACTTCAAGGGACGGCACAGGCGATGGTTCATGCCGATGTCGAGATCGAGCATCAGGAAGATCGTGGTCTGCAGCCGCTCGGCGAGATCGAACGCGGCGGCGGCAAACTCGAAGGCTTCCGCCGGATCTTCCGGGAACAGCAACACATGCTTGGTGTCGCCATGCGAAGCATAGGCGCAGGCGATGATGTCGCATTGCTGGGTGCGGGTCGGCATGCCCGTGGACGGGCCGGCGCGCTGCACATTCATGATCACGGCCGGAATTTCGGCGAAGTATGACAGGCCGATGAACTCGGTCATCAGCGAAATGCCGGGACCTGACGTCGCGGTGAAGGCGCGCGCGCCGTTCCAGGATGCGCCGATCACGATGCCGATGGAGGCGAGTTCGTCCTCGCCCTGCACGATGGCGTATTTGGCCTTGCCAGTCTTGGGATCGTGGCGCAGCCGTTTGCAGTGGCTGGTAAAGGCGTCGGCCAGCGAGGATGACGGCGTGATCGGATACCAGGCGCAGACGGTGGCGCCGCCATAGACCGCGCCGAGCGCGGCCGCGCTGTTGCCTTCGATGAAGATGCGGTCGCCGACCTTGTCGGCCTTCTTCACGCGCAAGCCGGTCGGGCATTTCAGGTTCTTCAGCGCATAGTCGCGACCGAGATGCAGCGCATGGACGTTGGAGGAGAGCAGCTTCTCTTTGCCCTTGTACTGCTCGCCGATCAGCTGCTCGATCAGCTTCGGGTCCATGTCGAGCAGCGCCGACAGCGCGCCGAGATAGATGATGTTCTTGAACAGTTGGCGCTGGCGCGGATCGGTGTAGGTCGAGTTCGTGATCGCGGTCAGCGGCACGCCGATCACGGTGATGTCCTCGCGGAACTTCGACGTCGGCATCGGCTTGGTCGAATCGTAGAACAGATAGCCGCCCGGCTCGATCGATGCGACGTCCTTGTCCCAGGTCTGCGGGTTCATCGCCACCATCATGTCGACGCCGCCGCGGGCGCCGAGATGGCCGTCCTCGGTGACGCGCACCTCATACCAGGTCGGCAGGCCCTGGATGTTCGACGGGAAGATGTTGCGCGGGGAGACCGGTACGCCGTGACGCAGGATCGCGCGCGCGAACATTTCGTTGGCGGAAGCCGAGCCCGAGCCGTTGACGTTGGCGAAGCGGACGACGAAGTCGTTTACGCTGCTGATCGCTTTTTGCTCGGGCATGATGTTCCTGCGTAAGTCATATCGATGAGATATTTCTGCATGTCCCAGGCGCCGGTCGGGCAACGCTCGGCGCAAAGCCCGCAATGCAGGCAGACGTCCTCGTCCTTGACCATGACGCGGCCGGTTTTGAGGTCGGTGGAGACGTAGAGATCCTGGTCGGGATGCGGCGAGGGTGCCTTCAGGCGCGTGCGCAGGTCGGCTTCATCGCCATTCTGCGTGAAGGTGATGCAATCCATCGGGCAGATGTCGACGCAGGCGTCGCATTCGATGCACAGCGAGGTCGAAAACACCGTCTGCACGTCGCAGTTCAGGCAGCGCTGGGTTTCGCCGAGCGCAAGCTTGACGTCATAGCCGAGCTCGACCTCGGCGCGGATGTCCTTTAGCGCGATCACCTTGTCGCGGTGCGGCACCTTGAAGCGCTTGTCGATCGAGATGTCGTTGTCGTAGCTCCACTCGTGAATGCCCATCTTCTGCGACGAGATATGCACCTCGGGCAGCGGACGCTCGGTGATGTCCTCACCGGAGATCATCCTGTGGATCGAGAGCGCGGCGTCGTGGCCGTGCGCGACCGCCCAGATGATATTCTTCGGGCCGAATGCAGCGTCGCCGCCGAAGAACACCTTCGGGTTGGTCGAGCCAAACGTCTTCGGATCGACCTTAGGCATGTTCCACTTGTCGAACTCGATGCCGCAATCGCGTTCGATCCAGGGAAACGCGTTCTCCTGGCCGACCGCAACCAGCACGTCGTCGGCTTCGATCGTCTGGTCTGGTTCGCCTGATGGCACCAGGCTGCGCCGGCCCTTGGCGTCGTATTCGGCCTTCACCTTCTGGAAGGTGACGCCGGTGAGCTTGCCGTTGTCGTGGGTGAAGGCAACAGGCACCATGAAATTGAGGATCGGAATGTCCTCATGCATGGCGTCTTCTTTTTCCCAGGGTGAGGCCTTCATCTCCTCGAAGCCAGAACGCACGATCACCTTGACCTCGTCGCCGCCGAGCCGGCGCGCGGTGCGGCAGCAATCCATCGCGGTGTTACCGCCGCCGAGCACGATCACGCGCTTGCCGATCTTGTCGATGTGGCCGAACGAGACGTTGGAGAGCCAGTCGATGCCGATATGGATATTCTTTGCCGCTTCTTTCCGGCCGGGAATATCGAGCTCGCGGCCGCGCGGCGCGCCCGAGCCGACGAAGATCGCATCGTAATTGTCCGCGAGCAGCTTCTTCAGGCTCTCGATGCGATGACCGCCCTTGAACTCGATGCCGAGGTTGAGGATGTAGCCGGTCTCTTCATCGATCACGGAGTTGGGCAGGCGGAATTTCGGAATCTGGCTCCGCATCATGCCGCCGGCCTTCGGATCGGAATCGAACACCGTGCAGTGATAGCCGAGCGGGGCGAGATCGCGCGCCACCGCAAGCGAGGCGGGACCGCCGCCGACCAGCGCGATGCGCTTGCCGTTCTTCGGTCCGGGCTTGGGCAAACGATGGGTGATATCGTCCTTGAAGTCGGCGGCCACGCGCTTGAGGCGGCAGATCGCGACCGGCGTCTCCTCGACGCGGCCGCGGCGGCACGCCGGCTCGCATGGACGGTCGCACGTGCGTCCCAAAATTCCCGGAAACACGTTCGACTTCCAATTGATCATGTAGGCGTCGCTGTAGCGGCCTTCGGCGATCAAGCGGATGTACTCGGGAACGGGGGTGTGTGCGGGACAGGCCCACTGGCAATCGACCACTTTGTGAAAGTAGTCGGGGGCCGAAATATCAGTCGGTTTCATTCCTACCTTCCGCGCCGACTTTTGAGTGCGTCGCGCAGCCTTTTCGCTAATGGGCGCTTATCGAGCGCCCTTTGTGTTTTTGAATGGGATCATAGGGTTACCTTATTAGAGCCATTCAACTTGATGCACAAAGGCAAATTTTGCTGATCGCCAGTTTTCATCGGTGCAATGCCATAACGTTAACGTCAGAGACGTTCATGCGGCAGTGCAGCAAGCGTTATATCTCCGTGAAACCACGGAGTGATTTCAGCAATGCGGCGCCTTCTCAGCTTGCGATGTCGCTTTTCGCGAGATCCCACATCAAATCGTAAATACCTGAGGTGATCAGGTCGCAATTGCCGGGTGCCGACGTACCGGTAAATCGGGCCGCAAGAACCGCCGTGATCGCGTTCACATTTGTGCCGTCGATCAGCACGAACCAGTCGCCGTAGCCAGCCTTCCCGGCGGACGGAATTTCTGGCGTCGGCCCGGACAGTTTCGCATCGCTTTCGAGCAGATGCATCGCGATGATTCCGTCGCTGTCCGGCTTGAGCCGCTCTTTGAGTTGATTCCGCAACGCATCTTCTTGTCCCACGTGTGGACGATAGCGGACGATGCCGAGCACCGCGCCGCGGCCGGTGCCGCGGCTTGCCGTGATGCGCGCCACGGCGCGAATCATGTTCTTGAACTGCGGCATGGTCTTTTTCGACCAGTCGGTCGGATTGTCGAGCTTGGCGCGATAGGCGGCGCTGGCGAGCACCTCGATGGTCTTGGTCGAATAGAGGCAGAGATATTTCGGGCTGCCGGCGTGGGCGACATAGCGCCGCGCTTCGAGGAAGCCGTCGATCGCGACACGCTCCTCCAGATGCTCGTAGTCGTACCAGCGGTTGAAGTTGGCTTCTTCGGCAGCGTCGATGTCCATCGACGTCAGCAGCATTCCCTTTCCGGCGAGCGGCATTTACTTGCTTCCTTTTTTCCGATGCGGAGCGGCAGTCATCTCATGCAACGCGCCGCCGTTTTGACGCCTGTCCATTGGACGCGGGGTGCGCTGAAAGGGTCAACCCCAGCGCGCGCACAATGCGCATCACCGTGCCGAATTCGGGATTGCCGGTCTCTCCGAGAGCCTTGTACAAGCTTTCGCGATTCAGGCCTGCCTTTCTCGCAATCCCGCCCATGCCGCGTGCACGTGCAACGATACCGAGAGCGTCGCGCACGAAGTCGGCGTCACCGCTCTCCAGCGCCGCCGCAATATAGGCCGTCTGACGTTCCTCGGTATCGAGATAATCGGCGGCATCAAATCGCGTTGTTTTGGACGTCAATCGAGGCATTCACAAAGTCTCCGCCAGCTTCCGGGCTCGCTTGATGTCGTGCTGTTGCGTGCGCTTGTCGCCGCCACAGAGCAGACCACTATCCGGGTTCCGCGACGCACATGATAGATGCGACAACCCGGTCCATAGTCGATGCGCATTTCCAGGATGCCGTCACCGACATTTTTGGTGTCGCCGGGATTGCCCATCTCCAGCCGGCGAATGCGGCCGACAATGCGCGCGGCGGCATCGGCATCGCGAAGACGACGGAGCCAATCAGAAAACTCCGCCGACTGACGCACTTCGATCATGAAAATGATGTGTAGCCCGTGGGCTACAACTGGTCAAGCCTTTATCAGCGGCAAGAAGCCGACTATCACTTGCCAATCCGCGACGCCACATCCGCGATCGCCTTCATCACGGCGTTGCGCACGCCGGGATCATAAAGTGTGTGGCCGGCGCTTTCGACGATGCGTACTTCGGCATCCGTCCAGCGCGCGGCCAGTTCATGCGCGACCGACGGCGGACACAGCAAGTCGTAGCGGCCTTGCACGATAATGCCGGGAATGCCGGACAGCGTGGCCGCGCCGTTCATCAGCTGATCCGGCGTCATGAAGCAGTCGTTGACGAAGTAGTGTGCTTCCATGAACGGCGTTGCGGGCAGGGCGCTGTTCGATGTCAGCGCCGCAAGATCGAGCCGCGTCCGCGTCGGCGTATGCTCGGAGAGGATGCGCTCGGTGTCGTGCCAGGCGCGCGCGGCGGGGCCGTGCACGGCAGGATCGGCATCGAGAATGCGCCGCCAATAGGCGTCGAGGGGCCGCGCGCGCTCCGCCTCCGGCAACAGGCTCAGGAAATCCTCGAACAGGCCGGGATAGAAACGCGGCAGCCGCTCGCAGAATCCGGACTCGATTTCCTCATAGGTGCCGAGAAAGGTCGCGCGCAGCACGAGCCCGGAAACGCGGTTCGGATGCGCTTGCGCATAGGCCAGCGCCAGGGTCGCGCCCCAGGAGCCGCCGACAACCATCCAGCGTTCGAAGCCGAATTTGTTGCGGATCGTCTCCAGGTCCGCGATCAGCTGCGGCAGCGTGTTGGCCTCGCGCGAGCGTTTCGGCGTGCTGCGGCCGCAGCCGCGCTGGTCGAACAGCACGGCGTGAAATCTTTCAGGATCGAACAGCCGGCGATGATCGGGTTGGCAGCCCGAGCCGGGGCCGCCATGCAGGTAGACCGCGCCGATGCCGCCCTCGCGGCCGACGCTTTCGACATAGAGCTCGTGGCCGTCGCTAACGGCGAGCTGTTCTGAAGTTAGCGGTGAAAAGGGATCAGCGCGCGATCTTCGCGCGTCTACGTCAGGCGCCATATTGAGTGTCCGGTTCCAGCCTTCGTATCATGTTTCAGCTTATATCGGCCAGCGGCCTTCGCTTTCGCCACAGCCATAGGTCGCCGATGACTTTTACGGTCGCCGCGAGCACCAGCGCGCAGAGCGCCGCCTTCGTGACCGTCTCCATCGCGCCCTCGATCAGCAGGCCATGAAGCACGGTCGCTGCGACGATGACGATCGCGAGAAGGGTGTGCGCGATGCGCCATGTTCGCGGCCGCAGCCGTCGGCGCAGTGTGGCCAAAAGCGCGACGGCGAAGATCGCCCACATGGCAATCACACCAAAAGGGGAGAACGGCGTCGGCGATACCAGAAGGAGTGCGTCGATCATGTCCGGCGGACTGGTGATCCAGAGACCCACGACATGGATCACCACCGCCACGACCAGCGCGCCTCCGATCCAGAGATGTGTGCGCCGCCCGATACGCCCCGACAGTCCCGGCAGGTATCCGCCGATCAGCAAGGGCTGAAACAGCATGATGCCCAGTCCGACAATCCCTGCAAATCCTGCCAGGATGTAGACCGGACCGCGCCATGCGAGCAGCGGGTTCACCGCGGCAGCCGCGATCGGCACGCAAACGGCTACCGCAAGGGCGACCCAGATCAGGGTCGCGCGGGCCGATCGCCATCCGCTGGATCGCAATTCGGTTAGACCGACTGAAGGACGAAGTGAGCCTCGAGGCTGGTCTCCTTTGCGCTCCGCATCACCGGCCGCAGGAAGACGGTTTTGAATTCACCGCTGTCATAGGCGAGGTGACCATGCGGTTGGCCGAACAGCGGAATGATCTGTGGCATCTCGAGGCGGAACGCGCCGTCCTTGTCGGTGAGCGTGGCGCCATGGCTCTGCGGCTCGTGCTCCTGCCCTTCGGTCGTGTGCGCCCAGATCTGGATGCGCTGGCCGGAAAGCGGAGCGCCGTCGCCTGCGCGGCGCACGGTGCCGCTCATCCAGAAGCCGCCCTTGCCGATCCGATCCACGATCGCCGCGCCCTTGCGATAGTTGTTCGACCCGCCCCACATCGAATTGGTCGGCGCGAGACCTTCTGCGCGCGCGGGCAACAGCAGTCCGGAAACTCCGGCGGCCAGGACGGAGCCGCCTGCGGCAAGGAGGTGGCGGCGGTTGAATACGAGGTTGGTCATGTCAATTCCTCCGGGCGGCGCAGCTCGCGGTGCTTCGAAGCTTACAACAATGCGCCCGGTTGAGGGAGGCGAAGAGCGCGATGGGCCGCAATAACAGTGTTGTGAACGGGCGGCCAATCCCGGCATTCAACCGCTTGGACGTCCGTCGAAAGTTGCCTACGCTCGGGTCGAAGATATCGGGACAGATAGGCAATGAAGCGACGCGAATTCATGGCGCTTGTCGGTGGCTCGGCAGCGGCATGGCCGGTTGCGGGCCGTGCGCAGCTGTCCAGGCAGGCGCGGCAAATCGGGATGCTGATCGCGAATGAGGAGAACGAGCCACTGGTTCGATCCCGCGTAGCTGCATTTCGACAGGGGTTGAGCGATCTCGGATGGGTCGAGGGTGGTAATCTTCAAATCGCCTATCGTTGGACCGGCAATGATCCGGAGCGCACTCAGCGCTGCGTATCGGAACTCGTCGCGTTGGCGCCAGAGGTGATTTTGTCTCATTCACCCCCGGCGACATCGGCTCTGAGCAAGGCCACACAATCCATTCCTGTTGTTTTTGTGCAGATCACGGACCCCGTCGGGGCCGGTCTGGTCGCCAACCTCGCGCATCCTGGCGCCAACGTTACGGGATTTACGACGTTCGAATTTTCGATGGGAACGAAGTGGCTAGACCTGTTGAAGGGAATTGCTCCAAAACTTTCGCGGATTGCAGTCATGCAATATGCGAAAAGCCCGACATGGTCCGGTCAATTGCAGGCCGTCCAGGCGGCGGCCCCTTCATTGGGAACGGAAATAATCCCTGCAGGTGTGGAGAACGCTGCCGATATCGAGCGCTCCTTCGCTGAAATCGGCAGCGGGGCGAATGGCGGTCTCATAGTCATGCCTGACAGCATTACGCTCATCCATCGAAAATTGATCGTGGCACTCGCCGAGCGGTATCGCCTGCCTGCGATCTATCCCTTTCGCTATTTCCCGGATGACGGCGGCCTTCTATCCTATGGGATTGACCTCGCGGACGTCTGGCGTCGCGCGGCGACTTATGTCGATCGGATACTCAGAGGATCCTCAGCGGGCGACCTTCCCGTTCAACAGCCGACAAAATTCGAGCTTGTGATCAACCTCAAGACGGCGAAGGCACTTGGCCTCGAAATCCCCGCGACACTGCTCGCGCGCGCGGACGAGGTGATCGAATAGGTCATCCCGGTCCGTTGCTGCGCTGACCGGTGATCTGCGAGGGCCCGGGATTGAGCACCAGACCCGTCACCTTGCCGGTCTCGTCGTGCAGGAACGCAAGGCGCATGTGATCGCCGGCATCGATGAAAAATTCGTCGCGCGCTGTCGGGACGACCGCGATCGGCGTACCTTTCTCGAAGTCGAGAACGGGCAGCGCTCCGATATTCTCGATCTGGAGCTTGCCGCCCCTGGCGGCGACCCGAAGATCCGCCCCTGTTCCTGCCCTGCGGATCGCCCCGCGGACGATCTCGATCTCGATTGGCGTATCCTGCCCCTTGCGCGCGATCCTGAGACGAATCGCCGTGTTGACGGGTCCGCGCATTTTCGCGATTGCCTGGTTCAGCTCCATGCCTTGTGTCGGCTCGCCATTGAGGTGCGTGATGACGTCGGCGCTCAGGACTCCAGCCTTGGCGGCAGGTGTGTTTGGCAGCGGAGACGTCACCCTGAGGACACCATCCTTTATCGCGACATCGAGGCCGAGGCCGCCGAACTCGTTTTGCAGGTCGCGTGAGCTGAACGATGCAAATCTGTAGTTTCCTTCGTACGCCGTGAGCGCGGCTTGGTCGATCGGTGTCGACGCCGGCGCGCCCTGATCGGGAATCAGAAATGCGTCGTAGGTCATGTTGCGAAAGGGAGTCCAGAACTGCAGGTGGTCCCTGGTCGTCTGAATCAGCTGCACCGCGATCAGCTGCTCCGCCGGATCGATCCAGAAGTATGTGCCCCAGGCGCCGCTCCATGTGAAGCTGCCAACCGAGCCCGGTATGACGCTCCGTTCGGGATCGCTTCGTACGGCAAAGCCGAGCCCCCAGGTCGAGCCGGCCAAAGGCCCGACCACGCTGCTCACGCTTCCGACGAAACGAACATTTGACGGCAACGCGTTCGTGGTCATCAGCTTCACTGTCGCGGGCGAGAGGATGCGCGTCCCATCGAGCTCGCCGCCGTTGAGCAGCATCTGGCAGAACCGCAGATAGTCTGATGCCGTCGACACCAGCCCGCCTCCGCCCGAGAACATCGTGGTCGGTTTGGTGACCTCGCGATCGGGAAGCACCCATGCGTCCGCCGGCGGGGCGACCAGGCGATGGGCCTTCTCGGGCGGCACCTGGAAGCCGGTGTCGATCATGCCGAGTGGTTTGAACAGGCGGCTGTCGAGAAACTGGTCGAACCGCTGGCCCGAGGCGACCTCAACGACGCGTGCGAGCACGTCGACGCTGATGCCATAGTTCCAGACTTCGCCGGGCTGATGGGTGAGCGGAATTTGCGCGACGCGCGACGCAAGGTCCTTCAACGTGCGGTCGCGCGCGAATAGCTCCTGATAAAGCGCGAACCCCGCCGCGTTATTGGTATCGGGATAGACGAGGCCCGAGGTGTGACGCAGCAGGTCTTCGACGATCATCGCCCGCTTCTGCGGCTGGAGCGTGCGCCTTCTCTCGCCGCTCGCCGGATCGGTCGTTTCGACGCCGACCATCGTGTCCTTGAACTCGGGAAGATACTGGGCGACCGGCGCCGCAAGATCGAGCTTGCCCTCTTCGACCAGTATCATGGCGGCGACGCTGGTGACCGGCTTGGTCATCGAGGCGATCCAGAAGATTGCATCGCTCTGCAACGGGCTGGTCTTTGCCGGATCACGAAAGCCGGCAGCGCGCAGATAGGCGACCTTGCCGTTGCGCGCAATTGCTGCAACCGCGCCCGAGAAGGCGCCGGCATCGACCTGGGTCTGCTGCCATTCGACAATCCGCGCCAGCCGCGACGTCGAGAAGCCGAGCGTTTCGGGATCGCTGACTGGCGTCGCGTCGTACGCGTGGACGGCAGTAGCAAGGCCGAAAGTCGCGAAGGAGAGGATCGACAAGGATGCGAGATGGCGATGCAGGCGCTTCATCCGGATGCCCCTTTCGGATCGGCGACCGATGCGCGCAGACGTCATCGGCCGTTCGGAGTGCCGATACGGTGGCAGCATCGCGTCAAATTTGTGGCTAACCAGTCGCCTCCGGCGTGCCGCCGGCGAAATTGCGGTAGAGGAAACGGGTCTGGTCGGAAGCCGCTTCCTGCTCCGCCTGCTTGAAAATCTGCTCATGCACCGGCGACAGCGTGCAGGCCGGGTCGGTAGCGGCGGCATCGCCGGTCAGCGCAAAAGCCTGGCAGCGGCAGCCGCCGAGGTCGATCTCACGGAATTCGCAAGACTTGCACGGCTCCTTCATCCACCCCGTTCCGCGATAGCGGTTGAAGGCGTCCGAGTTCTGCCAGATCCAGGCGATCGAGTGATTTGATCGCACCGATTCGAATTCGAGCCCGGTGATGCTCTCGGCGGCATGGCAGGGCAGTACCTTGCCGGCCGGCGAGATGTTGAAGAACTGCCGGCCCCAGCCGCCCATGCACTTCTTCGGCCGCAGCGCGTAATAGTCCGGCATGACATAGTCGATGGTGAGCGTGCCTTTCAGCCGCGCCTGTGCCTCCTCGACCAGGTGGCTGGTCTCTTCCAGCTGTGCCACGGTGGGCATCAGCGCAGCGCGGTTTTTCAGCGCCCAGCCGTAGTACTGCACATTCGCCACTTCGAGCCGGTCGGCGTCGAGATCGACCGCCATCTGGATGATATCGGCGAGCTGATGCAGGTTCTGCCGGTGCATCACCGCATTCACGGTGAGCGGCAAATCGAGCTCGCGCGTCCATTTTGCGGCTTCGAGCTTCTTGCGGTGTGAATCTTTCAATCCTGCGACGCGGTCCGCGATGACCGGCTCGTTGCCCTGGAAGGAAATCTGCACATGACAAAGTCCGGCATCGGCGAGCGCCGCAAGCTTCTCTCGCGACAGCAACACTGCGGAGGTGATCAGATTGGTGTAGAGCCCGGCGTCGGTGGCATGCTTCACCAATTCGACGAGATCCTTGCGCGCGGTCGGTTCGCCGCCCGAGAAATGCACCTGCAGCACGCCGATTTCGGCAAGCTCGCTCAGCACCTTTTTCCATTCGTCGGTGGTCAGCTCGGTCGAGCCGCGGTCGAGCTCGACAGGATTGGAGCAATACGGACATTGCAGCGGGCAACGATGCGTCAGTTCGAGCAGGACGGCGACGGGGATGCCATGGGTTTCCGCGACCGACTTCTGCCGCTCCAGCACGGAGAAGCTGTTGTCGGTCTCAGTCCCCTTATGGTCCGCGAGGTCGCTCATGTCGTCTTCTCGCGCGCCTCCGTCAAAAAGCCCTTGTCGGCGAGGTCCTGCAGCATCGCGATCACGTCGGTCAAAATCGCCTCGCGCGGCGCGGCGTATTTCTGCGCCAGATGATCGGCCATGTCAGCGACGCTGCGCACGCCGTCGCAGAGTTTTAGCACCTCGACCGCGATCTCGTCAGGGGCCAGCACGCGTTCCGGCGCCAGGATCACCCAGACTTGCCGCGTCTCGTCGAATTTCAGCTTGGCATGGCGCGGCAGCACCGGCTTGCTCGCCTCGCTGACACTGATATGGCGCTGAGTTGCCATGGGTCAACCTTTGGGAACAAACGCGCCGGGCGGAATATGGCCCTCAACATAGGCGTGTGAGAGCGCGTCGAGCTGCACCCAGAGCACGCTGGTCTTGAAGATCAGCGCGTTGGCGACCAGCCTGCGCTCGTCCGGCGTCTTCGCGTGCTCCTTGACGTATTCGAGTGCGAAGCCGGCATCCCGCGGCGCCTGCTGCAGCCTGCGGCTGAAATAGCTCATGATATCGGGATTGACGAAATCATAATGCTGCAACATGCCGCTGATGCGCTCTTCATGCAGGTTCGGCGCGAACAGCTCGGTCAGCGAGGAAGCGATCGCCTCCAGCGGTGAGCGCTCCCGACAGAAGTGCACGTAAGCTTCGACCGCAAAGCGCGTCGCCGGCAATATGCCTTCGGTTGATTCCACGTAAGCCGAGTCGAGCCCGAGGCCTTCGGTCAGCTTGAGCCAGCGTTCGATGCCGCCCTCGGCGCCGGCATCGCCGTCGTGGTCCTCGATGCGATGCCGCCATTCCATCCTGATCTTGCGATCGCGGAAGCGCGAGATCACCACCGCATCCTTCAGCGGAATCGTCGACTGATAGTAGTAACGGTTCAGCGCCCAGGCCTGCACCTGGCCCTTGTTGAGTTTGCCGCCATGCAACAGCCGATGGAACGGATGCAGGCTGTGATAGCGCGTGGCGCCGATCTGGCGCAGCGTCGCCTCCAGTTCGTTGGCGTTATTAAGTGAAACGCCCTTGCCGATCGAGAGCGCCGTCATCCCTGTCGTTGGCACCACGTTCACAGCACGATCTCCGTTCCGTCGGCGCCGATCTGCCAACCCGCGCCTTCCGCGATCTTGCGCTCGGCCGAGCCCTTCAGCAGCGCCGGATTCGAATTGTTGATATGCAGGAATATCTTCCTGTCGATATCGAGGCCGGCGAGACTTTCGATCGCGCCCGCGCTGCCCGACATCGAGATGTGGCCCATGCCCTTGCCGGTCTTGGTTCCCAACCCGGCCACCATCAGTTCGTCATCGCGCCACACCGTGCCGTCGAAGAACAGGAGAGGGGCGCCGGACAAGCGCGACTTCAGCTCGTCGGTGACATCGGCGCAGGCCGCGATGAAATAGAAGTACTTATCGCTGGCTTTGTCGCGGATGCGCAGGCCGAGCGTGTCGCCCGTGCCATCGCTGCCGCCGGGATGGGATTTGCCTTCGAGATACCAGGCGCCTTTGCCTGCGACCGTGAACGCCACGATCTCAAGGCCGGACGGTTTGCCATCGGGCAAAGTGGGCTCGAAAGCACGATCGATCGAAATTGGAACGCGCTTCACGTTCTTGTCGCTGAGCACATTGAAGATGCTGTTGTCCCTGAGGATCGCCAGCACCTTCTCATGCGCGTAGATCGCAAACGGCGAACCCTCGCGCATCGAGAGCAGTCCCGCGACCGCATCGATCTCGCCGTTGGTCAGAATGACGCCTGTGATCGGCGAATGGCGCAATGCGCCGTTCTTCGGGTGAAGCTGGGGTGTCGCGATCAGCTGCTGGCGCAGGTCGGGGGACGCATTGATGAGGAACCAGTGCTCGCCGTCGCTGCTGACTGATATCGAGGCCTGCGTGCTTCGGAGCTCGGGATGTTCGCCACGCGCTTTGCGGCATACCTCGCAGCCGCAATTCCATTGCGGTACGCCGCCGCCGGCGGCTGCGCCCAGGACGACGACGCGAAGCATGATCCGTCCCCGGATAAAACTGAAACTGGGCTACAAATACCACGAAGGTGGACACCGGGCCGACACGCCCCTGTTCAGGGAATGTCGCCGGAGGTCCACCTGCGTCGAATACGTGAAGTGCGGCTTGCCGCTTACTTGCGGGTCGCGCTCACATACATGTTGATTTCCATGCCGCACGGCACTTCGACGATCTTCGGTGCTTTCCAGGCCATTTTGGCTCTCCTTGTAAACGCGGACGAACTGGCGCCCTCACTATTAAACTACCGCGTGATGAAAAGTTCGCCAGTGAATTCTTTTGCATGAAACCCACACGCGCCTGCTGCGGCGCAGTAGAGGCGGGCGGTGGGCAATCTAAATATCAATCAGATCAATGGCTTCTTAGCCAAAAATCGGCGTTTGGCCGTGCGTTATCGCTGTCGCCGGACGGGAACATCGAATAAAGAACTTGTGAGTGTTGCCCCGCTTCCATTTCGGCCGCTCCGGCCCCATTGAAATCGCATGCCCAGATACTTCTTCAACACCCGGATTGGCGACGAGCTGATCGTCGATCCCGACGGCGAGGAATTGCGCGATCCCGATCGCGCCTTCGAGATCGCGCGGGCCATGGTGCTGGAACTGTTCCGCAGCGAGGGCGAGAGCCCGACGCTGCTCAATGCGGTGATCGAGGTGATGGACGACGACGGCGAGATGGTCCTCGAATTTCCATTCACCGAGGCCATCGTCGAAGTGCCGGACGAGAACGTCACGCGGCACTAGCCGGCTGAGACCCCGCGCCTCCGGTCCTATTTCCGGTCCGATTTTTTGTCGCCGACACGCCCGATGCGCGTTTTCGATTGCGCGCAAGGATAGAAATGCGTGAGACTGCGCGCGGCAAGGCTGACCCCGCAGGCCCTCCTGATGAGCCGGCGCGAGGATCAAAGCCGCCGTTTCAGGGGAGGACTCTCATGACGACAATTCTGTCGCCGCGCAGCCTGTTACTTGCCGGCGCATTTCTCGGTGCATTCACCTATGGCGCGACAGCGCAGCAGACGCCTGCTGCGCCTGCCGCAGCGCCTGCGCCCGCGGCGTCACCGCTGCCGCCCGGCTCGCCGATGATCGGCCGCCCGGACAATGAAGCCGCGCAGAAACTTGCGCCGGTTGCGGCGCCGCCGCTGGCCGCCGCCGCCGACAAGCTGCCGACCGCGAAGCTGAAGGTGCCGGCCGGCTTCAACATCGAGGTCTATGCCTCGGGCATGGCGAATGCGCGTTCGCTCGCGCTCGGCGACAAGGGCACCGTGTTCGTCGGCTCGCGCCTGGTCGGCAAAGTCTACGCCATCACCAACAAGGACGGCAAACGCGAGGTCAAGACGCTGTACTCCGATATGTACCGGCCGAACGGCGTCGCCTTCAAGAACGGCACGCTCTACATCGCCGAACTGTCGAAGGTGTCGAAGGTCGACAAGATCGAGGACATGCTCGACAACCCGCCGAAGCCGACCATGATCTACGACAGCCTGCCAAAGGACGAGGCGCATGGCTGGAAGTTCATCGGTATCGGCCCCGACAACAAGCTCTACGTCCCGGTCGGCCAGCCCGGCAACAACGTGCTGCATGACAAGGATCACGGCCAGATCCGCCGCATCAATCTCGACGGCTCCGGCGCGGAAGTCGTCGCGGTCGGCGTTCGCAACACCGTCGGCTTCGACTGGAATCCGGAAACCAAGCAGCTCTACTTCACCGACAACGGCCGCGACTGGCTGTCGGAGGACGTACCGGAGGACGAGCTGAACCGCGTCACCAAGGTCGGCGAGCACTTCGGCGCGCCCTATTGCTGGCAGGGCAACCTGCCAGATGCCGAATTCGGCTGGGGCCATTCCTGCAGCGAGTTCACTGCGCCGGTCACCTTGATGGGACCGCATTCCGCCTCACTCGGCATGCGCTTCTACACAGGCAGCCAGTTCCCGAAGGGCTACAAGAATGCGATCATCGTTGCGCGCCACGGCTCCTGGAACAGAAGCACGAAGTTCGGCGGCGATGTCGTCGTCGTGCATCTCGACAAGGACGGCAAGTTCAAGTCGATGGAGCCGCTGATCACCGGCTTCCTGGAAGACAACAAGTATGTCGGCCGCCCGGTCGACGTGATGCAGATGAAGGACGGCTCGATCCTGGTCTCCGACGACTGGAACGGCGCGGTCTATCGCATCTCCTACGGCAAGAAGGTCGCGGCGCAGTAAGCTGCTCGGAGCGTAGGGTGGGCAAAGCGAAGCGTGCCCACCTCGTCTCTCTCACAAGGTTCGGTGGGCACGGCGCTAACGCGCCTTTGCCCACCCTACGATTTGGGTGTTGGCCAATGCACAAAACAGCAATCGCCGCGTTGGCCATCGCTCTTCTCGCATCAACCGCCGGCGCGGAGACCATCCAGCAGCGTGCCGCGCCCTGCCTTGCCTGTCACGGCGAGCAGGGCCAGTCGCAAACCGAGAACACGCCCTCGCTCGGCGGCCAGAACGCGCCTTACGCGCTGATCCAGCTCTTTATGTTTCGCGAGAAGCTGCGCACGTTCGAGCCGATGAACGAGATGGCAAAATCGCTCACCGACGACGATCTGCGGATTTTTTCGGATTTCATCGCGGGCCTGCCCAAGCCGAAGCCGCCGGATGACGCTGCTGATGCCGCGCGCATCCAGCGTGCGCAGGCCGCCGCCACGCAGCATCGCTGCAACTTTTGCCACAAGGCGGATTTCTCCGGGGCCGAGAACGTGCCGCGCATCGCCAACCAGCGCGAGGATTATCTCGCCAAGACGCTGACCGAGTACAAGAACAACAGCCGCCACGGCTATGAACCCATCATGGCCGACGTGATGGGCGCGGTGACGCCGGAGCAGATCGCCGATCTCGCTTATTACATCGCGCGGGTGCGCTGATCTTTCTTCACCTCTCCCCGCGTGCGGGGAGAGGTCGCGCCGAAGGTGCGGGTGAGGGGGACTCTCAGTACGTCGTGCTCGACGTCGTTGCCCCTCACCCCAACCCTCTCCCCGCAAGAGCGGGGAGAGGGAGAAGAGGGTGCGCTAGCTTCGCTGGCCACGCCGCCCTCCCGACGCTACAACACCTCCGTACATACGGAGCAAGCCATGCAAGACCTCTGGCGCCTGCCGGCCGCCGACCTCGCTGCCCTCGTCAAATCGAAGAAGATATCCGCGAAGGACGCCGCAACCGACGCGCTGGCGCGGCTCGATGCGGTCAATCCCAAAATCAATGCGGTGGTCGATCACCGGCCCGACGACGTGCTGAAGCAGGCCGCCGAGGTCGATGCGAAAATCGCGCGCGGTGAGGACGCCGGCATCCTCGCCGGCGTGCCTGTTACCATCAAGGTCAATATCGACCAGCAGGGCTTTGCCACCACCAACGGTCTCAAGTTGCAGCGCGACGCGATCGCGCCCGCCAACGCGCCCGTGGTCGACAACTTCAAAAAGGCCGGCGCGATCATTCTCGGCCGCACCAATTGCCCGGCCTTCTCCTATCGCTGGTTCACCACCAACCTCATTCACGGCGACACCAAAAACCCGCGCGACCCGTCGATCACGCCGGGCGGCTCATCGGGCGGTGCGGGTGCTGCGGTTGCGGCCGGCATCGGCGCGATCGCGCATGGCACCGACATCGCGGGTTCGATCCGCTATCCCGCTTACGCCTGCGGCGTGCACGGCCTGAGGCCGACGCTCGGTCGCGTGCCTGCGTTCAATCCGGGCCTGCCGGAGCGCGCCATCGGGGCGCAGATCGAGGCGGTGTCCGGCCCGCTGGCGCGCACCATCAAGGATATCCGTCTCTCGCTCGCCGCCATGTCGGCGCGCGACCCCAGAGATCCCTGGTGGGTGCCGGCGCCGCTGGAAGGACCGGCCATGCCGAAGCGCGCCGCGCTTTGTCTCAATCCTGATGGCCTCGATCCCGTCCCTGAAGTGCGAGCTGCGGTCGCGGATGCCGCCGAGCGGATGAAACGCGCGGGCTGGACCGTGGAGGAAATCCCGGACACGCCGCCGCTGCGCGAGCCTGCGGACTGGAACCGAAAGCTCTGGCTCGGCGACATGTACGAGGCGCAGCTTGCGACCGCCGAGAAGGAGGGCGATCCCGGCGCGCTCGCGTGTCTGCGCGGTAACCGCAGCAAGGTGACGCCGTTCGACCATGCCGATTTCTCCAAGGCGTTGACGCGGCGGGCGACGCTGTCCCGCGAATGGATCATGCTCTTGGAAAAATATGCCGTCTTGCTGCTGCCGGTCTCCGGCGAATTGCCGTTTCCCGATCATCTCGATCGCAAGGACGATGCGAGCTTTGCGCGCGTCTGGCATGCGCAGCTGATCCAGATCGCTATTCCCTTCCTGGGCCTGCCTGGGCTATCCGTCTCCACCGGATTGATTGGCAAGGTCCCGGTCGGCGTGCAGGTCATTGCGGGACGTTTCCGCGAGGATCTCCTGCTTGCCGCGGGCGAGGCGATCGAGGCGGGCGGCGTGCCGGTCTCGCCGATCGATCCCGTGAGTTGAGCGCGGTCGGCTCCCTCCCCCTGAAAGGGGGAGGGGTGGGGTGGGGGTCAGCCACTCGTGACAGCGGATATGAAAGTATGATCCCCTCCCGCTTTGCTCCTTGCCGGACGATGCTTCGCATCGCCGGGGGAACAAAGCGACCTCCCCTTTTCAAGGGGAGGTTGGCATCAACGAGAGAGCGAATGCCCGAGATCTACGACTTCACTGCCAAATCGCTCGCCGGCGAGGACGTGCTGTTGCGCGAGTACGCCGGCAAGGTGCTGCTGATCGTCAACACCGCCAGCAAATGCGGCTTCACGCCCCAGTATGAAGGGCTCGAAGCCTTGCATCGCGAGCTCTCCCCGCGCGGCTTTGCCGTGCTCGGCTTTCCCTGCAACCAGTTCGGCGCGCAGGAGCCCGGTGACGCGAACCAGATCGCGGCGTTCTGCGAAAGCAAGTATGACGTGACCTTCCCGATGTTCGAGAAGATCGAGGTCAACGGCTTTCACGTCCATCCGCTGTTCGACCATCTGAAGAAGGCGAAGTCGGGTTTGCTCGGCCCGTCGATCAAATGGAATTTCACCAAATTCCTGGTCGACCGTCAGGGAAAGGTGGTGGCGCGGCATGCGCCGACCACGACGCCGCAAGCATTGAAGAGAGAGATCGAGGCGCTGCTGTGAACGACAACAACGAAACCACCGAGCAATTGCCGGACCGGCTCTGTGTCGATCCGCGCAGCCCGTATTACAACGAGGCAGTTCTGGCGCGCGACGTCGGCATCCGCTTCAAGGGCGTCGAGAAGACCAATGTCGAGGAATATTGCGTCAGCGAGGGCTGGGTGCGCGTCACCGCGGGCAACGCCAAAGACCGCCACGGCAATCCCTTGACCATCAAGGTGCACGGGGCTGTCGAGCCGTATTTTCGGGACAAGAAGTAGATGTCCGTCCGTATCGTCGACGTCTGCGAAGTCACCAAACCGATCTCTTCGCCGATCCGCAACGCCTATATCGACTTCACCAAGATGACGACGAGCCTCGTCGCGGTCGTCACCGACGCCAAGCGCGACGGCAAACGCGTGATCGGCTATGGCTTCAATTCCAACGGCCGCTATGGGCAGGGCGGGTTGATCCGCGAGCGCTTCGCGCCGCGTCTGATGGAGGCCGAACCGAAGTCGCTGCTGAATGACGCTGGTGACAATCTCGATCCCGACAAGGTCTGGGCCACCATGATGTCGAACGAGAAGCCGGGCGGGCATGGCGAGCGCTCGGTCGCGGTCGGCACCATCGACATGGCGGTGTGGGATGCGGTCGCCAAGATCGCGGGCAAGCCGCTGTTTCGTTTGCTCGCCGAGCGCCACAAACGCGAGGCCAACCCGCGCGTGTTCGTCTACGCCGCCGGCGGCTACTACTATCCCGGCAAGGACCTCTCGATGCTGCGCGGCGAGATGCGCGGCTATCTCGACCGCGGCTACAACGTGGTGAAGATGAAGATCGGCGGCGCGCCGATCGCGGAAGATCGCGAGCGCATCGAATCCGTGCTGAAGGAGATCGGTAACGACGCGCAGCTCGCGGTCGACGCCAACGGCCGCTTCGACCTGGAGACCGCGATCGCCTACGCCAAGATGATGCGCGACTATCCCTTATTCTGGTACGAGGAGGCCGGCGATCCCCTCGACTATGCGCTGCAGGCAGCGCTTGCCGAATTCTATCCGGCGCCGATGGCGACCGGCGAGAATTTGTTCAGCCATCAGGACGCGCGCAACTTGATCCGCTATGGCGGCATGCGCCCCGATCGTGACTGGCTGCAATTCGATTGCGCGCTGTCCTACGGGCTCTGCGAATATCAGCGCACGCTGGCGGTGCTGCACACGCACGGCTGGTCGCCGGGCCGCTGCGTCCCGCATGGCGGCCACCAGATGTCGCTGAACATCGCAGCCGGCCTCGGCCTCGGCGGCAATGAAAGCTATCCCGACCTGTTCCAGCCCTATGGCGGATTCCCCGACGGCGTGCGCGTCGAGCAGGGTCACATCGTGATGCCGGACTTGCCCGGCATCGGCTTCGAGGGCAAGTCCGATCTTTACAAAGAAATGAAAGCGCTGGCGGCCTGAGCCACGCCATACAAAAAAAGCCCGCCGGTGATGGCGGGCAAAAAGTTTAGGGAGGAAGCGCTATCGATGACGCGCCGAAGGGAGTTCGCCGATTCGATAGCGTTCGCGATAGATCGTAAAACTACCGTCATTGGCGGCAAGCGAATGTTCGTCACAGTGCATTTGAAGGGTCGGGTTCCCATGGATTTCTCTGGTTTGTTTGCGAAGCTTATCGCTGTCATCGGCGGCGCGGCGCTCACGGTTCGCAAGATGCAGGGCGTGCCTCAGGTGGCGGCCTGGGGCGCGGCACCCGCGATCCCCGAAGCGAAATCGCAAGGTGGGATCCCGACCCTGAAAATGCCGAGCGCGCGAGGCTGGGACGAGGGACAATTGCCGATCGCTGCCCCCGGCCTCAAGGTCAATGCCTTCGCAAAGGGACTTGATCATCCGCGCTGGATCGAGGTGCTGCCCAACGGCGACGTGCTGGTTGCGGAGTCGAACCAGATCCCGGTCAAGCCGCGCAGCGCATTCCATCTTGCGATGCAGGCGACCATGCGCCGCGCGCGTGCGCTCGGCGCCAGTGCCAATCGCATCACACTGCTGCGCGATCGCGACGGCGACGGCGTCGCCGAGGTCAGCAGCGTCTTCATGGAAGGGTTGAGCCAGCCGTTCGGCATGGCGCTGATCGGCGATACCTTCTATGTCGGCAACACCGACGGCGTGGTGGCGTTTCCTTATTCGCCGGATCGTATCGATGCACAAGGCAAGAAGCTCGTCAGCTTCAGGCCGATGGGGCACTGGACGCGCAGCCTGTTGCCGAGCGCGGATGGCAGGAAGCTCTATGCCGGGGTCGGCTCACTCAGCAACATCGCCGAGATGGGCATGAAGGTCGAGCAAGGCCGCGCCGCGATCTACGAGCTCGATCTGGCCAGTGGCGCGAGCCGCATCTTTGCGTCCGGCCTGCGCAATGCGGTCGGCCTGGCCTGGGAGCCGAAGACCGGCGTGCTCTGGACCGTCGTCAACGAGCGCGACGGGCTCGGCGACGAGACGCCGCCGGACTATCTGACCTCGGTGCGCGACGGTGGCTTCTACGGCTGGCCTTATTGCTATTGGGGGCAGACGGTCGACGATCGCGTGCCGCAGGATGCCGCGATGGTGGCGAAAGCGATCACGCCGGACTATGCGCTCGGCGGCCACACCGCCTCGCTCGGCCTGTGCTGGATGCCGGCGGGCACGCTGCCCGGCTTTCCCGACGGCATGGCGATCGGCCAGCACGGCTCATGGAATCGCTCGACCTTGTCGGGCTACAAGGTGGTGTTCGTGCCGTTCGAGAACGGCCGCCCGTCCGGCCCCGCGCGCGACATTCTGTCGGGCTTCCTCGCGCCCGACGAGCGCGAGTCCTATGGCCGGCCGGTCGGCGTTACCCTCGGGCCCGACAAGTCGCTGCTGGTCGCCGACGATGTCGGCGACGTGATCTGGCGCGTGACGGGGGCGTGAAGGGCGAAAGTGCGATAAGCTCCGGTGCGATGGGGCTGAACATGAAGCGGCGGCAATTCCTCGGCGTTCTCGGTGCTGCGGCGATCGGCCTGCCTTGCAGGGCGCCTGCGCAAAAGCCGTTGCCGCGCGTCGGATTCCTGGCGAGCGGAGCGGCCGCATCGATCAACAGCGAGGTCCAGGTCAGGACAATCAAGCGCGGCCTCGAAGCCAACGGCCTGGTCGAGGGCCGCGACTACATTTTCGAGCCACGCTTCTCGGGCGGGCGCTACGAGAAATTTCCGGAACTGGCACGCGAACTGGCGCAGGTCGGCGCGCGCGTCATCCTTGTCAACACGATCGCCTCGGCGCGCGCGGCGCAGAACCTTGTTCCGCCGATCCCAGTTGTCATGATTTCGATCAATGATCCGATCGGAACAGGTCTGATTGCAAGTCTCGCCAGGCCGGGCGGTCACACCACTGGCGTGGCAACGTTGAACGAAGACCTGACTCCCAAGCTGATCGAATTCCAGCGGGCAATCTTGCCGCAGGCAACGTCGATCGCCCCGCTCTACAATCCCGGAAATCCGACAAATCTGGATTTCCTGAAAAAGCTCCGCGAACATGCGGACCCGCTGGGTTTGGTGGTCATACCCACCGCCGTGCGCTCGCGCGATGAGCTTGAGGCTGCATTCGCTGCATTTCCGGCGCGACGCCCGGATGCGCTGCTGCTCATCTCGGATTCGGGTTTGCTCGATTTGATGGACCGCATCGCCGCATTGGCCCTGATGCACCGCCTCCCATCCTTCGCGACGAGCCCGGATTTCGCGAGATTCGGCGGCCTGATGGCGTATGGCGCCTCGCGCGAGAAGTTGTATTTCCGGGCAACCAATTATGTGAAGAAGATACTGGACGGCGCTAACCCCGGCGACCTCCCCGTGGAGCAGCCTTCGCAGATTGAATTGTGGATCAACCTGAAGACGGCAAAGGCGCTCGACCTCACCATCCCCGCCTCGCTGCTCGCCACCGCCGATCAGGTGATCGAATAAGGTCAGCGTCGATCCGCGCCCGACGCGACGAATTTCTGCCAGAGCGAGCGGATGTCATCGCGATAGCCGGTGTTCACCGCTTCTGCGAAGCTGCGGCCGTCGAGGATCGCGGCCAACATGCGGTCGAACGCCGGCTCGTCCGAGTCATGCAGGTAGCTCACGAACATGCCGGCTTCCCGGTAGGCCAGCACGATCGGATACCATGAAGGCGTCTGCTTCTCTGGTTCCTTGGCGAAGCGGATGTCGATCGTCATCTGCGGGCTGCTGGCGTCATCGATGGCAATCTGCTCGCCGCGTTGAATTGCGGCCCAGGCCTCGTCAGTCTTCACCAGCTCGGCGCCGCCGCCCTCCGAGATCATCACGGCGAGGCCTTCCTTGAACCACGGAGGCAGGCGGAAATAGCTGGTGCCCCCGATGTAGCCGACAAGATGCGCGTGCGACATTTCATGGGTGAGGATCGCGCGCAGCCGCCAGTGTTGCGGGTTGAATAGCTTCGGCGACAAATTGACTCGCCCGGCAAAGGTGACCCCGACAGGAACGTTGGAGCCGAGACCGTTTGCGGCGGCAAAGGCTTCCGGCGTCGCGTAGGCGCCGACCGTGACGGGATGCGCGAAGGGCCGGCCATGCACGGCTTCGACGCGTGCGATCGCAGCAGGCAGCAGGTCGGCGACGTCGCGCGCGTAATCTTCGGCGCCCGGTTCGTAATGCACCAGCGGATGATCGGCGAGCGCCGGCAGCCGATCGGGCAGATTGAGAAAACCCGTGATGACGTGCCGTATCGCAGGCATCGACAACGCCGCCCCCGCGCCGGCGACGATCAGTGCCAGCGGCACAGCGATGATGATCCAGACGATACGCCGTCGCATGCCAGCTCCTCTCAGCTCGACTCCTGAGCCTCTTCCTCTGCCTCAGACTCTTCCGGCGAAACTCTTGGCGGCCAGGCGCCGCGCCGGATCAGCGCCTCGTGCAGCAGCTTCTCGATCTGGCCCTGACGCGAGCGCAATTC
Source organism: uncultured Alphaproteobacteria bacterium (assembly GCA_963794775.1). Lineage (GTDB taxonomy): Bacteria > Pseudomonadota > Alphaproteobacteria > Rhizobiales > Xanthobacteraceae > Bradyrhizobium. Next base: position 7,876 of record CAWCGA010000020.1, on the reverse strand, counting down.
GGCGGAGGCCAGCCTGTCGAGAATATCGAGCAGGGGGCCGCCGAGCCGCAGCAGGACCGGCTCCTTCTCCGGCCCCTTGGGGCGCCCGCGTTTAGGCATACAGCGTTCCGGTGTTGATGACGGGCGTCGCGTCCTTGTCGGACACCAGCACCACCAGCAGGTTCGACACCATGGCGGCCTTGCGTTCGGGATCGAGATCGATGTCGGTCGCCTCTTTCAGCTTCTCGAGTGCTTCCTTGACGATGTCGACTGCGCCGGCCACCACCAGCTTGCGCGCGGCGATCACCGCGCTCGCCTGCTGGCGGCGCAGCATCACCGGCGCGATCTCGGGCGCATAGGCGAGATGGTTGATCCAGGCTTCGTCGATGGTGACGCCGGCAATCACGAGACGTTCCCTGAGTTTGGCAATGACCTCGTTGGTGACCTGATCGCCGCTTTCGCGCAGCGACAGCGTGCGGCCTCCCGCTGGCTTTGCGCCATCGTCACTGCCCGGATGCCCGCCGGCCTCATCGAAATCGTAGGGATGACGGCCGGCGATGTGGCGCAGCGCCGATTCGGTCTGGGCGCCGACGAAGTCAGCGTAGTTGTCGATCTGAAAGGTCGCCTTGGCGCAGTCCACGACGCGCCAGACGACGACCGCGCCGATCTCGATCGGATTGCCGATGAGGTCGTTGACCTTCAGCTTGCCGCACTCATGGTAGCGGACGCGCTGCGACACCTTCTTCGGCCGGAACAGCGGAACGGTGGCGCGCAGGCCCGGCGTCGAGTCGGTGCCGGCATAGGAGCCGAACAGGGTCAGCACCGCGCTCTCGTTCGGCTGCAGCGAATAGATCGAGATGCAGATCAGCGCCACGATCGCGAGGCAGCAGACGATGCCCAGCACCGTCAAAACGGGATGAACGACGTCCTGCGCAGAGGGTTTGGATATCGCGCCCCAGGCGATCAGCCCGGCACAGGCGACGAAAACCAGCGCGATCAGGATGGCGAGATAGCCGCTGCCGGCGAGCCACGCCGGGCGGTCCTCCACTCTGGTATTGACCTTGATGGTGGACGGGGTCGAAGGCGATACGTCGGACATGGGTCGATCCCCCCGGGGAACAGCCAGCACAATTGCTGATATTTTTTAATATCAAAAAATAGTCGAGGAAGCAAAGGAGAAGAATTATTAGATATTTCAATTGGATGTCTGGAAATATGCTGCGCTAATCCTGACCCCGGAGGGAACTTTCAGTCGTCATCTGGGTTCCATGACCGGAACATGGGTGGGTAGAGCTGAGGACGAGGTGTGAGCAAAGTGAGTGGTTCAGGGCGCCGGTCGACGATGTTGAAATCCCGGCAAGTGCTCAAGATGGCGCAGTCGGCTCACGCCTATGTTCGCGGAAGCACGGTGAAGTTCTACGAGTGGCTGGAAGAGCAGAAACGCGGCACACTTCCGGAAGGACCTGCGGTGTGGATTTGCGGCGATTGTCACGCCGGAAATCTGGGACCGCTTGCCGACGCCGACGGCAACATCCGCGTTCAGATACGCGATCTCGATCAGACCGTGATCGGCAATCCGTCCCATGACTTGATACGGCTCGCATTGTCCCTGGTAACGGCGTCCCGCGGCTCCAACCTGCCGGGCGTAACCGCGGCGAAGATGATGGAAGCCATGATCGAGGGCTATGAAGACGCGCTGCGGTCGCAGGACGATCTGCGCGACATGCCCAAGACGATCAGTCTCGTCATGCGCGAGTCCGCGCGTCGGACCTGGAAGCATCTGGCGAAAGAGCGCATTCGCGACGCCAAGCCGACGATTCCAGTCGGCAAGAAGTTCTTCGCGATCTCGAACCAGGAACGGCGTAGAATCGAGCATCTTTTCGAGACAGAAGCGCTCCGCAAACTCGTGACGAAGCTCAAGTCGCGCGAAAGCGATTGTGCGATCAAGATTGCCGATGCGGCTTTCTGGATGAAGGGGTGTAGCTCGCTCGGCCTTCTGCGATACGCCGTGCTCGTGAAGGTCGATTCCGGAAAATCCGCTGACTATGCGCTGATGGACATCAAGGAAGCGGTCGCCGCATCGGCGCCGCGATACCGCAAAGCGCGCATGCCCCGTTCGAACGGGGAGCGGGTCGTCGAAGGGGCGCGGCATCTCTCGCCCAATCTGGGTGAGCGGATGGTGGCCGACGAACTCGGCGGCAGCTCGGTTTTCATTCGCGAGCTTCTGCCGCAGGATCTGAAGTTCGATTTCGATTCCATGGCACGCGACGAGGCCATCGAGGTTGCCAAATATCTGGCGACCGTGGTCGGCAAGGCGCACGGACGCCAGATGGACAGTTCGGACCGGAGGGCCTGGCTTCGCACGCTCGCGTCGTCAAAATCCCGATCGCTCGATGCCCCGAGCTGGCTCTGGAGCAGCGTGGTCGCGCTCGTCGCCTCGCACGAGACGGCCTATCTCGAGCACTGCCGCCGCTACGCCTTGGCCGCCTGATCAATCGGTTGCCGTGTTTGGGAAGTGAGGACTGCCGGGTCCGGGACGCGCTGCCCGGGTGTTGCCGTAACGACACGACGGGCAAAACACTTCGGCCATTCAGAACAATCGCGAAATGTCCATCCCTTCCGATAAAAATAATCTAGTTTACGTAATTCGTAATTGATGATTTAACCCGCGCTGTCCCGCCTCGATACGAGGGGCGTTTCGGCCGATCGTCACCAGACGTGGGGCGGGATGCGATGGACGCGCGCACGCCAACGACGATTGACGTGGGCGCGTACGGTCAAGCCGTGTGGTCCTGTCCCCTCGACGCTGGGGTCAAGTCTGTTGAGATGCGATATCGGCCTAACGGCCGATACGCGGCGATCGACAGGCGACGGTGGCTAACAAGCCCGAGACACCGGGGAGAGCGCGGAGCAGCCGTTCAAACCATCGTGCAGGGAATGCCGATCGTTTCGGCGAACCTGTAGTGACTACGCTTGTGGGCCTTCTACCCTTTTCTGCCCACGAGGCTGCGGGTGCGTTGAGCGCCCGGCATTCCCTGCGCCCTCGGTTCCGCTGAGGGACGACGTCGATGCAGAACCCGGGCATGTCATGCCGCGGGAATGCGGAGGTGCGTCATTGCGAATCGTAGGGTGGGTTAGGCGCGAAGCGCCGTAACCCACCACTTCTCAATCCGCGGCAACAGAAGAGGTGGGTTACGCTTCGCTAACCCACCCTACGTTCTTCTCTCAATGATATAGCTCTTTGAAAATTGAATCGGAACCGCGGTTGGCAGAAAAGGCGATCGGGTGTGTGAAAGGCTTCACACGGACTGGCTGATGTATCGGTAAGATGAAATTCTCTGTGTCCCTCCACCCGCAAAAAAGGAGTCTTGCAATGAAGACCGGAAGGATATCGACAGTTTTCGCAGCGGCCGTGATGCTGGCCTCGATCGGAATCCTGGGAGCGGCGACGCCGGCCTCCGCGGACGCGCTATGCGACCTAACGGACCAACAGTGCATGAACTCCTGTCCCGAACCCATCGATTGCCCCAAGCAGGGTCCAGCCTGTACGAAGATGGTCCGCACTTGCCAGAAGGCCTGCTTCGCCCAATTCAAGGCCTGCCTGCGCAAACATCCGGGCTAGTCTCTGCTGGTCGGCCGATGTCGTAGGGTAACGCGGCAGGCGTGGGGCCTACGACCCCAGCCGCATATCGAGCAGCCGGCGGCCCTCGCTCTTGAGCAATTTCTTCACCGCGGAGGAGGCCACCACCTCGCCATTGTTGGCGTAAGCCTCGTGGTTCTCCTCGATATCGTCGAGGCGATAGAGATAGTTGACCATGATGCCGGCGGACTCGCGCAGGCCCTTCACCGAGAGATCGCCAAGCCAGTCGATGCGCTCCAGCCGCGCGCCGTTGCCGAGATGGAAGCGCGCCACCGAGTTGATGATGCGGCCCTTCGGGTTGCGCGCGCGCAGGAAATAATGCGCGGCCAGCGGCTCGAGAACGCTGCGCAGTTGCGCTGTGACCTCTTCGTGCTCGAACCATTTGGGATCGTCGAGCTGCTTCAACAGCTCACGCTCTTCCTCGGTCACGGGCACGTCGCCGGCGGTCTTCAGCCACTGCATGAAGTTCGGCACCGGCGACAGCGTCACGAAAGTGTCGAGCTTCGGCAGTTCGCGGCGCAATTCCTCGACCACCTGCTTGATCAGGAAATTGCCGAAGGAGATGCCGCCGAGCCCGCGCTGGGTGTTGGAGATCGAGTAGAACACCGCGGTGCGCGCGCGCTCGATGGCGACGCCCTTGCGATCGACCGCGAGCAGCGGCGCGATGCCGTTCGGAATGGTCTCGGTCAGCGCCACCTCGACGAAGATCAGCGGCGCGTCGGCGAGCGCGGGGTGGAAAAAGGCGTAACAGCGGCGGTCGACCGGATCGATGCGGCGGCGCAGATCGTCCCAGTCGCGGATTTCATGCACCGCCTCGTAGCGGATGATCTGTTCGAGAATGTTCGCCGGCGTCGACCAATCGATCCTGCGCAGCACGAGAAACCCCCTGTTGAACCAAGACCCCAACAAATGCGCCGCGTCGCGGTCGACCGCGGCGAGATCCTTGCGGCCATCCATATGCGTGAGCAGATCGGCGCGCATCGCGACCAGATCGCTGGTGCCATGCGGCGCGCGATTGAGGCGGCGGATCAGTTCCTGCCGCCGCGGCTCGGACGCAAAATGCACCAGGCTGCCATTGCCGTCGCCGGGCTGCGCCTGCCACGCCTCGATCGCCCTGGTGAGCATCGCGCGGTCGGGACCGAAATCGCTCGCCAGCGCCTCGAAGAAGGCAACGCGGCCGGTGGCGTCGAGCTCGTGGTAGCGGTCGAGCACCTCGCGCGCCATCGCTGTGCCCGAAGCCTCGCCGGCGCCCGACAGCAGCGCTTCGCACAATTCGATGAGATCGGAGGCGTCCTCCTTGCCGTCGGCAGGTTCGCCACGGCGCAGCAGGCTGCGGCCGCGCTCGGAAATGGTCGACAACAGGTCGGAGAAGAAGGCGTTGGCCATATGTTCAATCTAGTCCGGAAGGCGCCCGATCCTGAATTGGATTTAGGGCTAAGTTGCGCCCAATCAAGCGGCGGGCCTGCTTTCCACAAATTCCGTCGGTGTCTTGCCCGTCACCTGCCGGAAGGCATGGGAAAAGGCGGGGATACTGGCATAACCGAGATCGGCGGCGATTTGTTTCACCGAGGCGTTGGGCTGGGTCGACAGCCGCTCGATGGCCGATGCAATGCGCGCGCGCTGGCACCAGCTCTTGAAGGAGAGCTGAGTTTCCGCCGAAAACAACCGGGACAGGGTCCGCGCCGAGGTGCCGACTTTTTGGGCGAGGTCGTCGATTTCATGCGCGGCCGCGGGCGCGCGCAGCACGATGTCGGCAGCGCGGCGGCAACGTGCCTCCTGCGGCAGCGGGATGAAGGTCGCGGAATCTTCGGCGCGGTCGAGCTCGAGCATCACGAGCTTGATCAACAGCGCCATCCGCTCGCGACTCTTGCCGTCGTCGAACAGTGCGAGGATCGCCTGATGCAGGAGGGGCGAGACCCGCACAACGAACTCGCTGGCGAGGCTCGCGCCTTGGCGCTCGCGCTTCAGCCAGGCTGCGTCGAAATACAGTGTGCGCATCTCGATGTCGGCGAGCACGTCGATAGCATGCTCCAGCCGGGCAGGGACCCAGACCGCGCGGTCCGGTGGCACCAGCCAGCGCCCCTTCGGCGTCGTCACCTGCATGGTGCCGCGCGCCGCATAGACCAGCTGCGACTCGCGGTGATGATGCGGTTCGAGGCGGGTGCCTTTCTTGTACTGAACGGCAACCAGATGCACGCCGTCGCCGCTCGCGCGGTGGCGTCCGGGGATTATGGCGAGTGGCCTCTCGGCGACAGTCATTGGCGACATCCCGTCAGGAGAAGGACCTATAACATAGCCTTCAAATCAGGGAATGCTCCATGAACAGCCCCAGCCGGGTGATTGCGTTCGTCAATTCAGCCCATTTCATCGATCACTATGCGATGCTGATCTTCGCTGCCGCCGTCATCGTGATGGGGCCGGCGCTCGGCATGGCCTATTCGGAGCTTTTGCCCTACGCGACACCCGGCTTCGTCGCGTTCGGTGCGGGCTCGCTGATTACCGGTTGGCTCGGCGACCGCTGGAGCCGGCGCCACATGATGGTGATCTTCTTTGTCGGCATCGGCTGCGCGATGATCTCGGTCGGCTTCGTGCAGACGCCGTTCCAATTGGGCGCGGCGCTGCTCGCGATCGGTATCTTCGCCTCGATCTATCATCCCGTGGGCACCGCGATGATCGTGTCCTATGCCGACAAGCTCGGTCGGGAGATGGGCTTGAACGGCGTCTGGGGCAATCTCGGCGTCGCCTCGTCGGCGCTGGTCACCGGTGTGCTCGGACAGTATCTCGGTTGGCGTTATGCCTTCATCATTCCCGGCGTCGCCACCATCCTGCTTGGCATCGCCTTTGCTCTGTCGGTGGTGCATGAGGACCGCAAGGGAAGCAAGCAGGCCGCGGCGCAGGCGCGCGTCGCCAAGAAAGACATGTGGCGGGTGATCCTGTCGCTGCTGATCGTGGTGATTGCGATCTCCACCACCTTCAACGCGGTGACGGTAGCGCTGCCAAAACTGTTCGCCGAGCGTCTCGAATTCACCAAGAGCCCGGCGCTGCTGGGCGTGATCGCGGCCTGTGTCTATGTGTTCGGCGCGATGACGCAATATACCATCGGCAAGCTGCTCGATAAGCATTCGCTGAAGACGGTGGCGCTGCCGCTGTCGTTCGTGCTGGCGCCGTTCCTGTATCTGGCTGCAACTTTGGACAACGTTCCCCTGATCCTGGTCTCGATCGGCATCGTGATGGGCGCGTTTGGGCAGGTCACGGTCAACGACGCCATGGTCGGCAAGTACACGTCGGAAGAATGGCGCTCGCGCGCCTATTCGGTGCGCTATTTCGTCGGCTTCACCGCGGCGGGCGCGTCCGTGGGTCTCGTGGCGTGGCTCTACGAGCAGGGCGGTTTCGTCACCATGCTGCATGCGTTCGGCGCGCTGTGCGTGCTTGCGATCGTGGCGGCGCTGATTTTGCCGCGCGAAATCACGACGCCTGCCGCGAGTGCGTGAAGGAACGTCCTTGAGCGTCATTGGCGACCCGCAACTGGAAGGCTTGCTCGACGGTCTGCACACCAGGAGCGACGTCCAGACCGCCGCGCTCGAAGGTTTCGACAGAGACAAGGCGACGGCAAGCGAGCTCAAGGCCTTTCTCAGCGACAAGCTTGTCGCGCTCGATCGCGACAAGGCCGAGTTCTGTTATCAGCTCTGTCGCGCGACCGACGCGCGGCGGATCGTGGAGATCGGCACGTCGTACGGCGTCTCGACGCTCTATCTCGCCGCGGCCGTGCGGGACAATATCCGCACTGGCGGCGGCGCCGGCGTGGTGGTCGCCACGGAATATGAGCCGGCCAAGGCCAAGGCGGCGCGAGCGCATTTCGAGCAGGCGGGCCTCGGCGATTTCATCGATCTGCGCGAAGGTGATCTGCGCGAGACGCTGCGTGGGATCGAAGCGCCCGTGGATTTCATGCTGGTGGACATCTGGATCCGGATGGCGCGCCCCGCACTCGAGATCGTCACACCGCATTTGCGGCGGGGCGCCATCGTGATCTGCGACAACACCGCGCGCTTTCGCGCCGATTATGCGGATTATTTTGCTTTTCTCGCGTCGAGCGGGTTTCGAACAATGACGTTGCCATTCGACGGCGGACTGGAATTATCGATACGTTGATTGCACGCTATAATGACAAAGGAGAGGCCGGTCCCGTCGGGCTCTCAGGGTTTGGTTTGCGCAACCGCCTGCGCGCCGGCCGCCGCCTTCTTCGTGGCCCGCCGGTTT
>CAWCGA010000019.1:0-15032 GCA_963794775.1 uncultured Alphaproteobacteria bacterium | reverse complement strand
TTGATCGCCGCGCTAGCATCGCGGCATGAACACGCCCCTTGCTCACGCTGGAAACGCCGACCAGATCGCCTACTGGAACGGACCGAACGGCCAGCGCTGGACCGACCGGCAGGCCTCGCAGGACGTCCTGCTGGCGCCGGTCGCGCAGCTCCTGATCGACCGGATCGGCCCGAAAGCGGGGAATCGCATCATCGATATCGGCTGCGGCTGCGGCGCCATCTCGATTGCGCTGGCCGAGCGGGTCGCGCCTGATGGCTTTGTGCTCGGCGTCGATATCTCCGCGCCGATGCTGGCGCGGGCGCGCCATCTCGCGCGCAACGGACTGCCGCTCGATTTTGTGCAAGCGGACGCCACGGTCTATCCGTTCGACGCCGGTAGCTTCGATCTGCTGGTTTCGCGCTTCGGCGTGATGTTCTTTGCCGAGCCGGTCATATCGTTTGCGAATCTGCGCAAGGCGTTGCGGCCGAAAGGGCGCGTCGTGTTCGCCTGCTGGCGCGAGCCGAAGGAAAATCCGTGGATGATGGCGCCGCTGCAGGCGGTCTACTGCCACGTGCCGCGGCTGCCGCAGGTCGGGCCCGAAGATCCCGGCCCATTCGCCTTTGCATCGGAGGAGCGCGTGACGCGAATCCTGCGCGAGGCCGGCTATGACGACATCGCGATGGAAGCCTGCAACATATCGCTCGACATTTCGATCGGACGCGGGCTCGAAGCCGCGACCGACGCCGCGCTGGAGATCGGCCCGTCGGCCCGGGCGCTGGACGGGCATCCGGCTGAAGTCCGTGCGGCGGCGCGCGTATCCGTGCGCGAATTGCTGGCGCCTTACCTGCGCGGGCAATCGGTGCCGCTCGCTGGCTCGGTCTGGATTGTCACCGCGCGCGCGTGATGGTTTGTCCCGGACTTACTCGATGTGCAGCGTTTGGCCAAAGAATTCGAGCAATCGCTTGCTAACGAACGCATTGCCGTTCGGAGTGAAATGCGAGCCGTATTGGTCGCCGTAGGCCGCAGCGCCGTCGAGCGTGACAAAGGGAATGCGACGGGCTTGCAGATGCGCGATCAGCCGATCATCGCGCGATTGCAGCGCCAGCAGCAGCTTCGCGTCGTGCGCGCCGACGAATTCATCGATCTCGTCCACGAGGCGCTCGGTCGGATCGGGCACGCTCACGGCGGGCGACGATATCTCGACATAGGCTGCCGTTGCCAATCGCGCCAGCCACAAGTTCCGGACCAGCCAATGATCCCTGATCAGGACCTGCAGCGACCGAGGCACCGGCTGGCCCCGAAGCGCGAGGCTGCCGTCGGAGCGGGTCTCGAAATACGGCTTGCGGTAGCGCTGATACCGAATATCGGTGCTGTTGTCCTTGCGGTCGTTGTCGGTGCAGAAGACCAGCACAACGACCGCGGGACGAACCTTCGGCCAAATCCGCTTCAGCCAGAGATATTCCTGATCGGTGCCATAGCCGGAGACACCGGCATTGACGATCGTGAACTGGGTCAGCTTGTTGCGGAGCAAGTCGGTGAAACGCTCATTGGCTTCCGCGTCAACGCCCCAAACAAAGGAATCGCCGATGAACAGCATGATGGGCCGTCCGGCGGGGCTGAACTCGATATCGCGAAAGCCGAGACTGTTGTGTGTCGCATGAATCGTTCGGGCAGTGGTCACCGTCGTAACCGAGTTCGGAATGGGGGCCCAGCCAAGCTCGGGATCGTAGCCATAGGCCAGAGATCGCTCGCTGGCGTCCTGGCGTAACTCCCGGAAGTCGGCAACACGGAGCAACAGCTCCATCGCGGCGAGCGTCAGAGCGGCGACGAGGAAAACAGTGAGAGCGGACCGCAGCGCCGATTGGGCGATTGGGGGCCGACCCATGTGTCAGCTCCGCTCTTCCCAGATCATCGCGAGGTGCACGATGGTGCGCACCGCGGCTTCCATGTCCTGCCGGCTCACCCATTCCAGCCGCGAGTGGAACGCGTGCTCGCCGGCGAAGATGTTGGGGCAGGGCAGTCCCATGAACGACAACCGCGCGCCGTCGGTGCCGCCCCGGATCGCGCCGCGCACCGGCTTTAGCCCGGCGCGGCGGGTCGCCTCGACTGCGTGGTCGACCATCTCCGGATGGCGGTCGATCACGACCTTCATGTTGCGATACTGCTCTTTCACCTCCATCCGATAGGTCGAGCGCGGATAGGTCTTCAGCACATCCCTGACGATGCCTTCGAGCATCGCCTCTTTCTCTTTCAATCCGGCTTCCGCGAAGTCGCGCACGATGAAGCTCAGCGTCACCTGTTCCAGTGCGCCGGAGATGCCGATCGGATGCAGGAAGCCTTCACGGCCTTCGGTGGTCTCCGGCGAGCAGGTCGTCTTCGGCAGGCGCTCGACGATGGCTGCTGCGATCTTGATCGCGTGCTCCATCTTGCCCTTGGCAAAGCCCGGATGGGTGCTGACGCCGTCGATGATGATGGTGGCGCCGTCGGCCGAGAACGTCTCGTCCTCGATGGTGCCCGCAGTCTCGCCGTCCATGGTGTAGGCGAAATCCGCGCCAAGCTTCTTCAGGTCGGCCTTGTCGACGCCGCGGCCGATCTCCTCATCGGGCGTGAACAGGATCTTGATCACGCCGTGCTTGATCTGCGGATTCTTCAAGAGGAACCGCGCGGCATCCATGATCTCGGCGAGGCCGGCCTTGTTGTCGGCGCCAAGCAGCGTCGTGCCATCTGTCGTGATGATGTCGTTGCCGATCTGGTTGTTCAGCTCGGGATAGTCGGCGACGCGGATCACCTGGTTCGGATCGGCGGGCAAGACGATGTCGCCGCCGCGATATTGCCTTACGATCTGCGGCTTGACGTTGGCGCCGCTGCAATCGGGCGAAGTGTCCATGTGCGAGCAGAAACAGATCACCGGCACCTTCTTGTCCGATGTCGCCGGAATCGTCGCATAGACATAGCCGTGCTCATCGAGATGGGCGTCGGCGAGCCCCATCGCCTTCAGCTCGGCCGCGAGCAGCCGGCCGAGGTTCTTCTGCTTTTCGGTGGAAGGGCAGGTCGGCGACGACGGATCCGACTGGGTGTCGATGACGACATAGCGCAGGAAGCGCTCGGTCACTTCGTGCGTGAACGCAAGGGCAGATGTCACTGGAAAATCCGTGATGAGAAGAGACGAGATATCCTTACAGCAAAAAGCGCCATTCCGGGGGCCGCGAGAGCCCGGAATGGCGCTTGATGTGAGAGCGGAAACCGCGAGCGATCAGATCGCTTCCTTCAGCTCCTTGGCGGCGCGGAAGGCGACCTTCCTTGAAGCCTTGATCTGGATCGCTTCACCGGTGGCGGGATTGCGGCCCATGCGCGCAGCACGCTTGCGGACTTGCAGGATGCCGAGCCCGACGATGCGGATACGCTCGCCCTTCTTCAGGTGCTTGGTGATCAGCGTGACGGTGTCGTTCAGGATGGTCTCGGCCTGCTTCTTGGAGATCTCCTGATCTTCGGCAATCGCCGCCGCAAGATGCTTCAGGGTGACGGTGGTCGGGGTCGCTTTCTTGGCCATATTGGCCCTCCTCGGTGGTTGTCGATGGCTCAGGAACCGTAGACAAATGAGGCCTTAAATGATTCGGGGTGACGCCGACACCACATTTCGCCCTGTAAAATGAGGGTTTTTTGCATCGAGGTTGCAAAAACCCCCGTCGAATAAGGGGATTCCTGACATCCTTGACTTAGGTTGGTGGCGCCTTTAAGTCCTGCCTTCTGCAGCGGATTGCTTGCATCCGCGGGAGTAGCTCAGTTGGTTAGAGCGCCGCCCTGTCACGGCGGAGGCCGCGGGTTCGAGTTCCCGTCTCTCGCGCCAGTCTTCCGAACACCGCACAAAAAAAGGCCGCCCGAAGGCGGCCATTTTCATGTCTCGAGAGGATAGTTCGTTCAGCGGACCAGCGAGGTATCCGAGCTCGTCACCACCACCGGCTTACCGGCCTTGATGACGTGGGTTGCGGTCAGGCTGTAATCTACATTGGTGCGGGCCGCGATCCCGAAGGCTGCGACGCAGATACCGGCCACGAGCGCCACCACCACGATCTTCATGTGGGTCGCACGATCGGCGGAGTGAATTGAGTGGTTCATTTGGGTAGCCTCCCGGCGTTCTTGGACGCCTCTTCGTTGCCTAAATCTCTACGCCCCGTTTGTTTCCGGTCTGTTTCGCGGGTTCCCTGAAATGGTTTCGTGGGGCCGAAATGAAGGTTTCGTCGCCCTTGCCGGGCAGGGCGGGTCGGCCGAAAATCGGGATGGGCGTGTTGAGGCGCTTGGGAGAAAAACAATAATGAAATCAATGAAAATGACCCGCCGGAGCCTCTTGGGGGCGGTGTCGGGTGCATCCGCCGCGGTCATCCTGGGCCGGCCGGCCCGGGCTGCGGCCGAGTTCGACTTCAAACTCGGGGTCAACACGCCGGAGACCCACCCTCTGACGGTCCGGCTGACCGAGGCCGCCAAGGACATCGGCAGTCGTTCGGGTGGGCAACTCACCGTCACCGTTTTTGCCAACAGCCAGCTCGGCGGCGATCCGGAGATGCTGTCGCAGGTCCGCGCGGGCGGCATTGAACTGCTGGCCGTGCCCTCGATGACGCTGACCACGCTGGTGCCGCTCTCGGGTCTCCCGAGCATCGGTTTTGCCTTCGCGTCCTATGACCAGGTCTGGGCTGCCATGGATGGCGATGTCGGCGCGCTCGTCCGCGATGCCATCACCAAGACCGGCCTCGTTCCGATGCGACGGAAATGGGACAACGGCTTCCGCCAGATCACCTCGTCATCGAGCCGCCAGCTCAACAGCGTCGACGATCTCAAGGGGTTCAAGATCCGCGTGCCCGTGACCGCGCTCCTGACCTCGCTGTTTTCCGGGCTCGGCGCGCTGCCGTCGAGCATCAGCTACAACGAGCTCTATTCGGCGCTGCAGACCCATGTGGTCGAAGGTCAGGAAAATCCGCTGGCGCAGGTCTCGACCGGCAAGCTTTACGAGGTGCAGAAATACTGCGCGCTCTCCAACCATTGCTGGAGCGGCTACTGGGTCGTCGGCAATCGCCGCGCGCTGTCAGGCCTGCCGGCCGATCTCGTCACCATCCTCAACGAGAGCGTCGATGCCGCGGCGCTGAAGGAGCGCGCCGATCTTGTCGCAATGGACCGCTCGCTGCAGGGCGAACTGTCAGCCAAAGGCATGGTCTTCAACAAGCCCGATCCCGTGCAATTCCGATCAGCGCTGGTGAAGGCCGGCTTCTACGCGCAGTGGCAGAAGACATACGGCGCGGACGCCTGGGCGGCGCTGGAGAAGTATACGGGGAAGCTCACCTAGCGCGCATGATCCCGAAAAGTGTGCAGCGGTTTTCCCTCGCGACAAACGCAAAGCGTTTGCGCGGAGATCATGCGCAAAACAGCTAAGGCTTACCGAACGACGCGACGAGCGCGTCGACCTCCTTCTGGTCCGGGCCCTTGCTGCGGGCGTTGACGCGCGCAGCCGTGGCATAGCCGATCCACAGCACGATCTCGTGCGGTCGCGGCGCGTCATGGATCAGCACCGGCGTGGAATTGAAGGCGTCGAGGTCCCAGCCATTGTCGAGCGGCCCATAGATCAGATCCACGCTGGTGCCGGGCGGGCCCACCTTGGCGTGGCCGGGAATGATGACGCGCCCGCGCTTGATTGCCGCGCGCATCGCCATGCCGAGCCGCGGATGGATCATCGCGGCGCCATGCTCGAGGTCGCCGCCGATGCCGACGAGAGCAGCCTTGGTGTAGGCGCGCAGCTCTGCCGGGCTTGCGCCGAGCGCTGTGAGCGCCGTTTTGGTCAGGGAAGCGCCGAGTTCGACCGAATAATCGATCAGCGGCTTCAGGTCGGCACCGGCCGGTTTGCCGGCGAGCGGGTTGTCGAAGACGGCTGCAATCGCCACGCGCCGCAGCGGCGGGCTCGCGGGTGCGCCGTACTCGCTGTTGATCTCTTCGACGAGGGTGACGGTCTTGCGGATGCTCATGATGGGCTCGCTGTGGTTGGTGAAGTGTCTAAATCGCCCGCTTGATATCGGCGCGGATGAACTGTGCCGCCCAGACGAATAACAGCGCGCCGAGGCTCGTCGTGACCGCTGCCGACAGCAGCGAATAGCGCACCGCGTCCGCGCCGTAATCGCCCTTCAGCGCATCGTTGAGCATGCCGACCGCTAGCGGCCCGACGCCCTGGCCGAAGCAGGTCGCGGTCAACAGGATGAAGGCTGAGGCCAGCGCCCGCATGCTCGGCCGCGCCACCGTCTGCGCGATCGCGAAGGTCGGTCCGAGATGGAAGCCGACCATGAACGAGGTCAGCGCCAGCATCGCGACCATGGTCGCGAAGTCATGTGTGAGCATGCAGACCGCGAACACGGGCCCTGCGAGGCCCGACATGATCGCCGGCGCCCATAATTTCCAGCGGTCGTCGCGCTTGCTGATTTGCGCCACCACGAGGCCGCCGACCAGCGTGCCGGCCATGCCGGCGAGGCCTTTGAAGGTGCCGGCATAGGTGCCGATCTCGGCGGAGGAGAGATGATGCACGCGCGCCAGGAACGGCGGGATCCAGGCCGCGGTGGCGTAGTTGGTGTAGGTGGTCAGGCAAAAGCCGATCAGCACGATCACGAAGCTCGGCTGGGTCGCAAGGAAGCGCAAGGTCGGTCCGATCGGTTCGGGAACAAAACTTTCCGCCATTGCGCCGCGTTTCGGCTCGGAGATTGTCAGCCACATCACCGCCGCGAGCGCGATACCGGGAAGACCGGCGGAGAAGAACGCCATCCGCCAGCCATAGTGCTGGTTGACCCAGCCGCCGATGAAATAGCCGAGGAAGACGCCGAGATAGGTGCCGATGGCGAAGATGCCGAGTGCGCGCGGCCGCTCGTTCTTATCGAAGAGATCGGCGACCAGCGATTGCGAGGCGGGGGTCCCTGCGGATTCGCCGATGCCGACGCCGATCCGGGCGAGCGCCAGCGACGTCACGCTTTGCGCCATGCCGCAAAGGAAGGTCATCGCGCTCCAGAATGCGAAGGCGATCGCCACGATGTTGCGGCGGCTGATGCGGTCGGCGAGGCGGGCGATGGGAATGCCGAGCAGCGAGTAGAACAGCACGAAGCCGAAGCCCGCGAGCAGCCCCATCGTGGTGTCGGAGAGCACGAACTCCTTCTTGATCGGTTCGATCAGGACATTGAAGATCGTGCGGTCGAGGAAGTTCAGGGCGTAGACGATCGTCAGGATCGCCAGCACGTAATAGCGCCGCGCCGACGGCACCGCCGTTGCCCCGACTTGTGCCGTCGCCTGCGGCGCCAGATCGACCATGCGTTCCCCCGAATGCTGTTTCTGAAGCAGTGCCGCTAAGTCATGCCTCGCGAATGAAATTCCCCGCCTCGAACTCGACCGGTGGAGCGCTCAGATCGAAAGACACCCCGATCGGGTCGTGGCCGGCGGCGAGCGCCTCCAGCTGCTCGCCGAGCATTTTCCGCACCATCAGGATGCCGCGGTCGCTCTGACCGAAATGCTCCTCCGAATGGACGGTCATTTCGCCCTGGCCGACCTGCGCCTCGTAGTCGCCGGGATAGCGCTGATGCTCTTCCTCGGTCATGTCCCACCAGAACTTGCCGTTGAACTTCGAGCGCATGCGGGAGATGTCGCCCGCATTCTTGACGCGCCCGGCGACATAAATCCGGAAAGACGTGTCGTCGATCGGCAAGGTCCAGCCGATCGATTCCACGCGCGCGAATTGCGCCACGCGGGGATTGGGCACCACGCGCAGTGTGGGGAGGGCGGCTTCGGTGACGCGATAGAAGATCTTGCCGTCGTCCTGGTTGCGGATCGAGCGCACGGTGACGCCGCGCGGCGACATCTCGAACTTCACCTCGGGCATCGAGGCCATCATGTTGGTGAACTGCGGCCCGCTGAACGAGCCGTGCAGGACAGGCACGTGGTAGGGGTCGACCACGTTCTCGAAATGCTGCAGCCAGTTGCATGGGATGATTGCCGGCCCGCCGCCGCCAATGGACGTGTCGTCGGCCTCGACGAACTCGCCGGCGTCCATTTTCTCCAGGCATTCGTAGCGCGGCAGCACCGGCCTTTTCTCGGCGGGGCCCATATAGGCAAAGATCAGCCCGTAGCATTCCTCGAGGGGGTACCAGGGCTGGCGCACCTTATCCCTGAACTGGCCGCCGTCGGGTTCGCAGGGTTGCTCGAGGCAGTGCCCCTCGGTGTCGAACTTCCAGCCGTGGTAGCAGCAGCGGATGCCGTCCTCCTCGACCTTGCCGTAGTAGAGGGTGGTGCCGCGGTGGCAGCAGCGCGCATGCAAGAGGCCGGCGCGGCCGTGCTTGTTGCGGAACAGGATCAAATCCTCACCCAGGATACGCACTTTTCTGGGGACATCGGTGGCGTCGGCGGTCAACCCGACCGGATGCCAGTAGCGCCGCAACAGCTCGCCCATCGGCGTGCCGCGGCCGACGGCGGTAAGCTCGGTCCGGCTGGCGGGCGGTTTCAGCGCATAGGCGGTGCCGTGATCGCGATCCCGCTGGGTGATGGTCATGCCGCTTCCTCTGCATCTTGCGCCTTAAATCCGGGTTTCTTGCTTCCGGCGCGGGGACCAAATTGGCCTTGGGGCATTAGACCGTCAATGCTTCCGCGCTGAGACTGCCCTGGTCGGTCTTGCACGTTCCCCCGACGTCCTTCGGGCACGGCTCGCGAGGGGGATGTGGATCGCCAAAAACCGTCAAAATAGCTTGTCTTGCACGGCCTGTTGCGCTGCGCTAAGCCTCAGAACAATTCCAAAACGACGAATCTGCGGGCGTCCGAAACCGCAGGAAAAAAGGGTGAGCCGATGAACGGCATCCTGCAGAATTATCTTCCACTTGTGGTGTTTGTCGGCGTAGCCGCCGTGATCGGGCTGGTGCTCCTGATCGCGCCCTTTGTGGTCGCGTTCCAGCAGCCCGATCCGGAAAAGCTGTCAGCCTATGAATGCGGGTTCAACGCTTTCGACGATGCGCGCATGAAGTTCGACGTTCGCTTCTACCTGGTCGCGATCCTCTTCATCATTTTCGACCTCGAAGTGGCGTTCCTGTTCCCGTGGGCGGTGGCGTTCGGCAAGCTCGGGGCGACCGGGTTCTGGTCGATGGTGGTGTTCCTTGGCGTTCTGACCGTCGGCTTCGCCTATGAATGGAAGAAAGGCGCGCTTGAATGGGATTGACCCCCACCACAACGGCGATTGCGCAGGCCCCCAGGGGCATCATCGATCCCGCGACGGGGCGGCCGGTCGGCGCCAACGACCCGTATTTCCTCGAGGTCAATCACGAGCTGTCCGACAAGGGCTTCTTCGTCGCCGCTACCGACGACCTGATCACTTGGGCCCGCACCGGTTCCTTGATGTGGATGACCTTTGGTCTCGCCTGCTGCGCGGTCGAGATGATGCAGGTGTCGATGCCGCGCTACGACGTCGAGCGCTTCGGCTTTGCGCCGCGCGCCTCGCCGCGCCAGTCCGACGTGATGATCGTGGCGGGCACCTTGACCAACAAAATGGCGCCCGCGCTGCGCAAGGTCTACGACCAGATGCCGGAGCCGCGCTACGTCATCTCGATGGGCTCCTGCGCCAATGGCGGCGGCTATTACCACTATTCCTATTCGGTGGTGCGCGGCTGCGACCGCATCGTGCCGATCGACATCTACGTGCCCGGCTGCCCGCCGACCGCGGAAGCGCTGCTCTACGGCGTGCTGCTGCTGCAGAAGAAAATCCGGCGCACCGGCACGATCGAACGATAACGCCAATGAAGATGAGCGATATCCCGTTCGGGACCACTGACTGGACGAGCATTGAGCCCACGCTGCACAAGGGCGACGCCGGCGTTGCGACCTGGCGGACCCGGCAGTTCGGCGAAATCCGCGTGCGGCTGGTCGAGTATTCGCCGGGCTATATCGCCGATCACTGGTGTCAGAAGGGGCACATTCTGTTCTGCGTGGATGGCGAACTCGGCACCGATCTCGCCGATGGCCGCTCGTTCACGCTGAGGCCGGGAATGAGCTACCAGGTTGCCGATGGCGCGGAAGCGCATCGCTCGCGCACCGACAAGGGCGCGCGTCTGTTTATTGTGGATTGATGGCGATGAGCGAAAACCTCAGTACCCTCGGAGAGAAGATCGTCGGCGCTCTCGCCGGTAGCGCGACGGGGCATTCGGTCGCGTTCGACCAGCTCATCGTGACGGTGCAGGCGGAGAAGATCGTCGATGTCGTGAAATATCTGCGCGACGATCCGGCCTTGCGCTTCATCAACATCACCGACATTACCGCGGTCGACCATCCCGGCCGCGAGAAGCGCTTCGACGTGGTCTATCATTTCCTGTCACCGACATTGAACACGCGCATCCGCCTGAAGGCGGAGGCCGACGAGACCACGCAGGTGCCGTCGATCATCGACGTCTTCCCGGGCGCCGACTGGTTCGAGCGCGAGACTTACGACCTCTACGGCGTGACCTTCACCGGCCATCCCGATATGCGCCGCCTGCTGACGGATTACGGCTTCGACGGTCATCCCTTGCGCAAGGATTTTCCGCTGACCGGGTTCGTCGAGGTGCGTTACGACGACCAGGAAAAGCGCGTTCTGTACGAGCCGGTGAAGCTCAACCAGGAATTCCGCAAGTTCGATTTCTTGTCGCCGTGGGAGGGGGCCGACTATCCGCTTCCCGGCGATGAGAAGGCGGGGCCGAAGCCATGAATGAGCAGCCGCAAAACCTTCGCAACTTCACGATCAACTTTGGTCCGCAACATCCCGCGGCCCACGGCGTCTTGCGTCTTGTCCTTGAATTGGACGGCGAGGTGGTCGCGCGCGTCGATCCGCATATCGGTCTCCTGCATCGCGGCACCGAGAAGCTGATCGAGCACAAGACTTATTTGCAGGCGATCCCGTATTTCGATCGGCTCGACTATGTCGCGCCCATGAACCAGGAGCACGCGTTCTGCCTTGCTGCCGAGAAGCTGCTCGGCATCGAGGTGCCGCGCCGCGGCCAACTGATCCGGGTGCTCTATTGCGAGATCGGGCGCATCCTGTCGCATCTGCTCAACGTCACCACGCAGGCGATGGACGTCGGCGCGCTGACCCCGCCGCTGTGGGGTTTTGAAGAGCGCGAAAAGCTGATGGTGTTCTACGAGCGCGCCTCCGGCTCGCGCATGCATGCGGCGTTCTTCCGCATCGGCGGCGTGCATCAAGACCTTCCGCCGAAACTGATCGACGACATCGAGGCGTTCTGCGATCCTTTCCTGAAAGTAGTCGACGATCTCGACCGGCTGCTCACGGGAAATCGCATCTTCAAGCAGCGCAATGTCGACATCGGCGTGTTCACGCTGCAGCAGGCCTGGGAGTGGGGTTTTTCCGGAGTGATGGTGCGCGGCTCGGGTGCAGCCTGGGATTTGCGCAAGGCGCAGCCTTACGAATGCTACGCCGAGATGAATTTCGACATTCCGATCGGCAAGAACGGCGACTGTTACGACCGTTACCTGATCCGCATGGAAGAGATGCGCCAGTCCGTGCGCATCATGAAGCAGTGCATAGCGAAGCTGCGTGAACCCGACGCGCAGGGGCCTGTGGTCGTGCAGGACAACAAGGTGTCGCCGCCGCGTCGTGGCGAGATGAAGCGCTCGATGGAGGCGCTGATCCATCACTTCAAGCTCTATACCGAGGGCGTGCACGTGCCGGCCGGCGAGGTCTATGCCGCCGTCGAAGCGCCGAAGGGCGAGTTCGGCGTCTATCTCGTCGCCGACGGCAGCAACAAGCCGTACAAGTGCAAGATCCGCGCGCCCGGCTTTGCGCATCTGCAATCGATGGACTTCATCTGCCGCGGCCATCTGCTCGCGGACGTCTCCGCCATCCTCGGCTCGCTCGATATCGTGTTCGGGGAGGTGGATCGGTGATGACGCCGGCGCCCATTCAGTTTGATCGTACCTCGGGAGCTCTTGAAGGAGCCAACCTGTGGGAGCGGACGGCTGCGCTGGCGCTGGCAACGGGATCGAAAATCTCCTCCCACTTCTCGCATATGGGCTACATCGCCTGCGCCAATTTGCTGCGCAAGACGCTGCCGGAGCGCAACATCGCGATCAAGCTCAACTCGGATGCTGTGTTCGAATTTCCCTATGGCGACGGCTACTGGAGCAAGCTGCTCAACCGCTCCTACAATTACGAAGACGAACTGGAGCTGCTGTTCAGCCATTCCGCCGACGTCGACTACACCCTGATCGATTGCGGCGCCAATTACGGCTACTGGTCGGTGCTGGTGTCGAGCCAGCCGTTCGGCGCGCACAAGGCGATCGCAATCGAGCCGGCCGGGCAGAATTTTCCGAAGCTCGTCAACAATGCCGACATCAACGGCAAGCGTTTCGAGACCATGAAATGTGCGATCGGCGCCACCCGCGGCAGCGCGCGGCTGTCCGGAACCAAGCACGAGGCCTTCAGCATTGCCGGCGATCAGTCTGATGGCGAGGAAGTGCCGGTCATCGCGCTCGACAACCTCCTCGACGACGGCAAGGTGTCCGCAAGCGGAAAATTCCTGATCAAGCTCGACGTCGAGGGCGTCGAGATCGAAGCGATCAAGGGTGGTGCCCGGCTGCTGCAGGGCGACAGCGTGATCCTGTGCGAGGAACACGGCAACGACCGCCAGCACACGGTGTCGCGCTACATCCTGGAAAAGACCCCGCTCAAGCTGATCGTCTACGATCCCCGCTCGGGCCGGATGGAGACCGTGAGCGACCTGTCGATCCTCGACCGCATCAAGGTGTCCACCCATGTCGGTTACAACGTGTTCGGCACCGCAAGCGCGTTCTGGCAGGACCGGATCAACGCGCTGAATGCGACCGCCGCGCGCCGTAGGCAATGAGAGAGTAGCAATGTCCGTCCGCCGCCTTGCCCCGAAAGAGATGCAGCCCGCGAGCTTTAAGTTCACGGACGAGAATCTCGCCTTCGCCAAAAACGAGATGGCGAAATATCCAGCGGGACGTCAGGCGTCCGCCGCGATCGCGATCCTGTGGCGCGTGCAGGAGCAGCATGAAGGCTGGATCGGCGAAGCCGCGATCCGCGCCGTCGCCGATCTTCTCGAGATGCCCTACATCCGCATGCTGGAGATCGCGACCTTCTACACCATGTTCCAGCTCGCGCCGGTCGGCAAGAAAGCGCATGTACAGGTCTGCGGCACCACCCCGTGCCGGCTGCGCGGCGCGGAGGACATCATCGAAGTCTGCCAGCGCCGCATCCATCATGATCCCTTCCATCTCTCCAAGGACGGCAGCTTCAGCTGGGAAGAAGTGGAGTGCCTCGGCGCCTGCGTGAACGCGCCGATGGTGCTGATCTGGAAGGACACCTATGAGGACCTGACCAAGGAAACGTTTGGCCGGGTGCTTGATGGCTTCGCCTCGGGCAAGCCGCCAAAACCCGGACCGCAGAACGGCCGCCAATTGTCCGCGCCCATCACCGGGCCGACCACGCTGAAGGAAGTCACCTAGAGATGCTCGAGGACAAGGACCGCATCTTCAAGAACCTCTACGGCCTCCACGACTGGGGCATCGAGGGCGCGCGCAAGCGCGGCGCATGGGACGGCACGAAAGCGATCATCGACAAGGGTCGCGACTGGATCGTCAACGAGATGAAGTCGTCGGGACTGCGCGGCCGTGGCGGCGCGGGTTTCCCGACCGGCATGAAGTGGTCGTTCATGCCCAAGGACTCCAAGGACGGCCGTCCGAACTATCTCGTGGTCAATGCCGACGAGTCCGAGCCTGGCACCTGCAAGGATCGCGAAATCATGCGGCACGACCCGCATCTGCTGGTCGAAGGCTGCCTGCTCGCAAGCTTCGCCATGGGCGCCCATGCCGCTTACATCTATGTGCGCGGCGAGTTCATCCGGGAGCGCGAGCGGCTGCAGGCCGCGGTCGATCAGGCCTATGAGGCCAAGCTGATCGGCAAGGACAATGTCAACGGCTGGCCGTTCGATCTCTATGTCACTCATGGCGCGGGCGCTTACATCTGCGGCGAAGAGACCGCGCTGCTCGAAAGTCTCGAAGGCAAGAAGGGCCAGCCGCGTCTGAAGCCGCCATTCCCCGCCAACGTCGGCCTGTTCGGCTGCCCGACCACCGTCAACAATGTCGAGTTCGATCGCGGTCGCGCCCGACATCCTGCGGCGCGGCGCGGCATGGTTCTCCGCGATCGGCCGCCCCAACAATGTCGGCACCAAACTGTTCTGCATCTCCGGCCATGTCGAACGTCCCTGCAACGTCGAAGAGGCGATGGGGATTCCGTTCCGCGAGCTGATCGAGAAGCATTGCGGCGGCATCCGCGGCGGCTGGGACAATCTCAAAGCCGTGATCCCCGGCGGCTCGTCGGTGCGCATGGTGCCGGCCGACCAGATCATCGACACGCCGATGGATTTCGACAGGCTCGGCAAGCTGCGTTCGGGCCTCGGAACCGCGGCCGTGATCGTCATGGACAAGTCGACCGACCTGATCCGCGCGATCGCGCGCATCTCCTATTTCTACAAGCATGAGAGCTGCGGCCAGTGCACGCCATGCCGCGAAGGAACGGGATGGATGTGGCGGGTGTTGACCCGCATGGCCGAGGGCCGCGCGCACAAGCGCGAGATCGACATGCTGCTCGAGGTGACGAAGCAGGTCGAGGGCCACACCATCTGCGCATTAGGCGATGCTGCGGCCTGGCCGATCCAGGGCCTGATCGCGCATTTCCGTCACGAGATCGAAGCACGCATCGACGAGTATTCGCACAAGGCCGACCTTGATGACCAAGGCGTCCGCGATCCCGCTCATATGGTCGCGGCAGGGTAACGAAAATGACCAAGACTCATCGTCGATGGCAAAGAGATCGATGTGCCGGCCGAATACACGCTGCTGCAGGCGTGCGAGGCGGCGGGCGCCGAGATTCCGCGCTTCTGCTACCACGAGCGGCTGTCGATCGCCGGCAATTGCCGGATGTGTCTGGTCGAGGTGAAGGGCGGCCCGAAGCCGGTCGCCAGCTGCGCCTGGGGCGTACGCGACTGTCG